>NZ_JBIRVV010000043.1:0-1306 GCF_044387305.1 Lentzea sp. NPDC020367 | reverse complement strand
CTTGGAGGACTTCGCGATGACCGCGGAACGGTTGCAGACCCGCAACGGCATTGACTTCGCAGTGGCCGATCTGTCACTCCACGAGTTCGGCCGCAAGGAGATCCGTCTGGCCGAGCACGAGATGCCCGGCCTCATGGCGTTCCGCCGCGAGTACTCCGGGGTGTACCCGCTCAAGGGCGCCCGCATCTCGGGCTCGCTGCACATGACGATCCAGACGGCTGTTCTGATCGAGACCCTGGTTGACCTGGGCGCGGAGGTGCGCTGGGCGTCCTGCAACATCTTCTCGACGCAGGACCACGCGGCCGCCGCCGTGGTCGTCGGCCCGCACGGGACGGAGGAGGAGCCCAAGGGGGTCGCCTGCTTCGCGTGGAAGGGCGAGACCCTGCCGGAGTACTGGTGGACCGCCGAGCAGATGCTCACCTGGCCCGACGGCAAGGGCCCGAACATGATCCTCGACGACGGCGGCGACGCCACGCTGCTCGTCCACAAGGGCGTGCAGTACGAGGCGGCCGGTGTCGTCCCGTCGGCTGAAGCCGATGACCCGGAAGAGTGGCAGATCGTCCTGGAGACGCTGCGCAACTCGCTGGCGGCCGATGGCAAGAAGTGGACGAACATCGCCGAGGGCATCCGCGGCGTGACGGAGGAGACCACGACGGGCGTGATGCGCCTGTACCAGCTGGCCGCCGCTGGTGACCTGCTCTTCCCGGCGATCAACGTCAACGACGCGGTGACGAAGTCGAAGTTCGACAACCGTTACGGCATCCGTCACTCGCTGATCGACGGCATCAACCGCGGCACCGACGTCCTGATCGGCGGCAAGGTCGCCGTCGTCTGCGGTTACGGCGACGTGGGCAAGGGCTCGGCGGAGTCGCTGCGCGGCCAGGGCGCCCGCGTGATCGTCACCGAGATCGACCCGATCTGCGCGTTGCAGGCGGCGATGGACGGCTACCAGGTCGCGAAGCTGGAGACGGTGCTGCCGATCGCGGACATCATCATCACCACGACCGGTAACAAGGACGTCGTGACGGTCGAGCACATGGCGCAGATGAAGCACCAGGCGATCCTGGGCAACGTCGGTCACTTCGACAACGAGCTGGACATGGCCGGTCTGCAGCGCTACCCGGGCATCCGCAAGAACAACATCAAGCCGCAGGTCGACGAGTGGATCTTCCCGTCGGGCCGCACGATCATCGTGCTGTCCGAGGGCCGCCTGATGAACCTGGGCAACGCGACGGGCCACCCGTCGTTCGTCATGTCGAACTCCTTCTCCAACCAGGTGATCGCGCAGATCGAGCTGTTCACCAAG
>NZ_JBIRVV010000041.1:0-1675 GCF_044387305.1 Lentzea sp. NPDC020367 | reverse complement strand
CCTCCTAATCGTGTCGTAGGGATAGGACTGCCGGCTGCCGTACGACGCCCGCTGCCTCCAGACATCAGATGTCTTCAGAAAGAACGGCGCGTGTGGACGGCCGGAGATTGCTGCTCGTCGGCGGACGACGCCTAACCGCCCCTCGGTCTGCAAGGCCCTATGAGAGAGAGGGCGCGTCCGCCGACGAGCCAGTGATCGCGCGGTGATGGAGTGTGCGTTGCCCGAGTCCGCCGCAGGAAGTGACCTCACCATGTGCTCCCGAGCCCTGAGCTCTGCGACAGAACGAGGTTCCTGCGGTGTGCTGGAGTCACGCACGGCTACTGAGATGACGGACCGCAGAGTCCCGCGATTAGGGCGTCGAGTGACTTCACCTGGACCCGTCAAAATCGTTGACACGAAAGAAGATGTGATCAGTTGGCACTGTTCTGTGGCATCGACTGGGCCGAGAACCACCACGATGTCGCGATCATCGACGAGACCGGAACGGTGGTGGCCAGCGGCAGGATCCGCGACAACGCCGAAGGGTTCGCCCGGCTGCTGGCCATGCTCGCCGACGCCGGCGACACCTCCGAGCAACCGACGCCAGTAGCGATCGAGACCGACCGAGGACTGCTCGTCGCCGCCTTGCGCGCGACCGGACGCAGCATCTACGCGATCAACCCGCTGTCGGCTTCGCGATACCGCTCCCGCCATCAGGTCTCGGGCGCGAAGTCCGATCCGGCCGACGCGGTCGGGCTGGCCAACATCATCCGCACCGACGCGCACGCCCACCGGACGCTGCCCGCGGACACCGAGCTCGCCCAGGCCGTGCGCGTTCTCGCTCGCGCGCAACAAGACACCGTCTGGGCCCGGCAACAGCTGGGCAACCAGATCCGCTCCCTGCTCAAGGACTTCTACCCAGCCGCCCTCGCCGCGATCAGCCTGCTGCCCAGCGGCGGCCTGGCCCGCACGGACGCCCGAGCGCTGCTGCGCACCGCACCGACACCGGCAACAGCCGCACAGCTGACCCGCACACAACTGCGGACCCTGCTGACCGAAGCCGGGCGCCGCAAGCACATCGGCCGCGACGCCGACGCCCTGCACGACCTGCTCAGCCGCGAGCAGCTGCGCCAACCACCGCTGCTGGAGAACGCCATGGGCCTGCAGCTGACCGCGCTGCTGATCCAGTTCGAGGCAGCATGTGTCGCGGCCGATCAGCTGCAAGAAGCCACCGAAGCCCACTTCGAGCAGCACCCGGACGCCGAGATCATGGTCAGCTTCCCAGGCCTGGGACTGCTCAGCGGCGCTCGGGTGCTCGCGGAGATCGGTGACGACCGCTCCCGCTTCGCCGACGCTCGAGGCCTCAAGGCCTACGCCGGCTCCGCACCGATCACTCGCGCCAGCGGGAAGAAGAAAGTCGTGCTGCACCGGCACATCAAGAACCGGCGCCTGGCCGCCGTCGGCCACACCTGGGCGCTCGCCTCGCTCAAAGCCAGCCCCGGAGCACGACGCCACTTCGACGCCCGCCGCGCCACCGGAGACTGGAACCACCAGGCCCAGCGACACCTGTTCAACAAGTTCCTCGGGCAGCTCTACCACTGCCTTCAGCATCGACACAGCTTCACCGAACATCGGGCCTTTCCACCTCCTCTCGCCACGGCGGCTTGACTTTCAAAAACCTGAGATGTCTTTCTGC
>NZ_JBIRVV010000040.1:0-1675 GCF_044387305.1 Lentzea sp. NPDC020367 | reverse complement strand
GAAATGACACAGCTTCGGTGGTGTGCTTAAGCCCCGCTACATTGTCGGCGCAGGACCACTTGACCAGTGAGCTATTACGCACTCTTTAAAGGGTGGCTGCTTCTAAGCCAACCTCCTGGCTGTCTGTGCGACCCCACATCCTTTCCCACTTAGCACACACTTAGGGACCTTAGCTGGCGTTCTGGGCTGTTTCCCTCTCGACTACGAAGCTTATCCCCCGCAGTCTCACTGCCGCACTCTCACACCACGGTATTCGGAGTTTGGTTGATTTCGGTAAGCTTGTAGGCCCCCTAGACCATCCAGTGCTCTACCCCCGTGGTGAAACATACGACGCTGCACCTAAATGCATTTCGGGGAGAACCAGCTATCACGGTGTTTGATTGGCCTTTCACCCCTAACCACAGCTCATCCCCCAGGTTTTCAACCCTGGTGGGTTCGGGCCTCCACGCGGTCTTACCCGCGCTTCACCCTGGCCATGGCTAGATCACACCGCTTCGGGTCTAGACCACGCGACTCAAGCGCCCTATTCAGACTCGCTTTCGCTACGGCTACCCCACACGGGTTAACCTCGCCACGTAGCACTAACTCGCAGGCTCATTCTTCAAAAGGCACGCCGTCACCCCTAAAGGCTCCGACGGATTGTAGGCACACGGTTTCAGGTACTATTTCACTCCCCTCCCGGGGTACTTTTCATCTTTCCCTCACGGTACTAGTCCGCTATCGGTCACCAGGGAGTATTTAGGCTTAGCGGGTGGTCCCGCCAGATTCACAGCGAATTTCACGAGTACGCTGCTACTTGGGAACACTCTAACGAGATACCGGGTTTTCGAGTACGGGAGTTTCACCCTCTACGCTCGTGCTTTCCAGACACGTTCCTCTAACCACAGTATTTTCTGACTCGTTGTCAGTTCGGCAGAACTGACCAAGAGGTCCCACGACCCCGTACACGCAACCCCTGCCGGGTATCACACGAGTACGGTTTAGCCTCATCCGCTTTCGCTCGCCACTACTCACGGAATCACGGTTGTTTTCTCTTCCTGCGGGTACTGAGATGTTTCACTTCCCCGCGTTCCCTCCACATACCCTATGTGTTCAGGTATGGGTGAACCCACATGACTGGGTCCGGGTTTCCCCATTCGGAAATTCTAGGATCTCAGCTCGGTTGACAGCTCCCCTAGACTTTTCGCAGTCTCCTACGTCCTTCATCGGCTCCTGGTGCCAAGACATCCACCGTATGCCCTTACTAACTTGCTACAAAGATGCTCGCATCCACTGTGCAGTTCTCAAAGAACAATCAGACCCACCAGCCCTACTGCGAACGCCGGCCTGACCAATGCCAGGTGGTTCATCCGCGTCTGATGGCCGATCACCGAAAGACACACAAAAGCGTGTTCTCTCAGGACCCAACAGCGCACCGATCTGTTCATCCAGCCCTCTCGACACCTTTCCACGCACCCGAAGATGCAGTACTCACTGTCGTGACAACCGAACGTCTAGCCAGCCAGCATCCACTAATGAGCCCTACCCCGCTGAACGGGTGCAGGTTCTGACCAGCGCGGAGACGTTTGCTCCGAACACTGGTAGATGCTCCTTAGAAAGGAGGTGATCCAGCCGCACCTTCCGGTACGGCTACCTTGTTACGACTTCGTCCCAATCGCCAGTCCCACCTTCGACC
>NZ_JBIRVV010000039.1:0-8480 GCF_044387305.1 Lentzea sp. NPDC020367 | reverse complement strand
GGTGTCAACTCGACACGCTTTTCGTCGAGTTGACACCCCTTCTCGCATGTGGCCCGCTCTTGGTGCGGCTCGTGACGGGACCCACCGCCAACGCAACTCTCTGAGCAACCGGCGGCCGCCCAACGCAACAGGCGTGCCATCTACCCGCAGGCGGCGCTACCCCCCGATCAGATTGCCGGGGGTCTGGGGGCAGAGCCCCCAGGGGAAGCAAGCAAGGCAACCAGGCCGCCAGCACGGTGACCCACCCACCCAGTCGCAGACAGACCCCCTACGAAACCAGCGGCTGAATCCCCCACCGAGCCCCCCAGGACTCCCCAGGCGAAACCCAGATCAAATCCACCCCGGAGTTCAACGCATCCGGCGGACAGGTCATCGGCTCAACAGCAACAGCCCGCCCCCGCCCAGGATAAGAATCGGGCGTGTAAACCTGAACCCACCGAAACGCCGGATCCGCCCAAACCTCAACCCCACCGTCCACCGAGACCAGCGTGTGACGCACCAGCCCGTCCGCCCCAGGCTCACACCCCCCGAACGGCGTGTCCAACCGAACCCCGTCCAACCCCCGCCCACCCCGGAAGTCGAACTCGGTCCCCTCCACCGGCACGGCCACCCCAGAAGGCACCATCCGCTCGGTGTCCAACGGCAGCACGGTCGTCGCGGCCAGCGTCAACGTGCACGAGTCGGTCGAAGCGTTCCCGGCCCGAGGGTAGGGATGCGTGCCGACACCGAACGGCGTGGCGACGTCCCCGACGTTCGTGACCCCATGCGTGACCGTCAGCCCACGATCATCCAGCGCATAGGACACCGTGACGTCCAAAGCAGCAGGCCACCCGGCCTGAGGCTCGATCAGCGCCCGCAACGACACCAGCGACCCGGTGTGCTCCAGAACAACCCACGGACGCCGCCGAAGCAGCCCGTGAATCGCGTTCCCACGAGCCGGTTCGGTGACCTCGAGCTGCTGCCGAACCCCGTCCAGCACCCAGGACGCGCCGGCGGTCCGGTTGGGCCAGGGAACCAGCACGGCCCCTGCGCTCATCGGCGGCTTCTCGTCCTCGCCGAATGTCTCCACATACGGGACACCGTCCACCTCGAAAGACCGAAGGCCCGCGCCTACAGTCGTGATCACGGCGGTGGCACCCTCGTACGAGATCCCCAACATGAGGCTGAAGCCTACGGGGCCTGCGGAAGGATTTGCCCATGAAGGTTCATCACCTCAACTGCGCCACGTTCAGGCCGCCCCTGGTAGCGGGCGGTCTCGTGGCCCACTGCCTGCTGATCGAGTCCGATCAGGGCCTCGTGCTGGTCGACACGGGCTTCGGCATGAACGAGGTGACCAACCCGAAGGCGACGATCGACGGGCTGAGCCGCAAGCTGCTCAAGCCGGTGCTCGACATCACCGAGACGGCGATCAGCCAGGTCGAGCGGCGCGGCTACACGGCCGACGACGTCCGGCACGTCCTGCTGACCCACCTCGACCTGGACCACGCGGGCGGGCTGCGCGACTTCCCCAAGGCCACCGTCCACGTGCTGGACACCGAACTCGAAGCCGCGACGAACCCCCGCAACGCCAAGGAACGCGCGCGGTACCCGAAGGCGCAGCGCGACGGCGTCACGTTCGAGACCCACAAGGCGGAGGGCGAGGACTGGTTCGGCTTCCAGGCCGTCAAGGACGTACCCGGCCTGCCGGACGACGTCCTGATGGTGCCGCTGATCGGCCACACCCGCGGCCACACGGGCATCGCGGTCAAGGGCGACGACGGCTGGATGCTGCACGCCGGCGACGCGTACTTCTACCGCGGCGAGGTCGAAACGCCGCCCAGCAACATCTTCGCGCTCAAGCTCACCGCCAAGCAGACCGAGACGATCCGCGAGCAGCGTCTGTCCAATGTGGAACGTCTGAAGGAGCTCAAGGCACGGGGCGAAGTCGAGGTGTTCTGCGCGCACGACCCGGTCGAACTGGCACGACTGGCGTGACGTTCATCCACAAGATCCGCCTCGACCAGGTCGACGACACGCACCGCTACCCGTTCACGCTCCCGGTCGTCCAGCACCTCATCAAGCACCCGCTGGAGCTCAAGCGGCCCATCACGTTCCTGACCGGGGACAATGGCGCGGGCAAGTCCACCCTGGTCGAGGCGATCGCGGTCGCGGCCGGGTTCAACGCCGAGGGCGGCACCCAGTCGTTCCACTTCGCGACGAAGGCGACCGAGTCGTCGCTGGGCGACTACCTGATCCTGAGCTGGGGCACCAGAAAGCCCCGCACGGGCTTCTTCCTGCGCGCCGAGTCGTTCTACAACGTCGCCACCGAGATCGACCGGATCGGCGAGGGGATTCACGCGTCGTACGGCGGGAAGTCGTTGCACGAGCGCTCACACGGCGAGAGCTTCATCGACCTGATGAACCACCGGTTCGGCAGCAAAGGCCTTTACGTGCTGGACGAGCCGGAGGCCGCGCTGTCCGTCAAGGGCTGCCTCACGGTCCTGAGGCGCATGCACGAACTCGTCGAAGAGGGTTCGCAGTTCATCATCGCCACGCACTCGCCGATCCTGCTCGCGGCCCCGAACGCCACGATCCTCGAAATCACCGACACGATCGACGAAATCGACTACGACACAGCGGAACCGGTCCGGCTCACCCGCAACTTCCTGGGTGAGCCGGACCGGTTCCTCAAACACCTGCTCGACTGAGAACTACTTGCCGAGGTTCTCCGGGTGGGTCTCCACCTTGCCGTGCAGCACGCGGTTGATGCCCCACAGCACAAGACCGGCCAGCAGCAGCCATCCCGCGATCTTGTAGTCGTCGAACGGACGCCCGGACGTCCACGGGATCGCGAGGTACGCACACGTGATCGCGCCGAGCACCGGCGCCCACGTGGGCGCCCGGAAGTGCTTGTGCTCCGACTTCTCCTTGCGCAGCACGAGACACGCGACGTTGACGATGCTGAAGACGATCAGCAGCAGCAACGACGTCGTGCCACCGAGCTTGCCGATGTCCGCGGTCGACACCAGGATCACCGCGACGCCGGTCGTGAAGACGATCGAGATCCACGGCGTGCGGCGGAACGGGTGCACGGCGCCGAAGAACTTCGGGATGATCTTCTCGTTCGCCATGCCGTACAGCAGGCGGGACGCCATCAGCATGTTGATCAGGGCCGAGTTGATGACGGCCAGCAGGCCGATCAACGCGAAGATCCACAGCGGGAAGCCGGGCGCGCCGACGGTGACGACCTTCAGCAACGCGCTGCTGCCGGCCTTCGCGAGCTCGTCGGCCGGGATCAGCAGCGACGACGTGATCGCGACGAGCACGTAGATCAGGGCCGCGATGCCCATGCCCCACAGCATCGCGCGCGGGAAGATCTTGACCGGGTTGCGGCACTCCTCCGCCATGTTGACCGAGTCCTCGAAGCCGACCATCGCGAAGAACGCGAGCGCGGTGGCCGAGGTGACCGCGAGCACCACGTTGCTGCCGGACGGGACGTGGATGTCGGTGAGCCTGCCGGGCTCGCCGTCGCCGTTGATGACGGCCCACGCGCCGATCAGGATGATGATCACCAGGCCGGACAGCTCGATGCAGGTCAGCACCACGTTGGCCTTGACCGACTCGGACACGCCGCGGAAGTTGATGATCGCCAGCGCCGCGATGAAGACGATCGCGATGCCGGTGATGACCAGCGACTCCGGGCTGAGCGCGAGGTCGAAGAACTCCACCAGCAGCTGCCGCAGGTACGTGCGACCGAACGCGAGAGCGGCCGACGACGCCGAGGTGATTCCCGAGCACATGACCGCGAACGCGACCATGAACGTCAAGAAGTGGATCCCGAACGCTTTGTTCGTGTACAGCGCGGCACCGGCGGCTCTGGGGTACTTGCCGACCAGTTCGAGGTAGCTGAACGCGGTCAGGAACGCCACCACGAACGCGAGCAGGAAGGGCAGCCAGAGAGCGCCGCCGATCTTGCCTGCCACGTTGCCGGTGAGGGCGTAGATGCCGGTCCCGAGGATGTCGCCGACGACGAAGAACAGCAGCAGCTTCGGGCCTATCGCCCGATGTAGCTCTGGTTGCTCCGTTTGTGGAGTCGCTTCAGCCATGCCCGAAGATTCTGCCCGTTTTGCCTGGCTACCAGCGGGAACGGACGCCTACCTCACCCAATTGGTGTAACAATTCCCGCATGGGAGTTCGACTGAAACTCGCGATCATCGCCGCCGTGACGCTGACCGCCTGCTCGTCCCCGACACCGGCCGAGAACGCCTCCCAGCACCGCGACGTGAAGAGCATCATCGCCGCGGTGACCAAGTCGATCAACGAGAAGGGGACCTACCGCTTCAGCATCACGCCACCGCCCACGGGAGGCGGCGTGCGGGCCCCGTCCAGCGGCTCGATCCGGCTGGGCGGCGAGGTCCCGAGCATGGACGCGACCACCAAACGTCCCGTGCAGACCGACGGCGAGGCAGTCGAACTACGACTCGTCTCCACCACGAAGGACACCGCGTTCGTGAAGCTGCCCACGACCGTTTTCGGCCTGCCCGCGGACAAGCCGTGGGTGAAGCTCGACCGCAAGGCCGACGACGACTTCACCACGACGGTGCTCGGCTTCCACGACGTCGTCTACCAGCAGGCGGCCTTCACGACGTACCACCTGCCGGTGATGGAGGCGGGCGGCGAGCTCAAGCTGACCGCGGAGATCAACGGCCACACGCGCTACTCGATCGCCGTCGACTACCAGAAGGCCTACGACACGCTGAAGGACGAGGGCCTGCGCGCCGAGGTCAAGCTCGCGCTGGACCAGAAGGTCCCCGGCTCCACCGGCGAGATCGAGCTGGACGAGAACGGCCTGCCGGTGCGCATCACGTTCGTCACCCAGTTCCAGGGCGTGCAGATCGTCGACGAGGCCCGCTTCACCGACTGGGGCGGCGATGTGCAGATCAGCGAGCCGAACCCGGCCGAGATCAGCTCGCGGAACTGACGCGGTAGCGCCAGATCGCCGGCAGCACCGCCACCATCGCGACGGACGCCACGACCACCAGCAGACCACCGACCGACACCGCGGCGGCCGTGCCGAACGCCGCGCCACCCGTGCCGTGCAACAGGTCCGCGATGCGCGGCCCACCCGCGACGACGACGATGAAGACGCCCTGCATCCGTCCGCGCATCTCGTCCGTAGCGGCCGACTGCAGGATCGCGCCGCGGAACGCCATCGACACCATGTCCGCAGCGCCCGCCAAAGCCAGGAACCCGGCCGCGACCCAGATCGACCCGGCCAGCCCGAAGCCCATGATCGCGAGCCCCCACCCGACAACAGCGAGTGTCAGCGCAACGCCGTGCCGACTGACGTTCGAGATCCACCCGGACGTGAGCCCGCAGATCACCGCGCCAACGGGAATCGCCGCGAACAGCACGCCGAGCGCGAACCCACCCCCGGCCGGGTCGCCGAACGTGTGCTGGGCCATCTCCGGGAACAGCGCCCGAGGCATGCCGAACACCATCGCGATGATGTCCAGCAACATGCTCGCCATCAGCACCTTCTGCGCCCACAGGTACGTGAAGCCGTCGAGCACGTCCCGCAACCCGGCGCGCCGAACCACCCCGTCCAGCGGCGGCATCGGCGGCAACTTCCACACCGCGTAAACGGTGACGACGAGCGCAATCGCGTCCACCAAGTACAGCGTCGAGAGCCCGACGATCGGCATGAACGCACCGGCGAGCAACGGCCCGAGCACCGCACCGAACTGCATGACCGTCGACCCGAGCGCACCGGCCGACGGCAACAGCTCGGCAGGCACCAGCCGAGCGATCGAGGCGGACCGAGCAGGCGCGTTGGCCGCGAAGAAGACCTGTTGCAGGCCGAGCAACGCGATCACCAGCCACACCGAGCCGATGTTCATCGCGGCCTGCGCCCACAGCAGCACCGACGAGACGGCGATGCCGATGTTCGTGACGAGCAGCAGCTTGCGCCGGTCGACCGTGTCCGCGATCGCACCGCCCCACAGCCCGAACACCAGCAACGGCACGAGCGCCACACCAGCGGCGATGCCGACCCACGCGGACGACCCGGTGAGGTCGTAGACCTGCTTGGGCACAGCAACGGCGGTGAGCTGGGAGCCCACCGCCGTCACGATCGTGGAGAGCCACAACCGGCGATACGCGACGATCTTCAACGGACGAGTGTCGATCACGAACGTCGAGCGCGCGCTTCTCCCCACAGTGGCCACTTGGTTAGCCTATGGCAACTAACAAGCCTTTTACGGAGATGTGTCGCCAAGACCACTCGTCAGAGGCGGACGGGGTACACCGGCTCCGGCACCTTCGGGCTGATCCGGCCCTCGACGAAGATCCCGTGCCAGATCATGAAGCACAGCAGTGACCACAACTGCCGGCTGCGGTCGAACTGCTCGGACTTGTGCTCGGCGAGCAGGTCCAGCACAGCGTTCTTGTCGAGCAGGTGACCGGTCTGCGAGTCGTTGATGATCCCGCGCGCCCAGTCGTACATCTCGTCGCGCAGCCACAACCGGATCGGCACCGGGAACCCGAGCTTGGGCCGGTTCAGCACGTGCGCCGGAATGATCTTCGCCAACGCCCTGCGCAGCGCGAACTTAGTCGTACCTTCAGTCAGCTTCTGGTCGAGAGGCACCTCGGCCGCGACCCGGAACACCTCGGGATCGAGGAACGGCACGCGCAACTCGATCGAGTTGGCCATCGTCACCTTGTCGGCCTTGACCAGGATGTCGCCGCGCAACCACGTGTAGAGGTCGATGTGCTGCATGCGCGCAACGGGATCCCAGTCCTCCGACTCCCGGTACCAAGGCGCGGTGACGTCCTTGAAGCCAATCCCCTCCACATAACCGGGGAACACCGCACGCACCTGATCATCACTGAAGTTGCGAGCGTTGCCGTAGTACCGGTCCTCCAACCGAAGCGCCCCACGCCGCAAGAGGTCCTTGCCGCGCACACCCTCTGGAATGGACTTGGACACAGCGCCCATCAACTTCCGAACGCCACCAGGCACCTTCTCGAAGGGCGCCAACGACAACGGCTCGTGGTAGATCACGTACCCGCCGAACAGCTCGTCCGCACCCTCACCGGACAACACAGCCTTGACGTACTTACGCGCTTCCTTCGCGATGAAGTACAGCGGCACCAACGCGGGGTCCGCCACCGGGTCGTCGAGGTACCAGAGGATGAGCGGCAGCTCCTCCATCATCTCGTCGGCAGACACAGTCCGAACCACATGCCGCACCCCGATAGCCGCGGCCGTCTCAGCGGCAACATCGACCTCGGAGTACCCGTCACGATCAAACCCGCTGGTGAACGCGATGAGGTTCGGGTTGTGCAGCTTCGCCAACGTAGCCGTAGCCGTGGAGTCGATACCGCCAGAGAGAAACGCACCGACCGTGACATCGGGGTCAGAAATCATGTGCTTGGACACCGAATCACGCATGACGTCAGCAATGCGCTCGTACAGCGCCTCAGCCTCGTGCGCCCCGTTGACGGGCCGAGGCGAGAACACGGGCTTGAAGTACCGGTTGAACAGCACCTGCCCACCAGGCGACACCCGGAACGACGTCCCGGACTCAACCCGCCGAATCGCCTTGTGCAACGACTCAGGCTCAGGCACGTACTGAAGCACCAGGTAGTGCTGCAACGCGGTCTGATCCAGCTCCTGACTGATGCCAAGAACCCCGGTCAGCTGCAACAAACTCTTCTTCTCAGACGAGAAGCCAACCCCACCGGGCCCAGCGGCCCAGTACAACGGCTTGATCCCAAACGGATCGCGAGCGCCGAAAACCACCCGCTCCTGCGCGTCCCAGATCATGAACGCGAACATGCCGCGCAACATCTTGACCCAGTCAGCCCCAAGGAAGTGATAGCCGGCGACGATGGCCTCGCCATCCCCCTTGGTCTTGAACTGCGCCCCGAACTTCCGCATGAGCTCCGAACGAAGCTCCTTGTAGTTGTAGATCTCGCCGTTGAAGTTCAGCGTGTACCGCGTCGGGTTCTCCGGCGGCCCCCACACCAGCGGCTGATGCGAGTGCTCAAGATCGATAAAACCAAGCCGGTTGAACCCGTAGACGACCTCGGCATCAGCCCAGGTGTCCTGCTCGTCGGGCCCACGGTGCCGCTGGCAGCGCAGTGCTGCGGCCACAGAGGCACGCGCGGAGACCGCAGCTGCTTCGGTGGAACAGATGAGTCCGAGCACTCCGCACACGTGAAATCGCACCTCGTAGCTAGCTGTTGCTGAAATCCCAGTATGCCGAAGCCGGGATCGGACATTCTCCGCAGCCTGAAGACGCCTGAGTGACCAGTCAGGTTCACCGCCACGACCACCCAACCGCCGCGAAGCCGAAGGCGAGCCGTCCTTACCGAACGGGCTGGGCGGTGGGTCCCGTCACGAGTCGCGCCATAGCTCTTGCTGCACCTGAGGGGTGGGGGGGAAGGGGGACCCCGTTAGGGGACAGTGCCCCACCCCCCCACGGTGGGCCCCCCCG
>NZ_JBIRVV010000038.1:0-12582 GCF_044387305.1 Lentzea sp. NPDC020367 | reverse complement strand
GGAACGACTTCTCACCGTCTACGGCATCGGATACAAGCTCGTATGAAAAGCCTCCTCGTCCGGTTCTTCCTGTTCTCCCTGGTGATCGCGGCCTGTTCGATCGCGGTCACGGCGTGGCTCGCGAGCCAGGCGACCACCGGCGCGATCCGGCAGGAGCAGGGCGAGGCGCTCGAAACGGACGCCCAGATCGTCGACGAGCTCGTGGGTTACGCGGCCACGCACAAGAACTGGGCAGACGCGAAGTCCGCAGTGGACGAGATCGCACGGAAGTACAACCGCCGCGTGGCACTGACCGACCGCAACGGCAAGAAGCTGTTCGACACCGGTGACCAGAACGCGCCCCAGCTGCCCATCACGCCACGAGCGCTGGTGGACCCGTTGAACGTCAACGGAAGGATCGACCCGCGGGCGGTCGGCCCGTTCAAGCTCACCGAGGAGGAGTTCCGCACGCTGCACGCCTACGCCGACCAGCTGGAGGAGTGCAACGCCTACATCAAGATCGTGGACGCGCCCAACGGCCGGCCGCGCCTGTCCAACGACGAACCCGGCCGGCTCTCGATCTGGGACGACTGCAAGGTCGGCGACCGGCTCTACACGCTCACGGTGACGGAGAAGGCCGCGTACGGCCAGCTCCAGGCGCTGTTCACGGAATGCCTGGCCCGGCTCGACCCGTTGACGGCGGCGAGCACGCGGGGCAAGAAGCCGGGCCCGGCGACGTTCGACTGGGAGATCACGACCGTCCAGGACACGTCGCCGGAGGTGGTGGGGTGCATGGACAGCTCACGGCGTGAACAGTTGCGCCCGTTCGTCGCCGAGCCCGTGCAGCTCTTCCTCACCTCACCGACCGGCGCCGAGCCGCAGACGATCGACCTGTCGACGACCGGCGCCACCCGGATCATGCTGGTGGCGCTGGGAATCCTCGCGATCGCGGGCTTCGCGTCCTGGGTCACGGCGACGCAGCTCGTGCGGCCGATCCGCGCGCTCACCGCCGCCACCAAGCGCACGGCCGAGGGCGATCGCACCGCGCGGGTGGACGGCGGCGCGGGCGAGATCGGTGAACTGGCCAAGTCGTTCAACGCCATGTCCGAGAAGCTCGCCGAGACCGAACGCCAGCGGCAGGCCATGGTCAGCGACGTCGCGCACGAGCTGCGCACGCCGTTGGGCAACATCACCGGCTGGCTGGAGGCGACGCAGGACGGGCTGGCCGAACCGGACCCGCACCTGATCGACATGCTGCTGGAGGAATCCCTTCTGCTGCAACGACTCGTGGACGACCTGCACGACCTCGCCCAGGCCGACGCGGGGACGCTGCGGCTGCACCCCGAACCGATCGCGCTCGACGACGTCGTGGACCAGGTCGTCAACGCGCAGCAGAACCGCGAGATCCTGCTGCGCGCGGAGACCACGCCGGTGCACCTCAGCGCGGATCCGGTGCGGCTGCGGCAGGCACTCGGCAACCTCGTCGCGAACGCCGTGCGCTACACACCGCCGGGTGGCGAGGTCGTCGTGAAGCTGTTCCAGTGGAAGGACAGGGCGATCCTGGAAGTCACGGACACCGGCACCGGCATCGCGCCCGAGGACCTGCCGCACGTGTTCGACAGGTTCTGGCGCGCGGACAAGTCCCGCAGCCGCCGCACGGGTGGCAGCGGGCTCGGGCTCGCGATCACGCGGCACCTGGTGGAGGCGCACGGCGGTTCGGTGTCGGTGACGAGCACTCCGGGCGAGGGCTCGACGTTCCGGATCAGCCTCCCGCAGGCATGAGCCCCAGCAGGTCCATGTTGATCATTGCGGCCGCCTGGGCTCCCTGCGCGGCGGCGACGATCACGATGGCCGTGGGATCCGTGACGTTGCCCGCCGCGTAGACGCCGGGCACGCTCGTGCGGCCCTTGGCGTCCGTGCGCACGAACGGGCCTGCCATGGTCTCCGCGGTTTCCGCACCCAACGCGAGCAGGAACTCGTCGCGCGGTTTGACCGGTGCGGAGTACACGAGCGCGTCGGCCGGGATGCGGTCCGAGCCGGAGATCACCGCGACGAGCCGGTCGTCCTCGACCTCGATGCCGTCGACCGAGGGCACGTGGGTGACGTCGTCCGACCACTGCCGGACCAGCTTGACCTTCATCTCCTCGCCGAACACCGCGAGCTTCTGGTCGCGGACCTCGTAGCCGTGGCAGTACGGGCAGCCGAAGACGTCGCGGCCCCAGCGTTCGCGCAGGTCGTCCGGCACCTCGTCGATCATGCCGGTCGCGAACAGCAGACGCTGGGCGTGCACCGTGCGCTCGGCCAGTTCGACGGCGAACCCGTCGTCGGTCTTGCGCACGCCGCGGACGTTGTCGTTGACGATCTCTCCTCCGTAGCCCTCGACCTCGGCCCGTCCGTGCTTGAGGAGGTCCAACGGCGAGAGGCCGTCGCGAGAGAGGTAGTTGTGCATGTGCGCGGCCGGCGCGTTGCGCGGCTCGGCACCGTCGACCACGAGCACGCTGCGACGCGCCCTGGTCAGCATCAGAGCGGCGCTCAGTCCGGCCGCTCCCCCACCAATGATCACCACTTCGTATGTCATGACCCAACAGTGCGGTCGACAGCCCAGTTTTGGCAAAGTAAGTTGCTGTTATGGCAACAACCGTGGGGCAAAGGCTCGCCGCGCTGCGGGCCGAGCACGAACTGACGCTGGCGTCGTTGTCCGAGATGACGGGCATCTCGAAGTCGACGCTGTCACGGCTGGAGACCGACCAGCGCAAGCCGACGCTGGAGCTGCTGCTGCCGTTGTCGCGGACCTACCAGGTGACGCTGGACGACCTGGTCGGCGCGCCGGAGGTGGGCGACCCGCGCGTGCAGATGAAGCCGCGCGAGCTCGACCACGGCCGCGTCGGCATCCCGCTGACCAGGTCGATCGGGCCGCTGCAGGCGTGGAAGATGATCCTCTCCGACGCCGAGCTGCACGAACCGCGTGTGCACGAGGGCTACGAGTGGTTCTACGTGCTGAGCGGGCAGGTCCGGCTGCGGATCGGCGACAAGGAGGTCGTGCTGCGCGCGGGCGAGGTGGCCGAGTTCGACTGCCGTCAGCCGCACGCGCTGAGCAGCGCCGACGGGCGGCCGGCCGAGATCATCAGCCTGTTCGGCAAGCAGGGGGAACGCATCCACACCCGCGCGGCGCCGCCCAACAGGTCATAGTGGAGGCATGTGCCGAAACATCCGGGTGCTCCACAACTTCGAACCGCCGGCGACCTCCGACGAGGTGCACGCCGCCGCGCTGCAGTACGTGCGGAAGGTGGGCGGGGCGGCCAAACCGTCCGCGGCGAACCAGGCCGCGTACGACAAGGCGGTCGCGGCTGTAGCCGCGGCAACGCGGGAACTGCTCGACGCGCTGGTGACGACCGCGCCGCCCAAGGACCGCGAGGTCGAGGCGGCCAAGGCGAAGGCCAGGTCCGCGGAGCGCTACGGACGTTAGCGCGCGACGCGCGTGTCGAGGTACATGCAGATCAGCTTGGCCGCAACGCCTGCGGAGCCGACGATGAAGGCCTGGTCAGGGCCGAGCGTGACGGCGATGGCCCACAGCAGCAGCGCGATCAGCACGAGGATGACCGTCACCTGCGCCGCGTGCGGCCAGGTGCCGGGGTGGGTCAGCCACCCCGCAGACAGCCGTGGCTGCGGAACCTCCACGTCACCCGCTCTATCGGGTGAACGCTCCGCCTTTACCGCCATCGTGCTCCCTCGCCGTGATTCCTCCTGATGAACCCATTCTGCTGAGTTGATCTTCTACGGAGTGTTACTTCCGCCGGTCATGCGGTGAGCGTTGGGTGAGCGTCGGCGAACGGCAGACGAACGGTCATCCCTGTGATCGGTTGCCGGTCCGTCACCGTCCGTTTACCGATTGCGATCTACGTCGCAACTCTATGTGTCACCTACACGGGTGACAGTTCGACGCTCAGTGAACAACTACGCCGTTCGGAGCAGCGCCGTTTTTGTCAGACCCCTCGGATAACGTCAGGTGAAGCTCGCGGTACGAGGGGAGAAAACGTTGCCGGACAACAACGTCAGCGTCACCGCACTGTCGTTCACCGAGTACGTCATGAGCGGTCAGCGTGGACGCATCAACATCGTGTCGGAACAGCGGGGGATGTACCTGGCCTCCGATACCAGGGTGTGCGGGTTCTACAACCCGATCCGCGACGCCATGCGACGAGCGGTCAACTCGACGGAGCCGGAGATCGAGCTCAAGAAGGCGATCATGAACGCCAACCGCACGGGCCAGCCGCGGGCGTTCGAGGAGATCGCCGACGGCTTCCTGCCCTGGCTGGCGTCCTTCAAGGCGACGGGGGTGCCGGTGGAGGGCGCCGCCTACCGCGCCGGTGAGCTGACCTTGAAGGTGCGGCCGCACCTGGGGCTGCGCAAGAAGGACGGCACGACGTACGCGGTGCTCGTGCACGCCAAGGAACTGCCGCTGACCAGGGAGGCGGCGAACGTCGGGCTGCGGATCCTGCAGCACACGGTCGCGGACACGCTGCCCGGCGCCATCCCGCTGGTGCTCGACGTGCGACGCGGCAAGGCCTACCAGATGCCGGCGCGCACGAACCTCGGGAAGCTCGACGTGCTGATCGCGGCCGAGGCCATGGGGTACGTGACGCACTGGAAGCTGTCCGGCCTGTTCGAGTCCGTCCAGGTCGGCTAGGGGGAAGGGAGTTGCCGGGAAGCGCGGACCTCGTCAGATTGCTCGGGTGGGAGCCGAAGCGTGAGCCCGAACTGTCCTGGGGCGACGCCGAGGAGCATCTGGGGTTCCCGTTTCCCGGTGACTACAAAGAACTGCTGTCAGTGTTCGGCAGTGGTGTTTTCGATCATGTCGTCGAAGTGGTCTCACCGATCGAGGACGACGAGTCGCTCGACGTCTTCTTCAGCGACATCTACGAGTCCAAGGAGTTCGACGGCCTCGTCCAGTGGGGCAGGGCCGGCAGGTGCACGCTGTTCTGGCGCACCGGCGCGGACGACCCGGACCAGTGGACGATCACCTGGTGCGACGCCGAGTTCTCCGAGTGGGAGAGCTACGACGGGCCGACCACCGCGTTCCTCTTCGACCTGCTCACCGGCAAGATCGCGAGCAGGCTCATCGAGTTCACGCCGGCGCGGAAACCCGGTTTCTGGCCTGCCTAACAGGTCTTGAGCAGCCCGGCCAACGCGTCGTGCTCCGGCTGGTCCACGGTCAGCTTGTAGGCGATCTTCACCGAGATCCAGTGCTGCGCGTACGTGCACCCGTACGTCGCGACCGGCGGCTTCCACTTCGCCGGGTCCTGGTCACCCTTGGAACGGTTGGACTTCGCGGTCACCGCCAGCAGCTGGATGCCGCCGAGGTCGTTGGCGAACGCCTTGCGCTCGTCGTCGGTCCACTTGTCGGCGCCGGAGCGCCAGGCTTCGGCGAGCGGCACGGTGTGGTCGATGTCGACCTCACCGGCCTCCTTGATCACCACACCGTCGTAGGCGCTGTTCCAGGTGCCGGAGACCGCCTTGCAGTCCTTGTCGGTCTTCACGTCCGTGCCCTGCTTCTGCAGCACGATCTCCCTGGTGTCACAGGAGTTTCCCTGCGAGGCCCAGTGCGGGAAGCGGTCACGGCTGTAGCCGGCCATCTTGCCCTCGGGCGCGATCTTCAACGCGGCGAGGTCCGACGAACCGGTCGGAACGGGCGCGGGGGTGTTGGGCGGATTCTCCTGGGACGACTGGAGATTCGTGAGGTACCAACCCACTGCCACGAGCAGCACGAAGACCACCAGTGACGTCACCGCCGCGCGATTCATGCGGCAATGATCGACCATGCGGATCACGGACCGGTCACCCGGCCCGCGATCCGCGTGTCGCCACTACGGGCGAGAGGTGAGGTAACCGCCCATGTGCTTGAAGTACTCGTGCGCCTTGAGCTCGGTGCCATCGGCGGTACGAACCTTCTTGACCAGCAACGCCTTGCTCTTGCCGCGCCTCGCCTCGGCTCCGGCGACGATGGTCACGCCGTCGCCCTCGCGGTAGAAGATCCGGCCAGGAGTGCCGCCGTAGACCTCGGCGGACACGTCGGCCTCGATGATCTCGAGGCGCTGGCCGCGGTGGAAGCAGTACGCGCTCGGGTACGGCGCACACTGCGCGCGCACCAGGCGGTCCAGCTCCTCGGCGGTCCAGGTGAAGTCGATCCGGAGGTCTTCCTCGGCGCGCTTGTGGAAGAACGAGGCCTGCGAACGGTCCTGCTTCTGGAACTCGGTGCGGCCGGACGCGATCTCGGCGAGGCCGTCGACGGTGATCGGGCCGAACAGCTCCAGCGTCTTCTCGAAGAGGACCGCGGTCGTGTCGCGCGGGCCGACCGGAACCGAGCGCTGCAGCACGATGTCGCCGGCGTCGAGCGTGTCGTCCATCATGTGCGCCGTCACGCCGACCTCCTTCTCGTCGTTGAGAAGCGCCCAGATCAACGGCGAGAAGCCCGCGTACTTCGGCAGCAACGAGTCGTGCACGTTCAACGTGCCGTGCTTGGGCAGCGCGAAGACCTGCGGCGGGATCCAGGTCCGCCAGTTGCAGGCGACGATCACGTCCGGCTCGGCGGCCTTGAGCGCGTCGAGCAGTTCCTGGTCCTCCGGGCGTTCGCGGACGAGGACCTCGACGCCGTTCTCGCGAGCCAGTTCCTCGACCGAATCGCTCCAGACCTTCTCGTACGCGCCCTCACCCTTGGGGTGGGTCACCACCAGGACGACCTCGTGCTCGGACGCCAAAAGTGCCTGCAGGGTGCGATGACCCCAGGTCTGGAACCCGAACATGACGACCCTCATGGGGGTGTCCTCCTTCACTTGGTTGCGATACGGTCAGGCTAACCTAACTGACGGCTTGCGGAGATAGCTTAGGCTGCCCTAAGTTTGGTGCTCATGCATCCGATCTACGACATCGTCGGTATCGGGTTCGGTCCCTCGAACCTGGCGCTCGCCATCGCTCTGACCGAGCACAACGAGCAGGCCGAAACCCCTGTCACCGCGGTGTTCCTGGAACGCCAGCAGGCGTTCGGCTGGCATCGGGGCATGCTCCTGGACGACGCCACCATGCAGGTCTCGTTCCTCAAGGACCTGGTCACCATGCGGAACCCGACCAGCCGTTTCTCGTTCCTGTGCTACCTGCGGGACCGCGGCCGGCTGATCGACTTCGTCAACCACAAGAACCTGTTCCCGCTGCGCGTCGAGTTCCACGACTACTTCGAGTGGGCAGCGGCCCAGGTCGACGACGTGGTGGCCTACGGCACCGAAGCCGTTGGCGTGGAAGCGATCCAGGACGACCTGTTCGAGGTGACAACGGCCACGGGTGACGTGTACCACGCCCGCAACCTCGTCTTCGCCACCGGACTGCGCCCGGCCGTGCCCGAGGGCATCGCGCTGTCGGACCGCGTGTGGCACAACAGCGAGTTCCTCCACCGCGTCGGCTCGTTGAAGAACCCGAAGCGTTGCGTCGTCGTGGGCGCCGGGCAGAGCGCCGCGGAGGCCGTGGCGTACCTGCACCGCGAGTTCCCCGGCGCCGAGGTGTGCTCGGTGTTCTCCCGCTACGGCTACAGCCCCGCGGACGACAGCTCGTTCGCGAACCGCATCTTCGACCCCGAGGCCGTCGACCACTACTACGACGCACCGGACGCCGTGAAGCAGCGGTTGATGGACTACCACCGCAACACCAACTACTCCGTGGTCGACATCGACCTGATCACGCAGCTCTACCGCACCGAGTACCAGGAGAAGGTGCTGGGCACCGAGCGCCTGAAGATGATGAAGATGACCCGGCTCGTCGCGGTCGAGGAGTCCGCGGACGGCGCGCGTGCGGTGATCCAGTCGCTCGTCACCGGCGAGCAGGAGTTCCTCGACACCGACCTCGTGCTGCTCGCGACGGGTTACGGCGAGGCGGCGCCGGTCCTCGGTTCGCTGAACGAGACCTGCGCACGGGACGAGGCCGGCCGTCTGGTCGTCGGCCGCGACTACCGCGTGCAGACGTCCTTGCGTGGCGGCGTCTACCTGCAGGGCGGCACCGAGCACTCGCACGGCATCACGTCGTCGCTCCTGTCCAACGTCGCGGTGCGCTCGGGTGAGATCCTGGCGTCCGTGCTGACCAACACCCCAGTGCCGGTCCTCGCGACCGCGTGAAACTCGATCTCAAGCTGACGGGCTGCCGGGCCATCACGATGGACCCGGCACGCCCCGCCGCGCACACGATCGGCATCTGGCAGGGCCGCATCGCCGGGCTGGACGAGCAGGTCGAGGACCTGCCCGCGGCCGAGACCGTCGACCTCGGCAACGCCGTGGTGCTGCCCGGTTTCATCGACGCCCACACGCACCTCGCGTGGAACGGCCGCCGCACCACCGACATCACCGGCCTGACCACGGTCGCCCAGATCCTCGACCGCCTCACCACCGCGCCCGGCACGGGCTGGATCGAGGCGTCCGGCTACGACCGCCGGATCATGGACCGCCCGCTCACCGCGCTGGACCTCGACCGGATCAGCGACGGCAGGCCGGTGTACGTCGCCGACCTGTCCGGTCACGCGTGCGTCGTGAACTCGTTGGTGCTCAAGCAACTCCCGGAGATCACCAGCGACGGCTGGCTGACCGAGAACGAACAGCTGGCCGCGCGGACGTTGCGACTGCCGTACTCACTCGACGAGATCACCGCCGAACTGCACACGAGCGCCCAGCAAGTGCTGTCCGAGGGCGTCACGACGTGCGCGGAGGCGGGCATCGGCGCGGGCCTGATCGCCAGCAGCCCAGTAGAAGCAGCCGCGTACCAACGCGCCCAGCTCCCGATCCGCGTGCAGCTGATGGTGTCCGCCCACGTCCTGCACGACGTCGCCGCCGACCAGAACGACAGAATCCCCCGCGCGATCGACCTGGGCCTGCACACCGGTTTCGGCAGCGACATGCTGTCGTTGGGCGCCCTGAAACTGTGGACCGACGGCGGCATGATGGCGCGCACGGCCGCGTTGTCCGAGCCGTACCAAGGCAGCGACAGCTCGGGCCGGCTCGCCGAGTCCGAGGAGTTCATGCGGGCGGCGATCATCGACGGCCACCACGCCGGCTGGCAGCTGGCGATTCACGCGATCGGTGACCGAGCAATCGACTTCACCTTGGACGCGGTCCAAGAAGCGCAACGCCAACGCCCCCGCCCCGACGCCAGGCACCGAATCGAACACTGCGGCCTCGTCCGCCCGGAACAACTCGCCCGAATCTCGGCCCTCGGCATGGTCCCCGTCATCCAACCAACGTTCTTGTGGTCCTACGGTGATGACTACAGCGAGATCATGGGCGAGAAGCGGGCACCGTGGATGTACCGCGGCCGCTCGTTCCTGGACCACGGCATCACCGTCGCGGGCAGCTCGGACCGCCCGGTCGCGGACGGAGCCCCGTTGCGCGCCATCGAGTTCATGGTGCGCCGGCGGTCGTCCAGCGGCCGCGCGATCGGACCGGCCGAGGCGATCACCGTCGAGGAGGCGATCTACGCGTACACGCTCGGCAGCGCCTACGCGTGCCACAAAGAGGACTCACTGGGCAGCCTCACTCCAGGCAAACTCGCGGACCTCGTGGTGCTCGGCGACGACCCGCGCACGAGCGACGCGATCGCGGAGATCCCGGTGCTCGCCACCATGGTCGGCGGCAAGTTCAGCTTTCGGCGAGCTTCTTGATCTCGGCCAGTCGCTGGTCCCACTGGGAGGCGAGTGAGGACATCCACGTGGCGGTGGCGTCGAGCGCGCCGGACCGGACGGAGAAGTTGTTCTCCCGGCCCGCGCGCACAGACGCCACCAGCTCGGCCTTCTCCAGCACGACCAGGTGCTTCACGATGGCCTGACGGCTCACCGGCAACTCACCGGCGAGCGTCGACGCCGACACGGGCCCCTTGGCCGCCACGAGGTCGAGCACCCGCCGTCGCATCGGATCCGCGAGCGCGGCCAGCACGTCGTCGACCTGACTCACCAGCACACCCCTTCTGCAACCCGTCGGTTGCAGAACAGGCTACTGCAGGCGGAAGGTCGCGGCCAACGTCGTGAGCCGGTCGATGATGTCCGCGTAGACGTTCGTGCGGCGAACCCAGTTCTCACTGCCGGACGCGGCGGACGGCGGCGCACCGAGCGGCGTGACCGCGTCCGTGACGCCGTACTCCAGCCGGTACGCGAGCACCGCGATCGCCGACTCGAGCCAGAACGACGGGTCCGGCGTGGGAATCTCGCCCAGCCCGACCCGGAACCACACGGGCATGCGCGCGTACTGCCCGAGCGCCTCGGAGATGCGCCTCTCGGCCGCGTCCTTGATCTCGCCGCGAGCCTTGTCCCCGGCCAGCACGGCCTCGGTGCGCCACTCCTCCCCCACGGCGTCCTCGTCGGCCTCCAGCCGCTCGGCCGCCCGCTGCGCACTGGCCTCGTTCGCGTTGATCAGCCATTCCATCTGGCGAACCTCGTGCGACAACGCGTCCCGCTCGAACCGCGGCACCCGCCCACCGTCCAGTTTGGACCGGGCCTCGTCCCGCCGAGCCTTGAGCCCGTCGAACTCCAGCACCTCGGCCCTGAGATCGACCCGCGCCGGATCGGCGAGGATCTCCTGCTCGGCGTCCCACGCCTTCCGCAACGCCTCGACCAGCGGCTCGATCTCCCCCGCGACCGCGTCAAGATCGACGAGCGGCCCGTCGCCGGCACCGGACAACCGCCGCTCCAGCACAGTCAACCGAGCCGTCACGCGCTCCAGTTCCGCGGACAGCTGACCGACATGACTGATCAACGTGGCGACCTGCGGCTCGACCACGTCAAGCCGTTCCTTCTCCGTGGGCACGCGACCAGCGAACCGGACACCGAGGACGCGCAACAGCGGGTACCCAACGAATACACGCATTAGAGGAGCGGTTCCGCCCGGCCGTGGCAGCCACCCTCACGCACCGTCACAACACTGGGTGAACCCGGACAAAACGAGGTATTAATAGAAAATGGCGACCTCCGTTACTGAGACCGAACGCAAGTACGAGGCACCATCGGACGCGAGTCTGCCGGACCTCACAGAGATCACCGGCGTGGCGACCGGCCCGGAAGAGTTCGACCTCGAAGCCACCTACTTCGACACCGACGACTACCGCCTGGCCCGCGCCGGCGTGACCCTGCGCAGGCGCGTGGGCGGCAACGACGAGGGCTGGCACCTCAAACTCCCGGCAGGCGAAGACTCGAGGCAAGAACTCCGAGTCCCCCTGGGCAAAGCGGTGAAGAGGCCGCCAAAGGACCTCTCGTCCTTGGTCCGAGCCCACACCAGAGGCCAAACCCTCACCCCAGTGGCAGAAATCCGCACCAACCGCCGCCGCTGGCAACTGACCAACAACACCGGCGACATGCTCGCCGAGGTGGTCGACGACGTAGTCACCGCCCAAACCATGGGCTCCTCAACCACAACGACGTCATGGCGCGAGATCGAGGTCGAGCTGGGCGAAAGCGGCGACCGCAAACTCCTAGACACGGTCGAACGCCACCTGGGCGACGCAGGCATAGTCCCGTCGTCCTCAAAGTCCAAGCTCTCCCAGGTGATCGGCGTAAAGCGAGACCAGGGCCCCACCCTGGGCAAGAAACCAACAGCAGGCGACGTCCTGCTCGCCTACCTGTACGACCAACGCGCCGCACTCCAAAACCAGGACCCCCGAGTCCGCCGCAACGAGGACGACGCGGTCCACCAACTACGAGTGGCCACCCGCCGAATGCGCTCAGCCCTACAAGCCTTCGGCAAGATCGTCGACCGAGACCAAACCCGCACCCTCACCGACGAACTCAAGTGGCTGGCCACAGTCCTGGGAACCTCACGGGACCTGGAAGTACTCCGCATGCGCTTCGAAAACGCCCTCCACGCCCTCCCACCAGAACAGGCCCTGGGCGACGTCGCGGCCCGCATGACCCGCTACTTCGCCCCACTGGAAGCGAAGGCGCACAAGGACTCCGTAGCGGCCCTGGACAGCGAGCGCTACTTCACCCTCCTCAACACCATCGACTCGCTCCTAACCGCACCCCCGCTAACCCCGCTGGCGGCAGGCAAGGCAAAGGAAGTCCTCCCCCGCCTGGTGGAAAAGGCCCGCCACCGCCTGGACGTCCGCGTAGAGGAAGCCCTGAAGGTCAACGACAGCGACGAACCCCTGCACGAGGCCCGCAAGGCAGCCAAACGCCTCCGCTACTCAGCAGAAGTAGCCGAACCCGCGCTAGGCAAACACGCCAAGGCCCTACGCAAGCGAGCAAAGGACGTCCAAACCCTCCTGGGCGACCACCAGGACTCAGTGGTCGCACGCCCAGTCCTACTGGAGCTGGGCAGGGGAGACGAGAACGGCTTCACCTTCGGCCTCCTCTACGGCCAGGAGGTAGAGCTGGCACACAAAACAGAGGCAGCACTCCCGGCCCTATGGCACAAGCTGAGCAAAGAACACCTCTAGCCGCCCACGCCCATCCACCCGCGAAGCCGAAGGCGAGCCGTCCTTAGCAAACGGGCTGGGCGGTGGGTCCCGTCACGAGTCGCGCCACAGCTCTTGCTGCACCTGAGGGGTGAGGTCAAGTCGACACGCTTTTCGTCGACTTGACCTCACCCC
>NZ_JBIRVV010000037.1:0-15333 GCF_044387305.1 Lentzea sp. NPDC020367 | reverse complement strand
TTGACATCCCTTCCTGGCTGCAGCAAGAGCTATGGCACGACTCGTGACGAAGCCACCCCACCCAGACCGCACGGTAAGGACGGCTCGCCTTCGGCTTCGCGTTCGATCAGGCGGCCCCTGTGTGTGAGAGGGGTCTCAGCCCTCGTCCACCACGTCCGGGTCCAGGCCCAGGTAGTTCGCCACCTGCTCCACCAGCACGTCGTGCACCAGGTCGGACAGGTCGGCGCCGTCCTTTGCCCGTGCTTCCAGAGGGCGGCGGTAGAGAACGATCCGGGCACGGTTGTCCGAGCCTGGCGGGAGCAGGCGGGCCAAGGGGACGTTGCCGTCCTCCACCACGCCGTCTTCGCCTTCTACCTGGACGTCCGGGACGTCGTCGACTGCCACGTCCAGCTGGGTCAGTTCGGTTCGCCAGCGGGCCTCGATGGGCTCCAGTGCCTCTATGACCAGCGCGTCGAAGCGTTCTGCCCGGGAGCGGGCCGCTGGGAGCGTGGCCGGGTAGAGCGGGCCGCGCAGGCCTCGGCCGTGCCGGTCGCGGTTGCGTCGGCGCGGCGAATTCTGCCGCTGTGAACCCCGTGCCATCACCACAACCCAGCAGCCTAGTTGCTACCCCTGACGACTAAACACAGCGTGCCTCACACACAGCCTCGCGTGGACGCGCTATCGTCCCCGATCGTGCGGAGCGTGAGACGGTGCTCGCGAACCGGGTGTGCTAACCCGGCTGTCGCCACGCTCACCTACGCCTATGCGGACTCCACCGCGGTCGTCGGGCCGCTTGCCACGTACTCCGAACCGCACAGCTACGACCTGTGCGAGGAGCACGCCTTGCGGCTCACTGCGCCGCGGGGTTGGGAGGTCGTGAGGCACCAGGGTGAGTTCGCGGCGCCCGAGCCGACTGTGGACGACCTGACGGCGTTGGCCGAGGCGGTGAGGGAGGCTGGGCGTGCTGATGTGAGCCCGAAGCTGCCCGACGTGTCCGCGGGCTCGCACAGGCGTGGTCACCTGCGGGTATTGCCTGATCCGCACGAGGACTGAACGACCACACGCACCACTAATCTTCTCGCCGGTAGGCTGCCCTGGCAGTGGCCGTCAAGAGCGAGTTTCGGGAGTGTGCGGCGTGCGTGACCTGTCCGGCATCGTCAAGGCGTACGACATCCGTGGGGTGGTCGGCGAGCAGCTGGACGCCGGCTTGGTCCGCGACTTCGGCGCCGCCTTCGCGCGCCTGGTCGGTGGACCGACGATCGTCATCGGTCACGACATGCGCGACTCCTCGCCCGGGCTGTCGCGTGCCTTCGCCGAAGGTGCGCAGGCGCAGGGCGTGAACGTCATCAGCATCGGCCTGGCCAGCACGGACATGCTCTACTTCGCGTCCGGCAAGCTCGACCTGCCCGGCGCCATGTTCACCGCGAGCCACAACCCGGCGCAGTACAACGGCATCAAGATGTGCCGCGCCGGCGCCTCGCCGGTCGGGCAGGACACCGGTCTCGGGCAGATCCGCCAGGACGCCGAGAACCAGGTCCCGGACGCAGAGGGTGTCGAGCCGGGCACGTTCGAGGAGCGCAACATGCTCGTCGACTACGCGGCGTACCTCAACGCCCTGGTCGACCTGAAGGACATCCGCCCGCTCAAGATCGTGGTGGACGCGGGCAACGGCATGGGCGGCTACACGGTGCCGCAGGTCTTCGAGGGCCTGCCCATCGAGGTCATCCCCATGTACTTCGAGCTCGACGGCAGCTTCCCGAACCACGAGGCGAACCCGCTCGACCCCAAGAACATCGTCGACCTGCAGGCCCGCACCAAGGCCGAGGGTGCCGACGCCGGTGTCGCGTTCGACGGCGACGCGGACCGCTGCTTCGTCGTGGACGAGAACGGCGACCCGGTGAGCCCGTCCGCGATCACGGCGCTGGTGGCCGTGCGCGAGCTGGCCAAGGACCCCGGCGGCACGATCATCCACAACCTGATCACCTCGCACGCCGTGCCGGAGATCGTCACCGAGCACGGTGGCAAGCCCGTGCGCACGCGCGTCGGCCACTCGTTCATCAAGGAGGAGATGGCCAGGACCGGCGCCATCTTCGGTGGCGAGCACTCCGCGCACTACTACTTCCGCGACTTCTGGCGTGCGGACACCGGCATGCTGGCCGCGCTGCACGTGCTGGCCGCGCTGGGTGAGCAGGCCGGTCCTCTGTCCACGCTGACCGAGGTCTACAACCGCTACGCCGCCTCCGGTGAGATCAACTCGACGGTCACCGACCAGGCCGGGCGGATCGCCGCGATCAAGGACGCGTACGGATCCAAGGACGGCGTCACGATCGACGAGCTGGACGGTCTCACCGTGCAGCTGGCGGACGGGTCGTGGTTCAACCTGCGGGCCTCGAACACCGAGCCGCTGCTGCGCCTGAACGTCGAAGCCGCCACCCCCGAGGCCGTCGCCGCGCTCAGCGACGAGGTCCTCGCGATCGTGCGGGCCTGAGGAGAACACCGTGGCCGTCAAGCTCGAAGAGCAGTTGCTGGAAATTCTCGCCTGCCCGTGCCCCGAGCACGCGCCCTTGCAGGTCGGGACGCCCTCCGACCCGGAAGCGGACTTCCTCACGTGCACCGCGTGCGGCCGTTCGTTCCCGGTTCGCGACGGCATCCCGGTGCTCCTGCTGGACGAGGCGGTCGAGCCGCCGTCGGCTGTGTGATCAGGTGCTCGACGACACGCTGCTCGACGACCCGAGCCGCCTCGCCGACGCCGACACGGGCGGCTGGCTGCGTGCTGCCGCGCGGGCGGGAGCACAGGTCCGTTCCACCGCTGAGGCCGCGGCCGAGGCGGGGCTGGAGCGGATCTTCTCCGAACGCCCGCGCGCGGTCGTGCTCGTCACCCGGCCCGGCCACTCGGTCACCGTTGCCAACGTCGTCATGGCGTTGCTCGGTTCCGGCTGCTCGGTGCCGGTCGTGCTCGCCGACGAGGTGCCGCCCTGGGTCGGCGCTCTCGACGTAGTGCTCGCGCACACCGAGGACCCCGGTGACCGGGTGCTCGCCGAGTCGATCGACCGGGCCGTCCGCAGGGGCGCCCGGACGTTGCTGACGGCGCCGGACTCCGGTCCGATCGCCGCGGCCGCCGCGGGCAGGGCGGTGCTGCTGCCGCCCCGCATCGACGTGCCGCCCGGCTTCAGCTTCCCCCGCGCGCTCGCCGCGTGGCTGCTGGTGCTGCACGCTCTCGGCCTGCTCAAGGTCGACGTCGAACTGATCGCGGACGAGCTCGACCGGGAGGCCGAGCGCGACCACCCGATGCACGAGTCGTTCGTGAACCCGG
Organism: Lentzea sp. NPDC020367; assembly: GCF_044387305.1. Classification (NCBI taxonomy): domain Bacteria; kingdom Bacillati; phylum Actinomycetota; class Actinomycetes; order Pseudonocardiales; family Pseudonocardiaceae; genus Lentzea; species Lentzea sp. NPDC020367. The sequence continues at coordinate 12,041 of NZ_JBIRVV010000037.1, read as the reverse complement.
CGAAGTCGCTCGCGTTGCGCGTCGCCGACCGCACGCCGCTGCTGTGGGGCCTCGACGAGGTCGCCACGTCGGTCGGCATGCACGGCGCGGGCGTGCTGGCGGCGTTCGCCGGTGTGGCCTGCGACGTCGCCGGGTATCCACAGGCGCTGACCCGCCCGGTGCTGCACCGCCGCGCGGTGCAGGGAACCTCGGGTGCAGACCTCTTCGCCGACCCGGACGACGAACCGGGCAGCGGACTCGTGCGCGTGTTGTTGCTGGCTGTGCGCCAGGGCCCGGTGGCAGATGCTGTTCGGCACGCCGCCGAGGACGCCCTGCCGGGAGCCGACGTGCTGGAGCCGGCCGTCGAGGTGGCGGGAGGCGACGCGGTCAGCGCCGCACTGCTCGCGCTCCGCTTCGAACTGGCCGCGCTGTACCTCGGGCTCGCCGCCGGAACTCTCGGCGGCAACCCGTACTGATATGGGAGCTGACTGAGAAGTGGACCTGCTGCACAACGCGGTAAGGCCGTACGCGTGGGGTTCACGCACGGCCATCGCCGAGCTGCTCGGGAAGGAGGTGCCCGCACCCCATCCCGAGGCCGAACTGTGGATGGGCGCCCACCCCGGCGACCCGTCCCGCGTGGTCGGCGCGGACGGCACCGAGCGCTCGCTGCTCGGCCTGCTGGCGTCCGACCCGGACGGCCAGCTCGGCACGCGCGTCGCCGAGCGGTGGGGCAGCAGGCTTCCGTTCCTGCTCAAGGTGCTCGCCGCGGACGAGGCGCTGAGCCTGCAGGCGCACCCGTCGGCCGCCCAGGCGGCGGAGGGCTTCGCGGCCGAGGAGAAGCGCCTCGTGCCGCTCGACTCCCCGGTCCGCAACTACAAGGACCCGGCCGCGAAGCCGGAGCTGATCTGCGCGCTGACCGAGTTCCACGCGCTGGCCGGTTTCCGCGAGCCGTCGCGGACGGTCTCGTTGCTGCGCACCCTGGACGCGCCCGCGCTGTCCCCGTACACCGAGATGCTGGTCGCGCAGCCGGACTCCTCGGGCCTGCGCGCGTTGTTCACGATGCTGATCACGTTGCCGCAGACGTCGTTGAGCACGTTGCTGCCCCAGGTTCTCGACGCGTGCGTGCTGCACGTGAAGGAGCACGGCGAGTTCGACCTGGAGTGCCGCACGATCCTGGAGCTGGGCGAGTCCTACCCCGGCGACGCGGGCGTGCTCGCGGCGTTGCTGCTGAACCGCATCGTGCTGCAGCCGGGCGAGGCGATCCACCTGCCCGCCGGCAACCTGCACGCGTACCTGCGCGGAACGGGCATCGAGATCCTCGCGAACTCGGACAACGTCCTGCGCTGCGGCCTCACGCCCAAGCACGTCGACGTGCCCGAACTGCTGCGCGTGCTCGACTTCACGTGCGGTGACATGGAAGTGCTGCTGGGCGAGGAGATCCAGCCCGGCGTCCGCGTCTATCGCACGCCCGCGCCCGAGTTCGAACTGTCCAGGTTGGACCTGGCCGGCGAGACGCGGATCAACCACGAGGGCCCGCAGATCATGATTTGCACCGAGGGTTCCGTGGTACTCACGAACGCCAGAGGCGACGAGCTGAAGCTGAGGCGCGGTGAGTCCGTGTGGCTGCCCGCGTCCGACCCGGCCGTGCTCGTGCGCCCGGATGGTGTTGAATCCGCTGAACTTTTCCGCGCCACGGCCGGAACAGACTAAGGTTCACGACCGGACAAAGCAGACAGCTTTCTGGCCAGGACTGGTTATCAGCAAGGAGACAGGCGTGTCAGCAGGGGGCGGAACCAAGGCCATCGTCGCGGCGTTGGTGGCAAACGCAGGAATCGCGGTGGCCAAGTTCATCGGATTCCTGATCACCGGCTCGTCGTCGATGCTCGCCGAGTCGGTGCACTCCGTGGCCGACACGTCGAACCAGGGCCTGCTGCTGCTCGGCCAGAAGACGGCACAGCGCAGGGCGACCAAGCTGCACCCGTTCGGCTTCGGCCGGGACAGGTACTTCTGGTCGTTCGTGGTCGCGCTGATGCTCTTCACGCTCGGCTCGGTCTTCGCGCTGTACGAGGGCATCCACAAGCTGCAGGCGCCCGAGGAGCTGTCCAGCCCGCTCGTCGCCGTCGCGATCCTCGTGGTGGCCATCGGTCTCGAGACCTACAGCTTCATGACGGCCATCAAGGAGTCGAGGCTCATCAAGGGCGACGCCACCTGGTGGGGCTTCATCCGCAACTCGCGCACCCCGGAACTCCCGGTCGTGCTGCTGGAGGACGCGGGCGCCCTGATCGGTCTGGTCCTGGCCCTGCTCGGCGTCGGCCTCTCGACGATCACCGGCAACCCGGTGTTCGACGCGCTCGGCACCGTCGCCATCGGTGTGCTGCTGGGCATCATCGCCGTGATCCTGATCATCGAGATGAAGTCGCTGCTGATCGGTGAGGGTGCGTCCGACAAGGACCTCGACGTGATCATCGACGAGCTGGCCGCCGGCAAGGTGCAGCGCGTCATCCACATCAAGACGCAGTACATCGGGCCGGAGGAGCTGCTCGTCGCGGCGAAGATCGCGCTGGAGCCGCAGCTGCCGCTCGACGAGGTGGCGCAGGCGATCAACGACGCGGAGCAGCGGGTGCGCAACAAGGTGCCGCACGCCCGGTTGATCTACTTGGAGCCGGACCTGGACCGGTCGACGGTCACCAGCTCCTGATTTCGGCCGAGCGGGGCGTTTCGCACTCCACGTGAGTGCGAAACGCCCCGTTTGCCATATGAAACGAGCTATAGGGGTCCCAGGTCGTGGATACCTCTAGGGTGGGCCGAATCGGGGATCCATCAAGGAGGTATGCACCGTGCCGGGGAACGGGTTGTGGCGCACGAAGTCGATCGAGCAGTCGATATCGGACACGGACGAGCCGGACACCAAGCTCCGCAAGGACCTGTCGGCCTGGGACCTCACGGTCTTCGGCGTCGCGGTCGTCATCGGCGCCGGCATCTTCACGCTCACCGCGAGCACTGCGGGCAACATCGCGGGACCGTCGGTCTCGCTGTCGTTCGTGCTGGCGGCGATCGCCTGTGCGCTGGCCGCGTTGTGCTACGCCGAGTTCGCCTCGACGGTGCCGGTCGCGGGTAGCGCGTACACCTTCTCCTACGCGACGTTCGGCGAGTTCGCCGCGTGGATCATCGGGTGGGACCTGGTGCTGGAGTTCGCGGTCGGGTCGGCCGCGGTCGCCAAGGGCTGGTCGGCCTACCTGCAGACGACGCTCGGCCTCATGGGCATCGACGTGAAGACCGAGGTGGGTGACGGCCTCAAGTTCGACTGGGGCGCCGTGCTGCTCGTCGCGGTGATCACGACCCTGCTGGTCGTCGGCACGAAGCTGAGCTCGCGGGTCAGCGCGGTCATCACGGCCATCAAGGTCGCCGTGGTGCTGCTGGTGATCGTGCTCGGCATCGGGTACATCAAGGCCGAGAACTACAGCCCGTTCATCCCGCCGGCGGCCGAAGGTGGCCCCGCGGTGCACACGGGCATCGAGCAGTCGCTGTTCTCGCTGATCACCGGCTACTCGGGCAGCACCTACGGCGTGCTCGGCATGCTGGCCGCGGCCTCGATCGTCTTCTTCGCGTTCATCGGTTTCGACGTCGTGGCGACCACGGCGGAGGAGACGAAGAACCCGCAGAAGGCCGTGCCGCGCGGCATCCTCGGCTCGCTCGCGATCGTCACGGTGCTCTACGTCGCCGTCACGCTGGTGATCACCGGCATGGTGCCGTACACGAAGCTCGCGACGCAGCCGGACGGCACGCGCGCGACGCTCGCGAGTGCGTTCTCGGACAACGGGGTCGACTGGGCGGCCACGGTGATCTCGGTCGGCGCGCTCGCCGGTCTGACCACCGTCGTCATGGTGCTGATGCTCGGCCAGAGCCGCGTGCTGTTCGCGATGTCGCGCGACGGACTGCTGCCGCGCAAGCTCGCGAAGACCGGCAGCCACGGCACGCCGACGCGCATCACGATCATCGTCGGCACGCTGGTCGCGATCGCGGCGGGCTTCTTCCCGGCGGGCAAGCTCGAAGAGATGGTGAACGTCGGCACGCTGTTCGCGTTCATCCTCGTCTCCGGCGGCGTGCTGGTGCTGCGCAAGACGCGGCCGGACCTGTCGCGCGGCTTCCGCGTGCCACTCGTGCCGCTGGTGCCGATCCTCGCGATTCTCGCCTGCCTGTGGCTGATGCTGAACCTGACCGCGCTCACCTGGATCCGGTTCATCATCTGGATGGCGCTCGGTGTCGTCGTCTACTTCGCCTACAGCCGACGCAACTCGGTACTGGGCAAGCAGAGTGACAAGGCAGGCAAGTAGCTCGTCACCAACTAACCTGCCCACCATGGGAAACGCGCGGTGGCTCTCCGAGGAGGAAGGCAGCGCCTGGCATCACTTCGTCCAGGCGTACCACCTCCTCGAGAGGCAGATCGAACAGCAGTTGCAGCGCGACGCGGGCCTCTCGCACGCGCAGTACAACGTGCTGGTCGTGCTGTCCGAACAGCCGGGCAACCGCATGCGCATGACCGAACTGGCGCGCAGGGTCGTGGTGTCGAAGAGCTCGTTGACCTACCAGATCGGCAAGCTGGAGAAGTCGGGACTCGTGCGGCGTGAACCGCACGAGTCCGACGAGCGCGGCATCCTCGCCGTGCTCACCGACGTCGGCAAGGACCTGCTGCGCACCGCCGCACCCGGTCACGTCACGACGGTTCGCGAGTACCTGATCGACCTGTTCACGCCGGACCAGCTCGCGCAGCTGGGGTCGTTCATGCAGACCGTGCACGAGAAAGCCGACGACTAGAGCGTCAGCAGGCCTCGTTCGTCGAGCCACTCGGCCACGTCGTCCGGGCCCTGCCGCGTCACGTCCAGCTCCAGCACGGGCAGGGTCGACTTCGCCGCGAGCTCGCGGAGTTGCCGCTGTTCCTCGACGAACGGCTCCAGCGAGACGTACTGCTTCGGGTTCGCGCTGATCTTCAGCCGTTCCTCCCGTGCTTCCTCGAACGTGTCCTCGGGCCGTGTGCAGAGCACGATCGCGAAGTTGAGCGGCTTCAGCCGTTCCTCGAGCCAGTCGAAGTCGAACTCGCGGCCCTGTCGTGCCTGGTATGCCAGCGTGGACAGGTGGAAGCGGTCGACGATCCACGAGTAGTAGCGCTGCAGTTCGAACATCCGCACCCACGTCTCGTAGGTCTCCATCGCCTGCGCGGTCTCGTCCGGTGCGAAGTCGATCAGCCCACGTCCCCACGGTTCGTTGCTGAACCCGCTCCACTCCGCCGAGATCAACGGCGAGTGGTAGCGGTACCGGCGATGCCCGACGAGACGGGGGTGCTCGTTCAACGCGAAGGCCAGATCCGTCTTGCCGGTCAGCCGCGTGCCTTCGAGGATCACCTTGGGCGTGAGCTTCATGATGGCAAGCTAACCCCGTGATCCTGTGTCTCGACGTCGGTTCCACCTGGACCAAGGCCGCTCTCGTCACCCCCGAGGGCGAGCTGGTCCGGACCGGGCAGCACCCGACCACGCCGCCGGAGGTGCTGCGCGGCATCGACGCGCTGCGTTCCGAGGTCGGTGACGGCGAGATCCTCGCGTGCTCGTCGGCCGGTGGCGGTCTCCGACTTGCCGTCGTCGGCCAGGAACGGGTGGTGAGCGCCGAGGCGGGCTACCGGGTGGCGTTGTCCGCGGGCGCCAAGATCGTGCACGTCAGTGCGGGCCCGGTCGACGTGAAAGCCCTCCGTGCCACGACACCGGACCTGATCCTGCTGGTCGGCGGCACGGACGGCGGCGACCGGTCGGTCCTGCTGCACAACGCGGCGAAGCTCGCCCGCGTGGCCGTGCCGATCGTGCTGGCGGGCAACGTCGAGGCGCAGCCGGAAGCGTTGGAGCTGCTGGCGAAACGCACCGTGGTGGCCTGCCCGAACGTGCTGCCGGACGTCGGTCAGCTCGCCCCGGAACCGGCCCGTCGAGCGATCCGCGAGGCGTTCCTCCAGCACGTGATCGGCGGCAAGGGCCTGTCGCGCGGGCCGCGGTTCCGTCAGCTCGTGCGGGCCGTGACGCCGGATGCCGTGCTGGCAGGCGTTTCCCGGCTCGCGGCACAGGACCGCGAAGGCGCCGTGCTCGTGGTGGACGTCGGCGGCGCGACCACGGACGTCTACTCGGCGGTGTCGACTGTGGACAGTGAAGGTCTGGAGAGGACGGTCGCGCTGCCGCCGGACCGCCGCACCGTCGAAGGCGATCTCGGCATGCGCTGGTCCGCGCCGGGCGTGGTCAAGGAAGCTCTCGCGGAACGTCTGACGACCGAGGACCTGACAGCAGAGGCGAAGTACCGCGCCGAGCACGTCGACTGGCTCGCGGAAGACCTGGCCGTCGACGTGAAGCTGGCGTCGTTCGCGGCGATTCTGGCTGTGCGCAGGCATCTCCGGCAGGTCGACGGTCAGCTCGGCCCGCACGGCGCGGGTCTGCTGGTGTTGTCGGGCGGCGTTTTCCGGCACACGCCCGACATCGAACCGATCGTCGAGGCGTTGCGGGGCGACCCGGTGCTGCGGCCCGTGCTGCGGACCGCGGAGATCACCGTCGACCGCGACTACGTGCTGGCGCCGGTGGGCCTGCTCGCCGAGTCGGGGCGGCTGGAGGCCGCCGACCGACTGGCGAAACGGCTGGGCTAGGCGGACTCCTCGTCGTCCACGAACTCGAGGAGATCGCCCGGCTGGCACTCCAGCACCCGGCACATGGCCTCCAAGGTGCTGAACCGCACGGCTTTCGCGCGCCCGTTCTTCAGCACCGCGACGTTGGCGGGGGTCAGCCCGACCTTCTCCGCGAACTCGCCGACGCTCATCTTGCGCTTGGCCAGCTCGACGTCGATGCGCACGACGATGGCCATCAGATCACCGCTTCCATGTCGGCGCGCAGCGTAGTGGCTCGCTGCAGCAGCGCCCGCATCACGACGAGCACGAGCCCCACCACGGACACCGCCGACGTGAACAGGAAGAACAACACGATCACGCCGGGGTCGTCGGCGTTGACGCCGACCCAGATGAACACCCCCACCAGTACGACCCACGCCGCCGCGATCGCCCACACCATCACGTTGACCCACTTGATCGCGGCCTCGGTGAAGATCAGGTCCTTGCGCACCAACGTGAGCAGCTTCCAGGTGGCGACGATGACCACCTGCACGCACACGACCCAGAACACGGACACGATCGTCGAAGGCCACCTCAGGTGGGCCTCCGCGGGGTTCTGCTGCGCCATGTACGCGTACGAGCCGGGGATCGACAACGTCTCCAGGACGACGAGGATCCCGAACAACGCCACCAGGAACACCCGGAGGGCTGTCACCGCCCAACGTTCAGCAATCATGGATCGAGTATCGGTAGTGATCTATCGAAAGTCAATCGGTAGTGATCGTGTTGCAACCGGTCTCTAGAGTGACCGGCGTGGGACTGCGCGAGCGCAAGAAGACCGAGACCCGAGCGGCGTTGTCGGCCGCCGCACTGCGCCTCGCCCTGGAGAAGGGCGTGGACGAGGTGCGTGTCGACGAGATCGCCGAAGCGGCGAACGTCTCGCCGCGCACCTACAACAACTACTTCGCCAGCCGCGAGCACGCGATCGTCGCCGGCATCACGGCCTCGCGCGCCCTCCAGGTAGCGGAAGCACTGCGTTCGCGGCCTACGTCCGAACCGCTGGTCGACTCGATCATCGCCGCGTTCGCCGAGCAGTACCGCGAACCGCCGACCGAGGCCCTGGCCCTGATCACCTCGACACCGGCCCTGCGCGAGGCGTACCTCGACTCGGTGGCGACCATGGAACCGCCGATCGCCACCGTCATCGCCGAACGCCTGGGCAAGGACCCCGTGGGCGCGGAGGTGCTGGCAGCCGCGGTGTCCGCCGCCGCACGCCTCGCGGTGCAACGGTGGGTGGACGTGCGCCCGTCCGGACTCGTCGTGGTGCCGACGGCGTCAGTGGAAGATCACCTGCGCGAGGCGATCGGCCACCTCGCGCCGGCACTCACTTGAGTTCGTCCTCGAGCACGCACATCAGCAGACAGTCGTGCCACTCGCCGTCGCGGAAGAACGCCTGCCGGTACCGCCCGTCGACCTGGAAACCGACCTTCTCGTAGGACCGGATCGCGCGGGCGTTCGCCTCCACGACACCAAGTTCGATCGAGTGCAGCCGCATCGTGTCGAACCCGTACCGGCACGCCGTGCGCAACGCATCGGTGCCGTAGCCGCCACCCCAGTGGTCCTTCTCGCCGATGTAGATGTCGACCTCGGCCCGCGCGTTGATCGGATCCGCGTCGCGCAGCACGACGACGCCGATGAGCTTGCCGTCCTTCAGCGTCTCGATGCAGAAGGTGACCTTCTCGTACGAGTTCTCCTGGCGGTCGCCGAAGCGTTTGCGCGTCGACGCCAGCGAGGTGTGGAAGTAACTCTGCAGCCACCGCATGACTTCTTCGTCGTTGTGCCAGCGGTGGAACGCGTCGGCGTCCTCCGGCTCGACGGGCCGCAGCCGGACCAGGTCTCCGGTCAGCATGATCACACGCTCCTACGCACTCGAACTACGCCGTCGTCATCAGGTAGTACCGCTTCAAGCAGCGGAGGATCTTCGTCGTCGAGGATGGACAGCACCATCGCGCCGCGCGCCTGAGTCAGCTCGACGGCGATCATGGGGCGCTCCTCGCCGTGGGCGATGCGGCTGGTGATCACGCCGTCCCGGTCCTCCCAGACGAGTGTGAAGGGACTGTCGTGCTCATCCAGCGTCCGGAGTTCCCCGACGACGTCGTCGTTCAGTTCCGGCCAGACCGCCAGGCGCGCTCGCAGCGTGAGGGCGGGAACGTCAGAGCTCCGCAGACGATGCCAGCGTGATGCGTTGCCGGCGTGGATCTCCTGCAGCAGCACGGTGCCGCGTGCGATCACGAGCTCGGACACCTCTGCCCAGAACGCCTCGTCGGCCGGGCGTGGGACTTCGAGTTCCACGCCGGAGAAGCCCCACGGCGAGCGAGGAACCGTCACGGGGAACAGGCCGAGCGCGCGCACCCGAGCAGCGGCGTCGCACGGCTCGGAGCTGCCGATGTACATGTACTGGTCGTAGCCGATGTGGACGAAGAACCTCTCGTCCACCTCCAGCCGGCACCAGGCGCCGTTGTCCCGCAGCATCGCTCGCACGAGCGCCACACCGGTGGCCAGCGGAATCCGCGCCCCGTCGTGGTAACCGGTCAGGTCGGGCGGGAACAGCCCGATCAGCCCGTGCCCCTCGATGTTCGGTTCCAGTCCGAAGTTGACGAACCCGCCGACCTCAGGTTCGCGGATCGTCAGCTCGGTGACGCCGGTGTCCGCCGCGAACTCCTCGACGGCTTTCAGATAGGCCGCTTCCAACGGCCCGTGGTCGCTCTTCTCGTCCTCAGGCCCGAAGTACCCGCGGTCGCCGAAGTGCGCCGGGTCGTACTTGGTCACCTTGAAGACGTGCACGACCCGGAGACTAGGAGCCGCCCAACGCGTCCCGCGACCGAGTTTCCGGCTTGCGCGCGAACGGCAGCGAAGGCGACTCCGGCGCGTCCACCTGCAACAGCCCCGCCGCGATCGCCACGGCCCGGTCCCACTCCGGGTCCGACGTGTAGTCCGAGTGCGCCGACACCCCCGACCGCCACCGCCGTCCGGGGAACGGCCCCCGCTGCGGGTCCGGCAGCCAGTGATCGCCGCCCAGCACCAACGCCCCGGTGGGCCCGCGCAACGCCGGTGCCAGCGCGCCCTCCGAGCCGTCCTCCCGGTAGCCGACGCCGAGCAGCATGCCGTCGAACACCTGCCGCCGCCACGTCGTCACCGCGCCGCCCAACGGGTCCGTGCCGCGGCACAGCGCGCGCCAGCGTCCGTCCAGGCCGCCGGCCAGCCGGGCCAGTGACGCGTGCGGCACCACGGCGGGGAAGGCCCGCGGGTAAGCCCACTGAAGTTGCGAACCTGCCGTCAGCAGCCCGATCCGTTCGCGGTCGTGCGCGGGCAGTTCCTCCAGCAGTCGTGCTGCCGCGACGGCGACGAGCAGGGAGCCCTGCGAGTGTCCACAGAGGACGACGCGGGTGCCGGGGTCGCGCAGGTGGTCCTGCACGCGGGCGACGAGTTCCGGCACGACCTTGAGCGCGTAGCAGGGCGGCACGATCGGGTGCGCTTCGCGCGGCCAGAACTGGGCGATGTCGGCGATGATCCCGAGCCGTCGCCCGGACTCCGGTTGCCGTGCGGCCAGATACACGGCACGCAGCAGTGACACGGCGAGCAAGCCGAGCACGAACACGCCGAAAGCCGAGAACACCGTCCACGGGCCCAGCGGCACGTTCTGCACGCGCAGCACCGAAGCCAGCACGGCACCAACGAACAGCACGGACGCGATGATCAGAATCATGTGATGGCCGTGGTTGCGTTCCCAGCGCGCCCACCACCACGCCCGCGTCGCGGTGCGAAGGTCACGCATCCGGCCGGAGTGCAGCAACGACGCTTCGCGCGCCCACACCTTGCCCTTGCGGAACGCCCGCCACCGCACGGCGCCGGTGAACGACGCCACCGCGAACGTGCTCAGCAGCGCCAACGCGCCTGCCACACCCCACAACAGGGTGATGTACTCGTAGCCGGCCGGCAGCCTCAGTTCGTCGCCCAGAGCCTTGCGCACCGGCAACGCCACGCCGGCGCCGAAACCGCCGCCGAGCAGCCCGGCGATCGCCAGCACCGGCGCGGAGAACCAGCCGCCCGCCCACGGCCGCAGTTCGCGCGGCAACGACTTCCAGGTGCCCCGCGCGAGCAGGGCGGCGGGAACCAGCATCAGCCCGAACAGCACCAGCACGAACGCCATCAGCAACGCCACGACCTGCACGGTCACGTCCGCGCCGGGCACCCGCAACGGCAGCTGCTCCTGCAATCCGAGCGTCGTCAGGACCAAGAGCACCGAGAACACCATCAGCAGCCGGCGCGGCTTACGGCCCAACGCCGCGCGCAGCCACCGTCCGCCGCGATGAGGCGCACCGCCCGTGGGGTCGTCCAACAGCAGTACGCCGAGCACGGACACACCGATGAGCACGAGGGAGACGATCCAGGCCACCGTGATCGCCACGCCCATGCCGCCGGTGGCCGTGAGCTGCTTCAACGGGCCGCCCAGGGCGATCAGCGCCGTCACCGCGAGCGACACCACGACGTGCAGCGACCGCAACGCCGGCGTGTCCGGGTCGGTCGCGACGTGCGCGCCGGGCAGTCCGGACGCGGGCTGTTTCTCCTGCTCCTCGGCGTCGGCGATCGCCTTGCGCTCGATCCGCCACTCGACGTGCGAGACGCGCCGCATCACCGCGATCACCACGATGATCGGCAGCAGCCCCAGGAACGTCCGGAACCACGGGAACGTGCGCACGTCCGTCGGAATGCTGGTCAAACACGCAATACCCGGCCGGAGACACTGGGCGGCGAGCAGGTCCAGGCTGACCACGGAGATCTGCGCGACCAGCAACGCCGTCAGCAGCAGTGCGAACACCCGCAACAACGACCGCAGACCGATGCCGAGCAGGTGGGCGGGCAGATTCCGCTCAGGGACGGGAGGGAGCATCCAGTGCGCGACGTTCGCGATGCTGAACGGGAAGAGCAGCGCCCACGTGGCCTTGGCCACACCTCCGGACGTCATTCCGCCCCACAGGTACCCCTCGACCACGCGAGGTATCGGACGTCCTTCGGTCTGCAGCACCGGTCCGGGCGCGGGCCTGCGGAGTCTGTCGGCCGGGCGCACGATGCGCCCGAGCCCGTCTCCCGCAACGTCCACGGCCGCAACGGCGTCGACGAGCGTCTGCGGCGTCGTTCCTTGAACGCCGTGCACGCGCAACTCGACGACACGTGTGTCCGGGCCGGCAATCAACACCCGAGACCTCCCTCACCCAACGTGGGGGACATAGTGGTGCATCAGCGGGCGGTATGGTCGGACGACACCCTCTCTGAAGTGCCTTGGAGGACTTCGCGATGACCGCGGAACGGTTGCAGACCCGCAACGGCATTGACTTCGCAGTGGCCGATCTGTCACTCCACGAGTTCGGCCGCA
>NZ_JBIRVV010000036.1:0-17844 GCF_044387305.1 Lentzea sp. NPDC020367 | reverse complement strand
CGTTTGGAACTGGTGCTTTGGAGTTATTCAGCCGGAATGGACTAGAGACCGAGCTCGCGGGCGATCAGCATCTTCTGCACCTCGGAGGTGCCCTCGCCGATCTCCAGGATCTTCGCGTCGCGGTAGAACCGGCCGACCGGGTACTCGTTCATGAAGCCGTAGCCGCCGAAGATCTGCGTGGCGTCGCGGGCGTTGTCCATCGCCGCCTCGGACGACACCAGCTTCGCGATGGCCGCCTGCTTCTTGAACGGCTCGCCGCGCAGCATCCGGGACGCGGCCTCGTAGTAGGCCAGCCGTGCGGTGTGGACGCGGGCCTCCATCTCGGCGATCTTGAACTGGATCGCCTGGTACGTGCCGATCTTCGCGCCGAACGCCTCGCGCTCGTGGGCGTAGCGGACCGACTCGTCCACGCAGCCCTGGGCGAGGCCGACCGACAGCGCGGCGATCGCGACGCGGCCCTCGTCCAGCGTGCGCAGGAACTGGGCGAAACCGCGGCCTCGGGTGCCGAGCAGGTTTGCGGCGGGCACGCGGCAGTCCTGGAAGGACAGTTCGCGGGTGTCCGAGGCGCTCCAGCCGACCTTCGAGTACTTCTTCGACACCGTGAAGCCCGGGGTGCCGGACGGGACGATGATCGAGGAGATCTCTTTGCGGCCGTCGGGCTGGGTGCCCGTGACCGCGGCGACCGTCACCAGGCCGGTGATGTCCGTGCCGGAGTTCGTGATGAACGCCTTGGTGCCGTTGATGACCCACTCGTCGCCGTCGAGGCGTGCGGTGGTGGCCAAAGCACCCGCGTCGGAGCCGGAGCCCGGTTCGGTGAGGCCGAACGCGCCGAGCTTCTCACCGGACGTCAGCGAAGGCAGCCACTCGGCCTTCTGCTCGTCGGTGCCGAAGCGGTAGATGGGCATGGCGCCCAGCGAGGTCGCCGCCTCCACCGTGATCGCGACCGACGAGTCGACGCGCGCGAGTTCTTCGAGCGTGATGCACAGGGCGAAGTAGTCGCCGCCCATGCCGCCGTGCTCCTCGGGGAACGGCAGGCCCAGCAAGCCCATCTGCCCCATCTTCGCGACGATCGGGTACGGGAACTCGCAACGCTCGTAGTAGTCGCCGATGACCGGGGCCACCTCGTCGCGCGCGAACTCCTCGACGGTCTTGCGCAGGTCCTCGTACTCGCTCGGGAGCCTGAAGTCCAACATTGCTGTCACTCCTCGTGAGAGACGACGAGGGCCAGTACCTGGTCCAGTGAGACCTGCTGGCCTGCTTGCACGTTCACTTCCGCCAGCACGCCGTCGACCGGTGCGGTCACGGTGTGCTCCATCTTCATGGCCTCGACCACGAACAACGCTTGACCGGCGGTCACTTCCTCGCCCTGCCGGGCTCGAACCACCAGCACGGTGCCGGGCATCGGCGACTTCACCGGGCCGCCGGAGGCCGCGGCACCGTCGGCGGCTCCGACCAGGAACTCGGCCTCGACCAACGCCCAGGAGGCGCCGTCGTGGCCCAGCCACAGCACGTCTCCGTCGCGGGCCATCGAGTAGCGGCGCGAGCCGACGAGCAGGTCGGCGCCTTCGCGGCGGGCCCGGGCGCGGACCGGTTCTCCAGCGCCCACAACGACTTCCTCGCCACGCACACGCACGTCGACGTCGTTGATCCGCCAGGTCGTCCAGGCGTGCTCACCGACGCGCCAGCCGCCCAGCTGGTCCCACGGGTCCTCGCCGTGCGGCTGCAGCGAACGCTCCAGGCCGGCCGCCACGTAGACCTCGTCCGGGATCTCGGCGGAGGTCAGCTCGTCCAGCTTCCGTTCGACGAGACCGGTGTCCAGGGCACCCGCGCGCACATCGGGATCACGCAGAAGTGCCCGCAGGAACGGGATGTTCGTCGTGACGCCGAGCAGCACCATCTTGCCGAGCGCGTGGTCGAGACGCCTGAGCGCTTCCTCGCGGGTGCGGCCGTGCGCGATGACCTTGGCGAGCATCGGGTCGTAGTCCGAGCCGACGACAAGTCCTTCGTACAGACCGGAATCCACGCGGACGTCGGCCGGTTCGCTCAGCGCCAGCACGCGGCCGCCGGTCGGCAGGAAGCCGCGCGACGGGTCCTCGGCGTAGACGCGCGCCTCGACCGAGTGGCCGTTCAGTTCGACGGGGACGTCCAGCACCTCGCCGGACGCGACGCGGAGCTGCCACTCGACGAGGTCGACGCCCGTGACCATCTCGGTCACCGGGTGCTCGACCTGCAGCCGGGTGTTCATCTCCATGAAGAAGTAGTCGCCAGAGGCACCGTCCACGATGAACTCGACGGTGCCCGCGCCGACGTACCCGACGGACTTCGCGGCGTCGACCGCGGCGGAACCCATGGCCTCGCGCATCTCGGCGGTGAGGAACGGCGACGGCGCCTCCTCGATGATCTTCTGGTGCCGCCGCTGGAGGCTGCACTCGCGCTCGCCGAGGTGGATCACGTTGCCGTGCGCGTCGCCGAGGACCTGGATCTCGATGTGGCGCGGGTTCGTGATGAACCGCTCGATCAGCAGCGTGTCATCACCGAACGACCCGCGTGCCTCCCGCCGGGCCGACTCGATCGCCTCGCGCAGCGCCGATTCCTCGTGCACCAGCCGCATGCCCTTGCCGCCGCCGCCCGCGGAAGGCTTGAGCAGCACCGGAAAACCGATCTCCAGTGCCGCTTCGACGATCTCGTCGTCGGACATGCCCGCGCGAGTGCGGCCCGGCACGACGGGAACGCCCGCCGCCGACACCGTCAGCTTCGCGCGGATCTTGTCGCCCATCGCGTCGATCGCCGACGCGGGCGGCCCGACGAACACGATCCCCGCCGCGTCACAGGCCGCCGCGAACGCCGTGTTCTCGGCGAGGAACCCGTAACCGGGGTGGATCGCTTGTGCGCCAGTGGAAACGGCGGCCTGAACGATCTTCTCGATGGACAGGTAGCTCTCACGGGCCGCGGCGGGCCCGATCCGCACGGCCTCGTCGGCCAGCCTGACGTGCAACGCCTCGGCGTCCGCGTCGGAGTACACGGCGACGGAACGAATCCCGAGCGACCGCAACGCGCGGATCACCCTGACCGCGATCTCCCCGCGGTTCGCCACCAGAACGCTGTCGAACATGATCACATCCGGAAGACGCCGTAGGAAACATCGTCGATGGGGGCGTTCGCCGCACTGGACAAGGCAAGTCCCAGCACCGTGCGGGTGTCACGCGGGTCGATCACGCCGTCGTCCCAGAGCCGCGCGGTCGAGTAGTACGGGTTGCCCTGGTCCTCGTACTGCTGGCGGATCGGCGCCTTGAACGCCTCCTCGTCCTCCGCGGACCACTCGTCACCGAGCTGGTCGCGCCGCACCGTCGCGAGAACCGAGGCCGCCTGCTCGCCGCCCATCACCGAGATGCGGGCGTTGGGCCACATCCACAGGAAGCGCGGCGAGTACGCCCGGCCGCACATCGAGTAGTTGCCGGCGCCGAAGCTGCCGCCGATGATCACGGTGAACTTCGGGACGCGCGCGCAGGCCACCGCCGTCACCATCTTGGCGCCGTGCTTGGCGATGCCGCCCGCCTCGTACTCGCGGCCGACCATGAAGCCGGTGATGTTCTGCAGGAAGACCAGCGGGATGGACCGCTTGTCGCACAACTGGATGAAGTGCGCGCCCTTGACGGCCGACTCGCCGAACAGGATGCCGTTGTTCGCGATGATCCCGACCGGGTGGCCGTGGATGCGCGCGAAGCCGGTGACGAGCGTCTGCCCGTACTCCTTCTTGAACTCCTGGAACTTCGAGCCGTCGACGATCCGCGCGATCACCTCGCGCACGTCGTAGGGCGTCCGGGAATCCGTTGGCACCACGCCGTAAAGATCGTCCGTGACCACCGGCGCCTCGACGGGCGCGACGTCCCACGGACGCTGCGCGCGCGGGCCGAGCGTCGAGATGATCGACCGGACCATCCGCAGCGCGTGGGCGTCGTTCTCCGCCAGGTGGTCGGTGACGCCGGAGGTCCGCGAGTGCAGGTCGCCGCCGCCGAGGTCCTCAGCTGAAACGACTTCACCGGTCGCGGCCTTCACCAGCGGCGGGCCGCCGAGGAAGATCGTGCCCTGGTTCCTGACGATGATCGCTTCGTCGCTCATCGCCGGCACGTACGCGCCACCGGCGGTGCACGACCCGAGCACGGCGGCGATCTGCGGAATCCCGCGCGCCGACATCGTGGCCTGGTTGTAGAAGATCCGGCCGAAGTGCTCGCGGTCCGGGAACACGTCGTCCTGCTTCGGCAGGAACGCGCCGCCGGAGTCGACGAGGTAGACGCACGGAAGGTTGTTCTGCAGCGCCACTTCCTGCGCGCGCAGGTGCTTCTTGACCGTGATCGGGTAGTAGGTGCCGCCCTTGACCGTGGCGTCGTTCGCGACGATCACGCACTCACGGCCGGAGACCCGCCCGACGCCGGTGATGATGCCCGCGGCCGGTGCCTCGTCGCCGTACATGCCGTTGGCGGCCAGCGGCGACAGCTCCAGGAACGGCGAACCGGGGTCGACCAGCGTGTCCACGCGCTCGCGCGGCAGCAGCTTGCCGCGGTCGACGTGCCGCTGACGTGCCTTCTCCGGACCGCCGAGCGCGGCGGTGGCGAGCTTGCCGCGCAGCTCGTCGACGAGCGCGGTGTGCTCCTTGGCGTAGCGGTCCGACGGCTCGGCTGCGCTGCGCAGGACAGGTGCGTCCATGCTCCCCAGACCTCAGGTTAGCGGGCGTTAACAAGGCCATGTTAACGCCCGCTCACCTAGCGGTCCACAGGAACGCCTTGAGAGTGACCCGAACGCAGGTCAAGCGGCCTTTCAGGCACTCTCACGTTCCGGAAAACCCTAGCCGATGACCGACCGCAGAGCGGGCAGGTAGCCGCTCTGATGTCCTGCCCGGTTCGGGTGGTACGACTCCTCGACCGGCCAGCTCAGGCTGTTGAGCCACCAGCTCGACGAGCAGATCTCGTGCCCGGTGAACGCCCCGCGCACGTCGACGTAGCTGAACCCGGCCGCCGCCGCCCGCGCGCCGATGGTGGCGTGCAGCGCGTCGGAACCGGAGTTGATCGCGGCCCGCTTGGTGTCGCTCAGGCCGACGTTGCAGGAGCCAGGCACCTTGTAGATGCGCGGGTAGCCGAGCACGACCACACGCGCCGACGGGGACTTCGACTTGATCGTGTTGTAGACGTTGGTGAGCAGGCCGGGAAGCGTGTTCGCGGCATAGGTCTTGGCCTGGTTCACCCGGTTGGTGCAGTCCTGGTCCGAGCCGAAGGTGCACGTGGTGATGACGTCGGTGAAACCGGCGTCGTTGCCGCCGACCTGCACTGTGACCAGGTTCGTGGCCGCCGTGAGGTTGTTGGCCTGGGTGATGACGTCACCTGTTCGCGCACCGGAACAGGCAACGGACTTGAACGTCGCGGGCGCTGTCGCGGCCGCCCAGAGTGCCGGATACGCGAGCGGACCGCGCTTGCAGCTGCCGCTGGCACCGTCATAACTGCCGGTCCCGAGCCCGGAGGCGTAGGAATCGCCCAGCGCGACGTAGTTGATCGGGGCTGCGCTCGCAGGGTTGGCGAGAGCAATGACCGCCGCGGCGGCGGTGACCACTGAGGCGATGAAGTGAGCAGGACGCATCGAAGACTCCCGAAGGGGCCGCAGGGGTGTGATGCATTGCACGTCAATGGTTACTCACGGGTAAGGCCTGTGTGAAGTATTCGTCAATAGTCAACATTCAGGGCTTGTACCTGCGCGAATTCCACCCATCGGACGACAAGGTAAACGGCTGCTAACCTCCTTCCGTGGTCGAGAAACCCTCACGTCGGGACCAGATCCTCAACGCCGCGGCCGAACTCTTCGCGCGTCACGGCTTCCACGGCGTGGGCATCGACGACATCGGTGCGGCCGTGGGCATCTCCGGCCCGGCGCTCTACCGGCACTTCCGCAGCAAGGACGCGATGCTCGGCGAGATGCTGACGTCGATCTCCGAACGGCTGCTCGACGGCGGCCAGTCACGGGTGGACGCCGCGTCGAACGCCGACGAGGCGTTGCGGGACCTCATCGGCTGGCACGTCGACTTCGCGCTGGACGACCCGGCGCTCATCACCGTGCAGATGCGCAATCTCGCGAACCTCACGGATCCGGACCGCCGGCGCGTGCGTGCCTTACAACGCCGGTACGTCGAGGTGTGGGTCGAGACGATCCGCCGCACCGTTCCCGATTTCGACGAACCGACCGCCCGTGCCGCCGCGCACGCCGTGTTCGGGCTCATCAACTCGACGCCGCACAGCGCTCACCTCGACCGCGACCAGATGGCCACGCTGCTGTCCCGGATGGCGCTCGCCTCGCTCACGCCCGCCGTCGTACGTTCCTGACCTGGCGGACTGGCGATCAGCCGAGACCTATCCGTAACCTGGCGCGACAATGGGCGCGCGCAAACTCCTCCTCCGACTTCCGGCCTGGTTCCGGTTCACGGTGATCACGCTCGCGGTGTTCGTCTGCGGGGTGATCGCCTCACGTCCGGCGACCGGCGACAACGGGGTTGCGCCGAGCGCCGACGTGATCGCCGCGGCCAACGCCGTCGACGCGTTCGTGTCGCCGTCGGCGACGCACGATCCGTACGTCAACCTGCCGAGCGACTTCGCGCGCGAGATGGGACGCGATCCCAAGACCGTGACGGCGCCGGACGGGACGCTGCGGGTCGTCGACGCGGGCGGCGGGTGCTCGGGGCCGGCCGGTGACACGGAGTGGGACTTCAGCACCGGGTGCCGGGCGCACGACCTCGGCTACGACCTGTTGCGCTATGCCGAGCACAAG
This sequence comes from Lentzea sp. NPDC020367, assembly GCF_044387305.1. Classification (NCBI taxonomy): domain Bacteria; kingdom Bacillati; phylum Actinomycetota; class Actinomycetes; order Pseudonocardiales; family Pseudonocardiaceae; genus Lentzea; species Lentzea sp. NPDC020367. The sequence goes on along the minus strand of NZ_JBIRVV010000036.1, from coordinate 11,037 downwards.
GGCGATCCGCTCGGGCAGGGCGCGCGCAAGGCGCTGGATGACAGGCTCACGACCGACCTGCACGCGCAGTGCCGGCTGAACCCGCGCGGCGCCGAGCAGACCTGTCACGTGGTGGCCGAGACCTACGCGCTGGGGCTGAAGTTCAACTCGTGGCGGCAGCGGTGGGGGCCGCCGGGCCACGAACCCGTGGTGGCGTGGGCGTTCGGCAGTGCGGTCGTGGTGTTCCTGCTGCTCGCGCGGCTGCACGGCCGGCGACGTGAGGATCCTGCCGCCAACTCGTTGCCCCTGGTGCTCAAGCACGCCGAGCAGGACCGGTACGCGACGTTCCTGCGGCTCTTCAGCCTGGCGTTGCTCGTGCTCGGCGAGACCGTGGCGACGCTCGCGCACCTCAGAGGGTCCGGCACGTCGTGGCTGTGGGCGTTGCAGGCGGTGCCGTTGTTCTTCTTCGCGGGCGGGCACGCGAACCTGCGCAGCTGGCAGGCGCACCAGGGCGGTTTCGGCTGCTGGGTGTCGAGCCGGACGTCGTGGCTGCTGCGGCCGGTGCTCGCGTTCGTGTTGCTGTGGGTGGTGCTGTTCGCCGCGCTGAACCTGATGGACGTCGAGGTCGACGCGTACAGCCGGCTGATCACGCATCCGCTGTGGTTCGTCGGGGTCTACCTGCTCGCCGTGGCCGCGACGCCGGCCGCCGCGTGGCTGCACCAGCACTTCCGCCGCACCGCGCCGTTCGTGCTCATGCTCGTGACGCTCACCGTGGAGGTCGCGCGCACGTCGATGGACTGGAAGACCGGCGGGTACGCGAACCTGATCGTCGGCGCGTTGCTGATGCAGCAGATCGGTTTCTTCTACGCGGACGGCACGCTGACGAACCTGTCCCGCCGGACGCTGGCCGCGCTGGGCGCCGTCACGGTGCCCGCCCTGGTGTTCTTCAGCGACTACCCGCGCTCGATGATGGTGCTCGGCGTGGCGCAGGTGTGCCTGGCGCTGCTCGCGCGCGACCGGGTCACCTCGTGGCTCGACGGCCGGTCGTGGCACGTCGTGGACTTCGCCCGCCGCGCACCGATGACGGTGTACCTCGCGTACCTGGCCGGGGTCGGCGCGCTGGTCGGGTTGCTCGGGCTGACGCAGGCGCCGATCTGGCTGGTGCTGGGTCTGGTGCCGCTCATCCTGCTGTTCCACCGGTTCGAGCGGCGCCTGGTCCGGCTGCCGCAGCTCCAGCACGAGTCGCACCGCACCCGGCTCGCGACGGCGATGGGCGTGTCGTTCGGGACGCTCGGCGTGCTCGGGTTCGTGGTGAGCGGGTTCCTCGGCGACGGGATGCTGGTGCTGCTGCCGGTGGACCCGCTGCAGAACCTCATCCACCTGCTGCTCGGCTGGTACCTGATCCACACGGCCCGCACCGGCAGCTGCGACACCCGCCTGCCGTGGCTGCTCACCGCGCTGGCGTGCGTTCCGCCGATGCTGGCACTGGATCCGGCTCAGCCGGTGGTGGTGCTGCACGCCGTGGCGATCGGCCTCGCAGTGCTCGGAGCCATCCCCAGGTCACGGCCGCGCACACCGGCAGCCACAGCAACCGCTGCCACACCCAGCCAGGATGATCTGGTGGCTGCTGGAGCCCCGGCAACGGCCCCCACGCGCTGAGCGTCAGCGTCACGGTGATCAGCGCGCTCTGGTGCGCGAGGAAGATCCCCAACGCGCGCTTGTTCAGCCACGCCACGGGTTTCGTCGTGCCGAGCCTGGTCAGCAGCGGCGCGATCGTGAGCACCAGGCCGATCTGCGCGAACGCCAGGGCGAGCGTCGCGTAGTTCGGCGGGTTCAGGTTCGAGACGGCCTCGCCGGGAATTCCCACCGCCGACAACGGATAGCCGCCGAACGTCGTCAGCAACGCATAGCCGACGACGCCGAGCACCAGCAGCGGCGGACCGGGAATCCTCCTGCGCGCCAACGAATAGCCGAGCTGCCAGGCCGCCCACCACACCGCGTAAGGCACCACCAGCACCAGCAGGACCGGCACGAGCACACCCCACGAGTACTCGTCCAGCCTGCGCACCAACGGTTTCAACGCCAGCAGCACCAGGTAGATGCCGAGGAACCACAGCGGCGTCGTGACCAGGAACCCGATGTTCCAGGCCGTGCCCTGGTCGACGCCGCGCAGCACCAGTCCGAAGAGAACAGCGGCCCAGCAGCCGAGCATCAGCAACGTCGGCACGGCGAGCTGCTTCAGCCGGACGAGAAACGACGTCTTCGAGTGCGCGGCGGCGTAACCACCCACGAAGAAGAACAGGCCGAGTGCCTGCAGCACCCAGGAAACCGGGGTGAGCGAGGACAAGTGCTTCAACGGACTGTCGATGTACATGCCGGTGGGCGTGTCCACCAGCGAAGTCACCAGCCAGTGGCCGAGCACGACCGCGACGACGGCCAGTGCCCGCACGGCGTCGATGAACGGATTCCTCACAGCTTCTCCCCCGAAGCGATCCGGACGAGCGCGCCCAGCGTCTCGCTGCCCGGTTCGTAGTAGGTGTCGTGTTTGCCGCCCTCGAACCGCAGCACGGTCGCACCGAAGCCGTCCGAAGCCGGATCCGTTCCGTGCCCGAGGTCGAACAGCCGGGCGTTCGGCACGAACCGCATCCAGTCGCCACTCGACCGCACCGCCCACACCTTCGCGCGCGTCCCCAGCTCTGCCACGGATTTCGCCCGCACACCAGGACTTCCGGTGAACACGATGTCGTCCACGTTCAACGAGTGCGCCGCGAGTCCGACGACGACCGAGCCGTAGCTGTGGCCGTAGACGTGGATGCGCGCGTTGGTCTGCAACGCCCGCACGAAGTCGACGAGCGCCACAGCTCCCTGACGCGCCAGCGAACCGGTCACCGCATCCACCCCGAGCCCCTGCGGCGTCCGGTACCCGAGCCAGGCGATCACCGCGAGGTCGCTGCGGTGGGCCTGCGCGTACAGATTGGCCGCCATCCGCCCGACCGTGCGGTCGAACCTGTCGACGTCCACGTCGGACCCCGGCACGACGATCACGACGTCGCGTGCGGTGCTCAGGTCACCGACGATCGCGACCCGGCGGGCGACGTCGGTGCGCCACTGGGCGATCGACGGCGCGACCGACGGGAGGGCGATCAGCAGGAGGAACAGGACGGCTCGGCGCATGAACCGAAACTAGGAAGACCACGACCCTCGAATCGTCACGCTGACGTGCCGCTTTTCCGTTGCTACCCCGGTATCACGAGTCCGCTCTCGTACGCCGCGATGACGGCCTGGGCGCGGTCGCGGAGACCCAGTTTGGTGAGCACGCGACTCACGTGCGTCTTGACGGTCTGCTCGGCCAGCACCAGATGCGCGGCGATCTCGGTGTTCGACAGGCCCTGCGCGACCAGCACGAGGATCTCGGTCTCGCGTTCGGTCAGCACCCCCAGCTGCGCGGGCCGGACGCGGTCGGAACGCCGTGACCGCACGAAGTCCTCGATCAACCGCTTGGTGATCGACGGCGCCAGCAGCGCTTCCCCCGCGGCCACCACGCGGACGGCGTTGAGCAGCTCACGGGCCGGCGCGTGCTTGAGCAGGAACCCGCTCGCCCCGGCCTGCAACGCCTCGTAGACGTAGTCGTCGAGGTCGAACGTGGTCAGCACCAGCACTTTCAGCTCCTGCGACCCGTCCAGCAACAACCTCGTGGCCGTCAGACCGTCCATCTCGGGCATGCGGATGTCCATCAGCACGACGTCCGGTCTGACCGTCCGCGCCAACGCGACGCCCTGCACACCGTTGCCCGCCGCGCCGATCACCTCGATGTCGTCCTGCGCGTCGAGCAGCGCGGAGAAGCCCTCGCGGACCATCTCCTGGTCGTCGACCACGACCACCCTGATCACTTGTCCCCCAACGGAATCCTCGCCCGGACCATGAACCCGCCGTCCTCGGTCGACTTCACGGTCAGCGTGCCACCGTGCACGGCGACACGTTCCCGCATGCCCACCAGCCCCTGCCCACTGCCACCGCCCGTCGACGGTCCCCCCGCGGTGTTGGTCACCAGCACGTCGAGCCGGCCGTCCTCCTTGTGCACGTGGACGGACGCCCTCGAGCCGGGCGCGTGCCTGGTGGCGTTCGTGAGCGCCTCCTGCACGACCCGGTACGCGGTCAGGCCGACCGCCTCCGGCACGTCGTCCACGTCGATCTCAGCCTCGTCGCCCGGCCGCACGAGCTCGGGGATGCGGCTGATGCCCGGTTGCGGCTCGCGTTCCAGCTCCTGCCCGTTCGACCGCAGCACGCCCAGCAGCCGTTGCATGTCGGTGATGGCCTCCCGCGCCGCCTCACCGACCTCGGCGAACTCCTTCACCGCGTCCTCGTTCAGTCCTTTGAGGCGGTAGGGCGCGGTCTCGCACCGGACCACCACCAACGACATGTGATGCGCCACGACGTCGTGCATCTCGCGTGCGATGCGGGCGCGTTCCTCCAAAGCCGCCTTGGCATCGCGTTCTTCCTCGAGTTCGCGTTCCGCTCTGCCGCGCGCACCGAACAGGTAGACCGCCGTACCGACGATGGGCACGAAGAGCGCCATGTCCGCGGCCTGTGGCTCGGAGGCGATGATGAGCGCGCCGGTGATCACCGTGGCCGCGATGACGATCCCGCGCGAGTAGAACGCCGCGACCGCGACGAACAGCGGCACCGCCGTCCAGTACTGGAAGGCCCCGGCGCCCTCACCGGCCCACAGGAGGCTGACGAGGTAGAAGCCGGGCACCGCCAGCCGCCAGGCGTAGAGCGGCGACCAGATCAGCAGCACGTACGGCCCGACCGTCACCAGGAAGACGACGACCCACCAGCCGTCCGAGTCCGCCTGGCGCACGTAACCGGCACTGGCGACGATCGCCCACACGACAGCGTAGATGATCAGTGCGGCGTGCACCGGAACGCGCCACCGCCCGAGCAGCTTGGCGAGCACTCGGGTGCGATCGGGACCTAAGACGGTTCGGTACGGCGTGCGGAACACCACCCGATGCTAGGTGGATGCGTTGATCCCCACATTGACCTGCGGAGTGACATACCCCGGTAGCACTCTGATCAAGATGGGGCATTGCGAATGCGTGACACCGCGCGGTAGGCAGTACCTGTGAGACCACCACAGGATCCAGATCGCTGGTCACGGCTGACGGCCGTCGCCGGTGAGGCGCTGGCCGCGGCCAGGGCCGGGGAAGACGCTGTGGCGGTGGACCTCGTGACCGGGTACCTCAGCGGGTCTCCCGAGGGCAACGAGGAGATCCGTGAGCTGGTGCTCCTGCTGTTCGCCGAGTGCAGCAGCATGGTCAGCGCGCTCGGTTCCGGCGGCGCCACTCCGGTCAAGATGCAGGTCTTCGACGAGGAGGGCAACGAGGTCCAGATCGACGACGCCGACCCGCCCGTCCGCACCGCGATCCGCGCGTTGCTGGCCGAGGTGCACGGCGACCAGGACGCGGCCTCGGAGCAGATCGAGATCGCCCTGGCCAACGGCCAGCCGCAGGAGCTCGCGACCGTGGTCTTACAAGCCCTGCGGTGGACCCTGAAGCTGGCGATCGAGTGCGAGACGCGCGAACTGCCCGTCGCGCCGTGGATCACCGCGTCACTGGACGACCAACCTTGATGTGCAGCAGAGCGTCCACACCGTCCATGAGGTGCTGGTCGAGCGGGAAGTAGCCCATCTCCAGCCTCGTGTCGGTGCGGGACGGACCCGCCGGCTTGTCCTTCGTGATCCCCCAGGTCGTGAACCGGCTCTGCAACTGGCCTTCGAGGGTTGCTTTGTCCGGTTCACCCAGTCCGAACGAGTCGTTGCGGCCGAGCGTGCCGCCGATGACCGTGTACTGGTCACCGAGGATCGGCGCCACGAGCGCACCCGCCGAGAACCACTCGATCCGTTCACCGGCCATCTCCATCGAGGAGTTGGTGCGCTGCAGGTGGGCGTTGTGAGCGAACACGAACGTCGGACCGTTCGCGGCTTCGGCACGCCGGATCTCCAGCAGGTTCCGCGCCATCACGCCGTCCCGCATCTGGCACAGCCGGTTGAGGCGCACGCCCAACGGGTTCGGCTCCGCGCACTCCCGGTGGTACTGGAGCAGGCTCAGCCCGGCCGTCAGATACGTCTCCGCGCGCGCCCACGCCTCGTCAGTGGACCTTCGCTCGTGCAGCCGCATGAGCATCCCGGTGCCGATCTCACGCAGCCTGACCGCCTCTTCGGACTGTCCCGGCGACTGGGTCAGGTCCAGCACCGCCTCGTCGCGGCTCCACTTCTCGTCGTCGATCGTGAGGTCGACGTCCTCGCCCAGGTAGTCGCGGGCGTGTTCGAGGTAGGGACGCGGGCTGGGCGCGCTGGTCGTCTCGGTCTGGAAGTCGAAGCCGTGGAACGACAGCCGTTCCTCGGGTGCTTTGTCCGCGTTGTACTCGCGCATCCACTGCACGAGCTCGCGGTTGGCCGGCCAGTTCTCCCCGAACGTGTGGGAGAAGCCCTCCTTCATGATCGTGTCGAGGTCACCGGGCCCGCCGTGCACGTAGTCGTTCACGCTCAGGCCCCTGATCCGGCAGGTCTCCAGGGCGATCGAGCGGAAGCCCAGGCCCGCGAGCTGTTCGAACAGCTCGTTGCGGATCCACGTGTAGGCGTGTTCGAGGTGCGTCGGCTCGCCGAACCCCAGGAGCTCGGTGAAGGGGCTGATGAACTCGCGAATGTCCTGGCTCATGTGGCTCAACCGTAACATTGAAAGCTCCGTTGAGACTTTGGCCCAATTCTTCTCGGCCTTTGCCGCTAAAGTCTCAACCGTGCGTCCAGCTGACCTCGCCCGCGAACACGGCCTCTCGACCCAGGCGGTGCGCAACTACGAGGAGTCCGGGTTCCTCCCGCCCGCCGCGCGCACCCCGTCCGGCTACCGCGTCTACACCGAGGTCCACGCCGCCGCGCTGCGCACGTTCATCGCCCTGATCCCGGCCTTCGGACACTCGGCTGCCGGCCAGATCATGAACGCGCTGCACACCGACTCGCTGGACGACGTGCTGCTCAGGATCGACCGCGGCCACGAGCAGCTGCTGCGCGACCGCCAGACCCTCGATTCGGTCAGCCGGGCGGTGCAGGACCTGACCGACTTCGAACCGGTCCTGGAACCCCGCACGATCGGCGAGCTGGCCCGGCGCCTCGACGTGACCCCGGCGACGCTGCGGGCGTGGGAGGAGGCCGGAATCCTCGTCCCGTCACGTGAATCCACCGGCTATCGCGTGTTCCGGGCCGAGGACGTCCGCGACGCCGAGCTGGCGCACCTGCTGCGGCGCGGCGGCTATCCGTTGGCGCGCATCGCTTTGGTGGTCGACCAGATCCGCACGGCAGGCGGCACCGACACGCTGGGTGCCGCCCTGGCCGACTGGCGCCGCCGCCTCACCAGGCAGGGCCTGGCGATGCTCGCCGCCTCCGCACGGCTCAACGAGTACCTGAACGCACGGGCACCAGTTCCGTGACAAGCGCGCCGACCTGCTCGCTCTCGATCAGGAACGCGTCGTGCCCGTACGGCGAACTGATCACCCTCAGCTCGTCGGCTCCAGGAATGCCGGTAGCCAGTTCCCTCTGCTGCGCCAACGGATACAGCCGATCCGAGTCCACCCCAGCCACGATCGTGCGTGCCGTGATCTTGGCCAGCGCGGCTCGAACGCCACCCCGCCCACGTCCGACGTCGTGCGAGTTCATCGCATCGGTCAGGGTCACGTAGCTGTCCGCGTCGAACCGCCTGGTGAGCTTCGCCGCGTGGTGGTCCAAATAGGACTCGACCTCGAACCGCCCGTCCTCCTGCTTCTCCCGCCCGAACCGGGCCTGGAGCTCCTGCTCACTGCGATAGCTGATGTGCGCGATCCGCCGCGCGACCCCCAGTCCCTCCAGGGGATCGGCTTTGATCGCGTGCAGTTGAGCGGACGCCAGTGCGATCTGCTCGGCCGAAGCCTGCGCCGTCGTGGCCAGCAACAGCAAGGACTTCACCCGATCAGGGGCACTGACCGCCCACTCAACCGCCCGCATGCCACCCATCGACCCGCCGAGCACCGCGGCCCACTGCCCGATGCCGAGGTAGTCCGCGAGGTGCACCTCGGCCGCAACCTGGTCGCGAATGGTGATGTCGGGAAATCCGGGGTACTGCCAGGGCCCGGTACTGCCCTGGCAGCCTCCCAGCACGTTCGGCGCGACGACGAAGAACGCGTCGAGCGGCTTTCCCTTCCCCACCAGGGAGTCCCACCAGCCCGGCGTGGGGTGACCCGGCTCCACGCCCCCGGCGACATGGCTGTCACCGGTGAGGGCGTGGAGCACGAGCACCGCGTTGGAGGCCTCGGCGTTCAAGGTCCCCCACGTCTCGTACGCGAGCTGGAAACCCGGCAGTCCCGCGAACGGCGCGGCGTGGCTGAACCACTTCCGCCGGCCGTTGGGGTCACCGAAGCGCCAGCCGCTCACTACAACTCGGACTTCGCCGCGGTGAAGCCCGCCTCGAGGTCCGCCTTGAGGTCCTCCAGCCCTTCCAGCCCGACCGACAACCGCACCAGCCCGGGCGTGACACCCGTGACGAGCTGCTCCTCAGGCGTCAACTGACTGTGCGTGGTCGACGCCGGGTGCACGATCAACGACCGCACGTCCCCGATGTTCACCAACTGGCTGAACAGGCTCGTCCCGTCGACGAACGCCCGCCCGGCCTGCACCCCGCCCCTCAGCTCGAAACTCACGACCGCACCCGCACCCTTGGGCAGGTACTTCTGCGCGGCAGCGTGGAACGGCGACGACGCCAGGCCCGCGTAGTGGACCTTCTCGACCTCGTCCCGCCCTTCCAGCCACTCGGCAAGCGCTTGCGCGTTCTCGACGTGCCGCTCGATGCGCAGCGACAACGTCTCAATGCCCTGAATCACCAGGAAGCTGGTCAACGGCGCGATGGCCGCTCCCGTGTCCCGCAGCCCCTGCACCCGCAACTTCGCCGCGAACGCCCCGTGCCCGAGCACCGGCCAGTACTGCAGCCCGTTGTAGCTGGGGTCGGGCTCGTGGAAGTCGGGGAACTTCTCCGCGCCGTACTCGAACTTCCCGCCATCGACCACGACACCGGCGATGGCCGTGCCATGACCACCGAGGTACTTGGTCGCGGAGTGGATCACGATGTCAGCGCCGTGGTCCAACGGCCTGAGCAGGTACGGCGTGGGCACCGTGTTGTCGACGAACAACGGCACGTCGTTGGCGTGCGCGACCCCGGCGACACCCTCGATGTCGAGCACGTGACTGCGCGGGTTGGCCAGCGACTCGGCGAAGAACAACTTGGTGTTCGGCCGCACGGCCGCCTGCCAGGCGTCAAGATCGTCCGGGTCGTCCACAAACGACACTTCGATGCCGAGCTTCGGCAACGTGTAGTGGAACAGGTTGTACGTCCCGCCGTACAACGACGCACTGGAGACCAGGTGGTCCCCGGCCCGGGCGAGGTTCAGGATCGCAGCGGTCTCAGCCGCCTGACCAGAGGCGAAGGCAACGGCCGCGACACCACCCTCAAGGGCGGCAACGCGCTGCTCCAGCACGTCCTGCGTGGGGTTGTTGATGCGCGTGTAGATGTTCCCGGGCTCAGCAAGAGCGAACAAGTCCGCCCCGTGCTGCGTGTCCCTGAACACGTAGGAGGTGGTCTGGTAGATCGGCGTGGCACGAGCGCCAGTGGCCGGATCGGGCGCGGCGCCCGCGTGGATCTGCGTCGTCTCAAAGGACCAGGACATGGCTGTGCTCCAGAACGTTCGTTGAAGAGTGGGCTCAGATCAACGGGAGCTGCGACAGGCCATGCTGGTGACGCGCACGTAGTCAACGTGGCGTCGGCTCACGAGCAGCACGGTCATGGTGACCGAAGGTAGGGGTCCGTCCAGACTTGCGACACCCCGTCCATCTGGTGGGAACGCTTAGGCTGATCGTCATGCGCACAGCTCTGGTCGGCTACGGACTAGGTGGGGCGGCCTTCCACGCCCCGTTCATCGAGGCAACGGAAGGCCTGGAACTCTCCGCCGTCGTCACCTCCAACCCGAGCCGCCAAGCAGAGGTAGCGGCCCGCTACCCGTCGGCCAGCCTGCTGTCCTCTCTGGACGAAGTCTGGTCAGGCAACTTCGACCTCGTAGTCATCACCACCCCGAACCGCTTCCACGCGACCCACGCCCGCCAGGTCCTGGAACACGGCCTCAACGTGGTGGTCGACAAGCCCTTCGCAGGCTCAGCGGCAGAAGCAAGAGCCCTGGCCTCAATCGCCTACTCCAAGGGCCTGATGCTCTCCCCGTTCCACAACCGCCGCTGGGACGGCGACTTCCTGACAGTCCAGAAACTCCTCAAAACAAACACCCTGGGCGCGGTCCACAAGTTCGAGTCCCGCTTCGAGCGCTACCGCCCAGAGATCAAGTCCTCGTGGAAGGAATCAGGCGACCCAGCAGACCTGGGCAGCATCCTCTTCGACCTGGGCACCCACCTCGTAGACCAGTCAGTGGCCCTCTTCGGCCGCCCAACGACGGTCTACGCGGAAATCAAAACCGTCCGCCCAGGCGCCAAGGCAGACGACGACGTCTTCCTCTCCCTGACCCACGAGGGAGGCGTCCGCTCCCACCTCTGGATGAGCGCGCTGGCAGCAGACCTGGGCCCAAGATTCCGCGTACTGGGCCACGACGCCGCCTACGTCAAATACGGCATGGACCCCCAGGAAGACCGCCTGAAGGCAGGCGACACCCCAGCGGGCCCAGGTTGGGGCGAAGAACCAGAGGAAGCCTGGGGAACGCTGGCCAACGAGCCCTACCAAACCGAGCCAGGCGCCTACCAGAACTTCTACGCCTCAGTAGCAGCAGGCATAGCCCCCGTATCACCACAAGACGCAGTGGCGGGCCTAGAGGTAATCGAGGCCGCAAAGCACTCCGCCACGACGGGGGGCGCAGTCCGCCTCTAACACCCGCGGCTCGCGATGCCGAAGGCGAGCCGTCCTTACCGTGCGGTCTGGGTGGGGTGGCTTCGTCACGAGTCGTGCCATAGCTCTTGCTGCAGCCAGGAAGGGATGTCAA
>NZ_JBIRVV010000035.1:0-18454 GCF_044387305.1 Lentzea sp. NPDC020367 | reverse complement strand
TCAACTCGACACGCTTTTCGTCGAGTTGACACCCCTACTCATGTGTGGCCCGCTCTTGGCTCGACTCGTGACGAAGCCACCCCACCGACGCCACCCTCTACGCAACGCGCCTCCGCCCAAAGCAACAGGCGTGCCATCTACCCGCGTATGGCGTGGACCCCGGCTTTTGATCAGATTGGCGGGGTCTGGGGCGGAGCCCCAGGAATCAGCCGCCACACACGCACGCAAGGCGACCACCTACGGACTCGAAACAGGCAGCCGCCAACGCAACAGGGGGACGAATCACCCAACCGGCGCGCCCGCGACACCGCGGCCGTCCCACGATCCGGTCCCTGAGTTCCATCCCGCCCCGATCTGTGACTACTCTGTCCGACGTGTGGCGTTCCCTCCTGCTTCGCTGCCGTGACGGGGTCTGATCAGACCGGCCCCCCGTCGCGGGCCTCAGCGTTGCCGCCGGTCGTTCCCGTAAACGACCCGCAGGAGCACAAAGACCATGACCTCAGACGAGGCCTTCACCACCACCGCGTTCGAGTCGGCTGACGCCTACACGTCGGGCACGAGCCGGATCCGCAAGCCCTCCCGCCCGGCGCCGGACACGCAACAGTCCTGGAACCGCCAACTGGGCAGCAGCATGCCGTTCCACCGCTACCGCCCGTTCAGCGAGCTGGTCGAGGTCATCGACGTACCGGACCGCACCTGGCCGACGAAGAAGATCGAGAAGGCCCCGCTGTGGTGCGCGGTGGACCTGCGGGACGGCAACCAGGCCCTGATCGACCCGATGTCGCCCGCGCGCAAGCGCAAGATGTTCGACCTGCTGGTCCGCATGGGCTTCAAGGAGATCGAGGTCGGCTTCCCCGCGGCGTCGCAGACGGACTTCGACTTCGTCCGGGAGATCATCGAGGACGGCGCGGTGCCGGACGACGTGACGATCCAGGTGCTGACCCAGTGCCGCGAAGAGCTGATCGCGCGGACCTTCGAGTCGCTGCGGGGCGCGAACAAGGCGATCGTCCACTTCTACAACTCGACGTCGATCCTGCAGCGCCGGGTGGTCTTCCGCTCGGACCGCGACGGCATCAAGAAGATCGCCACCGACGCCGCGAAGTTCGCCAAGCAGCAGGAGCAGGACTACCCGGAGACCGACTTCCGCTACGAGTACTCCCCCGAGTCCTACACGGGCACGGAGCTGTCGTACGCCCTGGAGGTCTGCAACGCGGTCAGCGCGGTCATCCAGCCCACGCCGGAGAAGCCGCTGATCATCAACCTGCCGGCGACCGTCGAGATGGCCACGCCGAACGTCTACGCGGACAGCATCGAGTGGATGAGCAGGAACCTCGACAACCGCGAGGCGATCATCCTGAGCCTGCACCCGCACAACGACCGCGGCACCGGTGTCGCGGCCGCCGAGCTGGGCTACCTGGCCGGGGCGGACCGCATCGAGGGCTGCCTGTTCGGCAACGGCGAGCGCACCGGCAACGTCTGCCTGGTCACGCTGGCCATGAACATGTTCAGCCAGGGCATCGACCCGCAGATCGACTTCTCCGACATCGACGAGGTCCGGCGCACCGTCGAGTACTGCAACCAGCTGCCGGTGCCCGAGCGCCACCCGTACGGCGGCGACCTGGTCTTCACCGCGTTCTCCGGTTCCCACCAGGACGCGATCAAGAAGGGCTTCGAGGCCCTGGAGGCCGACGCCAAGGAGGCCGGTCAGCACGTCGACGACTTCCTGTGGGAGGTCCCGTACCTGCCGATCGACCCGAAGGACGTCGGCCGCAACTACGAGGCCGTCATCCGGGTCAACTCGCAGTCCGGCAAGGGCGGCGTGGCGTACCTGATGAAGCAGGAGCACCACCTGGACCTGCCGCGGCGCCTGCAGATCGAGTTCTCGAGGGTGATCCAGGAGGTCACCGACACGCAGGGCGGCGAGATCAACCCGAAGGAGATGTGGGACGCCTTCGCGGACGAGTACCTGCACGGCCGGGTGCCGCTGTACCTGCTGAAGCACAAGGCTTCCTCGGACGGCAGCGGCCGCGAGGAGATCACCGCGACGCTGCTGATCGACGGCGACGAGCAGGAGATCACCGGCTCGGGCAACGGTCCGATCGCGGCCTTCGTCGACGCGCTCGCCTCGGTGGGCTACGACGTGCGGGTGCTGGACTACGCCGAGCACGCGCTGTCCGCCGGTGACGACGCCCGCGCCGCCGCCTACGTCGAGTGCGCGGTGGGCGACCGCGTGCTGTGGGGCGTGGGCATCGACAGCTCCACGGTCGCCGCGTCGTTCCGCGCGATCGTGTCGGCGATCAACCGCGCTAACCGATAGCGAGGGACGGGGAGGACGCGTGCGGCACCAGTTGCCGCGGCGCGCCCTCCCCGTTCGCCTGCACGGCCCAGATGCCCTCACCCGGCAGGCCGTAGGCGATGGTGTCGTTGTCGAGCCACACGACCTGGTCGTCGATCCCACGGGTCTCGGCCAGCGGTGTCTCCACCATCGTGGTCAGGTCCAGCACGTGCTGCCGCCACGGGCGTGCGCCGTCGCCGGGCACGCGCTTCTTGAACGCCACCCGCTTGCCGTCCGGCGAGAGCGACGGGCATTCCACGTTCTCCCGCAACGTCTTCGCCGACTCGTCGGCAGCGTCGCCCTGGATCAGGTGCGTCTTCCCGCCGCTGCTCATCGTCGCGTAGTAGGTGCGGTCGTCGGAACTGAAGGTCACGCCCCAGAAGTTCATGTCGTTGACCGTCTTCACGCCGGCGATCCGGATGCCCTCGATGTTGCTGGAGTAGACGTCGGTCTCGGTGTCGAGGATCGCCGTGCGCGTCGAGAACGTGCCGGCCTGCGAGTACGAGTCGCCGGTGACGAACGTCGTCCACGACGCCATCCGCCCGTCCGCCGACAGCTTGGCGCGGTTCGGGACGCCGTCCACCTCCACGCGGCGACGTTCGGCCAGCCCGCGATCGACGAACACCGCGGTCGCGCCCGGCAACGGGCCGGAAGCGTCCGCGAGGCACAGCCCCTGCCCGGCCGCCGTGTAGAAACGCTTGCAGGACAACGAACTGAGCCTGCGCGGACCGGTTGGATCGGCCAGCGGCACCGAAGCCACCTTGCCGCTCACGTCGTCCACGAACAGCAGCCGTCCGGAGGACAACTCGACCGGCCCCTGCTCCACGGCGACGGAAACAGCGTCCGGAGCGCGCAGGGCGTAGGCGGTGGCGCCCGCGCCCAGCGCGATCACGGCAAGTACGACGATCAGGATCCTCACCAAGCGAACCACGTCCAAAGAGCACCGAACAGCACGGAAGAGGTGGCACGGGCCAGCACCTGCCCGGTCTGGAGCAGGGCCAGACCGGACGTGCGCAGCTCGTCGGGGATCATCGGTCCGGCGACGGCCATCAGCACGCCGTCCGTGCACGCGTAGAACAGGCCGTGCAGCACCAGAACACCGATGAGCAGGGAAATCCCGGAAACACCTGCCAGCAGCACGTACGCGCCGAGCAGCGCGAGATGCCCGACCAGGAAGATCCGCCACCGGCCCACGCGATCGGCCAGTGAGCCCAGCGGCACGGCGGCGAGCAGGTACACGCCGGCCGTGCCGAGGGGCAGCAACGCGATGTAGGCGAGCTCGACGTCGAGCTTCTTCTGCAGCAACAGATAGATGAACCCGTCGCCGAGCGTCAGGAACCCGAGCCCGCACGCGACCAGGCAGACCCGCCGGAACGGCCTGGACCGCAACAATCCGAACGCCGACCGCAGCGACACCGCGACGCGTGGCAGCACGTCCCGGTGATCGCGCACGAACAGCACCAGCACCAGAAAGCCCAGTGCCGCAAAGCAGAAGCTCACCACGAACACCACGTCGTAACGAGCCGGAAGCGTCCACAAGAGACAGAACGCCAGCAGTGGGCCGAGGAACGCGCCCACGGTGTCCATTGCTCGATGGACACCGAAGGCACGTCCCAACGCCGAAGGCTCGCTGCTCAACGTGATCAGCGCGTCCCTCGGCGCGGTGCGCAAGCCCTTGCCGGTCCGGTCCCCGGCCAGCACGAGCCCCATCGCGGTGGCCGAGGTCCCGGCGGCGAGCAGGCCGAGCTTGCCCAGCGCCGAGATCCCGTACCCGAGACCGGCCACGAACTTGCGCCGTTGCCAGCGGTCCGCAGCGTGACCACCGACAACGCGAACCAGTGCCGTCACACCGGTGTAGATGCCGTCGAGCACACCGAACTGCAGCGGGGAGAACCCCAGCCCCAGCACCAGGTACAGCGGCAGGATGGCGGTGACCATCTCGGACGAGACGTCCGTGAGCAGGGACACCGCGCCCAGCGCGAGCACGTTGCCCGCGATCCTGCCGGTGCCACCAGAAGCCGGAGCTTGTCTTGCGGTTGCGATGTACACGACGGCCTCCGATCAACGGTCAGACGACTAGCGGCAGTTGTAGGGACCGGCCTTGTCGCGCACCTTGCCCGCCGTGTCGATGACCTCCCACGAGTAGGAGCGACCGGACAGGGTGAACTTCACGACGCCGTGCGAGTCCGCGAACCACTTCTCGACACCCGCGCGCGGCTTGACGTTGTCGTACAGGTAGTCACCGCCGATGCCGACGATCGCGGCGCGCAGACCGTTGGCCTCGTCGACCGCACCGCTCTTGTTCAGCGGCTTCAGCCGCTCGTAGTGGTGGTCGTGGCCGTTGAGCACCAGGTCGGCCTTGGCGTCCGCGAACGCGTTCCACACCGGGGCCATCACGGACTTGTCGCCGTACTCGCCCGAGTTGAACCGCGGGTGGTGCCAGTAGCCGACGACGCACGCCTTGGTGTTCGCGGCCAGGTCGGCCTTCAGCCAGTTGAGCTGCGTGGAGTCGGCACCGGTGTCGTAGAGCTTCTGCGAGTCGAACGACACGAAGTGGAAGTCACCGGCTTCCCAGCTGTAGTACGGCTTCCCGTTCGGGAAGGCCTGGGTGCCGAAGTACGACTTGTAGCCGTTGAGGTTGTCCTCCCACTCGTGGTTGCCGGTCGCGGGGTGGGTGATGTTCTTGAACTTGCCCCACGACTTGTCGTAGTGCGCCTTGAACTCGGCGATCGTGCCGCTGTCGTACTGGTTGTCGCCGACCGTGAGGACGTGGTTCGGCTTGATCTGGTCGATCAGCTTCGCCGTCTCGTAGTGCTCGGTGTTCGTCAGCGACGCGATGTCACCGGCGGCGACGACCGTGATGGTGTCGCCGGGCGCCGCCGGCAGCGTGGTCGCCTGCACCGAGTTGCTCGCCGGACCGAGGTTGCCGGCCGCGTCACGGGCCTTGACGGTGTAGGTGAACGCGGTGCCGGACGCCAGCCCGCTGTCGGTGAACGTGGTGCCGGTCGGCGTGCCGACGACGCTGCCGTTGCGCAGGACGTCGTAGCTCGTCACGCCGATGTTGTCGGACGCGGCCGTCCACTGCAGGCTGACCGAGCTCGACGTGGTGCCGGTGCTCGCGAGCCCGGACGGCGCGGTCGGCGCCGAGGTGTCACCACCGCCGGAACTGCCCCAGACCTCCAGTTCGAAGAGCGAGTAGCCGTAAGCGGTGCCGCGCTTGGTGCCGTAGATCCGCACGTAGCGGCCCGATGCGGTCAGGCTCGTCTCGTCGATGCCACCGTTCTGACCGGTGAGGGTCTTCTTGGTGCTCCACGTCGAGCCGTCGGCCGAGGTCTGGATCTTGTACTCGGAGGCGTACGCGGCCTCCCAGTTGAGCTTGACCTTGGAGATGGTGGCCGTGGCGCCGAGGTCGACGGCGATCCACTGGGGGTCGACGCCTTCGAGACTCGCCCATCGGGTGGTCGAGTTCCCGTCGACGGCGTTGGCGCCGCCGAAGGTCTCGGCCTCTGCCGACGAGATGGTGGTGGGCTTGTTGGCGGAAAGCAGGGAATCAGCCGCGTTAGCCGTGCCTGAGGCTGCGATCTGAGGGACCACCAGCGCGAACAGGGCTATGGCGACACCAGCTCTGGTGTGCTTTTTGATCACTTCGTTCCTCCTGGGCGAAGGGCGGCGGTTCGAAGGATTGGTAAACAAGCTTTCCAATTGAGTTCGGACGTTAACGGCGGCCGAACGCGCAGGCCAACGGCAGAAGCCAGGCACCAACCCCGGACGGGGACACCAGAGGGCGCATGACCTGCATCACACCTGGCAGGCGGCACCGCGAGTCATCCGCGCGAACGACGCGCGTCACGCCCAGTCATGCCCTTTCGGGCAACGGGCGGGGCCGTTCGGCGGAGCCGTGTGTGGTTCCTGTGGGCACGCTGAAGAAACACCCAGGTCGGGATTGTTCACCTGGGTCACGTACGTTCACCGATCATGAGCACCGCAGCCAGCCTCGTAGTGCTGTTCCTGGTCGCCGTCGTGCCGTTGGCACCGACGGAGGCCGTGCTCATCGGCGCCGGTGTCCTGGCCGCGTCCGGTGAGGTGCCGCTGTACCTGGTGGTTCTCGTCGCCGCGGCCGGTTGCCTGGTCAGCGACTTGATCAACTTTACCGCAGGGCGCCGGATGGGGATGCGGGCCCTCGACAAGGTCAACAAGAACACCAAGGCGCGGGCCATGGTCGTGTGGACGGCCGACCAGCTCGCGACCAAGGGCGAGACGATCCTCATCGCGGCGCGGTTCCTGCCCGCGGGCGGCATCGTCGGGGCGCTGCTGACGGGTGCGCTGCGGTGGCCGCTGCGCCGGTTCGTGCCGGTCGCGGCGCTCGGGTCGGCGCTGTGGAGCCTCTACCCCGCCACCGTCGGGTACATCGGCGGTCAGCTCGTCGACGAGGCGTGGCTCGCGATGCTGTTGTCGTTCGCCGTGGCCACGCTCATCTCCATCCCGGTCGGCATGGCGATCCGTGCGCGCAACGCCAGCCGCACTCTCTCGTACGCCGAAGCGTCGTCGTAGAGCACCGCGAACCGGTCCGCGGCCGCCAGCAGGGCGTCCACCTCGAACGCCATCTGGGCGTCGCCGCACAGCCGTTCCAGCAGTGAGATCCAGCGCAGGTTGAAGAGCATCAACGCGTCGCGCACGCGGCCGGGGCGGGCGGCGAACTCCGAGCGGGTCACCACGAAGAAGCAGCCTCCGGGGAACACGCGGCGCTTCGAGTAGTCGAGCCAGCGGTCGGCGAGGTCCAGCAGCCCACCTCCCGGCATCACGACCTCGTGCGCGAAGATCTCCGCCGCCGTGTGCACGGTGCAGATCTGCAGTTCTTCCTTGGCGCCGAAGTGCGAGAAGACCCCGCTCTTGCTCATGCCGAGCTCGACCGCGAGCCGCCCGATCGTGACGCCCTCAAGGCCGTCGACCGACGCGATCTCGGCCGCGCGAAGAAGGATCGAGCCACGACTGTCCATCCACCGAGGACAGCGGACGGCCCTGGAGAAACGAACGGGGCCACCTCGAAGTGAGGTGGCCCCGGCCGGAGAACGAGTACTACGGGTTCAGCGCTTCGGTCACCGAAGCCGGTCCCACGAGCGGGACGTCGGGCGACAGGCCGTCGTCCTCCTCCACCAGGATCGGCTTCACCTCGTGCGCCTGGATCTCGCCGGACCGGATCTGCTCGGCGTAGTGGCACGCCACCTTGTGACCCGGCTTGAGCTCACGCAGCACGGGACGTTCGGTGTCGCACTTCGTCGCCTGCCGCCACGGGCACCGGGTGTGGAACCGGCAACCGCTGGGCGGGTTCGCCGGCGACGGGAGGTCGCCCGCGAGCAGGATCCGCTCACGCCGGTCCTCGACCACGGGGTCGGGCACCGGGATCGCCGACAGCAGCGCCCGCGTGTACGGGTGCAGCGGCTCGGCGTAGAGGTCCTCCGAGGAGGCCTCCTCGACCAGGCCGCCGAGGTACATCACGCCCACGCGGTCGGAGATGTGCTTCACGACGGCGAGGTCGTGCGCGATCACCAGGTAGGTCAGGCCGAACTGCTCCTGGAGCTCCTCCATGAGGTTCACGACCTGCGCCTGCACCGACACGTCCAGCGCGGACACCGGCTCGTCGGCGACGATCAGGTCCGGCTCCAGTGCCAGCGCCCGCGCGATGCCGATGCGCTGCCGCTGACCGCCGGAGAACTCGTGCGGGTACTTGCGCAGCGCCGTGGTCGGCAGGCCGACGGCCGTGAGCAGCTCGCGGAGCCGCTTGTTGGTCGACTCCTTGCCCTTGTCCAGGCCGTGCGCCCGCAGGCCCTCGATCAGGATGGACTCCACCGACTGCCGCGGGTCCAAAGAGGACAGCGGGTCCTGGAACACCATCTGGATCCGGCGGCGCATCTTGCGCAGGTCCTCGCCCTTGAGCTCGGAGAAGTCCTGCCCGTCGAAAATCATCTTGCCCGCGGTCGGCTCGTTGAGCCGCAGCATCGCCCGCCCGAGGGTGGACTTGCCGCAACCCGACTCGCCGACGAGGCCGTACGTCTCGCCGCGCTTGATCTCGAGGTCGACGCCGTCGACCGCGTAGACGTAGCCGACGGTGCGGTCCATGAACACGCCCCGCTTGATCGGGAAGTGCACCTTCATGTCCTGCACGGAAACCAGGGTCTCGCTCATACCGGCACCTCCTCGGTGGCGGGAGTTCCCGGCACCACCGGGTTGTGACAGCGGAGCAGGCGACCCAGCTGGTCTTCTTCCGCGGGCGTCTCCGTGCGGCAGATGTCCAGCGCGTTCGGGCACCGAGGTGCGAACGCGCAGGCACTAGCCCACGGGATGTTGTCCGCGACGGAGCCCTTGATCGGCGTCAGCTTCGAGTGCCGAGCGGCGTCGAGGCGCGGGATCGAGGCCAGCAGGCCGTGCGTGTACGGGTGGCGCGGCTCGGCGAAGAGCTTGTGCCGCATGGCCTTCTCGACCACCTTGCCGCCGTACAGCACGTTCACCTCGTCGCACAGGCCGGCGACGACACCCAGGTCGTGGGTGATCATCACGAGCGCGGTGCCGAGGTCCTGCACCAGTTCCTTCATCAGCGACAGGATCTGGGCCTGGATGGTCACGTCCAGCGCCGTCGTCGGCTCGTCCGCGATCAGCAGCTTCGGCCGGCACGCGAGCGCGATCGCGATGAGAGCGCGCTGCCGCATACCGCCGGAGAGCTGGTGCGGGTATTCCTTGAGCCGCCGGTTCGGGTCCGGGATGCCGACCTTGTCGAGCAGGTTCTTCGCCTCGATCATGGCTTCCTTGCGAGGCATGCCGCGGTGCCGTTCGAGCACCTCGGTGACCTGGATGCCGATCGGGACGACGGGGTTGAGCGAGGACAGCGGGTCCTGGAAGACCATGCCGAGCTCGCTGCCGCGCTTGTCGCGCATCTGCTTGTCGGACAGCTTCAGCAGGTCCGTGCCGTCGTAGGTCACGCTGCCGGAGACCTGGGCGCCGCGCTTGGGCAGCAGACCCATGATCGCCAACGATGTCACGGACTTGCCGCAGCCCGACTCGCCGACGAGCCCGACCGTCTGGCCGGGCTCCACGTCGAAACTGACGCCGTCGACCGCGCGGAACGGCTCTTCGCCCTTGCGCTGGAACACGACGGAGAGGTCACGTACTTCGAGCAGTGCCACGACGACTCACCGCCTGTTCTTCGGGTCGAGGGCTTCACGCAGGGTCTCGCCCATGAGCGTGAACCCGAGCGCGACGATGATGATGCAGATCGCGGGCCACGCGGCGAGGTGCGGATGGGTGTCGAACACCTTCTGCACGTCACCGAGCATCTGGCCCCACTCCGGCGTCCGGTCGTCCGGGTTGCCGAGGCCGAGGAACGACAGCGCGGCCGCCTCGATGATCGCCGTGGCGAGCACCAGGGTGGACTGGACGATCACCGGGCCGAGCGAGTTCGGCAGCATGTGCCGGAACACGATCGCGCCCTTCTTCACGCCCAGGGCGGTCGCCGCCAGCACGTGGTCGCTGTGCCGTTGCGCCAGCATCGAGCCTCTGAGCAACCGGGCGAACACGGGGATCTGCACGATCGCCACCGCGAGGATCACGGTGAACTGGCTCGGCCGCGCGAACATCGCCGCGATCGAGAACGCCAGCAGCAGCGACGGCAGCGAGAGCATGACGTCGACGACGCGCATGACGAGCGAGTCGACCCAGCCGCCGATCGCGCCCGCGAGCGTGCCCAGGATCAGGCCGCCGGACAGGCCGATGATCGTCGCGCCGATGCCGACGATCAACGTCTGCTGGGAGCCGATCAGCAGGCGCGACAGGAAGTCGCGGCCCTGCAGGTCGCCACCGAGCGGGTGGCCCGGCTGCGCGGGAGGGATCTCGTTGCGCGCCTTGATGACCTGGTCGATCAGCATGGGGGTGGCCGGGTCGTGCGGCGCGAGCCACGGCGACAGGATCGAGACAGCGACGAAGATGCCGATGATCGTCGCGCCGATCAGGAACACCGGGCTGCGCTTGAGCCGCTTCCACGCGCTGGCCGCGAGCGAGACACCCGCGGTCTCGGCGAGGCCGTCGATCTTGTCCTTCTTGGTCACTCCAAGTGCCACCGGTCTCACCTCGTCCTGATGCGCGGGTCGATGAGCGCGTACGAGAGGTCGACCAGCAGGTTGACCACGACGTAGACGCTCGTGGCCATGATGATCAACAACAGCAGCACCGGATAGTCACGCCGCTCGAACCCGATGGCGAGCGCCTCGCCGACACCGGGGAACGAGAACACCTTCTCGGTGAGCACGGCGCCGGAGAGCAACGCACCGGTCTGCAGGCCGATCGTCGTGACGACCGGGAGCATCGCGTTGCGCAGCACGTGCCGGCGGCGGATCACCGGTGCGGTGAGGCCCTTGGACTCGGCCGTGCGCACGAAGTCCTCGTCGAGCACGTCGAGGACGGCCGCGCGGGTGATCCGGAAGATCACCGCGAACGGAATCGTCGCCAGCGCGATCGCCGGCAGGATCAGGTGTTCCAGCGCGTTGAACGTCGCGTCCCACTCGCCGGTGATGATGCCGTCGAGGGTGAAGAAGCCGGTGACGCGCGTGGCGTCGATGGCGTCCTGACGACCGCTGGACGGCAGCCCGAGCGAGGACGATGCGACGCCCTTGAGCACGTAGGCCAGGAAGAACACCGGAACGGCGACACCGATGAGCGAACCGACGACGCTGAAGTTGTCGAACCAGCCGCCGCGGCGCTTCGCGGCCATGTAGCCGAGCGGAACGCCGACCGCGATCGCGATGACGATCGCGAAGAAGCTCAGTTCGAGCGTCGCGGGAAATCTCTGGATGAAGATGTCGAGCGCCGAGTCACCGGGCTGAACACCGGTGGAGACGCCGAAGTCACCGGTCGCCGCGCGACCGAGGAATTTGAAGTACTGCAAGACGATGGGCTGATCGAGGCCGAGCTGCTTGGTGAGCTCTGCCGCCTTCTCCGGGGTAGAACGATCTCCCAGGAGGGCCGAGACCGGCCCTCCTGGGAGTACGCGCAACCACGCGAAGAGCAGCAGCGAGAGCACCAGCACCACGCCGACCAGCTGAATCAGCCGTCGAATGGTGTAGCGGAGCACTTGAGCTACCCCGTTGTTCTCTTGTGGTGGGAGCTAGCCGGCTCAGCCCTTGGAGACTGGGCCGAACTTCTCGTCGGTCAACGGGCTGGGAACGAGACCCTTGATGTCCGACTTCAACACCAGAGCGGGCGGGGAGTGCGAGATCGGGATCGCGGGGAGGTCCTCCTCCATGATCTTCTTGTTGATCTCTTCGTACAGCTTCGTGCGGTTGGCCTCGTTCGGCTCGGAGTTGGCCTTGGCCAGGTCCGCCGCGAGGGTGGCGCCCC
Source organism: Lentzea sp. NPDC020367 (assembly GCF_044387305.1). Lineage (NCBI taxonomy): Bacteria > Bacillati > Actinomycetota > Actinomycetes > Pseudonocardiales > Pseudonocardiaceae > Lentzea > Lentzea sp. NPDC020367. Next base: position 6,735 of record NZ_JBIRVV010000035.1, on the reverse strand, counting down.
AGGGCGACACACCGGTGTTGAAGCGGTTGTCGGTGCGGCCGAAGAACGTGCCGACCCAGTTGTGCGCGGTGCCGTTGTCGCCGGTCCAGCCCAGGAGGAACAGGTCCGGGATACCGCCGTCGACGTCGGTCAGGTAGCCACCGTTCCACGGCTTGGTGACCACGTCGATCTTGATGCCGGCGGCCTGCAGGTCACCGGAGATCGCGCCGAACAGGTCCTTCGGGGACGGCATGTACGGACGCGTGACCTCGGACGGCCAGTAGAACTTCAGCGTGAGGTCGGAGGCACCGGCCTCGGCCAGCAGCGACTTCGCCTTGGCGGGGTCGTAGCCGACGGCCTTGAGGTCCTTGTTGTAGCCGTTGACGGTGTCCGGCATGAACTGCGTCGCGACCTTGGCGCCCTCGGGCAGCTGCGACTTGACCAGCTGCTCGCGGTTGATCGCGAACTGCAGGGCCTGACGGACCTTCAGGTCGGCGAGCTTCGGGTTGTTCTTCTGGTTGATGCCCAGGTAGAACACGTTGAACGCCGGACGGATCGCGACGTTGAAGCCGTCGGTCTTCAGACCGGCCCAGTCCGCCGCGTTCGGCAGGTCGTAGCCGTCGATGTCGCCGGCCTTGAGCGCCTGCTTGCGGGCGGTCTCGTCCGGGATGATCTTGAAGACGATCTTGTCCAGCTTGGCCTTGGTGCCGTGGTAGGTGTCGTTCTTCACCAGTTCCACGGTGTTGTTGGCCTTGTCGTACTTGCCGAACTTGAACGGGCCCGTACCGGTCGGGTGCTCGTTCGCGTAGGCCGGGAAGGTGAACGCGTCACCGGCGGCCTGGACGTTGTCCGCGTCGTACTTCTTCAGCGCGTCGGGGCTGGAGATGGAGAACGACGTGAAGCCGAGGACCGACGGGAACTGCGAGGTGACCTCGTTCAGCTCAACCACTGCGGTCTTGGCGTCCTTGGCCGTGCAGGCCTTGAACAGCGAGGGCTTGTCCGGCGTGCTCGCGAAACCGCCGAAGTTGTCCAGCCAGTACTGGGAGACGGCGTCAGACGTGCCGGCGCCCTTCTGGTTGTACCAGCGGTTGAAGTTGAAGCACACGGCCTCGGCGTTGAAGTCCGTACCGTCGTGGAACTTCACGCCCTCCTTGAGGGTGAAGGTCCACGTCTTGCCATCTGCGCTCGGCTCGTACTTCTCTGCCAGCGCGGGCTCGACCTCGGCGGTACCCGGCTTGAAGCCGACCAGACCCTCGAACATCTGGCGGGAGACCCGGAAGGTCTCACCGTCGGTCGCGTAGAACGGGTCGAAGAGCTTCGGCGCACCGGCGGCGCCGAAAGTCAGCGTCCCGCCTTCCTTGCCGCCGCCGCCTGAGTCGCGCTGGGATTGCGCGCAACCGGACAGGGCCAGCGCACTGACGCTGAGAAAGCCGATCACGGCAACCCAACGGCGGCGAGCCGTTACTGAGTGGACCATCAAACACCCCTTGGACAATCCGCACATCTCACGGTGTGGTCGCCGACCATAACCGTTGTACATACCCCCTCCGGGGCATCTCAGGTCACGATCCGGCCACTAGACCAGGCATTCTGATACGTCCGGCGCACGGCCGCTGACCCAACGTGAGCACTGCAGATGCGTCAGACGCTCTCCTAGGCTGTAGAAACAACAACGACACGCGGAGGAGGTCGCATGAGCAAGCTGGTCGAGTTCCGCGTGCTCGGCCCCCTCCAGGTCCTCCTCGACACCGAACCTCTGCTGGTCAGAGCGGGTAGGCAGCGTGCGTTGCTGGTGTCGCTGTTGCTGCGCGCAGGCACCTCGGTCTCCGTGGACGAACTCGCCGGAAACGTCTGGGGTGAAGATCCACCCGCACGTGCACGCGCGACTCTTCAGACATATGTGATGCGTCTCAGACAGCTGCTCGGACCGTCCGTGCCGATCAGGACCGTGCCCGACGGGTACCTGATCGACGTCGACGAGAAGACGATCGACCTGATGCGCTTCGAACCCCTGATCGAACAGGGTGAGCAGGAGCGCGCCGCCGGGAACCTGCAGGCCGCCTCGGCCGCGTTCGCCGCCGCCCTCGGGCTCTGGCGAGGTCCGGCCCTGGTCGACGTGCCGTCGAAGATCCTGCACCGCGACGAGGTGCCGCGGCTCGACGAACGCCGCCTGCACGTGCTGGAACGCCGGGTCGAGGTCGATCTCGAACTGGGCCGGCACGGCGAGCTGGTCGCGGAGCTGTCCCGGCTGACCAGCGAACACCCGCTGCGCGAGCGGTTCTGGGCGCAGCTGATGGTGGCCCTGTACCGCTCCGGCCGGCAGAGCGAGGCCCTGGCCGCCTACCAGCGCGTGTCGCGGTTGCTGGGCGACGAGCTGGGCATCGATCCCGGCGACGAGCTGCGGCGCGTGCACGGCCAGGTGCTGTCCGGGTCGATCGGCGCGGTGGCCCGGGTTCCGTCCGGCACGCCGGTGGTCGCCGCGAAGCCGGAACGGGTCGTGCCGTCGCAGCTCCCCGCGGACATCCCCGACTTCGTCGGCCGGGACGAGGCCGTGTCGCTGATCGTGGCGTTGCTGCGGACCGCGCAGGGTGTGCCGGTCGTCACACTGGCCGGGCCGCCGGGCGTGGGCAAGACGGCGTTGGCCGTGCACGCGGCGCACCGGATGCGCGCCGACTTCCCGGACGGCCAGCTGTACGTCAACCTGCGTGGATACGCCCCCGGACCGCCGTTGAGCGCGGTGGACGTGCTGCCGCGTTTTTTGAGGGCGCTGGGCACCGAGCCTGATCAGGTGCCGCTGGACCAGGACGAGCAGGAGGCGATGTTCCGGTCCACGTTGACCGGTCAGCGCGTTCTGCTGCTGCTGGACAACGCTTCTTCCGCCGAGCAGATCCGTCCGCTGCTGCCGGGCTCGCCGGGGTGTGCGGTGCTGGTGACGTCGCGGGACACGTTGCGCGGCCTGGCCGTCTCGCACGCGGCGTCGAACGTGCGGCTCGACGTGCTCGACTGGCACGAGACGAAGTCACTCCTCGCAGGCATCCTGGGCGCGGACGAGGTCGCGTCCCAAGAGGACGCGGCACTGGAACTGGCGGCCCTGTGCGCGCACCTGCCATTGGCTTTGCGTATCGCGGCCGCGAACCTCGTGTCACGTCCGGAGCTGTCCATCGCGGACTACGTGGAGGAGCTGCGGGCCGGCAATCGGCTCGCCGCACTGGCCGTCGAGGGCGACGAACGGGTCGCGGTGCACGCGGCGTTCGACCTCTCCTACACGGCGTTGAAGCCCGAGCTCGCGCAGATGTTCCGGTTGCTGTCCCTGGTGCCCGGCACGGACTTCACGCCGGAGATGGCGGCTGCGTTGAGCGGGCTGACCACCCAGGACGCTCGGCGCCGGCTCGACCGCCTGGCCACCGCGAACCTGATCTCGAACCACGCGCCGTCCCGCTACCAGTTCCACGACCTGCTGCGCGACTACGCGGCCGAGCGCCTGGCGTTCGAGGAGGGCCGCGCGGACTCGCGTCTGTCGTTGCGGCGGCTGCTGGACTGGGCGGTGCGCTCGGTCGACAACGCCACGTCCGCGATGAAGTCGACGCTGTTCCGCTTCCCGCGCCCCGCCCCGGTGGACAGCGTGGTGCCGCGGACGTTCAGCACCTCCACCGAAGCCCTGACCTGGCTGGACGTCGAGCGCACCAATCTCGTCGCGCTGGTCGCGCACGCCGTCGAACGCGACCCGGAGAACTCGCCGTGGCAGCTGGCGGACGCGCTGCGCGGCTACTTCTACACGCAGAGCCTGACCGCCGAGTGGCGTGAGACCGCTCGGGCCGGCCTGTTGGGCGCTCGTGCGCCGCGGGACGAACTCGGCCAGCTCGCGATGCTGTCGTCGCTGGGCACGCTGTACTGGGTGACCGGGCAGCACCGCAACGCCCTGGGCTACTACCAGCAGGCCATCGCCCTGCAGGAGCACATCGACCTGCCCCAGGCCGAGGCCGCCGTGCTGTCCAACGCGGGCAGCGTCTACATCGACCTCGGCGAACTCGAACACGCCGCGGACCACCTCGAACGCGCCCTGGTGATCGCCCGCCGGGTGCGCGCGCCCCAGGTGCTCGCGAACGCCCTGTTCAACCTCGGCGGCGTCTACATGCAGCTCGGCCAGCTCGACCGGGCCGCGTCGACGTTCGAGGAGGCGCTGGAGGACGGCAAGCGCCTCGACTCGTGGATCCTGCAGGCGAACTCGATGCGCGCGCTCGGCGAGGTGCAGGCGTGGCGCGGAAAGCCGGATCTCGGCGAGGACTACTTCGTGCGCGCACGTGAGCTCTACGAGCGTGCGGCGGCCCGCAACTTCGGCCACACCATGCACGAGGGCATGGCCATCACGCTGATCATGCGCGGCCGCTACGAGGAAGCCGCCGTCGAGGCCTCGGCCGCCATGCAGATCGCGCAGGACCTGGAGAACGTCAAGAGCGTCTGCGACGCGCAGAACCTGCTCGGCCGCGCCCTGGAGGGCGGCGGTCGGTATGAGGAGGCGTTGCAGCAGTTCTCGGCCGCGCTGGCCATCGGCGTGGAGACCGGTTACTCGTGGGGCATCTGCTCGGCGCGGCGTGGCCTGGCCTCGTCGTACCGCGCGGTCGGCCGTTACGAGGAAGCGCTCTCCACCGCCACGGCCGCGTTGGTCGAGGCGGGCCGATCCCAGTTCCGCCTGGCCGAGATGGAGGTGCTGCTCGTGATCGGGCGCACCCACCTCGACACCTCGGACGCCGCCGGTGCGTTGGAATGCGCGTTGCGAGCCGCTTCGGTCGGCTCGGACTCCGGGCACCGCTGGGTGTTCGGCCGTGCGCTGCAGCTCGCTGGCGACGCGTCTTTTGTGTTGGGTGACTCGGATTCCGCCCGGTCGCACTGGTCTTCGTCGCTCGAGGTGTTCAGCGCGATCGGGACGCCTGAGGCTTCGGTCGTCCAGGCTCAGTTGCTTGACGTGACAACGTAGTCAGCTCTGGTCTTGGTCTCGTCGACCGCGAACCAGCCTCTTTCGTATTGCTGCCAACGGATGAAGTGTTCGCGTTGGTGTTCGCCGTCGCGATTTACCGCGCGTTCCAGCCGCTGTTGTTCGGTGCCGTGGTCCACGAAGATCGCGAGGCTCAGGCGGGTGTTCGCCTTCCTGGCGCTGGAGAAGCCTTCCAGGATGATCGTCCCTTGTGGAGCGATGACGACCTCGTCGCCTTCTCCGATGCACGGAAACCCTTGGGACCAATCGGTTTTCCGGTAGCGGCCTTCTCGGCCGTGTTCTATTTCGTTGAGCGCCTGCTGCAGCCGCGGCCACCACTTCGTCGTGGGGTCGTCCCAGGTGGCGAAGTGGTCGGTGCTGATCAGCTGGGCGTTCAGTTCGTTGGCGAGTTTTCGGGCGAACGTCGATTTGCCCGCGCCGGACGGACCGTCCACCGCGACCAGGCGAGTCCCGCCCAGTCGCGGTGGGGCCGTTGCTACATGCTCCGGCGACCAGATAGCGCACGCCCCAGCGTCAGCTCGTCCGCGAACTCCAGGTCGCCACCCATCGGCAGCCCGCTCGCGAGCCGCGTGACGGAGAGCCCCGGGAAGTCCCTGAGCATCCGCACCAGGTACGTGGCCGTGGCCTCGCCCTCGGTGTTCGGGTCCGTGGCGATGATGACCTCGGAGATGTCGACACCGTCGGTCGCCGTGCCGATCCGGTTGAGCAGCTGCCGGATTCGGAGCTGGTCCGGCCCGACACCACTGAGTGGATCGAGCGCGCCACCGAGGACGTGGTAGCGGCCCCTGAACTCCCTGGTGCGCTCGATCGCCTGGACGTCCTTGGGTTCCTCGACCACGCAGACCAGCGCCAGGTCCCGCTTCGGGTCGCGGCAGATCCGGCACCGCGTCTCCGCCGACACGTTGCCGCAGACGTCGCAGAAGACCACGCCCTCCTTGACCTTCTGCAACGCCTGCTGAAGCCGCTCGATGTCAGCGGGTTCCGTGGCGAGGAGGTGGAAGGCGATGCGCTGCGCGCTCTTCGGGCCGACGCCCGGGAGCCTGCCCAGTTCGTCGATCAGGTCCTGTACCGGCCCCTCGTACATCTCTTAGCCGAGCAATCCGCCGAGGCCGCCCTGGGCGAGCGGGCCGAGCTTCTGCTCCACGAGTGCCTGGGCGCTGGCGTTGGCGTTCTTGATCGCCGTGATCACCAGGTCCTGGAGGGTCTCGACGTCCTCCGGGTCCACGATCTTGGGGTCGATGGTGAGGCTGACGAGCTCGCCGCCACCGGTGACCGTCGCGGTGACGAGGCCGTTGCCCGCGTTGCCGGTGACCTGCGTTTCGGCCAGCTGCTGCTGGGCTTCTGCCATCTGCTGCTGCATGTTCTGGGCCTGCTGGAGCAGGGCCTGCATGTCGAACTGACCGGGTTGCACCGCTGGTCCTCTCGGTGGGGCTTTGGTTGTTGGTCCAGGGTACGGGGGCGCGCTGGTTGGGTGGTTCGTCCCCCTGTTGCGTTGGCGGCTGCCGGTTTGTTGTCCGTAGGTGGGTCGCCTTGCGAGGGGGATGTGGCGGCTGATTCCTGGGGCTCCGCCCCAGACCCCGCCAATCTGATCAAAAGCCGGGGTCTACGCCACACGTAGGTAGATGGCACGCCTGTTGCTTTGGGCGGAGGCGCGTTGCTTTGAGGGGCGCGTTGGTGGGGTGGCTTCGTCACGAGCCGAGCCAAGAGCGGGCCACAGCCAGGAAGGGATGTCAACTCGACGAAAAGCGTGTCGAGTTGACATC
>NZ_JBIRVV010000034.1:0-20174 GCF_044387305.1 Lentzea sp. NPDC020367 | reverse complement strand
TCTGGGCGCTGCGACGGCAGAGTTGAGCGGTGGAGGCCCTCAACCGCGGGAGCACCTATGCTGGCCGATGTGATCGAGTTCCGGATCGACCGGCGCTCCGGGGTCTCCACCTACATGCAGATCGTCCATCAGGTCAAACACGCCATGCGACTGGGACTGCTGACCCCCGGCGACCGGCTGCCCTCAGCACGGGAGGTGGTGGAGGCGACCGCCGTCAACCCCAACACCGTGCTCAAGGCCTACCGCGAACTGGAACGCGAAGGACTGGTCGAAGGCCGTCGCGGTCTGGGCACGTTCGTGACCAAGTCCCTGTCCTCCGAGGCGACCACCGGCGACGACGCGCCGCTGCGGCAGGAACTGACCGGCTGGATGGGCCACGCACGGGAGGACGGCCTCGGTGTCGAGGACGTCGACGCCCTGTACTTCGCGGTCCGCGACGAGCACTACCCCGCCGAGGAACGATCATGACTCCCTTGACCGCCACCGCCCTGGGCAAGCGATACCGCAAGCACTGGGCGGTCCGCGACTGCAGTTTCACCATTCCCGAGGGCAAGGTCGTCGCCCTGGTCGGCCCGAACGGAGCCGGCAAGAGCACCCTGCTGCGCATGGCAGCGGGCCTCGTCCGCCCCACCACCGGTGAGCTGAGCGCCTTCGGCACCCCGCTGCGGGGCCGCATCCACCCGGACGTCTCGTTCCTGGCCCAGAACCAGCCGCTGTACCCGGACCTCACGGTGCGCGAACTCGTGCGGCTCTGCGCGGCCATGAACGAGCGCTGGTCCGCGGAACGGGTCGGCGAGGTTCTGGGACTGCTGGGCGGCGTGGACCAGGAGGCGCGGGTGCGCACCCTGTCCGCGGGCACCCGGACGCAGGTGGCCATCGCGGTGGCGCTGGGACGGCTCCCCCGGCTGCTACTCCTGGACGAGCCGCTGTCCGATCTGGATCCGCTGGCCCGCGACGAGACGCTGCGGATCGTCATGACCGAGGTGGCCGAACGCGGCACCACGGTGGTGATGTCCTCACACCTGCTGACAGATCTGCGGGAGGTGTGCGACCACATCCTGCTGGTCGACGAGGGCAGGGTTCAGGTGGACGGCGACATCGAGGAAGTCCTCGCCCGGCACCGGATCCTGGTCGGCCCGGCCGCCGACGAGTCCGCTGTGGACGGATCGCCGGTCAGCGCGACCCGCACCGGGCGCCAGTCCACGCTGCTGCTGCGTGACGCCGGACCGGCACCGCAGGGCTGGGCCGCCGCGGAACCCGACCTGGAGTCACTGGTCATGGGCTATCTCCGCGCGTCGCGCGAGCGGCGTTCGGCGCCCGGACGCGGATAGCCGCCCCGGTACCACTTCTCGTCCCCGCTGCCGCGGTGGGTCAGTTCGTGATGTGGAAGAAGGTTCCGACGGCGTGGGCGGCGTTCATGCCGTGGCTGGTCTTGCCGAGCACGCCGGGCGCCTTGGCCGGGCCGGGGATGGTGTGGCCGCCCTGATCGATCGCGTAGAACACCACGGGCTGACGCCCGGTCTGCCGGTAGTCGGTGCGCTCGACGGTGGTCGGATCGGCCGAGCCGCGGGGCTTGGCCAGGGTGGTGGTGACGGGCGGGCTGGTGATGCCGTTGCGGTCGGCGAAGTACCGCGCGGTCTCGGGCGCGGACCGGTTGCGGCCGCCGACCTTGAACACCAGCTTCTGCCACCAGTTGAACGTTCCTCCCCCGAAGCTGACGATCGGGTCCTTCGTCCCGTGCACGAGCAGGATCGGCATCGGCACCGCGGGCGCGTTCTCGATCAGGAAGTTCTCGGTGGTGGCCATGGTGGCGGCGAACACCGCCGCGCCGGAGATCAGCTCCGGGACTTCGTGCACCAGGCGCATCACCATCTGGCCCCCGTTGGAGTACCCGACCGCGAACACCTTCCGCGGGTCGACGCCATGCGTGACCCTCAGCCGTTCGATGACCGTCTTGACGAACTCGACGTCGTCAATGTTCTCCTTGCGGGCGGCGAACGAGGCCTCCCGCCGCGCGTCGTTCCAGTTGCCCCGGTACCCGTCCAGGTAGGCCAGCACCGCGGCTCCGTCCGCGGTCAGGTCGTCGAACGCGTTGCCGGTGAACGCCCGGTGCTTGTCCGCGGTCTGCTTCGAGCCGTGGAAGACGAGCACGAGCGTGCGTCCAGGCGCACCGTCCGGGGATCCGACCACGGTGAGGGTCCGCGACCTCCCTGACGCCGTGACGGTCTCCCGTGTCGCTGACGGGGTGTTGTTCATGCCGATCACTCACTCCGCGCCGCGCCCTCCGACCTGAAACGGAAGACTAATCCACTTCAACGTAGCAATCGGATGGGCTATCCGCTTCTCGGTGCTCCGTGACGCCGGTCACGTGGAGGCGGGTTCCCGCGTGGTCCAGCCGTTGAGGTGCAGAACGTCGCCGAGAGGGCGTCGGCGGGCGGGGACGAAGGTGGCGCCCAGCGTGTGGGCGGTGGGGATGAGCGCTGCCTGACGAGTGCCGTCCGGGATGCCCAGCAGCGCGGCCACCTCTTCCTCGGCGGCGAGGTGGGCCGTGGTCCAGCAGGTGCCGAGGCCGTGTCCGCGGGCCGCCAGCATGTAGCTCCACACGGCGGGCAGCAGGCCTGCCCACAGACTCGCCTGGTTGCCCGGTGGAAGGTGGCCGCCGGGGACCTCGACGCACGGGATGATCTGCACCGGTACCCGTTCCATGACGGTGGCGAGGTGCTGGGCGTTCTCGTAGGTCCGGCCGGCGGCGCCCTGGGTGCGCTCCTCGAAGCACCGCCGGTAGATCCGGCCGACCTCGGCGCGGAGATCGGGTTCGGTGACGACGACGAACCGCCAGGCCTGACGGTCGCCGCCGGTCGGTGCCTGCAGGGCGGTTTCCAGGCACCGCAGGACGATCTCGAGGTCCACCGGCCGTTCGAGGTCCAGGCGCCGCCGGACCGCGCGGGTGGTGGTGAGGGCGTCTTCGAGCTGCATGATCGGGTTCCCTGAGGTCGGCGGAGGGGACTACCAGGTCACCGGCAGGGACTCGACGCCGTAGATGGCCTGGTCGTGCTTGAACCGGAGGCTCTCGACGTCGGCCGCGAGCCGCAGGCCCGGCAGCCCGCGGGCGACAGCGCGGAAGACCACGCGCAGTTGCACCTCCGCGATCCGGCGGCCGATGCAGTGGTGGGGGCCGTACCCGAACGCCAGGTGCTGGTGCGCGTCGCGGTCGAGGTCGACCACGTCCGCGTCGGCGTAGACCGACGGGTCCCGGTTCGCCGCCTCGCCCGGAAGCACCACACCTTCACCGGCGCGAATGGTCTGCCCGCCGATCGGGATGTCCTCGACCGCGACCCGGCGCAGGCCGCTGTGGACCACCGAGAGGTACCGCAGCAGCTCGTCGACCCCACGGGCGACCGTCGCGTCGTCGCCGTCGCGGAACAGCTCCATGCGCGCGGGATCCTGTAGCAGCACCAGAACGCCGAGCGCGATCATGTTCGCCGTCGTCTCGTGGCCGGCGGCGAGCAGCAGCATCGCGGTGTCGACGACCTCCTCCCGCGGGAGCCCTCCGTCCGCGCCGAGCTGCTCGACGACCAGCATCGAAAGCAGGTCGTCGCCGGGATCGCGCTGCTTCACCGACGTCAGCACCTCGAAGTACGCACGCAGCCGCTGGAACGCCGTGCCCACCTCCTCGGCCGTCGCGCCGACCGACACGATCGTCGCGACGTTCTGGTGGAACAGCTCGTGGTCGTCGTAGGGGACGCCGAGGATGTCGCAGATCACCTCGGTCGGCAGCGGCAGGGCCAGCTCGGTGACCAGGTCTGCGGGGCGCGGGCCTGCCGCCAGCCGGTCGAGGAGGTTCTGGGTGAGCGCCTCGATGCCGGCCCGCATCGACGCGGCGCGCCTGTTGGTGAAGTAGCCGCCCAGGATGTGCCGCCGCGCGATGTGGTCCCGCCCATCCATGAACCCGAACGCCTTGAAGGACTGGCGGAACGCGGCGTCGGCTTCGGACAGGAACGGGAAACCGGGGCGCTGGGGATCGGCACTCAACCGGCGGTCGGCGAGCAGGCTCCGCTGCAGCTCGTAGCCGGAGACCAGCCACGCCTGTTCACCGGACGGCATGCGGACCTTGGCGGCGGGAAGGCGGTCGAGCATGTCCGGCGGCGGGTCGAACGGACAGGTTCGCGCCATGGGGTACGAGCGGACTTCCAGTCCTTTTAGGATGGTCACGGCAACGTCCTCAGGGTGCACGCGGCGAGGAACACCACGTAGGCCAGCAGTGCGGGATTTCCCGGCGCGTACCGCTTCTCGCGGTTGCGCGCCAGTTTCGCGACGCCCCACGCGGTGATCGGCAGGGGCAGTGCGAGCAGGAGGGTTTCGAGCCCTGCGTCGTCCCAGGCGAGCGCCACGACCGCTTGGAGGCCGCACGCGACGACCAGCAGGACCAGGGCGACCGACGCCCCTCCCGTCCACCCCGCCGCCGTCGAGTAGAGCTTCTCGCCGGGCCGCTCGAACTCACGCCGCATGGTCTTGCGGGCGATTTCCCAGTGCAGGTAGCCGAAGAGGAACGAGACCACCAGCAGCCCGGTGGGCAGCACCTCTCCCCCGCCGCCCACCGCCACGACGTAGAGCACCAGGATCGTCTTGAGCTGGATGGTGACGACGATGTTGCCCCACATGCTGTCCGCGAACTTCGCCGACTTCCGCTCCGCCAGGAACAGCAGGAGCGAGTAGGACATCGCGGCGGCCGCCACGATCAGGGGGCCGAGACCCGCGACGGCCGAGAAAGCCAGCGCCGCCACAGCGGAGCCCACCCCGTAGGTCCGGACTTCCGCGGTCGTCACGTCGCCGGTGACGAGTGGCCGCCCCGGGCTGAACTCGCGGTCGTAGGGCAGGTCCTTGACCTCGTCGACGACCCGGAAGAAGTACAGCAGGGTGAACGCGCCGGCCCAGCCGCACGCCACCTCGACGGGCCCAGGGCCCGAGCCGGCGCGCAGCGGGGCGAGCGTCGTCAGCACGGCGGCCACCAGCAGGGAGACGTAGAAGACGTACTTCGCCGGCGGATAGCGCTGGAGGGTGAACCGCCACCACGTCGTCATCAGTCCTCCACCAGCGTGACGGTGCCGGTGGCCCCGTCGAGCTCGATCAGCGCGCCGTCCGGGATCCGTTGCAGGGCACCGGGTACGGCGACGATCGTGGGGATGCCGAACTTCCGGCCCGTGATCGCGGTGTGCGACAGCAGGCTGCCGCGCTCGACCACGATGCCGCGGGCCCTGAGCATCAGGTACAGCCAGCCGGGGTCGGTCTCGCGGGCGACGAGGATGTCGTTCTCGTCGAGGTCGTCGGCGAAGGCGGGGTCGAGCACGATCCTGGCCCGCCCGCGCACCTTGCCGGGGCACGAGCCGAGCCCGCGCAGCGCACCGCCCGCGTCCGGTTCCTCGGCCACGGCCTCCGGCACCGACAGGGCCACGACGTCCGCCGTCGAGAACTCGCGCTGTGGCCGTCGGAGCTCTGCCCTGGCGGCGTCACCGCGGCGCACCTCGACCAGACCGGCGAGGTCGTGCGTCGACCCCGAACCGTCCAGGAAGCCGAACAGCTCGTCGAGCTCCAGCAGGAAGACGTCGTGCGCTTCGGCGAGGACACCACGGCGGTGGAGGTCGGCGCCGAGCGCGGCGATGATCCGCTTGCTGTAGCCGAACAGCTCACTGCGCTGGTACCGGCCGGCCTCGCGGAAGTAGAGGAACGTGCGCAGGCGGTCGAAGAGGCCCAACAGCACCTTCCGCTTGACGGCCGAGGGCAGCGCGCGGCGGAGCCGTTCCTCCCCCGCCAGCCGGGTCTCCGCCTCGGTCCGCTCCATCTCGGCCGCGGTGATCCCGCGCGTCGCGTACTGACCCACGAGCCGCAGCAGTTCCCAGGGCTCCTCGCGCAGGTTCGGCCGCTCCAGCTTGAGCTCTTCGAGGCCGCGGTCGCCGTACCGGGTCAGGTGCCGCTCGACGGAGGCGGTGAACTCACCGGGCAGCTCGCCCGCCGCGAGCAGCCGCCAGATCTCCCGCGGCGGCTTCAACCGGAACAGCGCCGCCAGCTCGGGATCCGCGGCCACCTGCTCCGAGAGCCGCACGGCGCTCAGGGCGATCTCCGCGCCGCGCAGCTGATCGCCACCGCAGAGCAGCTGGCTGAACAGGGTGTCCGAGTCGCCGACGCCCCACCGCTCCAGGCAGCGCTCGATGCGTTTGTGGGTGATCAGCATGAACTGGTAGTTGACCAGCGTGACGCCCCACAGGTCGCCCGCCCGGCGCCAGACCTCGCGGTAGTCGTCGGCCAGCGTCAGCGGGTGCACACCGGTCAGGCCGCGCTCCCGGCGGGACTCCATGATCCCGGCCCACTCGCGTTCGAACGCCGCGAAGTCGCGGCGCAGCGACGCGTAGTTGACCGCGGCCCTGCCCCAGCCCGTCGCGAGCTTCGCCGCCCGGCGCAGGCGCTCGCGTCGGCTGCGTTCGCCGCCCGAGTAGTGGTAGCTGGTGTCCAGCTCGGCGACCAGTCGTTCCCAGTCCCGGCGCAGGCCGTCGAACAGCGGGAAGACGTCGAGCATCCGGATGAACGAGGTGATGTTGTGGTAGATCCGGCCGTCCACGCGGGCGACCAGCCGGGTCATCGTCTCGTGCAGGCGGTGCAGCTCGCGCTCGGGCACGCCGCACCGGCGCAGGTAGTCGTGGTTCAGCAGCCAGTAGAACCTCCGCGCCACCGAGTAGGTCATCGGCGTGGTCGTCCCCGGGAAGCTCTCCGAGACGTTGGCGCTGCTGAAGACGCGGTTGCGGGCCGGGTCGAGGGTGATCGGCCGCGACTGCACCACGTGCACGGCGCCGTCCGGCGTGATCGTCGCCTCGATGTCCTGCGGGCAGCCGAACAGCGCCTCGATCCGGCGGCCCAGCTCGGCCAGGCCGGTCACCTCGGCGTCGGACAGCACGGCGGCGGCCCTGCGCTCGGCGGCCACCGGTGCCTGGCGGACACCGTGGCCGTGCTCGTCGTCGAACGTCACCATGGTCGTCTTGTCGGCGACCACGCCGCGGACCTCGCCGGTGCCGAAGCGGACGAAGTAGTGGTCGGTGGGCGTGCGCTCGGCCACCACGCCCTCACCGATGCCCCAGCCCGCGCTGATCACCGTGTCCCTGGCGTGGGTCGTCGGGTCGCAGGTGAACATCACGAGCGATCGCTCGCCGAACACCATGCGCTGCACGCCGACCGCCACCGAGACGTCCTGTGTGGACAGTCCGTGCCGGTGCCGGTACAGCAGGGCTTCGGGGTTGAAGGCGGAAGCCCAGCACTTCAGCACGGCGTCCCGGACACCGTGGACCGGCACGTACAGGAAGCTGTCGCTCATGCCGGCGAACGCGTGTTCCGCCGAGTCCTCGCCCTCCTCGGCACGGGCACCCACCATCGACGCGCGCACCGCGAGCACGGCGTCGGCGTCGAAGTTCGCCGCGATCGCCCCGGCGAGCCGCTGCTCGTCCTCCGGCCGCAGACCACCGTCGATGATCTTCGCGCGGATCCGCTCGGCAGCGGCCCGCACGGCCGGCCAGTCGGTGAAGTCCAGGCCCGCCAACGCCTCGCGCACGGTCGCGGTGGGCACGGCACGGGCGAAGAAGTCGCCGGTGAGGCAGAAGAACTCGGGAACCTCGATGCCGGCTTCGCGCATGGTCTTCAGCCGGGCGAACTTCCAGCCGACCTTCTGAGCGGCCAGTGGCTGGTCCATGGTCTCGATCACGGCAGAACTCCTCGGGATTCGGACGCGCGGGCGGTCACCAGACGAGCGGGGCGAGTCGTTTCCGGTCCAGCGCGAACTCGCGGTATCCGGGCACGGTGAACATCACGCGTTCCTCGACCAGGATCCGGTTCACGACCGCGGGCACGAACAACAGCGCGAACGCCGCCACGCTGACCGGGTTGGCGAAGTAGAGGACGAGTCCCGCGTTGGCGAGCAGCATCCCGGTGTAGGACGGGTGCCGGACCAGCCGGTACGGACCCGTGGTGACGATCCGGTGGTCGTCGACCAGGCGCACGCGGTGGGAGTAGAACCGGCCGAGCACGTGGATCGACGTCAGCCGCAGCGCGACACCGGAGACCAGGAGCAGCGGCGGGAGCACCATCCAGGGCTGCCAGGAGGACCACGGGACCGGCCCGAGCGCGGCGGCCAGCATCGTCACCAGGCGCGCGACGCCGTAGAGCTGCTCGCTCCCCCGGTCGTCCGCCGACGAGGCCGACGCCGCGGTCCGGAGCGTGGTCCGCACCTCCAGCAGGACCCACGCCAGGTAGAGAGCGAGCAGCACCGCGCCGAGCGGGTGGGTGGGCCGGCCGGTGTCGAGCACGGCCCGGACGAGGCCGACCGCCAGGCCCGCGACGCCCACCACGAACGCCACTGCCGGGAAACGGCTGTGCAGCAGGCCCTTCACCGGTTCGCCCCGATCGCCTCGGGACGCAGCTGGTGGTAGTCGGACAGCGGCATCACCCGTCCGGAGAACGAGATGGTCCCCACCACGCGGCCACCGGCCATGATCTCGGCGGGCAGGACGAACACCTGGCCGGAGAGCCTCCACGTCCCGTACCGGAGGGTGGTCGCGCCGCGACGCTCCCCGCCGGCGACGAGGTCGACCTGCAGCTTGGTCACCACGAACTGCCAGCCGACCGGAACCTCGGACACCTCGTGCAGGGTCATGATCCCGGCCTGGCGGGCCGCCTCGACGAGCGGGGAGACCGGGTGCAGCCCAGGTCGCCCGGCGCGCACGACCGGTCCGCCGACCGCCACGGTGTGCCCACCGTCGTTCCGCTGGATCGGGCCGACCAGCACCCGGTCGTCCACGAGCTTGTGCACGAGGTGCTTGTCGGCGCGTCGCGCGTCGGCCCGCAGCAGCGGCCACGACATCTCCTCGCCGGGGACCAGCGTGATCTCGCCCTCGCAGACCACGGTGTCGTTCTGGGTCACCGAGACCTCGTGGCTCAGCGGATTCGGCCCCGCGCTGCTCACCGTGACGGCGGTGGGCAGGTCCTTCTCGCAGAACCTCCGGAACCGGAACTTCGCGGAGCGGACCCGCATTCCGTCCGAAGTGGACCGCACGGCGTTGTGCAGGCAGGTGTCCAGGAGCAGCATGGCGGGAACGTGGTCCAGCGGGTGGTCGAAGAAGAACGGGTCCTCTTCGTCCACGGAGAGCGCCGCGCTGGTCTGGACGGGGTGATGCTTGATCGCCTCAGTCATCTGTCTTCCCCTCGTGAGCAGGTCGACACGACTGTCACAGCGCCGGTTCCCGTCCCGGTCCCACGCCCGATACCTCCGGAGCCCGACGCTGGTATCGCTGGTGGTGGGCACCTTTGCCGGGGTGACGGCGGCTCGGAGCGAGCCGCCGTCCCGGTCATCCCTGCTGCAGTTTCGCGAGGGTGAGGACCTCGCCGCGGATGCCCCAGCCGCCGTCGGCGACCTCGTCGACGAGGACCATGGTGTTGTCGCGGACGGCGTCGCCGAAGGTGTCGGCGTAGAGGTCGGTGACCTTCTCCACGAGGGTCTGCTTCTGCTCGGCGGACAGCGTTCCCGCGGGAACCTTCAGGTTGGCGAACGGCATGTCGTGCTCCTTTCGTTGTGAGAGAAGCATTTCGCGCTGACAGTCCGGTAACCAGTTGCCGCTGACCCAGGGGTTGGCGTCCCCTGGCTGAGGTGGCGGCCCGCGGCGATACTGAAGAGGTGGATCTCGTTGAGCTCGGCCTGTTCCTGCAGTCGCGGCGTGCGCGCATCACGCCGGCCGAGGTGGGCCTGCCGACCGGATCCCGGCGCCGCGTGCCCGGACTGCGCCGGGACGAGGTCGCCCAGCTCGCCGGAGCGTCGGTCGACTACTACATCGAGCTCGAACGCGGCCGCGGCGCACAGCCGTCGGCGCAGATGCTCACCGCACTGGCCAGGGCGGTCCGCCTCGACTCCGACGAACGCGACCACCTGTTCCTGCTGGCGGGCAGGCCCGTGCCACCGGCACACGGCGTCTCGGCGCACGTGGCGCCCGCGATGCTCGCGTTGCTCGACCGGCTCGACGGCACCCCGGCCCGCATCATCACCGACCTGCACGAAACCCTCGTGCAGAACCGGCTCGCCACCGCCCTGCTCGGCCCGGCGACCAGCGAGAGCTTCCTGTCGCAGTGGTTCACCGAGCCCGCCGTCCGCGCGATCTACCCCGAGGACGACCACCCGCACCACTCCAAGGTCCTGGTGTCCGACCTCCGCGCCGCCGTCGCCCGGCACGCTCCCGCGGGCGCGGCGGCCGCGATGGTCACGCGGCTCCGTCAGACGAGCGCCGAGTTCGCGGCGCTGTGGGACACCGGTGACGTCGCCGTCCGCCGGGGTGAGCACAAACGGATCGTCCACTCCGAACTCGGCGTCGTCGACGTCCAGTGCCAGAACCTGTTCAGCGAGGACGGACACCAACGACTGCAGTTCTTCGTCGCCACACCGGGAAGCCAGGCCGTCGACCAGCTGCGCCTGCTGGAAGTCATCGGCGTCCAGCGGTTCTAGAGGTCGATGACGACCTTGCCGTGCACGTGCCGGCCGTTCGCGGGCGGACCGGTGATCTCGTTCGAGCGGATGAACGCGGCGCCGGAGGCCGACACCGACGACATGATCTTCGGCGTGGCCAGGCCGGCGGCGATCCTCTCCGAGGCCATGACGCTGTCCCCCGGCGATGTCATCGTCACCGGCACTTGGAGGGTGTCCGGTCCCGGCCGTCGAAATCGACTCCCCGTGTTCGACGTGTGGGTGAGAGCACGATGGATCCGGAAGGGACACGAACCATGGGACTGGTCATCTGTGACATGTCGATCTCGCTCGACGGCTACGTCACCGGCCCCGGTGCGAGCCGGGAGAACCCGTTCGGCGACGGCGCCGGCGGCCTGCACGACTGGATGTTCAAGGACCCGATCGACGCGGACCGCGAGTACCTCGAGGACGCGGTCGCCCACTGCGGTGCCGTGGTGATGGGCCGCACGTCGTTCGACAAGACCGTGCACGCGTGGGGTCCCGGTGGCCCGGTTCCCGGCTGCCAGAGCTTCGTGGTGACCCACCACGCGCCCGCCGAGGACCACCCCGGCTACACCTTCGTCACCGACGGTGTGGCCAGCGCGATCGAGCAGGCCCAGAAGGCGGCGGGCGACAAGTGGGTCGGCCTGCACGGCGCCACGGTGATGCAGCAGGCCCTGCCACTCGGCCTGGTCGACGAGATCCACGTGCACGTGGTCCCGCTGCTCCTCGGCGGCGGCACGCCACTCTTCGCCGCGCTCGATTCGGCGATCGAACTGGAACGCGTCGAGACGCCCCACTCCCCTGCCGTCGACCACCTGCGCTACCGCGTCGTCAAAACGGGTTCCAGCGGGATCAGCAGGTGACGTTGACCGTGGCGGAAGCCTGGAACGACACGTGCACGTGGTCCATGTGGTTGGCCGTGGGGCTACCGCGGTCCTCCATCGGCGTGAAGCCGCTGCCGTCGTTGTAGCGCTGGCGCCAGATCACGTACGTGACGCCGAACGCCTTGCGGTTGGCCAGCACGTAGTCGGCCACGGCGTTGCCGGTGGCGGTGTCGGTGTTGACCATGAAGTCCAGCGCCAGCCCGAGGGGGTGCTCGCCGCCGCCGGCACGACCGGCGGCGCCGCCGATGTCCTTGATGCCGAACTTGCCCGCGATGTGGTTGCCCACCTGCGCCACGTGCGGCTTGACGCCCTCCAGCGTGGTCGGACAGGGCGGCGGCGGGGGCGGTGGGGGCGGCGTGGTGGTCTCGGGGGTCGTCGTGGTCACCGGAGGCGGCGTGGTGGTCACCGGAGGTTCCGAGGACGGCGTCGTCGTGACAGGCCGCACGTCCTGACTGACTGACGTCGTCGGGGCGGCGAGAAGGGCGGCCGCTCCGGTCGGATCGACCGGCTGATCGGAGCTGCGGACGACCCAGAAGGTCACGACCAAGCCCACGGAGAGGGTGGCGGCGACTGCGATGGGCAGCTTCCGGCTGGGTGTCTGCGGCGTTCTATGTCGGCCCGGCATTCGGGAAACACCTTGCGTCGGGGACAGGGCATACTCACAAGACGGGCCACATTACGAAACGAACACGAGAACATCACGGGCAAGTGTTCATGGTCACATCTCCCCTGGTGAGCACGTCGCTACAGACAGCGACAGCGGCCTGTCCGTCGAGGTCACAGGTCCGGCAACACCGGACAAATAGGCGACGGATATTCGAACGGTTCGCCTCCCGCCGGACCTGAGACCGCGAATTCGGTCAGGTGAACAGGCCGCCGACCTCGCCTGTGTGGTCCTTCAGCACCCGGCCGGGCTCCGTCCCGAGCACGCGGTCGAGCACGGTCGCGTACACGTCGCGGAAGTCCGTGGTCTGCTTGAGATCACCGTCGTCGAGGTCGGTCAGGCTCGGCTGCGCGCCGTGGAACCCGCCCCGGACGTTCGCGCCGAGCAGGAAGACCGGCCCCGCCGTGCCGTGGTCGGTGCCGTCACTAGCGTTCGCGCGCACCCGCCTGCCGAACTCGGAGTAGACCAGCACGACGGCCCTCTTCCCCACGCGGCGGACGAACGGGGTGAGCGCGCCGTCCAGTTCGGACAGCAGCCGCTGCTGGGTCGCGCGCTCGTCGGAGTGCGTGTCGAACCCGCCCAGCGACGCCGAGTAGACCCGGCAGGGCGCTCCCGCCTCGATCAGGCGGGCCACCACGTCGAGCTGTGCGCCCAGCGCGCCACCGCCGCCCGCCGAGGAGCCCTTGTCGCGCTGCTCGTCCGGGTCGTCGCTCGGGATCTGCCCGCCAGCGGGCGAGCCGGTGAGGGTCGTGGCCGTGTGGCGGACGTCCGCGATGGACCGGGCGACGCGTGCCTGCCAGTGCTCCTCGCCGTCCGACGCCTGTCCCAACGCGGCGAACGCGTCGCCGAGCGGGCCCGTCGGCAGCTTCAGGCCGTTGAGCGGGAACGACGCCGCCGCGGTGCGTTCGCCGGCGAGCAACGGCGGCAGCAGCGGTTCCACCGACAACGCGCGCAACGGGTCGTCACCCGCGGTCTCGTCGAGCCAGCGCCCCAGCCAGCCGGAAGGCACCGAGGTGCGCGGCGAGGCCGTCTGCCAGATGGCCATCGACCGGAAGTGGCTGTGGTCGGGCTGGGCGTAGCCGACCCCGCGCACGATGGCGAGCCCCTGTTCGTCCCACAGTTGTTTGAGGCCCTTCATGCCGGGGTTCAGGCCGAGCCCCTCGCCCAGGCCGAGCACCTCGTCCGGCCGGTAGGCCAGGTCGGGACGGGCGTCCTGGTAGGCGCGGTCCCCGGCGGGCACCACGGTGTTGAGACCGTCGTTGCCGCCGTAGAGCGTCACGACGACCAGCACGCCCTGGCTCGGGTCGAGCGGGTTGTCGGCGGCGGCGCCCATCAGGTCGTCCCAGTTCACCCGCGTGGCACCGAAGGCGAGGGCGCCGGCCGCGGTGACACCGGACAACGTGAGGAATCGGCGTCGGGTCACGATGTTCACGAGTTCACCTGCTCACCACGTACTCGGGGGCGCTCGCCGCCACGACGACGAGCTGCACCGGGTTGTCCACGACCTTCTCCAGCGCCGACCTGGTGCGGTCCGACCAGGAGTCGACGCCGAGCAGGCGCCGCACGCCCTCGATCCTGTCCGCGCCGCCGAGAGCGGTCTTGAGGCCGGCGCGTTCGGCCACGAGCTTCGCCAGGTCGAGCCGGGACGGCCACGCGGCCGTCGTCAGCCACGCACCACCCGCCGGCCAGCCTCCGACGCTCGGCGGCCGGAACGGGACCTGCCCGAGTCCGCGCAACGAGCGCAGCAGCGCGTCCGCCTGCTTCCTGTTCAGGTCACGCGGCTTTACGTTCAGCGCTCTCATCAGGCCCACGGCCCAGTCGACGGGTTGTTTCACCAGCACGTTCGCGGAGTCGCGGAACGCCGCCTCGGAGGCGAGGGCACGCAGGAACGTCCGGGTGTCGCGCCGGAACGCCGGAACCAGCCGTTCGACCACCTCGGCGGCGGGCGGCTGCGCGGACACGAGCCGGAACCACAGCCTGCCCACGACGAACTCGGGACTTTCCGGCCTGTCCAGCACGAGCGTCATCAAGGACTGCGCCGTGAACCGGTCGGTCTGGCCGAACACCCTCTTCGCGCCGTCGTCGTGGCGCTTGGCCACCAGTTCCGCCTTGCCGGACTCCGCGCGGACCGTCCACCCGGTCAGCGAGCGCGCGGCCTCCCGGACGTCGATCTCGTCGTAGTGGCCGATCCCCAGGGTGAACAGCTCCATCAGTTCCCTGGCGAGGTTCTCGTTGGCCGCCCCGGCGCGGTTGTCGTTGCCGTCGAGCCACACCAGCATCGCCGGGTCGACCACCAGCGCCTGCGCGAGGTCCGCGAACGGCCCGAGGCCGAGCCGGCGGAACGTCTCGTTCTGCGCCAGCATCAGCGACGGCGACCGCACCTTCTGCTCGCTCGTCGCGAAGTGCCCGTGCCAGAACCACGTCATGCGCTCGGCGGCCGGGCTGTCCGCGGTGACCATGCGATCGAGCCACCACACCGTCAGCGCGTGCTCGTCCTCGGCCCGTTGGCGGGCGGCATCCTTCTTGGCCTGGCTGTCGCCTTTGCCGGGGCGGGGCGGGCTGGCCGGTCGCGGCGCGGGAACGCCGGCGGAACCGTCGGACAGCAGGGCGTCGAGCGCGACGTCGTACGGGCGGTCGAGATCGCCGGGTCGCGGCCCCACACCTAGCCGGTCGTGCAGCCTCCTCACCGCGGCGCGTTCGTCCAGTTGCACCATGGCGGACAGTGTTCGGGCCGTGCTGCCCCGTGGCCAGGCCTGGCGGCGATCTTCAGAGTCGCTTCAGCGGCCGACCGCCGTGACCTGCGAACCAACCTTTCCGCAATGCCTTCTTCCTAGCGTGGGTTTCGCTGTGTCGCTGCGAGAAAGGGATCACGGAACTGATGAACGCCCTTAGGAAAGCCCTGGCCTGCGCCACGATGACCCTGTCCCTGGCGGGTGTGTGCGCGGCGCCCTCCGAAGCCGCGCCCGAGATGAAGGTGGGGGCCGGGCACTGGTCCAACAGCTGTGACTACGGGCATGCCTGCATCGAACCCACAGTGCACGAACCGGCGGTGTACTGGGTCTTCGACGGCTGCGGATTCCACACCATCTACATTCTTCCTGCTTACGGCAAAGCCCACGGCAACGCGTTCCGGGTCACCTATCAGAACAACCGCTGGGACGACGTCGAAGCGTGGACCTCCCGGTCACTCGACCGGTACACCGAGACCAAGTACGTCTACGTGTACTGCTGAGGCCGGCGCGGTTCGGCGGGCGCCTCCGGTCGTCCCATCGCCACGGCCTGCCCGAGCAACGTGAGCGCGGCCTCCGCGGCCGAACCGGGCTGCGTCGTCACGACGGTCAGCGTCTGGTCAGGGGCGCTCGGGATGCGGAGCGTCTGCTGCTTCACCAGGATCTCGCCCGCGACGGGGTGGTGCATCTGGTGCGCGGTGCTGTCGCAGGTGCGCACCCGGTGGTCGGCCCACATCGTCGCGAACTCGGGGCTGCGGGTCGCCAGTTCACCGACGAGGGCGGTCAGTTCCCGGTCCTCCGGGTACTTGCCGGCAGTCAGGCGGAGGTTGCCGACGACCGCACGGGCCTTGAGCGCCCAGTTCCCGTAGAGGGCACGGGTGTGCGCGTCGAGGAAGACCAGCCTGGTCATGTTGGGACGGTCCGCGGGGCGGTGCGGGCTGGACTGGTCGAGGTGGCCCG
Source organism: Lentzea sp. NPDC020367 (assembly GCF_044387305.1). Classification (NCBI taxonomy): domain Bacteria; kingdom Bacillati; phylum Actinomycetota; class Actinomycetes; order Pseudonocardiales; family Pseudonocardiaceae; genus Lentzea; species Lentzea sp. NPDC020367. The sequence continues at coordinate 4,406 of NZ_JBIRVV010000034.1, read as the reverse complement.
CGAAGAGGGCGTGGCCCAGGGGGTTCCACGCCAGCACGTCGCCGCGCCTGCCCAGAAGGACAGCGGGTTGGGTCAGCGTGGCGACGAGTTCGGCGGTGTCGGGCGAGACTCGTTCGGGCGGTGGCTTCGGCGCGGTCCGGTGGCGTCGTGGCTGGGCCAGTTCACGCAGGTGGGCGTGTTCGTCGGGGTTCAGCTGCAACGCCCGGGCGAGTGCGGCCACGACCTCCGGCGACGCGTGCTGGGCCTGTCCCTGTTCCAGCCGGACGTAGTAGGAGGCGCTGACACCGGCCAGGCCGGCGACCTCCTCGCGGCGCAGACCGGGGACCCGTCGCCGTTCGCCGTAGGTCGACAGGCCGACCTGGTCCGGTCGCAGGCGCGCCCGGCAGGCCTGGAGGTACTCGGCGAGCTGTCCCTGTCCGCTCATCCAGCCAGTATGCGCAAGCCGGCCGCACCGAACCTGACCATGCCAGTGGTAGGCAAGGTCGGGTCTGGTTGCCCTGAGCCGGGGTTCGCAGGATCGACGGCATGGACACGATCGAACTGGGTGACGTCTCCGTCACCCGTGTGTGGGAGTACTACGGCTCGGTGGAGATGACGCCCGAGGTCTTCTTCCCCGAGAGCTCGAAGCAGGTCTGGGAGGACGTGGCGCCGGAGTTCCTCGACCCCGCCACCGGCACCGTGCGTGCCGCCATCCAGACGTGGCTGGTGCGCAGCGAGGGCAGGACGATCCTGGTCGACACCGGGGTCGGCAACCACAAGGAGCGCCCATACGCCCCGGTGTGGAGCCACCTCTCCACGGACTTCCTCGGCAACCTCGCCCGCGCCGGCGTCCGCCCCGAGGACGTGGACGTCGTGATCAACACCCATCTGCACATCGACCACGTCGGCTGGAACACCCGCCTCGAGGACCGCGCCTGGGTGCCGACCTTCCCCAACGCCACCTATCTGATGCCGAAGGACGACTTCGACTTCTGGAACCCCGCCAACAACAGGACTCCCGCACTCGGCCGCGGCAACCAGAACGTCTTCGAGGACAGCGTCGCCCCCGTGCACCAGGCCGGTCTGACGCAACTGTGGGAGCGCGGCCACCAGATCGACGCCAACCTGCGCCTGGAACCGGCGCCAGGCCACACTCCGGGCTCCAGCGTCCTGACCCTCGCCTCCGGCACCGACCGGGCGGTGTTCGTCGGCGACCTGATGCACGCCCCGGTTCAGGTCCTCGAACCGGACGCCAACAGCTGCTTCTGCGAGGACCCGGCCGAGGCCCGCGCCACCCGCCGCAGGATTCTGGGCGAGGCCGCGGACACCGGCACGCTGGTGTTCCCCGCGCACTTCCCCGGCGGCGGCGCCGTGGAGGTCGCGCGCGACGGGGACACGTTCGCCATCAAGGACTGGGCGCCCTTCTCCTCCTACGAGCAGAGGTGAGCGCGATGGAGGTCGTCACCAGCCGAGGTGCCGTGCGCGGGCTGAGCAGGGACGGGATCACCGCTTTCTTCGGCATCCCGTACGCCGCCGCACCTTCTGGTGCGGGCCGGTTCGCGGCACCGGAGGAGCACGAGCCGTGGCGGGACGTGCGCGACGCCACCGAGTTCGGGCCGACCGCCCCGCAGGCGCCGCGGCTGCTCGGCAGCATGGACCTGCGCGCCTACTTCGGCGACGGCTGGCACCGCGGCGAGGACTACCTCACCGTCAACGTCTGGACGCCGGATCCCACCGCCACCGGCCTGCCCGTCATGGTGTTCGTGCACGGCGGCGGTTTCGTGGCGGGCTCCGGACGAGCCGAGTCCTACGACGGCTCGGCGTTCGCCCGTGACGGCGTCGTGCTCGTCACCGTGAACTACCGCCTCGGTGTCGCCGGTTTCCTCGACCTTCCCGGCGCTCCGGCCAACCGCGGCCTGCTCGACGTGGTCGCGGCCCTGCGCTGGGTGCGGGAGAACATCGCCGGGTTCGGCGGCGACCCCGGCACCGTCACGGTGTTCGGCCAGTCCGCCGGGGCGACCATCGTCGGCGGCCTGCTGGCCACACCCGAGACCGCCGGGCTGTTCCGGCGCGCGATCGTCCAAAGTGGAAGCGGCCTGGGCGCCTTCTCCCCCGAGCAGGCGTCCCTCGTGACCCGTGCCGCCGCCGAGTACCTCGGCATCGAGGCGAGCGCTCAAGCATTCGCGGAGATCTCCGACGAGCGTCTCGTGGAGACGGCGTCCAAGCTCGCGGGCATCGACCTGCGCACCGCGACGCACACCGATCCGCTGGTCGGGCTGAGCCCGTTCAGCCTGGTCCTCGGCGCGCAACCGGCGGACGCCACACTCGCCGAAGTCGATCTGCTCATCGGCACGAACGCCGAGGAGGGCAATCTCTACCTGGTCCCGTTCGGCAAGTACGACAGCTCGACCAGCGCGGACGTGGACGCCATCGCGGCCAAGGCGCACCCCGACCCTGTGCGACTGGTCAAGACCTACCGCTCACAGCGGCCTGGGGCCACCGACGGCGAGATCCGGTCCGCAATCCTGGGCGACGCCCTGTTCGGCGCGGGCACCTGGGCGCTCGCCGAGGCGCACGCCCGTGCTTTCGCCTACGAGTTCGCGTGGCGATCACCCGCCCTCGACGGCGCGCTCGGCGCCACGCACACGGTCGAGCTCCCGTTCGTGTTCGGGCGGACCGACCTGCCCTCACTGCGCGGGCCGAACAGGCTCCTCGGCGACGACGAAGCGCCGTCGTCCCTCGTCACGCGGGTCCACGACAGCTGGGTCCGCTTCGCCCGCACCGGAGATCCCGGCTGGCCGCGCTACGACCTGGACCGGCGCACCACCATGCGGTTCGACGTGGACAGCGGCACGGTCGACGATCCGCGCGGCGCGGAACGCCAGGCGTGGGAGCGACCCGTCTAGCTCACGCGTTCTGCGCCTCGATCAGGTCGAGGTCGCGGACGCAGAAGCCGTGGTGCTCAAAGGTCTCGTTGAGCACCGTGCGGAGGCACTGCCGCACGATGCGACCCCTGGCGTACGGCGGCCAGACGTCGTCGTCGGGCACCGGCGCCGGCGCTGCGAGCTGCGCGTCGGTGACGTCGTCGAGCCAGGCCTCGAGCTCGGCGGCCTGTGCGGTGCGCACGCTCACGATCTCGTCGAAGGTCGGGTTGACCGAGAGGTCGAGGCCGTGCGCTTCGCGGTAGGGCTCGACGGCCGGCCCGATGCCCATCGGCGTGAACAGCTCCGTCGAGCCCAGGCAGCAACGGCGGAACCACGAGTCGTGGACGAAGACGAGGTGGCGCATCGTCTGCGCCGCCGACCACTCGTCGTTCACGCTGCGGTGCTCGATGCCGGGGGTGCGGCGGATTCGGTCTGTCGTGGCGGACCAGGCGGCGCGGAGCTGACGTGCTGCCTCGCGCAGGTCGGCCGGGTCCTCGGAGCGGAGCAGCACCCGCACCGGATGACGCCGGTCGAGCTCCGCCTCGACGTACTCGGTGACCTCGACGCCGTTCACCACGAGGTTGGTGACGAACCCGTCGATCACGGCGTCCTGCATCACGACGCCGATCAGGCGTGCCCCGGTCAGGTCGCACTCGCGGAACTCCGCGCCGTGCAGGTCTTCGTCCACGTACCGCGTCATGCTGCGCATAGTAGCCATGACAAGTTCGAGGCTCGAAGCAAGTAGCTAGAATGCATTCATGGACGAACAAGGGGCGGTCGCGGCCATCCGCGCCATCCACGAGGTGTTCATGCTCACCGAGGCGGCGATCACCGGCCCCCTCGCGGAACTGGGTCTGACCACCGCGACCGCGCAGGCGCTGTGGGCGGTGGAGCCGGACGAGGAGCCGCCGTCGATGAAGACCGTGGCGAGCCGCCTGCACTGCAACGCGCCCAACCTGTCGTTCGTCGCGGACCAGCTCGCCGCCCGCGGACTGGTCGAACGGGTTCCCGACCCGCGGGACCGGCGGTCCCGCGCGCTCGTCCTCACCGAGAAGGGGCGGCAGGTGCGGGCAGAGGTCATGCGGACGACGGTGGCGTCCAGTCCCCTGTCCGCGCTGGACGACGGCGACGTGGCCACCCTGCTGTCCGTGCTGGGCAAGATCGTTCCTGCTTCTGGTCGAGACAGCTGATCGGGTGGACGGCAACGGGTCCGTTGCCGTCCAGCCCGTCTCGATCAGTAGCGGTAGTGCTCCGGCTTGAACGGCCCGGCGACGTCCAGCTCCAGGTAGGCGGCCTGGTCCTTGGTGAGCTCGGTGAGCTCGCCGCCCAGTGCTTCCAGGTGGATGCGGGCGACCTTCTCGTCGAGCACCTTGGGCAACCGGAAGACGTCGTTGCCGTACTCCGCGTGCTTGGTGAACAGCTCGATCTGCGCGATCACCTGGTTGGAGAAGGAGTTCGACATGACGAACGACGGGTGGCCCGTCGCGTTGCCCAGGTTCATCA
>NZ_JBIRVV010000033.1:0-25034 GCF_044387305.1 Lentzea sp. NPDC020367 | reverse complement strand
CTCCGCCCAAAGCAACAGGCGTGCCATCAACCCGCGCATGGCGTAGACCCCGGCTTTTGATCAGATTGGCGGGGTCTGGGGCGGAGCCCCAGGAAGCAGCCGGCAGATCAGGACTCAAGCCGACCGACGCTGAACAGCCCCAACCCCACGACAAACCAGGTAGATCACAAAGCTAACCGCCGTAACCAGAGCAGAAACCGGCAACCCAGGCTGCAACGACAACAAAATCCCACCAACAGCAGCAACCTCAGCGAACACCACGGACAAAACCGTGGCCCGCAACGGCGAAGCCGTCACCCGCATGGCAGCAGCGGCAGGCGTGATCATCAACGCCAGCACCAGCAACGCCCCGACAACCTGCACCGACAACGCCGTGGCAACACCCACCAGCACAGCGAACACCACAGACAGCGCCCGCACCGGAACCCCGCGCGAGACAGCCACATCCGGGTCCACCGAGGCGAAGAACAACGGCCGATAGATCAAAGCCAACACAGCCAGCACAGCAACAGACGACACCACCAACAGGTTCAGATCAGTGGAGTCCACTCCCACGATCTGCCCGGTCAACAGCCCGAACTTGTTGGACGCACGCCCTTTGTAGAGCGCGAGCATCAAGATCCCCATGCCGAGCCCGAACGCCAGGATCGCCCCGATCACGGAGTCCCGGTCACTCTCCCGCCGCGACAACACCCCCAGCAGCACAGCGGCCAGAATCGACCCGGCCAGCGCGCCGTACCCGACGCTGACACCGAGCAGCAAGGCCGCCGCACCACCGGTAAACGCAAGCTCACTGGTCCCGTGCACCGCAAAGGCCATCTTGCGCGTAACAACAAGCGGCCCAAGAACACCGGCCACAAGCCCCAACACCGCGGCAGCGATCAACGCCGTCTGCACGAAGTCAAGTTCAAGCAGGTCGAAGAACGTCACGAAACGGCCTCCGCCGACAGGTGGTGCGTCTGCTCCTCGCAAGCACCGGCGCCGACCACGAGGATCTGGTCGCGCACCCGCACGACCTCGACGGGCGTGCGGTACAGCTCGGACAGCGTGCGGGAGTTCATGACCTCTTCAGGCGTCCCGACCCGGAAGCGCCCGCCGACCAGGTACAGCACCCGATCCACCAACGGCAGCACAGGATTCAGCTCGTGCGTGACGAACAAAACCGCCGTGTCGGCCTCACGGCGCCGCTTGTCGATCAGCTCGGACACCACCCGCTGGTTCGCGAGGTCCAGCGACAGCAACGGTTCGTCGCAGAGCATCACCGTCGGGTTTCCGACGAGTGCCTGGGCGACGCGCAGCCGTTGCTGCTCCCCACCGGACAACAACCCGACCGGCGAGTCCGCGTACGCCGACCCGCCCACCGACTCGATGGCCGCGTCGACGCGCACACGGCGTTCACGACGGCCCCTCAGCCCAAGACCCCAGCGGTGGCCGTCGAGGCCCAGCGAGACGAGATCGCGGCCCCGCAACGTCATGGACTGGTCGAGCGCTCGCTGCTGCGGGATGTACCCGATGGCGTGGTTGCCGCCGGCGATCGAGACCGTGCCGGAGGACAGCGGCTGCAGTCCGAGCAGCACGCGCATCAGGCTGGTCTTGCCGGAGCCGTTCGGCCCCAGGACCGCGAGGAACTCACCGGGTTCGACGTCGAGGTCGAGCCCGTCCCACAGCACTCTGTCCCCGTAGGACAGCCGCGCCCCGCGCAGCGAGATAGCGGTCATGCCTTGAGCGCCTGCGTGAGCGCGTCAACCTGCTTGCTCATCCAGTCAAGGTAGCCGGTCACGCCCTCGGGCAACGTCTCGGTGACCGCGACGACGGGAACGCTCGCCGCCTTCGCCTTCTCGACGAGGCCCCTGGTGACCTGGTTCTCGGTCTGGGTGTTGTTGATCAGAGCGTTGACCTGCTTGGACTCGACCAGCTGGTTCATCGAAGCGAGGGCGGCGGCCGGCACGTCCGACTCCTCCTCGATCGCCTTGCTGAACGCCTCGGGCGTCACGTCCTCGGCGCCGGTCTCGTCGATCAGGTAGTGCGCGATGGGCTCGGTGGCGACGACCTTGCGGCCCTTGCCGATGCCGGCGACCTTCTTCTCCAGCTCCTCGAGCTTGGCCGTGAAGTCCGCCGTGTTCTTCTCGAACGTCGTCTTCTTCTCCGGCGCGAGGGCACCCAGCTCGTTGGCCGCGGCCTCGGCCACCGCCTGGACGGTGTGCAGGTCGTACCAGACGTGCTCGTTGACGCTGTGGTCGTGACCGTCGGCGTCGGGCGTGCCGGTCTGCGGCTCCGCGTGGTTGTCGCGCAGCGGGAACGCCTCGACCTTCTTGGTGGCGTCGCTGGTGATCAGCTTGGCGAAGAAGTCGTCGTAGCCGCCGCCGTTGAACACGACCAGCTTGGCGTCCTTGACCAGCGCCGCGTCCGCCGGCTTGCTCTCGTACGAGTGCGGGTCGGCGCTCGGGTCGTCCAGCAGGGCCTTGACCTCGACCTCGTCACCGCCGACCGCCTTGATGACGCTGCCCCACACGTTGGTGGAGGCGACGACCTGGATCTTGCCGCTGTCGGAAGACGGCGTGGTCGTGCCGCAGGCGGCCAGGCTCACGACGGCGAGAGCGCCGACCAGAGCGTTGCGGAGAGTCATCACGCCGTCCCTCGATCAGGTAATGGAAACCGTTGTCGAGTTCATCTTACGACACGAAAAAACCCCCGGCGTGACTGCCGGGGGCTTTTCGGAGTGTGACTCACGCCTCCAGGCGCTCGCCCGACTCGGGGTGGAACAGGTGGATCTCGGTGGTGTCGCGGACGGCCACCTTGACGTGCTGGCCCAGGGTCGGCGGCGTGCGGCCGTCGACGCGGACGACGAAGCGCTGCGAGGCCTCACCGATCTTCACCGCACCGTGCACGAGCGCGTCGGCGCCGAGCTCCTCGACCAGCTCGACCGTCATGTCCATGCCCTCTTCGCTCGACGGCACGATGCCGAGCGCCTCGGGCCGGATGCCGAAGGTGACCTCGTCCAGACCACCGGCGGCGTCGAGCGCGGAACGGGTCAGCGGCACGATGATGCCGTCGAGCTTCGCGCCCTCGGCCGAGATCGGCACGGTCTTGAGGTTCATGGCGGGCGAGCCGATGAAGCCCGCGACGAACGCGTTGGCCGGGCGGTCGTACAGCGCGCGAGGCGTGTCGCACTGCTGCAGCAGGCCGTCCTTGAGCACCGCGACGCGGTGACCCATCGTCATGGCCTCGACCTGGTCGTGCGTGACGTAGATCGTGGTGGTGCCGAGACGCTGCTGGAGGGCGGCGATGTTCGCACGCGTCTCGACGCGCAGCTTGGCGTCCAGGTTGGACAGCGGCTCGTCCATGAGGAACACGGAGGGCTCACGCACGATGGCGCGGCCCATGGCGACGCGCTGACGCTGACCACCGGACAGCGCCTTCGGCTTGCGCTCCAGGTACTTCTGGAGGTCGAGCATCTTGGCGGCCTCTTCGACCTTCGCCTTGATCTCGGTCTTCGGCACACCGCGCAGCTTGAGCGCGAAGCCCATGTTCTCCGCGACGGTCATGTGCGGGTACAGCGCGTACGACTGGAACACCATCGCGATGTCCCGGCCCTTCGGCGGCACGTTCGTGACGTCCTTGCCACCGATGTTGATGGCGCCCTCGTCGATGTCCTCCAGGCCGGCGAGCATGCGCAGCGCCGTCGACTTGCCGGAACCGGACGGACCGACCAGCACCAGGAACTCGCCGTCGCTCACCTCGAGGGAGAGCTCGTCGACGGCCCGCACCGGCGGGTTGCCGGAGAAGATCCGCGAAGCCTTGACGTAGGACACCTCTGCCATGTGACGCACCTTTCACCGCTTGTCTGGGCGCGACGTTATGCATTGCAAGCGCTTACGGGAACAGACGTAAGCGCTTACGTTTCGCGGCGGCACAACGTAAGCGCTTCCGTTCCGGAAGGACCGATGAGTTCTCCGCGGTGCCCCGGTCCACCTCTGCACACCCGAACGCTGGAGGGGACCGATGGGCAACGTGCGAGTGCACTTCTCGATGTCACTGGACGGCTTCGTGGCCGATGTGGACAACGGCTTCGGCTGGCTGGCCCACACGACCGACCAGCCTGAGCTCGTCAACAGCTACGCCGAACGCACCGGCGCCATCCTCGGCGGCCGGAAGGGCTGGGACCAGTTCCCCGACCCGAGTACCGCGTACGGCGGCCAGTTCGTGGGGAAGCTCTTCATCCTGACCCACCACCCGGAGGACGCGACGCCCCACGACGGGGTCACGTTCCTGACCTGCGACGTGGCCGAGGCGGTGCAGATCGGGCTGGAGGCCGCGGACGGCAAGGACCTCGAGGTGTTCTCGCCGACCATCGCCCGCCAGCTGATCGAGCGCGGACTGCTCGACGAGATCGCCCTGCACATCGCACCCGTGCTGCTGGGCGACGGCCTCAGGCTCTACGACAACCCCGGCGGAGCGCCGATCCACCTGCACCGGCTCGACACCGCGGACCCCCACTCGGAGGTGGACGTGCGGTATCGGCCGGTGCGGTAGACCGTCAGCCCTTGACGGCGCCGGACGCGAGGCCCTGCACCAGGAACTTCTGCACCAGGTAGAACACGACGATCGCGGGAATCGCCACCAGGATGGACGCGGCGGCGAGGTGCCCCCACTCCGTCCTGTTCTGCTGCACGAACACCTGCAGCCCGACCGCCAGCGTCTTCGACTCGTCCGCGGCGGACAGGAAGGCGGACGCGAACGCCACCTCACCCCAGGCCGTCAGGAACGCGTAGAACGACGTGACGGCGAGGCCCGGCTTGGCCAGCGGCATGATCAGCCGCCAGAACACGCCGAACGGCGACAGCCCGTCCACGCGCCCGGCCTCGTCGATGTCCGCCGGCACCGTGTCGAAGTAGCCCTTCAACATGTAGGTGCAGAACGGGACCGCGGTCGTGCAGTAGACCAGCACGAGGCCGAACGACGTTCCGTTGAGCCCCAACGCGATCAGGATGTTGTACAGCGGCACGATCAGCACCGCGAACGGGAACATCTGCACGAGCAGGAACGACATCATCAGGCCGCGCTTGCCGGGGAACCGGAACCGCGACGCCGCGTACCCGGCGGTGGCCGAGATGAAGACGCCGATCACCGTCGTCATCAGCGCGATCACCACGGAGTTGCCGAACCAGGCGAGGAAGTCGCCCTTCTCCCCCGCCAGCACGCGGGTGTAGTTGTCCAAAGAGGACTCGTTGAACAGCTTCGGGGTCGGCTCGACCGCACGGGCGTCCGGCTTCAGCGAGGTGACGAACACCCAGAAGACCGGGAACACCGCGATGACCGACGCGACGATCAGCGTGGCGTGCAACGCGATCGAGGCACCGCGAGAGCGATCGGAACGACGGCGGACCGGACCGGCGGCCTGCACCATCTTCAAAGACGAAGCATCAAGCGTCATCACCACACCTCGCCCTGCTTGCGCAGTGCACGCCGGTAGATCGTGGCGAACACCAACAGCACCGAAAGGATCAGCACGCCGTAGGTCGACGCGATGGCGTAGTCACGGGACGCGCCGGAGAAGAAGCGCTCGAACGCGTAGGTGACCAGGATCCGGGCGTTCGGGTTCGGACCGGCGATCAGGTAGATCACCGGGAACATGTTGAACGTCCAGATGACGCCCAGCAGAACCACCGTCGACGACACGGAACGCAGACCCGGCAACGTGACGTGCCGGAACCGCTGCCACGACGTGGCGCCGTCGATCTCGGCCGCCTCGTAGAGGTCGCCCGGAATCGACTGCAGGCCACCGAGAAGCGCCACCATCATGAACGGCACGCCGAGCCAGACGTTCACGATGATCACCGACACCAGCGCCCAGTTCGACTGGCCGAGCCACACCGGGTCCGGCAGGCCGACCGAGCGCAGGAGCTGGTTGATGATCCCGTACTGCGCGTTGAACATGTACTTCCACGCGAACGCGCTGATGAATCCGGGCACGGCCCACGGCAGGATCAGCAGCACGCGGTAGAAGGTGCGGCCCTTCACCTGACGGTTCAGCAGCATCGCCAGGCCGAGACCGAGCGTGTAGTGGAAGAACACGCACGAGAACGTCCAGATCAGCGTGCGGACCAGCGTGCCCCAGAACGCGCCGTACGACTCTCCGCCCGACAGGACGTTGAGGTAGTTCTTGAACCCCACCGCGTCGTAGGTCGCGGGCCGATCGAGGATCGGGTTGGCGATGTTGCCTTCGTTGATGTTCGTGAAGGTGAAGAACACGCCCTGGGCGAGCGGGTAGAGCACCAACACCGCGATGACCACCACGACCGGCAGCACCATCGCATACGCGTACCAGTACCTGTCCAGGAACCGACGCACCGAGACTCCCCTTCCGGCGAACGGCCGGGGCGCGAACCCCGGCCGTTCAACACAATCAGCCGATCGAGTACTCGGTGACGACCTTCTCCTTGTACGCCTTCGCGACGTCGTCAAGGGCGGTCTTGGCGTCCTTCTTGCCGGCCAGGAAGTCCGCGTAGCCGACCTTCAGCGGGTCGAACAGCTCGCCGCCCTCGGGGATCCACGGACGCTCGTGCGCGACCTTCGTGACCGGCTCGAACGCGGCGACGACGGCGTTGCTCTTGACGTCGGCGTTCTGGTAGGCCGACTTGCGGGTCGGCAGCAGGCCCAGTTCCTTGGCGATGGTCGCCTGCGACTCGACCGACGCCATGCAGGTGATGAACTTGATCGACGACTGCTTCGCCTTGGTGCCCTGGCGGATCACGTAGTCGTGGCCACCCACCGGAGCGCTGCCCTTGCCCGCGGACGGGCCGGGGACGGCGGCGATGCCGAGGTTCGCCGGGTCGGTGAACGCGGCGCCCTTGAGGTAGTCGGCGACGGCCCACGGACCGTTGATGACCATGGCGGCCTCACCGGACGAGAACGCGGCCTGCATGTTCGAGTAGGAGTTCGTCGCGTCGAGCGCCGTGGTGGCGGCCTTGGCGTCGAGCAGGCCCTTCGCGGTCTCCAGCGCCTTCACGTTCTGCGCGGAGTTCACGACGATCTTCTTGGCGGACGCGTCGACCAGGTCGCCGCCCTCGCCGTAGATGAACGGCAGCGCGTAGTACGCGTCGTTGTTGAGGAAGAACGACTTCTCGCCGCCCAGCTTGGCGGCGGCCGCCTTGAGCTCGTCCCACGTCTTCGGCGCCTCGACACCGGCGTCGGCGAGCTTCTTCTTGTTGTAGAGCAACGCGAGCGAGTCGGTCACCTGCGGCACGGCGTAGGTCTTGCCCTCGTACTTCGTGGAGCCCAGCGGGGCGTCCAGGAAGTCGGAGGTGTCCTTCGCGAGGTCCGTGTCGGACAGATCCGCGACGTAGCTCAGCTTCGCGAGCTGCGGCACCCACGCGACCTCGGAGCGGAAGACGTCGGGGCCCTGACCACCCTGAGCGGCGGTCTTGTAGTTGTTGAGCGCGCCGTCGAACGCCTGCGTCTCAACCTTGACCTTGTAGCCGTCCTTCGTGGCGCAGCCTTCGGCGATCTTCTTGAAGACCGGGCTCTCGTTGGGACCGCTGGTGTCCCAGAAGGTCACTTCGCCCGAGTCGGTTCCGCTGTTGCTGCTCGATCCACCGCTTCCGCAGGCGGTGAGCACGAGGGCGACACCCGTCGCCATGGCGGTCACGAGGGTTGTCCGTCGCATCGTTGCTGCCGTTCCCTCCAGCTGGGGCCTCGTCTCCGAGTGAGACAAGGGTCTTGCAAGGTTTTGCGAGAATGTTGCGGGCGATTTCACTACCAGAACCATGGTCAGGTCAAGACGTCGACCGTAACCAAGCCGTAACGGCCCTGTCTTGCAAACGCTCGTTGCAAATTTTTTCCTAACACGGCAGGCTTGCGTCAAACCTGATCTGAGCTGGGAGGCAACGTGTCCGGACTGTCCGAGATCGCCAGGGCAGCCGGGGTGTCCATCTCCACTGTCAGTCGAGTCCTCAACAGGCGCGCAGGTGTGAACGAGGAGACCCGGCAGCGCGTGCTGTCGGTGCTCGCGGAGATGCCGTACACCCCGCGCGGACTGGGCGCCTTGCAACGCACCGGCGTGATCGGCCTGCTGGTGCCGGAGCTCTCGAACCCGGTCTTCCCGGCGTTCGCCGAGGCCCTGGAGACGCGGGCCGCGCGCCTGGGCTACTCGTCGCTGCTGTGCAACACCCGCAGCGGCGCCCCGATGGGCGAGGAGGAGTACGTCCGGATGCTCCTGGCCCGCGGGGTCGAGGGCATGGTGTTCGTGTCACCGGAGATCACCAACGTCGAGGTGCCGCTCGGTCAGGCGCCCCGCCCGAGCTACTACGCGAAGCTCCTGGCGGACGGCGTCCACATGGTCTTCCTGAACGGTGCCACGCCCGCGCTGGACGTGCCCGACGTGACCGTGGACGAGCAGCTCGCGGGCTACATGGCCACCAAGCACCTGATCGAACTGGGCCACGAACGGATCGGGTTCGTCTCGGGTCCGGCGCGCTCGCTGCCGTCGCGGCTGAAGCGAGCCGGCTGGGCCGCCGCGCTGGAGGAGAACCACCTGCCGGCGGGTTCGGAGTACGTCGCGCACGCGCCGTTCAGCGCGGAGGGCGGCGGTCAGGCCGTGGCGCAGCTGCTGGACACGGTGACGCCCACAGCGGTGATCTGCTCGTCCGACCACATGGCGCTCGGCGTCATGCGCGAGGCGCACCAACGAGGGATCTCGGTACCCGGAGAGCTGTCGGTGGTCGGGTTCGACGACATCCCGTTGGCTGCCTATTCTTCGCCCGCTTTGACCACGCTCGCCCAGCCGATCGAGGAGATGGCGGCGGCCGCGATCGACGAGCTCGTCCTGCGCCTGGATCCGGATCGCCGCAGGCAGGGGACCGACAACTACACCCGCGTGTTCCGGCCGCGGCTCGTCGCGAGGGAATCGTCTGCGCCTCCGAAGTGAGATGACCGATTGACCTAATTGGTCTGGACCAACTTCTGAACAAGGCAGATGGGTCAACCAGCGCGGATGCGTCATTTGAGGGACGCAGGTCACCCTGACTTCACGAATTGGTTCTGAACCGTTACGGTCCTTTCATGGCGCGGTCGATGCATGTGCGACGTCCGGCAACGTTGGCCTCTCTGGCCGCTGAGCTGGGCGTTTCCCGGACAACGGTGTCCAACGCGTACAACCGGCCCGACCAGCTCTCGCCCGAGCTGCGTCGGCGGGTGTTGGACACGGCCCGAAGGCTGGGTTATCCCGGCCCGGATCCTGTGGCGCGCTCGTTGCGCACGCGCAAGGCCGGGGCGGTGGGCCTGTTGCTCACCGAGAACCTCTCCTACGCGTTCCGCGACCCCGCAGCGATCGGGTTCCTGGAGGGCCTCGCGCTCGCGTGCGAGGACGCCGGAACCGGTCTGCTGCTGGTGCCCGCGAACCCCGAACGCGAGGACGTGGCGTCCGTCCACCGAGCCGGTGTCGACGGCTTCGTCGTCTACTCGGTGCCGGACGACGACCCGCACCTCGCCGCCGTGCTGGAACGCCCGGTGCCCACCGTCGTCTGCGACCAGCCGGACCTCGGCACCGTGGACCGCGTCGGTATCGACGACCGCGGCGCGATGTACGAGCTCGCGAAGCACCTGATCGGGCTGGGCCACCGCCGCATCGGCGTCGTGTGCATGCGTCTCGCACGTGACCGCAACGACGGCTTCGTGACACCGGACCGCCAGCACGCCGCGCACTTCCACGTGCAGCGCAACCGCCTGTCGGGCCTGGCCGAGGCGTTCAGCGAGGCCGGCGTCGACTGGTCGCAGGTGCCCGTGGTCGAGCGCTTCGACCACAACATGGCCTCCGGCGCGTCCGGCGCGGCCCAGGTCCTCGACCGCGACCCGCAGATCACCGCCCTGATCTGCACCTCGGACGTGCTGGCGCTGGGCGCGATGACCGAGGCCGCCCGCCGTGGCCTGCGCGTGCCGCACGACATCACGGTGACCGGGTTCGACGGCATCCGCGCCGGCGAGGAGGCCGGGCTCACGACGGTCCGTCAGCCGGTGCTGGAGAAGGGCCGGGCGGCGGGCAAGCTGCTGCTCGACACGAACGAGCGCACGCGGCCGCGGTCGGTGAACCTCGCGACCGAGCTGATCATCGGCAACACGTCGGCGGCGCCGCGCGGTGGTGCCGAGGAGCGTTGGTTCGGGCCGTGAGGCCTAGTGCTCCAGTCTGAAGACGACGGGTGAGCTGGCCTTCCCGGCCAGCTTCGCCACCAGCAGGTAGTCGCCGGGGCCGACCTTCGTGTGCGCGCCGCAGCCCGGCTGCGAAGTAGAGCCCGCCCACTTCGTGCCGTAGTTGAAGGCTTCCTTGGGCTGCATCACGCGCACCTCGTTGCCCACGGCGGACAGGCAGTGGTTGCTCGACCACAGCACGGTCGCGCCGTCCGCGGTCAGCACGTTCAGCTCGCGGTGCTGGCGCCCGATGTCCCTGATGCACGGCACCGGCCCGGTGTTGACGATGTCCATGGACAGTTCCGGCTGGTCACCGATGGTGTAGAAGGGCTTGTTGGCCTTCGCCACGACCCCGATCACGTCGTCGGGGCACGGCTGCGGCGGCCCGGGAGGCGGGGGCGGTGGCGTGGTCTCCGTCGGCGAGGGCGGCGGGGTCGTCGAGGAGGACGACGCGGCCGCCGGGCTCTCGGACATGCTCGGCGGCGGGTTCGAGGACGACGCCGCGGCCGCGTTCGTGGGCTGGGCGGTCTCCGCGTCCGAGCCGAACATCCCGACGATCCAGATGATCAGCAGGAGTGTGACCAGCGCTGCCCCGATCGCGGCGAGGCGGCGGCGCCAGTACACCGTGGGCGGCAGCGGACCTGTGGGCTCGATCACGGCCCGAACGTAGCCCGACCAGGTCTGATCCAGGCGTAGGCGAGCGTCGCTCGATCCGGTGAACGTGATATTGAGCGGAAACCCCTTGTGAACGTGCGCTAACTCCGGTTCCAATCGACGTGGGGTCCGCCGGTAGGCCATGGAGGTGTGTCACATGACCGCGATCGACGAACTGCTCAAGCGGAACTACGAGCTCGGGAACGTGGTTCCAGGAGATCGCTCGTCCGCGAAGCCGTCCCTGCAGGTGGCGATTCTGACCTGCATGGACTCGCGCATCCGGGTGTTCGAGATCTTCGGGTTGAAGCAGGGTGAGGCGCACGTGCTGCGCAACGCCGGAGGGGTCGTCACCGACGACGCCATCCGGTCGCTCGCGCTGAGCCAGCGCAAGCTCGGCACGCGCGAGGTGCTGCTCGTGCACCACACGAACTGCGGCCTCGAGATGGTGACCGAGGACGACTTCAAGGACGAGCTGGAGGCCGACACCGGTCTGCGCCCGACCTGGGCCGTCGAGGCGTTCAAGGTCGTCGAGCAGAGCGTGCGCGGGTCGATGGCCCGGCTGCGTCACAGCGCGTTCATCCCGCACACGGACAAGATCCGCGGGTTCGTCTACGACGTGCACACCGGTGAGCTGCGCGAGGTCGACGCGGCCGAGACCGCCGCCGCCTGACGTTCGTTGGGAAGGGCCCCCTTCGGGGGGCCTTTTCGTTGCGCGACAATGGCAGGCGATGAATCACGAGTTGCTGTTGGGCTGGTGGGACACCACCGCCCGCGACCTGCCGTGGCGCCGTCCGTCGTGCACCGCCTGGGGCGTGCTGGTCAGCGAGATCATGTTGCAGCAGACGCCGGTCTCCCGCGTCGAGCCGATCTGGCACGAGTGGCTGGCGCGCTGGCCCGTGCCGTCCGCGATGGCCGCGTCGTCGCAGGGCGAGGTGCTGCGGATGTGGGGCAAGCTCGGCTACCCCCGTCGTGCCATGCGGCTGCACGAGGCCGCCACCGCCATCGCGCGCGACCACGGTGACGTGGTGCCGTCGGACATCGAGACGCTGGAGTCGTTGCCCGGCATCGGCAGCTACACGGCTCGTGCCGTGGCCACGTTCGCGTACGGGCAGAAGTGCGCTGTCGTCGACACGAACGTCCGGCGCGTGGTCGCCCGGGCCGTGCACGGAGCCGGTGACGCCGGGCCGCCGTCGACCAAGCGCGATCTCCGCGACGTCGAGGCGATCCTGCCCTCGTCGCAGGAGGACGCCGCCGTGTTCTCGGCGGCGTTGATGGAGCTCGGGGCGTTGATCTGCACGGCGAAGAACCAGAAGTGCGCCGACTGCCCGTTGTTCGCCGAGTGCGCGTGGCAGCGGAACGGCCGACCGGCCTACGCGGGGCCGGAGAAGAAGGTGCAGAAGTTCGCCGGCACCGACCGTCAGGTCCGGGGCAAGCTGCTCGACGTGCTGCGGGGCGCGCCCGGACCGGTGCCCAAGATCCAGCTCGACGTCGTCTGGAACGACGTGACGCAACGCGAGAAGTGCCTTGTGTCCTTGTTGAGCGATGGACTTGTTGAACAATCCGACGACGGCCTCTTCCACCTGCCAGGTGAAGGGATTGTTGAACAATCCCACGACAGGATTGTTCAACAATCCAACAAGGGGACGATCTGATGCACGCCCTGGTCGCCTACTTCGACGCCGACGCCGAACGTAGGATCGTCGGATTGTTGAACAATCTGGGTGTTGAACGATCCGGCATTCCCCACCTGACCTACGCCGCCGCGACCACCATCGGCCCCAAGGTCCGCAAGGAGCTGCGCGAGGACCTCGAACGGCTGTGGATGCCGGACCTGTGGCTGCACACCCTCGGCACGTTCTCCACCACCGAGAACGTGCTGATGCTCGGCGCGGTGGTCGACAGCGAGCTGCTCGCGGTCCACTCGGCCATTCACGACGTGCTCGCCGGCAAGGTCAAGAACCCCAGCGCCTACTACCTCCCCGGCAACTGGATTCCCCACTGCACCCTCGTCCAGGGCCTCGACGACGACCAGACGAAGGCCGCGTTCGCCAAGGTGTTCCCGGTCGAGCCGATCCGCGCGAAGGTCCGCGAGGTGTCGGTCGTCGACACTCAGACCGGCGAGATCGACGTGCTCAAGAAGGCCTCCACAGCACCTCGGTAGACCCACGGCGCCGTGGCGTGCACGACGTGGCCGGCCTCTTCGACGTAGAGGTACCGGCCTCCTGAACGCCGTGCCGCGTCTTCCATCTGGTTCGGCAGTTGACCGCCCTTGCCCGCCTCGATGACGAGCGACGGGCACCGCACGGCGTCGATGAAGTCCCAGTACGCGCGCGTGCCCCAGTGGCCCGCGATCTCGTAGAGGTCGTCCATCTCGGCGATCAGGTGCCAGCCGTCGTCGCGTTCCTCGAAGTACTCGGCGAACACTGGCGAGCCGAAGTACGACGTCACGTGCCCGAGCGACTGGAAGGGCACCGGCCAGGCGTCGAAGAGCCACTTCCACTCGTCGATCGTCCTGCCCCTGTTGTCCGGGGCGAAGTCCTCGACCACAATCGCGCGCACCAGGTCCGGTCGGGCCGCCGCGAGACACCACGCGTGCAGCCCGCCCATGGAGTGCCCGATCACCACGGCGGGCCCGAGGTCCAGGTCCTCGATGGCGGCAGCGGCGTCGGCGACGAAGTCCTCGGTGCGAAACGGTCCCCGCCGCGGGTTCCGGCCGTGCCCGCGCTGGTCGATCCCGACCACGCGGCCGAACGGCTTGAGCCACTGCGCGACCGGCCACCAGGCGGTGGCCCTGCTCATCAGACCGTGCAGGAGCAGTACGCCTTGACCCGTTCCGCCGAACTCCACCACCGACACAGGGATGATTAACGCATGAAGGCCCGCCCGTACCTGATCGCCCTGGTGTTGATCGTGCTCGTCGCAGGTCTGCTCGTCGTGTTCAGAACGCCGAGCAACGACCCGGCGAAGCAACAGGAGACGTCACCGGAGGCGGCGGTGGAGGCCGGTGCGGGCGCCGGCGACCCGTACTACCCGACGGACGGCAACAGCGGTTACGACGTCACGCTCTACGACCTCGCGATCACCTACGACCCGGGGTCCAAGCAGCTCGACGGCGTCGCGTCCGTGACCGCGACCGCCACGTCCGACCTGTCCCGCTTCAACCTCGACCTCGAAGGCCTGAAGGTCAGCGAGGTGAAGGTCGGCGGCCAGCCGGCGAAGTTCGCGCAGGAGGGCGACCACGAACTCGTGATCACGCCCTCCTCCCCGCTCGCGAAGGGCAAGCCGTTCACCGCCGTCGTCACCTACGGCGGCAAGCCCACGACGATCGACGACGCCTCGCTGGGCCGCAGCGGCTGGCAGGTCTCGTCCACCGGCGGTGCGTTCGCCGCAGGTCAGCCGCGCTCGGCCACGACGTGGTTCCCGGCCAACGACACCCCGCGCGACAAGGCGGCGCTGAAGATCGCGGCCCGCGTCCCCGACGGCTGGACGGCGATCTCGAACGGCCTCGAGGGCCCGGTGACGCGCGACGGCGGCTGGACGACGTTCAACTGGACGGAGGAGACGCCGCTCGCGACCTACCTGGCCACGGTGGCGATCGACAAGTTCGAGGTGGTCCGCTCCCAGCTGCCGAACGGCACGCCGGTGGTCGACGCCTACGCCCCCGGCACGTCCGCCGCCAAGAAGCCGATCCAGGCCCAGGGCCCGGAGATCCTCGCGTACCTGGAGACGAAGTTCGGCCCGTACCCGCAGCGCGCGGCGGGCAGCATCTGGGTGGCCGACCAGATCGGGTTCTCGCTGGAGACCCAGACCCGGCCGATCTACGCGGCGTGGGCGGACCTGGAGACGGTCGTGCACGAGAACGCCCACCAGTGGTTCGGCGACTCGGTGTCGATCAGGAGCTGGGCGGACATCTGCCTGAACGAGTGCCTGGCGTCGTACGCGCAGTGGCTGTGGCTGGAGAAGGAGGGCACGGACCTCGACCAGCGCTACCGCGACAACGTCGAGCAGCGGCGCGAGCGGTCGTCGTTCTGGGCGCCGAAGCTCTACGACATGGGCAAGGGCAACGAGTTCCGCGGTGTCTACGACAAGGGCCTCATGGGCATGCACGCGCTGCGCAAGACGGTCGGCGACGACGTGTTCTTCAAGGCCCTGCAGTCGTGGACGGCCCAGCACCGCGACGGCAACGCCACCTGGCCGGAGTTCGAGGACCACTTCAAGCAGGCCTCCGGGAAGCCGCTGGACGGGTTCTTCAAGGCCTGGTTCCGCGACTCGGGCATTCCCGACGATCAGTACCTGCTGCCTGCCGGTGTTCGTCGCTAGGCTGGTTGACATGGCAGTCGTGAAGATCAACGCGATCAAGGTCCCCGAGGGCAACGGCCCCGAGCTGGAGAAGCGGTTCGCCGCCCGGCTGGGCGCGGTCGACAACCAGCCCGGCTTCCTCGGCTTCGAGCTCCTGCGCCCGGTCGCGGGCGAGGACCGCTACTTCGTCGTCACGCACTGGGAGACCGATGAGGCCTTCACCGCGTGGCGCGATGGCGAGGCCGGTGCGGCCGCACACTCCGGTGAGCGCGCACGGCCCGTGTCCAGTGGCGCCGACCTTCTGGAGTTCGAGGTCGTGCTGGGGAGCAAGCCCAAGCAGTGATCGAAGAGGCTCTTGACCAAGCCGCCGAGCTGATCACCGGTGCGGACGCCGTTCTCGTCTGCGCCGGTGCCGGCATGGGGGTCGACTCCGGACTCCCGGACTTCCGCGGTACCGAGGGCTTCTGGCGGGCGTATCCGCCCTACGAGCGCCTCGGGCTGAAGTTCGAGGAGATCGCCGATCCCGTGCACTTCGCCGACGATCCCGCGCTGGCGTGGGGTTTCTACGGCCACCGGCTCGGCCTGTACCGCGAAACGGTGCCGCACGAGGGTTTCGCCGTTCTGCGGTCGTGGGGTGCACGCGTCTTCACGTCCAATGTGGACGGTCAGTTCCAGAAGGCGGGCTTCACCGACGTCGCCGAGGTCCACGGTTCGATCCACCACGTCCAGTGCGTGGAACCGTGCACCGACGAGATCTGGGAGTGCGACTTCGACGTCACCGTCGATCCGTCGACGATGCGCGCGGTGGGCGAGTTGCCGTCGTGCCCGTCGTGCGGAGGGTTGGCGCGGCCCAACATCCTGATGTTCGGCGACTGGGGCTGGGTGCCGCATCGCAGCCAGCAGCAGCTGGACGCGCTGACGGAGTGGCGTCGTTCGCACCGGAAACCGGCCGTGATCGAGATCGGTGCCGGTACCGCCGTGCCGACCGTGCGGCGTCAGGCCGAACTGGCGAGCGCGGCTTCCGGTTCACTGATCCGGATCAACGTCCGCGAGCCCGCGGTGCGGCACGGCCGAGGTGTGTCGCTGCCGATCGGCGCCTTGGAAGCCCTCACAGCCTTGGCACGACGAACTGCGTGACGACGGCCCGGTGATCGCTGCCGGGCAGGTCGAACACGTCCACCGTGTCCACCAGGACCTTCGAGTCGACCAGCACGTGGTCGATGGTGACCGGCGGCGGCCAGAACCCGCTGTCGGAGGGCCAGGTGTGGATCAGACCCTTGCCGACCTGGTCGGCGGCGTCGACGTAGCCCTTGTTCAGCAGCCGCGTGAGGCCGACGTGGTCGAGCGTGGCGTTGAAGTCGCCCGCGAGCACCCGGATCGCACCGGTCGAGTCGGGCGACGGCAGCCCGGCGAGCTCACGCTGCCACGCCTCCGGTCCCTCGGTGACCACCGGCGGCAACGGGTGCACGGAGACGACCTCGATGTCCTTGCCCGGCAGGTCCACCAGCGCCCCTGCTTGCTGCAAGGTGCCCGGCGGCGTCAGGTTCCGCCGCGTGAGCGGGTACTTCGAGGCGAGCCCGCTGCCGGAACCGCCCGGCTCGTCCAGCAGGACCCGGTTGGGCAGCAGCTGGTTCAGCCCGGCCCGTTCGAGGTCGCGGACCATGTCGGGCGTCAGTTCCTGCATCGCGAGGATGTCGATGCCGCGCCTGCGGACCTCCTGGACGATGAACTGCGCGTCCGCGATGCCGGTGAGCAGGTTCGCGGTCATCAGCCTGACCTGCTGGCCGACCCCGTTGGGCCGCGCGTCGGGAAACGCCCGCGGCGCCACGTTCGCGACCAGCACGATTCCCACGATGGTCATCGTCAGCCCGACGACCCACCGCTTGCGGAACAACGCCAGCAACCCGATGAGCAGGCCGAGCACGGTGATGTAGGGGGTCAGCGACGTCGCGGCGATCATGTACCGCGACCCGTCGATGCCGAGCAGCCTGACCAGCGCCGCCGCGACGAACGCGATCGCGCTCAGGACCAGCAAGAACGTGGCGATCCCGCTCCTGGCCGGTTTCACCTCGGTGGTGGCCACGCCGTGCAGTGTGCCCGAACGCGCGTCGGTCTCCGGTGTGGTGCTCACACCCGAATGGACGGCCGGCACCCCGCTCCCGTTGCCCGCCGAAAATTGTCAGACCCCTCCGCCATGCTGATTCCAACCGACTCAGAGGGGGCCCGATGGGAGCCAAGGACTGGATGCTCTTCTACGCATCCGACGACGTCAGCAAGGTGCTGCGGGCAGCGCCGAAGATCGACCGCGAGGCCACGGCGGCCTTCGTCGAGCGCCTCTACCCGTCCCACGACATTCGCCCGATCGAGGACGGCACCCTCGACTACGCGAAACCGCCGGAGGGCAAGGTCTACGCCGGCGTGTTCGAGGGCCTGTCGATCATCTGCACCTGGGACGCGGCCAACGACTCCTACGCGGACCTGCCGGACCGGTTCGTCCGCGAGGCCGCCGGCCGCACCCTGTACCTGCACGCGATGCACAGCGTCGTGGACTTCTTCTCCTACGCCATCTGGGAGCCGGACGGCACGGTGCGCCGCGCGTACAGCCTCTCCCCCGACAGCGGCGTGATCGCCGACGTGGGCACGCCCCTCCCGTTCGAGGAGAAGTACCTGGCTGGCGACCCGGAGTTCCTCGAATCCTTGGACGAGGACGACGAGTACCCGTTCCGCTTCCACCCGCTCGACCTGGCCGAGGCGGCCCTGCGCGCGCTGTTCGGCTTCAACTACGAGGGCGCGTACGAGGACGACGACCCGGAACTGGAGGACGTCGTGCTGGCGGGCTACGCCGTGACGCCCCGCTGACCGCCGGGCACGAGGCTGAGGAGGTCGATGATCGCGTCCGCGGAGAACGAACCTGCCAGATCCCCAGGACGGGAAGGAGCCCGCCGTCAGAGCGTCGCAGCCGGATGCCGGGGCCGCGCGCCGGGCATGCGGTCGAGCAGGCCGCAGATCGTGTCGACCACGACCATCAGGTCGTCCGGGCGGACGTGGTCGGGCGCGACCAGGTAGACGAAGCCCGACTCGAAGGTCAGCGACATCCTCCTGGCCCAGTTGGGCAGGTTCTCCGCCTGGTCGATGAGCCAGTGCAGCGCGTCGAAGTTGAGCTCCCTCGCCGCAGCCGCGGGATCACTGCCGTACGCCGAGAACTCCTGGTCCATGGGCGGCAGCAACGGCACCGGTAGCCACTCGGCATCGGCCTGCTTCGCGGTTTCCGGTTCGTTGCCGACGATCTGCTTCCACTCGGACTCGATCCGGCCGGGCGACAACGGCTGGCCGTTGAGTCCGTACTTGTTCGGCCGTGTGAGCTTCAGCGGTGCCAGGCGGGCGGTGGCGATCTCGATGCGGTGCTCCTGCAGCCAGCGCACTCCAAAACCGCGGCTGTCGTACCGGATCGACGCCTCGGTCACCCTGACGTGCCACTGGCCGCGCTGGAAGTCCAGCGACAGGTCGAACTGCCGCTTCGACCGGAACGCGATCGAGAACTCGTTCCAGAACGGCTTGCACAGCTCGGCCGTCCACATGGTCGCCTCGTCAGGGCCGAGCACCTTGCCGCCGAGACGCTGTGCCAACGGGGTCAGCGCGGCGATCTGCTCGTCCCGCGCCTTTCCGTGGCTGCGGAACTGGAGCCGGCGCCGCCCGACCATGAACACGATCATGACGGCAAGGGCGGTCAGAACGAGAGGGTTGAGCAGGTAGTCCGTCACCCACAGCTTCAGAAGATCCATGATCAGAGGTCCAGATACCCTTCGATGCGCTGTTTCGAGTGATCGGTTCCGGTCTCGCGAGACTCGGCGGCCTGCTGTCGCAGGGACTCGTTTCGCGCGCCCTTCTCGTGGGCGGGGTTCACCTGAGCGAGTGCTTCGTTGCCGACCGCGTCGCCCATCGACTTCCAGAATCCTTGCTTCATTCGCTCGCCGACGATGCCCTCGTGGCTGTTCATCCGGGTGAGCGGGTTGCTCCTGAACGTCTCCCACTTCGTCTTGCCGTGCAGCGCGTCGGTCGCTTCCTGGCTCCGGACCTTCTTGTCCGCCATGGCCTTCTTGAAGCCGGTGCCGAGGTTCTTCGCCTTGGTCGCCAGATTGCGCAGGAAGTCCATGATCTTGGTCAGCAGCTGACGCAGCTTCGCGACGATGCGCGACACCCTGCTCGCGGTGGAGGCCACGCGAACGCCGGTCGCGGCACCCGCGGCGGCCGTGGAAGCACCGCAACTCGGCACGGCGGCGGCCAGCGCCGGAATCCAGATCATGATCAGCCACGTGATCAGCTCGGAGAGGATCGCCTTGATGACGTCCTCGATGATCTGCATGACCATGGACGACATCATCAGCAGTTCGGCGAGTTCCCCCGCCTGGCCCGCGACCCCGTCGATGCCCTGCGCGAACTCGCCCAGCTTCGTCGCGGCGGCCTCCGAGGCGCTGCCGCCCCAGGTCGTCACCGTGCTCTGCAGGTCCTCCGTGAACCTCGTGCTGAGGTCGGAGATGCCCTGGGCGATCGCCCCGAAGTTCTCGCCGGCCTGCTGCAACGCCGGACCGTCACCGCTGACGAAGTGGATCGCGTCCTCCAGCGGCTGCACCACGCTGATCAGGAAGTTGAGACCCTGCCCCACGAGCCAGCCGATCGGGTCCGTCACCATGCCCTGGCCGAACTCGACGACCGACGTGACCAGCGCGCTGCCTTCGGAGGTCAGTCCGGCCACGCCTCCGGTGTCGCCCGTCTTTCCCGCGGCCTCCTTGGCCTTGACGAAGTTGCCCCAGATCGGGGCGTTCTCCTCGGCCTTCTGCCCGAGGGTCTTCTCCCCGACGGTGACCTTGACCTGGGTGTCGCCGCTGCCGGCCGTGTAGTCCTGTTCCGCCATGCCGGCCTAGCCCCTCTCGACCTGGATGCCGTCGAGCAGCTTCTGCAGCGCCGCTTCCTGGTCCGCATAGCCCTGGGCGGTGCCGCGGAACTTCTCCGCGCCGGAGTCCAGCCCTTCGGTCATCGCGGTGAGCGTGTCCTTGAGATCACCGAGCATCTCCGCATACTGCTGCTTCACGAAGATTCCGACCACGCCCCACGACTTGTCACCGACGTCGGACTTGTCGACCAGGCCGGTGACCTCACCCGCGAAACCGCGATGATCCTGGAGCTTGTCGGCGTACTGCCGCAGCTCCTCGGGGTTGACGCTGAACCCGCTCACCGGCCGTCCTCGTCGTCGTAGAGGTTCAGGAACTTGCCATCCTTTGTGGACGGAGCGGCGGGCGGCGGCTGCGACCTGTCGTCCCAAGCGTTGCCGCGCATGATGTTCTGGTCGGAGAAGTCGTCGTGCGGCTCTGGCGCGGGCCTGCGCGGCGGGACCGGCGGACGGACCGGAGCGGCGCTCGGAGGCTGAGGCGCCGGTGGCGCGAACGGCATCGGCGGGCGTGCTGGTGGAGCCGGAGCGACAGGGCGGGCTTCTTCGGAGGTGACGGCCCGAAGTTCCTCTTTGGACATTCCGAAGAGCTGCGCCTGGGTTTCGAGAACCTGGTCGGACAGCTTCATGTCGTCGCCGATCGCGCCCTCGACGATGCCCGCCTGGCGACGGGCGGCCTCGGCGACGGCCTTCTGCAGCGTCGACATCAGTTCGGCGGCGAGCGCGTGCGGTGGGCGGCGCATCGCCTGATCGGTGAGCCGGATGTCCTTGATGCTGCCGGACGGACCGGCCACCACCGTCACGGCGCGGTCGGCCGAGGTGGCGACCGCTTCCAGTTCGGTGAGTTGCTGCTGCATCTCGCCGACCTTCGCGAACTGCTGGTCAACGCGCTGCATCTGGGACTGGAACCGCTCGAACTGAGCAACCAACTGCTCGAACGCCGCCGACGGCACAGGGACCTCCTCCTGGACACTCGCCGCGCAAGATCACGCGAGCGGAGGACATGGTGGCAGGAGGAGTTTCCGGTTCGCGGCGAAACGGGCGAATCGAGGTATTCGGGTGACTCAGGCGACAGACGAGAACGGCCCCCAGGCCGGAAGCCTGGGGGCCGTTCTCACGTGCTGCCTAGATCACTCGGACTCGGTCGCCGGAGCGTCCTGCGGCTCGATGGCCGCGGGCGCCGCGAGCTCGACGGGCGGGGCGTCCGGCACGCGGTTCGGCTTGGCCTCTCCGCGGAACACGAACTTCGCCTTGTCGTGCTGGTCCGACTCGCCGTCCCAGCCCTCGACGTCGGTGATGATGATCTGGCCCGGCTGAAGCTCGCCGAACAGGATCTTCTCCGACAGGGTGTCCTCGATCTCGCGCTGGATCGTCCTGCGCAGCGGGCGGGCACCCAGGACCGGGTCGAAACCGCGCTTCGCGAGCAGGGACTTGGCCCTGTCGGTCAGCTCGATCGCCATGTCCTTGTTCTTCAACTGCTGCTCGACGCGGGCGATCATCAGGTCCACCATCCTGATGATCTCGTCCTGGGTCAGCTGGTGG
Organism: Lentzea sp. NPDC020367; assembly: GCF_044387305.1. Classification (NCBI taxonomy): domain Bacteria; kingdom Bacillati; phylum Actinomycetota; class Actinomycetes; order Pseudonocardiales; family Pseudonocardiaceae; genus Lentzea; species Lentzea sp. NPDC020367. Next base: position 3,412 of record NZ_JBIRVV010000033.1, on the reverse strand, counting down.
AAGACGATGATGTCGTCGATGCGGTTGAGGAACTCGGGCCGGAAGTGCTTCTTCAGCTCGTCGTTGACCTTGTTCTTCATGCGCTCGTAGTTGGACGCACCGTCCTGACCCGAGGTGAAGCCGAGGCCGACGGCCTTGCTGATGTCCGACGTGCCCAGGTTCGACGTGAAGATGATGACGGTGTTCTTGAAGTCCACCGTCCGGCCCTGACCATCGGTCAGGCGGCCGTCTTCCAGCACCTGGAGCAGCGTGTTGTAGACCTCCTGGTGGGCCTTCTCGATCTCGTCGAAGAGCACGACGGAGAACGGCTTGCGGCGCACCTTCTCGGTGAGCTGGCCGCCCTCTTCGTAGCCGACGTAGCCGGGAGGGGCACCGAAGAGCCGCGACGCGGTGTACCGGTCGTGGAACTCGCCCATGTCGATCTGGATGAGCGCGTCGTCCTCGCCGAAGAGGAAGTTCGCCAGCGCCTTCGAGAGCTCGGTCTTACCGACACCGGACGGGCCGGCGAAGATGAACGAGCCGGAGGGGCGCTTCGGGTCCTTCAGACCGGCGCGGGTGCGGCGGATCGCCTTCGACACGGCCTTGACCGCGTCGACCTGGCCGATGATCCGCTTGTGCAGCTCGTCCTCCATGCGGAGCAGACGCGTGGTCTCCTCCTCGGTGAGCTTGAACACCGGGATGCCGGTCCAGTTGGCGAGGACCTCGGCGATCTGCTCGTCGTCGACTTCGGCGACGACGTCCAGGTCACCGTCCTTCCACTGCTTCTCCCGCTCGGCCTTCTGGCCCAGCAGCGTCTTCTCCGCGTCACGCAGCTTCGCCGCGCGCTCGAAGTCCTGCGCGTCGATCGCGGACTCCTTGTCGCGACGGACGTCCGCGATCTTCTCGTCGAACTCGCGCAGGTCTGGCGGCGCGGTCATCCGGCGGATGCGCATGCGCGCACCGGCCTCGTCGATGAGGTCGATCGCCTTGTCCGGCAGGAACCGGTCGTTGATGTACCGGTCCGCCAGCGTGGCGGCCGCGACCAGCGCCGAGTCGGTGATCGAGACGCGGTGGTGCGCCTCGTACCGGTCGCGCAGGCCCTTGAGGATCTCGATGGTGTGCTCGAGCGACGGCTCGCCGACCTGGATCGGCTGGAAGCGACGCTCCAGCGCGGGGTCCTTCTCGACGTGCTTGCGGTACTCGTCGAGGGTGGTGGCACCGATCGTCTGCAGCTCGCCACGAGCCAGCATCGGCTTGAGGATCGAGGCCGCGTCGATCGCGCCTTCGGCGGCACCCGCGCCGACGAGGGTGTGGATCTCGTCGATGAACAGGATGATGTCGCCGCGCGTGCGGATCTCCTTGAGAACCTTCTTCAGGCGCTCTTCGAAGTCACCGCGGTAGCGCGAGCCCGCGACCAGCGAGCCGAGGTCGAGCGTGTAGAGCTGCTTGTCCTTGAGCGTCTCGGGCACCTCGCCCTTGACGACCATCTGCGCCAGCCCCTCGACGACGGCGGTCTTGCCGACGCCGGGCTCGCCGATGAGGACGGGGTTGTTCTTGGTGCGGCGGGACAGCACCTGCATGACCCGCTCGATCTCCTTGGCACGCCCGATGACCGGGTCGAGCTTGCCTTCACGGGCCGAGGCCGTGAGGTTGCGCCCGAACTGGTCGAGGACCAAGGAGGAAGACGGCGTGCCCTCGCCACGACCGGTCGACTCCGCCGCACCCTTCTCGGTGGAGTAACCGGACAGCAGCTGGAGCACCTGCTGACGCACCCGGTTGAGGTCGGCCCCGAGCTTCACGAGGACCTGGGCTGCGACGCCCTCGCCCTCGCGGATCAGGCCGAGCAGGATGTGCTCGGTGCCGATGTAGTTGTGGCCGAGCTGAAGCGCCTCGCGCAGCGAGAGCTCCAGGACCTTCTTCGCACGGGGGGTGAAGGGGATGTGTCCACTCGGAGCCTGTTGGCCCTGGCCGATGATCTCTTCGACCTGCTGGCGGACGCCCTCCAGCGCAATCCCCAACGACTCGAGCGCCTTGGCGGCGACACCTTCACCCTCGTGGATCAGACCCAGGAGGATGTGCTCGGTGCCGATGTAGTTGTGGTTGAGCATCCTTGCCTCTTCTTGGGCAAGAACAACCACCCGCCTCGCGCGGTCGGTGAACCTTTCGAACATTCGCACTCCCTGACTGCTGCGTCGGCGGTCCTCGGCTCCACCGATCTACCCTGGTGAGCGCGGCACCGTGGCTCCACTGTAGTGGGCGGTTCCGAGGCCTGTGGCTCCCATCAGCGGCAAGCCGCGTCCGGAGAACATTGACATCAGCATCAACGCAGGTCGGGAGCAACGGATTCCACAGATCGGGCGATGTCCGCTGAACGCGAACAACCGACCGTTGAGCGATACTCCTGTGACCGGGCCCACGTGCGGAGGCGACTGAGAGAGATCTTGGGTAAGGTTAGGCAAGCCTCATACGCATGAGATTGGACTTGCGCGTTGACCGTACCTGCGAGGGTCTCACAGCAGAACCCGCGTGCGCTCACGCCACTGGCCGAATCCATCGCCCGCCTGCAGACCGGTACCGAGATCGTGTTCGGCACGCCTGCAGGGGACTGGACGATCTGTTCGGACCTGCTGGCCGAGCCCACGCGCTTCGACCTGTGGCGCAAAGACCTCGCGGAGTGGATGGTCGAGCAGTACGGCGAGTCCGACGACCGCGCAACGGCCGGCTACGTAATGGGTTGGTACCTGCACCTCCCCGGCTACCTCGCGGGCCTCCTCTTCCACACGGCCCGCCGAGTCCCCACCCTCAAGCCTTCGGACATGGCGTTCCGCCTGAACACAGCAGGCCGCCCACACCCGAACGGCACAGCACTCCTGTGCGACGAGTTCGCCTGCCTCCCAGACGACCCGGCCTCAAACCACCCGGCAGCCACCGTAGTAGCAGACGAAGCGGCCCTGGCCGCTCTCCTACGGGCCCGCTACGCCGCACACGCAGCCCAGTTCGTAGCTTCGTTCGGCCAGGTGGTCCGCTTCGGCCGCCGCCAACTCTGGGCAGCGGCAACGGACATGCTGGAGTACGGCCCGTGGGCAGCAGGCCGCCAGTTCGGCGACGAGAACGCAGGCGTAACCGACGCCGCGATGATCCTCCCGGAGAAGCTGGAGCCGTTCGTCTCCGCCTCAACCCTGCACTTCACCAACGAGGGCTGGAAGCGCAAGCGAAACAGCTGCTGCTTCCACTACGTCCTGCCAAACGCAGAACCGTGCACAGCCTGCCCACGAACCTGCTCATAGGCGCCCAATCCCCCGCGAAGCCGAAGGCGAGCCGTCCTTAGCGCGCGGTCAGGGCGGTGGGGTCCCGTCACGAGTCGCGCCATAGCTCTTGCTGCATGCAGGTAGGGGTGTCAACTCGACACGCTTTTCGTCGAGTTGACACCCCT
>NZ_JBIRVV010000032.1:0-49821 GCF_044387305.1 Lentzea sp. NPDC020367 | reverse complement strand
CCATGGCCGTCGTAACCATGAAGCAGCTGCTTGACAGCGGCGTGCACTTCGGGCACCAGACCCGGCGCTGGAACCCGAAGATGAAGCGCTACATCCTCACTGAGCGCAACGGCATCTACATCATCGACCTGCAGCAGACGCTGACCTACATCGACCGGGCTTACGAGTTCGTGAAGGAAACGGTCGCGCACGGCGGGTCGATCCTGTTCATCGGCACGAAGAAGCAGGCGCAGGAGGCCATCGCCAACGAGGCGCTCCGCGTCGGCATGCCCTACGTGAACCAGCGCTGGCTGGGCGGCATGCTCACCAACTTCTCGACGGTCCACAAGAGGCTTCAGCGCCTCAAGGAGCTCGAGTCGATGGAGCAGACCGGCGGTTTCCAGGGTTTCACCAAGAAGGAAATCCTGATGATGAACCGCGAGAAGGACAAGCTGGAGCGCACGCTCGGCGGTATCCGCGACATGTCCAAGGTGCCCAGCGCCGTGTGGATCGTGGACACCAAGAAGGAGCACATCGCGGTCGGTGAGGCTCGCAAGCTGAACATCCCGATCGTCGCGATCCTCGACACCAACTGCGACCCGGACGAGGTCGAGTTCCCGATTCCGGGCAACGACGACGCGATCCGTTCCGCCGCCCTGCTGACCAAGGTCGTGGCCGAGGCCGCCGCCGCCGGTCTCATGCAGCGCTCCGGTGCTCGCCGCGACGCCGCGGAGGGCCAGGACAAGCCCGAGGTCGCCGCCGACGAGCCGCTGGCGGAGTGGGAGCAGGAGCTCCTCACCACCAACGCCGCCGTCGCGACTGAGGCCCCGGCTCCGGCCGCGGCCGAGCAGCCCGTCCAGTCCTGATCTCCCCCACGAGGTGCCCGCGACAAGCGGGCACCTCGTGACCTAAGCGCGTACATCGCAGAAGGAAAACGATGGCGAACTACACCACCGCGGACGTCAAGAAGCTCCGCGAGCTGACCGCCGCCGGCATGATGGACTGCAAGAAGGCGCTGGACGAGGCTGACGGCGACTTCGACAAGGCCGTCGAGATCCTGCGCATCAAGGGCGCGAAGGACGTCGGCAAGCGCGCCGAGCGCACCACGTCCAACGGCCTCGTCGCCGTCAAGGACGGCGCGATGGTCGAGCTCCGCTGCGAGACCGACTTCGTCGCCAAGAACGCCGACTTCATCGCCCTGGCCGACGACATCGTCGCGCTCGCCAAGGCGAACAAGGTCGCCGACGTCGAGGCCCTCAAGGCCGTCGAGGTCGACGGGAAGACCGTGGACGCGCTGGTCCAGGAGTTCTCCGCCAAGATCGGCGAGAAGCTCGAGCTGGCCAAGGCCGTCGACTACGACGGCACCGTCTCGGTCTACCTGCACAAGCGCGCTGCCGACCTGCCGCCCGCCGTCGGCGTGCTCGTCGAGTACACCGGCGACAACGCCGAGGTCGCCAAGGGTGCCGCGATGCAGATCGCCGCGATGCGCCCGAAGTACGTCACGCGTGACGAGGTCCCCGAGGAGCTCGTCGCCAACGAGCGTCGCATCGCCGAGGAGACCGCTCGCGAGGAGGGCAAGCCCGAGGGCGCGCTCCCCAAGATCGTCGAGGGTCGCGTGAACGGCTTCTTCAAGGACGTCGTGCTCACCGAGCAGGCTTCCGTGACGGACAGCAAGAAGACGGTCAAGGCTCTTCTGGACGAGGCCGGCGTGACGGTTACCCGTTTCGCTCGGTTCGAGGTCGGCCAGAGCTGATTCGCATGAGGGCGGGGTTGCAGGCACCAGCGACCCCGCCCTTGGCGTGTCCACAGAAGTTTCCAGGCCAAAAGCGCGAGGAGAGGACCTGTGAGCGAAGAAGGCAGCCACGGCTACAACCGGGTGATGCTCAAGCTCGGTGGCGAGATGTTCGGCGGCGGTGGCGTCGGTGTTGATCCCGATGTCGTCCAGACAGTGGCCAAGCAGATCGCGGCCGTCCACAAGTCCGGCGTGCAGGTCGCCGTCGTGATCGGTGGTGGCAACTTCTTCCGCGGGTCCGAGCTCCAGCAGCGCGGGATGGACCGTTCGCGCGCCGACTACATGGGCATGCTCGGCACGGTCATGAACTGCCTGGCGCTGCAGGACTTCCTCGAGCGCGAGCACGGCATCGACACCCGCGTGCAGACCTCCATCCAGATGACGCAGGTCGCCGAGTCGTACATTCCCCGCCGCGCGATGCGTCACCTCGAGAAGGAACGCGTCGTGATCTTCGGTGGCGGCGCCGGTCTGCCGTACTTCTCCACGGACACCACGGCCGCCCAGCGCGCGCTGGAGATCGGCTGCGAGATCGTCCTGATGGCCAAGGCCGTCGACGGCGTCTACACGGCCGACCCCAAGATCGACCCGGACGCGTTGATGTTCGACAACATCACCCACCGCGAGGTCCTGGAGCGCGGCCTCAACGTCGCCGACGCGACGGCGTTCAGCCTCTGCATGGACAACAACATGCCGATCCTCGTCTTCAACCTCCTCACCGAGGGGAACATCGCGCGCGCGGTGCGTGGTGAGAAGATCGGCACTCTGGTCAGCACCCCCGGTGGCCGCCCGGCCTTCTAGACCTGGTGGGATCTCTCCAGGACCGGGAATTGGGCACGAACACGCAGAGCAAGGAGCAGTCGTGATCGACGAGACCCTCCTCGACGCCGAGGAGAAGATGGAAAAGGCGGTTTCGGTGGCGAAGGAGAACCTCTCCTCCGTCCGAACCGGTCGTGCGACTCCCTCGATGTTCAACCGAATCCACATTGACTACTACGGCTCGATGACGCCGCTGAACCAGATGGCGAGCATCACCGTTCCCGAGGCGCGCATGGCGGTCGTCAAGCCGTACGACGCGGGCCAGCTCAACGCCATCGAGAAGGCGATCCGGGACTCCGACCTGGGCGTCAACCCGAGCAACGACGGCGCGATCATCCGCATCGTCATCCCGCAGCTCTCCGAGGAGCGCCGCCGGGACATGGTGAAGGTCGCGAAGTCGAAGGGCGAGGACGCGAAGGTCTCCCTGCGCGGCGTCCGTCGCAAGGCGAAGGAAGAGATCGACAAGCTCGTCAAGGACGGCGAGGTCGGCGAGGACGACGGAGCCCGTGGCGAGAAGGAGCTCGAGGCTCTGACCCACCGCTACGTCGCGCAGGTCGAAGAGCTCGTGAAGCACAAGGAAGCCGAACTCCTCGAAGTCTGATGTTCCACTGATGGTTCGCCCGGCCGAGTCGCCGCAGGCGTGATTGCCCAGGCCGGGCGGAGGTCTCGATGGGAGCACAGGTGGCAGGCGGTCCCGCGGACGTCCCCACGTCCAAGCCGTCGCGCGCGGGTCGTGACCTGCGCGCGGCGATCCTGGTCGGGGTCGGCCTCGGCGCCCTGATCCTGGTGTCGCTGCTGACCGTGAAGGAGACCTTCATCGGCATCGTCGCGGCTGCCGCGGCGGTGTCGACGTGGGAGATCACGAACGCCTTCAAGAAGGCCGGCATCAACGTCGCCCTGTGGCCCGCGTTGATCGGTGGCCAGGCGATCATCTGGCTGTCGTGGCCGCTGGAGCGCTCCGGCATGATGACCGCGTTCGTGGTCACCGTGCTGGTGTGCATGATCTGGCGGTTCCGCGGCGGCTCGGACGGCTACCTGCGCGACCTGAGCGCGTCGGTGTTCACCGTCGCGTACATCCCGTTGTTCGCGGCGTTCGCGGCCATGCTCGTCGTTCCCGAGGACGGTGCGGGCCGCGCGTTCGCGTTCATCATCGGAGTGGTGCTCTCGGACGTCGGCGGTTACGCGGCCGGTGTCTTCCTCGGCAAGCACCCGATGGCACCGACGATCAGCCCCAAGAAGTCCTGGGAGGGCTTCGCGGGCTCGTTGACCGCCGGTGCGGTCGGCGGCGCGATCACGGTGACGACGCTGCTCGACGGCCAGTGGTGGCAGGGCGCGCTGTTCGGTGCCGTGCTCGTCGTCACGGCCACCGCGGGCGACCTGGTCGAGTCGCTGATCAAGCGCGACCTCGGCATCAAGGACATGGGCACGCTGCTGCCCGGCCACGGCGGCCTGATGGACCGGATGGACTCGCTCCTCCCGTCCGCCGTCGCCTCCTGGCTGCTGCTGCACCTCTTCGTGCAGTAGTCGGGCATTCAGTCGTCGAACGGGTCGTCGACCTCGCTGCGCGGCTCGGCTTCGATGACGCGGGACTGGTCGATCACGGAGAAGGCCATTCCCGCGTGGTCCTCGACCACGGTGATGCGTCCGAACGGGGTGTCGTAGGGCTCGACGGTCACCCGGCCGCCCAGTTCCAGCACCCGGTAGGCCACCGAGTCGGTGCCGATCTCGGGCGCGGCGTTGAAGTAGACCATCCAGTGGGAGCGCTCTCCGTAGGGGAACTCGCGCCCCATCTTCTGCCGGCCGATCACCTCGGTGCCCTCGACGGACCACGACGCGTAGTCCAGCCGATGCCCGTCGCCGATCTGCGTGATGTCGTAGTGGCACAGCTCGCCGAAGAACTCGTCGGCCGCCGCACCGTCACGGGTGTTCAGCTCGGCCCAGGCGTAGGCGCCGTGCCCGCCCGTGCCGAACCGCCAGTCCGGTGGCACGTGCCGGAACCCGACGACGGCGCCGGTCGGGTCCTCGATCACCGTGCTCTGCGTGTGGTCGGCGGCGTCCTCCGGGTTGCGCAGCACCGATCCGCCGAGGTGGAAAGCCTTCTCCGCGGTCGCGCGCGCATGGGGCGTGACCAGGTACAACCGCCACGCGTCCGGTTCACCCTGCGGCAGTCCGGCGACGGGGATGCCGTCCACCATCGCCACGGTGTAGCCGTCGTCGTCGGCGTAGTGCCAGCCGAACAGGCCGGTGTAGAACTCGATCGCGGCCTTGAGGTCGTCGACGGATCTCTCGACCCAGCACGGACTTCCGGACAGCAACGGCGCGAGCTGGGGCGTGTTGGGCGCGATCGACACTGCCGCCTCCTGCAGGGAAAGAAGTGCCACAACGCTACGCCGTAGTTGGACGAATTCGAACGGTCATCGGCAAATGGAAGCCCTACAGTGTCTTCGTGAGGGGATTCGTGCGAGCGGCGCTGAACGCGGTGCGTCCGGCGGAAGTCGTGCCCAGTCCGAACATCTGGCACTGGCCCGACGTCTACGAGGTCGAAAACCGCGCGCAGGACGTCCACGGCGCGATTTGGGCGGCGTTAAGCGAAGAATGTCTGTTTGGCGGCCGGGACGTGGTGGACGTCGGCTGCGGCGACGGATTCCATTTGCCGCTGATCGCTCGCACCGCGAAGTCCGTCACGGGCGTCGAACCGCACCCGCCTCTGGTCGTCCGGGCCAGGCAGCGGACGGCCGGCTTGGCCAATGCGCGCGTCGTTTCCGGTCCCGCGCAACGACTTCCGCTCGACGACGCCTCTGCCGACGTCGTGCACGCCCGCACCGCCTACTTCTTCGGACCGGGCTGCGAACCGGGACTGCGCGAAACGGACCGCGTGCTGCGGCCGGGCGGCGCGCTCGCGATCGTGGACCTGGACGGCTCGGCCGATCCGTACGGCCCCTGGCTGCGCGCCGACGAGCCGCGCTACGACCCGGCCGTGGTCGAGAAGTTCTTCGCGGACAACGGGTTCTCGCTGCGACGCGTCACGGCGGAGTGGCGGTTCGAGAAGCGGGAGGACCTGGAGGCCGTGCTGCGCATCGAGTTCTCCGCGAAGGTCGCCGAACGGGCGATCGCCTCCGTGAACGGACTGAGTTTTCCGGTCGGCTACCGCGTGCACGTCCGGCGCAAGCCGCAGGGCCTGATCCTCTGACGAGCGCTCCCCGGCCGGGCTCGGCGGCTGCCTGTCGCGCACCGAACGGACGCATTTCGCGTGGCTATCACCGCAGTTCAAGCCCGTCCGAATTGGACTTTCAAATCCGGCGGTAACGCTCCGCGTGCACCCTTCGATCACCCTGGGCAGGGATCGCGACTGCGTTCCCGTTGCCGGGTTTCCGAAAGGTGTCCTCATGGCGGAGATTGGGTTGGCAGAGGCGATTCAGGCTTTGCGAGCCGAACTGGCGGAGTCCATCGCGGGCTCGGCCGACCAGGACATCAAGTTCAAGCTAGGTACGGTCGACCTGGAATTCCAGGTGGCCGTGAGCGACAAGGTCGAAGGCACCGCGGGAATCAAGTTCTGGGTGGTCAACGCCGGGGTGAAGGCGTCGGGATCCAACTCCGCCACGCACACCGTCAAGATCCAGCTGCAACCGAGCAAGGCTGACGGAACCGAGGTCTGGACCGGCGATCGGACCAGCCGGTTCCCGGACTGAGCGCGAGGTCGTTTTGGTTGCTCTGGGCAAGCCCCGGTTGGTGGAGGTACTCGGCGGAGGGGGCGAATACGGTTCCGGATATCGCATCAGCACGCATTTGATCCTCACCGCCGCGCATTTGCTGCACGAGGAAATTTCCAAACACAAGGTGCGGCTCAGTGGCGGCACGCCCACGGACGCGGAAGTCGTGTGGCGGGGCGCGCCCGGCGTCGACATCGCGGTGCTCAGACTGGTTCAACACCCATCAGCTGAAACAAGCCCCGCGGTGTTCGGTGACCTGTCGTCCTCGACCCGCTCGCAAATCGACTTCGAGGCGTCGGGCTATCCGAAGTTCACGACGCGGTCGAGCGCGGAGGACGATCCCGGCGTTCGAGAGTCCAAACACGTCGTCGGCACCATTCAGGCCGAGTCGAACAGCAAGACCGGGTTGCTCGATCTCTCGATCACCACCGCCGCACCGCGTGACACCACCGGTGATCCCTGGGTCGGGATGTCCGGCGCGGCTGTGCGGACTCCGCAGGGCCTGGTGGTCGGTGTGATGTCACGCAGGCTGCCGGCGGCGGGGACGAGCAGTGCCGATGCCGTCGACATCGGCCGTGCGCTGGCAGATCCGCTGTTCGCCTCGATCATTCGCGAGAACGGCTGTTCGGTCGTCGCCGTGGCGGAGCGGCAGTCCGATTCTGTTGTGTCTCATCAGCGCATGGTCGCGGGACTCTCGAAGTTCCGGCGCAATCTGATCGCGGAGCGGTTGCCCTTCGTGGATCCGGGTGACCACGACTCCGCACCCGGCCGCTTGTTCGAACGGTTGAAGGTGGAAGGCGGACGGGGTCTTCTGCTCGTGGGCGTCGCCGGCTCGGGCAAGAGCCGTACGTGTTTCGAGGTCGCACAGGTGGCCGAGAAGCACGACTGGCGAGTTCTGCACGTCAAGCCGGGTGAGCCGCTCGCCACCTACGACGACGTGGACACCGCTGTGCGCGAGTCGGGACTTCCCACTCTCGTGATCGTCGACTACGCGAGCGAGTACCGCGGGTTCGAGCCCGCGGCCCTGTGCGATCGGCTGATCCCCGATGCGCGAGCCAGAGGTCAGCACGTCGCGGTGCTGGCGTCGGCTCGTCCTGGCTGGCTGCTGGTGTCGAAGGCCGACCCGGTCAAGCGAGCGTTCGACCAGGTGCATCTGCGCACGGACCCGGATCACCTGGCCGCCGTCCAGGACGCGATCCTCCTCGTCGAAGCGCCCACGGCCATCGAGAGGTACGGCAGGCCGTGGTTGTCGGCGATATGCGGCAAGAGACCGGTCATCACGATGCTGATCGCACGTGAGATCGAGGCCCGTGTCCTTTCTGGATTGCTGGTGCAGCCGGACCAGGACGTCACCACCAGGTCCGGAGACCTGCTGAGGTGGCTGAACCAGCGACTGGCCGAGGACGAGATGGACGTCCCCGCACCCGAGTCGATGTGGGACGTGGTGAGCCCGACGCCACGCCTGCAGGCGATCAGCGCTCTGGTGGCTTCCTGCCCGCAATCGCGGCCGGCCGTCGAGGCCGCGGCGGCCGTGACCCTCCGCGAACTCGGTCAGCCCGACTCACACGCACCGCACCTGGTCGACGTGCTTCTCCGCATGGGTTGGCTGGAAGACGGAGGCGACGAGCTCGAGGTGGTTCATGACATCGTCGTCGACCAACTGCTGGAACGAGTTCTGCTCAGCTCGCCGGAGAATCGCGTTCGCACCGAGGCCGCGGAAGCGGTGCTGGCACCCTGCTACGCCTCCGCGCGAACCTGCGGCAGATACGCGACGCAGCTGAACAGGCTCATGAGGGACCTCGAGATCGGTGCCGCGACGGCACTCGGAGACTTCTGCCGAACCTGGATGAGACGCCACGCGGCGCGGGTCAACGAGGCCATGTGCGCAGATCCGCTGGCAGGGGGATATGCGCTCGGAGCCCTGCTCGACGGGCCCCCGTGGGGTGACACGCCCGAGGTGCTCTGGCCGGAGCTGATCACGCCGTGGCTGGAGCAGTACGGCGACACGGTGCACGCGAGACACCTGTTCTACAGAGGACTGCGCCTGTACGACGCGGGGCACCTCGTGCCGTCCGCGGTCCAGTGGCTGAACGCGAACATCGATCGCCTGGAAGCGGAGTTCGTGCTCGGCGCGCTCCTGGCTCGCAGGGACTCCGGTGAACACCGGGACGAGATCCTCGATCTGGCGATGACGTGGTTCACCACGTTCTGCCGCGTCAGAGAAGCCCACTTCGCGCTTCGAGGTCTGCTGGGTTGCGCGGATCTCGGCGACCGTCTCACCCCTGTGCTCAAACAAGGGCAGCAGTGGTTGCGGCGGCACCGCGACAAGCCGGAGGCCGGCGGCGTGCTGGCGGCGCTGGTGACCAGAACCGATCTGGGCGACAACCACGCGACCGCGTCGATCAACTGGAGTGTCGCCTGGCTCGGCACCTATCCGGACAACGCGAACACGCACCACGTGCTGGCCGCTCTGGCGACTCGATCCGACCTGCTCGCGGTCACGGATGTCGTGCTGCGACACGCGATGAGCTGGCTCGAGGTTCATCGCACGGCAGCGGAGGCGTCACGCCTGCTGTTCACCCTGATGGCTCGCTCCGATCTCGGCGAGCGGCGGGAGAGGCTCGTCGAGCACGGCATGGCGTGGCTGCGCGTCAACAACCAGCACGGAGGGGCAGGTCAGGTTCTGCACGGCCTGCTCGCGCTCCAGGACTCTGCCGACGTCGACGCGACGGTCTCGGAGGCGCTCACCTGGATCTCCTCGGGGCCCGGCACGTCCAGCGCCATGGCGCTGGCCAAGGCCATGCTCGCCGCGCCTCATCTCGGGCAGCACGGGGACACCGTGCTGGCGGCCGCCGAAACAGTCCTGCGGCACAACTGGGCGGATGCCGAGGCGTGTCACCTGCTGAGAATTCTGCTGTCACGCCCCAACCTGCCCGCGCGCATGGCCGAGTTGAGCGTCGGTCACGCGCTCAACTGGCTGAGCCTCCACGTGGACAGGTCGTTCGCCTGCCACGTCATCGGGCCGGTGCTGGTCGCGCAACTGGGGGACGACCAAACCGCTTCTGCTCTGGCCTACGCGCGACAGTGGCTGGCGCAGTACGAAAACCACCTTCGAGCCGACTTCGTGCTCAAGTCCATGCTCATGCTGCCGCGTCTTTCGAGGGCGACGCTGTCCGCCGTGTCCGGTCATGTGCTCAGGTGGCTCGAAAGCTGCGCGGACGTGGCGGACATCAGTTACACGGTCAGCAGGTTGGTCCTGCGTGCCGGAGTGGATCAGGCGACCGTGTCGAAGCTCGTCAAGTACGCGTTGCCCTGGCTGAAGAACAACCTCGAGGAGGACGGCGCCGGCCACCTGCTGCAGGGTCTGCTCGCGCGGATGGATCTGGCGGCGGACGACCTGGCCGAGGTTCTCGGCCACACCGAGACCTGGTTGGAGACCAACGCCAGGAAGTTCCACGCCACCTACGTTCTGGGGCGGCTCTTCGCGCGTCGTGATCTCGATCCGGACCTCGAGGCTCGCGTGCTGGAGCTGGCTCTGGGGTGGTTGAGGGAATCCGGGTACGGCCGAACCGCTGAGGCGGAATATCTCTTCCGGCCTTTGCTGACGACGGCCGGCCTCTTGCGTGAGTCGGCACCCGTGGTGTTCGGCCATGTCTTCGACTGGATTGATTCGCACCGCGGCCTGACTGATGTCAGTTTCGTCCTCGGTCGTGTGATCATGCATCCCGAAGTCGATGGCGAAACTTTCGCGAAAGCCGAGCGCGTGGCGTTCTCCTGGCTTGACGAGAACCCTGGCCATCGCGGCGCCGGTCACGTGCTGCAGAGCGTTCTGTCCCGGGAAGATCTCGACGGGGCGAGCCTGTCGGCGGTGGTCAAGCGCGCCGAGACCTGGCTGGAGGACAACGCCGGGGAGTTGACCGCCGCGAACGTCCTGGGACGGCTTGTTTCGCGCCGTGATCTCGATCCGGACCTCGAGGCTCGGGTGCTGGAGCTGGCTCTGGGCTGGCTGGGGGAACCCGAGCGCAGCCTGAGCGCTGAGGCGGAGTACCTCATCAAGCCTTTGCTGGCGGTGGCCGGTCTTTCGCGTGAGTCGGCGTTCGTGATGTTCGGCCACGTGTTCGACTGGCTTGATTCGCGCACTGAGTCGGCTGACGTCAGTTACGTCATCAGCCGGATGCTCGCGCATCCCGAGGCCGACGAGCCGACTGCGGCGAAGTTGATGAGGTACTCGATCGACTGGCTGGACCACAAGATCCACGAGGACAGTGCGGGACGTCTGTTGCAGGTCCTGCTCGCCAGGAGAGATCTGGACGAACCCGCCACGGCCGCGCTTCTCGGTTTCGCCGACCTGTGGCTGGCGAACAACACCACGAACCCGAACGCCGGGTTCGTCCTGGGCCGGTTCGTGTCACGTGACGATCTTGGTGTCGCGTACTCCGCCGACGCCTGGATCCACGCCCAGTGCTGGCTCGACCGCAACCAGGGCGCGCCCAGCGGCGTTCACGTCCTGAGAGGACTCCTCAGGAGACCGGACCTGGACTTCGCCGCTGCCCCGGCGTTGTGGGAGTACCTCCTCACCTGGCTCAAGAGCAACGTGACGGTGCCGGATGCGGGCTACATGCACAGCCACACGCTCAAGCATCGCGGCCTCGACGCCGAACAGTCGAAGGTCGTCTCAACGCTCGCGTTGCAGTGGCTGGACCACAACCCCGAACACGGCAGCGCCAACTACGTCCTGCAGCGCATGCTCAAACTGCCGGACCTCGACGAGGCCAGCGCCGGCGCGGTGCTGGGCCACGCCGGCACCTGGCTCGATCGCAACCAGGGGCACCTGGGCGCGAGTCACCTCCTGACCGTCCTGCTCGACGCCGCCGACCGGAACTCCCGGGCGATCGTGGTCGCCAGGGAGAGCGCGATGAGCTGGTTGCGGCTCCAGTCCGCGCACCGGGGGTTCGCCAAGGTGCTCTCCGCGTTGCTCAAGTCGGCAACGCTCAGCGCCGGGCCGGACGTGGCCGAGGTCGCCGACCTGGCCATGGACTGGTTTCGCTGGAACGCCGACGATCCCGGGGTGGGAAGCGTGCTGACCGCTTTGGTCGCTCGCATCGATCAGGAGCCTTACTTCTGCGCCGCGGACGAGGTCGTCCACCAGGCCCATCAGTGGTGCGAGCATCACCTGACCGATCCTGGTCCTGCCCGGTTGCTCGGGTCGCTCGTCAAGGCCGACTGTCCCGCGAACCCGTCCGCGATCATGAGCACCGCTCTGCGGTGGCGAGAGCACAACCGCGCTCACCCGCGGGCTTGGCTCGTCATCGTCCCGCTGCTCCAGTCGAGGCATCTCAACGACGGGCGGCAGCGCGCCGGGGTCGTCGAGTGGGGGCTGGGCTGGGTCGATGACAACCCCGGCGCCTACCAGGCCGGGCACCTGCTCTGGACGTTGCTGTCGACGGACTTCAGCCCGGAGGCCGCGAGGTGCGCGGAGCGGTGGTTCTTGTCGCACCACCGCGAAGCCAGGGCTCACAAGGTCATCGACGCGCTCATCAAGTTCGTGTACCCGTGTGTCTCCGACGCGGAGATCTCAACCACGGTGACGGAGGTGACGGAGTGGATCACCGATCACCTCGGCGACGTGCGGACCGGCAAGTTGATCGGCGAGATGCTCGCCCTGGAACCGTTGCGCGGTCCTGTTGCGGACGAGGTCCTCGATCGTGCCGTGGAGTGGTTGAAGCTCTTCGGGAGCCATCCCGAGGCGGGCGAGGTCGTGGATCTCCTGGTCTCGCATCCGGACCTGGGAGAGCGTGCACCGCAGGCAGCGGTGTTCGCGTTGCGGTGGCGCCAGCACAACCCGGAGGCTCCGGCGATCGGCGACTAGGCTTCGATTCGTGGAGAAGCGAAACGCAGGCAGGTTGAACCGCCAGGTCGGCGTCGTGGGACTGGGCTGCTGGCAGCTCGGCGCGGACTGGGGCGAGGTGGACGAGAGCGACGCGCTCGCGTTGCTGCACGCCGCGGCCGACACGGGGGTCGACTTCTTCGACACCGCCGACGTGTACGGCGACGGTCGTAGTGAGACGCTCGTCGGGCGGTTCCTCAAGGAGCGCAAGGACGACGGGGTGTTCGTCGCCACGAAGATGGGGCGGCGGCTGCCGGCGCAGGTCGCGGAGGGGTACAGCCGGGAGAACTTCCTCGCGTGGAACGACCGGAGCCGCCGCAATCTGGGCGTCGACACGTTGGATCTCGTGCAGCTGCACTGCCCGCCCACCGCGGTGTACAGCCGTGACGAGGTGTACGACACCTTGGACGAGATGGTTGAGCAGCAACGGATTGCCGCCTACGGCGTGTCGGTGGAGAAGGTCGAGGAGGCGCTGGAGGCGATCAGGCGTCCGCACGTGGCCAGCGTGCAGATCATCCTGAACGCGTTCCGGCTCAAGCCCCTCGAGGAGGTGCTGCCCCAGGCCGCGCAGGCGGGGGTCGCGATCATCGCGCGGGTGCCGCTCGCGTCCGGGTTGCTGACCGGGAAGTACGACAGGGCAACGACTTTCGGTGCGGATGATCACCGCAACTACAACCGCAACGGCGAGGCCTTCGACGTCGGCGAGACCTTCTCCGGAGTTCCCTACGAGGTGGGCCTGGAGGCGGTGGAACGCCTGCGGCCGCTGGTGCCGGAAGGTGCCACGATGGCGCAGTTCGCGCTCAGGTGGATCGTGGACCAGTCCGGCGTCACGGTGGTGATTCCCGGTGCTCGCAACGCGGAGCAGGCTCGGGCGAACTCCCAGGCCGCCGGGTTGCGACCGGTGGACGGCAAGGCCGTCGCGGCGGTGTACGACGAGCTGATCCGGCCGCACGTGCACGACCGGTGGTAGGTCACTCCTCGGCGAGGATCGCGTACAGCTTGCGGCGCAGCTCGTTGTAGTGCTCGGCGGCGCGGGTCTTCTGTTCGGGCGTGCCCGCGTGGGAGATCTGCTCCATCGCGGCGCCGAGCAGCCGGACCGCTGTGCGCAGTTCGCCGTCGACCGGGTCGAGCTGGATGTCGATGTCGTTCCAGGGCGGGGCCGTGTGCTCCGCCCTGCCGTGCTCGGTCAGCGTGAACAGCTTCTTGCCTCCTTCTTCCAGTGCGGAGACGAGGCCTTCGTCGGCGAGCATCTGCAGCGTCGGGTAGACCGAGCCGGGGCTCGGGCTCCACACGCCGCCGGTGCGCTTGGCGATCTCCTGAATGATCTCGTAGCCGTGCATCGGCCGTTCTGCCAGCAAGGACAGAACTGCCGCCCGGACGTTGCCGCGCCTCTGTCGGCCGCCCCTGCCGCCGCCCCCGAAGGGACCGCGGCGATGCCTGTGGTGGTGCTCTCTGTGGTGTGGTTTCATCATCATGTCGCTAACGATATATCGGAATCTATCGCGATGCAACGGTCTTGTGTTGGTGAAGTTCGTGGGACACTAGATGTGCTATGACCTCGCTTCCCCTTGTCTTCGACGCGCCCAAGCGCGGCCTGCCGCCGCGCCACCTGGTCGACCTCTCGCCCGCCCAACGCGCGGAAGCCGTTGCGGCCCTGGGGGAGAAGCCGTTCCGGGCGAAGCAGCTGTCGAACCACTACTTCAGCCGCCTGACCGTCGACCCCGCCGAGATGACCGACATCCCGGCCACCACGCGCGACAAGCTCGTCGCCGACCTGATGCCGCCGTTGTTCACGGTCGTGCGCAAGGTCACGGCAGACGAGGGCGCGACGTCGAAGACCCTGCTGCGCGCGCACGACGGCACGCTCATCGAGTCCGTCCTGATGCGCTACCCGGACCGCGCGACGCTGTGCATCTCGTCGCAGGCCGGCTGCGGCATGGCGTGCCCGTTCTGCGCTACCGGCCAGGGCGGCCTGCAGCGCAACCTGTCGACCGCGGAGATCGTGGACCAGGTGCGCCTCGGCGCCGCCGCCATGCGTGACGGCGACCTGCCCGGCGGCCCCGGCCGGCTGTCGAACATCGTGTTCATGGGCATGGGCGAGCCGCTCGCGAACTACAAGCGCATCCTCGAGGCAGTCCACCGCATCTGCGACCCGGCGCCGGACGGCCTGGGCATCTCGCAGCGCCACGTGACGGTGTCGACGGTCGGCCTCGTGCCCGCGATCAAGAAGCTGACCGAGGAGAACCTCCAGGTCCGCCTCGCCGTGTCGCTGCACACGCCGGACGACGAGCTGCGCGACACGCTGGTGCCGGTCAACACCAAGTGGAACGTCGCCGAGGTGCTCGAAGCGGCGCGCGGCTACGCGGACAAGACCGGACGGCGCGTGTCCATCGAGTACGCGCTCATCCGCGACATCAACGACCAGGGCTGGCGGGCGGATCTGCTCGGCAAGAAGCTGCGCAAGTACCTGGGGCAGCTCGTGCACGTGAACCTGATCCCGCTGAACCCGACGCCGGGCAGCAAGTGGGACGCGTCGCCGAAGCCGGTGGAGCGGGAGTTCGTGCGGCGGGTGCGTGAGCAGGGTGTCGAGTGCACCGTGCGGGACACGCGTGGGCAGGAGATCGCGGCCGCCTGCGGTCAGCTCGCCGCCGAGGGCTGAAATCGGTCGCCGTAACCGTTGACCTGCCTCTAGCGTTCCCCGCGATGAAACTCGAGGGGGAACGCTGGCGCACGCTCGTCAGCACGGTGAGGCTGGGCAAGGACGAGTACCGCGTGGTACGGCCTGCCCTGCCGTTGCGTCATGCGCCGCTGTACGAGGGGTACATGGGCGTCGAGATCTGCGTGGACAAAGCGGCTGCACGGACGATTGCCATGGCTTGGGCGTTTGCGATGCGGTCGCCACGCACGTTGGTGTACCTGCCATTGCGGCAGAGCGACCGCGAGTGCCGCAGCAGCGACGGGCCCGCGCTGGACCTGGTGCTGTTGCACCACGGCCTCGGGTTCCGGCGGTCGAAGTGGAAGGACGTGCGCGCCAAGCTGCGGGACGCTCGACCGCACACCGTTGTGTGCCAAGGGATGCCGGAAGAGCGCCCGGTGCCCCGGTGGACGCCGGAGACGCTGCGCGGCGAGATCGCGGAAAGCACCGTGTTCGTCGTGGGTGACAGGCCTGCGTTTCAGGCCGGCGGACGGGCGTTGCGGCAGCTGGTCGAGGACTGCCCGCGGCACATGCACGGGGTTCCCGGCACGCACTGTTGCGCCGAGGTCACCGCCAAGGACCGGCACTGGAACTGGTTGCACGTCGTGTACTGCGACGAGCACCGGGTGAGCACGCGCCGATGAAGCTGACGGGGGAACGCTGGCGCACGCTCGTCAGCACGGTCAGGCTGGGGCGGGACGAGTACCGGGTGGTGCGGCCTGCTCAGCCCGTGAAGCACGCACCGCTGTACGAGTCGTGGGTGGGCGCTGAGTCGTGTGTGGACAAGGCCGCGGCACGGACGATTGCTATGGCCTGGGCGTTTGCGATGCGGTCGCCGCGCACGTTGGTGTACTTGCCGTTGAAGCAGACCGACGCCGCAGAATGTGTCTGGAGCGACGGCCCGTTCCTGGATCTGGTGCTGTTGCACCACAGTCTGGGCTTCCGGCTGTCTAAGTGGAAGGAAGTGCGGGGCAAGCTCGGCCCTGGGCGGCCGCACACCGTCACCTGCCAAGGCTTTGGAGCGGAACCCGACTACGACCGGTTGCACCACAAAGACAACCGGGACGTGCTGCGCGGGGAGATCTCGGGCGACACGGTGTTCATGGTGGGGAGCGCACCTGCGTTCCACTCGCAGGGACAGGAGTTCCGGAGACTGGTCGAGGACGGCCATCAGTTCATGCACGAGAATCCAGGCGAACACTGCTGCGCGGAGATCACCGAAGACCAGCGGCACTGGAAGTGGCTGCACGTGATCTACTGCGAAGAGCATCGCGTACATGCCTGAAGGGACCGCGAAATTGGGTGTCTTGTACGACTACTTCGTCGCGCCGTCGGACGAGCTCGCGGCCGCCACGATCGACGGCGGGCCGGTGGGGGTGTTCAGGACGGTCGAGACCAAGTCGCTCGATCCCGTTGTGGTGATGGGGCAGCTGGAAGAGCTGCTCACCGGCAGGCCCTACGACGAGGTGTTCGAGGACTCGCGGTGCGGCGACGACCTGGCGATCGAAGATGACGGTGAGGTGCTGGTCCTCACCGTCACCGACGGGCTGAGGGACGGGCTCGCCGCGGCCGGGGGGCTCTACGAGATCGCGGCGGCCTGGGCGAAGATCGAGGAGCTGAACGGGTTCGATCCCCTCGTTCTGGCCGAGATCCTGGGTGAGCTCCAGGCCCTGGCCGCGGAAGCCGTCAAGAACGAGGAACGGCTCTACTGCTGGGTGTGCGTCTAGGGCTTCACCTCGGTCAGCACGCCGGTGGCGACGTCGAAGACGAAGCCGCGCACGGAGTCCTTCACCGGCACGAACGGGTTGCCGGTGATGCGCGCGAGTGACTGGCGCACGTCCTCTTCCAGGTCGCCGAACGCCTCGGCGGACCAGGAGGGCTTGATGCCGACCTCGTCCTGGATCGAGCGCTTGAACTCGTCGTCGGTGAACGTCAGCATGCCGCAGTCGGTGTGGTGGATGAGGATGATCTCGCGCGTGCCGAGCAGGCGCTGGCTGATGGCGAGCGAACGGATCTCGTCCTCGGTCACGACGCCGCCGGCGTTGCGGATGACGTGCGCCTCGCCCTCCTGAAGCCCCAGCACGCGGTACACGTCGATGCGGGCGTCCATGCACGCCAGTACGGCCACGTGCTTGGCCGGTGGCAGCGGGAGCGGGCCGGAGAACTGGGCGGCGTACGAAGCGTTGTTGGCGAGCAGTTCGTCGGTCACCGACATGATTCATGTCCTCTCACCTGGATGTATAGGTGAGCAAACTGTTGTATGCGCATACCTGCAACTGCGCCCGGAGAGTGAGAAAGGCCCCCACTCAGACACAAGCGGGGGCCGACACATCTACAGCTGCCAGTTCTGGTTCGCGCCGCCCGTGCACGTCCAGATGTTCAGCTTCGTGCCGTCAGCGGAGGAGTTGCCGACCGCGTCGAGGCACTTGCCGGACTGCGGGTTGCGCAACGTGGTGCCGACGCGTGACCACACCTGCGCCCCGGTTCCGTTGCACGTCCACAGGTGCACGACCGTCCCGTCCGCAACGCCGGACCCGTTGACGTCCATGCACTTTCCCAAGGCGCGCAACGTGTCCCCGACGCGCGACCACTGCTGGGCGCCACTGCCGTTGCAGCCCCACAGCTGGATCGCGGTGCCGTCGGCGGTGCCGGAGTTGCTGATGTCGACGCACTTTCCGCCGATGCCGACGATCGCGCCGGACCCCGACGAGGTCAGGAACTGGCTGCGCGCCACGTTCCAGTGCGTCGCCAGGTAGGAACCAGAAGCGGGGTTGGTGTGGAAGTAGTCGTCACCGCCGCAGTCGAGCTGGTTCTCGGGTGCGCCGGGGCAGACGTTCACCAGGCCGCCGGGCGGGTTCGGGATGCCGCCGTCGTTGTAACACATGATGTCCTGGTCGTCCCAGCAGTGACCGAACGCCGTGGAGTGCGGTGCCGAACGCTGCACGGCGCCCAGCGTGTGCAGCAGTTCGTGGCCACTGGCCTGCCACGTCCAGCAGCCCGTTCCCACTGCGGCGTAAGAAGGTCCGGAGTTGTAGCCGTTCTCGGCGCCGGGCCGGTCGTCGCCCGGCGCGCCCCACGCCACGCCGCAGCCGTCGGAGTCGTGCCAGAACAGGTACTTGCGATCAGTGCGGTTGTAGCCACGAGCAGCCAGTTGATCCGCGACGGCCGAAGGGGAGGACATCGCCGACTGAGGGACGACAACGTTGTCCACCTTCGCGCGGCAGTCGGCCTGCGTCACGAAACGCACGTGCCGAACGCCGCCGCCCAGGCGTGAAGCGGCCTCGACGAACGAGTTGTCGATCTGGTCGGCGAACGTCTGGAACTGACCCACGAGCTGCGAATACCGGTCCGCGGACTGGTCGCCGCGCACGTACACGGCCTGAACGCGCTTGCCGCTCACGCCGTCGCCGTCACACACGACGGACTGGACCGAAAAACCGGGGGAAGGCTGCCGGAACTCGTCCGGCAGGTCGTCCACGATGGGACTGAGCAGGGACAACGCCACGAGCAACACGCCAAAAGACATGAGAGAGACCGCCTTCAACGCGATGACAGGGAAGCGGTCTAGACCATCTCGAACGGTAGCGAACCCGGCACGCACTGTCAGCGGACAGAACCGGACAGGAAACCGGTCGGCACGGGCGTCCGGCTACCATGCGGGCTCGTGGGGGAAGAGACAAGGCTGGTCGCGGGCAGATACGCGACGCTCAGAGAGCTGGGCCGGGGCGGCATGGGGGTCGTCTGGCTCGCCGAGGACCGGGTCATCGGACGGCAGGTCGCGCTCAAGGAGCTGCGGACCACCGAGACCGAGCGGGTGCTGCGGGAGGCCCGCACGGCAGGGCGCCTGAACAGCCCGAACGTCGTCGGCA
This sequence comes from Lentzea sp. NPDC020367, assembly GCF_044387305.1. Lineage (NCBI taxonomy): Bacteria > Bacillati > Actinomycetota > Actinomycetes > Pseudonocardiales > Pseudonocardiaceae > Lentzea > Lentzea sp. NPDC020367. Next base: position 31,073 of record NZ_JBIRVV010000032.1, on the reverse strand, counting down.
TCTACGACGTCATCGTCGAGCACGGCGCGACGTACCTGGTCATGGAGCTCGTCGAGGCGCCCACGCTCTCCGAGGTCATGACCCGCAGGTCCCTCACCGAGGACGAGGTCGCGGACATCGGTCTGCAGACGCTCAACGCGCTCGAAGCGGCGCACGCGGCGGGCATCGTGCACCGGGACGTCAAGCCCAGCAACATCATGGTGCTGCCCGACGGACGCGTGAAGCTCGCCGACTTCGGCATCGCCCGCGCGATGGACGATCCGGGACTGACCGCGACCGGCGGCATCATGGGTTCACCCGGCTACATGGCGCCGGAGTTGTTCGCGGGCAAGCAGCCGTCACCGGCGAGCGACCTGTGGGCGTTGGGCGCCACCATGTTCCACGCGATCGAGGGCCGCTCGCCGTTCCAGCGCGACACGACCGCGGCCACCATGCACGCGATCATGTACGAGGAGCCGGTCCTGCACCGGACCAGGGGCCCGCTCGCCGACACGATCATGGCCCTGCTCAGCCAGGACGACACCCGCAGGCTCACGGCGGCCCAACTGCGGGAACGACTCAGCGGTGCCACCACCACGGTCAAGCCGCTGACGCCGTCCGAGCAGACCGTCGTCATCGAACCGGTCACGAGCTACGTCACGCCGAACACACCGACGCACGCGGACTGGGACGAGAAACCCAAGTCCCGCAAGAAGATCGGTGTGTTCGCCGGTGCCGCGGCCGTGCTCGTGGTGATCGCGCTCGTCGCCGTGTTCCTGCTCAAACCCGATGCCCAGAAGGGGATCGCCGCCGCCCAGCAGAACATCGGCGCGACGACCACCACGGCCTCGTCGTCGAGCGAGGCGCCGAGCAGCAGTTCCGCCGCCCCGAGCAGCAGCCAGGTGTCGAGCTCCGCGCCGTCGAGCGCCCCGAAGTCGACCCAGGCGCAGGCCCCGCCTCCGCAGACGACGCAGCCGAAGCCGGAGCGCAAGACGGTCGCGATCACCCGCTACATCAAGCAGGGCACGCCGTTCCACTTCAGCGGAGTGCCGGGCGCGGGGCCTCCCGCGGGGTTCACCGCCGAGAACACCGGAGGGCTCGGCAGGCTGCTGGTGAACCCGGAACCGGGGACCAAACCGCTGGTCGCGTGCCGCGTGAAGGGCTCGGGCGACCACATGACGTCACCGTGGCCGGACTGCGAAGGGCACGACAAGCTCTGGGACCTCGGCTACGTCTTCAACGACAGGCCGGCCGACGTTCCCGCGTTGCAGCTGTACCGCTGCATCTTCGAGGGCGCGCACTTCGACTCGCTCGACCCGAAGTGCGAGGGGCAGAAGACGGAGTGGTCCTACGGCTGGGTCGTCACCGGCTAGTGGCGGGCTCCAGGCCGAGGGGTTCGGAACTGTCGAACGTCTCGCGCGCCTCGGCCACGGACTCGTAGTTCTTCTGCGCCCACAACCGCAGCGCGGCCAGCGGCTCGGTGACGCTGCGCCCGAGCTCGGTCAGTTCGTACTCGACGCGCAACGGCACCGAGGGGTAGACCGTGCGCGTGACGAGCCCATCGCGCTCCAACGTGCGCAACGTCTGCGTGAGCATCTTCTGGCTGACGCCCTCCAACCGGCGCTTGAGCTCGCCGAACCGCTTGGGCCCGTCCTCGAGGTCGCCGATCACCAGCGCCGTCCACTTCGACGCGACCATGTCCAGCAGGTCGCGGCACGGACACATCTTGAGATAAACGTCCCTGATCACAGCTAGTTTCTATCAGGTACCTAGTGCACAAGATAGTGCCTAATTGCGAAGAGTGACCAACTCTCCCATGCTTGACAGCATGCGAGCGATCATCCAGAACGAGTTCGGCGGCCCTCTCACCCTCGGCGACGTGCCCAAGCCCGCGCCGCTTCCGACGGAGGTCCTGGTCAGGGTGCACGCCGCCGGCGTCAACCCGGTCGACTGGAAGACCCGCGCCGGCAGCGGCATGGCCGGGATGCAGACCTTCCCGTTCATCAACGGCTGGGACGTCTCCGGTGTGGTCGAGGAGGTCGGTTTCGGCGTCACGACCCTCAAGCCCGGCGACGAGGTCTACGGCATGCCGTGGTTCCCGCGCGCCGCGAGCGCCTACGCCGAGTACGTCACCGCGCCGTCCCGCCACTTCGCGAAGAAGCCGAAGAGCCTCACCCACGTCGAGGCGGCCGCACTCCCGCTGGCCGCGCTCACCGCGTGGCAGATCCTCGTCGACACGGCGGACGTGCAGCCGGGGCAGAAGGTGCTGATCACGGCCGCGGGCGGCGGCGTCGGCCACCTCGCGGTCCAGATCGCGAAGGCGCGCGGCGCGTACGTCATCGGCACCGCGCGTGAGCCCAAGCACGCGTTCCTGAAGGAGATCGGCGCCGACGAGGTGATCGACTACACGGTGGGCGACTACGCCGGGACTGACGTCGACGTGTTCGTCGACCTCGTCGGCGGCTCGTCACCGCAGTCGGTGCGGCCCGGTGGGTTGTTCGTCGGTGTGCCGTCCGGAGTGGACAGGCCGATGCGCGACGACATCAGGACCAGCCCGATCCTGGTCGAACCCGACCGCGCGGGTCTGGAGGCGATCGCGGCGCTGGTCGAGTCGGGCGAGCTCGAGGTGCACGTCGACGCGACGTTCCCCCTGGAAGACGCCGGAAAAGCACATGCCCTGGGCGAGACGGGCCGCACCCAGGGCAAGATCGTGCTCGAGACGCTCTAGCGGCGCCAGGACGTGCGGCGGCGAGCCGTGTCCCACACCAGGAACGCGATGATCGTGACGCCGGTGGCGATGAGGAAGATGTTCTCGGTCTTACCGTGGTGGTTGCCGATCAGCATCAGGAAGCAGAAGCCCGCCGAGAGCCAGCCCGCGATGCGGGTGCCCTTGGGGAACGTGCCGTGCCAGCCCCACTCGTGCGACGGTTCCTCGTGAGGGTCGACGGCAGGACGCTTGTCCAGTTCCGAGGACGTAGCCACGGTTTCCTCCACTGCTCATCCGGATTACGAGGTCATCGTCGCACATGACGACGAGCACGGAGGTGTGAGGTCGCGCGCGCACGACTGACGAGCGAGGTCGGACGGGTTTAGGCTCTTCGAGGCCTACCCGTTCGATCTTGCGAAGGCGCCTCGACTTGACCGGCTTCTCTCCCGCCGAGGCCTCCACCCCGGACACGTTCGCCCCCGTCGAGATCGGTCTCCACGGTGTGCGCAAGCGCTTCTCCGACCAGGTGGCGGTCGACGGCGTTTCGCTGAACGTCCACGAGGGCGAGTTCTTCTCGGTGCTCGGCCCGTCGGGCTGCGGCAAGACCACGGTCCTGCGCATGATCGCCGGTTTCGTCGACCCCGACGAGGGCCGCATCGAGCTCGACGGCAACGACATGGTCGGCGTCCCTCCCTATCGGCGGGACGTCAACACCGTCTTCCAGTCGTACGCGCTGTTCCCGCACATGTCGGTGTGGGACAACGTCGCGTACGGCCTCAAGCGCAAGAAGCTCCGCGGCGACGAGCTGAAGAAACGCGTCGGCGAGCACCTCGAACTCGTGCGGTTGTCGCAGTTCGCCAAGCGCAGGCCCACGCAGCTCTCTGGCGGGCAGCAGCAGCGCGTCGCCATCGCCCGTGCGCTCGCCGCCGGTCCGCAGCTGCTTCTGCTGGACGAACCGCTCGGCGCGCTGGACGCCAAGCTCCGCAAGGAGTTGCAGATCGAGCTGATGCGCATCCAGCGCGAGGTCGGCACGACGTTCCTCTACGTCACGCACGACCAGGAAGAGGCACTGGTCCTCTCGCACCGCGTCGCCGTGATGAACGCGGGCAAGATCGAGCAGGTCGGTTACCCCGAGGACGTCTACGAACGGCCCGCGACCCGGTTCGTCGCCGGGTTCATCGGCACGTCCAACATCCTGGACGCCGAGGTGTCCGGTGTGGACGGTGAGTTCGCCGCGCTCACGGCTCCCGGCGCCACGAACCTGCGCGCCAAGTTCTCCGGCAGCATCAGCCACGGCAAGAAGGTCGCCGCGACCGTGCGGCCGGAGAAGGTGCACCTGTTCAACGAGACCGCCGAGCCGCCGACGGGCTGGTGCGTGCTCCAGGGCGTCGTTCAGGACGTCGTCTACACGGGCGTGTCCACGCAGTTCGTGGTCGACACCCCTGGTGGCGTGCTCACGGCGTTCGTGCAGAACGCCCAGCGCATCGACGACGCGGGCGCGCCCGGCCAGACCGTGCGGATGGCCTGGGACCCCGAGTTCACCGTGCTGCTGGAGCAGAAGGATGGCTGAGCAGGTCCGGATCGCCCGGCTGTGGGACGTCGACAGCCCTCGGGTGACCCGCCGCACGATGCTGGGCTCGATGGCGTTCTTCGCGCTCGCCGCCTGCGCGGTCGGCCCCGCGCCCACGAACACCGGCGGTCCGAGCGAGGGCAGGGCGGTCAACCTGACCGACGAGCCCAAGCTCAACTTCTACAACTGGACCGACTACATCGCGCCGGAGACGTTGCCGGGCTTCACGGCGGTGAGCGGCATCGAGGTCACGTACGACAACTTCTCCACCAACGACGAGATGGAAGCCAAGATCGCGTCCGGCCAGGCGGGCTACGACCTGGTGGTGCCGAGCGACAACTTCCTGCGCCGGTTCCTGCGGTCCGGCCTGCTCCAGCCGCTGGACCACGACGCGCTCGGCAACCTGCGCAACCTGGAGCCGCGGTTCGCCGAGGCCGAGTACGACCCGGGCAACCGGTACTCCGTGCCGTGGGCCTGGGGCACCACGGGCCTGGCGTACTCGAAGTCGCAGATCGGCGGCGACGTCACCGGGTTCGACGCCTTCGACCTGCCGAACGCGCAGGGCCGCAGCTCGATCCTCGACGAGGCCCGCGACGGCATGGCGATCGGTCTGCTCAAGCTCGGCCACGACCCGAACACCACTGACGCGAAGCAGATCGACGACGCGGCGAACTTCCTGCTGTCGTTGAAGAAGAAGCTCGGCCAGATCACCTCCGACGTGATCGAACCGCTGACCTCGGGCCAGGTGCGGCTCGCGCAGTCGTACTCCGGTGACGCGTTCCAGGCGCGTGCCACCAACGACGACATCGGGTACGCCATCCCGACGGAGGGCGGACTGTCCTACGTGGACTTGCTCGTCATCCCGAAGGACGCGCCGCACGCCGCGAACGCGCACCGGTTCATCGACTACGTCCTCGGCGCGGAAGCGGGCGCGGCGCTGTCCAACGCCGTCCGGTACGGCAGCCCCAACGCCGCCGCGAAGCCGTTGATCGACAAGGAACTGCTGAACGACCCGGTGGTCTACCCGCCGGAGGACCAGCTGAGGAAGCTCCCGTTCACCAAGGACCTCGGCGGAGACGCCGAAGCGCTCTACGCCGACGCCTGGACGAAGGTCAAGACCGGCTGACGGGGAACGACTTCATCCCGCGGATCACCACCGAGTCGCGGAACACCACCGGGCCCGTCTGCCGCAGGTCCGGCATCCGGCGGGCCAGCGCGCGGAACGCCACCTCGCCCTCCATGCGCGCGAGCGTCGCGCCCAGGCAGTAGTGGATGCCGCTGGAGAACGCCAGGTGCTCGGGCTTGTGCACGCGCATCACGTCGAACTTGTGCGGCTCCGGGTAGACCTCCGGGTCGCGGTTCGCGGCGGCGATCAGCAGCGTCACGACCTCGTCCTTGCCGATCCGGTGGACCCGCTCGTGCGCAATCCTGCTGGTCATCTGCACCGGCGGCGCCCAGCGCAGCGTCTCCTCGACCACGGCGGACGCCAGTTCCGGGTTGGCCTTGAAGAGCTTCCACTGCGACGGGTGGTCGAGCAGCGCGCGCGTGCCGTTGCCGATCAGGTTGACCGTGGTCTCGAAGCCCGCGACCAGCAGCAACACCAGCGTGCTGAGCATTTCCTGCGGGGTGAGCCTCTTCTCGGCCTCGGCTGCGACCAGGGAACTGATCACGTCGTCACCCGGCGTCCGGCGGCGTTGCGCGATGAGCCGGTCGAACAGTTCGAGCACCTTGTCGTTGGCGTCGGCCATGTCCGCGGTGACGCCGCTGTCGATCGACGCGGCGACGAGCGCGCCGTAGTCCGCGAACTCGGCCGTGTCGGCGTCCGGGATGCCCAGCAGGTCGCTGATCACCGAGATCGGCAGCGGCGCCGCGAAGTCCTCGATCAGGTCGAACTCGTCGCGGTCGAGCAGCGCGTCGGCGACCTTCTCGACGCGCGTGCGGTACTCGTCGATCTTCTTCGGGCTGAACGCCGGCGTCGCGATCCTGCGCAGCCGGGTGTGGTCCGGCGGGTCGAGTTCCAGGAACGACTCGGCCAGCAGGCTGCCGTTGGCCGGACGGCTCCCGTCGGAGTACCGCATGCCGAACCGCCGGTCGCGCAGGATCGTGTTGGCCACCGGGTGGCTCGTCGTGACCCAGTTGCCACCGTCCCCGCTCAGCGGCCCGAGTGCGCGCAGCCGCTCGTAGACCGGATGCGGGTCCTCATGTCCGGTCAGCTGCTCGAACATCACTTACCCCCTCGAACACCGTGGACAGCACGAACCGGGGAGCGTCCAGCGGCGCGAGACGGCCGTCGCTGATCGCCTCCCAGGCGTTGAAGAGCCCGGCGTAGAGGGTGTTGAGGATCCACCACGCGGGCAGGTCGCGGCGCAGCTTGGTGCCCTGCAGCCGGGTGATCAGGTCGAGTACGGGCCGGTCCATCGCACGGATGCGGGCCGCCAGTTCCTCGTCGCGGTCGAGGCCGGGGAAGCGGAGCAGGAACTCCACTCGCGGGCCTAGTGCGACCAGGCGCGTCATGAGGTCTTCCAGTGCGTCGTCGCCGTCGAAGTCGACGTGGCACGCCACCGAGTCGATCAGGTCCAGCGCGTCGCTCGCGAGGGCGCGGACCAGTGCCGTCCGGGTGGGAAAGCGCTTGTGGAGTGTGGTCCTGCCGACACCGGCGGCCCGCGCCACGTCGCCCAGGGACGCGGTCGGGTCCTTGAGCAGCACGGATGTCGCCGTCTGCAGCAGGTGAACACTCATGTTCACAACGGTACACGGATGTTCGCATGGCAGGATGTGCGCTCGTGCTTCGACGCTGGCTGAAGGCCAACGCCCTCCTCACCCCGACCGGGCTCTGGCTGGGGTTCTTCCTGATCGCGCCGCTCGTCGTGGTCGTCGAGTTCAGCTTCGCGACCCGCAACACCGGGGTCGCCCGCGCGGTGCTGCCGTGGACGACGCAGGCGTACCTGACGGCGCTGGACCCGGCGTTCCTGCCGATCTTCGGGCGGACCCTGCTCTACGCCGGCGCCACGACGGTCGCCTGTCTGCTGCTCGGTTTCCCGCTGGCGTGGTTCATCGCGCGACACGGCGGCAGGTACCGCACGGCGTTGCTCGCGGCGGTGCTGATCCCGTTCTGGTCGAGCTACCTCGCGCGGATCTACGCGTGGAAGGCGCTGCTGGACGGCGAAGGGCTCGTGAACACCGTGCTCGGGTGGGTCGGGCTGGACCGTGACGGTGGATTCCTGCTCACGCACGGAGCGGTGGTTCTCGGCCTGACGTACGGCTTTCTGCCGTTCATGGTGTTGCCGCTGTACGTGGCGTGCGAGCGGTTCGACGTGCGGTTGATGGAGGCGTCGTACGACCTTGGGCACGGGCGCGTGTCGACGTTCTTCCGCGTGGTGCTGCCGGGGGTTCTGAGCGGTGTGCTGGCCGGGTCGCTGCTGGTGCTGGTGCCCGCGGCCGGTGACTTCGTGACGCCGAAGCTGCTCGGCGGGGTCGAGCAGTCGACGTTCGGGTCGGTGATCGACGACCAGTTCCGCGGCGGCAACAACTGGCCGCTGGGTTCGGCGATGGCCGTGCTGCTGCTCGTGCTGGTGGTGTTCGTGCTCGTGCTGCGCGGACGGCGTGGGGAGGACGTGCTGTGAACCGTCGTCCGTGGGCGCTCGGCGCTGTCGTGGCCCTGGTCTTCCTGTTCTTGTACGCACCGATCGCGTGGCTCGCCATCGCGTCGTTCAACTCGTCGCGCTCGTTGTCGCGGATCAGCGGGTTCTCGTTGCAGTGGTACGCGGAACTGCTCGACGACACGCGCGTCTTCGCGTCGTTGCAACTGACTTTGCAACTGGCGCTGGCGTCGGCGGCGATCTCCACGGTGATCGGGACGCTGGCGGCGTTCGGGCTGCGCCGCGCGTTTCCCGGCCGTGGGCTGTGGACGGTCCTGCTGTCGCTGCCGTTGGTGGTGCCCGAGGTCGTCATGGGCGTGGCGATGCTGGGGTTCTTCGTGCGGCTCGCCGGGATTCCACTCGGGTTCGGTGCGCTGTTGTTCGCGCACGTGGCGTTCTCACTGAGCTTCGTCGTCGTGGTGGTGCGGTCACGGGTGTCCGGAATGGACGCTCGGATGGAGGAGGCCGCGGCCGACCTCGGGGCGTCGCCGTTCGTGGCCTTCCGGACCGTGACGCTGCCGCTGGTGGCGCCCGCGGTGGTGGCGGGGGCGGCGTTCGCGTTCCTCCTGTCGTTCGACGACGTGGTGATCTCGTCGTACCTGACCGGCGTCGGATCGACGACGTTGCCGGTGTTCGTCTACGCGCAGGCGTCGAAGCGCGGGATCTCACCGGAGATCGTGGCGCTGTCGACGTTGATGGTGACGGCGACGGCACTGCTTTTGATCATCGGCGTGCTGGTCGCGTCGTGGCGCGCTCGCAAGGCGGGGGCTGTCGCTCGGCTGGCCTAACTTACCGCCAGGGCTGTATCTCCGCCTCGGCGCGGACGACTTCTCCAGTGGAGGCCAGTTCCTTGGGGGAGGACGAAGTGCCGCAGCTGCACATCCATTTCACTGATCGGGACGTCGCGCACACGCGGTTGAAACTGGAAACCGACCTGATGTGGGAGATCGCCGGCAGCGTCCAGGTCCTGCAACACGGTGAGGGCGCTCTGTGCTTCGGTCCGTGGCGTCGCCACGTGCGCGCGCTCGCCGCACACGACCGGGACCTGCGGAGCGCGCTGCACACCCTGCTCGAAGATCTGTCCCGCGTCGACCAGAGCGCTGTGCGCCAGGCTTTGCGGGTCTACCGCAGCCGCGCGATCGAGCCGTACCTGCCGATCATCGAGGGCGGGCTGTGCACCGACGCGGCGGTCAGGATCCACCAGTACCTGCACCGCGGCCCGGAAGGACTGCTGAGCACGCTCGGGGCCGCGACCCGCTGGCATCCGCCCGTGCTGTCCGTCGACCACCCGCACGACCGGGTCCTGCGTCTCGACGGACGGGGTCTCACGTTGATCCCCTGTTATTTCGCCCCGCACCACCCGGTGGCCCTGGCCGATCCGCCGGCGCTGGTCTTCCCGATCCGGACCGAGTCCCGCCTGCCGCCCGGCGGGCGCGCGGGCGGTGACCAGCTGACCGCACTGCTGGGCGCCACCAGGGCGTCGATCCTGCGGTCGGTGGTCGGCGGGGGCACCACCACCAGGCTGGCGAGGCTGGTGGGCGTCGCCCCCGCCACGGTGAGCCATCACACCGGCGTGCTGCGCGAGGCGGGCCTCATCGCGACCGAACGCGAGGAGAACTTCGCCCTGCATCTGATCACCCCGCTGGGACTGCGGATGCTCGCCGCGGAGCGCTGAACGCGACCGAGGGCCGCCGCGACGAGCGTCCATTCCGGACACCGCCGCGACGGCCCTCGGCCTCAGATCACCAGCAGGTGTTCCCGGTGACCCACTTGTGGGAGCGGATCAGCACGTTCGGGAAGTTCGGGGCTTCCGCGCCTCGCACGACGTAGTACGCGACGCTCCCGGTGTAGTTCGCGCCCGGATACAGGCACACCCTGGCGTAGGCCGTGCTGGCCCCGGCGTTCTCGACGGCACGCACCGCGCGGGAACCCGACCAGGAACACCGGATGTCCCCGCCCTGCCAGTCGGGGTCGGCGACGCCCCAGCTGCAGCGGCTGCTGCTGCCGTCACCGACCGGCCACGCGCACATGTTGCCGCTGCCGCACGACAAGGCCTGAGCCGAGACGTCGGGCACCGGCGCGCCCACCTCCGCCGGACCGCTCAGGTTGATCTCGGCCGGCTTCGCGACCGCTGCTGACGTCGTCCCCAGCAACGTCATCAGCGCCAAGGCGGCGGCGAACAGCACACACAACGCTTTTCTCATGTTTCCCCCTGAGATTGATGTGCAGGGGGCGGAGCATGCCGAGACGATCATGGGTGGAACGGGTCCTTCGAACCTCGTCTAAGGGGTTCCACGCGACCTGGATCGACCGCCGCGTCAACTTTCGTCGTGTGAATTCGATACTCCAGCGTGCCGCGCGGACGTGGGACGTCTCGTAGCTTGAGAGCGTGATTACTGCTGTGCGGACCAGGGCCGAGGCGTTCCGCGCCGACACCCTGGCCCGGTTCCGGGCGCTGACGCCGGTGCGGCTCATCGGCGACCTGCTCGTCGTGGTCGGCGCGATCCTGCTGGACGTGTGGCCGGGGCCGTGGGCCGAGGCGAAGGCGACGGGCTGGACGATCGTCGCGTACGCCGCCGTCTACGTCGTGCTGCTGCCGTTGCGGCATCTGTTCCCGGCGACGGCCATGATCGCCGGCGCGGCGATCCCGTTCCTCGGACCGGCGATCATGGTCGTGCTGAGCTACACGGCCGGCCGCCGGCTCGAGTCGTGGGTCAAGGCGGTCGTGTCGACCACGCTCACGTTCATCGTCGTCGTGCTGCTGTGGGACTGGGACTCCCGGCCGCTCGACATCGAACCCGTCTACGGGATGCTGATCCTGGTCACGATCTTCGGCGTGGGCGTGGCCCTGCCGTTCCTCGTCGGGCGATATTTGGCGCAACGCGAGGCGCTGATCCAGGCCATGCAGGACCGCGAGGCCCGCATGCGCGGCGAGCACAAGATGCTGTCGCGGCAGGTCCGTCTGCGCGAACGCAGCCGCATCGCCCAGGACATGCACGACAGCCTCGGCCACCGGCTGTCGCTGATCTCCGTGCACGCCGGCGCGCTGGCGCTGGACCCGTCGCTGGGGGACAAGCAGCGCGAGGCGATCGGGGTGCTGCGCTCGGCCGCGCTGACCGGCATGGGGGAGCTGCGGTCGATCATCGGCGTGCTGCGGGCAGAAGACGGTCCCGACGACGACCCCGCGACACGGACCGCGGAGTCCATCGACTCGTTGGTGAGCGACGCGCGCAAGGCCGGTGTTCTGGTCAGTCTGGTGCGCGGCGGGCAGGCACACCCGTTGCCGTCACGTGTCTCTCACGCCGCCTATCGCGTGGCGCAGGAGGGCCTGACCAACGCCGCCAAGCACGCGCCAGGTGCTGCGGTGCAGGTGACGGTGAAGTACGAGCCGGACGCCCTGGTCGTGGAGGTGCGGAACAACCCGTCGCGCAACGGCTCCCCGGTCCAGGAGCCGGGCGTCGGCCTGATCGGCCTCACCGAACGCGTCCGCGTGGCCGGCGGAATCCTGCACGTCGGCGCGCTGCCGTCCGGTGGCTTCCGGATCGCCGCCGTGCTGCCGTACGAGGAGACGCCGCTCCCGGACGAGCCCGAGGACGAGCAGGACGAGACCGAGTCGCCGCGCGGCATCCGCAAGTGGGCGGGCGTCGGCTCCATCGCGGGCGCGTCCCTGGTGCTGACGACCATCATCGGCGGCTTCACCTACCTCGGCGCGCAGCCGGTGACCGAGGTCGTGTCGCAGGAGAACCTCGACCGGATCCAGGAGGGCCAGTCCGAGGCCGACGTGCTCGCGTTGCTCCCGGCCGGCGACGAACCCCTGGTGGCGGACGGCGAACGCAAGTCGCAGGCCGGCCCCGAACCGCCAGGCGCGCGCTGCGTCTACCACATCACCGACGAGCAGTCGTACCTCGCGAAGGGCACCAGGGTGGTGCGTTTCTGCTTCCGAGACGGCAAGCTGGTCGAGAAGAAGATCCACGTGCAGAGGACAGGTCAATGATCCGGGTGCTCATCGCCGACGACGAGCCGCTGATGCGCGCCGGCATCAAGGCCATCCTCGGCACCGCCGACGACATCGAGCTCGTGGCGGAGGCAGGCGACGGCCGCGAGGCGTTGCAGATCGTCCGCGAGCGCCGCGTCGACGTGGCCGTGCTCGACATCCGCATGCCACGCATGGACGGCCTCGCGTGCGCCAAGGAACTGCGCGTCGTCGCACCGTCCGTGCGCGTCGTCATGCTGACGACGTTCGGCGAGGACGACAACATCGTGCGCGCGCTGTCCGATGGTGCCGCCGGTTTCTTGTTAAAGGACTCGGCACCCGAGGAACTGCTCCGGGCCGTGCGTGCCGTCAACAACGGCGAGGCGTACCTCTCGCCGATGGTCACCTCACGCGTCGTCGGCATGGTGGCGACCTCCGGCCAGCCGAAGCGGCAGGAGGCCCAGAAGGCCGTCGAGGGGCTGACCGACCGCGAGGTCGAGGTGCTGGCGCTGCTCGGGCAGGGCATGTCGAACGCCGACGTCGGCGCGAAGCTGCACATGTCGGAGGCGACGGTGAAGACTTACGTGTCGCGGTTGCTGGCCAAGCTGGGGCTGACGAACCGGGTGCAGGCAGCGCTGCTGGCACGGGATGCGGGCATCGCCACCTGACCTACCACAAACGAAAAGGCCGTTCGGGCGTCACCCGAACGGCCTCAAACGTCAGTACGGCTAAGCGTGACTGCGTCGACCCGTCACCAGGCGGTAGATGCCCAGCAGGACCAACGATCCGACGATGGCCAGCAGCCAGGTCCGGAGATCGAAGAACGAGCCCAGATCGGTCCCGAACACCGCAGATCCGATGAATCCGCCCAAGATCGCGCCGACGATGCCGATCAGCATCGTGATGATGATTCCGCCCGGGTCCTTGCCCGGCATGATGGCCTTGGCAATGGCTCCGGCAAGCAGACCGAGCACGATCCATCCGAGGATGCCCACGGAGAGTCTCCTTCCAACGACTTGACGTCGGAGGAATGCCCTCGAACTGGCGACTTCACACCTTCAAGACCGCTCCGTTATCAAAGTAGCGGGCTGTGCCGGGCTCTCAGGCACTCTCCGGAACAATGAGGGGCGATGAGTACTCCACGCACTGTCCTGATCCTGGGCTCGACCGGCTCTGTCGGCACCCAGGCGCTCGACGTCATCCGGCGCAACCGCGACCGCTTCAAGGTCGTCGGACTCGGCGCGGGTGGACGTCAGCTCGACCTGCTCAAGGAGCAGGCGGCGGAGTTCGACGTGAAGACGGTCGCCGTGGCCAACGGCGCCGAGGTGCCCGGTGTCAGGACGCTGACCAGCATGGTCGACCTGATCGAGGCGGCGCCGGCGGACGTCGTCCTCAACGGCATGGACGGGTCCAGGGGGCTTGAGCCGTCGCTCAAGGCGCTGGAGACCGGGGCCGTGCTCGCGCTCGCGAACAAGGAGTCGCTCATCGCGGGCGGGGCGCTCGTGCTGAAGGCGGCCAAGCCCGACCAGATCGTGCCGGTCGACTCCGAGCACTCGGCGCTCGCGCAGTGCCTGCGCGGTGGCACTCAGAACGAGGTGCACAAGCTGGTGCTCACGGCGTCCGGCGGGCCGTTTCGCGGGAAGACGCGGGGCGAGCTCGAGGCCATCACCGTGCAGCAGGCGATGGCGCACCCGACCTGGTCGATGGGGCAGGTCGTCACGATCAACTCGGCGAACCTGGTCAACAAGGGCCTGGAGCTGATCGAGGCGCACCTGCTGTTCGGGGTCCCCTACGACCGGGTCGACGTGGTGGTGCACCCTCAGTCCATCATCCACTCCATGGTCACCTTCACGGACGGCTCGACGCTCGCGCAGGCGTCGCCTCCGGACATGCGGCTGCCGATCTCGCTGGGGCTGGGGTGGCCCGAGCGCGTCGCGGGTGCCGCGTCCGCCTGTACCTTTGACACCGCCACCTCGTGGACGTTCGAACCCCTGGACAGCGTCACGTTCCCGGCGGTCGAGCTCGCGCGGCAGGCAGGCACCACCGGTGGTTGCCTGCCTGCGATCTACAACGCCGCGAACGAGGAGGCACTCGCCTCCTTCGTCGCCGGCGACACGTCGTTCCTGTCGATCGTGGACACCATCGGCCAGGTTCTCGGCGAGGCGAATGACTGGCAGAACGACCCCGCGGACGTCGCGGAGGTCCTGGCCGCCGAGGACTGGGCACGCGCACGTGCCCGCGAGCTGGTTGGAAGGAACTGAGCTTTCCGTGAACACATTCATCAACATCCTCGGGGTGCTGCTGTTCGCGACCGGCATCGCGGTGTCCATCGCGCTGCACGAGTTCGGGCACCTGCTGACCGCGAAGGCCTTCGGCATGAAGGTCACCCGCTACTTCATCGGCTTCGGCCCGAAGCTCTTCTCGTTCCGCAAGGGCGAGACCGAGTACGGCCTGAAGGCGATCCCCGCCGGTGGCTTCTGCGAGATCACCGGCATGACGGCGCTGGACGAGGTGCACCCGGACGACCGCAAGCGCGCCTTCTACAACCAGAAGGTGTGGAAGCGCGTCGTCGTGCTGTCCGCCGGCTCGATCACGCACTTCATCCTCGGCTTCGTCATCCTGCTGATCCTCGCGATGTCGCTCGGCCTGCCGAACAACAAGGACCTGCCGGTTCTCGCCGAGATCACGCCGTGCGTGCAGAACCACACCGTGGGCCTCACCGCGCCGTGCCAGCCCGGTGCCCCGGCTCCGGCCAAGGACGCGGGCCTGCAGCCCGGCGACGAGGTCACGTCCATCGCGGGCAAGCCGATCTCGACCTGGTCCGAGATGCTCAAGATCACCCGTGACCTGAGCGGCCCGACCGAGTTCAAGGTCCTGCGCGACGGCAAGGAGCTGGCGCTCACGGTGAACGTGCCGAAGGTCACCCGCGAGGTGACGGACGGCAAGGGCGGCCGCGAGGTCAAGGAGGTCGGCGCCATCGGCGTCACCTGGCAGCAGAACTTCGAGTACAGCCCGCTCGCGGCGGTCCCGGCGTCCCTGGCGTTCACCGGCGACATGTTCGTGAACACCTGGAAGGGCCTCATGCGCTTCCCGGAGCGCATCCCGGCCGTGGTCAAGGCCATCGGCGGCGGCGAGCGCGACCTCGACACCCCGATCTCCGTCGTGGGCGCGTCGCGCCTCGGTGGTGACGCCGCGGAGCGAGGCCTGTGGGCGTTCTTCATCCTCATGCTGGCGGGCCTGAACTTCTTCGTCGGTGTGTTCAACCTCCTGCCGTTGCTCCCCCTTGACGGTGGTCACATCGCCGTCAACCTGTACGAACGGGTGCGAGACTGGTTGAGGAAGCTGCGCGGGAAGCCCGCCGGCGCCCCGGTCAACTACATGCGCCTGTTGCCGCTCACCTACGTGGTCATCTTCATCGGCGGCGCCATCACGCTGCTGACCGTGACCGCCGACATCGTCAACCCGATCAGGTTGCAATAAGTGATCCACGGAAAGGTGCACAACCCATGAGTGACGGCGTGATGCTCGGAATGCCGGCACTGCCGCCGCCGGTGCTGTCGGAACGTCGCAAGACCAGGCAGCTGATGGTCGGCAACGTCGGTGTCGGCAGCGAGTTCCCCGTCTCAGTCCAGTCGATGACGACCACGTTGACGT
The DNA here is from genome assembly GCF_044387305.1 of Lentzea sp. NPDC020367. Lineage (NCBI taxonomy): Bacteria > Bacillati > Actinomycetota > Actinomycetes > Pseudonocardiales > Pseudonocardiaceae > Lentzea > Lentzea sp. NPDC020367. The sequence goes on along the minus strand of NZ_JBIRVV010000032.1, from coordinate 15,552 downwards.
CCGACGTCAACGCGACTCTGCAGCAGATCGCGGAGTTGACGGCGTCTGGCTGCGACATCGTGCGCGTCGCCTGCCCGTCGCAGGACGACGCTGACGCTCTGCCCGCGATCGCCAGGAAGTCCCAGATCCCGGTGATCGCCGACATCCACTTCCAGCCGAAGTACGTCTTCGCCGCCATCGAGGCTGGTTGTGCCGCGGTCCGGGTCAACCCGGGCAACATCCGCAAGTTCGACGACCAGGTGAAGGAGATCGCGGCCGCCGCCAAGGACCACGGCACCCCGATCCGGATCGGCGTCAACGCCGGTTCGCTCGACCCGCGCCTGCTCAAGAAGTACGGCAAGGCCACGCCCGAGGCGCTGGCCGAGTCGGCGATGTGGGAGGCGTCGCTCTTCGCCGAGCACGACTTCCACGACATCAAGATCTCCGTCAAGCACAACGACCCCGTCGTCATGGTGCGCGCGTACGAACTGCTGGCCGAGCAGTGCGACTACCCGCTGCACCTGGGCGTCACGGAGGCCGGTCCCGCGTTCCAGGGGACCATCAAGTCGGCCGTCGCGTTCGGCGCGCTGCTGCGCCAGGGCATCGGCGACACCATCCGGGTGTCGCTGTCCGCCCCGCCGGTCGAGGAGATCAAGGTCGGTCACCAGATCCTGCAGTCGCTCAACCTGCGGCCGCGCAAGCTGGAGATCGTCTCCTGCCCGTCCTGCGGTCGCGCGCAGGTGGACGTGTACACGCTCGCAGAGCAGGTCACGGCCGGTCTGGAGGGCATGGAGGTGCCGCTGCGCGTCGCCGTCATGGGCTGCGTCGTGAACGGCCCCGGTGAGGCCCGCGAGGCCGACCTGGGCGTCGCGTCCGGCAATGGCAAGGGCCAGATCTTCGTCAAGGGCAAGGTCATCAAGACAGTGCCCGAGCACGCGATCGTGGAGACCCTCATCGAGGAGGCCATGCGCCTCGCCGAGGAGATGGAACCGGTCGAGGGCGGGACTCCCGCCGTCACGGTCGGCTAGTACCTGAACGACTGAAGGGGCGTCTCACTTCGCGAGGCGCCCCTTCACCGTGTGTCCACGCACAGGCGCACTGTTGGCTGATGCCACACACGCCGTTCATCTGGCACGCTGGAGCCGTGCTGAGGCTGGCCGGAGCGCGCGTTCTCGACGAACGCGACCTGATCGATGTGCGCGGGGTCTTCGACAACGACCCCGTAGCCGCGTGCATGGTCGCGGCAAGGGTGGAGGTGGCCGGCCTCGACCCGTGGCGTCTGGGCGGCGAGATGTGGGGCTCGGACTCCCGGCCTCTGCGCGGCCGGGTCGACGGCCTGTGCTTCTCCGGGCCGAACCTGATCCCGCTCAAGGGCAGCGCGTCGGCGATGCGCATGTTCGCGGACCGCGCCCGCCGCAGGGGCCGCATGTGCTCGAGCCTCGTGGGGCCCGCCGAGCAGGTCCTGACGCTCTGGGACGAGCTGCAGCCCGACTGGGGCCCCGCCCGCGAGGTGCGCGGCGACCAGCCGCTGATGGCCATCTCGTCGAGCCCGAAGATCACCCCGGACCCGCTGGTGCGCCAGGTCCGTCCCAGCGAGATCGGCCGCTACCTGCCGGCCGCGATCTCCATGTTCATCGAAGAGGTCGGCATCGACCCGTGCGCCGAGGACGGCGGTGCGGGCTATCGGGCTCGTGTGTCGGAGCTGATCGCCGCGGGCCGTGCGTTCGCGCGGTTCGAGCACGGCGAGGTCGTCTTCAAGGCCGAGATCGGCGCCATGTCGTCCCGCGTCGGCCAGATCCAGGGCGTCTGGGTCCGCCCTGACCGCAGGGGCGAGGGCATCGGCACCGCCGGAACGGCCGCGGTGGCGGACCGGCTCACCCGAGTCCTCAACCGCACGGCCAGCCTCTACGTCAACGGTTACAACCACGTGGCCCAGGCCGCCTACCGGCGAATCGGTTTCGAACAAGTCGGGCAATACGCCACTGTCCTCTTCTGAACGGGCATACTCGCGCGAGTGCGACTTCTCGCGACGATCACGGTGTTGCTGGTGACGGTGAGCGGCTGTGGGCTGTTCAAGTCGGAACCGGGGGCTCCGGAGATCACCAACGACTTCCTGGCGAAACTCGCGTCCGGTGACGTGCAGGGTGCCGCAGGGATGACCGACAACCCGAACGACGCCAAGGAGACCCTGGACAAGTTCCGGGGAGCGCTCAAACCGGAAGGCCTGACCAGCAAGGTCGACCAGATCCGCAAGAACGGCGAGCTGGCGTCGGAGGCGTCCGTCACGCTCGACTGGAACCTCGGCAAGAACCGCCACTGGACGTACTCGACCAAGTTCGACGTGCGCCAGGAAGGCGACGCCTGGAAGGTGCACTGGGCGTCGTCGGTGGCGCACCCGAAGCTCGCCCCGCAGCAGTCCGTCAAGCTCGCCGAGCTCACCCCGGACCCGGCGCCGGTGCTCGACCGCGACGGCACGCCGTTGCTCGCACCGGAACGCGTCGTCTCGGTGATTCTCGTCGCGAAGGAGGCCGGCGACGTCGCGGCCGTCACGAAGAGCCTCGCGGACGCGCTGAACCCGCTCGACAAGGCCATCACCCAGCAGACGATCACCGACGGCGTGGCGAAGACCCCCGAAGGCCAGGCCTACCAGGTGGCGGCGTTGCGCGACCCGGACTACCAGTCCGTGAAGCCGCTGATCTACGAACTGCCCGGCGTGCGGTTCAGCTCGCAGACGTCGTTGCTGGCACCGAGCCGCAACTTCGCCACCCAGGTGCTGCCCGCCGTGCGCAAGCTGGTCGAGAACGACATCGCCGGCAACGCGGGCTTCCGGGTCAGCACGGTCGACGCGCAGGGCACCGAGGTCGAGGAGCTGCACTCCAAGGCCCCTGAGCCCGCCAAGGCCGTGAACATCGCGCTGTCACGGGCGATCCAGGCCGCCGCCGAGGACGCCGTCGAACCGGTCACGCAGCCCGCGATCCTCGTCGCCATCCAGCCGTCGACCGGCGACATCCTGGCCGTCGCGCAGAACGACCCCGCCGACGCCCAGGGCGCCCTCGCGCTGACCGGCCGCTTCCCGCCGGGCTCCACGATGAAGGCGGTCTCCGCGCTGGCCGTGATCCAGTCCGGCAAGGTCAACGCCGACACCCCGGTGCCGTGCCCCGGCAAGACCACCATCGACGGCCGCCGGATCGTGCCGAACTCCAGCGAGTTCGACAAGGGCACGATCCCGCTGCACTCGGCGTTCGCGTTCTCCTGCAACACCACGTTCGCGACGCTCGCCGTCGACATGACGCCGGAGCTGCTGCCGAACGCCGCGCTGTCGCTCGGACTCGGCGTCGACTTCGACATCGCGGGCCTCACCACGATCACCGGTTCCGTCCCGCCCGCGACCGACGTCGTGGAACGGGCCGAGGACGCGTTCGGCCAGGGCAAGGTGCTCTCGTCGCCGTTCGGCATGGCGCTGGTCGGGGCGTCCATCGCGAAGGGCTCGATGCCGGTGCCGCAACTGGTGCGGGGCAGGGAGACCAAAGCGGACAAACAGCCCGCCGCGCCGCCCGTGGCCGCACTGGATCCGGTGCGCGCGATGATGCGGGAGGTCATCGAGTCGGGCACTGCACCGCAACTCAAGCCGTACGGAGACGTGCGCGGCAAGACTGGTACCGCGCAGTTCGGTGACGGCGTGCACTCACACGGGTGGTTCATGGGCTACCGAGGCGATCTCGCGTTCGCGACCTTGGTGCTCAGTGGAGAGACTTCAACTCCAGCCGTGGACGTGGCGGCGAGGTTCCTCAAGGCGGTGCCGTGATGAGCAAGACCAAGGATCTGACCATGCGTGAACGCCTGCTCCGGGCGGGCATCCTGCTGCCGGCGCCGCGGGTGCCGGAGCCGCGGGCGGAGGACCAGGTTCGGGGCAGCACGCGACTGGGCGGCTAATCTGGAACGCATGCCTGTTCGTGCCCCTCTGCAGCCTGGTGTGCAATCTCCGCGGCGTCAGGTGCCTTCGCGCATCGTGCGTCCCGAGTACGTCGACAAGCCCGCGCCGCAGCGCGGCACCGACCCGTGGGTGCAGACGCCGGAGATCATCGAGGCCATGCGGATCGCCGGGCGCCTCGCGGCCCAGGCGCTGCAGGAGGCCGGCAAGGTCGTCGTGCCGGGCGTGACCACGGACGAGATCGACGCCGTGGCACACGAGTTCCTGTGCGACAACGGCGCGTACCCGTCGACGCTGGGCTACCGCGGCTTCCCGAAGTCGTGCTGCACCTCGCTCAACGAGGTCATCTGCCACGGCATCCCGGACACGACGGTCGTCGAGGACGGCGACATCGTGAACATCGACGTCACCGCGTTCATCGGTGGCGTGCACGGGGACACGAACGCCACGTTCCTTGCGGGCGACGTCTCCGAGGAGGCCAAGCTCCTCGTCGAGCGCACGCACGAGGCGACGATGCGTGCCATCAAGGCCGTGAAGCCCGGTCGTGAGCTCAACGTCGTCGGCCGCGTCATCGAGGCGTACGCGAACCGGTTCAACTACGGCGTGGTGCGCGACTTCACCGGCCACGGCATCGGCCGCACGTTCCACAGCGGGCTCGTGGTCCTGCACTACGACGAGCCGTCGGTGAAGACCGTGCTGGAGCCCGGCATGACTTTCACGATCGAGCCGATGATCACCCTCGGCGACTTCGAGGGCGAGATGTGGGACGACGGCTGGACCGTCACCACGAAGGACAAGAGCTGGACCGCTCAGTTCGAGCACACGATCGTCGTGACCGAGACCGGCTCGGAGATCCTCACAGTTTGCTGATCACTGCCTTCAGCGCGGCCGCGACAGCCGACGGCGACGTCGCGGCCGCCAGGTGGTGCGACTCCAGGCGTTCGACCGGCCAGCCGAGGTCGGTGGCCTTGGCCGCCGCGTCCTCGTAGACCGGCGACAGCTGCACGTACCCGCACGCCCCGGACCACTCGACGCTCGGGCGCTGCTCCTTCAGGAACTCCCACGGCACCTCGGGCGCCTCGTCGCGCATCTCCTCGCGCAGACCGGCGGGCACGAGGACCAACGGGTCCGAGTCGAACCAGCGGTCCCAGCGCGGCAGTTTGCCGTCCCGCACCGACGCCTTGACCTTGTTCACGAGGGCCGGATCGACGGTCTCGCGCCACGACCTGCCCGGCGTCGGCAGGTCGGAGTCGAGGAACACGAGGCCCGCCACCTCCGTCTCGAGCGCGTCGGCGAAGCACGGCAGCAACGGGCCCGCGCCGCTGTGGCCCACGAGCACCAGCGGGCCGCCGACGCCGGAGTCCTCCAGGGCGTCGGCGAAGGCGCCGATCAGCCGCTGGTGCACCGGTGCCTCGTTGATCGTCATCTGCAGGTCGACCAGCAGGACGGCCATCCCGTCGGAGGCCAGTTCGTCGGCGAGCGGGCGCATGCTCGACGGGCCGAGGAACGGGCTGTGCATGAGCACGACGGTGAGCATGGGGGTGATGATGGCAGCATTGGCGTCCATGCGGGGCGCGATGTTGATCTGTGGGACGACCTCGGACGCGGGCAAGAGCGTCCTGGTCGCCGGTCTGTGCCGCTTTCTGGCACGCCAGGGCGTTGACGTCGTGCCGTTCAAGGCCCAGAACATGTCGAACAACTCGTTCGTCACACTCGACGGCGGCGAGATCGGGCGTGCTCAGGCGGTGCAGGCGCGGGCGGCGTTCAAGGAGCCCAGCGTCCGGTTCAACCCGGTGCTGCTCAAGCCCGGCAGCGACCGCACGTCCCAGGTCGTCGTCCTCGGTCAGGCGGTCGGCGAGGTGTCCGCGCTGAGCTACCGCGAACGCAAGCAGCAGCTGCTCGGCACCGTTTTGTCCACTTTGGACGGGCTGCGGCGCGATCACGAGGTCGTCATCTGCGAGGGCGCGGGCTCGCCGGCCGAAATCAACCTGCGCCCCAACGACATCGCGAACATGGGCCTGGCCGTCAACGCCAACCTGCCGGTGCTCGTCGTCGGCGACATCGACCGCGGCGGCGTGTTCGCGCACCTCTTCGGCACGGTCGCGGTGCTGGACGCGGCGGACCAGGCGTTGGTCTCCGGCTTCGTCGTCAACAAGTTCCGCGGCGACGCCAGTCTCCTCGAACCGGGCCTGCACCAGCTCAAGGCGTTGACCGGACGGCCGGTGCTCGGTGTGCTGCCGTGGCGTGAGGAACTCTGGCTCGACGCCGAGGACTCGTTGTCCTACAACGCGGACGGCGTGATCGGCAGGCCGCAGCCGCCGAAGCGCGACTGGTTGAGGGTCGCCGTCATCCGGTTGCCGCGCATCTCGAACGCCACCGACGTCGAGGCGCTGGCCTGCGAGCCCGGTGTCTCCGTGCGGTTCGTGACCGAGCCATCCCGGCTGGCCGACGCGGACCTGGTCGTGCTGCCCGGCTCCAAGGCCACCGTCTCCGACCTCGCGTGGCTCGGGGAAACAGGCCTGGCCCAGGCGATCCGGCGCTTCGACGGCCCGGTTCTCGGCATCTGCGGCGGCTTCCAGATGCTGTCCAAGCGCATCGAGGACGACGTGGAGTCGGGCCGCGGCACGGTCGACGGACTCGGCCTGCTCGACGTCGACATCCGCTTCGATTCACGCAAGACCCTCGCCACGCCGTCGGGCACCGCGTGGGACGAACCCGTCACCGGCTACGAGATCCACCACGGCCAGGTCGTCCGCAGCGCCGAGGAGCCGTTGATCGGAACGGAAGGCGCCCAGGCCGAACGGGTCCTCGGCACCCACTGGCACGGCCTGCTGGAGAACGACGCGTTCCGCCGGAGGTTCCTGCGCTGGGCGGCCGAGCGCGCGGGCCGCGACTTCGAACCGGGTGACGTGAGCTTCCAGGCCGCCCGCGAGGCCCAGCTGGACCTGCTGGGCGACCTGGTCGCCGATCACCTCGACACGAAGGCCGTCATCGACCTGCTGGAACGAGGGGCTCCGGCAGGACTTCCGTTCGTGCCGCCCGGCGCCCCAGCAGCAGCGGAATAGCGAGCCCTGCCAGCACCAGGCCACCGGCCGCCGCCTGCAGCCAGCTCAGGTCCTCGCCGAGGAACGCCCACGCCGAGAGCATCCCGAACACCGGTACCAGCAACGAGAACGGCGCCACGACCGACGACTCGTACTGGCGCAGCAGGAATCCCCAGATGCCGAACCCGAGCAACGTCGAGATCCACGCGACGTACCCGACGGCGCCTGCCCCACTCCAGTCCAGGCGGCCGAGCGCGCTCATGTCCTCGGTCAGTGCCGAGAGTGCGAACAACGGCAGCACCGCCACCGCGCTGACCCAGACCATGAACCGCAGCGTGTCCGCGGGCCGCGCGTACCGCATCAGCACGTTCGACACGCCCCAGCAGGCAGCCGCCGCGATGATCAGCGCGAACCCGAGCAGCGGCGACGAGAGGCCGTAGTCCCACGCGATCACCCCGATGCCCGCGACCGCCAGGGCGATGCCGGTGATCTGCACGGGCTTCGGCCGTTCGCGCAGCACGATCGCCGCGAACACCGTCGTGAAGATCACCTGGCTCTGCAGCACCAGGCTCGACAGCCCGGACGGCATGCCGGCCTTGAGCCCGATGAACAGGAAGCTGAACTTCGCGACGCCCAGCACCAGCCCGACCGCGATGATCCAGCGCCACGGCACCGACGGGCGGCCGACGAAGAAGATCGCGGGCACCGCCGCCGCGAGGAACCTCAGCGCGGAGAACAGGATCGGCGGGAACTCGTCCAGGCCGACCTTGAGCACGACGAAGTTGAAGCCCCAGATGGCGGCGACCAGCACAGCGAGCAGGAGGTGACGGGGACTCATGCCACCAAGCTTGCGCGCAACAACTATTTAGCACCAGTTCCGATACCTAAGGCTTTGGGTTTAGCATTGCTACATGCTCGATCTGGGAAGGCTGAAGGCCCTGAACGCCGTCGCCGTGCACGGCACGGTCGGCGCCGCGGCCGAGGTGCTCGGCTACACGCCGTCCGCGGTGTCGCAGCAGATCGCCAAACTCGAACGCGAGACCCGCACCACGCTGCTGGAACGCAGTGGCCGCGGCGTCCGCCTCACCGACGCCGCCCGGCTGCTCGCCGACACCGCGAGCCAGGTCCTCAAGCTCGTCGAGGAGGCCGAGGTGGCGCTGGAGGAACAGCGGGGCGCCGCGATCGGCCGGCTCTGCATCGGCGCGTTCGCCACGGCCGCGCGCGGACTGCTCCCCGGCGTCCTGGCGGACCTGATCGACCGGCACCCGGCTCTCGACGTGCGGCTCACGGAGATCGACCCGCCCAACGCCACCGAGGCCGTCGCCCGCGGCGAACTCGACCTGGCGATCGTGCACGACTGGGCCAACACGCCGCTGCCCGTGCCGGCGTCGCTGTCCCGCGTCTTCATCGCCGACGACGTCGCCGAGGTGCTGATCCCGGCCGCGAACCCGTTGTCGCGCAGGGAGTTCCTCGAACCCGCCGATCTCGCCGACGAGCGGTGGATCTGCCAGACCGAAGGGTCGATCTGCTACGACTGGCTGGTGCGGACGTTCCACGGCGCGGGCATCGAACCGGTGGTGGCGTACCACATCAGCGAGTACCGGACGCAGATCGCGTTGCTGGCCAAGGGAATCGGGGTCGCGCTGATCCCTCAACTTGGCAGGGGTGAGGTGCCGGACAGCGTCCGGGCCGTGCCGTTGCGGCCCACGCCCACGCGGCGGCTGTACGCGGTGTGGCGGACCCAGGCCTCGCGCAGGCCCGCCATCACCGCGGCGCTCGACGTGATCAAGCAGCTCTCTTAGGGCGCGAGGATCACGTGCGGTTTCTTGGGGGACATCACCTTCAGCACCGCCTTGGCCTCGCGGATCACGCCGGCCATGTCCTTCTTCGTGGTCTTGAAGTACGGCTCGATCGTCAGCGTCGCCGCGTCCTTGTTCTCCACCACGTTCCAGGTGCCGCGCAGGAACCCGTCCACGAGGAACGTCGGCGGGAACACGCCGTTGCGCACCGCGCCCCACCGCGACCGCGCGTCCTCGCTCATGATCCGCTTGCGGTCGGCGTGGCCCAGCAACACGTTGTCGAACGCGGGCAGCAGCCGTGCGGGCGCCGGTACGTCCTCGGACACGATCACGCCGTCCGGCACGTCCAGCAGCACCTTGCCTTCCTCGTTCTTGTACTCCACCAGGTCGAGGTCCGCCGCGTGCGCCTTGAGTCCGATCAACCGGGACCAGGCCTGCATGTCCGCCAAGGTCGCCGGTCCGAACGCCCGCAGGTACCGCTTGATCAGCTCCGGCACCGCCGCCTGCTCGGGCAGCTCGCGCCCGAGCCACGACGCCATCGCGACGTTCTGCGGAACGCCGCCCACGCCCCAGATCCCGCGTGGCGGCACCTGGATCATCGGCACCAGCATCTGCGCCTGCGTGGACATCTCGCGCGCCTTGGCCTCGGGGAAGTGCTCCTCCAGGTGCGCGCCGATCTCCGCGACCGTGCGCGGTTCGGCGTCGATGTACTCGCGCGTGATGCGGGCCAGCTTGTCGAGGTCGATCTCGACGCGGGTGGCCGGCGGCATCACGATCTTCGCCCACTTGTTGAGCTCCGGCTGCAACGCCGTGCGCATCAAGTACACGTCGTTGGCCGAGATCAGGTGCAAAGTGCCGCGCCACAACGTCATCCGGACCAGCGAGCGGTCGATGATGAGCTTGCTCAGCGCGTCGACCTTGTACGGCTTGAGCCGCGTCCACAGCGCGAGGTACGGCGGAATCGGTGCCTGGGCCTGAAGTCCGCCGAGGTGCTCGACGGCCTCCACGATCGGCATGGACGTCCGCTCCAGCAGCAGCTGCCGCGCGAGCAGCGTGCGGTTGAGGGTGCGGGTGGAAAGTGTTGTGCTCACAGTGATCCGAAGAACTTCCTGATGTCTTGGACCAGAAGGTCCGGCTCCTCCATCGCGGCGAAGTGACCGCCGCGGTCGAACTCGGTCCAGTGCACGATCGACGGGATCATCTTCTCCGCCAGCGACCGCACCGGCAGGCTCAGGTCGTGCGGGAAGACCGCGACGCCGGTGGGCACCGTCGACGGCTGCTGCTGGCCCCAGGTCGCCGACTGTTCCTTGTACAGCGCCGCCGACGAGCCCGCCGTGCCGGTGAACCAGTACACGGACACGTTGGTCAGCATCTGGTCGCGGTCCACCGCGTCCTCGGGCGCGCCCTCGTTGTCCGTCCAGTCGTGGAACTTCTCCGCGATCCACGCCAGCTGCCCGACGGCCGAGTCCGTCAGCGCGTAGGAGAGCGTGCGCGGCCGGCTGCGTTGCAGGTGCATGTAGCCGGAGAGGTCCTTCTGGTAGTGGTCGAGCGACTCCAGCGCCCGCAGTTCCTCGGGTGAGAGGTCGTTCACGCCCTGCGGCCGGAACGTCTGCAGCATGTTCACGTGCACGCCGATGACCTGCTCGGGGAACACCCGGCCGATCTCCTGCGCGATGCCGGAACCCCAGTCGCCGCCCTGCGTGCCGTAGCGGTCGTAGCCCAGGCCCTCCATCAGCTTCGCGAACGCCCACGCGACGCGCAGGACGTTCCAGCCGGGCTTCTTCACCGTCCCCGAGAAGCCGAAGCCGGGGATCGACGGGATGACGAGGTGGAAGTCCTCCGACAGCGGCCCGATCACGTTCAGGAACTCGACGAACGAGCCCGGCCAGCCGTGGATCAGCAGCAACGGCGTCGCGTCCGGGTTCTGGGAGCGGACGTGCAGGAAGTGGATGCGCTGCCCGCTGATCTCGGTCGTGAACTGCGGGAAGGAGTTGAGCAGCTCTTCCTGCGCGCGCCAGTCGAACCCGTCGCGCCAGTACTCGGCCAGCGGGCGCAGGTAGCTCAGCGGGATGCCGTAGGACCAGCCGACACCGGGCAGGTCGTCCTCCGGCCAGCGGGTGCCGGCCAGGCGCGAGCGGAGGTCGTCGACGTCGGTCTGCGGGATCTCGATGCGGAACGGCGTGATCTCCATGGCCCCCACGCTATGAGCTCATGCGGACAGCCATTGTCCGCGGTTGCGCGACTCAGCAGAACTTCTCGATCAGCTCCTCGAAGAAACCGCCCGCCTCGATCGCCGCCTTCTCCTGGTCACCGTCCCGGACCGCGTGCAGCAGCCCGGTGTGCGACACCTGGTCGGTACCAGGCTGACTGGTGTCGACAGACGCCGCCACCGAAGCTTTGACGGCCTCGGTCAAGCCCTGGTAGAGCTCGGCTAGAAGCGTGTTGTGCGAGCACTGCACGAGCAGCACGTGGAACGCGGTGTCGTGCTCGATCACCTCAGCCCACTGCTCGTCCTCCATCGCCGCGTCGCGCTTCTGCAGCAACTCGGTGAGGCGTGCCAGTTCGGCGTCCGTGCGGTGCTTCGCGGCCAGGCGCGCGCCCTCCATCTCGAGGGTGCGGCGGACCTGGAGCACCTCCTTCAGTTCCGTCCCGCACATGCGGCGGACCGCGCCGGAGAGCTCGCTGGTCGCGCGGACGAACGTGCCGTCGCCCTGCCGCACCTCCAGCAGTCCGGCGTGGGAAAGCGCGCGCACGGCCTCTCTGACCGTGTTCCGACCCACCCCGAGCGCGGTGACCAGCTCGGGCTCGGGCGGGATGCGCTGCCCGACGGGCCATTCACCAGTCGTGATCGCGCTGCGCATCTGCTCGATCACCTGGTCGACGAGGCCCGCCCGTCGGGTAGTGGCCAACGGCACAGCGTCATCCTTTCATCCGAACATCCTACGTCTGCGATAGTGGTGCCCGTGACGATGAAGCAGACGACTCTTGCCGCACAGACTGCCACCGATCCAGGTCGCAGGGTGACGGTCGTCATGAATCGTCACGTTCCGCTGGTCGGGTCCGCGTTGCTCGCGATCGGGGTCGCCCTCGCTGCCGCGAATCTCCGCCCTGCGGTGACCAGTCTGGCCTCGGTGCTCGGTGATGTCCGCGCCGCCCTTGGGGTTTCGGCCGCTTGGACCAGTGCGCTGACGGCCGTTCCGGCGCTTTGCTTCGGCTTCGCGGCCTTCGCGGCCCCCTGGCTGGGTCGCCGCCTCGGCATGGCTCGTGCGATCGGACTTTCACTGGGGGTGCTCACGCTCGGCCTCGTGCTGCGCGTGATCGACGGTCCGTGGGTCGTGCTGGGCGGCACCTTCATCGCGTGCGCGGGCATCGCGGTGTCCAACGTGCTGATCCCGGTGGTGGTGAAGGCGTCCTTCCCCACGAAGGTCGGCCTGATCACCGGCGTCTACACGGGAACGCTGTCCGCGGGTGCTGCTCTGGCCGCCGCGTTGACGCCTCGGCTGGAGGACTGGCTCGGCTCGTGGCGTCTCGCCGTCGGCGCGTGGGCGTTGCTGTCGCTGGGCGCGGTCGTCGTCTGGTTCGCCGGTGCGCGCCACGGTTCCGCGGCTTCGGTCGTGCGGTCGGCCGCGCCGGTCGAGAAGCGGTCGTTGCTGCGCAGCCCGCTGGCGTGGGTGATCACGGTGTTCTTCGGCCTGCAGTCGTTGTTCGCCTACACCGTCATGGGCTGGCTGCCCGCGATGCTCGTCGACTCGGGCGTCGACCGGAACACCGCCGGCATGCTGCTCGCCGGCTCGATGCTGCTGAGCGTTCCGGTGAGCCTGTTCGTGCCGCCGATCGCCGCCCGGTTCTCCAGCCAGGCGCCGGTGGTGCTGGCGCTGGGAGTGCTGTCGTTCGCCGGAATTCTGGGCATGCTGGTGGCGCCCGCCGCCGCGCCAGGACTCTGGGTGGTGTTGATCGGGTTCGGCATGGGCATGTTCCCGCTGGCGCTGCTCGTCATGTCGTTGCGCACGAAGTCCACTTCGGACACCGCGCGGCTGTCGGCCATGGCGCAGAGCATCGGCTACCTGATCGCGGCCTCCGGGCCGTTCGCGTTCGGCGTGCTCCGCGAGGCCACCGGGACCTGGACCGTGTCGTTGACGCTGCAGCTGGTGTTGCTGGCCGCGTTGACCGTGCTGGGCATGATCGCCGGGCGTCCCCGGTACATCTAGCCAGTCGGTCAGCCGTAGTCGGTCAGGAATCGAGAAGCGGAGCGTTCTCGCTGGTCCTAGCGTTGTCGGCATGGACATCAGCATTCACGCCACGTTCCTCCCGCACACCGATCCCGACGCCTCGCTCGCGTTCTACCGCGACCTGCTCGGCTGGGAGGTCCGCGCCGACGTCGGCCAGGGCACGATGCGGTGGATCACGGTCGCGCCCGTCGGTTCGGGCTCTGCCGTGGTGCTGGAACCGCCCGCCATGGCCGAGGGGCTGACGGACGTTCAGCGCACCGCGATCGCCGAGATGATCGAGAACGGCTCGTACGCGTTCATCAACCTGTCCACGCCCGATCTCGACGGCGTGTTCGACAAGCTTCAGGCCGGCGGCGCGGACGTCGTGCAGGAGCCCGCTGATCAGCCGTGGGGTGTGCGCAACTGCGTGTTCCGGGACCCGGCCGGCAACACCGTCCGGATCCAGCAGGCCTAGTTGGAGACGAACCCGCGGTGCAGCACCGTGAGCTGGTCGGCGAGGTAGCGCGCCCACGCCTTCGCCCGGTCCCAGTCCGGTGCCGCGCCGCCGAAGCTGATCGGCCCGTGGGCGTTGAGCTTCCGGGCCATCCGCGTGACGTCGTTCGGCACCGGGGGAGTGCCGCGGTGGAACAACCACACGGGCGTGTGCTTGAGAGAAACCTTGTGCCGCCGCACGAACCGATGCGCATCGCGCGTGGCGGCGTCACCCAGAATCACGGCACCGAACCCGTACAGCGTTTCGGCCGCGGTGACCGGGAGCACGATGACTCGCAGTCCGCAGCCCGCGAGTTCGGTGCCGATGATCCGGGCGATCTCGTCGGTGGCGGCGACTTCAGAGGTGTAGGCGACGAGGACTTTGTCTGTCATCGCTGCATCCTGAACGGTGATTGCCGTTCGCGGCAGCGGCAGAAGTCCTGTCGTTCAAGGACTTCAGTCCAGCGGCAGGTTCAGCAACGCGTTCTCGACCAGTTCGGGCATCGCCGGGTGGATCCAGTACTGGCCCTGTGCCATGGACTTCGCGTCCAGCCCGAAGCTCATCGCCTGGATCAGCGGCTGAATCACCGTCGACGCCTGCGGGCCGATGATGTGCGCGCCGAGGAGTTGCCCCGTGGCCGGGTCCGCGATCAGCTTCGCGAATCCGGTCGTGTCCTCCATCGCCCAGCCGTACGCGATCGACGCGTAGGCCTGGGTCGCGGTGACGTACCGGATGTCCTTTTCCTTGGCCTGTTCCTCGGTCAGGCCGACGCTCGCGATCTGCGGGCTGGAGAAGACGGCGGCCGGCACGAAGCGGTGGTCGCTCTTGATCTGGTTCTCGGGGTTCTGCAGGTTGTGCCGGACCACCTTGGCCTCGTGGTTCGCGACGTGCTTGAGCTGGTAGTCCGAGCTGATGTCGCCCAGGGCGTAGATGTGCGGCTGGCTCGTGCGCTGGTACTCGTCCACCTTCACGCGGCCGTCGGCGTGCGTGTCGAGGCCGGCGTTCTGCGTCTGGAGCAGGTCGCTGTTGGGCTGCCTGCCCGTGGCGATGAGGAGCTGTTGTGCCTCAACGGTTTCCTCGCCGTTGGGGCCCTCCAGGTGAAGTTTGACGCCGGTGTCCGTTTTTTCGGCGCGGGTGGTCTTGCGGTTGAGCAGGACGTTCCACTTCTGCTTCGCGATGTCCGTGAAGCGGGTGGCGATCTCCAGGTCCTCGTGGCGCAGGAGCAGGTTCGAGCGGGCGATCAGCGTGACCTTCACGCCGAAGCTGCTGAAGACGTGGGCGAACTCCGAGGCGATGAAGCCGCTGCCGACGATGATCAGGCTCTCGGGGAGTTCGTCGAGGCGCATGATCGTGTCGCTGGTGTGGAAGCCCGTGGTGTCCAGGTCCGCGATGTCCGGGATGGTGGGGCGGCTGCCTGCCGCGATCACGATCCGGTCGGCGGTGATGGTCTCGCCGGTGCCCGTGTCGATCGTGTTCGCGTTGATGAAGCTTGCCGTGCCCTCGTAGACCGTCACGTTCGCGTTTTCGTTGGCTCGCCAGTTGCGGCCGCCTTCGGCGATCGGGTCGATCCGGTTGAAGATTCGGTCTCGGATTTCTGGCCAGTGGACTGCGTCCAGTGTGGCGTCCACGCCTAGCTTTTTGGCGTTTGCTGGGGCTGCGGCCTGGTCTGCTGTGTGGACGAACATTTTTGTTGGGATGCAGCCGACGTTCAGGCAGGTGCCGCCGAAGGTCCCCTTTTCCAGGATGGCGATCTGCCAGCCTGCCATGGCGTCCGTCGGGATGCTGTTGCCGGAGCCGGTGCCGATGATGACCAGGTCGAAGTGCCTCACGTGTGGATCCAACCATTTTGGGGTTGGGCGTGTTCCCTTGATGGGGGTTACGTGGGGCTTACGGGATTGCTCGGCGTTGTCAGACCCTGTGAGTAGGTTGAGTTGTAGGGGTTCCCAGATCGGGGGGACGCCTGCGTCAGCGTGGTCACCTTGCTTGCGGCCTGGTTGCGTTGGGTGCTTCCCCTGGGGGCGCTGCCCCCAGACCCCCGGCAATCTGATCGGGGGATAGCGCCACACGCGGGTAGATGGCACGCCTGTTGCGTTGGGCG
>NZ_JBIRVV010000031.1:0-56583 GCF_044387305.1 Lentzea sp. NPDC020367 | reverse complement strand
TTGACCTTCGGGTTGAGCTTGCCGGACACGGCGTCGACCAGCGTCTTGAGCAGCGGGTTGTTCGACGCGGCGACGGCGACCGGGTCAGCGGCCATACCCGAGACGGAACCCGCGCCGGACGGAACCTGCTTCGCGTAGTCGGCACAGCCCGGGCCGACGAGGTCCTTGGCCGGGTCGGCCATCGCGGCGGACGAGGTCGCGGTCGAGGTGGGCGCGGCACTGGACGAGGTGCCGCTGCTGCTGGCCGTGTCACCCGAGCCGCACGCCGCGCCGAACAGGGCGAGCGAGGCGGCGCCGACGGCCAGGACGGTGTTGCGGACGGTCTTGTTCATGACAGGACATCTCCAAGGGGTGATCGAGCAGTTGCTGCCCGTGATTCGCCACCCCCCTGGGAGCGGATGGGTGTGGTTATCGATCCGTTACCAAACGAGATCTGACGCATTCAGCACCGATCCATCAGCGCCTCTGCTGCGAACACCAGAGGACAACGCTGAGGAGAGGACCTGGGATGCCTGAGCGTGAGCGGGCGCTGCAAAGCCTGCCGAGGACCCCGCGAGACGTGGGTCCGACCGCCGACGAACTGCTCGCCCTGGTCGCACGGGGCGACGAGGCCGCGTTCGAGCGGCTCTACGACGTCGTGTCCGGATCGGTGTTCGGGCTGATCAGGCGGGTGGTGCGGGACCAGGCGCAGTCGGAGGAGGTGTTCCAGGAGGTGATGCTCGAGGTGTGGCGGACCGCGACCAGGTTCGACCCCGACCGCGGCAGCGCCAACACCTGGATCCTCACGCTGACGCACCGCCGCGCCGTCGACCGCGTCCGGTCCGCCCAGGCCGCCACCCACCGCGAGGACCGCGCGGCCCGGCTCGATCCGGGCAGGCCCTTCGACGAGGTGAGCGAGCAGGTCGACGGCCGGCTCGAACAACGTCAGGTGCGCCGCTGTCTGAGCTTCCTGACCGAACTGCAGCGCGAGTCCGTGCTGCTGGCCTACTACCAGGGCTACTCGTATCCGGAGGTCGCGAGCCTGCTGAGCATTCCGCTCGGCACGGTCAAGACCAGGATGCGCGACGGCCTGATCCGACTGCGGGACTGCATGGGGGTGACCGGATGAGGACCACATCCGCTGATCTGCACACGCTCACCGGCGCCTACGCCGTGAACGCGTTGTCCGAGATCGAACGAACCGCCTTCGAGGCGCACCTGATCCGTTGCGAGAGCTGCGCGCTCGAGGTCGCCGAGCTCGCGGCCACGGCGGCGAGGCTGGGCGTCGCGGTGGAGTCCCCGCCGCCACCGCAGCTGCGTGCCCGCGTGCTCGCCGCGGCGGCCGAGACCCGGCAGCTGTCCCCGCATCCGGCCCGCGTGCCGAACCCGCGCAGGATCCGCTGGGCCGGAGGGCTGCTCGCGGCCGCCTGCCTGGTCGCCGCTGTCTTCGTGACGGTGCAGTACACCGAGTCCTCGCAGGACAAGCAGTTGGCGCAACTGTCCAGCGAGTACAGCCGCTTCTCCGACCTGCTGTCCACTCCGGACGCCAAGCTGATCAGCGGCACGGCGCCGAACGGGGCGACCGGCACCGCGGTGATCTCGGCCAGCCGCGACGAGGCGCTGTTCCTCGCCAGGGACCTGCCGGATCCGGGCCCAGGTAAGGCCTACCAGCTCTGGCTGGTCGGCGAGAACGGCCCGCGCTCGGCCGGCGTGCTCAAGTCGCTGACGTCACCGCTCGCGGTCTCCGGGCTGACCGGCGCGCAGCGGGTCGCGCTCACCGTTGAGCCCCAGGGAGGTTCGCAGCAGCCGACGACGGACCCCGTGATGGCCATGCCACTCGTGTGATCCAGGGCGGTCGCTGTCCTCGATCCGTGCCAGCATCCCGCGCATGATCGGACGTTGGCACGGACTGGTGATCGACTGCCCTGACCCGCAGGGCCTCGCGGAGTTCTACGAGAAGCTGCTCGGGATGATCCGGGTGCAGGACGACGGCGCGCTCGTCGTCATCGGTGACGCCCCCGACCGGCCCGGCGTGGCGTTCGCGCGGGTCGAGGGCTGGCAGCCCCCGAACTGGCCGGCCGAGACCGCCCACATGCACTTCGACGTGCGCGTGGACGATCTCGGCGCGGCCGGCGAGAAGGTGCTGGCACTGGGCGCGCGCAGGCTCGAAGGCGGTGGCGAGCGGTTCCACGTGTACGCGGATCCCGCAGGCCACCCCTTCTGCCTGGTGAGCTGGTGAACTAACGCAGCTTGGCGCGCATGACGTGCGCGTCGAGCGGCAGCGCGTGCGTCTCGACCAGCTCGAAGCCCGCCTCGGCGAGCAACTCGCGGTAGTGCGACTCGGTGCGCTCACGGCCGCCGGTGTTGCACAACATGTGGATGTCCCACGGGATCGCGAGCGAGTCCACCTCGCCGGCCTCGGGCAGCAGGCGCTCGATCACCAGCAGTTCGGCGTGTGCGGGCATGTTCCGCGCGCACGTGGCCAGGATGGTGCGGCACTGCTCGTCGTCCCAGTCGTGCAGCACGCGGGACAGCAGGTAGATGTCGCCGGTGCCGGGGATCGAGCGGGTGAAGTCGCCGGGGACGAGGGTGACGCGGTCCGCGAGGTCGGCGAGGCGCGGTTCGGCGGCGGCGAGGGCGTTCGGGAGGTCGAGCAGAACGCCCCGCACCGCCGGGTTGGCGTGCAGCACGCGGGACAGCAGCTCGCCGTTGCCGCCGGCCACGTCCACGACCGTGCCGGCGGTGGAGAAGTCGACGACCTTGGTGACACCGGTGAACATGGCGTTGCTCGCGGCCATGGACCCGTGGAACAGCTCCGCCAGGTCCGGATCCGTTGCCATGTGGGCGAAGTGGTGCGCGCCGAAAGCTTTCGCGTACGACTCCTCACCGCTGCGGACGGCCTCGGTCAGTTCGGCGAACGACCGGTAGAACGGGCCGCCGTACATCAGCGCGAGCGGCCGCATCGACCCCGTCAGGTCCGACCTCAGCAGCTCGCCGAGGTCGGTGAGGCTGTGCCGCTCACCCGACATGTGCACAACGCCGAGTGACGTGAGGTACCGCAGAAGCCTTGCCAGGCTTTGGGGTTCGGAGCCGGTGGCCGCGGCGAGACCGGGCAGGTCCTGGATCGTCACGAGGTGGTCGAGCAGCCGGAGTTCGGCGGCGGTCGCGATGGCCTGCGTCGCCCACGCGCCGGTCAGCAGGCGCAGCAACTCCGTACCGGCACAGGACTCGCGCTGGTGAGTGGCCTGCAGCTGCGGGAACCGGCCGGTGGAGATCAGTTCCAGGCGGCGGAACGCGGGGTCGGCGCAGTGCGCGTCGCGGAAGTAGAGGACCGAGTGGTTCTCGTAACCGTTGTAACCACCGCCGTCCGGGCGCATGACACCGGCGATCATCGTGCGGAGTCCGCGCAGCAGCACCGGATCCGGGCGCCGTACGGCCAGTGCGACGTGGTTCTCGTGCTCGTGGCGGCGTTCGTCCTCGGCGATGTGCGCCAACTCCGGTGGCGTCACCATCACGAAGATCTCCAGTTCGCACGGCCAGCCGTTGCGGTCGGAGACGGGCGCGCGCAGGATGCCGACCTTCAGGTCCGCGACGGGCACGGAGTAGCGGGCGCTGAGACGTTCGCGGACGACGACGCTCGGGGTCATCGTGCCGACCTCGATGCCGTGCCGCGCGAGCTCGTCCGCAAGTCCCGCAAGGGTTTCCGGGAAGATCAGCAACGCGGCGTGGTCGAGGGTGGCGTGCCGCGTGACGGCGGCGCGCTGGTCGGCGGGCAGCGACGGCACGGCGGCGGCGAGGGCCGAGTGCGTGTCGTGCGCGCCGATGAGGGCCATCGTGGCGGTCAGCCGGTCGAGGTCGGCCGCGGCGATGACGGGTGTGCTGGTCGAGATCATGGTGACGGTTCCCGTGGCTCAGATGCCGACGTAGTGCTCGGCGAAGAAGTTCTGGTGGGCGCGGCAGTCGCGCAGGCTGTGCAGCCGGGCGCGGCGTAGAGCGCGGTGGAAGTCGTCGTCCTGGGTGTGCAGGAGGTCGATCATCCAGCGCGAGAACTCCTGCGCCCGCCAGACGCGGGGCAGGCAGGTGCGCGAGTACGCGGCCAGCGGCCGTTCGTCGTCCCGGTGCAGGGCGGAGATCAGGGCGGAGGCCAGCACCTCGGCCTCCATGATCGCCAGATTGGCGCCCTTGGCGGCGGACGGGCTGATCAGACTGGCCGCGTCACCGACGAGGAACAGCCTGTCGTGCTGGATCGGGTCGACGACCTCGGACCGCAGCCGGACGATCCGGCGTTCGGTGATCGGGCCCTGTTTGAGCTGACCGAACTCGTCGGTGCGCATCCGGGTGCCGAGGGCGGCCCAGATCCGTTCGTCGGTCCAGGACTCCGGGTCGTCGCCGGGAGGAACCTGGAGGTAGTACCGCGTCACCTCGGGGCTGCGCGCCATGTGGCCCGCGAAGCCGTCGTCGTGGATCGCGTAGGTGACCGCGGCCATGCTCTGCGGCGCCTCGGCGAGCACCGCGAGCCAGCTGACGCCGTGGTCCTGGGTGTGACGCTGACCTAAGTCCGCCGGAATCGCCTGCCGGGTGGCGCCGTTGCTGCCGTCGCACCCCGCGAGGAACCGGCCGGTGGCAACACCTTCGCCCTGCTCGTCGCGGTAACGGATCGTCGCGGTACCGGAATCGACGCCGGTGACGGTCGCACCGAACCGGATCTCCCCGCCGCGGTCCAGATATTCGGCGACCAGGTCCGTGACGAGGTCCTGCTGCGGGTAGACGGTGTGCACCTCGCCCCGGCCGAGCGCGGAGTAGTCCAGCTCGAACTCCCCGTCCTCACCCCGAAAAGCGCAGACGCCGTGCGACCGTCCTTTGTGGAGCATCCCGGCGGCGAGTCCGTGCTCCGCGAGGACGCGGGCGCTGTTCGGTCCCAGGAAGCCCGCCCTGGCCCTCGTCTGCACCTGCTCACGACTCGCCCGCTCGACGATGAGGGTGCCGATCCCCGCCGCGCGCAACAAGTTGCCTAACACGAGCCCCGCCGGCCCCGCGCCCGCGATGAGCACGGTTGTGTGGTCGACCACGCCTTCTGGTCCTCTCTCCGGATCGGCCCGCGTCCGCGGCGGGCCCGATTGCGCAGCACTGGACCTCAGCGGCCGGGGCGGGGGCCAGCGGCTCGCCGGAGATGATGATCATGATCACCTGATCGTGTCGGTGCGGGACCGACCCACGTGGTTTGTAACGACTTCACCGGCCGTGCATGACTTCGTCGCCGCCATCCGGCATTCTGCGCAAATGGCACTCCGGCAGGCGAGCGACTTCGCCCACTTGGCCGCCGAGATCAAGCAGGCTGGCCTGCTCGCTCGGCGGCGTGGTTACTACTTCGCTCGAATCGGCGTGAACCTCGCCGTCTACGCCGGGGCCTGGGTGGCGTTCGCGCTGCTGGGCGACTCGTGGTGGCAGCTCGCGGTGGCGGTCGTGCTGGCGGCGATGACCACGCAGCTCGCGTTCATCGGGCACGACGCGGGCCACAAGCAGATCTTCGCCACGAAGAAGTGGAACGCGATCACCGGCTACGTCCACAGCGGACTGGTCGGCGTCAGCTACGACTGGTGGGTCGGCAAGCACAACCGCCACCACGCCAACCCGAACCACGAGGACGAGGACCCGGACGTCGACATCACGGTGCTCGCGTTCACGCAACGGCAGGGCGCGGGCAAGCGCGGTGCGTTGCGGTGGATCGCCTCGCACCAGGCGGTGTTGTTCTTCCCGTTGCTGCTGCTCGAAGGCTTCGCGCTGCACTGGCACTCGATCCGGTACTCCGGCCGCGAGCGGTTCGTGATGATCGCGAACGTCGTGGTGTACCTCGGGGTCGTGTTCTGGGTGCTCTCGCCCGTGTACGCCGTCGCGTTCATCCTCGTGCACCAGGCGTTGTGGGGCTTCTACATGGGCTGTTCCTTCGCCCCCAACCACAAGGGCATGCCGGTGCTGTCCGCCGGCCACTCGCTCGACTTCCTGCGCAAGCAGGTGCTGACCTCGCGCAACATCCGGGGCGGCTGGTTCACGGACATCCTGCTCGGCGGTCTGAACTACCAGATCGAGCACCACCTGTTCCCCAGCATGCCCCGGCCGGCGCTGCGGCACGCGCAGGTGATCGTCCACAACTTCTGCGAGCAGCGCGGCATTTCCTATGCGCAGTGCGGCTTGTTCCGCTCGTACGGCTACGTGCTGGAGCACCTGCACGAGGTCGCGGCACCGCTGCGCGTCAAAGCCGCGGTCTGAATGTCCGAAAGTGGACAAAGGCTGACCAAAAGGCTCGTCTGATCCGCACGGCGCTGGTTTCCTCGGTTCAAGACCGAACTGGGGGAACTTCATATGCGCAAGCACCTATTTGGCGTGCTCACAGCAGGTGTGGCACTCGCACTGGTGGCCTCGGGGCAGTCGGCCGCCGAGCCCGCGCCGCAGCTCAGTCAACCCGATCCGATGCTGGCGTTCCTGCCGGCGGAGGCACAGGTCGACTGGGCCTCGGTGCACCGCGACCGCGAGTCCCGCAAGCAGTCGCGGGTGGCCGCGAAGAGCGCGGGCCAGCCGTTGACGTACGGCGAGAAGGAGACCGGGCAGGGCGCCAACGACGCGCCCGCCCAGGCCGAGCACGTGGCGGGGTTCGGCACCGGCAAGGGCAAGAACCCGAAGCTCACGATCACCGGTGACCTGGCGGGCGACCCCACGATCCCGGTCGTCCCTGCGTTCGCCGAGACCAACGACGCCATCCCGCTCGCGAGCGACATCGGCGTTCCGGCGCGCGGCAGGGCCCTGAAGACCAGCGGCACGATCGGCGACGGCCCGTACGGCACCGGCGGTGACGGCTCCGGCGACCACGACTTCTACAAGCTGACCGGTGGCACCGAGCTCAGGTACGTCGTCGTCGAGACGGACACCCCGTCCGGTGACCTGGACACGCACCTCGCCGCGTACGACGCCGCCGGGCAGGTCCTGGTGCAGCAGGACAACCTCGTGGGCACCACCGACAGCAGGATCCAGGTCCCCGTGGGCGCGGGCCAGGACGTGTACGTCATGGTCGCCGCGGCCGGACCGGGCGCGATCCCGTCCGACCCGCTGACGCCGGGCACCGGCAAGCGCGCGGGCACCGAAGGCGGGTACGACCTGACCATCTCCTCCGGTGACGGCCCTGCGGACAAGGACTTCTTCTCCGTCGACCTCAAGGCAGGCGACGTGCTCGGCGCGTCGGCGAAGGGCAAGGCGACCAGGGTCGTGATCAACGATCCCGCCGGACGTGAGGTCTTCGGCTCGTCGCAGGACTTCAGCTTCCTGTACGCCGAGAACTCCCCGATGCCCGCCGGCGGCAACGCCGTCGCGGACTTCGTGGCGCCCAAGGACGGCCGCTACACGGTCGGCGTCGAGAACGGCGACGGCCGCTACGACGTCACGGTCGAGGCCTACCGTCCCGGCTCGGAGCTCAACCCGCGGCCCGACGTGCTGACGCTCTTCCTCGACTTCGACGGCGCGCGGGTCAACACCCGGATCTTCGGCAGCGACCCGACAGCCGGCAACAAGGACCTCTCGCCGTTGAAGAAGTTCCTGCCCGGTTGGGGTCTCACCGGCGCCGACGAGAACGCCGTGATCGACGGCGTGGTCGCGACCGTGCGCGAGAACATCGAGAAGGACCTGGCCGCCAAGGGCACGAACAAGCGGTTCGCCGTGCGGATCCTGAACAGCCGCGACCACGCGGACCCGTGGGGTCAGCCGAACGTCAGCCGGGTGGTCGTCGGTGGCTCGATCGCCGAGTCCGGCATCCAGACCGTCGGCATCGCGCAGTCGATCGACGCGGGCAACTTCGGCAAGGAGGAGACCGCGCTGGTGCTGCTCGACATCCTCAGCTCGCCGGCCACCCAGTCGCGCACCTCGCTGAACGGGTACATCACGCCGGCCAGCGACAAGATCGCGTTCATCGGCAGGGCGATCGGCAACATCACCGCGCACGAGGCCGGTCACATGTCGGGCAGCTGGCACCAGGACCAGTTCAACGCGCTCGACGCCATCATGGACCAGGGCGGCAACCCGAAGGGCATGTTCGGCGTGGGTCCGGACGCCATCGGTGGCACCGCCGACGACATCGACGTCGACTTCCACGAGGACGTCCTCAACCCCAACGAGGGCTTCACCGGCGTCGAGGACTCCCTCAACCGCACCGCGTGGGCGTACGTCCGAGGCGCCAACTGACGGTCCGATTCCCGCCAGACGCCCGATGCTGATTCCAGCAGGCTGAGGGCATGGGATCACTTGCAGGGAAAGCGGCTCTCGTCACCGGCGGGAGCCGCGGCATCGGGGCCGCGATCGCCGAGAAGCTCACCGCTCTCGGCGCGCAGGTCGCGGTGACGTACCAGAACACCAAGCCGGACAACGGTTTCGCCATCCGGGCGGACAGCGCCGATCCGGACGCCGTGGTGGCGGCGGTCGACGAGACCGCCGTCCACTTCGGACGGTTGGACGTCCTCGTCAACAACGCGGCCGCCTTCCAGGTGGGACCACTGGAGGAACTCGGCCGGGAGGAGTTCGACCACACGATGGCCGTGAACGTGCGCGCACCCTTCCTCGCGGCGCGCGCGGCGGTACGGCACATGGGCGACGGCGGACGGATCATCAGCATCGGCAGCAACGTCGCCGTGTACGCGCCGTTTCCGGGCTTCGCCCTGTACTCGGCCGGCAAGACGGCGTTGATCGGGATGACCAAGGGACTCGCGCGCGATCTCGGTCCGCTGGGCATCACCGTGAACGTCGTCAACCCCGGTCCGACCGAGACGGACCTGAACCCGGCGGACGGGCCGATGGCGGACACGATCCGCGGGCTGACCGCACTGGGACGTTTCGGTCAGCCCGCGGAGATCGCCGAGGTCGTGGCGGCACTCGCCGGTGACGCCGGCGCTTACGTCACCGGCGCGAGCATCAACGTCGACGGTGGCTTCACCGTCTGACAGGTCAGCGGTTCCGGTCGTAGTACAGGCAAAGGGCGCCGCTCTCCACCGGTGTGGACGAGACCAGCCGCCAGGACGTGCCGGACGGACCGTCCTGGAACAGCCGTTCGCCGCCACCGACCAGCTCCGGGCACAGCGTGACGCTGAGCCGGTCCACCTCGTCGGCGGCGAGCAGCTGCCGGATCACGCTGGTGCTGGCGAGCACGATGATGTCGCCACCCTCCTGCTCGCGCAGCTGCTTGACCTCCGTGACGGGATCGACCGCGGACAGCCGCGCGTTCTCCCACTCCACCTCGGTGAGCGTGGTCGAGAAGACGACCTTCTCGACGTCGTTGAGCCAGCGGGAGAACGCGCGGTCGGCGGTGGCGGCGTTCTCGTCGTCCGCCACCCCCGGCCAGAACCCGCCGAAGCCCTGGTAGTTCTTGCGTCCCAGCAACGCCGTCGTCGCCGGGGCCGTCACCTCGACCATGTGCCGGCGGGCGCCGTCGGTGACGGCGTGCCCGACGATCCAGCCCATGTCGTACTCGCCGCCGGGACCCGCGATCCGGCCGTCGAGCGAGAGCGAGATGTTGGCGATGACCTTGCGCATTGCTGCCTCCCGTTTCGGATGTGTCCACAGCTTCTCCGAGCGGGTGGCAAGCTGTCGTCATCAGACTTGACGACATCGCGTCCGGGTTGGGAGGTGGCCGGTGACGTCTCCGGTGCTCATCGGCCGCGAGTCCGAGCTGGACTCGTTGCGCGGCGCGTACGAACGCGCACGCGGCGGTGCTCCCGCGACCGTGCTGGTGACCGGCGAGGCGGGCATCGGCAAGTCCCGGCTGGTGTCCACAGCGGTCGGCGCACTGCCCGGCGAGCCGATCGTCCTCAGTGGAGGCTGCCTGGAGCTCGGTGCGGACGGGGCACCGTACGTCCCGTTCGTCGCGGTTCTCCGGGATCTCGTGCGCAAGATCGGCCGCGACGGGGTCACCAAGCTGTTGCCTTCGGACGGCACGGCGTTGAGCGACTGGCTGCCCGGCCTCGGACCGGCGCCTGCGCGGTTCGGCCTGACCAGGTTGCTGGAAGAGGTGCTGGGGCTGCTGAGCGGCATCGGTCCCGCCGTCGTCGTCATCGAGGACCTGCACTGGGCCGACGCCTCCAGCCGCGAGCTGTTCGCCTACCTCGCGCGCAACCTCGGCGGTTCGCAGGTCCTGTTGATCGGCACGCTGCGCACCGGCGAGCTGGCCTCCGGGCATCCGGGCAGGCGGTTGTTCGCCGAACTGGGCCGCCGTGCGGACGTGCGGCGGATCGACGTGCCGCCGCTGGACCGCCGCCAGGTCGCCGACCTGCTCGCCGCCGTCGACGGGGACTCGTCGCGGGCTGCCGAGGTGCATCGGCGCAGTGGCGGCAACCCGTTGTTCGCGGAGGCGCTGAGCACCTCCGGCGAGGAGGCCGACCTGCGGACGTTGCTGCTCGACCGGGTCACCGCGCTGCCGGCCGGTGCCCGCGACCTGCTCGCGACGCTGGCCGTGGCCGGTACCGCGCTCGAACTGGAGGACGGCATCGGCGACCTGGCCGGGCTCGACCTCGTCGTCGCGGACGGCGACGGCTACCGCATCCGGCACGACCTCATCCGCGAGGCCGTCTACGACTCGGTGCCGCCCGCCCGGCGTCGTCAGCTGCACGCCCGCAGCGCGGAGGCACTGGCCGTGGACAGCGCGGCCGTGGCGGAGCACTGGGCGGCGGCGGGAGAGTTCGGCAGGGCCGCGGCGGTCGCGTGGCGGGCCGCGGCCATCGCCGCCCGGCAGTACGCCTGCGACGAACAGCTGCACCTGCTCGAACTCGTGCTGGCGCACTGGTCCCCCGAGATCGTGGCGGACCGGACGGCCGTGCTGGAACTCGCGGCCGAGGCGGCGTTCGCGGCGGGCAGGTCCGGCGTGGGCGTCGAGCACTGCACCGCCGCACTCGCCGAAGTGACCGAGCCGCACCGGGTGGCGCGGCTGCTCGGCCTGCGCGGCCGCCTTCGGTCCAGAATGGACGGAACCGGTCAGGACGACCTCCGCGGGGCGATCGAGCTGGCACCGCCAGGTCCGCTGCGCGGCAGGCTGCTCGCGGCGCTCGCGATCGCGGGCGTGGGCTCGTTCCGGCACGAGGAAAGTCGTTCGTGTGCAACGGAAGCACTGGCCATCGCCGACCAGCTGGACGACGACGCGTTGCGCGCGCCCGCTCTTCTGGTGCTCGCCGCGCTCGGCAACGATCGCGAGATGTTCGCCCGCGCCCGCGAACTGGCTGCGAGAGTGGACGACGATCACACGCTTCTCACCACGTACCAATGGGAAGCGGACGCGGCGGAACGGACGGGCCAGGTCGCGGACGCCGTCGAACTCGCCCGCACCGGCAGGCAGGTGGCGCAGCGGCTGGGCCGGGTGCGGTCGCGCGGCAGCATGCTCGCCGCCGCCCAGGCGATGTGCCAGCACTGGCTGGGCCAGTGGGACGAGGCGATCGAGGCCGCCGAGGACGCCCTCGCCGACGGCCCTCCGCCCCTGTACGCCGCCTTCTCCCGGCTCACCGT
The DNA here is from genome assembly GCF_044387305.1 of Lentzea sp. NPDC020367. Lineage (NCBI taxonomy): Bacteria > Bacillati > Actinomycetota > Actinomycetes > Pseudonocardiales > Pseudonocardiaceae > Lentzea > Lentzea sp. NPDC020367. Next base: position 45,078 of record NZ_JBIRVV010000031.1, on the reverse strand, counting down.
CACCAGGATCGCCCTGGAACGCGGCGACGAGGCCCGCTTCGAACCGCTGATGCGCCAGCTCGCCGAGTACTCCCGGCACGCGCACGGCGCCGCGCAGTTCCTGGCGGAGTTCACGATGCTGCGCCTGACGCGGGCGCTCGGCCAGGGCGAGTTGGAGGTGGCACAGCGCGTGCTCACCGACCAACTCGACCTGGCCGTCACCACCTGGTGGCCGGAGGAACTGCTGCGGCTGACCGTGATCGGCACCCGCGTTCAGCGTGCCCGGCGAGCCGCCGCACCCCGCGACCGCACACTGGCCCAGGACGTCGAGCAACGACTCGCCGAACTCACCAAGGTCGCTCATGCGATACCGGCCACAACCCCGGTGCTGACGGCGTACCGGCTCACCTTCGACGCAGCCACGTTGTCCACTTGGGACGAAGCCGCGGCGAAGTGGCGTGAGCTGGGCAATCCACACGAAACCGCACAGGCTCTCGTCGAAGGCGCCGTGACGGCGTTGGCGTCCAACAACAAGCCGGGCGCGAGAACGAGACTTCGTGAGGCGCAGGAGATTGCCGTGCGGCTGAAAGCGCAGCCGTTGCTCACCAGAATCGGCGGTCTGCTGGCACGTGGAGGGCTCGAAGACGTGGAAACCCCGCCGGGCAACGACTTCGGCCTCACCCGCCGCGAACTGGACGTGCTGGCGGTCCTCGTGCGGGGCCGGTCCAACTCGCAGATCGCCGCCGAGCTGTTCGTCAGCGTCAACACGGTCGCGACGCACGTGGCCAGGATCCTGGCCAAACTCGGTGTCGCGACCCGCACGGAAGCGGTGCGGCGGGCCTTGGAACTGGGTGTCGGAACTACGCCCAGGTGACGGGCAGTGCGTGGACGCCGTAGATGTTCATGTCGGTCCTGAGCTTCACCTCGTCGGCCGGAACCGCGAGCTGAAGGCCCGGGAAGCGACGGAGCAGCCCTTCGAACCCGGCGCGCATCTCGATGCGGGCCAGCTGCTGGCCGAGGCACTGGTGGACGCCGTGCCCGAACGACAGGTGCCCACGGGCGTTGCGGTGCACGTCGAGCGTGTCGGCGTTCTCGTAGCGCTCGGGGTCGTGGTTGCCCGCCAGCAGCGACAGGATGACCGACGAGCCCTTCGGAATCGTCTCCCCGAAGAACTCGATGTCCTCGGCGGCGTACCGGAAGAAGATGTCGGCGACGGCCAGGTAGCGCAGCAGTTCCTCGACGGCGTCAGGGATCAGTGCCGGGTCGTCCCGCAGCGCCGCGAGCTGGTCCGGGTGCTCCAGCAACGCGAAGGTGCCCAGCGACAACATGTTCGCCGTCGTCTCGTGGCCCGCGAGCAGCAGCAGGAACGCCATTCCGCAGAGTTCCTCGATGCTGAGGTCCTCGTCGCGGGCCAGATCGGACAGCAGGTCGTCACCCGGTTCCGCCCGCTTGCCGATGACCAGTTCGGCCAGGTACGTGTTCATCGCCATGTACGCGGCCATCTTGTCCTCGAGGTCCACCTCGCGTTCCATGAACTTCGAGGAGTTCGTCTGGAACGTGTCGCGGTCCGCGTAGGGAACGCCGAGGATCTCGCAGATCACCAGTGACGGCACCGGAAGCGCGAACTCCTTCACCAGGTCGACCGGTGGGGTGAGCTTCGCGAGTTCGTCCAGCTGCCGTTCGGTGATCTCGATGATGCCTTCTTCCAAGGCCTTCATCCGCTTGACCGTGAACGCCCCGGTGAGCTTGCGGCGCAACCGGGTGTGGTCCGGCGGGTCCATGCTGATGAACAGCCCCGGCGTCTGCGGGGACGGCTCGGTCTGCTCGGGCATGCCGGGCGTCGGGAACGGCACGTGGATGATGCCCAGGTCCTGCCGGTTGCTGAACCTGGTGTCGGATAACGCCTGCCGGACGGCTTCGTAGCCGGTGATGAGCCAGCCCTCGTGGCCGTCGGGGAAGAGCATCGGGCTGACGGGCCGGGTCTCGCGAACCAGGGTGATCTTGCTGGGAGGGTCGAACGGGGTGACGTCGCGTTCCATGGGAAGGCCTTGCAACATGATCGGTGACTCCTTCAGCGGGTGGATTCGCGGTTGAAGAGCTTCTTGGACCAGAGGTAGCCGCCGAGCCCGATGACGAGGCACCAGGCGAAGGCGATGTAGCCGCTGTTGCCGATCGCCGTGCCCATCAGCAGACCGCGCAGGGCGTCGATGAACGGGGTGAACGGCTGGTACTCGGCGAACCAGCGCAGCACCGTCGGCATCGAGTCGGTGGGCACGAAACCGTTGCCGAAGAACGGGAGCAGGATCAGCGGCAGGCCGACGTTGCTCGACGACTCGACGGACTTGCTGGCGAGGCCCAGCGCGGCGGACAACCAGATCATCGCGAACGACATGGAGATCAGCAGGCCGCCCAGCGCGAGCCAGCCGAGAGCGCTCGCCTGCGGCCGGAAGCCGATCGCGACCGCGACGCCGAAGACGAACGTCATGGCGAGCACCGTCTGGACCAGGCTGCCGACGACGTGTCCGGTCAGGACGGACACCCTGGCGATCTTCATGGTGCGGAAGCGGTCCACGATGCCCTCGGTCATGTCCATCGCGATCGAGATGCTCGTGCCCTGCACCGCGGCCGTGATCGACATCAGGATGATCGTCGGCGTGACGTAGTTGAGGTACTCGCCCCGTCCGCCGCTCGGCCCGCCGAGCCCGGCGCCCAGCGTGCCGCCGAAGACGTAGACGAACAGCAGCAGGAACACGACCGGCATGATCAGGAGCTGGAACGTCAGCGACGGGTAGCGGATCATCCGCGTGAGGTTGCGGCGCACCATCGTCGCCGAGTCGGCCAGGACGTAACTCATTGCTGGGCCACCTTTTCAGGGCTGCCGGTGAGGGCGAGGAAGACGTCGTCGAGGTCGGGCGTGTGGGTGCTGAGCGAGTCGACCAGCACCGAGTTCTCGTCCAGGCGGTCGAGCAGGGCCTTGAGCGAGCGGACGCTGCCGTCGCTGGGCACGCGCAGGGCGAGCGACTCACCGTCACGGGAGGCGTCGCGCACGATCCGCGTCGCGGCCTCGAGGTGCCGGGGATCGGTGAACTGCAACAGGACGTGGCCACCGGGAATGCGGCGCTTGAGCTCGTCCGCCGTGCCCTCGGCGACGACCTTCCCGTGGTCCAGCACCGCGATCCGGTCGGCGAGCTCGTCGGCCTCCTCCAGGTACTGGGTCGTCAGGAAGATCGTGACGCCGCTCGCCACCAGGTCCCGCACGATCTGCCACATCGTGCGGCGGCTGCGCGGGTCGAGTCCGGTGGTCGGCTCGTCCAGGAAGATCACCTCAGGTGACCCGACCAGCGTCATGGCGAGGTCGAGCCGGCGCCGCATGCCGCCGGAGTAGGTGGCCGCGGACTTGTCGGCCGCGTCGACCAGGTCGAACTGCTCCAGCAACTGCTCTGCCTTGCGCCTGCCGTCCGCCTTGCCGAGGTGGTGCAGGTCGGCCATCAGCTTCAGGTTCTCCCGGCCCGTCATCAGGTTGTCGACGGCGGAGAACTGGCCGGTGACGCCGATCGCGCCGCGGACGGCGTCCGGGTCGCTCGCCACGTCGTGACCGGCGACGGACGCACTGCCGCCGTGGGCGCCGATCAGCGTGGAGAGGATCTTGACGGTGGTGGTCTTGCCGGCGCCGTTCGCGCCGAGCAACGAGAAGACGGTGCCGCGCTGGACGTTCAGGTCGACGCCCTTCAGCACTTCGTTGTCCCCGTAGGACCGGCGCAGGCCGGTCGCCTTGATCGCGTTCATGGTGTTCCCCCTCAGGAACGGCGGACGGTGATGTCGCCGAAGGACGTGTGGGCGGTGACCTTGACGGTCTCGGCGGAGTTGCCGGGGCCGTCGCTGCCGTCGAGCGTGTTGGTGACGCGGCCGAACGCGGTCTTGGCGTCGATCCACGCGGCGGTGCCCTGGGCGATCCCGATCTCGATGCCGCCCATCGCGGTGTTGAGCGTGACGGTGTCGCGGACGACCTCGCCGATGTTGATGGATCCCATCGCGGTCCTGGCCTCCGCCGGGCCGGCGGCGCGTTCGACGGTGATGTCCCCGTTGGCGGAACGCGCCTTCAGCTCGCCCTCGACCACGCCGGCGTCGATGTGACCGTTGGAGTTCTTGACGACCAGCGAGCCGCGCACCGTGCCGATGCGGATGTGGCCGCTGCCGGTCCTGACGTCGGCGTGGCCCGTGACCGAGCCGATGTTGACCACTCCGGCGCCGGTGTCCGCCTTCAGCGGTCCGGTCCGGTCGAGGTGGATGTTGCCCGCGGACATGTCGACCTCGGTCACCCCGAGCACCCCGGAGGTGCGGACGCTGCCGGCCGTCACGTCGGCGTCCACTTTGGACCCCGTCGGCAGCTCGATCACGACGTCGACCGACCTGGTCTTCTTGGAGAAGTCGAACGTCCGCTTCTGCCCGCGCACCATCAGCGTGCCGTCGGAGTAGTCGACGCGGGTCTTCTGCGCCGCCTCGACGTCCGAGGAGTCGGACGGGTCGGAGGGTCGCACGTCGATCTTCGTGTCGGTGCGGTCGCTCGCGACGATCTGGACGTAGCCCGCGTAGACGTCGAGCAGTACGGAAATCGGTTCTGGCGTTTCGTAAGAAGGCATGGCTGTCCCCTCAGAAGGTGTCGGTGGAACATCCCCGCAGGTCGGGGCGATGTGAAGAAGACCGGGAGTTAGCGGACCCAGCCGACGAAACGCTGCGAGCCGGTGATGCTGCTCTCGATCGTCTCGGCGATGGTTTCGCGCTTCGGGCTCAGTTGCGCGGACGCGGCACGCACGAGCCACGCGTTGACCGAGCGGCCCTCCTTGGCCGCGGCCTCGTCGATCGCGGCCTTGAGCGGTTCGGGCAGCCGGACGTTGATGCGCACGGTGGTGCCGTCGTCGAAGGCGGCCGCCGCGTCCTCGGCGGGTGCCGCGGCGGCGGGCTCCGCAGCGACGGCGGCCGGCTGTTCGGGCGCCCGGCGCGTCACGACGAACTTCGGGTCACGGCCCCGCAGCAGCACCTGCACCGAGTCCGGTGCCAGGTCCGCGGTGATCTCGTCGGCGGCAGCGGACAGCGCCTCCAGCAGCGCCAGCCGGATCGCCGACTCCATCGTCACGGTCAACCGCTCGACCAGCGCGCTCGCTTCGTCGCCGCCGGTTTCGACGGCGGTCAGCAGCTCGCGGCCGAGGGAAGCCACATACGGGGTCAGATCCATGGCATCACTATGGCACACGGCGGTGCCACCAGCAAGCAATTCTGGCTCAGCTTGGCATCATTCTGGCTCACCGCAGGTCAGAGGCCTAGTCGAGGAAGGTCACGGTCTCCGCGAGCGGCGCCCGGCCCGTCCGTGGCTCCACCACGGCGGTGTCCGCGTACCCGATCGACATGCCGCAGAAGAGCACGAGTCCCTCCGGCGGAGCCACGACCTCCGCGACCGACGCGGTGAACTTCGCCCACGCCATCTGCGGGCAACTGTGCAGCCCTTCCTCGCGGAGCAGCAGCATCACGGTCTGCAGGTACATGCCGGCGTCGGACCACTGCGGCGAGCCCATGCCCCCGTCGAGGTAGCAGAACAGGGCGGCGGGAGCACCGAAGCAGTCCCAGTTCGCCGAGGCCGCCCGCTGCCGTGCCTCCAGGTCGTCGCGCGCGATGCCGAGCGCGCCGTAGCGCTGCGCCCCGAAGGCCGCACGCCGTTCGCGGTACGGCGACTTCAGCTCGGGCGGGTACTGCTGGTACTCGGGCTCGTCCCACGGATCGCCGGCGGCGAGGCGTTCCCCCGCACGCTTCTTGAGCTCCGCCAACGGTTGCCCGGTCACGACGTAGACGCGCCACGGCTGGATGTTCGACGCCGACGGCGCCCAGGCCGCCGCCGTCAGCACCCGCTCCAGCACCTCCCGCGACACCGGCCGATCAGTGAACGCGCGCACTGCCCTCCTGCTCGTGACGGCCTCGTAGACGTCCATCACAGGCTCCCTCACTTGACGTGGTCGTGTGGTTACACCTGAAATAGTATCGTTCGATACGATATCGAGCGATACGAAGTAGGAGAGAACACATGGCCGCGCTGCTGCACATCGACTCGTCCGTGTTCCCCGGCGACGCGTCCCACTCGCGTTCCGTCGCGGCGGTCTTCCGCCGGACCTGGGAGGAACAGCACCCGGACGGCACGGTGATCTACCGGGACGTCGCCGCCGCACCCGTCCCGCACATCACGGCCGAGGGCCACCGGGACCCCGGGGCCACCGGCAGGCTCGTGCTGATCGAGGAACTGGAGCGCGCCGACGCCGTGCTGATCGGCGCCCCGATGTACAACTACGGGATCCCGTCGACGCTGAAAGCATGGCTGGACAACGTGATCCTGCCCGGCCGCACGTCCGGCGAAAGTCCGTCGTGCCAGGGCAAGCCGGTCACCGTCGTCGCCAGCCGGGGCGGTTCCTACGAGCCGGGCACGCCGCGCGAGGGGTTCGAGTTCGTGCGGAACTACCTGCGGGCGGTGCTCGCCGGCAGCCTCGGACTGGAGGTCGGTTTCATCGTCCCGGAACTGACGATGGCACCCCGCAACCCCGCCATGTCCGCGCTGGTCCCGCAGTACGAGGCGTCCCGCGAGCGCGCGTTGGAGGAGGCGGTCGTGCTGGCGAAGAGGCTCTAGGCGCCGGAGTGGGCGAGCTTGGTCAGCAGCGCCTCGAGCTGATCACGCTCGCCGGGTTCGAGCACGGACCCCAGCCGTTCGGACAACGGTTGCGCCGCCACGTGGATCTCGTCGAAGAGCGCGAGCCCGGCCGGGGTGATCTCCACCGCCCGTGCCCGCCGATCTCCCGGCACGGCCTTGCGCACGGCCAGTCCCTTGCGCTCCAGGTCGTCCACGACGCGCATGATCCCGGCCTTGTCCGTGCCCGTGGCCGGTGCCAGATCGCGCTGCATCACGGGACCGTTGTTGACCAGTTCCACCAGCACGGCGAAGTGCCGGAGCTCGATGCCGAGGGGCCGCAACGACTCCCCCATGACCGCCGCCGCCCGCCAGTGCGCCCGGCGCAGCAACAGTCCCAGCGCGAACGGCGACGCGTCTCCTGGACGGTCGGTCGCACGCACGGGCTCGGTGGTCATGCCCGGCATGCTACCCATGCAGGGCGTCGGCGAACGCGGTCAGCGTCGGCGCGCCCTCCTGCCGGTCCAGCACCGCGAAGACGACGTGGTCGAAGAAGCGGTTGTCCCGCAACGCGAGCGCGAAGATCCGCGCGACGGTCGCGGGGTCGTTGCCGAAGACACCACAACCCCAGGCACCCAGCACGAGCCGGCGGTGCCCGTGCGACGCGGCCACGTGCAGCACGCGGATGGTGCGCCGCAGCAACGCGAGCGGGATGTCGTCGATGCGTTCGGGCTGGTTGCGCAGGATCGCGGACCGGTTGGGCGCGGCGGCGGTGAGGAACGAGACCTCGTACGGCTGCGGCAGCAGGGTTCCCTTGTCGTCCTTGAACACCGGCACGCGCGGCGAGTAGATCACGCGGTCGCTGTAGGTCAGGTCGTCGTGCGCGCGGTGGTAGGCGTAGAAGTCACCGGCGGCACGCAGGCAGGGGTAGATCGCCGACGCACGGGCGATGCTCTCCTCCTGTGCCTGCGCGCCGTTGAGGAACCCGCCTCCCGCGTTGCGCGCGGAGGCGAAGTTCAACGCGGCGACGTCACCGCCGAGGCGCCGGGTCGCATCCAAAGTGGACTCGTTGGTGACATCGATCCGCACGCCGTCGGTCTCCGGGGGCAGTGACAGCACCTCGTCGGGAAGGTGGAGCCGGGTTCCCGCGACCGCGGGAGCGACGGCGACAGCGACCTCACCCGCGTCGGTGAAGTAGGAGCCGCGCTCCGAGATGGCGACGGTGTCGTGGGCGATCGCTCGCAACCTGCTGCTCATGATGCCCACGAGTCTGACCGCCTCCGCCTGGCACGCCAAGCGGGTTAAATGCGCCCGTAGATCTCGGCGACGGCGTCGAACCCGGCCTTGGGCTCCCAGGTCCCGTCCTCGAACACCTTCACGATGCCGGGACTGGCCATGTCGAAGTCACGACCCGGGTCGTCCGGCCGGTGCGTGTAGGTGTTGAGCGCGAACATGTAGACGAACGCGCCGTCGACACCTTCGGCCTCGAAGGTCTCCAGCACCTCGCGCAGGTACGTGGCCTGCTCGGCCTCGTCGCGCACGTAGCCGTCCTTCACCCGCACCGGCAGCCCGGCCTCGTCGAGGTCCAGGATCTCCATGCTGCGCGGCGCCATGACACCCGAACCGCGCCAGGCCGCCGTGCCGAAGCCCGTGATGGCGACCGGTTCCCCCTGCGCCACCACGTTCCTGATGCTCTCTGCGAACACGTCGGCTACCTCGGCGGAGCGGATCAGCTCGAACGACTTGACGTCGAACAGGTCCCAGTCCGGGTTCTCGAACGGGATGCAGGCGTAGGTGACCTTGCCCTGGAACTGTTCCCGCACCACCGCGACGGCCTCGGCGAGGAACCCGTTGAGCTTCACGCCCGCCTCCCCCATCCGCTCCGCGCGGCCCTCGGCCTCGCCCAGCAGCCGGCCCAGGCGCTGCACCAGGTCGCCGCCGGGGAGGAAGCCCGAGTTCATGATGCTGAGCTCGACGCCCGTCACGAACACGACCTCGGCGCCGGTGAGCCGGATCCGCTCGGCTCTCCGGGCGCAGTCGGTGAACAGGTCCAGGATCTCGGGGGGCGTCAGTTCCAGCGGATAGGGCGAGAACCAGATCTCCAGCCCCAGCCCGGCGGCGATCTCCGCGGCCCGCTCGAGCCGTTCCGGATCGCCGCCGACCAGGTGAACGGCGTTGCAGTGCAGGTCGTCCCTGATGACGGTCAGATCCCGCCTGACCACGTCCAGGTCGAACTTCTCCAGCGAGATCTCTCCGTGGCGCACGAAACCGGTGTCGTACGCGATGCCTTTGGCGCGCATGCCACCGAGACTAGATCTCAAAAGTGCGTGCGCGCAAGTTTTCGCGAGCGCAGTTATGACGGCCAGACGAGGAGCACCGGACAGGGCGCGTGGTCGACGACGAACCGGGTCGCCGGGCCGAGGCTGCGCGGACCGACGTGGCTCACGTCGCCGTCCCGGCAGAGGATCAGCAGGGACGCATCCTGAGCAGCCGCAACGACTTCGTGCTCGACGCGGCCAACGCGTGCTTCCTTCGCGCACGGAAGCCCCAGGCGTTCCGCGGCCGCATCGAGGATCTGCGTGGCGTGACCGGCGGCGAGGTCGTCCAGGCGGCTGCCGGGGTCGCGCGCGGGGTGGCCCCTGCCGAACAACCCGGCGAACGCCCCGTGCGCCGCACCGGGCACGTCGTGGTCGCTGACGTGCAGCAACAGGAAGTCGCCCGAGTACGCGCGGGCCGCGTCGACGCAGTCCTGCCAGGTGTCACCGGCGATCCACACGACCACCGTCATGGTCATCCTCCGATCAGCAGCAGGGACGCCCACAGTGCCACGACCGCGCCGACCAGGGTGGCAGGCACGGCGAGCAGGCCGAGCTTCGTGAACTCCGGCAGGTTCACCTCGGTGTCGTGGTCGTGCACGATCCGCCGCCACAGCAACGTGGCGAGCGACCCGGCGTAGGTGAGGTTCGGGCCTAGGTTCACGCCCAGCAGCACCGCCAGCACCACGCCCGGCCCCATCGGCGCGACCAGCGGCAGCAGCACGAGCACCGCCGGCAGGTTGTTGATCACGTTCGCGAGCACGGCGGCGACCGCGGCCACCCCGAGCAACGCCCACAGGCTGGTGCCGCCGGGGATCGCGAGCCGCAGCACGTCGTCCAGCCCGTTGTCGACCACCGCCCGCACGACGATGCCCAGGCCGAGCACGAACGCCAGGAACGGCACGGACGCCGCCCGCACCACCTTGACCACGGTCGTGCGCTTCTTCGCGAGCGCCCGCACCGCCATGACGAGCGCACCGGCGCAGGCCGCCCACGCCGGGTCGATCCCGGTGGCCGACGCGACGACGAACCCGACCAGCGTCAGCCCGACCGTGGCCAGCGCGAACACCGGCAGCTCCTGCGGCTCCCGCACCACCGGCGCGTGCGCGGGCGCGTCGAGGTCGGTGCGGAAGAACAGCCGGAACACCAGGTACTCGGCGGCGATCGCCACGATCCACGGCAACGCCATCAGCGCCGCGAACCGCGTGAAGCTCAGCCCGCTCGACGCGAACGCCAGCAGGTTCGTCAGGTTCGACACCGGCAGCAGCAGCGACGCGCTGTTGGACAGGTGCGTGCACGCGTAGACGTGCGGCTTCGGCCGGACGCCGAGCAACGCGGCCGTCGCGAACACGACAGGCGTGAGCAGCACGACCGTCGCGTCCAGACTGAGCACCGCCGTCGTCACCGAGGCCGTGACGAACACACCGCCCAGCAACGTCTTCGGTCTGCCGCCGGACGCCCGCGCCATCCAGGTGCCGCAGGCCTGGAAGAGGCCCTCGTCGTCGCAGAGCTGCGCGAGCACGAGGATCGCGGCCAGGAACCCGATCACGGGTCCCAGCCGCTCCGCCTCGTCCACCACGTGGTCGAACGGCAACGCCCCTGCCAGCACGACGAGCACCGCCGCCGGCACCGCCACCGCCGCCTCGGGCCAGCCCCACGGTCTGACGACCGCGCAGACCAGCACGGCGACGAGCAGCAACACCGACAGCGCCAGCACGGGATCCTCCTGCGCCGGCGGGCCCCGGCTCCAACTACATCTTGGCCGCCGCCGACTTTATGGCCTGCCGGATGCGGAAGTAGGTGCCACACCGGCAGACGTTCGCGATCCGGTCGATGTCCTCGTCCGAAATCTCCTTCTTCGTCCGGAGCAACGCCGCCGCGGCCATGATCTGGCCTGGCTGGCAGTAGCCGCACTGCGCGACGTCCTGCTCCAGCCACGCCTCCTGGACCGGGTGCAGGTCGTCACCGGACGCCAGTCCCTCGATCGTGGTCACCGACTGCCCGGCGCACTCGGCGACCGGCGTCACGCACGGCTGGATCTCCGCGCCGTTGAGGTGGGAGGTGCAGGCGCGGCAGACGCCGATGCCGCAGCCGAACTTCGGGCCGCGCACGCCGAGCTTGTCGCGCAGCACCCAGAGCAGGGCCATGTCGGCGGGAGCGTCGACGGTGACCGGCTTCCCGTTGACGATCATCGTGTAAGTAGGCACAGGGGACGCTCCTTCAGCGCGGGAACGGCTCGAAGTCGACCGGGAAGATGATCGGGAAGCTGCGCGGCACCACACCGGTCGCCCGCGCGTAGGCGTTGGCGATCGCGCCGACCGCGGCCGGCACGCCCAGTTCGCCCGCGCCGCCCGGTTCCCCGGTCGCCGGCATCACGAAGATCCGCACGTCCTTCGGGGCGTCCTTCTGCCGGGCGTAGTGGAACTGCGAGTACGAGCCCTCCAGCGGCAGGCCCTTGTCGATGTGCAGACCGGCGCGCAACGTGGTGGAGATGGCGTCGGTCAGGCCGCCGAGGATCTGCGCCTCCAGGCCGCGCGGGTTGATCGGGCGGCCGACGTCGACCGCGATCGTCGCCTTGACCACGCGGGGGTTCTGCGGGTCGCGGGCGTCGATCTCGACCAGGCACGCGGTGCAGGACTTGTACTCGTCGTGGAACCCGATGCCCTGCGCGAAGCCCTTGGGCATCGCCCGGCCCCACTCGCCCTCCGCGACGACCTTGTCGAGCACGGCACGCTGGCGCGCGGTCTTGAGGTACTCGCGGCGGAACGCGACGGGGTCCTTGCCCATCTTCTTCGCGAGCTGGTCGACCAGGATCTCTTCCGCACCACGGGTGTTCGCCGAGTAGACCGACCGCCACGAGCCGGTGTGCATGCGCAGCGGCACCTCGTTGAGCAGCGAGGTCACCACGCCGAAGTTGTACGGCACCTTGCAGGTCGTGAGGAACACCGTCTGCGCGAACGACAGGTTGCCCGCGACCGGCAGCGACGCGGCGGTGGCGGTGAGGACCTCGCCGAGGCCGTGCCGGAAGTCGGTCTCGACCGAGGCCACCCGGTGCTCGAACGTCAGCACGTTGCCCAGCGCGAACGTCGCCCGCAGCTTGTGGTGGCTGGCGGCGCGAGCGCGGCCGTGCCGCATGTCGTCCTTGCGGTCCCACATGAGCTTCACCGGGCGCCGCAACGCCTTGGAGATCTGCGCGGCCTCCATCGCGGCGTCGAAGAAGAGCCTGCGCCCGAACGAGCCGCCGCCCTGCATCACGTGGACGGTGACCGCGGACTCGGGCAGTCCGATGGCCGCCGCGATGGTCTGCCGCGCCACGATCGGCGACTTCAGCCCCGCCCAGATCTCCGCCCGGTCGTCGCGGACGTCCGCGATCGCCGAGTTCGTCTCCATCGGCGCGTGGCTGACGAACGCGAAGTCGAACTCCATGTCGACGTGCTGGGTCAGCAGCGGCGGCACGATGAACGGCAGCGCGGCCGCCTGCAGCTTCGCCCGGATCTCCTTGTCCGACAACGCGTCGATCGTGCCCGCGTTCCAGGTGACCTTCAGCGCGTCGCGGGCGGCCATGGCCTGGCCGAACGTCTCGGCGACCACCGCGACGCCGGTCGGCACGACCCCGATCGCGAGCACGCCCGGCATCGCCTTCGCGGCAGTCGAGTCGACCGACTTCACCGAGCCGTTGATCGTCGGCGGCCTGCGCACGACCGTCGGCATGGCGCCCGGCACGTCCTGGTCGAGCGTGTACTTGAACTGCCCGGTGACCATCGCACGGGCGTCGATGCGCGACTGCGGCGTGCCGATGAGCCGGTGCTCCGACGCCGGTTTCGGTTGTGCGGCGAAGACTCCGGTCAGCTGCGCGGCCGCAGAGGTGAGCAGCCCGTACAGGATCGGGCGCCCGTCCGGCAGGATCACCGCACCGTCTCGTGTGGACAGCCGGTCGACCGCGACGCCGTGCTGCTTCGACGCCGCCGCGAGCAGCCGGGCCCGTGCGGCCGCCGCCGCCTGACGGACCGGGCCGTACACCGACCGCATCGTGTTCGAACCGCCGGTGAGCTGGTTCATCAGCAGCTCCGGCCGCGCGTCGGCGAGCGTGACGCGCACCTGCCCCAACGACAGGTCGAGCTCCTCCGCGACGAGCATCGCGCAGGCCGTGGTGATGCCCTGGCCGACCTCGGCGCGGGGCAGTTCGAGTGTGACGACGCCGTCCTCGCCGACGCTGAGCACGGCGAGCGCGCCCGCGGTCGGAGTACCGGCCAGAATCAGGATGTCGCCGAGATCGAGGATCTCGGCCGGTTGCGGCAGCGTCGGGATGACGGCCTCGGCCGTGCCCGGAACGGCGACGGTGAGCACCGGCGCCGCGACCAGGAACGTGAGGAACTGCCGCCGGCGCACGGGGACCCGGGCTTCGGGGACCGGGACTTCGTTGTCACAGGTCATGTACTCGTCAACGACATCTGGCCGACCCGGGTACGCCTGTCAGCCGAACGGGTGCGGGACTGCCTGGCGGATCACCGTAACTGCGTCTTCACCGGGGACGATCTGCCGTACATGAGACGATTAGCAGTACTGCTGCTGGCACTTGTCCTGGTCTCTCCCACTCCCGCCCTCGCGGCGGACGGCCCGATGGCGATGATCTTCTCGCCCACCGCGGAGGCCTCCGTCCCGCTGAACGAGCCGCTGCTCGTGATCGGCGGCGCCGTCAACGGCGAGTCGGGCGGCATCACCGAGGTCGACTTCTCCACCGACAACGGCACCAACTGGACCCCCGTCGACGCGCACGGCGAGCGGTGGTCGGTCCTGCTCTTCCCGTCCGTCCCCGGCCCGCTCACGATCCTGGCCCGCGCCCACACCGCGTCCACGACCGGCCCGGTCACCGCGTGGCGCACCGTCCACGTCGGCGGCACCACAGTCCCGGCACTGATCCACGAGACCTCGCTGACCCTGCACGACACGTACAGCCCGACGGTCAACGACCCCGACGAGCAGGCCGTCGAACTCGGCCTGCGCACCCAGGTCGACCGTCCTGGCTCGCTCACGGCGGTGATCATCAGGCGCGGCAACTACACCGGACCCGTGACCGCGCGGATCTGGTCCGACGGCACGTTGCTGGCCGAGCAGGCGGCCCCCGGAGCCGCCTACAGCCAGCGGATCACCTTCAGCACACCGGTTCCCGTGGTGCCGGGCACCGACTACGTCGTCTCGTACGTCACGCCGTCCGGTGGCTACAAGGTGACGGAGAACTACTTCGTGGGCAACCTCGTCCAGACGCCGTTCAGGATCCCGGTGAACGCCGGCGTGTACAGCTACGACGGCGGTTTCCCGACGGACACCTGGTACGCCAGCAACTACGGCATCGAGCCGGTCTTCAGGCCGTAGCCACCCGGCGCCTCAGCACGGCCTCGGTGCCGCCGGTCGCGTCGAGCAACCTGATCAACGCTCGCTTGACCTCGTCATCGCCGTGCACGTCCAGCTCACTGCGGAGCCGGCGGCTGTCCTCGACCAGTCGCCGGCCCCGGTCGGTGAGCCCCGCGCGCCTGATCCGGCTGTCGGCGCGGTCCGGCTCCCGCGTGACGTAGCCGAGGCGTTCCAGTTCGAGCAGCTGCTTCGAGGCGGCCTGCTGGGTGACGCCGAGCAGTTCCCCCAGTTCGGACACCGTCGGCGCGCCTTCGATCAGGTGCTGGATCACGTACCCGTGCGACACCCGCACGCCCTCGTGCCCGATCTCGTGCAGCCGCTCGAGGATCGCGTCGTTGGCGGAGCTGCCCGCCAGGTAGGCGAGGGTCGCGAGGTCGATGTCCATCAGGTCCACGCCCTGCATCCTCACATTGACAACCACGGTTGTACAACTATGGTTGTGGACATGGATCCCGTTGCCGTCGCCACCTCACTGCACCGAGCGCTCGAAGCCGGCGAGTCCGGTTCCGCGCTGCGCCGCCACTTCACCGCCGACGCGGTGACCGTCGAACGCCCGAACCTGATCAAGCCGAACGGCACGCGGACGCCGTTGGCCGAGATGCTCGCGAACTCGGAGAAGGGCGTCGGCCTGCTGTCGAGCCAGAAGTACGACGTGCACTCGGCGCTGGTGTCCGGCGACACCGCGATCCTGCGCCTGACCTGGACCGGTGTGCTCCGCGACGGCAGGCAGCTCGTCGCGCACATCGCCCAGTTCGTGGACACGCGCGACGGGCTGATCAGCTCTGTCGAGACGTTCGACTGCTACGAACCATTCTGAGCTCCTCCCCCTGCCACCTCTGGCGCAGCAACCGGTCGTGCGACGCCACGACGACCGCGCCGGGATAGTTCTCCAGTGCGGCTTCCAGCTCTTCCACCAGCGCGAGCGACAGGTGGTTCGTCGGCTCGTCCAGCAACAACACGTCGGATTGCTGGGTGAGCAACCGGGCGAGCGCGAGCCGTCGCCGTTGCCCGATCGACAACGCGCCCACCGGCGTGCCGAAGTCCTCTCGGCGCAGCAAACCCAGCGCTTCGAGCTCGTCCGCGTTACCACCGAACGCCTTCAGGACCGTCTGCTTCGGTTCGCGCACAACGGTTTCCTGTGGCAGGTAGCCGATCACGCCGTTGCGGGTGACCTCGTCCTTGTCGAGGACACCAGCCAGCACGTCGAGCAACGTCGTCTTGCCGGAGCCGTTCGGTCCGGTCACCAGCAACCGTTGCCCTGCCTCGACCTTCAGCCCCCCGAACTCGAGAACCGTGCCCTCCCGCACCGCCGCGTCGAGCGGAGCGTTGAGGCGCAACGGTTCCGGTGGCTTCGGCACCGGTTCGGCGCGAAGCCGCTCCAGCCGTTCGGACGCGCTGCGCACCCGCGTCCTGATCGACGCCTGCACGCGACGCCCGTCGCCGTTGTACTTGCACTTGTTGTGGTCCCGGATCGGTCGCGCCGGCGCGACGCGATGTGCTGTCGTGCCACGCCACTCGGTCCAGTGCCCGATCTCGCCGACCCACTCCGCGTAGGCCTGCTCCCACCGCTGCCGCGCCGCCCGCTTCCCGGCGACGTAGCCCGCGTAACCGTTGCCGTAGCGGGTGATCGCCCGGTTCTCGACCTCGACGATCGCCGTGGTCACCCGTTCCAGCAACAGCCGGTCGTGCGTCACCACGACCAGCGTGCCGCGGTGCCCGCGCAGCCTGTTCTCCAACCAGGACAACGCCTCGTCATCCAGGTGGTTGGTGGGTTCGTCGAGCAGCAGCAGTTCCGGTTCGGCCGCCAGCACACCGGCGAGCGCGAGCCTGGCCCGTTCCCCGCCCGACAACGTGCCCAGCCGCCGTTCACGACCGACGGTCACACCGAGCGCGGACATCGCGGCCTCGACCCGCGCGTCAGCCGAGTAGCCGTCCCGCGACTCGAACGCCGTCAGCAGTTCCCCAAGTTCATCGAGCCTCTCCTGTTCCGCCGCGACCGCGATCTGCTGCTCCAGCAGGCGGATCTCCACGAGTGCGGCATCGATCGCGTCGCCGACCGTCGCGTCCTCCGGCAGGTCGAGCACCTGCCCGAGGTAGCCGACACCCTGCGCCACCACGGTGATCTCACCGTCGTCCGGCACGTCCTGCCCGGCGATCAGCCGCAGCAGCGTCGACTTGCCCGAGCCGTTCTCGCCGACCACACCGAGCTTCTCGCCCGGCCGGACCGTCAGGGAGATGTCGTCGAGCACGCGCTTGTAGGCGTAGTTCCTGGTGATCTTCTTGATCGTCAACTGAGCTGACATAACCTAACCGATGTTGCCATACACCGTACGAGGCCGCAATCAAATACCGCTCTCAGGTAGACTGGCAGGGCATCTACCTGGGGGTTTGAGTGCAACGGAACGTGCGCACGATCGACGACGTGATGGCTTTGCTGGACGGTTTGTTCGCGCCGGAGGCCGACCGCTGGACCGCTCAGGCGGGCGGCTGGTGGGACGGCTTCTACGCGGACCGCACGCGGGAGGTCCCGTTCTTCGTGGCCAAGCCGGACGAGAACCTGGCCGAATACCTGGAACGCGGCCTGATCACGCCGGGCAGGGCGCTCGACGTCGGCTGCGGTCCCGGTCGCAACGCCCTCTTCCTGGCCCGCAACGGGTTCCAGGTCGACGCCGTGGACATCTCGGCCACCGCCATCAGGTGGGCCACCGAACGCGCGGAAGGCCTGGACGTCCGGTTCCGGCACGGCGACGCGTTCGCGACCAACGGCTCGTACGACCTGGTCTACGACTCGGGCTGCTTCCACCACCTGCCGCCGCACCGCCGCATCGGCTATCTCGCGCTGCTCGACCGCGTGCTCAGGCCCGGCGGCCACTTCGCGCTCACCTGCTTCACCGCGGACGAGGGCACCGCCACGCCGGACGCGGACCTGTACCGGCAGTCCGGGCTGTCCGGCGGGGTCGGCTACTCGCCGGAGGACCTGCGCTGGATCTTCCAGGACCTCACCGAGGTCGACCTCCGCCGCATGACGGAGGAGCCCGCGGACTCCCCCGCGTTCGGGAAGTCGTTCCTCTGGACGGCCCTGTTCCGCAAGTAAGTGCAGCCAACGGACACAGGCGTCCGGCAGGCGGAAAAGTCGGTGGTCGCCACCTGCGAAAGTAGGGTCAACGCCCTGCTCCAGTAGGTGATCCAGGGCACAAAACCGGCAGTATCGTCACCCGCGTGACACGGGCCGGAGAGCTGGCGCTGGCGCTGCTCGTGGCAGCGCTGGGGATCGGCCGTGAGTTGGCGCTGCCCGCGCCGTCGCATCTCGTCGCTGGGGGAACGACGTTCTACGTCACGGTCCACCTGCTCGCGGCGGCGGCGCTGTGGTGGCGGCGCAGCCTCCCCGTCCACTCCGGCTCGGCGATCTCCTTCCTCTCGCTCCTCACCCCGACCTTCGCCTCGGTCGTGTCCGCGTACTCGATCACCGCGTACACCGCGAAGCACCGCTGGCTCGTGGTCGTCCACGCCCTCGCGTGGCTTGCCGGCTCCGCGGTGTGGACGTTCCCGGACGGTCTCGTCGGTCCCTGCCTGATCGCGATCGCCGGGCTGACCGGCCTCCACCTCGGCGAGCGGCGCAGATTCGTGCAGGCGCTCGCCGAGCGGGAACGTGAACTGATGGCCGAGCACGCGCGCGCCGACGAACGCACCAGGCTCGCCGCCGAGATGCACGACGTCGTCACGCACCGGCTGAACCTGATGGTGCTGCACGCCGGCGCGTTGCGCATGGCCGCCAAGGACGACGACGTGCGCAAAGCCGCCGAGGAACTGCGCGCGGCGGGCTGCCACTCGCTGGCCGAACTGCGCGACCTCGTCGGCGTGCTGAGGTCCGGCCGTGCCCCGCGCATCCCGGACGTGCTGCCCGACCGGCTCTCCCGTCTCGTCGCCGACTCCGCCGCCACCGGCCTGGAGATCACGCTGACCGAACACGGCGACGCCGACACCATCTCGCCCGCCGTGCGCCGCACGATGTACCGGGTGGTCCAGGAGTCGCTGACCAACGTCCACAAGCACGCACCCGGCGCCCACACCGAGATCACCATCCACTGTGGACCGAGCAGCGTCCGCGCGGTCATCCGCAACACCAGGCCGTCCGCCGTCCCGGCCCTCGTGCTGCCCGGCTCCGGCAGCGGTCTGCTCGGCCTGCGCGGTCGCGTCGAGATGGTCGGCGGCACCCTCACGGCGGGCCCGACCGACGACGGCGGCTTCGAGGTCGACGCCGTCCTGCCCGCGTTCGTGCCGACCTGACCTCACTCGTCGGAGGCGCGGACCGCCCTGCAGGCCAGGTGCACCGCGAGCCGTTCGTCCGGGTTCAGCAGGCTGACGCCGAGCAGCTGTTCGGCCCGGTTGATCCGCTGCGCCACCGTGTTGCGGTGCACCTTCAACCGCACGGCCGCCGACGACGTCACCGACTCCTCGTCCAGGTAGATCGCGAGGGTGCGCAGCAGTTGCCCGTCCTCCACGCCCGCCAGCGGTTCCAGCAGACGCGCGGCCTGGTCGACCAGGGCCGGCGTCTCGGCCGCCATCGACAACAGCCGCCGCACGCCCAGTTCGTCGATGTGCACGACCTTCGCCACGCCGGTCATCGCCGCGGCCTCGCGCGCCTCGGCCAGCGACCTGCCCACGCCGGAGACGCCGGGGTGCGGGCGGCCGATGCCGGCGACGACCGGGCAGCCGCCCAGCACCTGGGCGATCTTCGCGGTCAGCTCGCGGTGCTGCGACTGCGGCGGCTCGGAGTCGTTGGTGAGCCAGAACGACCAGCCCTCCGCGCCCTCGACCAGCTGGCCGTGCAGGCCGCGGCGGGACAGCTCGACGCGCAGCCGTTCGGTGTTGGCGGTGTCGAGCGCGTCCGGCGCGGGCGGGTTCGGCGCCAGGTGGACGCCGGTGTGCCAGCCGTCGAGCCGCCACCCGGCGAGCACGGCCTGCTGCACGAGCTGCGGCGGCACGTCGTCGCCGGAGGCGAGCAGTTCGGACAGCAGTGAGCCGCGGGAACGGGCGCGGCGCTCGGTTTCGAGGCGTTCGGAGGCGACCCAGTTGCCGAGCGCCCACGAGGCGACCTGGCTGATCTGCTGGACGGTCTCGGCCCAGCGCTTGTTGCTGCCGCCGGCGTGCGAGACGAGCCACAGGTGCACGTGCCCGGTCCGGTCGGTCTCCACCGGCACGGCCACGGCGAAGCCCTCGGCCAGCTCGACGGTGGTGGCGACGGAACCGGTCAGCAGGTCCGGGGGCAGTCCCGGCGGGGAGACGCCCTCGATCGCGGTGCCGTCCGCGCTGATCACCGCGCACGTCACGTGCAGCTCGCCGGACAGGATCGTGATCACCGAACGCGGATCGGGCCTGCTGCGCCCGAGCCGCGCGGTGACGGCGTTGAGCAGCCGGGCCGCCGCGACCTCGGGACGCCGCACGGCCGTGCGCAACGCGTCCGCGACCAGCAGCGGGTCGTCCGCGTCGATCTGCAGCAGCGGCACGCCGAGGCGGTTCGCGAACGAGATCGTCGCGGTGGACGGGGCCTGGTAGGAGCCGGTCGACGGCCGCACCAGCACGACGGCCCGCACGTCCGCGCTGTAGGCCCGGCGCAGCGCCACCTCGACGAGGTACGGCTGGTGCCCGGTCAGGATCACCAGATCGCCCGCCGAGCACGCCTCGACGGCCGTCATGTCCGCCGCCAGCCGCACGTCCGCGACCTCGGTGCCGACGCCGCGCTGGCCCGCCAGCAGGGTCGCGTCGCCGAGCACGCCGATCTCCAGCAGATCGCGCACGGTCAGGGAGTCGGCGTCGTCGATCACTCGGCGCACCGGAAGGGGACGTAGTCGAGGTCGTAGCCGAACGCCCGCGGATCGACCCTGCCGAGCATCTCCCTCCGCACCCACTGCGGCGGTGATGGGAGCGCTACCACGTCCACGACCGCGCCGAACCTGAGCCGTTCCGTCGACAGCGGGTGGCCGGTCTCGGCGTCCAGGCAGCACAGCAGATCAGGCGTCGTCACGAGCGGTTCGCCGTCCGCGAGCGCGACGAGGTACTCACCCTGCATCTCCAGGCGCACGTACGCATCGTCGGCGTCCAGTCGCCGCAGCGCCACCGTTCCGCGCGGAAAGTCCCCGACCGACTCGCGCCACACCTCGACGACTTTTCCCCGCGTGACAAGGAAACCGCCGGATGCCTTGGCCCGTTCGTCGACCGGAACCGCGTGCTGCGACCAGATCCCGCCCAGTTCGAGAGCACGGGCGAGCGAGCCCGTTATGCCCGCTTTGACCGCGTCCGCGAGCTTCAACGGCTTCGCGACCATCATCGCCCAGCCGCCGAAGTCGACCATCACGGTGCGCGCGAGCTTCTCGATGCCGGTCGAGTCGAGCACCGCGCGGTTGCCGCTGGGTTCGGTGATGGCCAACGGGGTCGTGGGCAGGCCGGCCGCGTCGTAGGTCGTCTGGTCGACCCGTGGGAACGCTCTCCCCATCCCGTCGACGTCGACGTACGGCAGCCCCAGCCGCGCGGCCAGGATCAGCGGCAACAGCCCGTTGCACCCGCCGATCTCCCACCCGATGACAGCCGTCACAGGCGTGGAGTCCTGCGCCTGCAACGCCTTCAAGGCTTCCTCGGCCTCCTGGCCGGACGGCAGCTTCTCGATCATCACGGTCGGCGCGCCGATCAGCCCGACCCGCGCGCCGTAGCCGTCGGGATCGGCCTCCTCCGGCGACAACACCGTGACCGGCCCGCTCTGCCGCATCTCGTGCCGCAGCATCGCGGCGAACGCGTGGGTCTCCTGCTCGCCGCCCCCGCCCCCGCTGCCGAGCACGACCACGCCCAGGGCGAGCTGGTCCACCTCGTCGGGCCGGAGCAGGTGCATGCGCGTGACCCTAGTGGCCGAGCAGCAGATCACCCACCGCACGCGCCCGCACCCGGCTCGCGTTTCCCGGCAGGTACGCGAGCGGGATCTCCTCGACCTCGACGATCCGCACGCTGTCCGCCTTCGCGCCCGCCGCCACCGCCTTGTCCACGGCCTCCTGCCGGGCCGCGTCGAGCACCTCGTCGCGCCGTCTGGGTTCCATCGTGAACACCCGGTCGACCTCGCCGCCGACCTGCGCGATCGCGGCGCCGATGGCGTTGGCGAAGGCGTGGTGATCAGGCCGGACGACCTCGCTGACGCCCTCGATCCCGTCCGGTACGAGGATGCTGCCGCCGCCGACCAGCACGACGGGCAACGGCGCCGGGCTCGTGCGCATGCGGTCGACCTGCGTGGCGATCCGGCCGCGGACGTGGTCGAGCACCGACCGCACGAGCGTGCGGTCGAGGTGGCGCACCAGCGCCGGGTCACCGATGTCGGCGAGGCCCGCCGCGACCGCGACGTCCGTCGTCGTGAGCGTGTCGCCGCCGAACACGAGGGCCTGCCGGGACAGGCGGAATCCGACGCTGTCCGGTCCCACCTGGAGGTCGCCCCGGTCCTGCCGCACGACGCTGCCGCCACCGAGACCGACCGACAGCACGTCGGGCATCCGGAAGTTCGTGCGCACGCCGCTGATGAGCACCTCGGACGAGGCCTCGCGCGGGAAACCGTTGTGCAGCATGCCGATGTCGGTCGTCGTGCCGCCGATGTCGATCACCGCGCAGTCGTCCGTCCCGGACAGGAACGCACCCCCGCGCATGGAGTTCGTCGGCCCGGAGGCGAACGTGGCGACCGGGTGGCTGCGCGCGTACTCCAGGTCCATCAGCGTGCCGTCGTTCTGGCTGAGGAAGAGCGGGGCGTCGATGCCCTGTGCCGTCAGGGATTCCGTGAGACCGTCGGCGATCTGCTCGGCCAGCACGCGCAGCGCAGCGTTGATGATCGTCGCGTTCTCCCGCTCCAGCAGGCCGAGCCGTCCGATCTCGTGCGAGAAGCTGACCAGCAGGCCCGGCACCTCGGCCGTGAGGATCTCCGCGGCCCGGCGTTCGAAATCGCTGCTGACCAACGAGAACACCGACGAGATGGCTACCGACTGCACGTCCTTGGCCGCGATGTCGGCGGCCACCGCACGCAGTTCGTCCTCGTCGAGCGGCGAGATGACCCTGCCGTCGTACTCGTGGCCGCCGTGACAGAGGTACGCGTGCCCGCCGATGGCCTGCCGCAGCGGCTCCGGCCAGTCGACGAACGGCGGAAGTGCCGTGGTGGCGGGAAGTCCGAGCCGCACCGCCGCCGTCCGCGCGAGCCCGCGGCCCTCCACGACGGCGTTGACGAAGTGCGTCGTGCCGATCATGACCGCGGTGATCGCGGTCCGGTCGAACGCGAGCCCGCTGACCGCCGCGATGATTCCCGTGGTCACGTCGGCCGTGGTCGTCGCCTTGCACTCGGCCAGGACCCGCCGGCCCTCGACGAGAACGGCATCGGTGTTCGTGCCGCCGACGTCGATACCGATGTGCATGTGCACCCCTCAGGCGGCCGTCGCTTCCCCGACCACCTTACGGTTGGTGGCTCGTCGCGTGCGCATCCTAAGAAGGTCCAACCGTCCTGCGGACACGTACAGCGCGAAGGCGAGCACGAGAGAGTTCACACTGGACTGCCCGAACGGCAGCAGTTCGCCGACGATGGCCGCTGCGGGCCAGACCACCACCGTGACGGGCACCCACGAAGGCGCCGACCGCGGCACGTGCGGCCGCGTCGAGATGATCTCGTTGCGCCACCGCCGCACGACGTAGTACTCGGCGACCATGATCCCGGCGACGGGCGGGAACACCACGCCCAGCAACACCAGGAAGTGGCTGAACTGGTGCACGATCCCGGCCGCCGCGAGGAAGCTGCCCGCGCACCCGACCATGACCGTCACCTGCGCCCGGCTGATCCGCACGGCGAACACGGCGTCAACGAGGTTCACGATCCCGAGCGAGGCGGAGTAGAGGTTCCAGTCGTTGATCTTCAAGACCGCCGTGACCACGATCAGCGCGCCGATCCAGCCGCTGGACGAACTGATGACGCCCATGACGTCGGTGGTGCCGACCCCGCGCGCGAGCACCACTCCCGCCAGGCTGATGACCCACTCGCCGAGCGTGATCCCCAGAACGGTCTGCTTGACGACGTCCCACTCGTTGCGGTTGAAGCGCGTCATGTCCGGCGCGATCGCCGCACCCACGATGAAACTGCCCGTGACCAGCGTGATCGCGGTCAGCATCCCGATCGCGGGCCCCGGCGCCGGCCCGGAGATGGCGGCGCCGACATCGTTGACGTTGGCCAGCACGAGCCAGAGCAACAGGGCCAGGAACGCGGGCACCGCGACGTACGAGGTCCACGCCATCCACCGCACGCCATAGGCCGCGATGACCGTGACCACGATGCCGAAGAGCAACGACCACACCGGCGCCGGCAACACCCCGGCCACCCCGGCGAGCGTCGCCCCGGCCAGCCCCGTCTGCACCCCGAACCACCCGGTGCACGACAGGGCGATGATCAGCCCGAGCACCGCCGACCCGGCGTGCCCAAAGCCCGTCCACCGCGTGAGGATGGCCGTGGAAAGCCCTTCCCGCTGCCCGATGACACCGACGGTGATCGCCACGGCGTTGAGGAGCACGGCCCCGATCGTGAGCGCGATGAACGCGTCCCAGAACGACATGCCGAACCCGAGGGTCGCGCCCAGCAACAACTGACTCAGCGCGGTCGTCTGCCCGAAGCGCTGGGTCGCGACCGACAACCAAGGGTGCCGCGCCTGGTCAGGGACACGACTGAGAGCCTGATCATCGCGCCCGAGTAGAGCGGTCATGATCATCCCTCCGCCCTGTGATCGACAACTCGGACAGTAATAGCCGAGCCACGATCGAGCTACAGACACTCTGCACAGTCGGATGAATCACCACGTTGCGATTCGCACAGGCCACCCTTAATTCATCGCCAGTGCAATCCGCCTGCGAGCAACCAACCGAGTCTGATGCACGTCCATGCTCACCCCGAGCCCGGGCCGCCGCTCAAACCGGTCGTAACTGCGGCTGAGCAGCCAGTGAGCCGCCACCGGCGTGATCAGCTCCAACCGCATCTCCTCCCGAAGCCGAGCCAACGCCTCCCCGACCTGCCGAGTGAGAAACGCGTGCCGAGTGAGACTCCCGCTGATTTCGTCGATCATGAAAACCATCGCGTGCGGCGAGTCCCCGTACGAATAACTGCACAGCAGTGCCAGATATCCCGCGTCGATCGACCGATCCCCGATCCAGCACTCGCCAAATGTGAGCGCTCCCAGATCCCACTGCGGCTCGTCCTGATGCCTCGCGGCCTCCTGCGCCCACAGCCCTGGCCGCCCGGGAAGCAAATGACCGAGCGCCGTCAGCAACGCCGCACTACGCCGGCTCGGCACCTCCTCCAGGTGCCGGACGACGACCTCCCACAACTCCTCGTTGTCGGCGAACGGCCCCGCGAACGAACTGACCTGAAGCTCGACCTCCAGCGGATCGGTCAGCTGCGGCAGGGGACGCCCGGCGTCCACCACCGCCTGCTGCATGGGGGTCAGCCTCGTCCGCACGGCCGGAGATTAGACCGATCGGCGCAACGCAGTCCGTTCGTGCATCAACGCCACCACGCGGATCACCCCATCGAGATCGCCCGCCGCCGAGACCGCACTTCGCCGGCACGCCCCTCAGGTCAGACCACCGGCCACCGATCGTGAATCCATCAGAGAATCCAATGCCGCCAAGTGAGTGGCCGCCTTCCCGACCAGCCCATTGGCGACGTTGATCCAATTCGTTCGATTGAGCCGCGTGAGTGAATCACAGCAGGGGAATTATCCGCATTCGAGTGACCATTCAATCTACATCGTTTATTGCTTGACTGCGCGCTTTGACAGAACGAATCTCAAAAGGACAACGACTTCGGGCCGGGGAGGCACGATGGGGCGGCCGGAACGAAGTAGGTCTCCCCAGGGTTTCGGCGAGTTCGCGGCAGCGGTGTCCGAGTACGGATCTGCGCTCGTGCCCCGAATGCGGGGCGACGGCCGCAACGAGGACCGTCTCCGGCTACCGGTGAACAAGCTGCTGGAACGCCTCGGGCAGGTCGTGGGCCTGCGGGTTCACGTACACGACGAGGTCACGATCACTGAGCTGCAGTCTCGGCCGGACATCGCCGTCGACGTGCCCAGTGGCCGCGTCGGCTACGTCGAACTCAAAGCCCCCGGCAAGGGGACGCCGGAAACGAGCGCATGGCGGCCGGACAAACACGATCGCCAGCAGTGGGAGAAGTTGAAGGCGCTCCCCAATCTGATCTACACGGATGGCAGCTCGTTCGCTCGCTACGAGAAGGGAACGCTGGTCGGCAGCGTCGCCGTGCTCGACGGAGATCTTTCCCGGGCTGGCAGCCGGCTCACCGCTCCGGACGCATTCGAGCGCTTGATGAGGGACTTTCTTTTCTGGCCGCCGCCAGAGCCGCGAAGCCTTCGCGCGATCGTCACCGAGGTCGCACCCCTCTGCCGACTGCTCCGGGACCAGGTGCTCGAGACGCTGCAGAAGGAGGGAAGCACGCCGGGCCGCAAGCCGTTCACAGGCCTGGCCAACGAGTGGAAGGACATCCTCTTCCCCAATCCGGACGGACGCGACAACGACACCAATTTCGCTGACTCCTACGCGCAGGCCGTCACGTTCGCGCTACTGCTGGCGCGCGTCGACGGGATCAACTTCGAGGGCCGAACCCCGTGGGCGATCGCCGAGCAACTCGCCAAGAAGCACTCGTTGCTCGGCGCGGCACTCGCGATGCTCGCGAACCCGAAATGGGTGGGCCATCTCAACGTCGTGGACTCGTTGGTGCGGGTCATCGGCAACGTCGACTGGTCGCACGTCCAACTCGGCGACGCCGACACCTACGCGAGGCTGTACGAGACCTTCCTCGAGGACTACGACCCTGCGTTGCGACGGCAGAGCGGCACCTACTACACGCCTGCCCCGGTGGCCAGGTCCATGGTCGCGTTCGTCGATCAGATCCTGAAGAAGCGGCTGAAGAAGAAGCGCGGGTTCGCCGCGGACGACGTGACGGTTCTGGATCCGGCGATGGGCGCGGGCACGTTCCTGGCGGAGGTGCTCGAAAGCGCGGCGGACACGCTCCGACACGTGCGCGGCAGCGACGCCGTTCCTGCGACCCACCTCCGCGCGTTGTTCGCCAACCGGCTGGTCGGATTCGAGCTGCAAGCAGCACCGTTCGCCGTCGCCGAACTCCGTCTGCACGCCGCCCTGAAGGGCCGCTACCAGGTAGAACTCCCTAAGGAAGAACCACGCTTCCTCACCAACGCACTAGACGACCCATACGCCCAGCCGTTCGCGTTCGGACAGCTGTACGAGGCCCTCACGGAGTCCAGGGAGAAGGCCAACCATCACAAGCGAAACGCACCGGTGATGGTGGTGATCGGTAATCCGCCATGGCGAGAGAACGCACACGGCGCCGCACCGTGGCTGGAGAAACGCCGAGACCCGAAAAAGCTGCTCGACACTTCGAACCGGCCGTCGCTGGACGAGTTCCGCATCCCAGGAGCCGGCCGGCACGAGTTCAACCTCAGCAACATGTGGACGTACTTCTGGCGCTGGTCGGCATGGAAAGCGTTCGAGGCGAACGACCCGACCGGGATCGTCGCTCTGATCACGCCGAGCGCGTATCTCACGTCCAAGTCGTACGCCGGTATGCGCAGCTACCTCCGGCGAACAGCCGACGAGGGCTGGATCATCGACCTGTCGCCGGAGCAGCACCGTGCAGGCACCAACACGAGGATCTTCCCCATCACCCAGCACAAGATCTGCATTGGCATCTTTCTCCGAACCGGTAATCCACAGCCGGAGACGCCGGCGACAGTGCACTACCGAGCCCTGTCAGGAACACAGGCGGAGAAGTTCGCCGAACTGGCGAACCTCAGCCTCGACACTGGCTGGACGGACTGCTCGTCCGACTGGCAGGCGGCCTTCCGGCCGAACGACGACACATGGGCGACCTACCCGCCCCTCGGCGACCTCTTCCCGTGGCAGCAGCCCGGCGTCAAACCTAATCGGAACTGGGTCTATGCACCCGATACCGACACCCTTGTACGACGATGGGCACGTCTGATTCATGCGAACGAAAGCGACAAAGCCGCACTGTTCAAAGAAACACGAGACCGCACCACCGTCAGTCGCGTTCGCCCTCAACCCGGCGTCCCCGCAGGAATGGCGGCCATAGGCGACGAGGCGACACCTGTGCCGCAGATGGTGCGCCTGGCCTTCCGGAGCTTCGATCGACAGATGGTGATCCACGATCGCCGGATGATCGACTTTCCCCGGCCTGAACTGTGGCAGGTAAGTGCTCCACACCAGGTCTACGTGACCGAGCAGCATGCAGATGTGCTCAGCGAAGGCATCGCGCTGCATTTCACCGCGCATGTTCCCGACATGCACTGCTTCAACAGTCGAGGTGGACGAGTACTACCGCTCTACCGAGACGCTCAAGGCGTAGTGCAGAACGTGGCTCCTGCGCTGCTGAAGACCTTGCAGGGGTTCACGGGAACGCGGGCCACCGGCGAAGACCTGCTGGCCTACATTGCCGCCATGACGGCCCATCCGGGCTACACCCGACTTTTCCGAGAGCAGTTGAAGACTCCCGGCATCCGCATACCGATCACGCTGGACACAAAGCTGTGGCGACGAGCGGTCGAGATCGGTCGTCGAGTCATCTGGCTGCACACGTTCGGCGAACGGATGGTGGACCCAAAGGCCGGCAGGCCCCTCGGCATCCCGGACGAAGCGAAGCCACACCCGGTCACACCCGTTCCGGCAGGAGACGGCGAGATCCCGAGTTCGGCTCACCTGGACGAAGCGACCGAAACCTTGGTGCTCGGCGAGGACACCCTGTTCGACACGGCCGGGCAGATCCGGCCGGTCAGCCGCGCGGTGTGGGACTACTCGACGGGTGGCATGCCAGTCGTCCGCAAATGGCTGAGTTACCGGCGGAGCGACCCCAAGCACCGCAGACGGACGTCCGAACTGGACAACATCAATCCCCAGCGGTGGACGGTGCAGTTCGACGAGGAGTTGCTGGAGTTGCTGGCCGTCCTCGACATGTGCGTGCGGCTCGAGCCCGACCAGGACGCGCTGTTGAACGAGGTGGTCAACGGCCCTCTCGTGACTGTCGCGGATCTCGAACGCGAGGGAGTTCTCCCTGTTCCTCCCGCCTACCGGAAACCGCCTAAACAAGGTGACGCGTCGTTGCTCTGACCAAGCTGTCGGTACCGGGATCTTGTTACAGGGATCGGCCGCCCGCCCTGTCACCCGAAAGCCCTACAACGCCAGCTACGGTGGCACAGGTGACGACGTTTCCACGGGTGCCCGCGGACCTGTTCCGCTTCACCACGACCGCCCACGCGGAGCTGCACACTGCAGTGATGCGCGTGTTCGGGGTGGCGAACGAGCGCCTGCAGACCGTCCTCACGGCCGATGACGTGCAGCAACGACTCCGCGCAGTCGGCTGGTCCGAGCAGGTGACGGACGACGACCTCCAGGCCTCCCTCACCGCTCTGCGTGGCTGGGGCCTGCTCGACGCGACGCAGCAGCGCTACGGGCTCACCAGGCTCGGCGAGGCCGCGTGTGCCGGCCTCCAGCAGGCGCTCGACACCCTCACGAGCAACGGCTCGCTGCAGACCGCCGTCCTCGACGCCATCGCGGCCCACCTCGACGAGCTGCAGAAGCCGCTGGACGACCGCGGCAGTTTCACCGCACTCACCCAGCTCGAAGGGCACCTCGAGGCCTTCGAGACCGGCACGACGCGGTTCAACGCCGACCTGCAACGACTCCTGCGGGACGAGCAGACCGACCTCGCCACGTTCCAGGACGTCAAGCGCACAACGATCACCTACCTGCGCGACTTCATCGCGGACCTGGACGCGCGCAAGCAGAAGATCCGCGAGACCATCGCGAGCATCGACGCGACCGAGTTGCACGAACGCGCGCGCAACGGCGCCGGGCTCCACCAGAGCGACGAGTTGTGGCTTCAGCAGCGCAAAGAGCGTTGGAGCAACCTCAAGAGCTGGTTTCACGACAACCCGCCGCGCGTCGACGAGTTGCAGGACGTGTCGCGCAAGGCGATCGTGCAGTTGCTGCGGGTGCTCGACCGGATCAGTGAGCAGCGCAAGCCGACGAACACCGCGGCCGACTTCCGGGCGCTGGCGCTGTGGTTCGCGAAGACCGAGACCGAGGACGAGGCGCACGAGCTGTTCAACGCCGCGTTCGGACTGTGGCCGGCCCGGCACGCGCACCTCGCGCACGCCGACGGTGAGTTGATGCCGAGCGGCGAGGCGTGGCACAACACGCCGCCGGTGCCCGTGTCGCCGCAGCTGCGCGCGACCGGCAAGCAGGAGCACATCGGCGCCACCGGCAAGGTTCGCAACGTCGACGAGGTGCGCCGCAACCGCCGTGAACGGGCGCAGAGGGAGCGCGAGGAGCTCGAACACGCCTGGTCGCAGATCCAGACCGACGGCGCGGTCCGGATCTCCACGCTCACCAACCTCGACCACGACACGTTCCACCGGCTGATCGACCTGGTCGGGCGGGCGCTCGGCAGCGATCCGGACAGCACCGGCACGCGCACCGCCGGCACGAGTGACGGGCGGATGCAGATCAACCTGCGCAACGCGCGTGGCTGGGCGACCATGACCACCCAGAAGGGCACGCTGAGCGGGCCCGACTACGTGATCGACGTGCAGAGCCGATGAGCCGCACGGGAAACCAGCTCGCACGGCTGGAGAGCGAAGAGGTGGCGCGTGGTGTCCGTCTGCTGCTCGCGCGTCCGTTGCTGACGGCGACACTGGACCACGACGGGTTCGACCTCATCAGAAGGCGCCGCGAACCGGTCACGAAGTGGTTCGACTACTACTGCGGCTGGCGGGTGCACGTCGAGCCACGGGCCGGATACGCGCGTCTGTTCAAGACCACGCAACGGCCTGACCGCACGCGACCGGCGTTCGATCGGCGGCGGTACATCCTGCTGTGTCTCGTGTGCGCGGAACTGCTGACCACGCCGACGATGACGCTCGACGAGCTGACGACGCGCACGAAGCACGCGGCCACTGACGGCATCCAGTTCGACCCGGCCAGGCGCAGCGACCGGAACGCGTTCAACGACGTGCTGACGTTTCTCGAGGAACACGGCGCGGTCGAGACCGACGAGCAGGTCCGCGCGGACCCGACGCTCATCACGCGCCTGCTGGCCGCGCCCGTTCCGCCCTCCACAGTGGACACGATCGCGGACCTCACCAGGGAGACCCGCTACGACAACGCGCACCGCAGTCTGTGGCAGCGGCACTCCGTGATGCGCAGGCTGATCGACGATCCCGTGGTGTACAAGGAAGATCTGACCGCGAGCCAGCTGGCGTTCCTGGGCTCACCGACTGGGCGGAAGGTCGTCCAGACGGGCATCGGGCTCGCCGGTTGCACGCTGGAGGAACGCGCCGAGGGTTTTCTCGTGGTGGACGCGGACGCGATCGCCACGGACACGAGGTTCCCGGACGACGACAACAACGCGAAGGTCGCCGCGTTGTTGTTGCTCGACCGGTTGGCACAAGGCCCTGCGACCACCGAGGAACTGGTCGAGGAGACACGCGAGCTGCTCACGAAGTTCCGCACGTGGGCCAACGCCTACCAGTCGGACGGTGGCGCGGGCAGGCTCGCGGCGGACGGGATCGAACTGCTCGAGATGTTCGGACTCGCTCGCACCAAGAACGGCACCGTTCACAGGCTGCCCGCCGCAGCCAGGTACGCGGTCGAGGAGCCCAATGACTGACCGGTGGCAACCCAGCCGCGCCGGCATCATCAACGTCTGGCGCTACTACGACGAGATCTTCTCGTTCTACCAGGGCAGACTGCTGCTCAGAGGCCCCAACGGCACGGGCAAGTCGAAGGCTCTCGAACTGCTGCTGCCGTACCTGTTCGACGCGAACCTGCGTCCGCACCGGCTGTCGACGTTCGGCAGCGCGGACCGCACGATGCACTGGAACCTCATGGGCGAGGGCAACCAGGGCAGCACGCGCGTCGGGTACGTGTGGCTGGAGTTCCAGCACGGCGAGCAGTGGTTCACGTGCGGTGCGCGGCTTCAGGCCACCACGAACACGTCGAACGTCACCGCCACGTACTTCACGACGTCGCAGCGGGTCGGTGATCTGGCGCTGGTGAACGAGGCCGGGCGCCCGTTGACCAAGACCGATCTCGTTGCGGCGATCGGCGAACACGGCGTTGTGCACGCCTCACCGGCTGATTACCGCCACACGGTGCGCACGACGTTGTTCCCCGGCGTGACCGAGCAACGGTACGACTCGCTGATCACCGCGCTGTTGCAGCTGCGCACGCCGAAGCTGTCCGAGCGGCTCGACCCGAGCGTGCTGTCCTCGTTGCTGTCCAAGGCACTTCCGCCGCTGGACCAGTCCGATCTGACCGAGATCGCCGAGGGGTTCGAACGGCTCGACCGCCGGCGCGAGGGGCTGCGACGCCTCGACGAGGAGATCGCCACCACCGAACGGCTCGCGGACGTGCAGCGCGTCTACGCCCAGCGCGTTCTTGGAGTGGCCGCAAGGACACTGGAGTCGACGACCCAGCAGCTCGAGGACCTGACGCGGGCCGCGCGGATGAGCGAACGGCGCTACCAGCGCCAGATCACGCTGACCGACGAGGCGTTCGACCAGCTCGCCGCGCTGGGGCGTGAGGCGAGCGCGGTCGACGCGGAGATCTCCGGCATCTCCGACCTGCCCGCGTACCAGGAGGGCAAGCAGCTCGACCTGTTGCGGCAACAGCTTTCCGCCGCGACCCTGCGCGCGTCGGAGGCTGCCGGGCACGCCGCGAAACTGCGCGCACGGGCCGTTGCCGAGGAGGAACAAGCCGCGCAGGCCAAGTCCGATGCGGCCGCACGAGCCGATGAGCTGCGACGTTCCGCCGTGCAGGCACGGGAAGCTGCCGAACGGGCCGGCATGCCGTCGGTCTTCGAGGAGATCGAGTCGGGCGCGGACGCGCGGGCGGGACGGCAGCTGCTCACCGCCGCCGTCGAGTCCCGTTCCGCCGAGATCACGTCGATCCTGCGTGCCGTCGCCGCGCATGGGCGAACAGTCGACGCACGGGACGCCGCACGCCAACGGCTTGAGGAGACCCGCGACGAGCTCGACCTCGCCACGGAAGCGGAGATCGCGGCGCAGCAGGCGTTCGAGCAAGCGTTTGCGAAGTTCGGAGCGGACTTCGAGACGTGGGCGCACGGCTGCTCTGAGCTGAACGTGTCCGAGCACAGCGAGATCGTCGAGGCCGCCGCTCTCGCCCGCGAGGAGTTCAGCCGCATCGAGGCGCGCCTGGACGAGACGCGCACGGCGTTGAACAGCCAGCTTTCGCAGTACAACTCCATCCGCGAGAAGCTCGCCAATCAGGTCGACGTGCCGCCACCCGCGCCGTACACGCGCGCCGGCGATTACCGCCTTTCCGCGGCGGGCGCTCCGTTGTGGCGTCTGGTCGACTTCCGTCCTGGCACGCCGCCGGCCGTGTGCGCCGCGGTCGAGGCGGCGCTGGAGGCCTCCGGCCTGCTCGACGCGTGGCTCGCGGCGGACAACTCGTTCGGTCTCCTCC
Organism: Lentzea sp. NPDC020367; assembly: GCF_044387305.1. Classification (NCBI taxonomy): domain Bacteria; kingdom Bacillati; phylum Actinomycetota; class Actinomycetes; order Pseudonocardiales; family Pseudonocardiaceae; genus Lentzea; species Lentzea sp. NPDC020367. The sequence goes on along the minus strand of NZ_JBIRVV010000031.1, from coordinate 12,123 downwards.
CCGACCAGGACCGTTTCGTGGAACCGACGCTGGCGCCTCCCGCTCCCGGCTACACGCTGCTGGAGGTGCTCGTCACCGACGACGAGCGCTGTCACCGGTTCCTGGAAGGCATCGCGTTCGGCGACACGGCCACCGGCCACGCCATCGCGATCGGCGCGGACGGGACGTGGCGCCTGGCCAACGCGCACGGCCGCTGGTCCAAGCCCTTCCCCACCTACATCGGCGCGGATGCGCGCAAACGCGCCCGCGCGGGCCGCATCGCCGAGCTCACCGGCCTGATCGAGCAGCTCGCCACCGACCTGTCCGGTGTGGACGCCGCGCTGAACCAGATCGCGGTGCGCCGCGCGACCCTGGCGGGCGAACTGGCCAGGCAACCCTCGGCCGACCCGATCGAGATCGCCGAGGACCAGCGCACGAAGGCCCAGTTGCGGTGCGCGGCCAGGAAGGACGCCGTCGCGGCCGCGACCAGGCGGGTCGCCGACGCGGAGGCCGCCGTCGCGCGGTACAGCCTGAGCACCGAGGTGCCCGACGTGGAGGCGCTGTCCGCGTTCGGCACCACGGGCCACCGCTGGCTCGACGACCGTCACGACGCCTTCGCAGCAGAGGCGCTGTCGATCGACGCCGGCAACCGTGCCTCGCTCAGCAGCACGCTGGCCGACGAGGCCGAGGAGACGTCGGCCGCCCGTCACCAGGAAGCCGCCGACCTCACCATCACGCTGGAGACCGTCGAACGGTCAGCGGGCTCCGAGTTCCACGCCCTCGACCAGCAGCTCATCTCGTTGCGCACCAAGGCACTCGCGTTGACCGAGGAACGCGAAATGCTGCAGGACAAGCAAACGGGTCTGGCGCGCACACTCGGCACGTTGGAGGAAAAGCGCAAGCTCGACACCTCACGTGCCGCGGAGGCCGCCGTCGCGCACGACGCGGCCGAGGCCCGCTACCGGCACCTGACCAGCGGACACCTGCCCGCGGACGCCGGTGAGGTGCCCGAGGACGTGGTGGATCCGCGCCTGATCCGCGACTTCGAGTCCCGGCTCGGTCTCGCCGTGCACCAGGCCCGTCAGCAGCTCGCGGGCCGCATCGACCTGTCGCTCGACCCCGACGACGACGTGACGGTGCTGACCGCGACGCTGGACGGCACGCGCATGGGTGCGCACGCCCTGCTTCAGACCTTGCAGGCTGAACGCGACCGCGTGCGCACGCACATCACGGACGTCGAACGCGACCTCTTCGACCAGACCCTCACCGGCGACACGCGCAGGCACATCGCCCAGCGCATCCAGGGCGCGTCCGAGCTGGTCGGCATCATGAACCAGCGCTTGGAACGCGTCCAAACCGCGTCCGGCATCCGCGTGCAGCTCGACTGGCAGGTCGATCCCCAGCTACCGCCGGGCACGCGAGAGGCCCGCGACCTCCTGCTGCGATCGGACCTGAACGACGCCGAACGCGAGGTGCTGCACCAGTTCTTCCGCGAGCGCGTGGAAGAGGCACGCGCGCACGACTCCGCAACGGGCTGGGAACAACAACTCGCCCAGGTGCTCGACTACACGACGTGGCACCAGTTCGTCGTGAAGGTGGACAGGGGCGAAGGCTGGGTCCCCGTCACCAAACGGGTGCACGGCGCGTTGTCCGGCGGCGAGAAGGCCATCGTGCTGCACCTCCCGCTGTTCGCAGCAGCGGCCGCGCACTACCACGCCACGCCGACCGCACCCCGCCTGATCCTGCTGGACGAGGTCTTCGTCGGCGTCGACGCGACCAACCGCGGCCAGCTGCTGGAACTGCTGGTCAACTTCGACCTCGACCTGGTGCTCACGTCGGACCACGAGTGGTGCGACTACCGGGAGCTGACCGGCATCGCGATCCACCAGCTCACGACCGGCACGGACGGGGACGACGCCGTGACGACCGTGCGCTTCACATGGGACGGGCACAGCCTCACGGCCGATGACTAACTACCGAGCAGTGCGAGTAGTTCGCGTTGTTCGGAAGTGAGCGGGAACGACGGGTTGCGCCGCGGGTAGATCTCCGCGGCCTCCCACAGTTCCGTGCGCACGCTGGACGAGCTGCCGATCTTGAGGCCACGGGACTGAAGGTCGGCCACCACGGCCGCGCCGTCGAACAGGTAGACCGCGTCAACGACCAACGGCCTGGTCGTGCCCCGGGAACCGGCCGGCTCGGCTTTCGGCCCGGCCAGCACGAGATACAGGTCCGGCCCCTTCTCCTTCAGGTCCAGCAGGCCTTCCCACTTCGTGTTCCACCGCACGCCCACGGTCCGGCCGTCGCCGAGCCTGCCGTCGCTGATTCCGAAGACCTGCGCCGCGATCCACGCGCCGAGGTGCCCGGTCAACGCGGGCCGCCCGATGCACGTCGACAGTTCGGCGTCGATGCGGTTGCGTTCCTGGATGAGCGCGGCCACCCGGTCCATCGCGCTCATGCCGACCCGCTCAGCTGACCGAGCAGACCCGCGAACAGGTCCTCGGACACCACCGGGATCCCGTACGTGCGCGCCTTGTCCGCCTTGCCCGACATGGAGTCCGGGTCCGCCGCGATCACCACCGCGGTCCTCTTCGTCACGCCCGCCTTCACGGTGAGCCCGGCGGACAGCGCCCGGCTCTCCCACACGTCACGGCCCTCGCGCATCTGGCCGGTGAAGACGACGAGGTCGCCCAGCGAGAGCCGGACCGGCCTGCGCAGCGCGTCGCCGACGTCCACACCGAGCAACGACGCGACCAGCCGCAGGTCCGCCTCCTCGTCGGCGGTCACCCGGCCGTCCTCCCAGGCGGCGTCGGCGAGCGCGGCGAGGTAGCCGCGGTGCAGCTCCATCACCTGCGGCAGGCCGAGATCGAGCGCACGAGCCACTTCGAGCAACTCTTCCTGTTCCTCCTGGGTCAGGTGCCGGTCGACCAACGCCCGGTCGAGCACGTCGAGGTACTCGTCGCCCGACGCGGTCTCCACGCGAGGCAGCAGCCGCACGAGCTTCGCCAGGAAGTGGTGTTCGGCTCCGTGGGGGTGGCTGCGTTGCACGGCGAATGCGTCCAGGGTGCGCGGCACCGTCAGCCGCACGGGCTCCACGTCCCCGACATGGTCCAGGCAACGCGCCAGCAGCCCCGCGGACGCCCGCGCGTCGTGCAGCGCGGAGTGCGCGGTGCCCATCGGCACGCCGGCCAACTCGCAGCACGCGGCGAGCGACCGCGACGAGGCACCGAGGTACCGGCCCGCGAGGTCCATCGTGCAGAGCCCCTCCGCGAAGAGCTCGTGGCCGAGCCTCTCGAACTCGGCCCGCAGGAACCGCAGGTCGAACGACAGGTTGTGCGCGACGAGCACCCGTCCCGACAGCCTCGCGGCGAGCTCACCGGCGATGCCGGCGAAGTCGGGTGCGCGCCGGGCGTCCGCGGCGCTGATGCCGTGCACGTGCTGGGCGCCGAGGTCGCGGCGCGGGTTGACCAGCGTGCACCACTCGTCCACGCGGCGGCCGGACGCGTCGAGGTGCACGACGGCGACCTCTATCACCCGGTGGTGCTGACCAGGCGAAAGTCCGGTGGTCTCGACGTCGACGACCGCGTACCCGTTGCTCATGCCGGACCTGTCGTTCGGACCCGTGCCGAGCGTTATCCCCGTCCGCCGAGGTCATCCGTAAGGACCAACGCGAGCTCACCGCGGGTCGCGATGCCGAGCTTCGCGTAGGCGTTGGACAGGTGGTTGTCGACGGTCCGCACGGAGATCACCAATGACTCGGCGATCTCCTTGTTCGTCAGTCCTCGTGCGGCCAGCACGGCCACTTCGCGCTCACGGCGGGAGAGCGGTGTCAGCGTCATCCTCGCCAACGCGGGCGTGCGCGCGCCCTCGCAGTGCCTCACCAACCGCGCGAACAACGCCCGGTTGCCCGACTCAGCGGCCGCTTCTGCCGCGAACAGCAGGTACCCGGCCTGCTCGAACCGCGCGGCCACCTCTTGCAGCGCCGCGGAGTCGTTGCGCACCAACGCCTCCGCATGGGCGGCGTACACCGGGACCAGCAGTCCGGTCGTCGTGGCGGCGAGCTCGCGCAGTCGTTCCAGGGCGTCGGAGGCGTGGCCGAGCCGGACGGCCTCGTGCAGGAACACCGCCTCGGCGGCGAACTCGGTGTGCGCCCTGGCGTCCTCGGCCGCCTCGAACGGCGAAGTCCCGCCCGCCCAGATCCGCGCCTGCCACAGCCCGATGCCGTACGGGCGCATTCCCGGCGGCGCCAGCTCTTCCGCTTCAGCGAGCAGCGAACGCGCGTCGTTGCCCAGCAACGCCTCCACGTGGGCGAGTTCGCAGAGCTGTACGAACGGCTGCACGGGCCGCGCCTCTCGCAGCAGGCGCCGCGCTTCGAGCAAACGGCCACCTGCCCGTGCCAGGCCTGCACACGAAACAGCCCAGCTCGACCGCATGGAATCCCACTCGGCCTTCTCCCGATGTGCTTGCACGGCAAGACGATCCGCACGGACCAGTTCACCGTGCAAGGCGTGCACGAACACCTCGGAGAACGCGTTCATCTCGGCGCCCAGCCCGACATCGGGGTTCGGTGGGACGATCGGGAACGGCCCCGTGTACCTGCCCTGCACGACGTCGATCATCGCGAGGATCGCCGCCTCACCAGGATCGGAGTCCGAGAGCAGTGCGCGGGCCTCGTCGTACCTGCCGGCGAAGTACAGGAGCGCGGCCCGGCCCGCCGGCATGACGATCATCTCGGCTGCCTCCTCGGTGCGCCCGAGCCCCCACCCCAGGTTCATCGCCCGCATGGTGCGGACCTCGATCGGGTCGTCGTCGGTCGCGACTCGCGCGAAGATCTCCTCGGCCTCCTCCGCGCGATCCGTGAACACCAGCACGTACGCCAACTGCCGTGCGGCCTCCACACCACCACCGACAGACCACGCGGCGCGTGCAAGTCGTTCCGCCAGAACGACTCCACCTGTCGAGGCAGCCAGGAGAGCGGCCTGCAGCAGCTGTGCGGGATCGTCTGCCGTACCGCTGTCCAGACGCAACACAGCTACTCGCAACGGATCGTCGAGCACAGAAGCCAGGTACCGCTGATGGTTGCGCTTGCGCAGCGGAGGGCACTGCGCGCGCAACACCTCGCCGTACAACGGATGCGCGAGCCTCAGTCCGTCATCGGTCACGGTCACGAGCCCGTCCAACGCTTCCGACGCGGCCAGGTCCAGCGGTTCGCCGAACGCGAGCAGCTCCAGCACCCGGCGTTCCTCGGCGGGTACCGCGGCGAGATGCGCCTCGATCAGCTCAACCAGCCGTGGCGACAACGGCAGTGGACCGTCCAACGACCACACACCGCCGTGCGACACCCACTGCGCGGCGAAGTGCATCTCTCGCAGCAGCAACATGTTTCCCGCTGACGCCGTCCACAACCGATCGGCCGTAGCGCTGTCCAGCACGCCGCCGAGCACTGTCTCCAGCACCTCGACGACCGCGGCGCGTCCGAGCGGCTCGAGCTCGATGCGCGGCAGCAGCTCGTCCTTCCACAGCGCCACCACGGGATCCGGCGCGCGTTCGCCCGACCGCAGGGCCGCCACCACGACGGCTTCCCGGTGATGCACGAGCTGGTGCAGCAGTGCCGCCGACGCGTCATCGAGCAGATGAACGTCGTCGACCACCACGACGCGATCGCGCAGCGCGGTCCGTGCAGCGGTCAACATCGCCAACGGCGAGGGATCGGCCGACGGCAAGAAGGGCGCCATCACGCCCAGTGGAATCTCCGACATCGCCGCTGTCGCACGCAACCGGACGTCACACCCGACCTCGTCCAACAGCCGTGTCTTGCCCACGCCGGCAGGACCAGCCACGATCAGCCCCGCACCACGCAGCGCACGCCGGACCGCGGCGAGTTCGGCGTCCCTCCCCACGAACGGCCACCCCACCCCGTCAGGCTAGGTGATCCCCGCCACCAAGATGGGTGATCGCCTACTCATGCCCCTGACCAGCGCGAACACCACGATGACGGCATGAGCTTCTTCACCGATCCGACCCCGTACTTCGACGAGTGGCGCGCGCGGGGGCCCGCGTTGATCGAGACCCCGGACGGCCAGAGGTCGTGGATCATCAGCCGCTACGACGACGTCGTGCAGGCACTCGGGCATCCCGACCTCAGCAGCGCCATCATGCCCGGCGGCATGCTGAACCACACCGACCCGCCGGAGCACACCCGGTTGCGCAAGCCCGTCGCGCGCGCGTTCTCCACACGGCGGATGGAGGCGCTACGGCCGCGCATCGAGGAGATCGCCAACGAGCTGCTCGACGCGTGGGAGGGCGCGGAGGAGGTGGACGTCGTCGAGACGTTCGCCTATCCGCTGCCGATCACCGTCATCTGTGAACTCCTGGGTGTGCCCGAAAAGGACAGAGACGAGGTCCGGAAGCTGACCGCGGAGCTGCTCGCACCGGCGACCATGGCCGAGGCCTACGGCAGGTTCGCCACCTACGCGCAGGACCTCGTGCACACCAAAGAGCCCGGTGACGACGTCATCACCGAGCTCCGCGACGAACCGAACCTCGTGAACACCCTTGTGTTGCTCATCACAGCAGGGCATGAGACGACCTCGCAGCTCATCGGCAGCGGCCTGCTCGCCCTGCTGCGCGATCCCGCCCTGAGGCGGTCGCTGGTCGACGATCCGATCCTGATTCCGGAGGCCGTCGAGGAGTTCCTGCGCCACGACGGTCCGTTCGCTGTGGGCCTGGGTCGTGTCGCCACTGCCGACGTGGTGATCGGAGGGGTCACGATTCCGAGATCTTCGCAGGTCACCGTCTCACTTGGGGCGGCGAACCGGGATCCGTCCCGGTACTCCGATCCGGACGTGCTGCAGCTGGGTCGAAACCCACACGTCGGGTTCGGTCACGGGATCCACTACTGCGTGGGGGCGCGGCTGGCGCGTATCGAGGGCGAGATCGCGTTCGGAACGCTCCTTCGACGATTCCCGGAACTCGTGCTCGCCGCTGAGCCCGAGTGGCGGGAGTCATTCATCCGAGGCTTGGGATCATTTCGCGTGCGACCGAAGCCCTGACAGCGGCACGAGCCGCCACCAGGTCGTCGACCGCGTAAATCTCGGGGCAGGACGCGATGACCAGGTCCTTGTCTGACGCGACCGTCAGCAAAGAAGCTTTCTCAGTCAACGACTTGGCTTGCCGCACAACTCCCTTGGCATCAACGCGGATCAACGTGACCCACGTCTCTGACCAGGGAAAGTCGGCGACGGCGCTGGATTTACGCAGGCCTTCCACATCGAACTCGGCAAATCTGGGCATGACACCAAGATAACGAGTCGAGGTAGCGGAAAGGCAAAGATCACCCTTTCACCGCAATGCAGCCAGCAGATGGGACAGGTTGACACCAACGGCGTCCGCCAACCGGCGCACGACTTCCGGAGCGGGTGCCAACGGGTGTGTCTCGCGGGTGAACGGGAGGCCTTCACCGCCCGAAAACTTCGATTGCGGCGTAACGGGCGCGAGGATCGGGTAGACGCGCCAGCGCGGCACCTTCGAGTCCGCCATGGCGAGAGTGTTCTCGTGCCACAACATCACGGCGGATGACCGAATGTTGCGCGCGAGGACGCAGCCGTGGCCCGTGAGCGTGATCGCGCGCGCAGCCGCCCGCACGGCGTTGCGGAACTCGCCCTCGACCACCCACACGCCGTTCATGAACTCCGCGGTGAATCCCTCGGTCTCCAGCGCGGCGATCGTCTCGGCGTGCTGGTCGTCCGCCGCGGCCGTGGCCAGTTCGACGACCTCCCGCACCTCCGACTCCGTCACGACGCGCGCACCGGCCTCGGTGGAGGCGTGCAGGAGCCGTTCGACGTGCCGGTCCTCCGCGTAGGCCGCCCACTCCTGGGCCTTCTCCCACGCCGACCGTGCGATGACATCGGCCTCGGAACCGCCGCGCAGCCGTGCGTCCTGCAGCAACTGAGCGAGCACCACGGCGATGACAGAGCTCAGCAGGGCGTCGTCACGTGACTCGTCGTCCTCGGGCACGAGAGAGACGACCAGGTCACGCAGATCGGCACGCCAGCTCTCGTCGCCCGCCCACACACCGATGGCGAGCAGGTTCAGGTAGTGGTCCGCGAGAGCCATCCGCACGAGCAACGGCTGGGAGCCCGCTTCTCGTGCGTCGCGGCGCGCGGTCGCCTTCATCTGCTGCCGTTCCGCGGGATCCACCACGCTCACGCGGATCTTGTCGAGTTCGTCGAGGAAGTCGTCCCACCGGTCGTCCGAAAACCGGGCGAAGACGTCGTCCACCTGTTACCTCCAGCTCAGAGTCGAGCGACGGACTCGAGTACTCGTCTGGTGCGCGCCACCTCGTGCGCGCGAAAGACCGCGGCGCCCGCCAACGCCGCGATCACGGTCGCGACGAGGGTGCCCTCGACGCGCTCGTGCAGTTCCACGCCGAGGGTCTCCCCGACGAAGTCCTTGTTGGACAACGCCATCAGCACCGGCCACCCGGTCGCCACCAGCTCGTCCGTGTGCCGCACCAGCGCGAGGCTGTGCCATGTGTTCTTGCCGAAGTCGTGTGTGGGGTCGATCAGCACGCTCTTGCGAGGCACACCGAGCGCGACCACCCTCTCCGCGCGCGTCGTCGTCTCCGCGATGACGTCCGCGACGAGGTTCGGATAACTAACCCTATGCGGACGCGTGCGGGGCCGCGCACCGCCCGTGTGCGAGCAGACGTAGCCGGCGCCGTACTCCGCGGCGACCTCGGCCAGCTGCGGGTCCGCGCCCGCCCACGTGTCGTTGAGCAGGTCGGCACCGGCCTCGCAGACGAGCCGGCCGACGTCGGCGCGCCAGGTGTCGCTGCTGATGATCAGATCCGGGTAGGCGGCGCGCACGCGGGCGATGAACGGCACGACGCGACGCACTTCCTCGCCGGAGTCGACCAGATCGCCGGGGCCCGCCTTCACACCGCCGATGTCCACGATGTCCGCGCCCTCGTCCACGACGCGGTGCACGGCCTCCATGGCCACGTCCTCGGCGTAGGTGGCGCCCTTGTCGTAGAACGAGTCCGGGGTGCGGTTGATGATCGCCATCACCAGCGCGTGGTCGCGGACGACGGTCCGGCCGCGGAACTGGAGCTCGATCACATCCCGTGTCTACCAGGTGGTCCCCGACCTTTGCACATGGCGGACGTCTCATACTGCATGGCGTGGAACTGGTGAAAGCGGTCGACGCGCTCTGGCAGCGCGGCTGGCTGCCGTACGACCTTCGCGAGATCGTGTCGCGTTCGCTCGACGAGTCGGCCGCGTCCCTCGTGGTGGACGTGATCGCTTTGTCCTGTTCGCCGCATCACGAGGCGACGGTGCATCCGCGGTGGCAGCGTCAGCTCGACGAGATCGGCGCCTCCGTGTGGTGGGAGGGGCCGCTGCTGGAGGCGTGGGCGACGCGTCACATCGAGACACGGGCCTATGCGAATCGCACGGCCGCTGACCTGTTGAAGTTTCTCGGGCGGTTGCCTTCGTTGCCGCAGATCCTGCCGTTGCCGGGCGACGTGTTGATGTCCGCCGTGCGCGCGGGGCTGGACCCGAAGGTGCTCAACCGGGTCCGGGGGCTGCTCGCGAAGGCCGAGTCGACGGCGTTCCCCGAAGAGGCGGAGGCGCTGTCGGCCAAGGCGCAGGAGCTGATGAACCGGCACGCGCTGGAGCGGGCGATGCTCGACGCGGACCTGCCGGCGGAGGCGACGTCGCGGCGGATGTGGCTGGACAAGAGCTACTTCAAGGAGAAGTCGCAGCTCGTGCACGTGGTCGCGGAGGCGTTCCGCTCTCGGGCGGTGGCCTACGACGGGTTCGGGTTCATCGCTCTCGTGGGTGACGAGGTGGACCTGGAGAGCGTGGAGCTCCTGTCGACGTCTCTGCTCGTGCAGGCGACACGGGCGATGGTGGCCATCGGCGGACCGGCTGGGAAGGGCAGTGAGGCGCGCTCACGGCCGTTCCGGAAGGCGTTCCTGGTGGCGTACGCGTCGCGGATCGGGGAGCGGCTGGAGGCGATGGCGGCGGTGCCGGCGTCCCCGGACGACCCGATCGTCTCGGACGAGCGGCTGCTGCCGGTGCTCGCGGACCGCAAGCAGGCCGTGGACACGTTGTTCGAGCAGATGTTCACGCGCACGCGCACCTCACGCGTGACGGTGCGATCCGCCGCGGGCTGGGGAGCGGGGCGGGCGGCCGCCGACCGCGCCGACATCGGTGGCGGCAGAAGCGCCGTGACGTCCGGCCAGGCGTGACCCCCACCCCTTCGAGTGAACTCCCCGCGCTCAAAGGCCGCCCCGGCGGTCCACCCCGGAAAAAGAGTCAGACCCCCTCCCTAACGTCGACCCCATGACATCCACCTTCCACAACGAGATCAAGCTCGGCGAGGTCAACTACCGGCTGAGCGCGACGACCGACTCCGACGAATCGATGGTGCTCGACCTGCTGGGCTCGCTCGACTCGGGCGAGGTGGTCGCGGACGGCCGTCTGCGGCTGCCGGTCGAGGGCGGCACCACGATCGGCAAGCTCCTCGGCCGCGTGCTGAGCGCCCACACGCGCCTGCGCAGCCGTTCGTCCCGCCACGCGAACGCCAACCAGCCCTGGACCGAGTCCCTCGACGCCGACCTGCGCACCACCTGGCTCACCCCGACCGACCTGCCCTCCCCCACCCTCATCAGGTCCCTGGCCGACACCATGGAGCGCTCCCCCACGGCCATCCGCGCCCGCCTGGCCAGGGTGGGCTGCGATCCGGACGTGCCCGGCCGCGAACTCTCCGCCACAGCCGCCGTGCTGCTAGGGGGAAAGTCAGGGGCCACTCAGGGAAAGACCTGATTCGCGAGGCCCGCGCCCGGCGCACTCTGGAGTAGCAGGCACCAGAGTCTCAGGGGGTAAACAGTGGAAATCGGCGGCTTGTTCACCGCGCTGCTCTTCGGAGCCATCATCGGCGGTCTGGGCCGCCTGGTGATCCCAGGCAGGCAACACGTCTCGCTGCTCGCGACCATCCTCGTAGGCATCGTCGCCGCCCTGCTGGGCACCGCGGCCGCCACGGTCCTGGGCGTCGCGAACACCCCGGGAATCGACTGGATCGAACTGGCCCTGCAGGTAGGCCTCGCCGGCGCCGGCGTGACCCTGCTGGCCAACCGCTCCAAGCCGAAACTCCACCGCTGACCCTCCGGGCAGGGGCGGCCCCACGGCCGCCCACCCACTCACCACGTACCCGTCCCCCAGGACCCGAGCCGCCACGCCCTCCGCGCGCCCACACGCCACCGCGCCCGGACCGCACAGCGCCCAACGGGTCCACGGCCGACGCACCCGGCCTCGCACATCGCCGCCGCAGTCGATCCGAGCCGCGCTGCCTCCCGCGCCTTTACGCGCCGAACCCCAGCGCCCCAACGGATCCCTCGACGTCAGCGCACGGCTGCTTCTCGCCACCGACCGGCGAACTCCGGCCCGCGACTGCCGCGATCCAGGCTGCCCCGCGCCCGCGTCACGAACACCTGCGCCCAACCCGTCACGGATCCGCAGGCACGGAATCCATCGCCACAACCATCGAGCCGACGCATCGCTTCACCACGCCACCGTCCCTCAAGCGGCACCCGGCGCCTCAACGGATCCGCAGCGACAGCCCTGGCGCCTCAACAATTCCGCAGCGACTGCCCCTGGCGCCTCAGAGGAATCCGCAGCGACGGCACCCGGCTGACCGCTGCCACCGCATCACCCCACCCCGCCACCACCTTCCGACCAGGCGCGGCTCCCTCACTCCGCACCGTCCGCCCTCACCCCCAAGCCATCCGCCCTCACCCCGAGCCGCCCGTCCTCAACCCAAACTTCCGCCCTCAACCCGAACCTGCCGCTCACCACCCCAACCGTCCGTCTTCAACCCCAACCTGTCCGCCCTCAATCCCAACCACCCGCCCCTCACCCCGAATCTGCCGCCCAATACCCGAATCGCCCGCCCTCCCCGAACATCCGCCCACAACCCACCCCCGTCCGCCCTCACCCCGAAACGCCCACCCCAACCTCCGATTCCCCCACAAGCCGCTGATCCAGCTGATGCAGAAAGACATCTCAGGTTTTTGAAAGTCAAGCCGCCGTGGCGAGAGGAGGTGGAAAGGCCCGATGTTCGGTGAAGCTGTGTCGATGCTGAAGG
>NZ_JBIRVV010000030.1:0-61402 GCF_044387305.1 Lentzea sp. NPDC020367 | reverse complement strand
TTGACACCCCTGACCTGATGCAGCAAGAGCTGTGGCGCGACTCGTGACGGGACCCCACCGCCCAGCCCGTTTGGTAAGGACGGCTCGCCTTCGGCATCGCGGGTGAGTTGTGTTGCCTAGGCGGTTGCGGCCTGGTCTGCCAGTCGCTTCGCGACTGCCAGTACCTCCGGCAGGATTCTGGCTACCGCGTCCTTCGTCAGTCGTCCCTCTGGGCCTGACACCGACACCGCGGCCAGCGTTGGGCCGCCGATCACCGGCACCGCGATGCACCGCACGCCCAACTCCTGCTCGGACTCGTCCAGCGCGAACCCGCGCTCCGCTATCTCGTCGAGCGAGTCCAAGAGTTCGCTCGCGTCCGTGATCGTGTTCGACGTGTACGCGGGCAGGCCCGTGCGTTCCAGCAGCGCGCGCACGTCCGAACGCGGCAGCTGCGAGAGCATCGCCTTGCCCACGCCGGTGCCGTGCGGCAGCAGGCGGCGGCCCACCTCCGTGAACATGCGCATCGAGTGCTTCGACGGCACCTGCGCCACGTAGACGACCTCGTCGCCGTCCAGCACGGCGAGGTTCGCCGTTTCCTCCACCGAGTCGACCAGTTGCGACAGCAGTGGGCGTGCCCACGTGCCGTACTGGCGTGAGGCGGTCTCGCCGAGGCGGATCAGGCGCGAGCCGAGGGTGTAGCGCCGGTTGCTGTTCTGGCGCACATAGCCCAGCGTGACAAGGGTGCGGATCAGGCGGTGGATCGTGGGCAGCGGTAGGCCCGACGATGCCGCGAGCTCGGAAAGTGAGGCTTCGCCGCCTGCGTCTGCCAGGCGTTCCAGCAGGTCGAAGGCTCTTTGCAAGGACTGCACGCCACCAGTGGACACGTGCGGCTCCTCTCATTGCAGTTCCGCAATGCAAAAACTATAGTCCACACAGCAAAACCGAGAGAGGTGGATCCAGGTGCAGGTCCTGACCGAAGAGGCTCTTGAGTTCGTCGCGAAGCTGCATGAGGCGCACGCCGCCCGCAGGGACGAGTTGCTCGCCCTTCGCAAGGAGCGCCGGCCCCTCGGGTTCCTGCCCGAGACGCAGCACGTGCGTGACGGTGAGTGGCAGGTGGCTGAAGCGCCGGAGGCACTGCGGGATCGGCGCGTCGAGATCACCGGGCCCACCGAGCGCAAGATGACGATCAACGCCCTGAACTCCGGGGCGAAGGTGTGGCTCGCGGACCTCGAAGACGCGAACACGCCGCACTGGGACAACGTCGTGCAGGGGCAGGTGAACCTGTACGAGGCGGCGCGCGAGACGATCGAGTTCACCTCGCCGGAGGGCAAGGAGTACAAGCTCAAGGGCGGGCCGTACCCGGCGATCGTCGTGCGGCCGCGCGGGTGGCACCTCGACGAGCGCAACCTCCAGTTCGGCGGCAAGAACGCCGTTGGCGCGCTTGTGGACTTCGGACTGCACTTCTTCCACAACGCCGAACTCGGCAAGCCGTACTACTACCTGCCGAAGATGGAGTCGCACCTCGAAGCACGGCTGTGGAACGACGTCTTCACGACGGCGCAGAAGCTCAAGGGCGTTCCGCACGGCACCATCAGGGCCACGGTGCTCATCGAGACGATTCCGGCCGCGTTCCAGATGGACGAGATCCTCTACGAACTGCGTGACCACGCGTCGGGGCTCAACGCCGGTCGGTGGGACTACCTCTTCAGCGTCATCAAGTACTTCCGTGACGCGGGTGCGGACTACGTGCTGCCGGACCGCAACAGCGTGACGATGACGGCGCCGTTCATGCGCGCGTACACCGAGCTTCTGGTGAAGACGTGCCACAAGCGCGGGGCGTTCGCCATGGGTGGCATGGCCGCGTTCATCCCCAACCGCCGTGACCCCGAAGTCACCGAGAACGCGTTGCGCAAGGTCCGCGAGGACAAGACGCGCGAGGCGAACGATGGTTTCGACGGGTCGTGGGTTGCGCATCCTGATCTCGTGCCGATTTGCCGCGAGATCTTCGACGGGGTGCTGGGTGACCGGCCGAACCAGATCGACAAGCAGCGTCCGGAGGTCAGCGTCACGGCCGAGCAACTGCTCGACTTCAAGTCCGCGGGTGGCGCGGCGACGCGGGCCGGGCTGGAGGCCGCGGTCGACGTCGGCGTGCGCTACATCGCGTCCTGGCTGGGCGGCAACGGCGCGGCGGCGATCCACAACCTGATGGAGGACGCGGCCACCGCGGAGATCAGCAGGTCGCAGATCTGGCAGTGGATCAACAACAAGGTCGTGCTCGACGACGGCACGCAGGTCACCGCCGACGCCGTGCGGGAAGTGCTGACGCGGGTCGGGAACGAGCTGGAGGGCCCGCACGTCGCTGCGGCCGTCGAGCTGTTCGAGCAGGTCGCGTTGTCCGAGGACTTCGTCGACTTCCTGACGCTGCCGGCGTACGAGCGCATCTGATGTACGAGACATCGCTGTCCCCGGAGGACGTCGCGCGGGTGACCGCGCGGCTGTCCACTGTGGAACGCGGCTGGCCGACGGGCCGTCAGCCCGTGCACACCTGCTACGTGCCCGCCGGTCGCATCATCGGGTCCACGATCGCCGACTGGGGCCGCGAGGCGCTGGAGTCGATCGAACCGGAACTTCTCCCGGAACTGCCCGAGGGCGTGCTGAAGCGCGTCGAGGACAAGCTCCGCCGAGAGCCGGTCGAGGACCTGCGGATCGACTTCGAGGACGGCTACGGCGCGCCCGAGGACGACGTCGAGGACATGGACGCCGAGAGCACGGCGAACCTCGTGTCGCGCTGGCTCGCCGACGGCACCGCGCCGCCGTCGTTCGGGCTGCGGATCAAGTCGTTCGACACGGCCGAGTTGCGCGAGCGCGGACTGCGCACGCTGGACATCTTCCTGACAGCACTGGGAGAGATTCCGCCAGGTTTCGTCATCACTTTTCCGAAGGTGACATCAGTCGACCAGGTCGAGGTGTTCGGGGAGGTGCTCGACCTCTTCGGCAAGGACCTGAAGTTCGAGATCCAGGTCGAGACCACGCAGTCCATCGTGGACAGCACCGGCCGTCTCGCCATCCCGCGGTTCATCGAGGCGGGCCGCGGCCGGGTGACAGGTCTGCACTTCGGCACCTACGACTACACGGCGGGCTGCGGGCTTTCCGCCGCGCAGCAGCACCTGGCCCACGGCGCGTGCGACTTCGCCCGGCACGTGATGCAGGTTTCCGCTGCTGGCACGGGTGTCCGCCTCTCGGACGGCTCCACCAACGTGCTGCCCGTCGGCGACCAGAAGAAGCACGGCTGGGACACGCACTACCGGCTGACGCGACGGTCGCTGGAACACGGTTTCTACCAGGGTTGGGACCTGCACCCGGCACAACTGGTGACACGATATGCGGCTGTTTACGGTTTCTACCGCGAAGGTCTGGAAGCGGACGCGGCACGTTTGAAGGCGTACGTGCAGAACGTCTCAGGAGGCGTTCTGGACGAGCCGGCGACCGCCCAGGCGCTGTCATCGTTCTTCCTCCGAGCGGTGGACTGCGGTGCGCTCGATCCGGTGGAAGTGCAGGTGGCGACGGGTCTGGACGAGTCAGCACTGCGGGGGCTCGCCACCCGATCGAGCTGATCGGGTCATCACCCGTTCGTGTGGTTCTGTCAATGGGTGTCGAATAGTGCGGGCAATGGGTGCAGGGTGGCTCGCATGAGCATGCGAGCGGGCCTGTGGACCGGGCTACCCGACCTCGACGCTGCCGAGCACAAGTACCAGGTCGTCGCGTGCGAGGCGGACGTGGACACGTTGATCAGGCTGCTGGGGCGGCCCGAGTGCAACGACGGGTCGCTCGACCACTTCGGCCGCGACCTCACGGCCGAGGGCGACCCGGACCACAACGTCGTGCTCGCCGTGCGCGGCGCGTGGGGCTACATGTACTACGTCGACAACACCTTCATGGGCTGGCCCAAAGGGTCCGAGGAAGCGCCGTACGTCAACGAGAAGTACACGGACTTCCCGCCCGGCGTCGGCGTCCCGCTCGGCCTGTTCCGGCAGCTGCTGATCGAGTTCATGGTCTCCGGCGAACGGCCGACCGGCGTCGGCTGGTACTCCGAGGCGGACCTGTTCCACTCGTGGCGTGATCAGCAGATGTCGTTGCGCACGAGCGAGAACCGCTGACTCTCAGCTGAGCGCTGGTTAGATGGCTGCATGAAGGCCGTGGTGATGGGTGGGGGAATCGCCGGCTTGCTCGCCGCTCGGGTGCTGACCGAGACGTGCGACGAAGTCGTTGTCCTGGAACGCGACAAGCTGACGAACGAGCCCGAGTACCGAGCGGGTGTGCCGCAGGGCAGACACACGCACGGACTGCTGGTGCGCGGCGGCGAACTCCTGGAAGAGCTGTTTCCCGGACTGCGCGACGAACTCGTGGCGGAAGGCGCGGTGCTCGCTGACGCGGGGGACATGCAGATCCTCAACCCTCTCGGCTGGCTCGCCACGACGCACATGGGCATGCCGCTGCTGTCGTTGAGCCGTCCGCTGCTGGAGACCTGCGTCAGGCGGCGCGTCACCGCCGAGATCGTGGACGGCGTGCACATCACCGGGTTGTCGTTCCGCGACGGCAACGTCGATGGCGTGCTCACGCGGGACGGCAGGGTCGACGCGGACCTGGTCGTGGACGCGTCCGGGCGGTCGTCGAAGCTGGCTGCCTGGCTCGCCGAAGCGGGGATCACCACGCCGGAGCCCGAGGTGGTCGACTCGGGCACCGGCTACGCGACCCGGATCTACACCGCGCCGGACGACTTTCCCGTGGTGTACGCGGAAAGTCTGTCCGCGCCGGATCTGCCGCGCGGGGTCGCGGCGATGCGCGTCGAGGGCGACCGGATCATGGTCACCGCGCAGGGCGCTGTCGGCGATCACCCGCCGCGCGACCTCGACGGGTACCAGGAGTTCCTGAACTCGTTGCGGGTGCCCATTTCGAAGTTGCTCGCCGACGCCGAACCGCTCACGCCCGTCTACCTGTTCGCGCGCACGGCCAGTCGTCGCAACGCTTTCGAGGACGTCGCGAACTGGCCGGGCGGGCTCGTGGCGGTCGGAGACGCCGTGTGCGCGTTCAACCCCGTGTACGGGCAAGGGATCACGGTGGCCGCGATGGAGGCGCTGTTGTTCCGGCGGCACAAGGACTTCAGCGCCAAGGGGTGCCGGGCGTTCCAGCGGAAGATCGCGAAAGCCTCGAAGGGGCCGTGGGCGATGTCCAGCAACGCCGACCGCAGCTGGGTGGAGACCCAGCGCGGTGGCCTGTTGGGCTGGTACCTGAAGAAGTGGCAGGCCGGGATCGTGCACGACCCCGACCTGTTCCGCCGCTTCGTCCGGGTCGTGCACATGGTCGCGACGCCTGCGAGCCTGCTCAACCCGGTGGTGTTCAGAAGGCTGGCAAAGTACTCCAGGCCTGGCCCGCGTCCGGAGCGTCGTCCCGCAGGATCGAGCCCTCGATGAGCCCGTACGGGCGGTCCGCGGCGTAGAACACCTCGTTGTCGTTCTCCAGGCCGAACGCGCTCAGGTCCACCAGGAAGTGGTGCTTGTTCGGCATGGAGAGCCGCACCTCGGCGACCTCCGGCCGTGCGTTCAGCACGGCCTCGCCCATCGCGTACAGCGTCTGCTGCAACGACAGGGAATGCTTGTCCGCGAACGTCTTCAGCATCACGGACCGGATCTCGGTGAACGACTTCGCCCAGTCGACGTCCGTGCCGGCGTAACGCCAGCGGGCCGTCACGGACGTCGCGAGGATGCGGTCGTTCGTCTCCTTCAGCGTCGTGTACGGGTCCTTCGGATAGCCGTGGAACTCCGAACCCGTCGACTTCAGCACCACGAGGTCGCGTACGCCCGACACGACCCAGGCCTGAGAGCCCTCGATCGTCACGGCGGTGGTGCGCTTCTCGTTCGACCCCTGCGAGAACGCGTGGTCGTGGCCGTCGATGCGCTCCCACGCGTGCTCGTCGATCAGGATCCGCGCGCCGGAAATGGCCTCCTGCGTGCCCACGAAGTGGTGGCCGAGGCGTAGCGCGAAGTCCTCGATCTCACCGACCGGCGCCTCCTTGGCGAAGGCGTAGACGGTGTTCTTCTGCGTGTCGGTCGCGAGCACCTTGGCGTTGTCGCCGGTCAGGTGCGTGTCCGAGAGGTCTCCGCGCAGCGAGGTGCTGACGGTCAGGTCTTTGATGGTGTGCACGGAACCGTTGCGCGACACCGTGACGAGGCGGTTCTCCGCCTTTCCGTACTGGTTGGGGCCCAGGACGATGGCCATGAAATCAGCTCCCGATCAGCTTCTGCAGCCGCAAGGCGGCGATCTTCGCGAGTTCGTCGTTGACGACGCGGAGCTCCACGTCCGGCGGGTTGTCCATGCGACTGGACAGGTTGCCGAGCATCTCCGCACCGCTCAGGCCGGTCGCGCACACCAGGTAGATGTGCCCGAACCGATCCTCGTACGCGGCGTTGGCCTCCGCCAGGCGATCAGCCTGGGAGGCGTCCACACCGGACTGTTCGGACCGCGACCACTTCGCCGACACCCCACCTGTCTTCTGTCGTTCGCCGATGCGCGGGTGCCCGGCGATGGCGCCGAGCACCTCCTCGTCGGAAAGTCCTTGTGCGGCAACCGAAGAAGCCGCGAGGAGAGCATCCATCGACGCGTAGGGCCTGCCCGCCACCATCGCGTCGATCCAGCGGGGTACCGCGAGGCACTCGGTGAGCAGAGGTCGCAGTTCGGCCTCCGGGGCGCTGTTGAAGCTGTCCACGGCTCTCCAAGTTTCTGTATCGCGGAATCTAACTTCCACATTCTTGACCCGGGCTGCGCGAGATGTCTAGTGTCTCCATAGAGCGAAATCCAACTTCCGCAATGTGGAAGGAACAGCCCAAGATGTTCGACGCAAACCTGTCCATGCTCTTCACTGAGCTGCCCTTGCTGGAACGCCCGCAAGCGGCGCGGGCCGCCGGGTTCGACGCGGTCGAGATCTGGTGGCCGTTCGCGGACGCCGTACCCGAGACACGGGAGATCGAGGCGTTCGAGAACGCCATCGTCGACGCGCAGGTGCGCCTCGTCGGCCTCAACTTCTTCGCGGGCGACATGCCGGCCGGAGATCGCGGGCTCGCGAGCTGGCCCGGCCGCGAGACCGAGTTCCGGACGAACGTCGAGATCACCGCGGCCATCGCGGCCCGCCTCGGCTGCCGCACGCTCAACGCGCTGCACGGCAACTTCGAGACGACCGCGCAGACCGTCTCCAACTACCGCTTCGCCGCCGACGTCGCGGCGGAGATCGGCGCCCAGCTCGTGATCGAACCGCTCAGCGGCGCGCCGAAGTACCCGATCAAGACCGCCCACCAGGCGTTCGAGCTCATCGACGAGATCGACCGCGGCAACGTGAAGCTGCTCGCGGACCTCTACCACCTCGCCACGAACGGCGACGACCTCGACCTCCTCGCCGACCACGTCGACCGCATCGGTCACGTGCAGATCGCCGACGCTCCCGGACGCGGCGAGCCCGGCACCGGCGAGCTCGACCTCTTCGGGCACCTGCAGAAACTCCGCGCCAACGGCTACACGGGCTTCGTCGGCGCCGAGTACAAGCCCGTCACCCACTCCTTCGCTTGGAGGGACAACGCATGACCAGGATCGGTTTCATCGGACTCGGCATCATGGGCAGCCCGATGGCGGCCCACCTCGTAGCCGCCGGGCACGACGTGACGGGCTTCGACCTCAGCTCCGCCTCGCTGGAGAAGCTCGCTGCCGACGGTGGCAAGGCTGCTTCGTCAGCACAGGAGGCCGTGAGCGGCGCCGAGGTCGTCATCACGATGCTGCCGAACCACCCGCAGGTCGAGGCGGTGATCGACGAGGTCACGTTCGACGACGGCACGCTGCTGATCGACATGAGCACGATCCGCCCGTCCACATCGATCGGGATCGCGAAGAAGCTGTCGAACGTCCGCGTGCTCGACGCGCCGGTCAGCGGCGGCCAGACCGGCGCGGTGCAGGCGTCGCTCAGCATCATGGTGGGCGGCGACGAGGCCGACTTCGCCGCCGCCAGGCCGTTCCTGGAGGTCGTCGGCAAGACGATCGTCCACGTCGGACCGCACGGCGCCGGCCAGGTCGTGAAGGCCGCGAACCAGCTGATGGTCGGCGGCATCTACGCCCTCGTGGCCGAGTCGATCGTGCTGCTCGAGGCGTCCGGCGTCGACCCGAAGGCGGGCCTGGACGTGCTCGCGGGCGGTCTCGCGGCGAACCGGATCCTGGACCTGAAGCGCGAGTCGATGATCGCGCGCGAGTTCCAGCCCGGCTTCCGGATCGACCTGCACCACAAGGACATGGGCATCGCACTGGACGCGGCACGCGCCGCCGACGTCGCACTGCCGGTCACCAACCAGATCGCCGCACTGGTCGCGGCGGCACGCGCGCAGGGTTACGGGTCGCTCGACCACTCCGCGCTGCTCAAGGTCATCGAGAACTTCGCGGGAAGGTCGTAGCCAGATGCCGAAGATCCCAGTCATGCAGGCGGTCGTCGAGGTCCTGAAGTCCGAGGGCATCGACACCGTGTTCGGCTGCCCCGGCGCCGCGATCCTGCCGCTGTACAAGGCGATGGAGCAGGACGGCTCGATCGAGCACCTGATCGTGCGGCACGAGGAGGGCGCCACGCACATGGCGGACGGCTGGTCGCGCACGACCGGCAACGTCGGCGTCGCGATCGGCACCTCCGGTCCCGCCGGCACGAACATGATCACCGGGCTCTACACCGCGCAGGCCGACTCCGTGCCGATCCTCTGCATCACCGGCCAGGCCGCGGTGTCGAAGCTGCACCAGGAGGCGTTCCAGGCCGTCGACATCGTCTCGATCGCCGCGCCCGTCACCAAGTGGGCGGTGCAGGTCAAGGAAGCCGCGCAGATGCCGTGGATCTTCCGCGAGGCGTTCCGGATCGCCCGCTCCGGCCGGCCGGGCCCGGTCCTGATCGACCTGCCGATCGACGTGCAGAAGCAGGAGATCGAGTGGGACTCCACGATCGACGAACCGTTGCCGGTGCCGAAAGTCGTGCCCTCCGACGCGCGGGTCGAGCGCGCGCTGGAGATGCTGCTGGCCGCGGAACGCCCGCTGCTGCTCGCGGGTGGCGGTGTCATCCTCGGCGAGGCGTCCGCCGAGCTGCTGGACCTGGCCGAGTTCCTGCAGATCCCGATCCAGGCCACGCTGATGGGCAAGGGCGCGATCGACGAGGACCACCCGCTCTACGCCGGCATGACCGGCATCCAGACCTCGCAGCGCTACGGAAACGCGTCGTTCCTGGAGTCGGACCTGGTGCTGGCTCTGGGCGCGCGGTTCGGCGATCGGCACACCGGTGACCTCGCGACCTACCGCGGCGACCGCAAGTTCATCCACGTCGACGTCGAACCGACGCAGATCGGCAAGGTGTTCGGGCCCGACCTCGGGATCGTCGCGGACACCAAGCTGTTCCTGCAGGCGTTGCTGGAAAAGGCTCGTGAACGTGGTCCGCGCGCGGCCGGCGCGTGGGTCGACCGCTGCCAGGAACTCAAGCGGACGCTGCTGCGGCGCGAGGACTTCGAGACCGTGCCGGTCAAGGCGCCGAGGGTCTTCAAGGAGATCAACGAGTTCTACGGCCCGGACACCTACTTCGTCACGGCCATCGGGCTCTACCAGATCTGGTCCGGCCAGCACCAGAAAGCGCACAAGCCGCGGCACTACCAGGTCTGCGGCCAGGCCGGTCCGCTCGGCTGGGAGATCCCGGCGGCGATCGGCGTGAAGAAGGCGCGGCCGGACGCTGAGGTCGTCGGCATCGTCGGCGACTACTCGTTCCAGTTCCTCGTGGAGGAGCTCGCGGTCGGCGCCCAGTACGACGTGCCGTTCGTGCTGATCATGCTGAACAACGAGTACCTCGGCCTGATCAGGATGGCCGAGGACCACGGTGGCTACGACATGAAGTACGAGGTCGACATCCACTACGACACGAGCGGCTCGGACAACGTGAAGATCATGGAGGCCTACGGCTGCTCCGGCGTCCGGGTCGCCGATCCGAGCGAGATCCGCGGCTCGCTGGAGTGGGCGCGCAAGGAGGCGGACAGGACCAGCCGCCCCGTCCTCGTGGAGATCATGATCGAACGCGAGGGCAACACCGCGAACGGCACGTCGATCGCCGCGATGAAGGAATTCGAGCCGCTCCCGTGAGCTCAGTGATCGTCGCGCCGGACAAGTTCAAGGGATCGCTCACCGCCCCGCAGGTCGCTGCCGCCGTCGCGCGCGGCCTGCGGGAGGCGGTCCCGGACGTGGACGTGCGCCTCCTCCCGGTGGCCGACGGCGGCGACGGCACCGTCGACGCCGCCGTCGCCGCCGGGTTCATGAAGGTGGGGCGCTGGGTCACCGGGCCGGTCGGCAAGCCGGTGCCCGCGTCGTTCGCGGTCAAGGGCACGACCGCCGTGGTCGAGGTGGCTTCGGCGGCCGGGCTGACGTTGCTGGACCGGCCCGCGCCCCTCGACGCCACCAGTTACGGCGTCGGTGAGCTGCTGAAAGCCGCTCTGGACGTCGGCTGCACCACGATCGTGCTCGGGCTGGGCGGCAGCGCGTGCACGGACGGCGGCGCGGGGATGCTGGAGGCGCTGGGCAAGGCGTCGTTCGGCGGCGTCGACCTGGTGCTGGCCTCGGACGTGGACAACCCGCTGCTCGGTCCGTCCGGGGCCGCGGCGGTCTACGGGCCGCAGAAGGGGGCTTCACCCGAGCAGGTGGAGATCCTCGAAGCGCGGCTCGAAGCGTTCGCCCAGCTCGTGGGCCCGGAGTACGCCTCAAAACCGGGAGCGGGCGCGGCCGGCGGGATCGGGTTCGCGGCGCTCGCGGTGCTGGGCGCGCGGTTCCGGCCCGGCATCGAGGTGGTGCTCGAACTGGCCGGGTTCGCCGAAGCCGTGACGGACGCGTCGCTGGTGATCACGGGCGAGGGGTCGCTGGACGCGCAGACCCGGCACGGCAAGGCGCCGTACGGGGTGGTGAAGGCCTCCGGTGACGTGCCGGTGGTCGCGGTGGCGGGGCAGTGCTCGGTCGAACCCGGTGACCTGGGGCTCAAGGCCGCCTACGCGCTGTTGGACATCGAGCCGGACGTGACGAGGTGCATGGCCAGGGCGGAGACGCTGCTGGTTGATCTCGGCGGTCGCATCGCCCGCGACTGGGTGTCAGAGTGAGTGCCATGGACCTGGTCTTCCGCGCCCGCAGGGTCGTGACCCCGCAGGGTGAGATCGCGTGCGACGTCGGTGTCGCCGACGGCAGGATCGTCGCCGTCGAACCGCACATCGACTCGCCGAACGTCGTGCACCTCGCCGACGACGAGGTGCTGCTGCCAGGCCTGGTCGACACGCACGTGCACGTCAACGACCCGGGCCGCAGCGAGTGGGAGGGCTTCGAGACGGCGACCAGGGCCGCCGCCGCGGGTGGCGTCACGACGATCATCGACATGCCGCTCAACAGCATCCCGCCGACGGTCGAGGTGGCGGCGCTGGAGATCAAGCGCAAGGCCGCGGCGACCGTCTCGGTGGACGTCGGGTTCTGGGGCGGCATCATCCCCGGCAACCTCGCCGACCTGAAGCCGTTGCACGAGGCCGGCGTCTTCGGCTTCAAGTGCTTCCTGCTGCACTCGGGCGTGGACGAGTTCCCGGCGGTGACCACCGCGGACCTGGAAGTGGCGCTGCGGCAGTTGGCCACGCTCGACGCGTTGACGATCGTGCACGCCGAGGACGCGCACACGGTCCGTGACTCGGAGCCGGACTACGCGGGCTTCCTGGCGTCACGGCCGCGCGAGGCCGAGAACAAGGCGATCAGCGACGTCGTGGAGCTGACCCGCAAGACCGGTGCTCGCACGCACGTCCTGCACCTCTCGTCGTCGGACGCGCTCTCGATCCTGGAGGCCGCCAAGCGCGAGAGCCTGCGGATCAGTGCCGAGACCTGTCCGCACTACCTCACGTTCACCGCCGAGGAGATCCACGACGGGCAGACGGAGTTCAAGTGCTGCCCGCCGATCCGTGAGGCGGAGAACCGCGAGGCGTTGTGGCAGGGACTGCGCGACGGCGTGATCGACCTGGTCGTCAGCGACCACTCGCCGAGCACGGTGGAGCTGAAGGAAGGCGACTTCGCGACGGCGTGGGGTGGCATCGCGTCGTTGCAGCTCGGGCTGCCGGCGGTGTGGACGGGCGCACGGGAGCGCGGCTTCCAGCTCACCGACGTAGTCCGCTGGATGGCAACGCATCCGGCGCGCCAGGTCGGGCTGGAGACCAAGGGCGCCATCGAGGTCGGCAAGGACGCGGACCTCGTGGTGTTCGCACCGGACGAGACCTTCGTGGTGGACAAGAACAAGCTCCACCACCGCAACCCCGTGACGCCGTACCACGGCCGCACGCTGAACGGCGTCGTCAGGCAGACGTGGTTGCGGGGCAAGGAAATCAGTCAGACCCAGGGCAAGTTGCTACGCAGAGGAGAAGCATGACCGAGTGGACCCGGCTGCCCGATCTCGCCTCGCGCGCGGTCGGAGGTGGTGTGCTGTGGGCGAACGACGAGCTGTTCGCCGAGCGGGAGAACCTGATCAAGCCCGCCGAGCCGGTCTACCAGACCTACACCTTCGGTCACAAAGGCCAGGTCTACGACGGCTGGGAGACCCGCCGCCGGCGTGAGGCGGGCGTGGACCAGGCGGTGGTCCGGCTCGGCATGCCCGGCGTTGTGCGCGGGGTCGTCGTCGACACGGCGTTCTTCAAGGGCAACTACCCGCCGTTCTGCTGGGTCGAGGGCGCCCAGGTCGACGGCTACCCGTCCGGCGACGAGATCACCGAGTGGTTCCCGCTGGTCGAACGCACGGCGCTGAAGGGCGACGAGAAGCACTACTTCGACGTCACCGAGGGACGCCGCGTCACGCACGTACGGCTGACCATCGACCCTGACGGCGGTGTGGCCCGGTTGCGCGTGCACGGCGAACCGCTCGCCGACCCGCGTCTGCTCGTGGGTGGCATCGACCTGGCCGCGCTGGAGAACGGCGCGGTCGTCACCGGCTGCAGCAACATGTTCTACAGCTCGCCCAACAACCTCATCGCCCCTGGTCAGGCCACGGTCATGGGGGAGGGCTGGGAGACCGCGCGGCGGCGTGACGACGGCAACGACTGGGTGTCGCTCCGGCTCGCCGCACCCGGTGCCGTGCAGCTCGTGGAGCTCGACACCAGTCACTTCAAGGGCAACGCGCCGGGCTGGGCGTCCGTCCGCGGCTGCGACGAGCGCACGGATCCGGACACGTGGTTCGACCTGCTTCCGCGCACCCGGCTGCAGCCCGACACGCGGCACCGGTTCGTCGTGGAGGCGACCGAGGCGACGGCCGTGCGGCTCGACATCTATCCGGACGGCGGAATGGCACGCCTCCGAATCCTCGGCACTCCTACGAGTGACGGCCTATGGCATCTGCAGTCGATGTGGGCCAAAACGACTAACTGACTGTGGTTGTACGACCACGGTCTGATTCTTCTCCCTACCTAGGTCGGTTGTCTGCGTCACACGATCGGTGGAAGCGTTCCTCCCGCAAGTTCGGGGATCCAGGGAGGAATTCCATGCAACCGATGGTGCGCGCCTTTGGCGCCGCGATCGCCAGTTCTGCATTGGTTCTAGGCGCGAGTCAGGTCGCGATCGCGGCTCCGGAAGGGCAGCCGGAGTACCAGGTCGGCGCGATCGACTGGAAGCCGTGCGAGGAGAAGCCGACGGTCGACTGCGGCTTCCTCGAGTTGCCGATCGACTACAAGAAGCCGAACGGTGAGAAGTTCAAGCTGGCCGTGTCGCGCCTGAAGGCGGCCGACCCGTCCAAGCGCATCGGCGCGATGGTGATCAACCCCGGCGGACCGGGCGGGTCGGGCGTCGACTTCTCGATGTTCGCCGACGGGTACTTCAGCAAGGAGATCATCGACAAGTTCGACGTCATCGGGTTCGACCCGCGTGGTGTCGCGCGCAGTGCGCCGATCAAGTGCTCGGCGGAGCTGCTGCAGAAGACGCCGTCGAGCTACCCGAAGACCAAGGCCGAGTTCGACGCGCTGGTCACGTTCAACAAGGCGCTGCGCGAGGACTGCGCCAAGCAGAGCGGCGCGATCTTCAACTTCGCCTCGACCGCGGAGGTGGCGCAGGACATCGACTCCATCCGCCGCGCCCTGGGCGAGCAGAAGATCAACTACTACGGCATCTCCTACGGCACGATCATGGGCCAGCACTACGCGGAGAAGTTCGGCAAGAACATCCGCGCCATGATCATCGACTCCAACATGGACCACAGCCTCGGCACCAAGCAGTTCCTCGACTCCGAGGCGCGCACGGCCGAGGACTCGTTCAACGAGTGGATCAAGTGGAACGACCGCACGGCGACCTCGCCGTTCGCCGGCCAGGACCTCCGCAAGATCTGGAAGGACCTGCTGGCCAAGGCGGAGCGCGGTGAGGTGCCCGCGCCGTGGGACCCGACCGTAAAGATGACGCCGGAGGACCTCGGTGGCGGCGTGGTCAGCATGGCCTACGGGCCGAGCTGGCAGCGGTTCGCCGAGCAGATCAAGCAGATCATCGACGGCACGCAGGCGCCGAAGTCGGCCTTCTCGGCGTTCGCCGCTGACGAGACGTTCGACAACCCGTTCCCGGGCATCTTCTGCAACGACTACAACCTCCGCGTCAGCTCGTGGGGCGAGTACCAGTCGCTGGTGAAGTCGGAGTACCGGATCGCGCCGAACACGCGTGGCTCGTCGCTCGGCCACGGAGCCATGATGGGTTGCGTCGGGTTCCCGAAGGCCACGAACCCGCAGCGCACGCTGAAGATCAAGAACTCGCCGAAGATCCTGCTCACCAACGCCAAGCACGACCCGGCGACGGCGTACGAGTGGGCGGTCAACGCGCACCGTCAGACCCGTGACACCACCGTCTTCGTGACCTACGAAGGCTGGGGCCACGGCGTCTACGACCGCAGCGAGTGCACGCTGAAGATCAACAACGAGTACCTGGTGTCGCTCAAGCTGCCGCGCAACGGCACCTCGTGCGCCGCGGTCGAGCCGCCGGCCCAGTCGGTCATGTCCGTGAAGCCGCGGATCCCGTCCGGCCCGTTCTCGGTTCGCTAACGCTGGTCAATCACTATACCCCCGGTGTATACGCCGGGGGTATAGTCCTGCGCCATGGCTGGCCTGTGGTGGCCTCGCGGAAAGGGTGCGTGGGCGCGTTTCGCGTTCACGGCAGCCGGTGTGGCCGTTGGCGTCACGGTGTTGATGCTCTGTCTCGCGGCTCAGGGCGCGATGCAGGGGCGTTCCGACCATTCGGCGTGGCAGTACACCCGCGCGGACACGCCCGGTTCCGGCTCTGTGCAGTGGCTGGCCGTCACCGACTACTTCCACGGCGAGCAGATGCTGCGGATCCACGTCGCCGACGTCGGTCCCTCCGCGCCCTCGCCGGGCTTTCCGTTGCCGCGTCCAGGTGAAGTCGTTGCCTCACCGGCGATGCAACGCCTGTTCGAGTCCACTCCGGACGATCAACTCGATGATCGCTATCCGGGCGTGGTCGTCGGCACGATTCCCGTGGACCTGCTGGCCCATCCCGCGCAACTCGTCGCCGTGGTCGGCGGGCAGGTGCCCGGCATGTTCACCGCGTCCGGCATCGCCACCGAGCCCGACCACGCGTTCTTCGCGTTCACCCGGATCCTTCTCGGGATCGCGGCGTTGCTGCTGCTCGTGCCCGTCGCGGTGTTCGTGGCGATGGCGACCAGAATCGCCGCGGCCCAACGGGAACGCCGCCTGGCCGCGTTGAGGCTGGTCGGCGCCACCCGGTCGCAGACGGCGTTGATCGCGGCCGCCGAGACCGGGATCGCCGCTGTGGCGGGAACGTTCGCGGGTTGGGTCGCCTACGAAGTGCTGCGTCGGGTGTTCGCTTCCTCGATGACGTACGAGGGCTTCCCGTTCCACGCCGCTGATGTGCGCGCGCCGTTGGCCGTGCTGGTTCTCGTGCCGTTGCTCGCGGTCGTGGTGTCCGTGCTCTCGTTGCGCCGCGTCGACATCGGGCCGCTCGGGATCCTCCGGCGTGCCGCGTCGAAACCGCCGACCGCCGTGCGCGTGCTGCCGCTGGTGATCGGCCTCGGCGGGTTGTTCCTGGTCACGTACACCTCGTCGGCCGGCTTCGACGAGCTGGCGCCGTTGTTCATGATCGCGACCTTGGTCGGCGTGACGATCGTGGGGCCGTGGGTGTGCCTGCAGATCGGACGGCTGCTCGCGCACGCCTCCAGCGCTACCACGGTGCTGGCCGCGCGGCGGATCGAGCAGGACCCGAAGGCGTCGTTCCGGGCGGCGGGCGCCCTGGTGTTCGCGGCCTTCGCGGCGACCTACCTCAGCGGCCTGGTCAGCGCGTACGGCGACCTGCCCGGCACCGCCACCCCACCCGGCGTCGTGACCGTGTTCGACGGCCGCGACCGCCAGATCGTCAGCGACGGCACGGTGGACGACGAGGAACGCATCCGCACCCGCGAGGCCGTCGCCGCGCCACGGGCCATCATCAACACCCGCCGCGAGTTCGTGCTGCGCGAGCAACGGCTCTGGAACGACGTCGAGTCGGCCGTCCACTTCTCCCTCGTCGTCATCGTGGTGGTGGCGGGATGCGGTCTGGCCGCCGGCGCGGTGGGAGGCGTGCTCGAACGGCGGCGGTCGTTCGCGTTGCTGCGCGCGTCCGGCACGACGCTCGGTCAGTTGCGCAGGGTCGTGTTGCTGGAGACGGGCGTGCCGCTGGTGGCGATGACCGGGCTCGGCGTGGTGCTGGGCGTGCTCACGCTGGCCGCGACGAAGGGACCGTTGCCGACGCTCGGGTTCGCGGTGGTGGTCGCGTGCGGTCTGGTGGCGGCGTTGCTGATCGCCTCGACACCGCTGGCTCTGCTGGGGCGGAGCACCGGTGCGGAGTCGGTCCGCCGCGAATGAGAACCCGGAGTGGCCGGCGGGCTCGCCTCGCGCCGCCGCAATGCCCCGGAAGGGGAGCCTCCGACTACGGCTCGCGACTACGGCTCGTTATCACCTCGACGCGGTGAGGTGGCCGAATCGTGTCCGTGAACGCCGCGAAACGCGGACGTAACACGTCCAGGTCGACAGTTCACCTCCGCGAAACGTTGGGCGTGGGTGGGTGAAACAGGACATCTCGATGCTCCCTGCAACCGACGTGCAGTGGAGGTCGAAGTGGATACAGGGGACACCGCCTGGGTGCTCACCAGCGCCGCATTGGTGCTGCTGATGACGCCGGGCCTTGCCTTCTTCTACGGAGGCATGGTCCGTTCGAAGAGCGTGCTCAACATGATGATGATGAGCCTTGGCGCGATGGCCGTGGTCGGTGTCCTCTGGGTGCTGTTCGGGTACTCGACGGCATTCGGCGCGGACGTCGGCGGCGGCCTGGTGGGCAAGCCGTTCGAGTTCTTCGGCCTCGACGGGCTGCTGGGTGCCGACTCGTTGTTCGGCAAGATCCCGAGCACCGTGTTCGTGGCGTTCCAGGCGATGTTCGCGATCATCACGGTCGCGCTGATCTCCGGTGCGATCGCGGACCGCGCCCGCTTCGGCCCGTGGCTGCTGTTCGCGGGTCTGTGGGCGACGATCGTCTACTTCCCGGTCGCGCACTGGGTGTTCGACTTCGCCGACAAGGACAAGGACGGCAACGTCACCGACCCCGGTGGCTGGATCGCCAACAAGCTCCTCGCGATCGACTTCGCCGGTGGTACGGCGGTCCACATCAACGCCGGTGCCGCCGGCCTGGCGCTCGCGATCGTGCTCGGCAAGCGCGTCGGCTGGCCGAAGGAGCCGATGAAGCCGCACAGCCTGCCGCTGGTCGTGCTCGGCGCCGGTCTGCTGTGGTTCGGCTGGTTCGGGTTCAACGCCGGTTCGGCTCTCGGTGCGAACGGCACCGCCGGTGTCACGTTCATCAACACGCTCGTCGCCACCTGCGCGGCGATGCTCGGCTGGCTGCTCACGGAGCGCATCCGTGACGGCAAGGCCACCACGCTCGGTGCGGCGTCCGGTGTCATCGCCGGCCTGGTCGCGATCACGCCCGCCTGTTCGTCGGTCACCCCGGTCGGCGCCATCGCGATCGGTGCGATCACCGGTGTCCTCTGCGCCCTGGCCGTGTCGCTCAAGTACCGCTTCGGCTTCGACGACTCGCTCGACGTCGTCGGCGTGCACCTCGTCGGTGGTCTGTCCGGCACGATCCTGATCGGCCTGTTCGCCAGCGAGTCGGCCCCGGCCAAGGTCAACGGCCTGTTCTACGGCGGCGGCGTCGACCAGCTCTGGCGCCAGGCCGTCGGTGCCTTCGCGGTGCTCGGCTACTCCTTCGTCCTGAGCCTCGCGCTCGGCTACCTGGTGAAGTTCACCGTCGGCTTCCGCGCGTCGGAAGAGGCCGAGGTGGCGAGCATCGACGAGTCCGAGCACGCTGAGCGGGCGTACGAGTACGGCAGCCTCACCAGCGCGCGTGGTACCGGCAAGCCGAGCGTGGCCGCGGGCGCGACCGCGGTCCTCGAGGGGAGCAACAAGAAATGAAGCTGGTCACCGCGATCATCAAGCCGTTCACCCTGGACGACGTGAAGGGCGCCCTCGAACAGCTCGGGGTGCTGGGCATGACGGTCAGTGAAGTGCAGGGCTACGGCCGCCAGAAGGGCCACACCGAGGTCTACCGCGGTGCGGAGTACTCGGTGGACTTCGTGCCCAAGATCAAGATCGAGGTCGTCATCGACGACACGGCCGTCGAGAAGGTGCTGGAAGCGGTGGTCGAGGCCGCCCGCACCGGCAAGATCGGCGACGGCAAGGTGTGGGTCACTCCGGTCGAAACCGTTGTCCGTGTGCGCACGGGCGAACGTGGATCGGATGCGCTTTAACAACTAGGAGACGGCCCGTGGAGAACAACCAAACGGCCGTCGTCACGGCTGACGACCTGGTGCGAGCACGCGAAAGGCTGCTCGTGCCAGGTCGTCGTCGCTTGGCCGCCGAACCTTTGCGCGAAGCACTCGTGGACCTGCACGAGTTCTGGTTGACCAAACATGCGGGGGGAGCGGGGATATCCGGATCGGGTATCGCGCTCGTGGCGGTCGGCGGGCTGGGGCGGCGCGAGCTCGTGCCCTATTCCGACCTGGATCTGGTCCTGGTGCACAACGGCGTCAAGAACGTCGACGAGATAGCCGAAAAGCTTTGGTATCCACTGTGGAACTCCGGCATCGGACTCGACCACTCGGTCCGCACGGTCGGTGAAGCCCTGAGAGTCGCGGCAGGCGATCTGCGCACCGCGTTGGGGCTGCTGGACATCCGCCACATCGCGGGCGACCCCGAGGTCACCCAGAAGCTCGCCGAAGGCGCGAAGCAGGCGTGGCGCGGGAACGTGCGCAACCGGCTGGACGAGATCGCCGAGTCGTCGCAGAAGCGCTGGGGCCGCAGCGGCGAGATCGCCCACCGCGTCGAACCCGACCTCAAGCACGGCCGCGGCGGGTTGCGGGACGTCACGATCCTGGACGCGCTGTCGGTCGCGCAGGTGGTGGACAGACCGTCCGCCGACGTCGACGAAGCCCGCAAGCTGCTGCTGGACGTGCGCACCGAACTTCGCCGTGCCGCACGGAAACCTCGTGACGTGCTGCGGGCGCAGGACGGCGACGAGGTGGCCTCCGCACTCGGTCTGACCGACCGCTTCGCTTTGGCCCGTTCGCTTTCCTCCGCCGCACGGACGGTCGTCTACGCGTTCGACGTGGCGATGCGAACGGCCCGTGCGGCCGCCCCGAAACGGGGGCTCGGCGCGTTCCTGAGGGGACAGCCGCCGCGCAGGCCGTTGGACGAAGGCGTGGTGCTGCACGGGTCTGAGGTCTCGCTCGCCCGGGACGCGATTCCCAGCCGTGATCCCGCGTTGTTGCTTCGTGTCGCGACGGCGGCGGCACGCAGCAAGCACCCGATCGCGACAGGCACGTTGTCCCGGCTCGCGGACTCGGCGCCGGAGCTGCGCCAGCCGTGGCCCCGCGAGGCCCGTGAGGAGCTGCTGGCGTTGCTGGGCAGCGGCAGTGGACTCGTGGACGTCGTGGAAGCGTTGGACCGCACGGATCTGTGGGGCCGGCTGTTCCCCGAGTGGGGTGCGGTGCGGGACCTGCCGCCGCGCGACGCCGCGCACATGTGGACGGTCGACCGGCACCTGGTGCAGACCGTCGCCCACGCGGCCAGGTTGGTGACCACCGTGTCGCGGCCCGACCTGTTGCTGCTGGGCGCGTTGATCCACGACATCGGCAAGGGCCGGCAGCAGGACCACTCCGAGGTCGGGGCCGCGCTGGCGACCCAGATCGGCGAACGGATCGGGCTGTGGCCGCAGGACGTCGAGACGTTGTCGATGATGGTGCGGCACCACCTGCTGTTGCCGCACACCGCGACCCGGCGGGACGTCGAGGACGAGGCGACCGTGCACCGCGTGGTGGAGACGCTCAACGGTGACGCGGTCCTGCTGGAACTGCTGTACGCGCTGGCGGAGTCGGACTCCATCGCGACCGGGCCCGGCGTGTGGACGGACTGGAAGGCCGCGCTGATGGCCGACCTGGTCTCCCGCTGCCGCAAGGCGATGGCGGGAGAGCCGTTGCCCAAACCGGAACCGCTCGACCCGGTGCACGTGGCGATGGCGGAACGCGTTGCGGCGTCGGGAAAGCCGGACGTGCTGCTGGAGAAGCAGGACCACGCGGCGCTCGTGACGGTGATCGCGCCGGACCGTCCTGGACTGCTGTCCAAGGCCGCCGGGGTGCTCGCGTTGAACTCGCTGGAGGTGCACGCGGCGACGTTGCACTCGCACGGCGGCGCGACGGTGGACGCGTTCACGGTGTCGCCGCGGTTCGGTTCGCTGCCGGACGCGACGCTGCTGCGGGAACAGCTCTCCAGGGCGATCGACGGCTCGCTTCCGCTGGCAGACAAGCTCGCCGCGAAGGAACGCGACTACGGCGGCCCGCCGCTCGACCCGCCGCCCTCGAAGGTGCTGTGGTTCGACGACGAGGCGACCGGCGCGGTGGTGCTGGAACTGCGGGCCGCGGACCGGATCGGGTTGCTGCACCGCGTGGCCGGGGCGCTGGAGCAGTGCGGTGCCGACGTGCAGTGGGCGCGCGTGTCCACGTTGGGCGCGACGGTCGTCGACTCGTTCAGCATCGCGGGCTCCGACCTCGACCGGCGCCGGATCGAACGGGCGGTGCTGGACGCGGCCAGGTAGAGGTTGAGTAGCTCTACGCACAACCTCTCCGGGTGCTCACGCTCCTGCGCGGTTCCGAAACACGGCAGTGTTCGTGGTGTCCGGAAAGCGTCCTCGAGGGGTGGATCGCTTCCCGGACGGGCAGAGGGTGGTGGTGACGAGTGACGGCGCCGGGGGAGGTACCGCGCACTCGCACCACCGCCGCTGTTTCCCGGTTCTGACAACGAGACAGCTTCCTGGACAACCTTCGCGGCGTCCGGGCAGTGTCAGGTTCTCGTTGTTCTGACTGGGGAGGAAGAACTTTGAGAACCGCCATGGTGGCCGCCGTCGTCGCGGCCCTGATCGTTCCCGCCACCGCTCAAGCGGCTCCACTGGCCGTGGAGGACCTCGGCACGTTGCCGGGTGATCTCCGGAGCACGGCGATCGACATCAACGACTCCGGCTCGATCGCCGGCGTCTCCTACGGCACAGGCACCTCGCAGCACGCCGTGCGCTGGGACCGGTTCGACGGGATCAGGAAGCTCGCGGACCTCGGATTCGACTCGCAGGCCACCGCCATCAACCGAGACGGCGTGGTCACCGGCTACGCCGTGAACTCGGCAGGCCAGGCGCAGGCGGTGAAGTGGAACCCTTCCGGCGCACTGGTGCAGCTGGCGGTGGCGGGTGCGACGAGCTCCGTCGCGTTCGACGTCAACGACGCCGGCACCGTCGCGGGGGCCGCCACGATCAACGGTGTGAGCCAGGCGGTCCTGTGGGACTCCATCGGTGACGCCAGGATCCTGGGCGCGGGCAGCGCGCACCACGTGACCGACGCGGGCTGGGCGGTCGGGTCCACCGGCAGCGATGTGGTGCGGTGGAACGCGTCCGGCGTGCGGACCGTGCTCGACAGCGGCACGTTGCTCGCGGTCAACCAGCTCGCGGACGCGGGCGGCACCGTGGGCACCAACGGCGTGCTCTGGTTGCGCAACAACACCCGCACCCAACTGGGCGCAGGCGCGCGGCCGTTCGACATCAACGACAACGGGTTCGCGGTCGGCGAGCTTTCGTCGCAGGCGATCCGGTGGGATCTCTTCGGTGGCGGCAGTGCCGTGCTGGCGCCCGCACCTTCGAGCGCCGCCGAGGTGAACAACTCCGGTGTCGTCGCGGGCACCGTGGGCACCTCGGCCGCGACCTGGAACATGGCGGGCACGCAGACGTTGCTGCCAGGGCTGCCGAGTGCCGCACGTCACTCCGTGAGCGGGCTGAGCGAGGTCGGGCAGGTCATCGGCGTCGCGAACTTCGCCAACGGCACCTATCGCGCCGTCGTCTGGCGCTGAACCCCCGTGCATTTCGGCCGAAATCGGACCAAACTGAACGAGAAGGATGGTCAAGACGTCTTCTAGGACATGACCGCCGTGTTGAACACGCAAGCCGCAGTCGTCCGGGTGCGCAAGCGCTCGCTCGTGGTCCTCGCCGGGATTCCCGGCGCGGGCAAGACGACGCTGCTCACCCGCCTCGACGCGGACGAGCCGGTCACCGTGCTCGACTCCGACCAGGTGCGCATGTGGCTCGAACCACGCGTACCCCTGCCGTACAAGTACTGGCGCGTCTTCGTGCACCTCACGCACCGGTTGCGCGTGTTCTGGTCGGCGCTGTTCTGCGCGGGCCTGCTGGTGGTGCACGAGCCGTCCACCAGGCCCGGCACGCGTTTCATGCTGGTGCTCGCCGGACTGCTGTCGGGGCGTTCCCGCCACTTCCTGTGGCTGGACGCCTCGGCGGCGCAGGCCCTGGACGGCCAGATCGCCCGCAAGCGCGTCGTCCGCACTCACGCTTTCGAGCGACACGTCCGCCGCGGCTCGTCGATGCGTGCGCAGTTCGAGGCGGGTTGGGTGCCGTTCGGATTCAGCGGCGTGACGCTCCTCACCCGTGCGGGGACCTCGGGTGGTCTGCGCATCATGGTGTCGTGATCAAGGCTGTCCTCTTCGACTTCGCAGGCACCCTCTTCGGGCGCCCGACCTACCAATGGCTCTCGCCGCGGCACCTCACCGTGCTGCGCGCCCCGGCGCCGTTCGTGGCGCGAATGAACGCCGCCGAGCGCGCGGTGTGGGACGCCCGCGACCTCACCGCGCTCGCCAACCGCTCCGCCCACTGGACCCTGTTCCGGCTCGCGGGCCTCACGATGACCGACGAGTTGTTCCAGCGCCTGCACAACCCGGCGTTCTGGCTGCCCTACACCGACACGGCCGCGGCACTGAACCTGGTGAAGCCGCTGAAGGTCGGAGTCCTGAGCAACATCTCGTGGGACATCCGCCGCGTGTTCGAGCGCGAGTCGCTGTCCGTGGACGCCTTCGCGTTGTCCTACGAGATCGGTGTGTCGAAGCCGTCCGCACGGGCCTTCGACGCCGCCTGCGTCCGGCTCGACGTCGAGCCGTCCGAGTGCCTGTACGTCGGCGACGACCCGGTGGCGGATGGAGCAGCGGTGTCGGCCGGGCTGCGGTTCGCGCAGATCTCGACTGCTCCGGTCGGACGTCGTGAGCCGGTGCTCCTGGACGCCCTGGCGAGCCACGGGATCGGGTGAACGTTCGGTTAGCTAGTCTGGAAGGCGTGTTCTCCACGCTTTCCGACCGGCTGACCACGGTTCTCCAGGGCCTTCGCGGCAAGGGCCGGCTCAGCGACGCCGACATCGACGCGACCGCCCGCGAGATCAGGGTCGCCCTGCTCGAGGCCGACGTCGCGCTGCCCGTTGTGCGCAACTTCATCGCGAAGGTGAAGGAACGTGCCAAGGGCGCCGAGGTCCACCAGGCGCTGAACCCGGCGCAGCAGGTCGTGAAGATCGTCAACGAGGAGCTCGTCAACGTCCTCGGTGGCGAGACGCGGCGGCTGAACCTCGCGAAGAACCCTCCGTCGGTGATCATGCTGGCGGGTCTGCAGGGTGCCGGTAAGACGACGCTCGCGGGCAAGCTGGCCAAGTGGCTGAAAGGCCAGGGCCACACCCCGCTGCTCGTCGCCGCCGACCTGCAGCGCCCGAACGCCGTGACGCAGCTCCAGGTCGTCGGTGAGCGCGCGGGCGTGCCCGTCTTCGCTCCCGAGCCCGGCAACGGCGTCGGCAACCCCGTCGAGGTCTCGCGCCTCGGCATCGCGGAGGCCAAGGCCAGGCAGCACGACATCGTTCTCGTCGACACGGCCGGCCGGCTCGGCGTCGACGAGGAGATGATGCAGCAGGCCATCGACATCCGGGCCGCGGTCAACCCCGACGAGATCCTGTTCGTGGTCGACGCGATGGTCGGTCAGGACGCGATCAACACCGCCACGGCGTT
Source organism: Lentzea sp. NPDC020367 (assembly GCF_044387305.1). NCBI lineage: Bacteria > Bacillati > Actinomycetota > Actinomycetes > Pseudonocardiales > Pseudonocardiaceae > Lentzea > Lentzea sp. NPDC020367. The sequence goes on along the minus strand of NZ_JBIRVV010000030.1, from coordinate 36,920 downwards.
CCGCGACGGTGTCGGCTTCACCGGTGTCGTGCTCACCAAGCTCGACGGCGACGCCCGCGGTGGTGCCGCGCTGTCGGTCCGCGAGGTCACCGGTCAGCCGATCCTCTTCGCGTCCAACGGCGAGAAGCTCGAGGACTTCGACGTCTTCCACCCGGACCGGATGGCGTCGCGCATCCTCGGCATGGGTGACGTCCTCACCCTGATCGAGCAGGCCGAGCAGCACTTCGACCAGGACCAGGCCGAGAAGGCCGCGGCGAAGCTGCACTCCGGCCAGCTGACGCTCGAGGACTTCCTGGAGCAGATGCTCGCGATCCGCAAGATGGGCCCGATCGCGAACCTGCTCGGCATGCTGCCCGGCGCCGGGCAGATGAAGGACCAGCTCGGCATGCTGGACGAGAAGCACCTCGACCGCATCCAGGCGATCATCCGCGGCATGACCCCGGCCGAGCGCGACGACCCCAAGCTGATCAACGGGTCCCGCCGGCTGCGCATCGCGAACGGCTCGGGCGTCAAGGTCAGCGACGTCAACGACCTGGTCAACCGCTTCTTCGAGGCCCGCAAGATGATGGCGTCGATGGCCGGCCGGATGGGCTTCGGCGGCGGTGGCGGCAGCAAGACCCGCAAGGGCAAGAAGGGGAAGAAGGGCAAGGGCGGACGCGGCCCGACGCCTCCCAAGATCAAGGGCGGCTTCCCGCCCGGGATGTTCCCCGGCGGCATGCCCGGCATGCCCCCCGGCGGGATTCCGGGCATGCCTCCCGGCGGCGGCCTGCCGAACCTGGGCGGCCTGAACGAGCTTCCCCCCGGCTTCGACCCGTCGAAGTTCAAGTTCGACGGGGACGACAAGAAGAAGTGACCATGCACCTGCGCGGCGTCGTCCTGCCGGACGGCGAGCCGCGAGACCTGTGGGTCGTCAACGGCCGCGTCCGCACCCAGCCGGTGCCGAACGCGCAGACCGTCGTCGACGGCGGGTTCCTGGTTCCCGGCCTGGTCGACGCGCACTGCCACGTCGGCCTGGGCCCGCAGGGCGGCGTCGAGTTGTCCGAGGCCGTCGAGCAGGCGCTCACGGACCGCGCCGCGGGCACGTTGCTGATCCGCGACTGCGGCTCGCCGATCGACACGACGCCGTTGCAGGAGCGCCTCGACCTGCCGCGGATCATCCGGTCCGGCCGGCACATCGCCCGCCCGAAGCGCTACATCCCGTACATCGGCGTGGAGATCGAGTCGGATCTCGCGTCGGCCGTGGCCGAGCAGGTCGCGAACGGCGACGGCTGGGTCAAACTCGTCGGCGACTGGATCGACCGCGGCGAGGGCGATCTGGCTCCACTGTGGACGGACGAGGAGCTGGCGCAGGCCATCAAGGTCGCCCACGCCGCCGGTGCGCGAGTGACGGCGCACGTCTTCGGTGAGGACGCGCTGCCGGGTCTGATCAACGCGGGCATCGACTGCATCGAGCACGGCACCGGCCTGGCCGACGACACGATCTCGTTGATGGCCGAGCACGGCACCGCGCTGGTGCCGACGCTGATCAACATCGAGACGTTCCCCGGCATCGCGGACAAGGCCGGCAAGTACCCGAAGTACGCGAACCACATGCGTGACCTGCACGCACGCGTCTCGACCACCGTGGCGTCCGCGATCGAGGCGGGCGTCAAGGTCTACGCGGGCACCGACGCGGGCGGTGGCATCCAGCACGGCCGCATCGTCGACGAGATCGTCGCGCTGCACGGCGTGGGGATGAGCGCTCTGGACGCCATCGGCGCCGCGTCGTGGGGTGCCCGCGAGTGGCTCGGCTTCCCGTCGCTGACCGAGGGCGCGGCCGCGGACATCGTCGTCTACGACGAGGACCCGCGGGAGAATCTGGAGACTCTCCGGACGCCGCGCATGATCATGCTCAGGGGCCGGATCCACTAGTCCTTGAACTGGGCCATCGCACCAATCTGGTACGAGCCGCCCTTCTGGTGCGTGATGACGGCCATCCGGTTGGCGGCGTTGATCAGCCCGAGCAGGCAGACCAGCGCCGCGACCTGTTCGTCGTCGAAGTGCTTGCGCACGTTGTCCCAGGTCTCGTCGCTCACGCCGTCACGGGTGAGCACGGTGCCCTCCTCGGTGAACGCCAGCGCGGCCTGCTCGGCCTCGGTGAACACCGTGGTCTCGCGCCAGCCGGCCACCAGGTGCAGCCGCAGCGGGTCCTCGCCCGCCGCGATGGCCTCCTTGACGTGCATGTCGAGGCAGAAGCCGCAGCCGTTCAACTGGCTCGCCCGCAGGCTGACCAGTTCCGCCGTGATCGCGGGCAGCGACGTCTGGTGCACGGCCTGGCCGAGGCCCGCGAACCGCTTCGCGAGCTTGCTGCCGGTCTCGGTGCCGAAGAGGTCGAAGCGCGGTTCCATGATCTTTTCCTCCCTCGTGGACTTGCTTGACGACCACGAGATGCCGGTGCCCCGGTCCGTGTGACTGTGATCCAGCCCACTGTCACAAACCGCCGCCGGCTGGTGTCTTGTGTCCATGGACGCCGCCACCGACACGTTCGTCAGCCACCGCAACCTGCTCTTCACGATCGCCTACGAGATGCTCGGCTCGGCCGCCGACGCCGAGGACGTGCTGCAGGAGACGTGGCTGAAGTGGTCGGGCGTGGACCACGGCGTCGTCGAGAACCAGCGCGCCTACCTGGTCCGGATCGTTACCCGCCAGGCCCTCGGCCGGCTGCGCACCCTGGGGCGCCGCAAGGAGTCCTACGTCGGCTCCTGGCTGCCGGAGCCGTTGCTGACAGCCCCGGACGTCGCCGAGGACGTCGAACTGGCCGACAGCGTCTCGATGGCCGTGATGCTGGTGCTCGAGACCCTCACCCCGACCGAACGGGCGGTCTTCGTCCTGCGCGAGGTCTTCGACCTGGACTACGACGAGATCGCCGCCGCCGTCGACAAGAACCCGGCCGCCGTCCGCCAGATCGCCCACCGGGCCCGTTCGCACGTGGCCGCCCGCCGCCCGCGCGAGGTCGTGACCCAGTCGCAGTCCCGCGAGGCGCTGGCGGCGTTCCAGCGCGCCACCGAAACGGGTGATCTCCAGGCCCTGCTGGACCTGCTGGCCCCGGACGTCGTGTTCCTCGGCGACGGCGGCGGCGTGAAGCAGGCAGTCCCGCGGCCCGTCGTGGGTGCCTCGAAGGTGGCGCGGATGTTGCTCGGCGGCCTGCTGAAGGTCACCGGATGGACGATGGAGCCTGCCCAGGCCAACGGTTATCCGGCGCTGATCGTGCGGTTCGACGGCGAACTCGACACGGTGATCGCGGTGCGCGTGGAGGACGGCCGGATCAGCGGCCTGTACGCGGTGCGCAACCCGGCCAAGCTCTCGCACATGGAGCAGGAGACGACCCTGAAGCGCTGATGATCAGCGGCGCGGGGGTTTAGTAGCAGCGTTTGTACGCCGATCCACTCACCAGGAGTGGGACATCCGGCGGGACTCGATCTGACCATCTTTTGGCCAGGTGCTTGGCCCCGTTCGTGTCGGTGCCGCACAGTAGCCTCGGATTCGGGGGCGGCAGCGTCCCCCGAGGGGGCTCGCGGTCCCCACTCCAAGCGTATCGCGAGGCACCGACAGCGCATCGGTGCTTCAGAAGCCGTCGATCGCGAGGTGGGCTGATCATGAGTGTGCCAGTGCCTGCTGTTCGTCCGCTGGTAGCCGCCGCGTGACTAGATTGCAGAGCGTGAGTGAAGCGGAATCCCTGAAGCCGAAGCGCGGCTTCATCGAGAGCGTGCGGGACATCAGCCGCAACCCGGAGCCCGAGCGGGTCGGCCAGCGCTGGGGGTTCGGCGCGTTCCTGCTGGTGGAAGCCGTTTTCATCCTGAGTGCCGTGTTCATCACGGCGATCGCCAAGCAGTTCGGCGTGAACCTGCTGCAGTCGGTGCCGCTGGTGCTGGTCGGCTCGATCGTGCCGACGATTCTCGCGGCCGGCACCGCCATCGTGATCACGTACGTCCGCGGCAACGGCCCGAAGATCGATCTGCGTCTGAGCATGACCAAAGAGGACCTGGCCATCGGCCTGAAGCTCGGCATCCTCGGCCTCGTCCTCACCTACTCCGCCGCGACGATCTGGGCGAAGGTCGTCGGCGAGGAGAACGCCACGAGCGCGGTCGGCGACCTGCTGTCCGGCTCGAACCTGCCGCTCTCCGCGGCGATCACGATGTTCCTCTACGTCAGCCTCATCGGGCCGGTCTGCGAGGAGATCATCTACCGCGGCCTGCTGTGGGGCGCCGTCGAACGTCAGGGCTGGAGCCGCTGGGCCGCGTTCGGGCTCACCACGGTGATCTTCGCGATCGGTCACTTCGAGCCGCTGCGCACGTCGTTGCTGCTGGTGATCGCCATCCCGATCGGCATAGCCCGGCTGCTCACCCGCAGGCTCGGGGCGAGCATCGTGGCGCACGTGATGAACAACTTCCTGCCAGGACTCACGCTCCTGCTCGTCTCCGCCGGAGTCATGTGATGGACCTGAACAGCGATCTCGGCGAGGGCTTCGGCATCTGGAAGCTCGGCGACGACAACGCGTTGCTGGGCGTCATCACCAGCGCGAACGTCGCGTGCGGCTTCCACGCCGGTGATCCGTCCACGATGCGCAAGGTGTGCGAGGAAGCCGCCAAGAACGGTGTGAAGGTCGGCGCCCAGGTCAGTTATCGCGACCTGGCGGGCTTCGGGCGCCGGTTCATCGACGTCGACCCCGCCGAACTGGCCGACGAGGTGCTGTACCAGATCGGTGCGCTCGACGCGTGTGCGCGAGCAGCAGGCACCGAGGTCGCGTACGTGAAGCCGCACGGCGCGCTTTACAACGCGACGGTGCACCACGAGAAGCAGGCCAAAGCCGTGGTCGACGGCGTCAGGGCGTTCAAGGACCTGCCGATCCTCGGCCTGCCGTTCTCCCACCTCCTGCACTGGGCGGAAGCCGCCGGTCTGCGCGCCGTGCAGGAGGCGTTCGCCGACCGCGGTTACCTGCCGGACGGCACCCTCGTGCCGCGTGGGCAGTCGAACGCTCTGCTCACCGACACGAAACAGGTCGTCGAACGCGCTGTGCGACTCCTCTCGGGAGAGTTGGTCGCCGTCGACGGAGCGGTCATCAAGGTCCAGGCCGAGTCGTTGTGCGTGCACGGCGACACGCCAGGAGCGGTCGCGCACGCGCGTGCCGTGCGGGAAGCGCTCGGCACCGTCCAGCCGTTCGCGTAGGACCCGATTCGGATCCACCGTTCCCCATCTGGCAGAATTGCTCGCTGTCCGTCGTGGCCGGCCCCTCTGCCCGGGCCACGGCTGTGCGAATCATCAACACAGAGCTTTCGAGGAGTACCAGGCCCATGGCCGTCAAGATCAAGCTTCAGCGTCTCGGCAAGATCCGCCAGCCGTACTACCGCATCGTGGTCGCCGACGCGCGCACCCGTCGCGACGGCAAGGCCATCGAGACGATCGGCAAGTACCACCCCAAGGAAGAGCCGTCGTTCATCGCGGTCGACTCCGAGCGCGCGCAGTACTGGCTGGGTGTCGGCGCGCAGCCGACCGAGTCGGTCCAGCGCCTGCTGGAGATCACCGGTGACTGGCAGAAGTTCAAGGGCCTGCCGGGCACCGAGGGCACGCTGCGCGTCAAGGAGCCGAAGACCCCGAAGGCCGAGCTCTTCGCCGCCGCGCTCGCGGCCGCCAACGAGGAGCCGATGACCGACGCCACCACGCCGAAGGCGAAGAAGGCCAAGAAGGCCGACGACGCCCCCAAGGCTGAGGCCGAGGCGCCCAAGGACGAGGCGTGAGTTTGTTGGCTGACGCCCTCGAACACCTCGTTCGCGGCATCGTCGACCACCCGGACGACGTCCGGGTGAACCTCGTCACGACCCGCCGCGGCCGCACCCTCGAGGTCCACGTCCACCCGGACGACCTCGGCAAGGTGATCGGTCGTGGCGGTCGCACCGCGACGGCTCTGCGCACCGTGATGGCCGGTATCGGTGGTCGTGGTGTCCGGGTCGACGTCGTCGACACCGACCGCTGAACGAAGCTGCAAAGGGCAAATGGACGTCGTCGTCGGCCGCGTGGCCAAGGCGCACGGGATCACTGGTGAACTGGCCATTGACGTGCGCACTGATTCACCCGAGTTGCGGTTCGCGCTCGGGCAGAAGATTCAGGCCAAGCTGCGTGACGGGACGTCCCGAAGCCTCACCGTGTCAGCCGCCCGGCCTCATGCCGGGCGGCTGCTCGTGCGTTTCGAGGAAGTCGTCACGCGCGATGTCGCGGAGTCGTTGCGCGGCACGTTGTTGCTGGGCAGCACGGACGACCTGCCGCCGACCGGCGACCCCGACGAGTTCTACGACCACGAGCTCGAAGGGCTCACGGCCGAACTCGTCGACGGCACGAAGATCGGCACGGTCAAGGAGATCCTGCACGGCCCCGGCGGCGAGTTGCTCGTGGTCATCCGTGACTCCGGCGAGGCGCTGATCCCGTTCGTGCGCGAGATCGTGCCCACTGTGGACGTTCGCGGCGGCCGTGTTGTGATCGACCCGCCAGAGGGCCTGCTCGATGCAGATTGACGTCGTCACGATCTTCCCCGAGTACCTGGCGCCGTTGCGTGCCGCGTTGCTCGGGAAGGCGATCGACAAGGGCCTGATCAGCGTCGGCGTGCACGACCTGCGCGACTGGACCCAGGACGTGCACAAGGCTGTCGACGACAGCCCGTACGGCGGTGGGCCCGGCATGGTCATGAAGGCCGACATCTGGGGCCCCGCCCTGGATGACGTGTGCACGGACGAGACGCGTCTCATCGTGCCGACGCCAGCCGGACGCCCGTTCACGCAGGAAGTCGCGCACGAGTACGCGAACGAATCGCACCTCGTGTTCGCGTGCGGTCGCTACGAAGGCATTGACCAGCGTGTGGTCGATGACGCCGCACGGCGCGTTCGCGTCGATGAAGTGTCCATCGGGGACTACGTGCTGGTCGGTGGCGAGGTGGCGGTGCTCGCGATCGTGGAAGCGGTCGCACGACTGCTGCCCGGCGTGCTCGGCAACCCGAAGTCGCACGCCGAGGACTCGTTCCAGGACGGGTTGCTCGAAGGGCCGAGCTACACGCGGCCCGAGGTGTGGCGCGAGCTCGCGGTGCCGGACGTGCTGCGTTCCGGCAACCACAAGCTGATCAACCGCTGGCGACGTGACCAGTCACTCGCCCGCACCTTCGAACGGCGTCCTGACCTGCTGGAATCGCTGCCGGCGGAGGCGTTCGACAAGCACGACCGAGCCCTGCTCACGCGCCTGCGCGAGGGCGGGGAGTAGTCCGATTTCATTCCGGGGTGCCTGGTCTGGCACACTGGAACAGTTGCCGCAGCCGGTGTATGTCGGCATGCGCACCAAAGCCGAGCCCCCATCATGTCGTGCACAGCCATGGAACATGCTCTGGGGAGTTCAAGACACGTGAGGAACCACCGATGAACCTCCTGGACGCACTTGACGCCCAGTCGTTGCGCTCTGACATCCCGAGCTTCCGCGCGGGTGACACGCTGAAGGTCCACGTCCGCGTCATCGAGGGCTCGCGCGAGCGCGTCCAGGTGTTCCAGGGCGTCGTGATCCGTCGCCAGGGTGGCGGCATCCGCGAGACCTTCACCGTCCGCAAGGTCTCGTTCGGCGTCGGCGTCGAGCGCACCTTCCCGGTGCACTCCCCGAACATCGCCGAGGTCGAGGTCGCGACCCGCGGTGACGTGCGTCGCGCCAAGCTGTACTACCTGCGCGACCTGCGCGGCAAGGCTGCCAAGATCAAGGAGAAGCGCGAGGCCCGTCCGGTCTCCTGACCGGTGGCTTCGAGCCCAGCAGACTTCGAGGACGCCTCCGCACCGGATGAACCGGAGCGGGGGCGTACTCCTGTCTGGAGAGAAATTCTCTACGTCGTCATGACGGCCGTCGTGCTGACGGTGCTCATCCAGGCGTTCGTGGCGCGGGTCTACGTGATCCCCTCGGCGTCCATGGAGAACACGCTGCACGGCTGCAACGGCTGCGAGAACGACCGGGTGCTGGTCGACAAGATCACCTACCGCTTCGGGGACATCGAACCGGGCGAGGTGGTCGTGTTCCGCGGCCCCGAGGCCTGGACCTCCAACGACTTCCGCGCTGCCCGGTCGACGAATCCCGTCGCGGGTTTCGTGCAGAACATCGGTTCGCTGCTGGGCATCTCGCCCGCGAACGAGCGCGATTTCGTCAAGCGCGTGATCGCGCTGCCCGGCCAGACGGTGATGTGTTGCGACGAGCAGCACCGTGTCGTTGTGGACGGAAAATCCCTCGACGAGCCGTATGTGCACTGGCAGCAAGGCACTTCGCCGGCGGACCACGAGCCGTTCGAGCCGATCCGGGTGCCGGATGGACGGTTGTTCGTCATGGGGGACAACCGGATGAACTCCACCGACTCGCGCAAACAGGGCGGCGGGGGCGTAGCGGGCACCGTGCCGGTCGAGAACGTCATCGGGAAAGCCCGGTACATCGTTTTCCCGAAAGATCGGTGGAGTGTTGTGTCGGATCACAACCCCCAGCCCCTAGGCTGATCTCGTGGTCGACGACGCTCCAGAGCAGAACCCGCCCGGTGACGAGCCCAGTTCGGACGCTTCGGACAAGCCCGCGAAGCAGAAGAAAAAGGGCAACTTCTGGAAGGAACTGCCTGTCCTGATCCTGGTCGCGTTCGGCCTTGCGATCGGCATCCAGATCTTCCTCGGCCGCGTCTACATGATTCCGTCCGAGTCGATGGAGGCGACGCTGCACGGCTGCACCGACTGCTACGGCGACCGGGTGCTCGTGGACAAGGTCACCTACCGCTTCACCGATCCGTCGCCCGGCGACGTGATCGTGTTCCGCGGGCCGCCGTCGTGGCAGAACGACTTCATCTCCGACGAGCCGGCCAACCCGATCTCGCAGGGGCTGTCGTGGCTCGGGTCGCTGATCGGGCTGCCGTCGGCGAACGAGGAGGACTTCGTCAAGCGCGTGATCGCCGTCGGCGGGCAGACCGTGAAGTGCTGCGACGAGCAGAACCGCGTGACGGTCGACGGCAAGCCGTTGGACGAGCCGTACAAGCACTTCGACGAGGGCACGCCGTCCGAGCAGGAGTCGTTCGAGGAGCTCAAGATCCCGGACGGGATGCTGTTCGTGCTCGGCGACAACCGCAACCACTCGTGCGACTCGCGTTGCCAGGGTCAGGGCGGCCTCAACGGCCTCGTGCCGGTGGACGACGTGATCGGCAAGGCGCGCGTGATCGTGCTGCCTCCGTCCAGGTGGGGCGGGGTGACGGACCACGATCCGCAGACCGTGTCGATGGGTGCGCCGGGATGGCAGCAGAACGTCCCGCTGGGGCTCGGTATCGTCGCAGCGTGGCCGCTTCTGCTGCTCGGACGTCGAGTGCGAGACCGATTCCGCCGATGACCATGCTGATGCCGCCTCGCGCGGTGGTGCGGGGCTCGTCCGGGAACTGGGCTTTGCAAAGCACGCTGGAGCGCCGGGGTCTGGGGCCCGTCGCCGGCGTCGACGAGGCAGGGCGCGGGCCGTGCGCCGGCCCGTTGGTGATCGCCGCGTGCGTCCTTCGACCGGGTGATGCTTCGCGGTTCGAAGGGCTGAACGACTCGAAGCTGATGACGGCGGCGGCACGTGATCGGATGTACGACCTGGTGCTCAAGCGTGCGCTGGATCACTCGATCGTGGTCGTGTCGCCCGCCGACATCGACTGGCTGGGCATCCACGTCATGAACATCGAGGGCATGAGGCGTGCGGTCGCGCAGATGGCGACGCACCCCGGCTACGTGCTGACGGACGGGTTCAAGGTGCCGGGGATGCCCGCGCCGAACGTGGCGGTGCTCAAGGGCGACCAGGCGGCGGCGTGCGTGGCGGCGGCATCGGTGCTGGCCAAGGTCACGCGGGACCGGATCATGGCCGACCTGCACACCCGTCATCCGCAGTACGGGTTCAACGTGCACAAGGGGTACTGCACGCCAGAGCACACGGCGGCGTTGATGGAGCACGGGCCGTGTGCGGAGCATCGCTGGTCGTATGTAAATGTGGCAGCAGCGGCCGTCAAGCACGGTCTCGCCGCGCCGCACAGGGTGGCGCGCGGCACGACCGCGCAGGCTGTGGTCCAGAATGATGCAACCCCGGCTGACGCCGGGGAGCTCGCGACGAGTGAGGGCGCGGAGCAGATGACCCGCGCGGAGGCGTAATGAGTGCAGAGGATCTCGAGAAGTACGAGACCGAGATGGAGCTGTCGCTGTACAAGGAGTACCGCGACATCGTCAGCCAGTTCTCGTTCGTCGTGGAGACCGAACGGCGTTTCTACCTGGCCAACTCGGTGGACGTGCAGGTGCGCAACGCCGATGGCGAGGTGTACTTCGAGGTGCGCATGTCGGACGCGTGGGTGTGGGACATGTACCGCCCCGCGAGGTTCGTCAAGAACGTTCGTGTCATCACGTTCAAGGACGTGAACGTGGAGGAGCTGGATAAGCCGGACCTGCGGTTGCCGGAAAGCGGGCCCTTCCCCACGTAGGCCACTAGCACACCCCACCGACAATTCCGCCGTTCCAAGATCCACAACGGCCGACTTGTCCACAGGCGCTGAGTTGTCCACAGATTCCCCTCAGCCCGGTCGCCCCTCCCGCCCCGCCCTGCAAGGTCGTACCCAACGACCCGCAGGGAGGCGAGGGCAGTGGTGGCACAGGCACCGGCCGAGACCAGGCAGCAGGAGAAGGGGCGTCAGGGCGAGGACCTGGCGTGCAGGTACCTGGAGGGGCAGGGCCTGGTGGTCCTGTCGCGGAACTGGACGTGCCGCGACGGCGAGCTCGACGTCGTGGCTGTGGAGGGCGACCGGCTGGTCGTCTGCGAGGTCAAGACCAGGTCAGGCCCTGCCTGGGGCCGTCCGGACGAGGCGGTGGACGAGCGCAAGCTCTCGCGCCTGCGCCGGACAGCCCTGCGGTGGCTGGCGGCGCACGGCGTCGGCTGGTGCAACGTCCGCGTCGACCTGATCTCGGTCACCTGGCCTCCCTCCGGCGAAGCGCGCCTGCAACACCTGCGGGGAGCCTGAGATGGGCTTGGCGCAGGCGTGGTCCGTCGCCCTCTACGGCGTCGACGGCCTGGCGGTCGAGATCGAGGCCGACGTGGGCGTGGGCCAGCCCCGCACCCACCTCCTCGGGCTTCCCGACGCGTCCTTGCACGAGTCGAAGGAGCGCGTGAAGGCCGCCGTCCGCAACAGCGAGGAGGAGTGGCCGAAGCAGCGCATCGTCCTGGGCCTGTCCCCGGCGAACCTGCCCAAGGGCGGCAGCAGCTACGACGTCGCCATCGCCTGCGCCACCCTCGCCGCCGCCGGCTCGGTCCCGTGCGATCGCCTGGCCACCACCGTCCTGCTGGGCGAGCTGGCTCTGGACGGCCGGGTCCGCGCGGTCCGAGGCGTTCTGCCCGCCCTGCTGGCCGCCCGCCGAGCAGGCCTCAAGGCGGCCATCGTCCCGGTCGACGCCCTGCCGGAGGCCGCCCTGGTGGACGGCATCGAACTCCACGGAGCCCAGACCCTCCGCGAGGTCCTGGCCTGGCTGCGCGGCGAGGACGTGACGCTGCAACCGCCACCCGCCTGCGTCGACCCACCACTGCCGGACGTCCCGGACCTGGCCGACGTGGTGGGCCAGCCAGAAGCCCGCTGGGCCCTCGAGGTAGCCGCCGCAGGCGCCCACCACCTCCTCCTGACGGGCCCGCCGGGCACCGGCAAGACGATGCTGGCCGAACGCCTCCCCGGCCTCCTCCCACCGCTGTCGCGCCAGGACTCCCTGGCGGTGACCGCCGTCCACTCGGTGGCGGGCGTCCTGTCCTCCGACTATCCGCTGGTGGCCAGCCCGCCGTTCGTCAACGTCCACCACACGACGTCGATAGCGGCCCTGATAGGCGGCGGCAGTGGAATGGCCAAGCCAGGCGCGGCCTCCCGAGCCCACAAGGGCGTTCTGTTCCTGGACGAGGCCTGCGAGTTCGGCCAGAAGACCATCGACACCCTCCGCACGGCCCTGGAAGAGGGCGAAGTCCGCATCCCGCGCCGAGACGGCATAGCCCGCTACCCGGCCCGCTTCCAGCTGATCCTCGCCACCAACCCCTGCCCGTGCGCCCCGCCGAAGGAAGTCGACTGCATCTGCACGGCCACAGTCCGCCGCCGCTACCAGTCCCGCCTCTCCGGCCCGCTGCTCGACCGCGTGGACCTCAGGGTCCGGATGAGGGCCACCACAGCCATGTCCAACGCCGACGCCGCCCCACCAGAACCGACGTCGGTGGTCCGCGAACGAGTGCTCAAAGCCAGATCCCGAGCCGCCACCCGCTGGTCGGCCCACGGCCACATCTGGCAGGCCAACGCCTTGGTCCCGGGCCCGGCCCTGCGCCGGGAGTTCGCCCTCCCCAGGCCGACCACAGCCCTGCTCGACCGAGCCCTGGCCGTAGGCGCCCTGACGGGCAGAGGAGCAGACCGCTGCCTACGGGTCACCTGGAACGTAATCTAGCTGATGTGACCACGACCCACCAGCACAGCACCTCGGACCTGGTGCGGGACCTCCTGCACCGGCACCGCGAACGTCTCGCGCTCGTCCCGGAGCGAGGGGAGGTGCAAGGGGGCGTCTACCTGCGGATTAGCGAGGACCGCGAGGGCGACGAGCTGGGCATTGATCGGCACTTCGAGGATTTGCTCAACCTGTTCAAGGGGCGCGGCTGGGCGCTGGACCGGCGACACGTGTTCATCGACAACGACCTCTCGGCCGCCGGGAAGCGCGACCGTCCCAACTTCCTGCGGATGCTCGGCGTCCTCGGGCAGGGGGAGCTGAAGGTCATCACGGCCTGGATGCTGGACCGCTTCCTGCGTGACCGCCCGGACCAGCTGCGCCTCTACGAGGTCTGCGAACAGCAGGAGATGCTGCTCGCGTTCGCCCGTGGCTCCGACATCGACATGAGCACGCCCAGCGGCCAGATGGTGGCGGACATCCTGGCGGCGACCGCCCGAGCAGAGATCAAGGTCAAGGGAGACCGTCAGCGGAGAGCGCAAGAGCAGGCCGCGCGGCAGGGGCGACGCGTCGGTGGCCGGCGGCCGTTCGGCTATGACTCCTCGGGGATGGAGGTCGAGCCGGACGAGGCCGCCGCGATCCGCCGTGGGTACAGCGACCTCCTGGCGGGCGTGCCGCTCGGGCAGATCGCACGGGAGTGGAATGCGGCTGGGCTGCACAGCGGGCAAACGAGGTACCGCGACAACCGCAGGGGCAAGCGTGGTGAGCCCACCGAGTGGACCCACGACACGGTCCGCCTGGTGCTGCTCAACCCCCGCAACGCCGGGTTGCGCAGGTACAAGGGTGAGATCGTCGCTCCGGCCCGCTGGCCCGCGCTCGTGGGTGAAGAGGTGTGGCGGGCTGCTGATGCCCTCCTGAACGAGCCTGGGCGGCGTTCCGGCGGTGCTGGCCGGTCGGGGCAGAGGATGCTGACCGGCGTGGCGCTGTGCGGAGTCTGTGGGGCCACGGTGCACTCCGGTCGCGGGGAGGCCGCGCGGCGGGGGTACGCGGTGTACCGCTGCTCTGCGAGCACTGGCCACGTGGTGCGCCAGCTCGACCCCGTGGACGAGTACGTCTCCGCCTTCGCGGTTGCGCGTCTGTCCCGGCCGGACGCCGCGGACCTCCTGACGACCCGTACCGGTCCCGACGTGGCAGAGCTGCGCGACGAGGCGAATGGTCTGCGGAGGCGGCTGGAGACGCTGGCCGTCGACTTCGCGGACGACGTGCTGACTGCGAGTCAGCTCCGTGCTGCCACCGAGCGGCTGCGGACGAAGCTGCGGGACACGGAGAGCCAGCTCGCCGACGCCGGGCGTGCGTCCCTGCTCGGGCCGATCATCGCTGCGGAGAACGTGGCCAAGGCGTGGGAGGCGCTGGACGACCACCGCCGCCGCGCGATCGTGGACGCGATCATGTACGTGGTCGTCTTCCCGGTCGGGCGTGGCCGCCGCAACTTCGATCCGGACACCGTCCTGGTGCTACCGCGCATCGAGTCCTGAACTGGTCGCACGCACCCCGCCGCATCGTTGCGGCGGGGTTTTTTGCTTTTTTCTTCCGGCTCCCTAATTCCGCTCTGATCTGCACATTCAGTGAGACGATACCCCCCGCGGCGGGGGGTATAAGGCCAGGTCAGAGCCCTTTCATGGGTTGTGAGACGGCCGGTCGTCCGACTAATGTTGGTCTCGCCGCACAGCGGCGACACCCGAAGTGAGGAGCGTTCTTCTCGCCGCACAACGGCGACACAAAATTGAGGCTGGAACGACCCGAACGTAGAGGGAGAACCGCCCATTGGTCAGCACCACGGCACTACCAATGGAGAGCGGAAATGGAAGACAGGTTGGGTCGGGTCACCGCACCTGATGTGGCACGGCTGCGCGGCAAGGTCGGCATGGCGGTCACCCGTGGACGGCGTGACGAGGAGATCCAGTACCGCGCGGAGCTGAAGACGGCTCTGCTGGCGCAGCGCATCAAGGAGACGGTGGAGAGTTGGCCGCCGCTCACCCCCGAGCAGCACACCCAGCTGGCCGCGCTGCTCGCCCCGGTCGCGGGCGGTGCCGGGTGAACGCCGCACTCGTCGTTCAGGAGTTCTGCCGGAACGAGGCCGACTGTGTCCGCTGGGTCTTGATCGACGGAAAGCCCTGGTTCGTCGCCTCGGACGTGACCGCCGCGCTGGGATACGCCAACGGGCGCAGGGCCGTGGAGCAGCACGTGCCTGCGCATCATCGGAATAGCGTCCCGTTTCGGGACGGTATTCGGGGCAACCCCCACCGCTCGGTGATCTCCGAGGCCGGGCTCTACCGGCTGATCATGCGGAGCAACACCGCCGATGCCGAGGACTTCCAGGAGTGGGTCACCTCTGTGGTGCTGCCCTCCATCCGCCGGGACGGGACCTTCTCGGTCGGTCACGCCGCACTCGCGATGCCGCCGGACTACCCGGCAGCTCTGCGGGAACTGGCCGCCACTGTGGAGCGCGAGGCAGCGACCAAGGCAGCCCTGGAGTCCAGGACGCTGGAGCTGGAAGCCGCTCGCCCGGCCGTGGAGTTCCACGACCAGTTCGTCCAGGCGGACGGGCTCTACAAGGTTGCGGACGTGGCTAAGACGCTCGGCATCCCGGGCCTGGGCCAGAACGTCCTGTTCAAGTTCCTGCGGTCCCAGCGCGTGCTCATCCAGGGCGGCCAGTCCCACAACACCCCGTACCAGCCGCACGTGAACCTGGGGCGCTTCGTGGTCAAGGTGACCACGTACCAGCGCCACGGCCGGACCGTCAGCAGCAAGACTCCGTACGTCACGCCCAAGGGCCTGGAGTACATCGCGCGCTTGGTCGAACGGCACTGGGACGACCGGTGACCGCAAACGGGGAAGGCCGCCCCGCTGGTGACGGAGCGGCCTCTAAGAACCCGAACGAACAGGGCAATTCTACGGCCCCCCGCCCGCTGACGGGGCTCATGTCGAAGATCCTTCGCACTGGGACCAAGGGGAAGTACCCGCGTCCCGAGGCCGCTGTTCTGGCGGTGATGACCTCTGCGCTGAACAAGGGCTGGACCTGGGCCAAGTTCCACGCGGAGTGGTCTCAGCCCGACTGCGGCATGAGGTTGAAGCTTGTCGGCGACGCGGCCGAGCTGCTGAAGCTCTGGAACAAGGCGTCCGCCTTCGTGGCTGACTCGCCCCCGGTGCTCTCCGCCTCGGAGGCCCGTCAGGAGCTGGGGCTGATCCGTGCCGAGCTGTCCTCGGCCACGCTGGAGGGCCGCAACAGGGTCCGTGACCGCTCGATCCTGGAGTTCATCCTGGAGAGGGCTACGCGGAAGGGGCGCTTGGTCCTGCCTCTGGCCCTGAGGACGATCGCAGAGGGCACTGGCCAGAGCCCCGAAACCTCCCGCCGGGCTCTGGAATCCCTTGTCTCGCGTGGATGGATCACCGTGCACTCCACCAGTCACCGTGCACTCGCCACCGTCTACCGCGTGCACTCCCCTTCTCGCAGGTCATCGAAGGTAAGCGCCACGTCGGCACCCTCGATCTCCTCTCGCCAGACCCAGTGCACGGATGAGACACCCCTCCGGAGGAGGGACCTGGGGGAGGACTGTGTCTCGTCCGTGCACTCGATGGCCTCCACCGACGTGTTCCGGTCCTTGGGCAGGAGCGCCGCCGTGCTCTATGCCCACCTGTCCTTCACGAGCCCGATGAAGGCCGCCGAGCTGGTGGAGTCCACGGAGCTGGCGCGCAGGACCGTGTTCAAGTGGCTGGGCAGGCTCAAGGAGGAAGGTCTTGCGGCCCAGGCGGAGGAAGGGGCCTGGGTAAAGGTCGAAGTCGACTTGGAAGCTCTGGCCGAGGTCATGGGGGTCAGCGGCCTGGCCGACGCTCAGAAGGCCCAGCACGCCCGCGAACGTGAGGCCTGGGCACTCAGGATCTCCAAGCCGTCCAAGGCCGTCAGCGAGCCGTCCAGGACCCCAGAGGAGACCAGCGCGACCGACGCGGTCATCCCGATGCGGCGAAACCGGGGCGTCCGCAGGGCCGGGCGGAAGCACCGCAAGAGGGGCGGCAGCACGGTCGGTGCACGCAGGGGTCCGACAGGGCTCCCCGTGTCTGATCGTGCGGAGGTCGCCGCGTGACCGGATCAAGGCAAACCACCCTGTGTGTCCTGTACCCGAACCCGTTCGACGGTAAGGAAACGGCGCTCGCCGAGCTGCGGCGTCTTGGCCTTCCCGCCCCGGACAACGAAATGGAGGCGTCGGCATGACCACGTCCAAGACCCCGATCGAACAGGCGTACTTCACCCCGACTCCGCCGTCTAAGACTGCGATCCTGGCTGACACCAAACGGATTGCGGACCAGATCCTCCGCTCCAACCCGTTGAAGAACGCGCGTGTGGACGGTGGCCTGACGCGCTGGGAAGGCGCATACGGCGGCGAGTTCGCCTGGTTCGGCGAGTTCTACCCCGGCGACCCGAACCGGGACGGCAAGCCCCAGCGCGGCATCTCGCTCGTGCGCGACGACCCCCAGCAGAAGACGGCGTTCGCCATGTTCGACCCCCACCCGGAGGAAGGGCGTCCGCTGCGTCAGCGCATCTTCATGGACGACGCGGACGGGCACCCTCTCCTCCACGAGGGGGAGAACGGAGGCTGGGCGTACCCGTTCCTCCCGATCCAGCTGTTTCGCGCCGACCAGGGCGGCTACATCCAGACCAACCAGACGACGGACCGGCTCATCTTCACCGGCCGCTCCGCCGTTATGGGGCGACACGTCGAGTGCCAGGGGTTCGGGACCTCGGCTAACAACGAGTCCGGCCTGATCTACATGCGCGTCACCGGCAACAACGGTGAAGTCGTCACCGCCCCGGCGTTCGAGTACACCGGCGTCGGCGGCTTCACCCTCACCGCGGATCTCGGCGCGGACGGCGGCGTCCGGAACGCCACGGAGATGACCGTGGACGTGTTCGCCCGCAAGACCGGAGGACCGGGAGACATCGTCATCCAGCTGCGCTCGGTGTTCAGCTTCAGCAAGCCGAGCCTCTGACTCCGGCCGGCCATCGGGCCAGCACCCAAAAGACACCCCGCCGGGGACTCCACGGCTCATACCCCCGAGGGGTACCCCCCAGGGACAGAGCGGAGACGCGACCCCAAGGACCTGTGCGGAGGTGACCGGACCCCATAGAAACGGCTACTCGTCGGCCTTGAGGGAAGCCCATCCGGCTGGGCTGTTGGACTCGCCGCAGTTCAGGCACGCTGTATCGCCTGTGTTCATGCCGAGGTGGTACTCCCGGGCTCGCTCCTTGTGTTCGCATGGCGGCGAGCCTGCTTCTTCCCAGCGGCGACGGATCTTGACTAGTTCACTCATCTGCACGTTGCCCATGACAGACAGGCTAAGCGGCGTCTTCGCAAAGCACTGGCGTGAGTTCCTGACTCACGATAAGTTGCCATATCGTGAGTCAGGATCTGGTCCAGGTCGCCCCCGTTGACGCCCTCCCCGCCACCCCGGAGGAGCGTCTCGCCGCGCTCGACATGGCGGCACAGGAGTACGTCCGCACCCAGCGGCCCGCGAACACCCAGCGCGCCTACGCCGCCGACTGGAAGGTCTGGACGCGGTACGTCACCGAGCTGGGTATCCCGGAGGACTCCGCGACCGCCGGGGCGCTCGTCGGGTTCGTCGTGTGGCTGGAGCGCCAGGACGCCGCTCCCACGACCGTGGACCGCCGCCTGGCCGGTGCCGTCGTCGGTCTCCGTCAGCACGGTGCAGAGCCGCCCAAGGCCGCCACAGAGGCCGCCAGGGCGGCGCTGAACGGCTACCGGCGTCGCCTCGCCGAGGCAGGGGAGAAGCGCGGCCGTGGGAAGGCTCCGGCGATGGAGATCAAGCACTTGCGCGCCATCTCCGCCGCGTGCCCCGAGACCCTCACCGGCATCCGTGACCGCGCCGTGGTGCTGATCGCGTTCTCCGTCGCGGGCCGCCGCTCCGAGGTCGCCGCCCTGCTCGTCTCCGACGTTGTGGAAGCCGCAGAGGGCCTGGTGATCACCATCCGCTCCGGCAAGACCGGGGGGCGCACCGTGGCAGTCCCGTACGGCTCGCACGAGAGCACTTGTCCCGTCCGGGCCTGGCGTGCGTGGCTCGACGCGTCCGGCATCACCGAGGGTCCGGCCTTCCGGCGCATCGACCGGCACGGGCGCATCCTCGGCGGCATGGCCGCCCAGTCAGTCGGGACCATCATCACCACGGCCGGAGAGCGGGCGGGCGTCACCGTGCGCTTCACCGGCCACTCCGCCCGCGCGGGCCTGGCCACCGAGGCACGGCGGGCAGGTCACGACGCCAAGACGATCAGCCAGCACACCGGCCACGCCCCCAACTCGCCGGTCCTCTACGACTACATGCGCACCGTGGACCAGTGGGCGGACAACGCGGTGGCCGGCATCGGGATGTAGCCGCCCGCTACTCAGGCCGCCGCAGCACGAGCCCGGCCGGTCGAGCCGTCCGGAAGAAGCATGGGACTCAAGCGATACCGCTGCCCTGGCTGCGCTCCGAGGCCCTTCACGTGGAACGCGGACGGGGATTCCAGTTCCCGCATGTGCTCCACGATTTCGGGCATGGAGCCCATGACGGCTGCGGTTTCCAGCGCTATGCCGCGTATGCCCTTGATCGATGCGCCGCCCAGACCGATCCAGTGAAGGCCGTTGTGGATTAGCGCTGCGCGTTCGTCAGCGTCGCGGAGCTGGTTCTGATCGCGCGTGATGATGGCGTCGAACTTTCTGGAACCCAGCAGCTCGAACAGGGCAATGTCCGTCATTGCCGTAGTGCCTTCGTTTTCTGCGGAGCGGAACTCGTGGTCGTAGAAGAGGTCTCGCAGTGGTCCCAGCATCGTGATGGGGGCGTTCTCGTCCAGGAAGAACTTCACGCTGCCTCCCCGACGTGGTTGATCGACTCTTGGAGGCTCAGGGCGTCAAGCGCGGCTTCCCGGCCCACTCGGGGGTAGTAGTTCGCCACCCGTTCGGGAGGTAGGCCACCTTCCACCAGGCTCGCTACCGAGTCGAACGCCACTCGGGTTCCGTCGATGGTGGGCCAGCCACCAAGACGTGCAACGTCTACACGGAGAAGAGGGCGAGGCCGCTGAAAGTCCACGACTTCGTGGCCTTGAAGATTTATGAAAGGACCGTAGACGTTTTCAAGGCTCGTTATTACAATCTGCCCCTTGCGTACCAGGTCAACGGCTACGCCATTTTCTACTAGGAACACCGATTCGCCGTCGGTGGTGAATTGATAGCGGGACGGATGTTCCGTCAGGTCCAGCTCACGCAGTCCGGCTAGCGCTTTTCGGATGCGCTGGAGGGGTACCTCTTTGCGCAGGTGCACGAAAGTTCGAAGCGCCACCAAGTCCTGAAATGAGTACAAAGCCCTGGGAGAGGTTTGAATCTCAGGGACAAGGAGGGCGGGGTGCTGTCGCCAGTTGGCGAGCTGGCTAGGGGATGCGCCGGTAAGTATGGATGCCAGGGCGCTAGGAAATGCCATTTACCTCACCACCCGTCGAAGCCTAAACCGAAGCGTCATCATCACGGATGCTCACAACCCCCGCCAGTCCTGTGGTCTCGGGGATTGGTCGCTGATCCTGGCTCTGGTGTTACCACCGGGTCCTCGGCTAACCCAACCGAACCGTCGCCACGTCAGTCCACTCGTACGCCTTGCGGTCCCGGTTGAGGTCGATCAACGACACAGAGGACACGGTCACGTTCGCCGTGCGCTCTCCGTGCGCCTTCAATGCCTCGGCGACCGGTTCGGCCGGTCCAGCGGAGTTGCAGTACCCGAGGCTGACGTGAGCCCGGAACCCGTCCTCTCGCTCCGGGACGTTCTCCACGCCCCACACGTCCCCAATCGCGGCGCGGATCGCAAGGCGTAGCTCGGCCACCGGCTCCAGTGGCCGGCCTGGCATCTGGATGGTCTCGGGGTCGACGTGAGCAGGGCCGATGGTGAGCGTGAACGGCTTCAACGCCGCGCACCTAGTGCGCGCGGCCTCCACGATCCGGTCTACGTCGCCGCGGTTGACCTCGTCGGTGAAGCCGATGCCCTGGAGCGTGAGGTGCAACCACTTCACCGGTACGGGGTCGAGTACGGGGAGCTGCCCGAGCACGGGGGCGTAGTGCTCCACGAGGGCGTGCGCCTCGGGCTGGTCCGCAAAGGTGATGTGCCACGTATAGAAGGAGCGACCGACCTCCCAGCCCGGACGCCACCACCAGTGATCCCGCATCGGCTCCAGCTCGGCCACGGTTCGTGCCTCCCCGCGTTCTACGTGGACAACTCCTTGACCACCGTCTCACGCTGGAACGCCGTGATCGAGTCCCGGACGCGGCGCGCGATCGGGTCCAGCGGCTTCGCGGTCTGCGCCGCGATGGTGTCGACTTCTTCCACGCGGAGCAGCAGCGGCCGGACGCGGTGCTGCGGTGCGGTCTCCAGCACCGGTGTCAGGGTGTGCTCGGCTCCGCCCATGTCGCCGCGCATCAGGTGCGCCTTGACCTGCACGAGCCGGGTCATGCGCTCGGAGCCGAGGTTGCGCAGGTGCGCAGGTGTCGCCTCGAACACGGCCACCGCGCGGTCCGCGTAGGCCAGCGCCTCGTCCGCCTCACCGAGAGACAGCCGCGTGTCTGCCCAGAGCGATCCCGCGCGGTCCAGAGAGCACGTGAACGGACCGGCCAGCTCGTCATCGGCACGGGTGAGCCGATTAGCTGCGTCCTGCGCACGGTGCAGGGCTTCGGTTGCGGGACCGGCGTCACCGGCACGCGCAAGGTCGAGCGCCAGCGCGCTGGACAGGTACAGCTCGGCGGACCCGGTCGCTGTGTACCGCAAGCCGTCCGCCGCGTAGTCGGCCGCCGCCAAGAAGTCGTCCTGCCAGAACGCGGCGGTGTGCTGCGTGGCGCGCACCCAAGCGCGCAGCGGGTTGTAGTCGGCGCGCTCGGCGCACAACCACGCGGCGCGGGCGTGGTCCTCGGCGGCCGTTGGCTGGCCGAGGTCGACCGACATCCACGCCAGGACGGTCAGCGACCAGCCCGCTGCCGCGTACAACTCGCGCGACATCTGCGGCGCTTGGTGTCCGGCCAGCAGCGTGAACGCCCTGTCTCGCAACGCCTTCGTTCTCGCGAATAGGGGCAGCGTCGGCGTCTTGAGGTAGGAGCGTGCGATGCGCCGCACCTCGGCGTGCATCTGCTCAATCGACAGTTCGCCCACGTTCGAGGACTCGGCCCACGCGAGGAACTCGGCGGACTCGTCGGCCGCGCTCATCAACACCTCCGTCACCGTCTTGGTGCTCGCGAGGTGCGACGTGGTGACGACCGGCGCGGGCGTGGTCTTGGTGGTCGAGCTGAAGCCGAGGTCGGCATCCGACGCGACGCCCAGCACCGCGCGCAACGCGGCCCGGTAGTGATCAGAGGGCATCCCGACCGCGCCGCGCTCGATCTTCGCGATGTAGTGCGCGTCCAGCGGGAAGCGTTGGCGGGTGGTCTCCCAGAGCCAGACGCACGCGGCCTCGGCCAGCTCGCGGCGGCTCATGCGCGCACCCGTCACCTGGCGGGACGCTGTGGCTTCGCGGACCGCTCGGAGGAGGGGGTTCGGCTCCGGCACGGTTCGAGCGTAACCGCGCTGATGCGGCGAGTCATGGAGCTGCGTGCCCCGGCCTGCCCCGATCTGCCCCGCGTGATGCCCTGCACCGGCCGCTGGGACCGGTCGACTCTGAGTACATGGGTGCGATTGCGATCGTGACGATGCTGGGGGCCGTCGCCGTTGGCCTGGTCTGCTGGCTCGGTCACCACGTCCGCCGCGAGACGCTGCGCCGCCGTCAGGCCGACCGCGTCCGCGCAGCGCTGGCCGGCCGAATCAGCGTGGCCGAGCTGCGGGAGCGCTGTGGCGCTGACTCGCTGCCGCTTCTCCCGACTCCGCGCACGGCGGTCGGCGACCCCGACCCGGCCGCCGAGCGCGGTTCCATCTCGGAGCGTGCCGCATGACTCTGATCGTGCCGGGGTCTCCGGAAGCCGTCGCGGTGGGACTGTTTCCGGTGGTGCGGCCGTTGCTCGACCTGAAGGGCGGCGGGTGGACGTTCCTGCCCTACCAGGAGGGACAGGCATTCCTGGACGGCTTTCACCGGTGGCCGGGCGGCTGGGTCGACTCAATCAGGTTTCACGACGAGGGCGACGCGCTTGGTATCCGCGTGGACCGCGACAACGCGATCGTCTGGGAACTCACCGACTCCCTTGCGGTGGTCGTGAACGAGCTGCTGTTGCTGCCGACCCCCGAGGATCGACTGGCACCACGACTGGCTAGGGGGACGGGACCTGCCTGACTTGATGGGCAATGTCTGTGGCCATGTCGACTAGATGAATCGGAGCTGAGGACCTGGTTCCAGCCGCACAGATCGTGTGCGCTCCCAGCTGCTGCTCTCGTCGTCCACATCAAGGCAGCGCAGGTACACCTGGACAACCATCGGCTTCGTGATGGTCGGGGCCACCACCTCGATCTCAAAGCTGTCGTTGGTCATCATTGGCTGGGGCTCGTAGTCACCAGCCTGAATCCCGCCGACGTGATCGCCATCGCTTCCAGGCGCAGAAGAGTCAGCCGTCCAGCTTGGCCTTACCGACACGACAGGTGGACCAGAGAGCATCGTCACCGTCAGCACCCTGGAGTTGTTCCTCTTGCCGGTCTCAGCCACCGAAAACTGCGGTCCCCTCCGTTCGTGCCGCTCGGCGTTCTCGGCTTCGAGTGCTTGCCGCATGATTTCCACCTGCGCTTCAGCCGCACGGACCGCCGCCGCTGCTTCAGTTACTTGGTCTTCCGCCGTCCGCAGTGCTTGCCGCGCGGTGACCGCCTGCTCTTCGGCCGCGTCAGCTGCCCGGTCGGCCGTTCCAAGCGAGAGCATCGCGTGAGTGGCCGACTTCTCGCCTGCGGCGGCCTGCCTCGCAGACAGGCCGAGCGCCGTAGTGGAGTTGTCGGCCTGTACCTCGGTCGCCTTGCGTGCCTTGCTTGCTTCCCGCACCTGCATGATGGCGATGACTACCGCGACGATCGCGACGGCCACCGCTGCTAGCGCGATCCAGTCGCCCGCGTCGAACAGTGGCTCGGCCGCTTCTCTGCCCTGCATCGTCGTCCTTGTCTCGGCGTGTTGATGAGGACAGAAGGGTAAGGCCGAGGGATAGGACGAGGCCGCCCTGACGGAGGGCCAGGGGCGGCCTCGTATCGCGGTGTGCCGTCAGCTCGGGCAGTTCGCCGCCGGAGGCGACGTACGAGCCGGGTCAGTGGGCGTCACCGAGTTCGCCCCGAACAGGTAGGCCACGAAGCACGCGGCGGCGACAAGTGCGAGCCAGCGGCCGGGGCGAAACTCGCGGGAGCTGTTGATGGTGGGCATGGGTTCCTCTCTGATTTGGCCGGCCTCGGCGGCGTGCCGAGGGGTTGGAACAAAGCCCTGTTCGGGGCTCATGCGGGGGTGCTGGAGGGGAACCAGGCTGACCGCGCTGGAGGTCGGAACGCGCCGTGTTTGCGCATGCCAGTGCGGTCAGTGGCTCAGTGGTGGAGGTCGGAACGGCTGGAACCGGGGCCGGTCGTGTGTGCCGACCCCGTTCCGGCCTCAAGCGCCGTAGATCACCTGTCGAACGGCGTCGATGTCGGCGACGCTGACGGGGTTGTCGTGGCCCGGCATCCGGCGCTTGCCCGCCGAGGGCACCCCGGCGGCGCGCAGTGCTTCCCCGAACGGCTTGGTCTCCCAGCCGATGCGGGCGGCCAACTCGCCAGTGGGCACCAGGCCGCACTCGTCGCCGATCACGTCGGCCAGGAGCGCCAGGACCTCGGGCAGCTCGTGCACCAGCTCGGCGTCCACGGCCTCCGGGACGGTCGCGGTCACCTCGTTGGCCAGGCGTTCGGTCGCGGCCGGGTCCAGCGTGGCCAGGTCGTGGTCTCCGGCGGCGTCACCGGTGAGGGTCCCGGCCTGTTCGCGCAGCGCCCGGCCGCGCTCGCACGCCGCGCGGATGGCCGCGATGTGCAGCAAGTGGGTCCGCACGGTCACCGCGTCCCCGGCGGACAGCTCCGTTTCGCCGTCCGCACCGAGCAGCAGACCCACGCCCTTGTGGCTGGTCAGCAGCTTGGAGGCGTCCATCCCCGCCCGGTAGGTGCCTGCACCGAGGATGGTCTCCGACGCCTGGTAGGTCATGACCTTCAGCGCGAACCGGGTCCCGAGCTGGCCGCGCAGACCGTCCGGGATCACCTGGGCGTCGGGCTTCTGCGTCGCCAGGACCAGCGAGTACCCGGCGGCGGGGCCGGTCTTGGCGATGTAGGTCAGCAGCTCGCAGATCCGCGTCCCCACCTTCTTGCCCTTGGGGTTGTCGAGGTCCAGCGGCACGTCCAGGCCCAGGAAGTTCTGCACCTCGTCAATGCCGATGACGGTCAGCGGCATCCCGTGGGCCGGGTCGCGGGTGATCTCCGGCGTCACCTTGGACTCGGGACACAGCTCGTCGTCCATCTCGCCCAACCGGTCGAACCGGTCGGCCACGTCGGCGGCGCACTCCTCCAGCACGCTGATCAGTCGCCGGGCGTCGGCCTCCCTGGAGCCGCGGATGAACCGGTGCGCTACCTGCTCGAACGGCCGGAAGTCCTTGCCGCCCTTCCCGTCCGCGATGATCACGCGCACGTGCGGGTCAAGAGCGGCGGCCGTCAGCGGCAGGCGGGCGACGAACGTCTTGCCCTGGCGGGGAATCGCGCCGATCAGCAGCGAAGTCCACACGACCGGCAGGTTCACCACCGCACCGCGCGCCGTGGTGCCGAACGGAACCGGCTGCCACAGGTCCCAGGCCGACGCCGTGGCCAGAGGGCTGGGGACCGGGTCAGCGCCGTACGGGTCGGCGTCGCCCACCCACAGCGCCAGCCGCCCGGCGTGGCCGGCATCGCCCCGGACCCGCTCCACGATCAAGCGGACCTCGTCTACCGCGAGGGCGGAGGCCAGCGCCTCGCGCTTGCTGATCACGTCCGACGCCTTGCGTGACGGCGGAAGGTCGATGGTCAGCGCCCACCCGGTGCCGTCGTGGCGCGGAGCCTTGACCAGCATCAACGACTCATCTCGTCCGATCAGCTTGGCCTCACGGAACGCCACCACGAGGTGGTCTCCGTTCATCAGCCACGCCAGCGAGCGGGAGCCGAGGCGGGTCGTGCGTCCGCCAGCGCCGTCCTTGCGTCGTCCGGCCACGGCCAGCGCCGCCGACAGCGCGCCGCCCGTGATCAGCAGCGGCAGGGAACCGGCGGTCAGCTCCGTGACCAGCATGCCGAGGCCAGTCACCCCGCTGCTGACCAGCGAGATAACACCCCGGCGGCGGCGCACGGCCGCGATCTCCTGCCACTTGTCGGCCAGCCGGTCGGCCGCCTTCGACGCCTCATAGAAGTCGCTGACCCGCACCCACGCCCACCAGGTACGAGCCGACACCGCCAGGCCACGCCCGACAGCCGCCGGGTACCGCACCGGAACCAGGACCATCCAGCCCGCCAGCTCCGCGCCCGCCTGCCGCGCGGACTCGGGGGTCTGCCACTGCGCAGGCAGGCGAGACACCGCCGAGTCAGCGAGCTGCCGCGCCTTCGAGCGCCGGTACTCGGCCTCGGTGATCAGCTCCCCGTCAAGCACGGGCGGAGTGGCGTCCACCGCCGTGTTCTCCTGGCGGGCCTGGGGCGCGTCGGCGGCGGCCATGCTCGGGAACGGGATCAGCTCGCCGCCCGTCTCCGCGTCCTTGTAATAGGGGGCGCTCACGCGGCACCTCCGCGCAGTGCGTCCCGGACCTCGCGGGCGGTGTCCGTGCCGCACTCCAGCACCTCGCGGAGCCGAGTCGCGGACGGGTTGGCGGGCAGCTCCCCGGCCGCGATCATCCGGCGGACGCGGTCCACCAGGACGGCGGCGCGAGGGTCGGTAGCCCCCTGTTCCTCGATCTCCAGGCGGGGGGTGTTTTCCCTGTACTTCGGGCCAGTAGGGCTCGGAGTAGGGGAGGCCACGGTGCCGTGGTCGAGGGCTGCGAACGCGGACCAGATGATGGGCAGTACGGCCACCGCGCCGACGGCCACCAACGGGCCGATCGCGTGCGCCAGGAGCTGCATCGGGTCGAACCGGTCGGCCTGCCCCGGCAGGTACGGCCACACGTTCAGCGTCAGCGTCACCAGCAGCGCGCCGTACTCGACCACGGTCAGGTGGCGGTGGTGCAGCGCACGGCCACGGGTGGCCAGGAAGGCACGCGCTCCGACGATCACCAGCAGCACGGCCGAGATCACCGGCTCCACCGCCCACGCGCCCCACCAGGCCGCGCCCTGCTCGGTCATGGTGCGGGTCAGCGTGTGGTGCACGCCCGTGGTGGACCAGGCCAGCGCGCCAACCAGCGCCGTCAGGGCCACGGTGGTCAGGACGGAGCGGATGCGGGCGGCCTGCCAGGCACGGGCGGCCGGGTCCTGCGCCAGCTCGTGCAGGCGGGCGGCCTCGGCGGAGCGCTTGCGGCTGCGACGCACACGGTCGGTGTCGACCAGCAGGGGAGCGGTGTCGGCCTGCAACTCCAGCAGGGCGTGCGACTCGGCCACCTCGGCGCGCAGCTCGCGGACCCGCTTCGATGCGGGCAGTTCGTCAGCCGACCGTCCAGCCGGGGCGTGTCCGGCCACGAACTTCTCCAGCTCCGCCACAGCGCGCTCCACGTCGTCGTCACTCGGTTCGGGGATGGGGATGGGAGTGCTCACCGGGCACCCCCGGACCTCTGCGGCGCGCAGCGCGGGCACGAGGTGGAGTTGACGCGGTCCTTGTCCGTCCAGATGACGCGGGCGCTGATCGGATCACCGGGCCGGGCGTCGCACTGCCCGCACTCCGGCGGCACCGTCGAGCGCCCGCCGGGCGCGCTCGACGCGGGATGGTTCTTAGGACGGTTAAAGGACGGTTCGGGTGCAGTGTTTGCACCCCGTGCCGTCGCTGTTTGCACCCCGTGGCCCCGAGTTTGCACCCCGTGCTGGTCAGCGGGGCGCAGACTCTGCACCCCGTCCTGGGGGTTATCCACAGGCCGGTCAGTCCTGTGGACTGCCAGGTCCCAGCCGCGCGGGCGACGGTCGGAGCGCTTCACGTACGCGGCCACGATCGTGGGATCGGACGCGCTGATCAGCTCCAGCTCTTCCAGCGCACGCAGCGCGTACTGGACGGACCGCTCAGAGAGGCGGGTGTACCGGACCAGCGTGGACACGGCCGGGAAGGCGTTGCAGCCGTCGGGACCGGCGTGGTTCGCGAGGCTCAGCAGAACGACGGCCAGAGAGGAGGCGTCGCGCCGGTCGCGAGGGATGGGGGCGTGGTTGAGCGCCCACGTGATGGCTTCGAGGCTCACGGCGTCACCGCCGGTCGGGGCTCCTGGCACGATGAGTGCACGGCTTGGACCTCCGTTGTCCAGGTCGAGGCCCCGTCTTGGTGTTCGCGCACCGGGCGGGGCCGCCTTGTTCTGGGAGGTGGCCCGCCAGTTCAGCTACTTCACTTTGCTCGCGGTCGCCTGGACCCTCGCCGACCTGGCCGAAGCCGACCGCCCAACCCAGGACCACGTGGCCGCAGCCCTCCAGTTCCGAGAACGCCGAGCCCCCTGACCCACAGCACCCCCAAGCCGTCAGCCGCGGAGCTTCGTTCTCCGCCCCAATCCGCCGGACGCGGAGCTTCAACGCCCCGACTCCGCGTCCGGCCCCAGCAGAGCAGGCGCTCGTCCCCCTGCGAGCGCCCGCTCACCCTCCACCCCGCCCGCCCGCAGCGGCCCCCAATGCAGCTGGGCGCGGAGTCCCACTCCCACTCCGCGCCCAGCACCTTCCACCGAGACGTTCGGACGCCTGTCCCAACCCCGGCGTCCGAACCACCGGACGTGAGCCTCGAGCCTCGGCTCATGCCCGGTCCCGAGCGGGTCGCCCGCCCTTTCCCCAGCGGGCGACCCGCTCACCAACCACCTCGCACGCTCTGCACCCTCGACAAGGAGCCCGACCATGACCTCACTCTCGATCCCGGCCAGAACCCCCTTCACGGCCGCCGTACCGGCCTTCCCGCAGTTGCAGTGCACAGTCCGGAAGCGCACATCCGGTGCCAGCCCGCCAAATCCGTGGCGCCCGGCCCCTTGGCACCGCTGGCTGCCCTGGTGGTGGTTCCGTTGACCAGAACGCCAACCACCCCGCACACCACGTCGCCGACCACTGCGCCCGCCGCCCCGGCCACCGTCCCAGCGCCCAACCTGGCCACCGAACCCGCCGCAGAGCCGCCCTGCGCACCCCCGGCCGAAACCCCACCAGGTGGCTCCGCAACCACCTCGCTCACCGCGCCGCCGCCCACCGCACGCGCCGCCGAGCGCGTCGTGCCACCCAGCGCGCCCCCGGTCGGTGCCCCACCCACTGCACCTCCCATCACCACCCGGCCCGCCGCATCGCTGGCTGCTCCGGCCGCCCAGCAGGGAGCCACACCGGCCATCACCGGAGCCGTCGATCCGGCCGCCGTCCCGGCAACCAACCTGGCCACCGAATCGGCCGTCGTGCGCGTCGTGCCACCCAGCGCGCCGCTGGCAGGCAACCCGCCCACCGCATCTCTCATCACCGCCCGGCCCGCCGCATCGCTGGCTGCTCTGCCTGCCCTTCAGGCCGCCGCATCGGCCATCACCGGAGCCGTCGACCCGGCCGCCGTCGCCGTGAGCACCCCGGTCACCGAATCGGCCGTCGTGCGCGTCGTGCGACCCAGCGCGCCGCTGGCAGGCAACCCGCCCACCGCATCTCTCATCACCGCCCGGTCCGCCGCATCGCTGGCTGCGCCGACTGCCCATCGGGCCACCACGCCAACCGCCGGCCCGGCCACCGTCCCAGCGGCCAACCCGGTCACCGACGCCGTTCGCCTGGCAAGGGCCTACCTGTCCCGCGTCGCGGAGCCCTTCCCGGCGGCGCTCGCGGCGCTGGTCGCCGAAGTCGGGCCGATCGAGGCCGCGGAACGCGTGCGCGCCGGCGAAATTTCGCCGTCCGTGGCCAGTCAGACGTCTGCGCGGCGGACGGAGGAGCGGGCTCACGCGGACCTTGCCGCCATCGCCAAGGCCGGTGGGCGGCTGGTCGTTCCCGAAGACGAGGAGTGGCCGCGTTGGCCGTTGCTCGCGCTGGAGAACGTGGACGCTCGGCGGTGTGGAGGTGAGCCGCTCGCGTTGTGGGTGCGTGGGCCGCATTTCCTCGCTGACGCGGTCGACAAGGCCGTGGCCGTGGTCGGGTCGCGGGCCTCCAGTGGGTACGGCGAGCAGGTTGCCGGCGAGTTCGCCTACGGGTTGGCGTTGGCCAGCATGACCGTTGTTTCCGGTGCCGCGTACGGGATTGACGGTGCTGCCCACCGCGGTGCGTTTGCTGCCGGCGGGCTGACGATCGCGGTGCTGGCGTGCGGGGTGGACGTGGCCTATCCCGCTGGGCACCAGGGACTGCTCGCCAAGGTCGCGCGGGAAGGCCTGATCGTCAGCGAGTACCCGCCCGGCGTGATGCCCGCGCGGCATCGGTTTCTCACTCGCAACAGGCTCATTGCGGCGTTGGGCGGCGGCACCGTCGTCGTGGAGGCCGGGCGGCGTAGCGGGGCCAAGAACACGGCTGCGATCACGCTCGCGCTGGGACGACCGCTGATGGTGGTGCCTGGGCCTGTGACGTCGGCGAGTTCTGTTGGTTGCCACGAGTTGTTGCGGGACGGGCGGGCGGTGTCGGTGAGTTCGGTCGCCGAGATCGTGGAGTCGGTGGGGCGGTTCGGCGACGACCTGGCCACCGAACCCGCCGAGAAGGAGAGCGACCTCGGCGCACCGCACGGGGAGGCCATGCGGGTGTACGAGGCCCTCGGGAAGCGGAACGGGGTCAGCGACGAGGTCGTGTCGGTCGAGTCCGGGGTGCCGTTGGAGCGGGTGCGGGCGTTGTTGCCCGAGCTGGAACTCGCCGGGCTGGCGCTTCAGCTCGACGAGGGCTGGCAGAAGCTGGAGATGAGGTGAGGTTTGTCCACTGTGGACGGACGAGTCAGCGGGTGCGGAGGTAGCGCGGGACGACGAGCGCGGCCGCCACGACCACGGCCGTGAGGATCGACCAGAACGTGACGCCGAAGTCCCTCGCGACCGTCACCGCGACATCGAGCTGCTGCGTCGAGGACTGGCAGATCGGCAGGTTCCTGGCTTCCTCGGTCGGACAGCCGAGGTAGACGCCACGCAGCCTGGCTGACCAGGTCCACAAGACCGCGAACAGCCAGCCGCCGGCCACGCAGGCGCAGGGCACGGCATACGTGAGGAAGGAGGGCATTCGAGAAGCGCTCGGGTCGGTGCGTCGCCATGACGTGCCGAGGGCGTCGAGCCACCAGCAGAGGCCGAAGGTTCCCAGAGCGAGGGCGAGGAGCACGGATGGTGCGATCGGGACGCCGATCGGAGCCTGGTCGAAGATCCGGGTGTAGAGCGGCAGGTGGCTGCCGATCACCAGGCCGGCGAGCAGCGCGGCGGCGGTGAACAGAGGGCGCAAGCGGTTGCGGTCTTCCTGCCAGGCGCCGCGCCACAGGCTGAAGGCCGCGAACAGCGTCAGCGGGATGCCGATCGCCACGCCGGTGATGATCGGGGTGCTCCTGTCCTCGGCGTCGCCGCTGAGGAGCATGTCCTGCAGCGTCACGAAGGCCGTGCCCGCCGCGGCGGCACCGAGCGACACCTGGCCCATCGGTGAGGCCAGCAGGCGCAGCGGGTTCGTCAGGGCCTGGGAGCGTTCATCGGCTCCCGGGTGATGGCGCAGCCAGGAGCGGACCACCGAGCGGGTCTGGTCGGTCTCGTGCGCCTTCACGGCGGCCAGGAGGCCTTCCACGCCGAACTCGGCCGCGTGCAGGTCGGCGGCGTGTTCGCGGGCGCGCAGGAAGGCGCGGGCGATCAGTTCGGTGACGAGGGTCAGTGCGGCCAGGCGCAGTGTGCTCACGAGGAAGGAGGTGACGTCGCCGCGGTCGAGCAGGACATCCAGCCACAACACCAGCAGGGCGAAGAAGCCGGTGGAGAGGTTCGAGAACCGCAGGACGGTGGCCAGCTGGTACCACCAGAGGTCGCCCGCGTGCACGTGGGCGAGTTCGTGGCGGACCACGGCGTCGAACACGGCTTTGCGTTCGCCGGGCATCGAGTGCAGGGCCAGGAGTTCCGGTCCCAGCACGACGATCGGCTTGCGCGGCGCGCCGGTGACGTAGGCGCGGCTGCCCAGGCGTTTGCCGAGGCGGACGTCCACGTGGCGCGGCGGGTTCACCTGCCGCACGAGTTCCGCCACGGCCTTGCCGGCCTCGCGGAGGCCGGTGTCGGCGATCGGTGTGGAGCGGCGGATGCGGACCGCGGTGTAGAAGCCGTAGGCGGCCAGGCCCGGCGTCAGGAGCATCTGCAGTTTCTGCAGGTAGGAACCTGCGCCGCCCTGTTCGAGGCCGGACAGCCAGTTCGCGACGAAGAAGACGTTGAGCAGCACCGTCACGGTGAGGAGGAGAAGCAATAGGACCATCTCGGACGGTAATGCCCTGGGGTTGACCTGCGGCTTCGCTTCCGTCATCCGGAGGTGTCACCGGCCTCGCGTCTGGTGTCGCTGCCCTGGTCGTTGTCGCGGAGCACGAGTGCGGCGATGACGGCGTCCGCGAGCGCGTCGGCCTTCTGCTGCTCCATGCCGAGCGAGAGAGCGCGTTCAAGCGCTGTCTGACGCACCTCGGCGAGCTGGGCCGTGGTCAGTGGCGTGGACGGCAGTTCGAGGGGCGTGGCGGGCTTGCCGCGGAGCTTTCGCCACGCTTTGCGCACCGCGTTGGTGGTGCCGTCGCTGACGGCCTTGCCGACGTTGTCGGAGACAGCGGTGATCACGCTGCCGGACACGAGGGCGATCACCGGGGTCGCCATCGCCACGATGTCGCCCAGACCGAAGCCCAGCGGGTCGTCGTGAGCCTGGCGCAGGCGGCGTTCGGCCTGCTTGGGGCTCTCCAAGTAGGGAGCGGCGACGATGTCGAACGAGGACAGCTCCTCGGGAGCGATCTTGCGTACGACTCGGCGAGCGAGTTCATCGGCTGTTCGGACGGTGGTGCTGGCTGCCATCACTACTCCGAAAGGTGATCTGTGCGTGCCGCCAAACCCCTGCTCGTCACAGGGAGTTGAAACGTTATCGTGTTCCCGATCATGAGAGCGCTCTCAAATGGCGC
Organism: Lentzea sp. NPDC020367; assembly: GCF_044387305.1. Classification (NCBI taxonomy): domain Bacteria; kingdom Bacillati; phylum Actinomycetota; class Actinomycetes; order Pseudonocardiales; family Pseudonocardiaceae; genus Lentzea; species Lentzea sp. NPDC020367. The sequence continues at coordinate 4,235 of NZ_JBIRVV010000030.1, read as the reverse complement.
GGGGGTGTGGCGATACTTGACCAAACGCCCCGACTGGCGCAGCGTCTTGGCCTATGTCCCCGCCGCCGCATGGTCGGACACGTCGTGTCGATCTCGTTCGCCTGCGCGAAAAACTGCCGGTGAACGTGGAAGACGTGGTGCGGCAGTACGAACGGCACCTGATGTTGGAGCGTGATCTGTCGCCCCACACGGTGCGCGCTTACATCGGCGACGTCGTGGCATTGCTTGGACACGTGGCGGGGAATATTCCGGAAAACGCAGATGTCGAGCGCATTGACCTGACCAATTTGCGGTCATGGCTTGCCGCGCAACGCACAGCGGGTGCGAGTCGTACGACACTCGCGCGCCGCGCTGCTGCCGCGCGCACGTTCACCGCGTGGGCGCACAGAGCTGGGCATTTGGCCTCGGATCCGGGGCCTCGGCTCGCTGCTCCGCGACCGCATCGGACGTTGCCGTCGGTGTTGCGCGAGGACCAGGCCAAGGACGCGATGAGGGCCGTATCCTCTGGCGCGTCCCAAGGTGATCCGGTTGCGCTGCGTGATCAGGCCGTGGTGGAGTTGCTGTACGCCACAGGTATCCGCGTGGCCGAACTCTGTGGTCTTGATCTCGACGACGTGGACTACTCCCTAAGGGTGATTCGAGTTCTGGGCAAAGGTGGACGCGAGCGCAGCACGCCGTTCGGCGTGCCGGCCGAGCGAGCGCTGCGGCGGTGGGTGGACGAGGGCAGAAACGCCCTGGTAGCACCGGATTCACCACCGGCGGTGTTCCTGGGCGCCCGCGGCGGCAGGCTGAACCAGCGAGCCGTTCGCACTCTTGTGCACGAGGTCGTCGCCGTCGTGCCGGACGCACCGGACATCGGGCCGCACGGGTTGCGCCACTCCGCCGCGACCCATTTGCTGGAAGGAGGAGCGGACCTGCGCACCGTCCAAGAACTGCTTGGTCACGCTACGCTCGCAACGACTCAGCTTTACACACACGTCACTGTCGAACGGCTGAAGGCGATCCATGACCGAACCCACCCCCGTTCCTGACGCCGCAGGGGGAGGATCGCGTACGGCGACCGTGCCCCCTGAACCCGTCCTGCCCGCACCAGTGTCGAAGCAGGCGAGCAACGGGCACCGTCAGAACGGCGCGCCACGCACCGAGGCGACCCCCGAGCCCGGTGCCAACACGCATGTCAACGGCACGCCCGCGGCCGTTCCGACTGCGGTGACGCGCGCGGACGTGCGGTCCGGTGACGACGTCGAGGCCGGCATCGTCGCGCTGTGGCGCAGCTACGGCGAGTCCCGCGAGCAGAGCCAGCGCGACCGCCTGGTGCTGCACTACGCGCCGCTGGTCAAGTACGTCGCCGGCCGCGTCGGCACGGGCCTGCCCGCCCACGTGGACGTGGCCGACCTGATCCAGTCCGGCATCTTCGGCCTGGTCGACGCGATCGAGAAGTTCGAGCCGGAACGCGGCCTCAAGTTCGAGACCTACGCCATGCAGCGCATTCGCGGTGCGATCCTCGACGACCTGCGCTCCCAGGACTGGGTGCCGCGCTCGGTCCGCAGCCGCGCCCGCGACGTGGAACGAGCCCTCGAACGCCTCGGCGCCAAGCTGCAGCGCACGCCCACCGACCGCGAGCTCGCCGCAGAGCTCAAGATCGGCCTGGCCGAACTGCGCGAGCTCTACGGCCAGCTCCAGCTCACCAGCGTCGTCGCCCTGGACGAGCTGATCGCCCCGAACAAGGGCGGCTCCTCCCTGGCCGAATCGCTCCCCGACGACGCCGCGGAAGACCCGGTGGCGAGCCTCGTCGACCAGGACAGCCGCCGTCAGCTGGCCGACGCGATCGCCCAGCTGGCAGAACGCGACCGCGTGGTCGTGACCCTCTACTACTTCGAGAACCTGACCCTGGCCGAGATCGGCAAGGTCCTCGGTGTGACCGAGTCCAGGGTCTGCCAGCTGCACACCCGCGCCGTCCTGCGCCTGCGCACCAAGCTCAACGAGCAGTCCGAGGCCTGACCGCACCTCGTCTCATCCAGCAGCCTGGCGAGCGCCGGGCTGCCGGACACCCGTACCGAGAAGTCGTACGGGGCCTCCTCAAGGCGGCTTGAACCCCTTTCCGTCCGTTGCCAGGGCGAATTCACTCGAACGGGTGGCCCTTGGCCCTGCTCCAAGCACACCCTGTGCCCACTCGGGCATCGAGGCGAACGCCGGACCCCGCAGTCGGGCACCGAACGCCCATGCGCGCTGAGCGCCGAACGAGAGCAGCGCTCGTCGTGCTCCGGGCGAACCGCTGTACCGAACCGCGAGCAGCTCGCGAACGGCCGGTCTGCGGTCGTATGGCGAGCGGTCAAGCGTCGCGGGAACCGGGCAGCAGGCGAACGCCTGAACCGGGAGTCGGGCAGCGAACGACCAGGTGCACCGAGCGGATGCCGCACGGGAACAGCGGTGGTCGTGGGGCTGGCGAGCCGCGGTGGCGACAGGCGAGCCGCTCGCGGACGGTTGGACTGCGGTCGCGCCGCGGGCGGTCAGGCGTTGCGGGAGCGGCGCAACGGGTGAACAGGTGGGCCGCGGGAGAGACGGGCCGGGTGACCTGGAGTCGGGCAACGAACGACCGGGTGCGCCGAGCGGATGCGGAACCGGAACAGCGGCGGTTGTGGGGCTGGCGAGCTGCGGTGGCGGCAGGTGAGCGGCTCGACGACAGCGGACTGTGGTCGCGTGTCCAGGCGCCGCTGGAACTCGAGCACGGGGTGAACGCTTGAACCGGGGCAGTGCACGACGGCGGGCGCTGAGCGCTGCACGAATGCCGAACGGGAACAGCGGCGGTCCGGCGGCTGGCGAGCAGCTTGACGACAGCCGGACTGCGGTTGCGTGTCCAGGAGCGAGCAGCGGGTAGACGCCTGAGCTGGGAGTTGGGCAGTGCACGACTGCGGGCGCCGTGGGGCTGGCGAACGGGAGCGGTCGTGGGGCTGGCGAGTCGTGGTGGCGATGGGCGAGCCGCTCGCGGACGTTTGGTGGGCGGCGGGCGGCGCGGGAACCGCGCTGCTGGGGAACAGGTGGGCCGGGAGACGGGTGGGGTGAGCGGACGGCCGTCTCCCGGCCACCTGGCGGGCGCTGGCGGCGGCGTGTCGGGGTGCGCCGCTGCTTTGCCGCCGTGGGAGCGGCGGCAAGCGCCCTATCGGAGCGTCGCGCGGGGGACAGTGCCGCGTGACGGAGGTGGCTAGCCGCCTCGGGAAGGTGTGGTCAGGGGGAGCAGGCGGACGCGGCCCGTGCTGAGCAGGCGGAGCGGGTCCAGGTACGCGTTGGCTCGGCGGGCGCCCCAGTGCAGGCAGGGGGACGAGCAGTGGCCCGGCTGCAGGTGGCCGATCACCTCGCCGCGGCGTACTGGGCGGCCCGGCGTGACGGTGGGGGCGATCGGTTCGTAGGTGGTGCGCAGGCCGTTGCCGTGTTGCAGGGACACCAGGGTTCTGGCTGCCACCGCGCCTGCGAACACCACTGTGGCGTCGCCCGCTGCCAGGACCGCTGTGCCGGCGGGCGCGGTGAGGTCCACGCCTCGGTGACCGGGGCCGAACGGGGAGGCCGGCGCCTCGAACGCGCGCACCACCGAGTGGGGCGGTGGCAGCGGCCAGGCGAACCGGACCGGGGCGGGGGCCAGGAGCGTCGAGACGAGCAGTGCGGTGGGGAGGAGGGGCATGGGGTCAACGGTGGCGGGAGGGCGTGGCGGGGACCAGCGGGTATTGGGGATCTGTGGATTACTCGCCGGTTGTGGACAACTACCCCCTGCGAGATGGGGGCGATTCGAAGTTTGTCGGGGGTGGGGAGTAGACTTTTGGGCGCGTCCCGTCTGTGCGCGGGACGACTTCGCGTGCCAACGCAGATCCGACCGGCTGATCCCAGCTGGGTCGAGTCACGACGTTCGACGGTCCCGACGGAGCAGAGATGTTCCGTGGGTACGAACGGCGGCTTCGGCACCAGGGCTGAAGGCCGAACCCGGCCGGAAGCGAAAACCGAACTGACGCGCAAAGGCGAGACCTCGCGCGTCCCGACAGATGAGGTGCGAACCGGCCATGGCCGTCGTAACCATGAAGCAGCTGCTTGACAGCGGCGTGCACTTCGGGCACCAGACCCGGCGCTGGAACCCGAAGATGAAGCGCTACATCACTGAGCGCAACGGCATCTACATCATCGACCTGCAGCAGACGCTGACCTACATCGACCGGGCTTACGAGTTCGTGAAGGAAACGGTCGCGCAC
>NZ_JBIRVV010000029.1:0-68667 GCF_044387305.1 Lentzea sp. NPDC020367 | reverse complement strand
TACCCGCAGGCGGCGCCACCCCCCGATCAGATTGCCGGGGGTCTGGGGGCAGAGCCCCCAGGGGAAGCACGCAAGGCGACCAGGCCGCCCGCAAGGTGACCACCCGCAAGGTCGCGGATCGCCCAAAGTCAACGCAACCCAGCAGTCTCCGTAACCGCCCTCAACGCAGCCACCACAGCCGAGAACGGCGGCAAGAACGGCTTAACCGGCGGAACATCCCCCAACCACCGAACCCCACCCCCGTCAATCCGCGAGGGCGGCAACGGCACCAACGTCCCCAACCGATGCGTCAGGGCCCCTCGAGCCCGCAACCGAATCAAGTTCACCTGCGAAGCCTCATCAGCAGACTCAGTGAGGATGAGCCACCGCCCAGGCGCACCGGCCCCCGAAGGCAACACCACAACGGGCCCGCCAAGCATCCGAACGGACAGGTAGTGCTGCACCTCCCCACCGATCCCAGCCGCCATCTCCACAGCGGAAACGCCATGATCGGTGGTCAGCAGCAACCGGTTCTCCGACCGCAACACGAGCCATCCCCAACTCGAGTAACGCTCCAGCGCCCCGGAGAAGGTGTCGAGCTGCGGCAGAACCCCGGACGGCAGGCTCCCGGACGGCAGAACCCCTGACGGCAGTACTCCCTTAGGCGAGTTCATCGATCTCACCCTCACTCTGTTTCAGTACGGTGTAACTCCGATCACACGATTTGACTCTCCGCCGCCATGAACTCACTATCGGGCCGCCATCGGCACACTCGAACGGGGCTGGAGAGCGTGACTCACCTGCGGGAACGGCATGTCACCATGATCGCGCTGGGTGGCGTGATCGGAGCGGGTCTGTTCGTCGGGACGGGCGTGGGCATAGCGCTCGCCGGACCGGCGGTCCTCATCTCGTTCGGACTTGCCGGAATTCTGGCGTTGCTCGTCCTGCGCATGCTCGGGGAAATGGCCGCAGAACATCCGAGCGGCGGCGCGTTCTCGGTGCACGCGGAGAAGGCGATCGGCCCGTGGGCGGGCTTCACGGTCGGCTGGACCTACTGGGCGGCGGTGGGTGTGGTGCTCGCGGTCGAGGCGACCGGCGCGGCCAAGATCGCCTCGGGCTGGGTCCCGGCGATCCCGCAGTGGGCCTGGGTGCTGATCTTCATGGCCGCGCTCACCGCCGTGAACCTCGCGGGCGTCCGCAACTTCGGCGAGTTCGAGTTCTGGTTCGCCGGCCTGAAGGTCGCCGCGATCGTCCTCTTCCTCGCACTGGGCGTGGCGGCCATCGCAGGGGTCGTCCCCGGTTTCGACTCCCCCGGCACGCAGAACCTCCACGACTTCCTCCCCAACGGCTGGGGCGGCGTCATCGCCGGGTTCATGGCGGTGGTGTTCGCGTTCGGCGGCTTGGAGGTCGTCACGATCGCCGCGGCCGACGCGGCAGACCCGAAGCACGCCGTCAAGAAGGCCGTCCGGACGTCCATGACGCGGCTGCTGGTCTTCTACCTCGGCTCGATGGCCGTGGTCGTGACGCTCCTGCCCTGGAACGACTCCGAGGTCGGCGCCAGCCCGTACGTGGCGGTGCTCAACCGGCTCGGCATCCCCGCGGCCGGGAAGATCATGAACGTCGTCATCTTCGTGGCACTGCTGAGCGCCATCAACGCCACCCTCTACGGCGCCGCGCGCATGCTCAGCTCGCTCGCCGAACGCGGCGAGGCCCCGAAAGCACTCCTCAACAAAACGAACGGTGTCCCGCGCAACGCCGTGCTCGCCTCCACGGCGTTCGGCTTCTTCTCCGTGCTCCTCAACTACCTGTGGCCGGACACGGTGTTCCTGCTGCTGCTCAACGCGGTGGGCTCGGCGCTGCTGGTCGTCTGGGCGTTCGTCGCGATCTCCCAGATACGCCTGCGCCGCACGTACGAGAACCCGGCGGTCCCCATGTGGGGTTACCCGTACCTCTCCTGGGTGGCGCTGGCGGCGATCCTCGGCATCATCGTGCTGATGCTCAGCGACGAGCAGGCCCGCGGCCAGATCCTGTCCACGGGCGTGCTCGTCGCCGTCATCGCGGCCGTGGCTCTCAGCAGGTCAGCCTTGCAGCGGCGAAGTCTCCTCGATCGAACCTGACGCCGTCACCGCCGTCGCCGACCACCAGCCGCAGGAACTTGGCGCCCTTCAACGATCCCGTGAGCGACACGGCGTCGTCCCGCCACGTCCGCAGCCCGCTGTCGGCGACCTTCGTGCCGTCCGCCCAGACCTCGAAGACCGCCGACCCGAGCTGGTTCACGTCCCGCTCGTCGTCGATGCCGACGTCGGACGAGAACGACGTGCAACGCCCACCGACGTACAAAATCAACTCGGCTTGAGCGTGCGCGCCAAGTCCCTTCTCGTACGTCTTCCCGTTGATGGTCAACGTCTTGCCGTCACCACCGAGGTAGCCGCCGTTGGACCGGTCCCGCTCGACCGGCCCGTACCCGCTGCGCTCGGTGGTGAACTGAACAGCACTCGCCCACACCTCCCCTGACGGCCCGGCGCCGGGCACGAGCACCCCGGCCTCCACCGGCCGCGTCAGCTTGCCGTGCCCGACCCAAACCACGCCCAGCGAGCCACGCAACGCATGCGCTCCAGGAACAACTCCCGCAGGTGGCGTGATCCGCCACCGGCTCTGCACCGACTGCGAGGTCAGCAACACCGCAGCGCGTTCGGAAGAGAGCTTCTCGACCTTCCACCCGGCAGGCGCCACGAACGAAGTCGATGCGTTCAGCAGCGGAATCGGCGCCTGGTTGGTCGCCGTCACGGAAGCCACGAACGGCTCCCCAGCCGGCGTGAGGGTGCCGGGAATGCCGGGAACCGAGGCCTCGACGTCCAACGACGTGTCGATCGCCGGCTCGTGCCGGTACCAGTCCTGCGACGCCTTCACCCGGAAGATCGCGGTGCCGTGCGGAGGCAACGAGGCCGAGATCTGCCCGGCGGACTGGAAGTTCTTGCCCTGCCACAGATCCCGCACGGTGTACCCGACGCTCGCAGGCAACCCGAGCGCACGCGCGGAGGTCGAGATCGTCGCGTTCACCTCGGACTCGTTGAACAGCGCCACCGCCCTGTCCCCGTTCGCCAGGGGCTTCACGAACACCCAATGCCCGTCCTTCTGCTGGATCACCTTCCCCTGCACGCCCAGCCGGTCCTGGTTGACCGCGATGATCTCCTTGTTGCGCAACACGTCCAGGTGCTCGGCCGAGATCTTGCGCAGGTCCGCGCCGATCAGCAGCGGCGCCGCCATGATCGACCACAGCGCGAAGTGGCTCTTGTACTCGACCGTGGTCTGCCGGCCGTTGCCGACCTCCAGCATGTCGGGGTCGTTCCAGTGCCCCGGCCCTGCATGGGCGTCCAGCGGTGCGTTCAGCTTCAGGATCTCGACGGTCTTGGACCAGGTGTCGTTGATGTCACCGGTGGTGCGCCACAGGTGCCCGACGCCCTTGCCCCACTCCCAGGGCTTGTTCTGGCCCCACTCGCAGATCGAGTAGACGATCGGGCGACCGGTCTTCTTCAGCGCGTCCCGCATCTTCGTGTAGCGCTCCAGGGCGGGACGGCCCTCGTTGTTGCAGTTGTCGTACTTGAGGTAGTCGACGCCCCAGTCCGCGAACGTTTGCGCGTCGATCTCCTCGTGGTCCAGCGCACCCGGCATGGTCTTCGCGCAGGTCTGCACACCGGCGCTCGTGTAGATGCCGAACTTGAGGCCGCGCGCGTGGATGTAGTCACCGAGAGCCTTCATCCCGCTGGGAAAGCGAACGGGGTGGTGGCGCATCCGGCCCGTCGCCGGGTCGCGGGTGGCGTCGGCCCAGCAGTCGTCGACGTTGACGTACTGGTAGCCGGCGTCCTTGAGCCCCTTCGTCACGAAGATGTCCGCCATGTCGCGGATCATCTGCTCGTTGATGTCGCAGCCGGTGGTGTTCCAGTTGTTGAACCCCATCGGCGGCGTCAGCGCCAACGTCGGGTCCACGGCCAGGGCAGGTGTCGCGGGGACGACCACGGACGCTGCGACGAGCGTCAGCGCGGTGAGCAGTGATCTCACTTCGGCTTCTCCAAGGTGATCGCGAAGACGTGCAGGCGTGGCCCGCTCGTCCTGGGCAGGGTGACGGCGGAGAGCTCTCGGGCGGCGTCCAGTCCGACGGACTGGTGGAAGATCGACACCTGTCTGGTCACCGGACCGGACGGCGTGTGCATCAGCGTCGTGGCAACGGGTTCCGACTCGCCGAACTGCGGCCGCTGCTGCCAGGCCGTCACCCGGAACCGGGCAGGCACGGCACCGTCGGCGTACACCACCGCGCCGTCCGCCTCCACGTTGCCGGTGTCGGCGGCCGCGAGCAGGTGCAGCTTCACGTACTTCCCGGCGGGAACGGCGAGCGTCTGTCCATTCGCGACGACGTTGTTCCTGCTGGCCTCGTCACCGTTGTGGAACTCGAACAGAACGCCGTCGTCGGTGACGGACCCTGTCTGCGGCAGCTGCGCGGCCGGATAGGTGTCGCCCAGCCCGTCGAAGTCGCCGTCGCGACTGGTGAACTCGTTGGACAGCCCGTCGTTGTCGAACGACGCGCTGATGTCCACCGGCACCGCGCTGCCACCAGGCAGCAACGCGGGCAGCCCCCAGCGCCTGCCCGGCGACGTGATCCGCACCGGCGCGATGGTGAAGTCGCGCTCGCCCTTCGCGTGGATCAGGGCCTCCTGGCCCCTCTGCAGCCCCAGCTCGACCACGCCGTCCCGGACGCTCCACCGCGCGCAGCCGCGCACGATCAGCGGCCCGTCGATGCCCGTGCGGACGCGGCACGGCTGGCCGGCCTCGCTGCGCACCCGCACGAACCGCGTCCTGCCGCCCCGCCGCACCGCGCTGACCAGGAACGCGCCCTCGGTGCGGGTGTCGTGGATCGTGACGTCCTGCCAGACCGACGGCACGGCCGGGAAGATCCGGATCAGGCCGCCCCAGCTCTGGATCAGCATGTCCTGCAACGACTTCGCGGCGCTCAGCGGCGTCTCGATCACCGGCCCCGCCTCGAAGTACATCGTGTTGGGCTGCGCGAACCTGGCCACGAACTCACGCAGGTAACCCAGTGCGTCATCGCCTTTGGTCATCTGGGCTGCGATCGACGCGGCACCGGTGAAGGTGAAGCCCCGCAACGACCCCTCGAAGCTCAGCCAGTGCTTCAGCGAGCGTTCGATGAGGTCACGGCGTTCCGGCTGCTCCCAGGTGACCTCGTGCAGCGGGTAGACGGCGAGCAGGTGCGAGTAGTGCCGGTGCGACTTCGCGAACGGCACCCCGGTGCCGATCATGAACCCGCCCGCGTCCACCGGGTACTCGACGAGCTGGTCCAGCACCTCCTGCCAGCGCGGGGCCAGCGGGTCGGAGATCTTGAGGATCTTCGCGGACTCGATGAGCGTGCGGCACGACCAGCGCAGCAACGCGAGGTCGTAGTTGCAGTCCGGCGCGACGCCGTACTCGGGCGAGTAGGTGGGCAGCAGGTGCAGCCTGCCGTCGTCGCCCTTGCGCAGGAAGTGCAGGTAGTAGTTCGTGGATCGGCGCAGCACCGGAAAAACCGTGTCGCGCAGGATCCGCTCGTCCATGCTGTGGCGGTAGTTCAGCCACGCGTTGTGCAGCAACCACGGCAGGTTGCCGATCTCCGGGTCCGGTGACGGGTGCAGTGGCGAGCCGACGAACCCGGCGTCCTGAAACGTCGGATCGGTGCTGCGCCGCAACCCCATCGAGTCGGCCCGGAACTCGGGCCGCAGCGCGTCGACGAGGATCTGCTGGTGCTGCGAGAGCGTGCGCGGGATCGGGTCGAGTTCGAGGTGGTTCGACGCGAGCACGGGCCAGTACTCGAGCTGGGCGTTGAGGTTGAACCACACCGACGGCCACGGCGTCGGCTCCAGCCACGGCCCGGAGGTCGGCATGATCGGCGCTTCCCGGCGTGCGCCCGACGCGAGCTTGTACAGCTGGATCCAGTAGAAGCTCTGCATCAACGCGTCCGGCACGGACACGAAACTCTTGCGGTAGAAGCGATGCCACCACTTCTGATGCTGTTGGCGCAGCACTTCGGGCGCCAGCGCCGTGGTGATCGCGGTCCTGACCGCACCCTCGGCGGTCCTGTCCGGAAACGAATGTTCCACGGACAGAAGGAGATCCGTGCGGCCGTGCCGCTCGCGCTTCCGGTACGCCGTGGCCGTCTGTCCGCCCGCGACCATCTCCTGGGTGACGAGCGTCAGCCCGTTCACGGTCCGGGTGACGGGTTCGGGGTTGAGCGGGAACGTCGCGGGCGGTGGCTCGCGGATCGTGCGCGGACTCAGTGCGTCGAGCGCCTGGAACTCCAGCTCGACGGCCTGTTCGCCGCTGGTGGGCCGAACTTCCAGGTGCAGCAACGACTTCTCGGCGTGCACGAACAGCCTGATCGCCAGCTCACCGCGATCCGTGACGATCTTGCCGCGCAGTTCGGCGTTCCACAGGTCGAGCCGCAGGTCGACTCCGGTGATCCGGCCGACCGGCGTCAGCAGCAGCCGCCCGACCGGCAGCCGGGCCACTCCCCACTCGTTGCCGAACTGCGGCCGGTGGTCCTGCACCTTCGCGTGGTCGACGGTGAACCGGACGGCGTTCGCGCCCGGCTCCCGGTAGACCGCGGTGGCGAGAAACCCGTTGCCCAGGAACGGTCCCTCGTACCAGGCACGCGGAATCCGTTGCCACACCAGGTCCTGCTCGCCGAGGAACCTCTCCCAGTCGATCCTCGTCGTGCACCCGGAAGTCTCCGCTTCCGCTCCGGCGGGCAGCGCGGTGAGCGCTGCTCCCGCCACCACCCCGCCCATGAGCCCGCGCCGCGACAGCTCCACTCCAGCACCCTTCAGGTCCGTTGGCGGCGGCGCCCAAAGATCGGATGTGTACGTCCGTCGGCAGCCTAGGTCCGCCAAAGAAGACGGTCAAGACCGGTCAAGCCTCGGATGTAAGCGTTTACCGGAAGTACGCTGAGTCGGCCGCGAACCCTTGGAGGATGCTCATGATCGCGCGTTCCTACCCGTTCGGTCCGGTGGACGGGCTCGACCTGCACCCGACCTACGCCGCGCTGCGGGACGAGGAGCCGCTCGCCCGCGTCAAACTCCCCTACGGGGAAGAAGGCTGGCTGCTCACGAGATACGACGACGTCCGATTAGCGCTCAGCGACCCGAGGTTCAGCCTCGCGCAGGCGGCCGTGCGGGACACGCCCAGGATGGGCCCGACGCGCATCGGCGCGATCCTGACCGACATGGACCCGCCGGATCACACCCGCCTGCGCCGCCTGCTGTCGCACGCGTTCACCGTGCGCCGCGTCGAACAGCTGCGCGACACCGCGCACCAGGTGGCCGGCGACCTGCTCGACGAGATGGAGAAGGCGGGCCCACCGGCTGATCTCCTGACGGCGTTCGCGATTCCGTTGCCAGGACTGATGGTCTGCGACCTGCTCGGCGTCCCGTACGCCGACCGCGACCACTTCCAGTCGCTCGCCGAGGCGTTCATGTCGACCACGGCGATGACCGACGACGAGAAGCTGTCGAAGCTCGGCGAACTGGCGGGCTACCTGGCGGGCCTCGCCGACCAGCGCCGCGTGCACCAGGAAGACGACCTGATCAGCGCTTTGGTGGTGGCACAGGAGGAAGGCGACCGGCTCACCGCCGAGGAACTGGTGCAGATCACGGTGTTGCTGCTCGGCGCCGGCTACGACTCGACCGCGAGCCACATCGTCAACTCGGTCCACACCCTGCTGACGCACCCGGACCAGGCCGCGCTGCTGCGCGCCCGGCCCGAGTTGATGCCCGGCGCCGTGGAGGAACTGCTGCGGTGGATCCCGGGACAGGAGATCGCCGACATCCTGCCCCGCTACGCGTTGGAGGACGTCGAGCTGAGCGGCGGCACCGTGCGCGCGGGTGAACCCGTGCTGCTCGCGAAGCACGCGGCCAACCGCGACCCGCGCCAGTTCCCCGACCCCGACCGGTTCGACGTGACGCGCAACGCCAAGGGGCACCTCGCGTTCGGGCACGGACCGCACCACTGCATCGGCGCTCAGCTGGCGCGGATGGACGTGCAGGTCGCGCTGACGGCGCTGCTCGAACGGTTCCCGGACCTGCGCCTGGCCGGTGACGTGCGGTGGCGGACGGGCATGGCGATGCGAGGCCCGCTGGCCCTGCCGGTCACGTGGTGAACTAGGCGGACCGGCTTTGCGGGGTCAGCACTTCGTTGATGGAGTCGAGCGAGATCCCGAGCGCGCCCGCGAGAGCGGCGATGGTGAAGAACGACGGCGTGGGGGCACGGCCGGTCTCGATCTTGCGCACGGTCTCGGCGGACAGGCCGGCGCGGGCCGCGATCTCGACCATGCTCTCCTCGCCGCGGGCGTCCCGCAGCATCTGACCGAGCCGCCTGCCGCGCTCCCGTTCCAGCGACGTCAGTGGGATGCGCACCATGGGTGCGGATTCTACGCGAAACAGACGTGCCGGGTGGCGTGAGAAAAGTCCGTTGCGAGGCCGGCCGATCCCGACATAGGTTCGTCTTACACACGAGAGGAGGTGGTCCGAAGTTGTATAGCAACAGGACTCGTGAGGTGGCTGTCCGATAGGACCGCCTTTTGGTGACGCCTTGTCGTAAACCCAGGCAGCCACCCGACCCCCGGACTTCGAGCGCTGGTCCCGCTCGGCCTGCTCGCGCAGGAGTCGTCCGGGGGTTGTCCCGTTCTCAGGCTTTCTTCTGCGGCTTCTTCAGCGCCAGCAGGTCCGCGACGAACGCGTCGAACGCCTCGCTGAAGTTCTCGGCCCGCACGACCGCCGACGGGTGCACCGTCACCCCGACCCGTAGCCCGTCGTGCTCCAGCACCTCACCGCGGTGCTCGGTCAGCTTGAACGACGGCCCCAGCACCGCCTTCGCCGCCACGGCCCCCAGCACGACCACGAGCCGCGGTTGCACCACGCGGATCTCCTCCCGCAACCACGGGAAGCAGGCCACGACCTGACCTCGCAGGGGCTGCTGGTGGATCCTGCGCTTGCCGCGCTCGGTGAACCGGAAGTGCTTCACCGCGTTCGTCAGGTACGTCTTCGAACGATCGATCCTGGCGGCCTTGAACGCCTTGTCCAGGAGCCGTCCGGCGGGCCCGACGAACACGTGGCCCTCGGTGTCCTCGTGGTCACCGGGGCACTCGCCCACCATCATCAGCCGCGCCGGCACCGGCCCCTCGCCGAACACGGTCTGTGACGCGTCCTGGTGCAGCTCGCACCCGTGGCACTTTGTGGCCGCAGACTGCAACGCCGCCCAGTCGGCCCCCTCAGGGACGTACTGGGCGGCGTCCGCCGTCTTGCCCGCGCTCTTACTTGTCCGAGCGGAAGGCATCCTTGACCTTCTCGCCGGCCTGCTTGATGTCGGCCTTCATGCGCTCAGCGCGGCCCTCGGCCTGCCACTGCTCGTTGTCCGTGGCGTCGCCGACGGCTTCCTTCGCACGGCCCTTGAGTTCGTCTGCCTTGTTGCTGAACTTCTCCTCGGCACCCATGCTTCTCGGTTACCCCGCGAGCACCGCTCGAAACAGTTGATAAGGTGATCACTCGCGGTTGAGAACCCAGCCGCAAGCCGATGTGACGGCTTGCCCTGGGTGTGCCCGCCCTTCGCAATGCAGCTCCAGAGCGCGTCGTCACACCGGCATGCCGCTGTGACCGTGACGACGCGAAAGGAGCAGGCGGTGCCGTCCGCGAGAATCACCGCCCTGGAGGCCGAGGTGGCGGGGCTGCGCAAGGCCCTGGTGTCCCGGACAGTCATTGGGCAGGCCACAGGCCTGATCGCCGCGCGCAAACCCTGCACACCCCAGCAGGCGTTCCAGCTGCTGGTGCACATATCCCAGCACCACAACATCAAGCTGCACGTCGCCGCAGACCGGCTGGTCATGGCGTTCGTGCACGCGCACCTCGGACGGCCCGTCGAGACGGCCGACCAGATGCTGTGGGATCACGTCGACGCGACGACCGCGAACGACTCCGGTGGAAGCGGCGACGGATTCGCCGAGGAGGTCAGCAGCACGTCTCCCTGAGGTAGCGGGACGGGGGTCGTGCCCAGGTTCACCACCACGCGGATCGTGCCGCGGTGCACCACGAAGCACTCCCCGTCCTGCTCCACCACGACCCTGTCCAACCGCGGATCGGCCAGCTCCGGGCGGGAGCGGCGCAACGCGATCAGGGCGCGATAGGTGTCCAGGACCACGGCGTGGTCGCCCTCGCCGGCCTCGTCCCAGCGCAGCCGCGAATTTTCGACGGTCTGCGGCGACATGGGGTCCGGCACGTCGGACTCGCCCCAGCCGTGCCGGGAGAACTCGCGCCGCCGGCCCGTCCGGACCGCCTCCGCGAGCTGCGGGTCCGGGAAGGACGCGAAGAACTGCCACGGCGTCGAGGCCGCCCACTCCTCCCCCATGAAGATCATGGGGGTGTAGGGCGAGGTGAGCACGAGCGCCGCCGCGCACAGCAGCTTCCCCGTCGACACGGTCGCGGGCAGCCGGTCGCCGGTCGCGCGGTTGCCGACCTGGTCGTGGTTCTGCGTGTACGCGAGGAACCGGTGGCCGGGGATCAACGCCGTGTCGACCGGCTTGCCGTGGTGCTTGCCGCGGAACGACGACCACGTGCCGGCGTGGAAGAACACCTTCTCCAGCGTGTTCTTCAGCGCTCCGGGTGCCGCGAAGTCCTCGTAGTAGCCGAAGGTCTCGCCGGTCAGCGCGACGTGCAGGCAGTGGTGCAGGTCGTCGGACCACTGCGCCTGCAGGCCGTAGCCGCCGCCTTCGCGCGCCGTGACGAGCTTGGCGTCGTTCAGGTCGGACTCGGCGATCAACGTCAGCGGGCGGCCTACGGACGCCGACAGCGCGTCCACCTCGACGGACAGTTCCTCGAGGACGTGGGTCGCGCGGCTGTCCGCCAGCGCGTGCACGGCGTCGAGCCGCAGCCCGTCGACGTGGAAGTCCCGCAGCCACTGCAGCGCGTTGTCGATGACGTACCGGCGCACCTCGTCGGAGCCTGACCCGTCCAGGTTCAGGCCAGGACCCCAGTCATTGCGCCCGGCGAAGTACGGCCCGAACTTGTCGAGGTACGCGCCGGACGGCCCGAGGTGGTTGTAGACCACGTCGAGCAGCACGGCGAGGCCTCGGGCGTGACAGGCGTCCACGAACCGCTTGAACCCGTCCGGCCCGCCGTAGGGTTCGTGCACGGCACCCCACAGCACGCCGTCGTAGCCCCAGCCCTCGACGCCGTCGAAGCTGTTGACCGGCATGACCTCGACGAACGAGATGCCGAGGTCCACCAGGTGGTCGAGCCTGCCGATGGCCGCGTCGAACGTGCCCTCCGGCGTGAACGTGCCGATGTGCAGCTCGTAGATCACGCCGCCCGGCAGCGCCCGGCCGGTCCAGGCGCTGTCGGTCCACTCGAACTGGTGGGTGTACACACGGGAGGCCTCGTGCACGCCGCTGGGCTGCCACAGCGACCGCGGGTCCGGGTACGCCTTGCCCTCGATGACGAACGCGTAGTCCGTCCCGTCGGTGTCGGAGTACCACCAGTCGCCGTCGCGCTTCATCTCGTGGTCGAAGCCGTCGACGCGCACGTGCACCGACTCGGGAGTCGGTGCCCAGACGGAGAAGCTCACTGATCCCCCTGCACCAGCAACGCCACCGGATAGGTGTCGAGCAACGAGGCCAGGTCCTCGGTCGCCGGCCGCCCGGTGAGGACGTCCGTCCACTTCGAACCGGGCAGCGGCAGAACCGTGTCCTGCCAGCCCTTCTGCTCCAGCCCGACCGGCAGTCGCGTGGCCACCGTGATCACGCCGGACCGTTCGAACGCCAGCACGTGCTCGGCCGCCGGGCCCTCGGCGTGCAGCGGCCGGTAGCCGTGCAGACCCCGCTTGCGCACGTGCAAAGCCTTCTGCACCACGAGGAGCTTGGCCGCGCCCGAGTCGTCGACCTCCGGCAGCCAGCCGGACTCGATGCGCGCCAGCATCTCCCGGCGCACCTCGTAGTCGACGGGCCTGCGGTTGTCCGGATCGACCAGCGAGAAGTCCCACAGCTCGGTGCCCTGGTACACGTCCGGCACGCCCGGCGCGGTGAGCTGGACCAGCTTCTGCCCCAGCGAGTTCGACCAGCCGGGAGCCTTGATCCGCTCGGCGAACGCGGTGACCTCGGGCTCGTTCAACGCCTTCGCGGGCCACGCGGCCACCTCGGCGTCGAACTCGGCGTTGCGGTCGACCCACGACGTCCTGAGCTTGGCCTCGCGGGACGCCTTCTCCAGGTACTGGCCGAGGCGGTCCTCCGTCAGCGGCCACGCGCCGACGAGCGACTGCCACGCCAGGCGGTTCAGCGACGGTTCGGAGAGCCCGTGCTTCTGGCTCATCTCGGCCTCGAACGCCAGGTACTCGTTCGGGATCTCCGCCAGCACCGCGAGCCTCGCGCGCACGTCCTCGGAGCGCTTGGTGTCGTGCGTCGACAACGCCGTCATCGCGTTCGGCTCTGCGGACTCACGCCGCGCCGCGCGCTCGTGGAACTCGCCGACGGGCAGCCCGAACCGGTCCGGCGAACCGCCGACCTCGTTGAGCGCCACGAAGTTCGTGTACCGGTAGAACGCGGTGTCCTCGGTGCCCTTCGCGACGACCATGCCGGACGTCTGCTGGATCCTCGTCGCCAGCTCGCCGCGCGGGTCGGCGCGGACCTGCTCGTCCAACGCGCGCACCGCGGACGACCTGCTCCGCTGCACCGCGATCTCCCAGTGCCGCAGGCCCTCCGGGAGGTACGAGCGGTACACCGGGAAGTTGACCATCACCTCGGCGACGGCCTTGCAGGCCTCCTCGAACTCGACGCCCTGGACCAGCCGGGCGATCCGGCGCACCTCGGCCACCAGGATCGAGTCCGCGACCTGCTGCCGCGACGAGTGCTCGATCTCGTGGAAGTCGCCGCTGAAGGCGTCCCTGGAGGCGATGAACACACCGCAGATCTCGCGCAACGCGTCGTAACCCGTCGTGCCGTCGACCGGCCAGCTCTGCGGCAGCGACTCGTCCGGTCCGAGGATCTTCTCCACGACCAGCCAGCCGTCGAAGTGCTCGCGCAGCCGCCGGAAGTAGCCGCCGGGGTCGGCGAGCCCGTCCGGGTGGTCGACGCGCAGTCCCGTGACGCCCCACGACAACACCGCGCGGTGCGTCGCCTCGAACACCTCGGGGTCCTCGACCCGCACCGCCGCGAGCTCGGTGATGTCGAAGAACCGCCGGTAGTTCAGCTCGGTGTTGCCGCGCCGCCAGTCCACTTCGCGGTAGTGCTCGTGGACCTCGTCCTCGGAGTCCTCCCCGAGCACCGGCAGCAGCACCTGGCCGGACGACCAGTCGATGTCGAAGTACCGCGCGTACTTCGACTCCTGCCCGTTGGCGAGAACGTCCTCCCACCACGGGTTCGGCACGACCATGTGGTTCGGCACGATGTCGACGACCAGGCCGAGGTCCAGCGCCTTGAGCCGGTCCTGGAGCGCCACCCGGCCCTCGTCGCCGCCCAGTTCGGGCCGCGCGCGGGTCGGGTCCACGACGTCGTAGCCGTGCGTCGAGCCCTCCCGCGCGTCGAGCATCGGCGACGCGTACAGCGCGCCGATCCCCAGGCGCGCCAGGTAGTCCGCGACGGCGGTGGCGTCGGCGAAGGTGAAGGACGGGGTGAACTGGACGCGGTACGTCGAGGACGGCGCGCCCATCAGCCCACCCGCTGCAGCACGACGAGCGACCGCGCGGTCAGCGAGAGCTGTCCGGACGCGGCGATCGGCTTCTCGTTGCCGCCGACCTCCCCGGTCGTGGTGTCCACGACGACCCTCCACTCAGGACCGTACTCGGGCTCCGGCAACGTGACCTGGATGTCCTCGTAGTGCGCGTTGAACGCCATCAGGAACGAGTCGTCGACCACCCGCATGCCGCGCGAGTCGAGGTCGGGAATGCCCTCACCGTTGAGGAAGACGGTGATGCACTTGCCGAGGTCGTCCTCCCAGTTCTGCTCGGTCATCTCCTCACCGGCCGGCGTGAACCAGGCGATGTCGCGCAGTTCCTCGCCCTTGCGGATCGGCCTGCCCGCGAAGAAGCGCTTGCGCCGGAACACCGGGTGCGCCTTGCGGAACGCGGCGAGCGCCGAGGTGAACTCGGCCAGCTCGGAGTTGGCCTCCAGCAACGACCAGTCGACCCACGAGACCTCGTTGTCCTGGCAGTACGCGTTGTTGTTGCCGTTCTGCGTGCGCCCGAACTCGTCGCCGTTCACGATCATCGGCACACCCTGCGACAACAGCATCGTCGCCATCAGGTTCCGCCGCTGCCGCCGCCGGAGGGTGAGGACCTCCTCGTCGTCGGTCGGCCCCTCGACACCGCAGTTCCAGGACCGGTTGTGGTCCTCGCCGTCGCGGTTGTCCTCGCCGTTGGCCTCGTTGTGCTTGTCGTTGTACGACACCAGGTCGTTGAGCGTGAAGCCGTCGTGCGCCGTCACGAAGTTGATCGACGCGTACGGCCGCCGGCCGTCGTCCTGGTAGAGGTCGCTGCTGCCGGTGATGCGCGACGCGAACTCGCCCATCGTCGCCGGCTCACCACGCCAGAAGTCGCGGACCGTGTCGCGGAACTTGCCGTTCCACTCCGTCCACAGCGGAGGGAAGTTGCCGACCTGGTACCCACCGGGCCCGACGTCCCACGGCTCCGCGATCAGCTTCACCTGCGACACCACCGGGTCCTGCTGCACGACCTCGAAGAACGTCGCCAGCCGGTCCACGTCGTAGAACTCGCGCGCCAGCGTCGCCGCGAGGTCGAAGCGGAAGCCGTCGACGTGCATCTCGGTGACCCAGTACCGCAGCGAGTCCATGATGAGCTGCAACGTGTGGGGCGAGCGCACGTTCAGCGAGTTACCGGTGCCCGTGTAGTCCGTGTAGAACTGCGGGTCGTCCTCCACCAGCCGGTAGTACGACTCGTTGTCGATACCGCGCATCGACAACGTCGGCCCGAGGTGGTTGCCCTCCGCCGTGTGGTTGTAGACGACGTCGAGGATGACCTCGATCCCCGCCTGGTGCAGGGCGCGGACCATGCCCTTGAACTCCTGCACCTGGTTGAGCGGCAACGCCGAATAACCGTCGTGCGGCGCGAAGAACCCGATCGTGTTGTAGCCCCAGTAGTTGCTGAGCCTGCGCTCCGCCAGCGTGTGATCGCTGATGAACTGGTGCACCGGCATCAGCTCGACGGCCGTGACCCCGAGCTTGATCAGGTGGTCGATCATCACCGGATGCGCGAGCCCCGCGTACGTCCCGCGCAGGCGCGGCGGGATCTCCGGGTGGTCGATGGTGAGGCCGCGGACGTGCGCCTCGTAGATGACGCTCTCGTTGTACGGCGTCCTGGGCAGCCTGTCGTTCGTCCAGTCGAAGAACGGGTTCACCACCACGGACTTCGACACGTGCGGAGCCGAGTCGTCGTCGTTGCGCTCGTCCGGCGACCCGAACTTGTACCCGTACAGCGCCTCGTCCCACGACAGGCCGTTCGAGATGGCCTTGGCGTACGGGTCGATCAGCAGCTTGTTGGGGTTGCACCGGAGGCCTCGGGCCGGGTCGTGCGGCCCGTGCACGCGGTACCCGTACCGCTGCCCCGGGCCCACGCCGAGCAGGTAACCGTGGTGGACGAAACCGTCCACCTCCGGCAGCCTCACGCGTGTCTCCGTGCCGTCCTCGTCGAAGAGGCAGAGCTCGACGTACTCCGCGACTTCGGAGAACAGGGCGAAGTTCGTGCCGACGCCGTCATAGCCGGCGCCGAGCGGGTAGGGCCTACCAGGCCAGGGTCGCACAATGCTCCTCGTCACAAAGAACTAGCTACCAACAGACCATATCCGTGCGACAACGTCGTGGCATCACGCTTCGACGACGGGTACCGACGGTCCACGAAGAGACACGTACCCCGTCATCGCGCCTCGTACGCACGATGTTCGCCGGATCTCACAGAACCCTGTGCCGGCGATCCGCAGGACGCCGCGGATCATCGCGGCCGACCTCGCGGGCGGCAGGTGGGTGCGCTCGACCTCGCTGGTGGAGGGAGCGGGAAACGCGCGGCACCGCAGGGCGCGGACGACGTCCGCGCCTGTGCCGGGTGCTGGTCGGATGCGAGCCGGTAGGCCTGGTGGAAGATCACACTCGAACCTTACGAGCGGGCTCTGACAATTCCGGGCCCGCTGCGGCAGGTTCTCCCGAGAGCAGGAGCAGCTTAACTCGATCGTGTGATCGTGCAGTCAGGCGACTACCGGGTGCGGTCACACTCCTTCGTGCGCGAGAACGAGCTGTCCACGTGCGGCCGTGAGCAGCGTGCGGGCTTCCTGGATCTCCGCGTACTTCAGGTGTTCACAAGCGGCCTCAGCGCACGCCAGCGCGTGTTGAAGGGCGATGTTGTCGTCGACGGGACCCGCGTCCCGCAGCGCGTCGCGAAGGGATTCCTCCGCGCGCCGTGCCCCGACCACCGGGTCGCCGAGCGCAGTGGGTCTCACCGAAGCGAGGACCTGCTCGACGGCCAGTTCAAGCACGCCGGTTGATGTCCGCGTGCCCACGGCTGAGCTCATTTGGTACGCCACCTCCAAGAACGTTCGTCTTCCGCCGTCCGGTGACGGCACCTACAGTACTCCGCGGGTCCATGACCTGCTGTTACGCAAAAGTTTCATCTTCCGCGGTTGCGCAGTGGCCGGGTGATCTCCCGGACTCGTGGGAAGAAATCATCCAATACCACCGGCAGGGGAATTCTCCAGTTCGGGTGCTCGTCGATCGTGCCCGGCACGTTCGGCTGCCGGGTTTCCCGCAGAGCGTCCTGAGGTGAGGTCAGGACCAGTGCGCAGGGGGCCTGCGCGAGCAGTTCGTGGGCGCCTTCGACCCTGTCCGCGGTCTTGATGCCCTCCTGCCGCATCAGCGCGTCGAAGTCGGGGCCGTCGGGGCCCGCGAAGAACGTCGCCGCGGTCGGGAGGTCGTGCGTGGAGATGCTGGCCATCTGGTTCGGGTTCCACTGCGACGGCGGGATCAGCGGGTGACCCTCCGCGTAGTAGTCGCGCTGGAAGTAGAGAACGGCGCTGGTCAGCATGCCGTTCTCCTGCAACGTCTTCGTGACGACCGGCTCGACCGTGCCGAGGTCCTCGCCGACGACGACGGCGCCGGCCCGGTACGCCTCCAGCGCGAGCACGCCGAGCATGGCGTCGGAGTCGTAATGGACGTACGTGCCCCTGCTGGGCGGCTCGCCCGGCGGGATCCACCAGAGCCGCCAGAGGCCCGCGACGTGGTCGATGCGGATGCCGTCGGCGTGCTTGAGGACGCTGCGCAGCACCTGCCGGAACGGCCGGTAGCCGGTCTCGGCGAGCTTGTCCGGGCGCCACGGCGGCAGGCCCCAGCCCTGGCCGTCGGCGCTGAACGCGTCGGGTGGCGCGCCGACCGTGACGTCGATGGCGAACACGTCCGGGTCCGCGAACGTGTCGGCGCCGCCGGGATCGACGCCCACCGGGAGGTCGTGGATGACGCCGATGGCCATGCCGGCCTCGTGCGCGGCGAGCCGCACGTCCTGGAGCTGGCGGGTGCAGAGGTGCTGGAGCCAGGCGTGGAACCCGACCCGGTCCGCCGGAGGCTCGGCGCGGTCGGCCGGCCACGTGCGCCAGTCCTTGCCGTGGATCTCGGCGAGCGCGCAGTAGGTGGCGAACTTCTCCAGCTCGGCGTCCATCTCGACGTCGCCGCCGGGGAAGAGCAGCTCCAGGGCCTGCTTCTTGGCGTCCCAGATCTCGTCGTAGTCGATCAGCTCGTGATTGCCGGGCCGGAGGTCGCGGATGAGCTGCCGGGTGCGCGGGCAGGCCTGCAGGAACTCCGCGGTGTCGGTGACGCGCAGGTACAGCGGGTTCGCGAACCGGCGGCTGGTCGGCGAGTACGGCGAGCGTTCGACGGGATGCGTCGGCGACGGCGCCTGCACGGGGTTGACCAGCACGACACCGGCGTCGAGCTCCAGGCTGCTCCGGCGGGCGATGGTGGCGAGGTCGGCGAAGTCGCCCATCCCCCACGACTCGTTCGAACGCGCGGCGTAGAGCTGCAGCATCCAGCCCCAGGTGTGCGGGACGTCCGGCAGCGTCCTGGGCGCGACGGCGAGCGTGACGGTCTGGTCCTCGGTGACGACGCGGTGCCAGCCGAGCGGAACCGAGTCGGGCACGTGCCGTTCAACGGCGAACGAGGTGCCGTCCTCGAGCTCGATGGTCGCGGGGCCGCGCAGGTCGTACGTCTCGTACTCGCGGATGACGATCGTGGGCGGGAGCTTCAGCTCGGCCCGCCGCCGTTCGACCTCGGCGAGCTCGCGGGCGACGGAGTCCTCAGTGGACGCGTCGACACCGAACTGGGCGAGGACCTTCACGACGACGTCGTGATCGACCACGACCTCTTGCTGGTCCGCGTTTTCGTACCGTGTGGCAACGCCCCAAGCGTCCGCCAGCCGCGCCACCAACTCCTCCACAGGTACAAGCTATGTCATAGCCCGGTCCGCATTACCAGAGCAAATGGTCCCTGGTCACCCGATGGGTGCAGGCCGGTCGAGACACCCACGCAGAGATGCATTTACTTAGACATCCGATGCTTCACCTGGAATAGCCACGACCGCCTCGACCTCGACCAGGAAATCGGGTCCGAACAAAGCAGCCACCTGAACCAGCGTGCTGGCCGGGTTGGGCACTTCTCCCAGCGCGGGCCGCAGAATCTCGTCCCGCACGTCACGAATGGTCTGAACCTCCGACGCATCAAGCACGAACCAGGTGAACTTGATGACATCCGACCAGTCGGCGCCGAGATTTCTGATGACGTGATGAAGATTGCTCAAGGCCTGCCTCGTCTGCGCCGCAAGGTCGTCCACGCCGACCGCGCACCCCTGCGCGTCCACCGCGACCTGACCGGAGACGAACGCGAGCGTGCCGGTGACCGTCACCGCGTGGGCGTAGCCGGGGGTGGTCGGCAGGCCGGGCAGTTCGGTCAGGCGCTCTTGGGCGGGCATGGCGCCACAGTACTTTGGCAGGGTGGAACGCATCGGTGTGCTCAGCGCGCGACCGGACCACGCGACCGGACTGCGCCGCCTGTTGTTGCCGAGCGACGAGTTCGTCCTGGTCGACGACGACGCGTCCGACGACGAGATCATCGCGCGGTACGACTTGGACGAGCTGCGGCAGACTCCGGACATCCGCGTGTGCGAAGCCGTCTACCTCGACGGCCCGCTCGAAGGTCAGACGAACCCTTACGCGCCGGTGAAGCTCGGCGCCCACGCGAGACACGACAGCCACGCCTACGAACTCGTCGCGCTGCCCGACGGCGACGAGCCCGGCAAACTGCGCTACATCAGTTCGCGGGCCCGCTCGAGTTCCTGACGACCAGCCGCACCAGGTGCTCGGCCGGTTCGATCTCCCCGCCCCTGATCAGCGTGAACAGGTCGGCGACCGCCCGTTCCCCCTGCGTCTTCGCCGCCCCCTCGACGGCGGTCAGCCCGACCACGCGGGTGAGCTCCTGCCCGTCCAGCGACACGATCGACACCTCGTCCGGCACCGCGCGCCCGTCCCGCTGCATGCGCAGGAAGATCCCGACGGCCGCGGCACCGTTCGAGCTGATCACCGCGGTCGGCAGGCGTTCGCCGTCGAGCAGCACGTCGACCACCTGCTCGCCGCCGTCGACGGTCGGCGAGCACCACACCGTCCACTCGGGACGCACCTCCAGGCCGGCGGCGGCCAGGATCTCGTCGTAGGACTCGTCCACGCCGTCGGCCAGCACCAGGGCGACCTCGCGATGGCCGAGGGCCTGCAGGTGGGACACGGCGGTCTGCAGCGCGTGGCGGAGATCGGTGTCGTCGACCGTGACGTGCGGGACCTCCAACGACTCCAGCGCGACCTGCTCCGAAGAGGACAGCGACATCGACAGCAGCAACACGCCGTCCACCCGGCGCCCCAGCGGCAGTTCGTCGAAGAACTTGGCGCGCGCGTCCGCGTCACCCAGCACGTAGAGCAGCACGTCGTACCCGGCCTGCCGCAACGCGCCCTCCGCGCCCGCCAGCACGGGACTGACCTCGGACGTCAGCACCGCGATCGCGTACCGCCGCCCACCGGCCAGGGAGGAGGCGTCGCGGGCGATCGCGTACTTCATCCGGCGTGCGACGTCGCTCACGTGCTGCCTGGTCGCCTCGGACACGCCCGGTTCGCCTCGCAGCGCACGCGATACGGTCGCAGCGGACACACCAGCGGCCTTGGCCACGTCGGACATGCTGGTCACGGCCCGAGCGTATTGGAGATCCATGAAGCCCGGCGACCTCGCCCCCGACTTCACGCTGCCCGACCAGGACGGCACCGACCGCAAGCTGTCGACGCTGCTCGAGGACGGCCCGGTCGTGCTCTTCTTCTACCCCGCGGCGATGACGTCCGGGTGCACCGCGCAGAGCTGCCACTTCCGCGACCTCGCCCAGGAGTTCAAGGAGGCCGGGGCCCAGCGCGTCGGCATCTCGATGGACGACGTGGCGAAGCAGAAGGAGTTCGCCGAGCTGAACGGCTTCGACTACCCGCTGCTCGCCGACGTCGGTGGCGACGTCGCGGAGCAGTACGGCGTGCGGCGCCGGTTCGGGCCGATCCCGGTCAAGCGGCACACGTTCGTCATCGGGGCCGGCCGCGAGATCATCGAGGTGGTCAAGAGCGAGTTCTCGATGAACGCGCACGCGGACAAGGCGCTGGCGGCTCTCAGGAGTCAGTGATCGTCAGCACGCCGTAGGGCCCGGAGGCCTTGCCCTCGCGGACAGTCGTGCCGTCGATCGTGTACTTGCCGTGCACCTCGGCACCGTCCGGGCCCGCGACGACCACGAGCATCACGGACTCGGCCGCGGGACCGGCGGGCACCTCGACGGTGCGGGTCCACGGCAGGGTCACACTCGCCTCGTTGTGGATCGTCGCGCCGACGGTCGCGGTGACGTTGAACGCCTTGCCCGTGCCGGTCACCTCGAACACGACGGTCCGCGTCTCCGGTGCGGGCGACTCGACGGGCTCCAGCGGAACCGCCGCACTCGTCGGGGAGCTGAAGGTCCGCTCCAGCATGGTCGTCACGTGATTGCCGAACGTGAGTGCGCCCAGGACCACCAGCACCGTGACCAGCAACAGCACCCAGGGCCACTTCGAGGTCCTGGGCGGCTCGTGCAGCGGCGGTGCGATGCCGAACTCGGGCGGTTGGTGCGACATGAAGACCCCCTGCCCAGGGAGTCGATCTCGCGACTCCCGCCGTTACCGCCACTGGGACGCGGCGCGGCGCCGCAAGGATCCGCCGGATCAGCCCGTCTGCACCGCACCTGCCAGCGCCAGCCGTTCGACGTGGCCGGCGCTGAGCGCGGCGGCGTCGTGCTGCCGGTACTCCGCCGCGAGTTCCCGGGCCCGCAGCCGGAACGACCCGCCGTCCAGCACCGACCGCACCGCCGCCCTGATCGCCTTCGACGACGGCGCCGAGGTGCGCAGGTTCAGGCCGGCACCGGACCGTTCGACGCGGGCGGCCACCTCGGGCTTGTCCTCGGTCGTGCCCGCCACGACCAGCGGGACGCCCTGGGCGAGCGCGAGTTGCACGCCACCGAATCCGCCGTTGGTGACCATCGCGGCGATCTCGGGCAGCAGTCGGTCGTAGGGCAGGAACGGCGCGGTGAAGGCGTTGGCGGGCAACAGGCCCAGGTCGTGCGCGCCGGTGCTGGCGACGACCGTGACCGGCTCGTCGGCCAAGGCGTGGATGGTGGGCAGCACGAGTTGCCCCAGGTCCATGTCCGCGACCGTGCCCTGGGTGACGTGCACGATCGGGCGCCCGGCCGTCATCATGCGTTCCCACCAGTCCGGCAGGCCGACGGACGGCGCCGGGTCGACCAGCGCGCCGACGAACTTCACCTGCGGCGGCATGAGCGCGCGCGGGTGTTCCAGGCCGGCGATGCCGTTCTGCAGGTGCAGGTGCGAGGACACGGTCGCGAGCCGGCGTTCGCCCTCGGGCAGGCCCAATCCGGCGAGGATCCGGTCGCGGTGCGCGAACACGGGCTTGAACACCACGTTGTCCAGCAACGCGCGCACGGCCGCGTACTGCATCCGCGCCACCACACCGGTCCGATGCCGCAGACCAGGTCCGAACGGCGGCACGTCCGGCGCGGGCAGCATCATCGGCGTGACGCCGACGCTCACGGCGCGAGGCCCGCCGAGCAGTTCGAGCACGGTCGCGCCGACGTACGCGGTGTCGTGCACCACGAGGTCCGCCGGCCGTTCGGCCAGCACCCGCTGAAGGTCGCTGACCTGCGCGGGGATCGGGTCCAGGAACACCGCGGTCATGTCGTAGCGCAGCTTCGCGATGCCCTTGAGCCTGGTGCGCTCGGGAAACAGCTCGTCGACGTTGCGCCCCTGGTGGTCGATCGACGGGTCCATCGCGACGAACTCCGCGCCGGTCGCGGCGATCCGGGCCGCGAACACCTCGCCGGTGCACCACCGCACGTGATGGCCGCGCTCGGTCAGCGCACGGGCGATGGGCAGCAACGGCACGACGTGACCGGGTACGGGCATGGTCGCGAACAACAGGTTCAGACGGGGCACGGGGGCAGTCGATCAGATCACGCTTAACGCGCCCTAATTCGTCATCTCAATCCGGCCAGCACGAAGTCCGCGATCTCCCCGGCCAGCACGGCGGGCGTCTTCTGGCCGTCCGGCCGGAACCACATGGGCAGCTGGTTGACCACGCCCAACGCGATCCGCACCACGGTGTCCGCCGGCACGACGGAGCTGAACTCGCCGTCCGCCTGCCCCTTCTCGATCACCGCGAGGAACGTCTCGTGGTAGCGGCGGCGTTCGGCGCGGAACTCGGTCATCGAGTCCTCGCCGAGCCGGTGCAGCTCGCGGACGAACACCGCGGTCTCGTCGACCCGTTCGGCCGTCGACACCACGAGCGACGCCAGGATCTCGCGCACGGTCTCGCCGGCGGGCAGGCCGAGGCCGATGATCCGGTCCATGTCGGCGGACTGGGACGTGATCAGCAGCCGGTAGATCTCGAAGAGCAGGTCGTCCTTCGCCCGGAAGTAGTGGTAGAGCGCGCCCTTGGTCACCTGCGCGGCCGTGACGATCTCCTGCACCGACGTCGCGTCGTAGCCCTGCGACGCGAACAGCCGCACGGCCGCGTCGATGATCTTCTGCTCGGTCGCGCTGGGCATCGCTAGGCCTTCGGTGCCAGTGCGCGTACCTGTTCGATCTGGTCGCCACCGGTCGGGAGCAGGGCGATGATCGGGGTGTCGACGCCCTGGGCCTGGTACTCGGCCACGCGATCGCGGCACTGGTCCAGAGAACCGTGCACGACCAGCGCGTCCACGACCTCGTCCGGGATCGACTTCGACGCGGCCTTGCGGTCGCCCGCCGCCCACGCCTCGTGCATCGGGCGCAGCGCCTCGCCGCGGCCCAGCCAGTCGTGGAACGCCGCGTAGGCGGGCACGGTCAGATAGGTGCTGATCAGCATGCGTCCCAACGCCCGCGCGGCGTCGGCGTCCTCGGTCGGGCAGACGAAGATCCGAGCCGCGAGCTCGGCGTCGCCCAGTTCGGCGCGCACCTGCGGCACGTCGGTGGCGGCGAGCCAGTTGGTGATCGCGCCGTCGGCCTCGCGACCGGCCAGGCGCAGCATGTTCGGGCGCAGCGCCGCGAGCATGATCGGCACCTTCTCGGCCGGCGGGCGCTCCAGCTTGAAGCCCTTCACCGAGAACGTGTCGTAGTCGGCGCTGACCTTCTCCCCCGCCAGCGCGGCCTTCAGGAACCGCAGCGTGTCGCGGGTGCGCTTGAACGGCTCCTCGAACGGGATCGCGTTCCAGCGCTGCACGATCGCGGGCGACGACGAGCCGATGCCCAGCACGAACCGCCCACCGGTCACCTCGGCCAGCGTCGCGGCGGTCATCGCCAGCGTCGCAGGGCCGCGCGTGTACACCGGCGCGATCGCCGGGCCGAAGCGCAGCTCGGAGGACCACTGCGCGGCCAGCGCCAGCGGCGTGAACGCGTCGGTGCCCGTCGTCTCTGCCGACCACACGTCCGTGTAGCCGAGCCCGACGAGCTCGGACACCAGCGCGCGGTGCTCCAGCACCGGCACTCCGATGAGCGGCAGCGTGATTCCCCAACGAGCCATGAACGCCTCCAAGTCGCTCGTGACGTTGTCGACACGCGAGCGCTTTTCTCGCGTGTCGACAACGTCACGAGCCCAAAGCTTCTAGAAATGTCACAGTGGAGGCACCCTACCGACCGGTCGGTATGCTCACAACCTCACTTCTTGCGGGCCATCGTCAGGCCGTCCGCGATCGGCACCAGCACCGACTCCACGCGCGTGTCCCTGCGCACGAACTTGTTGAAGGCGTCGATCGCGGCGGCGTTGCCCTCCGGCTGCTCGTCGGCGGCCTCGCCGTAGTAGAGCGTGTTGTCGGCGAGCAGCAGGCCGCCCTGCCGCACTCGCGGCACCAGCAGGTCCCAGTAGTGGACGTACCCGACCTTGTCCGCGTCGATGAACACCAGGTCGATGACCGGCTCCTCAGGCAGCTCGGCCAGCGTCACGGCGGCCGCGCCGATCCGCAGCTCGATGCGGTCGCGCACGCCCGCCGCCTGCCACGCCTCCTCGGCGATCGCGGTCCACTCGGTCGAGAGGTCGCAGGTGATGACCTTGCCGGACGGGGGAAGTGCCTGCGCGAACGCCAGCGTGGAGTACCCCGTGTAGGTGCCGACCTCGACCACCGTCTGCGCGCCGGTGAGCTTGACCAGCAACGACAGCAGCACGGCCTGCTCGTGCGGGATCTGCATCTCTGCCGAGTCGCCGAGCTCGGCCGTGCGGGCGATCAGCTTCTCCTGCACGGCGCTCGGCTGGCCGGCCTGCTCGCGCACGTAGCGGTAGATCTGCGGGGTCATGACCACGGTCTTGAAGTCGTTCACGCGCGGCCTTCTCTCATAGTCGGGTGGCGAACGTCCTGAGTGTCTCTCCGTACTCGGGGCTCAGCGGGTGTTTCGCGAGGTCATGGCCGATCGCGGACAAGATGGCCGTACGGTGCGCCTGATAGCGGCTCACGCACACGCACTCCCGGCTGACCAGGAAGAACTCGTCGAACCGCGCGCGCTCGGCTTCGGTGGTGGGCACGCTCGTGCGGCCGGACTCGCGCAGCAGCGACGGGCCGCCGGGCACGAGTCTGCGCATGACCTCCTTGTGTGCCACCAGGTTCGCCTTGCTCGCGGAGGAGAGCGGTGCGGCCGCCGCGGGCCCCAGTGCGGTACGCGCCCGGCGCAGCAGGCCGGGCAGTGGCTCGTAGTCACGTGCCCATCGCCCGCTGAACGCCGGGTCGAACGTCACCATCATCGGCCGGATGACGTCCTCGTACACCTCACGGGAACAACTGCCCGAATAGGCAAGCATCACCGAGTACGCGTCGTATCCAAGCGCAGTGAGGCGGACTAACTGCGAATCAGGCTCGCGTATCAACCGATCGAGTGAATCCGACAGAAACTTCCACACCAGGAATGCGCCGTGATGGCCGAGAAACCACCGGTACACGGCGCGTTGCACCGGGTCTTCCGGGGCGGTGATGACGATCGGGATCTGAAAGCAGCGGGACGCGCACGGAATCAGTTCCGCGTCCGGCATCGGCAGCCGCAGGACGGGCAGGTCGACCCAGGTGTGCCCCCACGCGGGCACGCAGGCGGGAGCGCTCATCGACCACCCTCCACTTCGGACACGACGGTGTCGAGGAGATCCGCGACCACGCCCAGCGCGACGTCCAGCGGCCGGTCCTCCACGATCGGCGGCACCACCTCCGCGATCCGGTCGAACACCTCCGCGAGCCGCGGCGCCTGCGGACGGCGCGCGCCGACGTGCACGGCCTGGCGCAACCCGATCGCGAGCCCCGCGTGCAGATAGCGCAGCAGCCGCGCCTGGTCGAGCGCGGTGAACGCGGCCTGCGTGCCGAACGGGACGACGTCCTGGTTGTGCAGGTTCGTCGGCAGGCTCTGCACCGACGCGGGCGCGGCGGCCCTGCGCATCGCCGCGACCGTGGCGGTCGTGCACAGCTGCACGCCCTGGAGTGCGTGGTGCTGACCGGGAAGCGGGCTGAGCATCGGCGGCAACCCGTTGGTGCGGTGGGGATCCACCAGCAGGTCGAGCTGGCGTTCGGCCAGGTTGCCCAGCTGCACCAGCGCGACGTTGAGCTGGTCGGCCGCGAAAGCGCTGGGCTGGCCGAAGAAGTTGCCGCCGTGCACGACCTCCCCCGTCTCCGGGAAGAACAACGGGTTGTCGCTCACGCCGTTGAGGTCGCGGCGCACCACCTCGTCGGCGTGCCGCACGCTCGTGCCGGCCGCGCCGATCAGCTGCGGCGTGCACCGGATGCTGTAGGGCTCCTGCAGCGGGCGCTCCCCGGATGGCTTACTCCCTTCGAGCCAACTTCTAATGGTCGCACCCGTTTCAGCGACGTCCGGATGCCCGAACGCCGCCAGTAGTCCAACCGACGTGAACTCGACACCGCAGCCGAGGACGTCGGTCATCAAGGCGGACAACAACTCCGCCGTCCGCCGCGCGCGAACCGACTGTGCGACAGCGAGTCCGAGAGCTGCGGCGGTCACCGAAATGCCGTTGACCAACGCGAGGGCGTCCCGGCCACCGAGCACGAGTTTCCGGAGCCCTGCCCGTGTGAGCGCTTCCCCGGCGGGCATGAGCTCATCCCCGAAGAAGGCGTTCCCGTTACCGCGCAAAGCATGGGCCACATAGGCCAGTGGCTGGAGGTCTCCACTCGCACCGACTGACCCCAAACGTGGTACCGCTGGGGCGAACTCGGTGTCCAGCATGGCAGTCAGCGAGTCCACGACCTGCTCGGACACTCCGGATCGCCCCTGCGCCAAAGAGAACAGTCGCGTGAGCACAGCCGCGCGGGCGACGGCCGGCGGCAGCAGTTCAC
Organism: Lentzea sp. NPDC020367; assembly: GCF_044387305.1. Taxonomy (NCBI): domain Bacteria; kingdom Bacillati; phylum Actinomycetota; class Actinomycetes; order Pseudonocardiales; family Pseudonocardiaceae; genus Lentzea; species Lentzea sp. NPDC020367. Next base: position 41,709 of record NZ_JBIRVV010000029.1, on the reverse strand, counting down.
CGTGGCCGACGATGTGGTGCAGGATGGTGTTGTCGCTCTGGCCGGCGCTGTCCGCGCGGCCCTCGAACTCGACGAGCGGGCCGAAACCCGTTGTGACACCGTAGATGGCGCGTCCGGACGAGCTGACTTCGAGCACGAACTCGTAGCAGCGCGAGATCCGCGCGCGCACGTCGGCCGGCAGTTCGACGTGCAACGGATCACGGGCGAGTTCGAGCTGCGCCGGTGCGAGGTGTGCGGCCAGATTCAGGACAGCAGAAGATGTTCCGACAGGCACGATGCCTCCAGATGACTTGGGAGCCACTCGCGACGATCCCGGTTGACCTGCCTGCGAGGAAGGGCCTTATGTACGCACTAAACGAGGAAAATTTCTCAGCTGTCCTTCGGCGTGATCAAGCCGCCGGAGAGGTGATCGAACTCTCCGCTCACGATTCGGCCCAAAAGATCGGCGGACTGCTCCAGCGGGGTGAACCTGCCCGTGTCGCGCTGAGACCTCGACCACGTCGAGATCCTTTGCTGGTGCGGATCCTGTGAGTCCATGGTGGCGCCGCGGCGCATCAGACCGATGTCGACCATGCCGGGGTCGTAGCTCAGCACGGCGATGGGCCGGTTCTTGAGCTCGATCGCGAGGTTCTCGGTCAGCTTGATCACGGCCGCTTTGGACACGGAGTACGCGGTGACATAAGGCCATCGGTGCACGCCGGCGTTGCTGACCACGTTGATGATCCGGCCGCTCGTCATCGTGCGGATCGCGGCGTTGGCGGCGAACGCGGTGCCGCGCAGGTTCACCTCGAACGTGTGCCACCAGTCGTTCTCGTCGACCTGCCACGTCGGACCGACCGGCCCGCCGAGCGCACCGTTGTTGACCAGCACGTCGATCCCGCCGAGGCTCTCGATGAGCTTCGGTGTCGCATGCGGATCGCCCAGGTCCGCGACGTGCGTCTCGACGTCGACGCCCTGGGCCGTCAGCTCGGCCTGGGCGGTGTCGAGCGCCTTCTCGTCGCGTCCGGTGATGACGAGCTGATGTCCTTGCGCGCCAAGGACGTCGCTGAACGCCCTGCCGAGTTCCTTGGCGCCACCGGTGATGAGAACCCTCACTGCGAGGCGTCCTTCAGCAGGCGACGAAGGATCTTGCCTGAGACGGACTTCGGTATCTCTCGCACGAACTCAACCTGGCGGATCTTCTTGTAAGACGCCACCTCCGCCGCGACGAACGCCATCAGTTCGTCCGCGGTGACGTCGCCTTGCGTCACCACGAACGCTTTGGGTACCTCGCCGTTAACTCGATCGGCCGCACCGATCACGGCGGCGTCTCGAACGGCGGGATGGCGGCGCAACACGGCCTCCAACTCGGCCGGCGCGACCTGGTAGCCCTTGTACTTGATCATCTCCTTGATGCGGTCCACGACGTGGAACCGGCCGTTGTGGACTCGCACGAGATCCCCGGTGCGCAACCAGCCGTCCACGAAGGCGTCCCGGGTGGCCTGCTCGTCGCCGAGGTAGCCGTCCATCACCTGCGGACCGCGGATGAGCATCTCGCCCTCCGCCACGTCCCTTGTGGTGCCCGGCTTGACGATGCGCGCCTCGGTACCGGGACAGAGCACACCGACGCTCGTGGGGTCGGATTCCACGTCACCGTCGAATGTTTGGTGTGTCCCACCGGCTTCGGTGAGTCCGTAGCCCTGCCGGAGGGGCGCCTGGAGCTTGCGTTCGGCTTCCTGGCGAATGGTGTCGTCGAGCGGGGCGGCACCGCAGAGAACGAGCTTGAGGCTCAGTTCCGGTACCGGCTCTGGATGATCCGCGATGGCGGCGGCGAGCGGAGGCACCAGGAACGCCCGTGTGACGCGGTGTTCCGCGAGGCGCCGCAAGTACGTTCCGGCGTCGCTGCGGGGCATGGTGACGAGCGTGGCGCCACCGAGCAGGCCGGAGTTGAGGATGATCGCGAAGCCGTAGACGTGGAAGAACGGCAGGTTCGCGGCGAGGACGTCGGTCTCGTCGATGCGCCAGCCCGGCCGGTGCTGCTCCAGGTTCGCCACGAGCGCGCGATGACTCAGGCCGACGGCCTTGGTGAGACCCGTTGTGCCACTGGAGAAGAGGACGACCGCGGTCGAACCGGGATTTCCCCGTGGGAGCGAATCTTCTTGGCTCTCAGGGAGGTCGTCGAGGTCGAGCGTCGCGGTGACGTTCGCGAGCTCCTTGAGCCGTGCGATCTCCGGCGGTGTGAGCATCGGGTTGATCAGCGCGGCAGTCGCGCCCGCGGCCATGACCGCGTGCAGACCGACGGCGTACTTGGGCCGGTTGAGACTGGCGATCGCGACCGTGTCACCGGGCCGGATCCCAGCCCTGACAAGGCCTTTGGCCGTTCGCTCGACCTGGTCGGCGAGCTCGGCGTAGGTGAGCGACTCGCCCGTGACGGCGTCCACGAGCGCGACTTTGTCGTTGTGCCGTGCGCGTTCCAGAACGTGTTCTGGCACAGTGCGTTCAGGAACGGCCACGGCCGGCAGGGGGCTGTGGTAGATCACTGGCGCGGCTCCGGTGTCCACGCCGCCGTACCTGATGCACGGCGACGTGGCCGGACACTATCGGCACGTTTCGTGATCGTGTGGCCGAGTTCGTCAGAAGCTCACGAAGTCTGGCCGGAGACTCAGAGACTCACGCCGCGCTCGGCCAGCCAGCCGACGGGGTTGATCTTCTGGCCGCCACCGACCCACACCTCGAAGTGCACGTGCGGCCCGGTCGACTGCCCGCGGTTGCCGATCGTCGCGATCTGCTGCCCGGCCTTGACCTTGGCGCCCTGAGGAACGTCGATGGTGTTCATGTGGCCGTAGACGGTGATGGTGCCGTCCTCGTGCTGGATGCGCACCCACAGCCCGAACCCGGACGCGGGCCCTGCCTCGACGACCGTGCCGTCCATGACGGAGACGATCGGGGTGCCGATGGCGTTCGCGATGTCGACGCCGTTGTGGCTGGTTCCCCAGCGGGCGCCGAAGCCGGACGTGAACGAGCCCTGAGCGGGCCGCACGCACTTCGGGCGCTTCGCCTCCTCCTCGGCCGCGATCCGCGCCTGCTCGGCCTTGGCGGCCTCCTGGCGCTTCACGTAGGCGCCCTCTGCGGACTTGAGGGCCTCGGCGACGTGGTACTGCGCCTGGATCTGCTCGGCCTGCAGCAGCTTGCGCGCCTCGGAGCCGGTGGCGACGGAGTGGATCGTCTGCGGACCCTGCTGCGGCGGGGCGGTCATCGCGGCGGCGAGGTTCTTGGTCGCCGCGACGGGGGTGATGAGGCGGTCAACCGGGGACACCGTGCTCGCCGCCTGGGCGAAACCGGCGCCGGCGAGGGCGCCCGCGGCGACGACCACCGCAACGGCCTTCTTGCGGTCCAGGTCCACTCTGGTGATGACGTCGACCAGCGGACCTTTCGCACGATGCCGTGCCAAAACTGCCTCCATGCACTCGGGGGAGTTCGGCAACCGCTCTTCGCCTGGCGTCGGGGGGCCTGGCTGCGGGCTTCGGGGGCCCGGTGGTGGACTGGACCGCTTCGGGGGCGTTCCGTGTCCTTGCGGTTATCGAACCGTGACATGCGGCGCAGAACGTAACCTCGCGTCACCGGCCCGAGCAAGCCAAGTGGGTGTTCAGGTGATTAGGCCCACTACCAGTCACTTTCGGTAGTCAAGACATTCCGGGCTTGGTTAACACGTTCTAAACCAATCCCCGTCAGTACGTTTGTACTGGTCAGTCGCTTTATCGAGAAAGGTTTGCGGGGCAGGCCCGCCCACGACAAAGGGCCGCCGGACGCACGTGGCGTCCGACGGCCCTCTGGGACCGAACGATGCTTACCTGTACTTGGCCGCGGCAGGCTTGAGCTGCTCCACCGGCAACCCTTCGTGGATCGCCTTCATGGCGTTGAACCACGTGGGCGCGGCGGACTGGCCACCGAAGATGCCGTTGGAGCTACCGGGGCACAGCCGGATCGGGTTCGCGCAGATCACCTGCGGGTTGCTGCCGTCGGCGTAGGTCATCACCGCGCCCGCGTACTGCGGGGTGGCGGCGAGGAAGGCGACCGACTTGCTCTCCTCGGTGGTACCGGTCTTGCCGATGGCCGGACGGTTCCAGCCCGCGGCCGACGCCGCGGCGGCCGCGGTGCCGCCACCGTGGACGTCCTGCGACATGCCCTGGCCCAGCGAGTTCGCGAGGTCGGGCTCGACCGCCTGCTCGCAGGGCTTCTCCTTGAGCGGGATCTCCTTGCCGTAGCGGTCGATGACCTTCTCGACCGGGGTCGGCGGGCACCAGGTGCCGCTGGACACGATGGTGGCGGCCACGTTGGCCAGTTCGAGCACGCTGGTGGCACCCGGACCGAGGGTGTAGGAACCCGCGTTGTTCTGCTTCGTCCAGTCACCCTGCGACGGGCCGTTGGAGCCGTCCGCCTTCAGCGGCTCGGCACCGCGGTTGACCGCGCTCAGGGTTTCGCGCATGCCGAGCTTGTACGCCATGTCGACGACGTTGCTCAGGCCAGCCTGCTCCTGCAGGATCACGAAGCCCGTGTTCGGCGACTGGGCCAGTGCCTGCGTCAGCGTCATCTCCTCGGCGTAGTTGCCGGAGTTCTTGACCTGCCAGGCGGAGCCACCGTTGGGGTACACCCTCGACGCGTACGTCTTCGGGACCTTGATCTTGCGGTCGATGCCGGTGATGTTGCGCTGCATGGCCGCCGCGGCGGTGAACACCTTGTTCACCGAGCCGGGACCGAACGGCAGGACCTCGGCGGGCACGGGACGGGCGACCTGGCCGAGCTCGGCGTTGTTGCCGAAGTCGCGGGACGCGACCAGCGCGCGGACGCGGTGCTTGTCACTGCCGGGCTGGACGACGGACATGACGTTCGAGACGCCGTTCGTGGTCTTCGGCACCTGCTTCTCGGCCGCGTCCTTCGCCGCCTTGGTGGCCTTCGGGTCCATCGTCGTCTTGATGGTGAGGCCGCCGCGCTGCAGCTGCTTGTCCGTGATGCCGGCGTCGCGCAGGTAGTCGAGCAGGTAGGAGCAGAAGAAGCCGTAGATCGGGCCGTCACCGGCGCCCACGCAGCCCTTGGGCAGGATCTGCAGGTCCTCGACGACGCCCAGCGGCGCGGCCTTGAACTCCTCGGCCTTCTTCTTGGCCTCGGTCTCGTCGGCGCCGAACGCACCGTTCTCGCGCATCTTGTCGATGACGATGTTGCGGCGCTCCAGCGCCTTCTCCGGGGAGGCGCCGGGGTTCAGCGACGACGGGCGGTTCGCGATCGCGGCGAGCAGCGCGGCCTGCGGAACCGTCAGCTTGTCGGCCGTGGTGTTGAAGTACGCCTTCGCGGCGGCACCGACGCCGTAGGTCTGGTTGCCCAGCGGAACGATGTTGAGGTAGCCGGTGAGGATCTCGTCCTTGCTCATCTGCTGTTCGAGCTGCAACGCGACGCGCGCCTCGCGCATCTTGCGGCCGACCGTCGCCTCGGTGGCCTTCTCCCAGGCCTCCTGCTCGTTGTCGGCACCGAGCACGAACGCCATGTAGTTCTTCACGTACTGCTGCGTGAGCGTCGACGCGCCCTGCGTCGCCCCACCGTCCACACCGGCCTTGGCGGCGGCACGGGCGATGCCCTGCCAGTCGACGCCCTGGTGCTCGTAGAACCGTTTGTCCTCAATGGCCAGGATCGCGCCCTTCATGGTGTCCGCGATGTCCTTGGTCTCCAACGGGATGCGGTACTGGTCGTACAGGTAGGCGATCGGCTGGCCGTCCATGTCCTGGATGGTGGTGACCAGCGGCAGCTCACCCTTCGCGAGGTCGCCCGACGTCTGGTCGACCGTGTCGGCCGCGCGGTTGGACGCGAGCCCGAGACCTCCGACGAACGGGAACACCATCGCAGCGAGGAGCACGCCCGCAGTCAGGCACAACCCCAGCAACTTGACCAAGCCTGACGCGCGTGCGGCGAACAAACCGCAACTCCTTCCGAGCAAATCCCCAGAGACTCTCTATACGTATAAGTCGCGCGGAAGGCCCATGAGGTTGCGTCCGCTGATCGACTGATTTCCAACCTACCGGAGTAGTCGGAGGCCGATCGTCGGACTTGCCCTGCGCACCTCGACGCCCGCGTGATCGGGAAGGACGTCGTCGAGGAACCCGTAGCGCGCCAGTTCTTCGTCGGGCCGCCTGCTCACCGTCCGCCACCAGACCGCGATGTCCCCCCAGCCGGGAGCGGACAGCGAGCCGCCGAAATGTTGCACGGACAGTGCGGCACACAGGTTCGCGAACCGCACCCGGTGTTCGAGGGGCCACCCGGCCAGAGTGCCCATCACGAACCCGGCCCCAAACACGTCGCCGGCTCCGGTCGCGTCGAGTTGCGCGACGTTGAGTCCCGGCACGTCCACGCACTCGCCGGTGGCGCTGTCGACGGCGACCGCTCCCCCACCGCCGCGTGTGACGACAACCACGGGCACGTGCTCGGCCAGTTTGCGCGCGGCGGCCTCTGGGGTGTCGGTGCGCGTGTAGCCCTGCGCCTCCACGTGGTTGGGGAGGAACACGTCATATCCGTCGAGCCTGCGCAGGAGTTCCGGCGACCACGCGCCGGTGCGGTCCCAGCCGATGTCGGCGAAGAGCTTGGCGCCGTTCTCCTTGGCCGTGCGCACCCACTGCTCGTCCTCGGCCTGGATGTGCACGAAGCACGCTTTGGTCGACGGCGGCGGGGAGAAGAGGTCGTCGGCGACTACGGGCGCCTTGTGGCCGTGCGTGACCATGCTGCGGTCGCGCTCCATCGCCATGCTCACCGTCACCGGCGAGTGCCAGCCGTAAAAGCGACGGCAGTAGGAGAGGTCGACGCCCTCCTGGTCGGCCAGCACGTCCCAGCAGAAGTCGCCGTACGCGTCCTCCCCGAACGCCGCCGCCAGCGCGGTCTTCAGTTCGAGCCGGCGCAGCGCCACCGCGAGGTTCGCGATCCCGCCGGGGCACGACCCGAGGCCGTCGGCCCACACCTCGGTCCCCGGCTCCGGTGGGCGGGGCAGGCCGGTGAAGATGATGTCGAGGAAGACCGTGCCGGTGAGGAGCACGTCGTAGTCCGGTTCCGCCATGCGTAAACCTTGCCACCCCCACCTGGCCGTCATGCGATAGAAACGTCGGCCATGGGGGTTGCGCTCAGGAAGAACATTCAGTTCCAGCTGCTCTGGCTCGGCGGGGCGGTCTCGCAACTCGGCACCACGATCACGACGCTGGCGATGCCGCTGCTGGTGGTGGCGCTCACCGGCTCGTACTTCGTGCCCGGCGTGATCGCGGGCGCGCGGGCCGCCGCGCTGCTGCTCACCCTGATGCCGGCGGGCGTGTGGGTGGACCGCTGGGACCGCCGCAGGACGCTGGTCTGGAGCCAGTCCGTCCAGGCGCTCGCCGCCGCTCTGCTGGCCGCCGCGATCCTCACCGGCCACGCCTACGTCGTCGTCTTCGTCGCGCTGGCGGTCGTCGACGGCGTCTGCACCGCGTTCGCCGGCCCCGCCCGCACGGCCGCGATCCAGGCCGTCGTCCCGCAGGACCAGCTCACCACCGCCTACGCCCAGGAGGAGGCCCGCGGCCACGCGGCACGGGTGGCCGGACCGCCGCTGGGCGCCCTGCTCATGGCCGTTGGCCGCGCCGTCCCGTTCGTGGTGGACGCTCTGACGTTCACCGTGGCGGCGGTCTGCGCCTGGTTCGCGAAGATCCCTGCCCGCGGTGAGCTGAAGCCCCGGCAGCGCATGCACCACGACGTGAGGGACGCGGCCCGCTGGCTGTGGCACCAGACCGGCCTGCGCAACCTCACGATCATCTTCCTCGTGCTGAACCTGCTCGGCGGCGCCTCGATGCTGCCGGTGTTCGCGCTGGTCGCGTCCCGCGGCGGCACCGGCCTCGACACGGGCCTGGTGCTCGCGGGCATCGGCGTCGGCGGCGTCATCGGCTCGCTGCTGTCCCCCAGGGTCTCCCTCGCGCCCGGCAGGCTGATGGTCGCCGTGCTGGTCGTGTTCGGCGTCTGCAACCTCGCGATGGCGCTCCCGTTCGGCGTCTTCTGGCCGTTCGTGCCGCTGGCGCTCACCGCGGTCGTCACGCCGCTGATCAACGTGTCGGTGTCCGCGCTGCACTCGGCTCTGGTCCCCGAGGACATGATGGGCCGCCTCGACGCGGTCTCGACGCTGGCCTCCCGCGTGCTGACCCCACTGGCACCGGCACTCGGCGGGTTGCTGGCCGGGATGTTCGGCGGGGCGGTCGCGTTGGTGGCGTTCGGCGCGTTGATCCTGGTGACGGCGGTGGCGGCGGCGTTCACCGACCTGCGGACGCCGGCTCCGCAACGCTCCTGAGGTGCTCGGCGCGGTTGCGGATGAGCCGCTCCACGTACCGATCGAGCACGGGGAGGCCGAACGGTGCCGAGAAGTCGACCAAGTCACGCATGATCGTGCCCCCGTTCCCGTCCGGTTCGAACCGGTGCTCGTGGCGCCAGTGCCGGAACGGCCCGGAGACCTGCTCGTCGACGAACCGGCCGGGTGCCTCGAACGCGGTGATGAGCGCGGTCATCCGCCACCGGACGCCGAAGTGCCTGGCCTCGAACGTCACGGTGTCCCCGAGCCTCATCCGCCCGGAGGTCACGCCCGCGACGACCCGCTCACCAGAGCCCGCCATCGAGGCGGCGTGCACGTCAACGTCCAGGCAGAGGTCGAACACACGCCGCGGAGGCGCGGCGACACGGGTGGTCACCTCGAAGCGGGTCATGCCACGACCCTAGGCCCGGCACCCTGAGAGCTTCCGTTCAGCGGAAACCGACGCTTCCCACTGACACGGCCAGAGCGTCCACTGAGGACATGCCCGAACGCCCCACTCTGCTGCTCGTGCACGGCGCCTGGCACGGCTCCTGGTGCTGGAACCCGCTGCGCGCGCTCCTCGAATCCAACGGCTGGCGGGTCGACGTGGTCGACCTGCCCAGCGTGGCGCCGCAAGACGCGCCCAGGCACGGCATGCACGACGACGCCCAGGCGATCAGGGACGCCATCGACGGCCCGACAGTGGTGGTCGCCCACTCCTACGGCGGCATCCCGGCGACCCAGGCGGCCACACCCGAGGTCGAGCACCTCATCTACGTAGCCGCGTTCCTGCCGGACCTGGGCGACTCGCTGCTGAACATGGTCGGCGGCACCCCACCGCCGTGGTGGCGCACAGAAGAAGACGTCATCCACGCGCTGACTCCGGAGACCGTCTTCTTCAACGACGTCGACGACCCGCCGACGGACAGGCTCCTGCCGCAGAGCCGGCAGGCCTTCACCGACGAACTCACGCAGGCGGCCTGGCGCACCACGCCCAGCACCTACGTCCTCTGCGAGAAGGACAACGCCATCCCGCCGTTCGCCCAGGAGGCGATGGCGGGACGAGCGACCGCGACCGAACGTCTTGATGCAGGACACTCCCCGTTCCTGTCCTGCCCGCAAGAACTCGCCGCGATCATCGAGAACGCCGTCAGCCCTCCTCGGCGACCATTTCCTTCATCCGCGTGAGCGCGCGGTGCTGCGCCACCCGCACAGCACCCGGAGTCGACGAGACCGCCAGCGCGACCTCCTCGGCGGACAGGCCCACGGCCACCCGCAGCACGAGGATCTCGCGCTGGCGGGCCGGCAGCTTGTGCAGCAGGCGCGTGACCTGGGCCATCATCTCGCCGTTGACGGCGTGCTGTTCCGGGCCCAGGTCCAGCGACGGGCAGTCCGGCAGTTCCGGCACGACCTCGGCGCGGTTGCGGACCGCGCGGCGGCGGGCGTCGGCGACCTTGTGGGCCGCGATGCCGTACACGAACGCGAGGAACGAACCGGGCTCGTAGCGGTACTTCGACAGCGCGCCGAGCACCGCCACGCAGACCTCCTGCGCGATGTCCTCCGCCGAGACCAGCGTGCGCTCGCGGCCGCCGACCCGTGCGCGGCAGTAGCGCACGATCAGCGGCTGGATCCGGCCGAGCAGGTGCTCGACCGCGCGTCTGTCTCCGGCGAGAGCGGCATCGACGAGGTCTGCGAACTCGGCTTCGGCGAGCCACTGGCTGGAGACCGGTGCCTGGCGCACCCGACGGCGCATGGGCACCGTTGGCTGGTTCCAGGACTCCTCAGGAACGAGGACGTCTGCACCGCCACCGGTCCGCACGGCTGTGGGTATGACCATCCCGGCGACCCTCCTCCACTACAGCGACACTAGGGGCTTCACTCAAGTAGAGACCGCAGCGAGCCGTTTGATACCGCCTGCATCCAAGAGGACCACGAAGTCCATGCGGGTGGGGCGTGCAGCACCCTTCTGGGGTAGAACGTGGTCCTAATGGCCCAGTCGTTCGGACATGCCGAATTGCTGTACTCCCAGGTATCCGACGCGGAAACCTGCCTCCGAGTAGGCCAGGTAGAACTCCCACATCCGGCGGAACGTGTCGTCGAAGCCCAGCTCCCGCACCTCGTCCCAACGGGTGAGGAACGTTTCGCGCCACCGGCGAAGCGTCTCGGCGTAGTCCTCTCCAAACGACCGCGTCTCGACGATCCGCAGCCGGGTGTGGTCGCGCACCGACTCCTCGATCGACCGCACCGACGGGATGAGCCCGCCGGGGAAGATGTACTTGTGGATCCAGGTGTAGCTGGCCTTCGACGCGATCATGCGGTCGTGCGGCATGGTGATCGCCTGGAGGCCGACGCGACCGCCGGGAGCGAGCACGCGGTCGAGCATCGAGAAGTAGTCGGGCCAGTATTCGGCACCCACTGCCTCGATCATCTCGACGCTGACGACGGCGTCGTACTGACCGTGCTCCTCTCGGTAGTCACGCAGCTCGACCGTCACCCGATCGTGGAGCCCCGCGGCCCTCACCCGGTCCAGCGCCAGCTTGCGCTGTTCGGCGGAAATGGTCAGCGACGTGACCGTGGCACCCCTCTGGGCGGCCCGGATCGCGAGCGCGCCCCAGCCCGTGCCGATCTCCAGCACGCGTGAGCCGGAGCGCACGCCCGCGTAGTCGAGCACGCCGTCGATCTTGCGGAGCTGGGCCGTGCGCAGGTCGGCGTTCCCGCCCTCGAACAGCGCCGACGAGTACGTCATCGTCTCGTCGAGGAACACCGAGAACAGCTCGTTCGACAGGTCGTAGTGCCGGTGGATGTTCTGCCGCGAGCCCGCGACGTCGTTGATCTCGGTCTGCCGGCGTTCCGCCCAGCGGCGCATCAGCTGCAGGCGGGGCGGGATCAGCGTCGAGAGCTTCGCCGCGAACACCGAGAGCACGTCCGCGAGCTCGTCGGAGACCCAGTCGCCCACCATGTAGGCCTCGCCGAAGCCGATCTTGGCGTCGGCGCCGAGGCGGTGGAAGAACTCGCCGGGCCGGACGATCCGCATCACCGGACCGCCTGCTCCCCACGTCCTGCCGTCGGGGAACTGGACGGTCACGTGCAACGAGCGCACGGCTTTGCGGAACAACGCCTCGGCGATGCGGGCGCGCAGGGGCGAGCGCGGCGCGTTGAAGAGTCCGGGCCAGATGCCCTGGCCGGGGCGGGGCAGGGACAGCGTGCTCATCCATCACTCCTGGGGATGATCGGAATACGCCTCAGGTAGAGGGCGATGCCATGACGGCGGATCAGCGCGGACACGCGCTGGGGCATCAGCGGACGCTTGAACAGCATGCGCAGACCCGAACTGCGCTCGCCCCTCATCGTCGCGCTGAAGGTCGCCTTCCCGTTCTGCCGCAACGCGATGGTCACGGACAGCTGGTTTCCCGGCTTCGGCAGCTTCATCACGTAGTGGCCGTCGACTTCCAGGAACGGGGAGACGTAGAACTCCTTGTCCACCGACGCACGGCCGTTGGCGTCGGTGCGCAGCAGATAGCAATGACGTCCGCCGTAGGTGTTGTGCACCTCCGCGACGACGCACACGAGCTCTCCGGAAGCGTCGTGGCACCAGAACACGGACAGCGGGTTGAACACGTAACCGAGCACGCGGGCGTTGGCGAGCATCAGGACCTGCCCGCCGCCGAGGTCGATCCCCTGCCCGGCCAGCCACTCGTCCAGGTTCTCCCGGATGGTCTTGTCCGGCGAGCCGAGATGATCGCGGGCCTCGAACTTCGCGAACGGCCTCGCCCACCACGGCACCCGAGGCATGTCACCGAGGTCGACCAGCCACATGTAGGCGCGGTGGCTGAAAGCCCGATCGATCAACTCGCGGCGACTGTGCGTGATGAGGACGTCGTAGATCACCAGGCCACCCCGAAGTGCTGGGCGGCGCGCACTCCGGACGCGCAGCCGTCCTCGTGGAAGCCCCAGCCGTGGTACGCGCCGGCATAGGCGGTGGTGCCGGTGTTGATGTCGGGCAGACGGCGTTGCGCGGCAACGGACTCCGGCGTGTAGATCGGGTGCTCGTAGACCATCTTCGCGAGCACGCGGTCCGGGTTCACGTCGTGCGGGTTGAGCGTGACGACGAAGTCTCGTGGCTCGTCGAGTCGCATCAGCCGGTTCATGTGGTAGCTGACGAGCACCTGGTCGTCGGCTTCCCGGCAGGCTCGCTTGTAGAGGTTCCAGGACGCCCGCGCACCCGCGGCGCGCGGCAGGATCGAGGCGTCGGTGTGCAGCCAGGTCTCGTTGCGCGAGTACTGGAACGCGCCGAGCACCTCCTTCTCCGCACGCGTCGGGTCGGCGAGCAGCCCGAGCGCCTGATCAGGGTGCGTGGCGATGACGACGTGGTCCGCGGTGTGCAGCACGTTGTTCTCGTCGCGGATCTCCACGCCCGCACCGTTGCGCGTGACGGCCCTGACGGGCGTGCCGACGTGCACGGCGTTGAGGCCCTTCACGGCGCGATCGACGTACGTGCGCGAGCCGCCGACGACGGTCTTCCACTGCGGGGTGCCGCCGATCGCGAGCATCCCGTGGTTGGCGAGGAACTCGAACAGGTACCAGGCCGGGTACTTCATGCTCAGGGCCGCACCGGACGACCACACCGCGCTGACCAGCGGAATGATGAAGTGGTCGACGAAGTAGCGCGAGTAGCCGCCGATCGCCAGGAACGCGCCGAGCGTGACGTCGTGCGCCTCCTCGTGGTCGAGGACGCGCTGGGCGTGCCGGTAGAAGCGGGTGACCTCGGCGAGCATCCGCACGTAACGGCCGTTGACGGCGTTCTTCGGCTGCGCGAACAGCCCTGGCAGCTTCCGGGCGCCCGCGTACTCCAGGCCGCAGCCGTCGCACCGGACGCTCATGGACATCTCGGAGTCCTGAGTGGACACGTTCAGCTCGCGGAAGAGCCTGATCAGGTTCGGGTACGTCCGTTCGTTGTGGACGATGAACCCGGAGTCGACGGCGACACCGCCGATGTCGTGCGTGTGCGCGTGCCCGCCGAGCCTGTCGTCGGCCTCGAACAGCGTGACGTCGTGCTTGCGTTGCAGCACGTAGGCGGCGGTGAGCCCGGCCACCCCTGCTCCGATGACGGCGACCTCAGCCACGCGAGCCTCCCAAAGGCACGTCGAGACCTCGCGGCGAGGTCTCCTCCATGGCATTCGCGATGTCCGGTGCGACCGGTTCGAGTCCGAGCTCACCGTGGACGAAAGCAACGACGAGCCGGGTCCAGTCCTTCGCCCTCTTGAGCATCGCGTGGCCGTCGCCGACGACGCTGAACCGCGCGACCCGGTCCGTGACGGTCTTGGCCTGTCGCGCGAACCGCAGCGACTGCGCCGGGTCCGTCATCCGCTCCTGGTCGCCGTGCGCGATGAGCAGCGACTTGCCCCTCAACTGCGCGAAGGGCTCGCCGGGCACGATCCACGGCGCGAGCGCACACACGGCGATCACGCTCGGATGCCCGGCGACCCGCAGCGCGGTCCGGCCGCCCATGGAGTGCCCGACGAGCACGATCGGCCGGCCGGGATGCAGCTCGGTGATCTTCGCCAGCGCCCACTCGGCGTCCTTCACCGGATCGAGGCTCGGCGCGTTCCAGCCGCGGACCCGGTAGCGCAGGTTCCAGACCTCGACGCCCGGCGCCCGCAGCGCGCGGGCCAGCGGGACCATGCGCAGGTACGCCAGGTTGTGGCGCCGGACGGGTCCGGTGCCGTGTTCGCGTCCGCCGTGCAGCACGAGCACAACGGCATTCGTACCGTCCGGCGGTTTCAGCACGTCAACATGCGGATGCACACTTGATGTTCGGGAAGCCACGGCCTTCGGCTCGGCCGTTGAGAGCCAGCTCACACCGGTAGTGTTCGAACGGTGATCGACCACATCAGCATCGAAACCGAGGCAGGCTCCTTCGACGCCATCGCGTCCGGCCCCGAGGACGGCCGCCCGGTGCTGTTGCTGCACGGCTTCCCCGAGGCCGCCATCGAGTGGGAGCACCAGGTCGCGGTGCTCGGCGTGAACGGGTTCCGCGCGGTCGCCCCCGACCAGCGCGGCTACTCCCCCGGCGTGCGCCCGGAGCAGGCGGGCGAGTACACGGTCACGCACCTGGTCGGCGACGTGATCGCGATGGTGGACTCGTTCGGCTGGGACACGTTCGACCTTGTCGGCCACGACTGGGGCGGCGCGGTGGCGTGGTGGACCGCGATCGAGCACCCGGACCGCGTGCGCACGCTCACCGTCTTCTCGACGCCGCACCCCGGTGCGTTGAAGACCGCGCTGCAGACCGACGAGGAGCAGGCGATGCGGTCGCAGTACATGCGCGACTGGCGGGAGCGCAGCACCGAGAAGCGCATGCTCGACAACAACGCCCAGGCCATCAAGCAGATGTTCGAGTGGCGGATCCGGCCCTCGCACGTCGAGGAGTACGTCCAGCGGTTGCAGGAACCGGGGGCGCTCACCGCCGCGCTGAACTGGTACCGCGCCGGCAAGCCGCACGGCGCCGCGGACAAGGTCAGCGTCAAGACCATGTACGTGTGGAGCACCGAGGACGTCGCGTTCGGGTCGGCGGCCGCCTTCGAGACCGAGAAGTGGTGCACCGGCCCGTACCGCTTCGAGATGGTCGAGGACGTCAGCCACTGGATCCCGGAAGAGGTCCCGGAAGCGGCCTCCTCGCTGATCCTCGAGAACCTGGGCTAGCGAGCCACAGCACGAGCACCGTGTACGCGCAGAGCACCGCGAACCCGGCCCAGCCCGGCAGCGGGAAGTAGCCAGCCGACGGCGCGTAGTGGGCTGTGACCTGCGGATACTCCACCACCGTCTGCTTGACGGCGAAGCCCGCCGCCGGGGTGAGCCGCAGCAGCCAGTCCGTGACGTCGTCGGGCAGCAGCGGAACCGCGGTGACGGCGTAGGGCACGGCGACCAGCGCCAGTCCGACGAGGATCGCCGCCCAGCCGCGCCGCAGCCACACGCCGAGCCCGTAGCCGAAGACCGCGCACAGCGCGAGCACGGCGGCGACACCGACGGTCACCCGGACACCGGTCAGCAGCGGCGCGACGGCGACCAGACCGGTGACGAAGGTGGCCGCCCCGACGACAGCCGCCCGGACCGCGATCACCTGCCCTGAAGCGCGGGCGCCGTAGCGGGCCGCCACGACGAGCACGATGATCAGCGCGATCACCAGGCCGGCCAACGCCTTCTCGACGCCGCGCGCACCGTTCTCGCCGATCGGCCCGATGTCCCCGGTGCCGCTGACGGTGACGATGCCGTCCTTCTCCACCACCCCGGACGCGTTGTGGAACTTCTCCCAGTCCGTGTGGTTCATCTCGCCCACCGGCCCGCTGTCCCACGAGCCGGTCCCGCCCTGGACGCTGACGTGGTCGAAGACGCCCACGGCCTGGGTGAACCGCACCTGTTCGATCGCGCCTCCGAGACCGGTCTCGCGGAGCGTGAGATCACCCGGCGAGGTGGCGAAGAGTCCGACCTGGACGGTCTCCGGCAGCCCGGTGAGCTCCGCGGTTCCAACGACGTGCCACTGCTCGCCGTCCGCCGACTCGGACCCGGTGATGGTGTCGCCGGAACGGGTCAGCCGCAGCCAGCGAGGAGTCCGGTCCGCGCTTCCCGCGACGTCGTGCACGTAGTCGTGTTGGAAGCGCACGCCGTGGCTGCCGGTCATCGCGAGCGCCGCGTACCGCGAGCCCTGCCGCAGGCCGTCCTTGACGATGATCCCGGCCTTCGCCCACGGCACGAGCCCCGCGACGATCTGGTCGTGGCCAGGCGGCGGGTAGGTGATCGTGCCGGTCATGGACGTCATCCGGATCGTGATGGAACCGTCGCGGCCCAGGTCCTGGTGCCGGAACCAGAACCTGTCGCCGACGCCGGACGAGGTGTCGCCGGCGAACAGGAGGCCCAGCGCGATGACGGAGAGGGCGGCGACGGCCAGGGAGATCAGGCGGCCCGGCGTGCGGAACGCGGTCCACTCCCGCCGGAGGAGTTCAGTGCTCGACATGGTGCTGGGTCTACGGATCAGCGGCTAACACGGTCCGAAGCGGCGTTGTCATGCCGTTGTTAGGTCGTCCCGGTCATGCTGACGCCATGAGAACGATCGGGGTGCGGTTCACGATCCTGTACGCCGTCGTGTTCCTCGTGTCGGGCATCGGACTGCTGGCGCTGACCTTCCTGCTGTCCGGCGGCAAGATGACCAACGTCGCGAACCCGCCCGGCCCCGACTCGGCACAGGAGCACGTCCGGCAACTGCAGGAACAGCTGGCCGAGGTGCACACGCAGCAGTCCCGCCAGCTGCTCGCCGGATCGTTGCTGGCGCTGGTCGTGATGGCGGTCGTCTCGCTGCTGGTCGGCCGGGTGCTGGCCCGGCGGGTGCTGCGGCCGTTGCGGACCATCACGAGCGCCACCCGGCGCATCTCCGCCGACAGCCTCGACCGGCGGCTGGCCGTCACCGGTCCGGCCGACGAGGTGAAGGGCCTCGCCGACACCATCGACGAGCTGCTCGAACGGCTCGAGGTGTCGTTCGCCGCGCAGCGCCGCTTCGCCGCCAACGCCTCCCACGAGCTGCGCACACCGCTGGCGACGATGCGCGCGTCGCTGGACGTCGCGGTCGCCAAACCCGATCCGGCGACCTCGACGGTCGCGCTCGCGGACCGTCTGCGCGTGCAGCTCGACCGGGTCGACCACCTGCTCGACGGGTTCCTCGTGCTGGCCAGGGCACAGCACGGCGCACTGGCCGACTCCGCAGCGGTCGACCTCGGCGAACTCGCCGAGGCGGCGTTGCGCGAGCTGTCCGCCGAGGTCGAGGCGAAGAGGCTGGCCGTGACGGTGGACATCGCGCCGGGCACGGCGACGCACGGCAGTCCGGCGTTGCTGGCCCGGTTGGTGGGCAACGTCGTCGACAACGCCGTGCGGCACAACGAGGCCGGCGGGTGGGTGCGGATCAGCGGGTTCGCGGGCGAGGAGGCGGTGCTGGTCGTCGAGTCCGGCGGGCCTGTCTTCGACCAGCGGGAGGTCGACCGGCTGGCTCAGCCGTTCGAACGGCTCGGGGGCGAGCGCATCGGTTCCTCTGGCCTGGGACTGTCCATCGTGGCCGCCGTCGCCGCGGCACACGGCGGTCAGCTCGCCCTGCTCGCCAGGCCGGAAGGTGGCCTGCGGGTGTCGGTGACGGTGCCGGCATGAGGATCCTCGTCGTCGAGGACGACAGCGCCCTCGCCGAGGTCATCGCGGAAGGGCTGCGCGACCAGGGGATGCCCGTCGACCTCGCGCACGACGGGCTGGTCGCCGCCGCTCAACTCGACGTCATCGCGTACGACGTGGTGGTCCTCGACCGGGACCTGCCAGGGCTCCACGGTGACGTGCTGTGCCAGATGATCACCGAGCGCGCGGAACGGCCGATGGTGCTGATGCTGACCGCGGCGAGCGCACCGGGCGACCGGGTCAGCGGGCTGGTCCTGGGCGCGGACGACTACCTCGGCAAGCCGTTCCACTTCCCGGAGCTGATCCTGCGCATCCGGGCGCTGGCCCGCCGCAAGCCGGACGCGCGGCCCAGGACGTTGCGCGCGGCCGGGATCGAACTGGACCCGGTGCGCCGGACCGCGGTGCGCGACGGCCGGCAACTCACCCTGTCGGTGAAGGAGTTCGCCGTGCTGGAGGCGCTGCTGCGGGCGTTCCCGGGTTTCCTGAGCGCCGAGGCCCTGCTCGAACGGGTCTGGGACGAGCACGCAGACCCGTTCACCAACACCGTCACGGTCACGGTGGGCCGGCTGCGCCGCAAGCTCGGTGAGCCGCCGATCATCGCGACGACACCGGGGATCGGCTATCGGATCGTGCAATCCACGACAAGTCACTAGATTCGACGTATGCGCGTGGCCGGTCTTCTGCTCGCCGCGGGGGCCGGTCGCCGGTTCGGTTCCCCCAAGGCTCTCGTCCCGTTGCACGGCAAGCTCTTCGTGGACTCGGCCGCCGACCTGCTCAGAGCCGCCGGGTGCGATCCCGTCGTCGTGGTGCTCGGCGCGCAGGCGGCGGAGGTCAGGGCGAAGGCCACTTTGGACGGCGTGACCGTCGTCGACAACCCGCACTGGGACACCGGTATGGGGTCGTCGCTGCGCACCGGTCTGCACGCGATCGGCATCGCGGACGCCGTCGTGGTGCTCCCCGTGGACACACCGGGGGTCACCGTCGAGGCCCTGCACCGGCTGATGGCGCTCGCCGAGCCGGAAGTGCTGGCCCGCGCCACCTACGACGGCGAGATCGGGCACCCGGTGCTGATCGGATCGGACCACTTCGCGGGCGTCATGGCGTCGGCGGCGGGCGACCAGGGCGCGCGGGACTACCTGAAGGCGAACACCGTCCGCCACGTCGAATGCGCTGACGTGGCGGACGGTGCCGACATAGATCGACCGGAGGACCTCAGGCGACGTAGCGGCGGAGCTTGATGCCCGACGACACGTTGGAGGCGCTCAGCCAGTGCAGGCCGCCGCCCGCGTAGGCCGGGTCGGACACGGCGAACTCGTTGCCACCGGCGCGGTAGCCGACGATCGTCGCGTAGTGGCCGCCGGAGTAGTTGCGGCCGTTCAGGCGGATCACGTTGATGACGACGGCGTGGCCGCGGTCGGCGTTGTAGACGACGTCGGCCTTGAGCTTCTGCAGCAGCTGCGCGTCCGTCGACCACTGCTTGACCTGGTAGTAGGTCGAGCCGGTGTAGTGGTCGAGGGCGTTCTCGAGGTTCTTGATGTTGGGCAGGCCGTTGGTCGTGACCTTCATGAACGAGGCCAGCGTGGACTGCTCGACGTACTTGCCGCGCGCGGTCAGCGCGATGCGGGCGGCGGCAGCGGAGCACCAGTAGCCGGTCTTCTGCACCTGGAACTGGTGCGGCAGCACGCCTTCGCCCTGGATGCCGAGCTCGGCGGCGGCCGGGATGACGTTCTCGCCCGGCGCCGCGAGCGCGACCGGCGCGGTCAGAATCGTCATGGCGACGCCGACCGCGGCCACGGCCCCGGTGATCTTCGCAAGCTTCATCGACACGATCCCCTCAGTGTGGCGCCGTCCCCTTGATCCGGCGCTCGGCGACAGCTTGGCGGCAACGCGAGAAAGGGCGCCACCACATTCGGCCAAGTCCGAAAAAGCCAGGTAGAAGCACTCACGCGGGCGCACGGAACCACTCAGGGTGGGCGATCTGCACCAATCGGATGAGTCGTCTCGAATCCGGTACAGGTCCCGGATCGCTGTGCCAGTCTGCTTGCCGTGCTGCGTGTCCACTTCACAGCGGAGGACCTGGCGAGGGTGCGGGTCGCCGCCGGTCCCGACCCGATGTGGGAGATCCTGCTGAGCCTGCACGTGCTGCGGCAGCGTTCGGCCACTCCCGTCTTCGGTGCGTGGCGCGCGTCGGTGCGGACGACGTTGCCCGACGACACGCGCTGGCTCATGCAGCTGGCGCCGCCGGTCGGCTACTCCCCCGACTTCCTGACGCCCACCGCGGGCTCGTGCGCCGTGGACGCGGGCATCGACGCGGTGCTGTCGACGCCGGCTGAGTCGTTGCGCGCGGACCTGGAGCAACTGAGCTGCCAGCAACGCCTCGACCCGCGCACGCACCGGCTGGCCAGTGGCGACCTGGCCACTTTGGACTCGCTCGGCGACGCGCTGCGCGCCTACCACCGCCACGCGCTCGCCCCGATCTGGGACGAGGTCCGCGCCGTCGTCGACGCCGACCGCGCGGTGCGGGCGCGGTCCTTTCTGGACAACGGCTGCGAGGGCATGCTCGCGGCCCTGCACCCGACGATCTCGTGGACGCCGTCGGTGCTGTCGATCGAGTCGCGCTTCCCGCATCGGGACGTCCACTTACACGGCCAGGGCCTGATTCTCGTGCCGTCGTACTTCTGCTGGGAACGGCCGATCATGCTCCGCGACCAGAGCCGCACACCCGTGCTCGTCTACCCGATCGCGCGCGACCTGCACGTGACGAGCGCCGGCAAACGGTCGCTGGAAGCGCTGCTCGGCCGCACCCGCGCCGCCGCGCTGGAGGTCATCGCCGGCGGCTGCACCACCACCGAACTGGCCCGCCGCCTGGGAATCTCGGCGGCCTCGGCCAGTGCCCACGCCTCGGTGCTCAGAGACGCGGGCCTGGCCGTCGCCCAGCGCCACCGCAACTCGGTGCTGCACACCGCGTCGGCGCTGGGCGTCGAACTGCTGGCCTGAACCTGCTGTTCGACCGCTAGGGCCTTGCCCGCACCGCCGCCCTCGCACAACCCACGGCCACGACGAGCAGCGCCAGCGCCACCCACACCGGCCACAGCTCGGAGTAGGTGATCGCCAGCGCGATGTTCGTGGCCGCCGCGGCCGTGAAGACGGCCACCAGCACCACCCAGAAGTAGAAGTACCGCGTGATCCGACCCACCCCCTGTCCGCCGAGTGCCGCCACACCCTTCATCGCGCGTATCGAGGTTTGTGCTGCCCGGGTTACTGGTGAGGTCATCAGCAATCCGGTAGTACTGACCGGCATGACGACCGACACCGTGACCGGCTCCGACTACGGCAATCTCGTGCGCACGCATCTGACGCGCGTCGAGCAGCACAACGCGGCCGCGCTCGACGACGTGGCCGAGCTCGTGCTGGCCGCCGTCCAGGCCGACGGAATCCTCCTCACCGCAGGCGCGGGACACTCACTGGCGGCCGTCGCCGAGACCTTCTACCGGGCAGGTGGGCTGGCCTGCGTCCGGCCGGTCTACCACCCCGAACTGCTCCCGATGCACGGCGCGATCAGCAGCACCTCGGCCGAACGCCGCTCCGGCCTCGCGGGCGAGGTCCTGCGTGAGTCGGGCCTGGCCCTGCACGACGTCCTGTTCGTCTTCTCGACCTCCGGCGTGAACTACTACCCGGTCGAACTGGCCCAGGAGGCCGCGAGCAAGGGCTGCCCGGTGGTCGCCGTGACGTCGGTGGCGTCGAGCGCCCTGGCCCCGCGCCGCGCCGGCGTCACGCTGGCCGAGGTGGCGACCGTCGTCCTCGACAACCTCGTCCCGCCCGGCGACTCGACCTACCCGGAACAGGCACCGGTCACCGCGGCGATCTCGACGCTGGCCACCACGTTCCTGTGGAACCTGCTGATGGTCCGGCTGCTCGACAAGGCGGCCGAGTCCGGCGTGCAGCTCCCGCTGTGGCGCAGCGCGAACGTGGAGGGCGGCGACGCGGCCAACGCGGACCTGCTGCGCCACTACCAGACCCGCATCCCGCAGCTCGGATAGGTAGAAATCCTCAGGTTCTCTCAGCGGCCCACCGTTACCCTCCCACCGGGGAACTACTGACCTGGGGGGTCTTCAACAGTGGAGCCGAAAACTCGTAGATGGGTCCTGATCAGCGGCGCGCTCGCCACGACGGCCGTAGTCGGCGTGGCGGGCGCGTTGCTCTGGTCGGGCAGCAGGACGGTGGTGGTCGCCGACGAACCGGCCAAGTCCGCGGAGACACCGTCGCAGGTGGCTCAATCGTTCCTGACCAGGGCGTTCTCCGGTCCCGCCAGCGCCGGCGTCTACACCGACGCACCGGCCGCGGCGACCACGGCGCTGGAAGCCAGCAAGGCCGGCATGGGCACCTCCGCGTTCCAGGCCAGCCTGGCGACGTCCGAACCGCCGCCGGCCGACGCCACCACCGCCGAGCTCACCGCCGCCGTCACCTGGACGATGCCGAGCGCCGCCACGCTGAAGTACGACGTCAAGATCTCCATGACACGCGCGGACCGCGCCTGGAAGGTCCACTGGACCCCGTCGCTCATCCACCCGCAGCTCACCGAGGGCGCCTCGCTGACCTACCGCAAGGCGCTCGCGGACGGCGCGCTGCTGGGCCGCGACGGCAAGCCGCTGGTCCAGGGCTCGATCCCGGACGGCCTCTACAAGACGATCACCGCCACCGCCGGTGACGTGAAGGGCACCGACGGCTGGGAGGTGGGCATCACCGCGGGCGGCGCCTTCACCGCGCTGGACGGCAAGAAGGCGGAAGGGGGCGAGAAGATCACGGTCACCATCGACCCGGCCCGCCAGGCAGCGGCCCAGGCGGCCGTCGACGCTCTCCCGCAGGGCGCGGCGATCGTCGCGATCGAGGCCTCCACCAGCGAGATCCTGGCGGTGGCGCAGAACAAGGCGCTCGCAGGCACCAACCCGTTCGTGGGCCGCTACGCCCCCGGCTCGACGATGAAGATCGTGACCGCCGCTGCGGCCATGAACGCGGGACTGGTCCAGTCCGGCACCGCGGTCCCCTGTCCGGCCAAGGCCACCATCGGCACCCGCACGATCACCAACGCGGGCTTCGGCCACGACAGCGTGCCGTTCCACACCGCGTTCGCCCTGTCCTGCAACACGACCTTCGGCGACCTGGGTTCCAAGCTGGACGCGAACGCCCTGCCCGCCATGGCGAAGCGCTTCGGTCTGGGCGCCGACTGGAACATCCCCGGCGCCGAGACGAACACCGGCAAGGTCCCGCCGGCCACCGGCGACCAGCAGGTGGAGAACAGCTTCGGCCAGGGCAACGTGATCGCCAGCCCGTTCGGCATGGCACTGGTGGCCGCCACCGTCGTCTCGGGCAAGACCCCGGCACCCACCCTCATGCGTGGCAAGCCCTCCGAGCCGAACGACGTGGCCGCGGCGCCACCCGCCGGCGTCCTGCAGCCGCTGCGCGCGATGATGCGCGAGGTGGTCACGTCCGGCACCGCCAAGCAACTGGCCGGAATCCCCGGCCTGGCCGGCAAAACCGGCACGGCGGAGGCGGGCGGCGGCACCGCGCACGGCTGGTTCGTCGGCTACCAGAACAACGTGGCGTTCGCGGTGGTCGTGGAGAACGCCGGCTCGTCGGCCAGCGCCCTGGACGCGACGGCGGCGTTCCTCAGGTGACGGTCTCCGCTGCTCGCGCGGCACGATCAGGCCGCGGTGGAACGCCTCGGTGACTGCGGCGGCTTGATCGCTCGCCTCCAGCTTTGCGTAGAGGTTGAGCAGGTGTGGCTTGACGGTGGCCTCGGTGGTTGAGGTCCTTGCGCCATCTCTCGGTTCGTCGCCCCACCGGCGACGAACCGCAGCACCTCCAGCTCGCGCGGCCTGAGCACCGCGGCGGCGTCCGCTTCATCAGCAACGCCGCCGCGGCCGGGGCGAGTACCGCGCGGTCGCCCGGACCGCACGCACGAGCTTGTCCCGCGGAGTGTCCTTGAGCGAGCAACGCCTGCCTGCTGACGCGCGGACCGCTGGAACCCCGCCTGCGGCAACGGATTCCGCCCCCGCGACCAACTCACGCGGACCACGCTGCTCGTGTCCGAAGCCACCCGCGACAACGTCCCCCACTTCCGCGACCAACTCGCGTCGGCTGGGCTGACCGATCCCGCGGCCGTCTGCCACGGCATCCCCTGCCGCCACGTTCGCCCCAATGCAGACCCGGCTGCCCGGTCCCCGGAACCCTCCGCCCCAGCGCCCACCGTTCGCTGGCCTGACCGCTCGCGCCCACAGCCGCCCGCCCCGCCTCGCGCGCATCAGAGCAGCCCGCCGCGTCCCCACATCGGCGTTCACCGACCGCCGTCCCGCTTCGGAGTCGCCCGCCGCGTCCCCCACGTCGGGCTCGACCCCGGAGTTGCTCAACCCGATCCCTTCCGCCTTGGTGGTTCTCACCAAACCGGAGCGGAGTCCCCGGGACATCGGCCGATCACCCGGCCGCGGGGTCAGTTCGTCTGCGCGGCTCCGAGGCGCTCGCTGAACTTCGGGGTCGGCAGGACGCCGACCACAGGCGGCTCGGCGAACTGGGTGTTGTAGAGGTCCGCGTAGCGGCCCTCGGCGGTCATCAGTTCGGTGTGCGTGCCTCGTTCGACGATGTCGCCGTGTTCCAGCACCAGGATCTGGTCAGCCGCGCGGATCGTGGAGAGGCGGTGTGCGATGACCAGGGAGGTCCGGCCCTGCAGTGCCTCGGTGAGGGCTTCCTGCACGGCGGCCTCGGACTCCGAGTCCAGGTGAGCGGTGGCCTCGTCCAGGATCACCACGCGGGGCTTCGCCAGCAGGAGCCGGGCGATCGTGAGGCGTTGGCGCTCGCCGCCGGACAGGCGGTAGCCGCGTTCGCCGACCACCGTGTCGAGCTGGTCCGGCAGTGACGTCACCAGGTCCAGCAGGCGGGCCCGGCGCAGCGAGTCCCACAGGTCGTCGTCGGAGGCGCCGGGGGACGCGTACTCCAGGTTCGCCCTGATCGTGTCGTGGAACAGGTGGCCGTCCTGCGTCACGACGCCGACGGACGAACGCAGTGCGTCGAAGGTCAGATCGCGAACGTCCACACCGGACAGACGCACGGCGCCGGAGTCGACGTCGTACAGGCGCGGCACCAGCGAGGCCAGCGTGGACTTGCCGGCGCCGGACGAGCCGACCAGAGCAACGAGTTGGCCCGCCTCTGCCTTGAAGCTGAGGCCGTGCAACACTTCCTCGCCGCCGCGAGTGTCCAAAGTGGCCACGGACTCGAGCGACGCCAGCGACACCTTCTCCGCGGACGGGTAGGCGAAGCGCACGTCGGAGAACTCGACCGACACGGGGCCGTCGGGCACCGAACGGGCGTCCGGGCGCTCCTTGATCATCGGGTCCAGGTCCAGCACCTCGAAGACGCGCTCGAACGACACCAGCGCGGTCATCAGGTCCACGCGGGCGTTCGCCAGCGCGGTCAGCGGGGCGTACAGGCGGGTCAGCAGCAGGGCGAGCGACACGACGGCGCCTGCCGCCAGGTGCCCGGTCAGCGCCAGGTAACCGCCCAGGCCGTAGACCAGCGCCTGCGCGAGCGCCGACACCAGGGTCAGGCCGGTCATGAACCAGCGGGTGGCCATCGCGGTCCGGATGCCGATGTCGCGGACCTGCGCGGCCTTCTCGCTGAACTCCTGCTCCTCGCGGTCGGGGCGGCCGAAGAGCTTCACCAGCGTCGCGCCGGGGGCGGAGAAGCGCTCGGTCGACTGCGTGACCATCGAGGCGTTCAGGGTGGACGCCTCGCGCTGCATGTCCGCCATCCGGCGGCCCATCCGCTTGGCGGGCAGCACGAAGACCGGCAACAACACCAGGGCCAGCGCCGTGACCTGCCACGACAGCGTGAACATGACACCCAGCGACAGCACCAGCTGGATGATGTTCGTGACGAACCCGGACAGCGTCGAGGTGAACGCGCGCTGGGCACCGATCACGTCGTTGTTCAGGCGCGAGACGAGCGCACCCGTGCGTGTGCGCGTGAAGAACGCGACGGGCATCTTCTGCACATGACCGAACACGGCACGACGCAGGTCGTAGATCAGACCTTCACCGATGCGCGTCGACTGCCAGCGCTCGACCACGCCCAGACCGGCGTCCACCACAGCGATCAGCGCGATCGCCACGGCCAGCCACACGACCACGGACGGCGCGGAACCGCCGACGATCGCGTCGACCACCCGGCCGGCCAGCAGTGGTGTCGACACCGCGAGCACCGACGAGACCACCGTCAGCAGCAGGAACACCACCAGCTTCGCCCGATGGGGCTGGGCGAAGGCCAGTACGCGCCGGAACGTCCCCCGGCGCACCTTGGAGGGCGCTTCGGAGGTCGCCCCCATCATGAATCGCCAAGAGCTGTATCCGTCCACGCTGACTAGAACAGCACAGCGGTCTGACAATTCCGTCGCGCGCGACTAGGAACGCGGAAACATTCAGCTTTGAGCGGAAAGGGCCGCGAAGGACTGCAGCCGGCGCAGCTGGGCGGCGCGCTCCACCGCGAGCTGCGACTCCGCGTCCACGCCGGAAGCCGCCGACGCGATCAGCGCCAACGTCTCCGTGACCGCACCGGCCAGCGGTTTCAGCACGGCGGCCACCAGCTCGTCGACGGCGCCGTCCAACCCGTCCGCGGGCACGACGGAGTTCGCGAGGCCGATCCGCAGCGACTCCTCCGCCGACACCCGGCGGGAGGTCACGCACATCTCGGCCGCGCGCGAGTACCCCACGAGTCGCACCAACGGCAGCGTGCCGCCGAGATCGGGCACCAGACCCAGCCCGGTTTCGGCCATGCAGAACTGCGCGTCCTCGGCGAGCACGCGGAAGTCGCACGCCAGCGCCAACTGGAAACCGGCGCCGATGGCATGCCCTTGCACCGCGGCGATCGTCACGCGTGCCGGATCGCGCAGCCAGGCGAACCCGGCCTGGTACGACGCGATGCGGGCGTCCGCCTCTTCGGGAGACAGCGCCAGGATCGCGCCAAGACCACCGGGCTCGCCGTCGACGGGCTCACCGGTGAACATGCGCCGGTCCAGCCCCGCCGAGAAGGCGCGGCCGGAACCCCGGACGACCACGACGCGGACGTCCGGGTCCAGCTGTTCGCCGATGTGCCGCAACGCCTGCCAGGTAGCCGGCGTCTGCGCGTTGAGCACGTCGGGACGATCGAGCGTGATGGTCGCGCGCGGCCCGGAGATAGCAAGCCGCACACCACCGCGCTCGAGCAGGCCAGCGTCGATTGAGGGCACTGGCATGTCGTTACCTCCGGCGAACTAGAAGCTAGTTACCGGAGAGTAGCAGTCTGAGTCGGGGCTACTTCTTCTTCGTCCGGGTGGCGCCACCGCGACCGCGCAGCGTGACCCCGGATTCCGACAGAACCCGGTGCACGAAGCCGTAGGAACGCCCGGTGCTCTCGGCCAAAGCCCGGATGCTCGCGCCCTTTTCGTACTTCTTCTTCAGGTCAGCGGCCAGCTTGTCCCGTGTGGCGCCGGTGATCCGGGCACCCTTCTTCAGGTCAGCCACCTTGTCCCGCCTTCCGTACGAGCAGGTGGGCCGTTCTACGGCCCCTGTCGTCGCAATGATCGAACAGGAACCGGCAGAACGCCAGGTGATCAAGCAAAGAGATCGCCGAACGGTCGATTCGATCACACTGAGTTGATCACAGAACGCGTTCGGTAGTCCTTTGACGCGTGGAGATCACGCCAGCTGCACGAGGTCCAGGTAGTCCTCGGACCAGTGGTCCTCGGTGCCGTCGGGCAGCAGGATGACCCTTTCCGGCTCCAGTGCCTCGACCGCGCCGGGGTCGTGCGTCACCAGGACGACCGCGCCCTCGTAGCGCCGCAACGCGTCGAGAACCTGCTCGCGCGAGGCCGGGTCGAGGTTGTTGGTGGGCTCGTCGAGCAGCAGCACGTTCGCCGCCGACGACACCAGCCCGGCCAGTGCCAGTCGCGTCTTCTCGCCACCGGACAACGTGCCGGCGGGCTGGTCGAGCTGCTCGCCGCTGAACAGGAACGTGCCGAGCAACGACCGCAGCCGCTGCTCCTGCTCGTCCGGCGCCATGTGGCGGATGTTCTCCCACACCGAGGCGTTGTGGTCGAGCGTCTCGTGCTCCTGCGCGAAGTAGCCGATCTTCAGGCCGTGACCGGGAACGACACCACCCGCGTCCGCCTTCTCGCTGCCACCCAGCAACCGCAGCAGCGTCGTCTTGCCGGCACCGTTGAAGCCGAGCACGACGACGCGGGAACCCTTGTCGATCGCCAGGTCCACGCCGGTGAAGATCTCCAGCGAGCCGTAGGACTTGCTCAGACCCTCTGCCATCAAAGGGGTCTTGCCGCACGGGGCCGGCGCCGGGAAGGTGATCCTCGCGACCTTGTCGCTCTGGCGCACGTCGTCGAGACCGTCGAGCAGCTTCTGGGCGCGCTTCGCCATGTTCTGCGCCGCAACGGCCTTCGTGGCCTTCGCACCCATCTTGGCGGCCTGCGTCATCAGCGCGCCGGCCTTCTTCTCGGCGTTGGCGCGCTCACGACGGCGACGCTTCTCGTCCGTCGCACGGGCTTCGAGGTACTTCTTCCAGCCGAGGTTGTAGATGTCGACCTCGCCGCGCATCGCGTCGAGGAACCACACCTTGTTCACGACGTCGTCGAGCAGCTCGACGTCGTGGGAGATCACGACGAGACCGCCGTCGTGCGACTTGAGGAAGCCGCGCAGCCACGTGATCGAGTCGGCGTCGAGGTGGTTGGTGGGCTCGTCGATCAGCAGGATCGTGCTCGACTTGGCACCGATGCCCGCCTCCGACGCGGCGAACAGGATGCGGGCCAGCTCGACGCGGCGGCGCTGACCACCGGACAGCGTGCTCAGCGGCTGCGCCAGAACGCGGTCCGGCAGGCCGAGGTTCGAGCAGATGCGGGCGGCCTCGGACTCGGCGGCGTAGCCACCGAGCGAGGAGAAGCGCTCTTCGAGCTTGCCGTACTTGGTGACGGCGACGTCGAGCTCTT
This sequence comes from Lentzea sp. NPDC020367, assembly GCF_044387305.1. NCBI lineage: Bacteria > Bacillati > Actinomycetota > Actinomycetes > Pseudonocardiales > Pseudonocardiaceae > Lentzea > Lentzea sp. NPDC020367. Next base: position 13,165 of record NZ_JBIRVV010000029.1, on the reverse strand, counting down.
TCGCGTCGACCAGCTCGGCCATCTTCGACTGGGCCTTCTCCATGTCGCGGAGGAGCTGGTCGAGGCCGCGCGCGGACAGCACCCGGTCCTTGGCGATGACCGACAGGTCGCCCTCACGCGGGTCCTGCGGCAGGTAGCCGAGCTCGCCCTTGCGGGTGATGGCGCCGCCGTAGGGCTGGCCCTCACCGGCGAGAACGCGCAGGGAGGTGGTCTTGCCGGCACCGTTGCGGCCCACGAGGCCGATGCGGTCGCCGGGCTGAACGCGCAGGTTGGCGCCGCTCACCAGAATGCGTGAGCCCGCGCGCAACTCCATGTCAGTTGCGGTGATCAAGAGAAACTCCGAGCAGTAACAACAACTCCGGGCATGACAAGGGATGGCACGTCCGGTTCGGCCTACTCGAGGAGGATCACGCACCCCATTCTACGGGATCACGACCATCGAATTTCCCACCTGTGGCCAGGCGCATAGATTGCGGCTATGAGCGAAGACTTCTCGGGCAAGGCGGCCCTGGTCACCGGCGCGTCGCGCGGCATCGGTTACGGCATCGCACGCGAGCTCCTCTCCCGCGGCGCCTCCGTCACGATCACGGGCCGCAAGGCCGACCAGCTGACCGAGGCGGCGAAGCGGCTGGAGGCCGACACCGGCGGCAAGGTCCTCACGATCCAGGGCAACGCCGGCGACGACGCGTCCCGCGAAGAGGTCGTCACGCGCACGGTCGAGGAGTTCGGCAGCCTCGACGTGCTCGTCAACAACACCGGCATCAATCCCCAATACGGGTTCCTGATGGACGCCGACCTGAACGCCGTCCGGAAGATCTTCGACGTCAACGTGGTGGCCACGCTCGGTTTCATCCAGCTCGCGTGGAAAGCGTGGATGAGCGAGCACGGCGGCGCGGTCGTGAACGTCGCCTCGATCGGCGGAATCCGGTCCACGGGCGTGATCGGCGCGTACGGCGCGTCGAAGGCGGCGCTGATCCGCCTGACCGAGGAACTCGCGTGGCAGCTCGGCCCGAAGGTGCGCGTGAACGCCGTCGCGCCCGCCGTGGTGAAGACGAAGTTCGCGGAGGCCCTCTACGTCGGACGCGAGGAGGAAGCCTCGCAGCAGTACCCGATGAAGCGCCTCGGCACGCCGGAGGACGTCGCCTCGCTCGTGGCGTTCCTCTGCTCCGACAAGGCTTCCTGGATCACCGGCGAGACCGTGCGCGTGGACGGCGGTCTTCTTTCGACCGGCACGGCGGGTTAGTCCGGCTCCACACCCAGCACGTCGAGGAACGCGGCCGTGGCAGGTGTCAGCCCGGCCGCGCTCCACACGAGGTGCTCGACGCGCGACGGCCCGCCCACGATCGGCACCGTCGCGACGCCGCTGAGCTGCGGCGTGTACCGCGACGGCAGCACGGCGACCGCGAGCCCCTCCCGGATCAGCCCGGCCATCAACTCGGCGGTGGTCACCTCGAACGCGACCTCGCGATGCAGTCCCGCGATCGAGAAGGCCTGATCCGACTGCATGCGTCCCGGTGATCCCGCCGGGAAGTCCGCGAACAGCTCCTCGGCGAGCGCCCGCAGGTTCGTCGACTCCTGCCGGGCCAGCGGATGCTCCGGCGCCACCACGGCCACGTGCTCGTCGCGCGCCAGCTCACGGCCCCGCACGCCGTCCGGCCGCACGCCCAGCGGCAGCCCGAGGAACGCCAGGTCGAGCGTGCCCTGCCGCACCTGCTCGACCATGTCGAGGCTCGACAGCATCCGCAACGCGACCCGCACCTGCGGATACCGCTCGCGGAACACCTTCAGCGCGGCCGGCAGGTCCACGGCCGCGACCGTCGGGATCACCCCGACCACGACCCGTCCGCGCACCTCCCCCACCGCCGCGGCGACCTCGGACACCGCCCGTTCGGCGAAGTCGAGGCACTGCCGCGCGGACGGCAGGAACGCCGCGCCCGCCGGAGTCAGCCGGACGCTGCGGCTGGTCCGCTCGAACAACCGCGCGCCCAGCGACCGTTCGAGACGGGCGATCTGATGGCTCAACGCCGACTGCACGACGTGGCACTGCCTGGCGGCCTGGGTGAAGCTGCCCGTCTCGGCGACCGCCACCACGTACCGCATCTGCTGAAGCTCCACCGATCCATCTTGAATCACGATGGATCGGATGAAAAGCATGCGTTGGACTCATCGATCGCGCGAGCCAACACTGGACGACGTGAAGAACAGCGACCTCTCCCGCACCGCGCTGGCGGCGTTCGCCCCGGTGGTCTGGGGCTCGACCTACGTGGTCACGACCGAACTGCTGCCGGTGGGACACCCGCTGTTCGCCGGCCTGGTCCGCGCGCTCCCCGCCGGACTGATCGCGCTGGCGCTGACCAGGAACCTGCCGCGCGGTGCGTGGTGGGCGAAGGCGGCCGCGCTGGGCGTGCTCAACATCGGCCTGTTCTTCCCGTTCCTGTTCATCGCGGCCGAACGCCTGCCCGGCGGCGTGGCGGCCACCCTGGGCGCCGCACAGCCGCTCGTGGTGGCGTTGCTGGCGATCGGGGTGCTCAAGGAGAACGCGTCCGCGTGGCGGCTCGCCTGGGGCGTGATCGGCATGCTCGGCGTCGGGCTCGTGGTGCTCGGACCGGCGGCGGGCTTCGACCTGGTCGGTGTGCTGGCCGGACTGGGCGGCGCCGCGACGATGGCGCTCGGCGTGACGCTGACGAAGAAGTGGGGCAGGCCCGCCGGGGCGACGCCGATGGCGTTCGCGGGCTGGCAGCTCACGGCGGGCGGGCTGTTCCTGGTGCCGGTGACGTTCCTGTTCGAAGGGCCGCCGCCCGCGATCGGCCTGACCGCCCTGGCCGGCTACCTGTGGCTCGGCGGCGTCGGCGGCCTGCTCGCCTACGTCCTGTGGTTCCGCGCGATCGGCACGCTGCCGGTCACGTCCGTCTCCATGCTCGGCCTACTGTCCCCGATGGTCGCCGCGCTGCTCGGCGTCGTCGTGCTCGGCCAGACGCTCGACGCGGTGCAGCTCACCGGTTTCGCGCTGGCGCTGACCGCGATCGTCGCGAGTCAGCGACCGGCACCCGTTCTCGTCAAAGGAGTTCTGCAGTGAAGATCGCAGTCGTCGGCGCGTCCGGCATGGTCGGGTCGCGGGTCGTCGCCGAGGCGGTGCGGCGCGGGCACGACGTGACGGAGGTGTCCCGCGGCGCCGGCGGTGACGCCACCGACCGCGAGCTGATGGACAGCGTTCTGTCCGGAGTGGACGGTGCGGTGGTGGCCACCACCGGTGTCACCTCGACGGTGGGGGTGGACGCGGCACTCGCGACCCGTACGCGGGTCATCGTCGTCGGTGGCGCCGCACCGCTGCGAACGCCGGACGGCACCGGCCTCGTGCTCGATGACGACCGGTACGTGCCGCCGCACATCCGTTCCGTCGCCGAGGCGAGCGTGCGTCAGTTGCACGAGTGCGAGGCCCACCGCGCCGACTGGGTCTACCTGAGCCCGCCCGCGTCGCTCGAACCGGGCGAGCGCACCGGCACCTACCGGCGTGGCACGGACGTGCTGCTCACCGGCCCGTCCTCGATCTCGGCCGAGGACCTGGCCGTCGCGGTGCTCGACGAACTGGAGAGCCCTGGCGAGGACCGCCGGTTCACGGTCGCGAGCCGAGGTCCAGCAGCAGGATGAGCTCGCCGTCGTCGTCGACCTCGCCGGTGGGCTCGAACCCGAACGCGCGGTAGAACGGCTGCGGCGACCCCTCCCCCGGCACGCAGCTCGTGTACAGCTCGGTGGCACCCGCCTCCCGCAGCAGCGCCACGACCTCGTTCAGGATCGCGGTGCCGTAGCCGCGGCCCTGCTGCCCGGCGTCCACGAGCAGCCGCCACAGGAAGTACGGCCCGCGCAGACCGGGCCCGGGCACGACGTTCCAGCTCAGCATGACGAACCCGACGGGCGCGTCCCCGTCGTAGACCGCGCGGAACCACGGTTTGGCCTCGGGGTTCTCCCTCGCGTGCTGGAAGGACTTCTCGACGGACGCGACGAACTGCTCTTGCGCGGGGTGCACGCGCACGGCGATGACGGCGTCGCGGTTGGCGTCGGTGACCTCGACCAGGCGGATCTGAGCACTCATGCCCAGGAGTGTGCCGCTCAGCGAGTGGTCGAGGGGGAAGTCGACACCGGTTGCCCCGTCGAGGACGTCGGGGGCTTCGTGACGGGCGCCGACGTGCCGGGCGGTGCGGAGGACGGCGGCGTCGCCGGTGGCTGCTCGATCTTCGTCGACTGCGGGGTGGTGTTGGTCGGCGCCTTGGTCTCCGGCGGCTCGACGGAGACCGGTGACGAGGACGGCGGCGGGACCTGCGAGGTCGTCGTGGTGGTGGTCGGGGACGGCCCTGGTGTCGCCGGGTCCACGGGGGCCGCGGCGGGCAGCACGGCGAGTGCCACCGCCACGACCCCCACGGTCGCGAGCCCGCTGCCGACCACCGCGATGGTGCGGCGCCGGGAGCGCACGGCCTGGCCGCGCTGGATGAGGCCGGCCGCCGTGGTGGCCCGCGGCGGCGCCTCTTCCTGGTGCAGAGCGGAGAAAGTCGCCCGCAGATCGTCTTCGCGAACCATCACACCTCCAGCCTCAGATGATCGAATTCAGGGCCGAGCCTGCGCCGCAACGCGTCCAGGCCCTTGCTGCTCTGCGACTTCACCGTGCCCGTCGAGCACTTCAGCGCCGCCGCCGTGTCCTCGACGCTCAGATCGTGCCAAAAGCGCAGCACGAGGACAGCGCGTTGCCGTGCGGGCACGGCGGTGAGCGCCTGCCACACCACGAGCCTGTCTTCCGCCACGACGGCGGAAGACAGGCCCTCCGGGGGTGCGTCAGTCAGCTTCTCCCTGCGCCAGCGCACCTTGCGGCGTTCGGCGAGGAACGTCCGCACGACGATCTGACGCAGGTACGGCTCCAGCCCCGACCGGTCCGCGAGCTTGGGACCGGCCAGGTACAGCTTCAAGAACGCCGACTGCATGACGTCTTCCGCCTCGTGCCAGTTGCCGCACAGCAGGTACGCCGTGAAGCGCATCGAGTCGGCGCACCGGTCGAAGCAGTCGGTGAACTCAGCCTCCCAGTTCAGCGGTGGCTCCTCACCGGGCCGGCGTCGTCGCGACAGGCGCTGAGGTCGGGGTCTTCGTGTTGACCGGGGTCGAGGAGACCGGGGGCTTCGTCGCCTCGGGCGAGGTCGAGATCGGCGCGGTCGTGGGCGGCTGCTCCGGGTGCTTCGAGGACGTCGGGGTCGGCTGGGTCCACGTCGTCGGCGTCTTGGTAGGAGCGGTCGAGGACGGCGGCAGCACGGTCGTCGGCGGAACCGTGGTCGGCGGCGCCTCGGTCTTGGTGGAGGAAGGCGGCTGCGGAGCCGAGGTCGTGGGCTGGGGCGCGTTGCCGCCGCCGCTCAGCGCGAGAGCGGGCACCGCGATGCCGATGGCACCCAGCGCGACCGCTCCGGCCACGATCACCATTCGTTTGCGCACTTGCAGCTCCAGCAGGTCAGTGGCGCCAGGATCAGGCACCCTCACCCGTATCCATGCGGCCGGGCTCTCGCCCGGTTGCCCGTGTGTCCTGGATCACGATCTCGACGCAACGGGCCCGTTGCGCGGCCTCGTCCAGGACCGCGCGCCGAGGTTCCGGCACGTCCAGGACGCGCTCCTCGGCCATGCTGAAGACGCCCGAGAGCCTGCGGTCGTTGCGCAGGACGTCGAGCGCCTGCCAGTCGCCGCCCAGCACCACTCCGTCGAGTTCGGCCAGGAGCGGGACGAGCACCCTGGCGACGTCGTCCGCCGCGGCCTGGAGCGCGACCCTGGCCTGACCCTCCCGGCGCCGGGCGAACCGCTGCTGCGACCAGCCGCCGGCCCTGATGCGGCCGTGGACCTGCTTGCGGTCGGTGGTGGACACCTCGACCTTGCCGCCGAACGCGACCCCGATGCTGTGGCCGCCGAGCCGCACGAGGACGAGGCCGATCCGGCGGGGCTCCGTCAACTTTTCGATCACCTCTAGTACAGAGGTACCGCCACGGGTCGGGAACGCGGCCGTCGCGCCGTCGTTCGCTGTGATCTCGACCTCGGACTCGGTCACGGTGATCTCGACGGCGCCGTGCCGGTCGGCGAACCGGGCGATCCAGCCCTCGATCCGTTCCGGCTCGACCTCGACGGCCCGCCCGCCTGGAACCGGCCGCACTCGGCTCACGTCCCACCCCTTGGTCACACCGCGAGTTGGTCTTCGTGCACACAGTAGAGCCGACTCGACACAGCGCGTGCACGGCACGAAGATGTTACTGATGGGTTCGCAACGCTTGACAGATGAGTCTCGAAAGCGTGAACTCATCAACCGTATGGATTAACCATTGACTCCATCCGGCTCCGACCAGCGATGTTCACGGGCGGGTAGGGTCACTGGGGCGTGATCTTATGACAGCGGGGAGTCACCATGACGACTGCTGCCGGTCGACCAACACTGACCGTTGAAGAAACGGACTCAACGGGCCACGGCAGCCTTACGCAGCTCTTGACGACGGGACCGTTCCCGGAAGCGTTGAGGGCCGCGATCAAGGCGAGCCGGCTCAGCCTCGACCGCATCCAGCACCGGTTGGCACTGCGCGGCGTCACCATCAGCGTCGCGACGCTCAGCTACTGGCAGTCAGGACGACGAAGGCCTGAACGCCCTGAATCACTGGAGGCGCTGCGGCACCTCGAGTCGGTTCTGGGAGTACCTCAGTCAGGTCTGTCGGCGCTGCTCGGCCCACCTCGTCCGCGAGGCCGCCGTTGCCGCCCGACGACGATGATGCCGATCGACGCCCTCTGGGCGCGTCGTGAGCGGGTCGCGAACCTGCTCTCGAAGGTCGACACGTCCTCCGACCTGAAGCTCGGCCGGATCAGTCAGCACGACCGCATCGAGATCTCTGCCGACGGCGGGCAGAAATCCGTGTGGGTGCGGCAGATCCTCCGGGCGGAACAGGACGGCCCAGACCGTTGGGCGCTCGTGTTCGAGACCGAGGAGAGCGACGTGCTCCCCGAGATCACGAACGTGCGCAACTGCCACCTCGGCCGCATCGCCCGTGACCACGAGGCCAACATCATGGTCGCGGAGATGATGTTCGAACGGCCGCTCACCCGCGGCGAGACCCTCATCATGGAATACCAGCTGGTGTTCCCCGAGGGCCACGCCCCCAAGGGCAACAACACGTTCGCGCGCAAGTTCCGGTTGCCGGTGCGCGAGTACGTGATCGAGGTCCGGTTCGACGAGACGAACCTGCCGTCGCGCGTGCAGCAGTACAGCGTGCCCGCGGGCGACGAGACGCCGTCGCGGCGCCGCAACCTCACCCTGGACTCGGGCGGCGGCGTGCACGCCGTGGCACTCGGGTTCGGGCCCGGTGTGTTCGGCATCCGGTGGGAGTGGCCGAACCGCTAGCTCGGCTCTGACAGACGCGTGAGGGGCGCTTCCCAGCCTGGGAGGCGCCCCTTTCGCTGTGTTCCCCTCTCGGGGATGCGAAAGGCCCCCGGCGCGTGCCGGGGGCCTTCCGTCGCATCAGCTCAGATCATCACACCCAGCCGGCGACGCTGAGGGTCACCGAGCGGATCGAACCGCGGTCGGAGCCCACCACGTCGGCGACCTTGAACACCCACGTGCCGTCGGCGGGGTCGGCGGTCAGCGAGGACAGCGGCGCCCCCGCCTTCCACGAGCCCGTGAACGGCGCGTTGCCGCTCGTCACGCCCGAGAACGGCAGCGTGGCGTCGTCGGTGAACACGGCCTGGCAGATGTTGTTGCCGGTGCCACCCGCCCGCGAGAACAGCGTCACGGACTTGCCGGACGGCGAGGTGAGCGTGCCCACCAGGTCGCCGACGAAGGTGTGGTCGATGCCGACCGTCGTCGAGCCCTCGGTGGCGGAGCACGTGGCGCCGTCCACGGAGAACTTCAGGTTCGACGCCGCGCCGACACCCGTGACCGGCAGCGAGACCGAGACACCGGTCTGGTCGTTGTCCGGGATGGCCAGCGGCTCGCCGGTGTAGGCGAACGTCTTGAACGTGCGGGACGGCTCACCCACGCGGAGCGTGAACGAGGTGGTCGTCGGCGACGTCGCGCCCGAGTAGGTCACCCGAGCGTCGAGCTTGACCGCCGAACCGAGCACGGCGGAGGCCGGCACGGTCACCTTGTAGGTGTTGCTGACGGTCTGGCCCGGGTCGATGTTGCCGTAGTACTTGGATCGCGGCGCGATGGTCACGCCGGCGGACGTCGTCGACAGCACGACCGAGGTCGACGCGGCCGAACCGTCACCGTTGTTGGCCACCGGCACCGTCACCGTGGACGTGGTGCCCGGCTTGAGGAAAGCGCTTCCGTCGGCGTCGTTGACGATCGTCGGCTTCTGCGCGCGGGCCAGTGCCTGCGGCGACGCACCCGTGTACTGCAGGGCGCGGTCGGCCATCACGAGGCCGGCGCCGGTGCGGTTGTCCACACCGGACTCGACGATGTCGATCGCCGTGGTGACAAGGGCTTCCTTGACCTCGGCGGGCGTCAGCGTCGGGTTGCCGGACAGGATCAGACCGGCGATCGCGGCGGCGTTCGGGGCCGAGGCGGACGTGCCGAAGAACGGCGCGAAGCCCGGCACCGACGTGGTCACGCCGTCGGCCGCGGTGATGTCCGGCTTCTGCCGGGTCTCGGCGAGCGGCGAGCCGTCCGGCGCGAAGAACGTCTTGCGCGGGCCGTCGGAGGTGAAGCGCTCCGGCTTCTGCGTGCCGTCGAAGGCGTTGGGGTACGGGCCCTTCGGGTTGGCGGGGTCGCCCGGCTCCAGGTCGAACGGCAGCGCGGCGGCGGCAGGTGCGGCCGCGACCGAGATCGCGCCCTTCGCTGCCGAGTGGCCGCGGGTCGTGCCCGGCGTGACGTACTTCTTGAGGCCGTCGTTGGTGTCGGCGAACCGGCCACCGAACAGCGACAGCGCGAAGTACTTGTCCTCACCGCGGTACTTCACGACCGCGAGACGCGTGCCCGTCGAGCTGCTGGGGGTGTTGATGCGCTCGTACGGGTCCTGCGCGCCGTCCTGGTTGTTCTGGCTGAAGGTGACAACGTTGCCCTGGGCGTTGACCAGGTACAGGTCGTAGTCGTTGGCCGACTGGCCGAGCGGGTCGGCCCAGTGCAGCACGACCGGGGTGTCGCCGGAGAAGTTCGACAGCGGGTCGAACAGCTGCTTGGCGTTGGGGTCCGGGTTGAAGTCGTGCGCGCTGCCGGCGAACTTGCCGACGCCCACGCCCGAGTCGACGAACTGGCCCTCGTAGTGGCCGGAGGTGCCGTCCGCGACGTTGCCCTGGTTGCCGGCGCTGGAGAAGAACATCGCGCCGTCCGCGACGACCGCGTCCACGGCGCGCGCGATGATGCCGTCCTGGAACGGCGACTCGTTGAAGTAGATGACGTCGTCAACGATGACATCGCAGCCGAGGTCGAAGCGCAGCTTCTTGATGTTGTCCGCGAAGCTCGCGTCACCGTTGAACGCCGTGGCGAAGCCGAGTTCGGCGTTGGGCGCGAGGTCGTGCAGGATCTCGAGCATCGCGGTGCCCTCGTCACCGGAACCCGCCTGCCCCGTCAGGACGTCGACGGCCGGCAGTTCACCGGAGGCCTGCGAGACGGCCAGCGAGCTCACACCGTCCGACAGCGCGCAGAGCTTCACGCCGACACCGGTCACGCGGAACGAACCGCGCGCCGCCTCGGCGTTGTGCGCCTTGTCGCTCTCCGCGACCTTGGCGGCCTGGACGGACAGCTGCTTCTCGGACAGCCGGCGCTCGATCTCGCGCGACTTGTCCTCTTTGGACGGAGCCTTGGACTTGGTGTCCTTCTTGTTCTTCACGTCCTGCGTCATCGCGTCGCTGCCCGGCTCGACGCGGGCGACGTCGGAACGACCGGCGATCTCGGCGATCTTCGCGACCGGGACCTCTGCGCGCACGGTGCGGTGCTCGGGGGACACTGCCCGGATCTGTCCGCCCGCGGCGCGGACAGCGTTGACCAGGTCCTCGGAGTACTGCTTGGCACGGATGTCGACGAGAGTGGTGGCCTTCGGCGTCACGGCAACGCCGGTCTGCACCTGAGGAAGGGCGCTCGTGGTACCAACTGAGACGCGCTTGCGCGCCTCCACGACCAGTGCGCTGTCCACCTTGGACTCGGCAGGGGTGAGCGACTTCTTGATGCTCTGCAGCGCGGAGATCTGCGCTGCCGTGCGGTCGCTGATGGTCTTGGACGCCTTGCCCGGGTCAGCGGACGCCGGCGTGACTGCGGTGAGTGCGGCCAGAAGAACTGCGGTACCTGCGGTGACTAAGGTCGTGCCTCTTCGAGATCGGCGCACAGGAGTTTCTCCCCCGAACGTTGGCGTGCCCCCGAGCACGCGGCCTGCGACCGGAGATTCCCGGTCGAGGCGTCAACGTATGGTGCTTGTGTGATCACAGTCAGCATCCGATTGGGCTACTTCTCACTTAGCAGACGCAATCACACTTCACAGAACAACCTCAGAGGACAAACGCGTCAGTCCACAACTGACCGGTTCGACCGGAAAGGGCTTCCAGCAGTGCGGCGGCCTGGTTGTCGGTGAGCGACGCCACGAAGTCCACAACCGCCCGCCCGCGCGCCAATCCCCTTACGACATCAGGACCAACCGGAAGCTCCCCGGTCGTACCGACCAATGTGGACGGCTCCGTCCGGGCGAGCGCCGCGTACTCCGTTTCGGCCAGCTCCACCAGATCGTGCAGCCTGCGCGGCAACCGATCCGCCTCGGCCCGATCGGTCACCCACTGCTCCAGAGCGTCCACCAGCGAACCGAGCAGACGCGCCTGTCCACGTTGGTGCAAAGCCAGATCCGGCCGCAGCAACACGAACCGCCGGTGCACGAACTTCAACACCTGAACCTCGTGCCACTGCTGAACGGCCAGCACCACGTGCCCGGACCGCGGCGTCGGCTCCTCGATCACGCCAACGGCGTCGACCAGCCGCCGCGTCCACCGCGCACTGAACCCGGCAACCGCCTGCTCGGCCTCGACCGACCCGTCGAACGGCACCGACAACAACCCGTCGACGAGCTCCTTGCTCACCTTCCGCACCGCGAGCGCGAACGCCTCGTCGCTCATCACCCAGGAGTCCTTGAGGTGCATGCGCCTGCGGAGCGTCTCGAGCGACCGCCCTGGCATCCGAATCTCGGCGTACAGCTCGGCGTCACTGAGCCCGGCGAGGTCCAGCGCCTGCGCCTGCCAGGTCCCGAGCTCGGCGGCGACCGTCGCGTGCTGCAACACCCCGACCCGGTGGAAGTCCTCGAGGTCGTGGATCGCGTAGGCGATGTCGTCCGCGGTGTCCATGACACTCGCCTCGACCGTCTGCTGCCACGACTCGACCCGCCCCTCGAACGGCTCGCGCGCCTGCCGCAGATCGTTGATCTCCGTGATGTAGGCGGAGAACTTCGAACTACCGGTGCCCGGCATGTCGTCCGGCTCGCCGGCACCACGGGGCGCCACCGCCAGACCGAGCTCCTGGTGCCGCGTCCACGGGTACTTCAACATCGCCGCCCGCACCGCCACCGTCAGGTCGAGCCCGAGCGCCTTGGGCCCCCGCACGTCGGTGGTCGTGACGATCCGGAACGACTGCGCGTTGCCCTCGAACCCGTCCGGCAACCCGAACCGGTGCCGTGCCAGCCGGTCGAGCACCTGCTCGCCGAGATGCCCGAACGGCGGGTGCCCCAGATCGTGCGCGAGCGCGGCCGCCTCGACCACATCGGGGTCGCACCCACCGAGCTTCTCCAGCACCGCGGTCAACTCGGGGCGGTTGGTGAGCCGTTCGGCGATGGCGCGCGCCGCCTGGGCGACCTTGAGGCTGTGGGTGAGGCGGTTGTGCACGAGCAGACCGGAGCCGGTGGAGCTGACGACCTGGGTGACTCCGCCGAGCCTCGCGAAGAACGGGGAGCTCGCTACTCGGTCCCGGTCCACCCGGAACGGGTTCGTGGCGAGGTCGGCGGTCCTGCCCACGCCTGCTGAGCGTCGGGAGGCACGGTGCTCGTTGTGCATGCGGAAACGGTAGCCGGTCGGGTCCGTCAGCCGGGTTCGACGTCGCTGGTGCTCGGTTTGGCCGCCGCGACCAGCTTCTTCGAGTAGGTGTCGAGGATCTTCGTGCCGACCTGCTGCGAATACCCGAAAACGATCGCCGCCACGATCAACGCGACCTGGTTCTCGACCTTCTGTCCCGCGACCGCACCGGCCTTCAGCAACAAGACACCCACGACCGCGAACGCCGCACCGAGCACGATCTTCAGTCCGAACAGCGGAACCCCGAAAGCGTAGGGGGCCAGGCTCAACTTGAGCTTGGCACCGGTGACCGAAGCCGCGAAGATCGCGCCGAACGACCCCAGCAGGGCCACCCACCAGAAGTCACCGGGAACCGGGGCCCCACCTGGGCCGAGCGGCAACCGCTCCGGCGTGATCGAGGCGGCCAGCCCGATCATCAGCAAGCCCACCAGGAGCATCGCGCCTGTGTAGAGCAACCTGTTGCGGTGTCCGCGCAGAGTGCTGAAAGCGTCATCGCCCAGCTTGAAGGCAGCTTCGAGTGCGGTCTCCACCTTGGTGCGGTCGTCGGGCCCCAGGTTGGCGGCGTCGATCTTGCCCAGCGCCCTGTACCTGTCGTCCTTGCCCGAGAGGTGCGCTCCGACCCTGGCCCTGACATCCGGCAGCCTGCCGGCCAGGTCCGGTCCCAGCGAGGTGATGCGCGCTTCCGCGGCGTGCAGTGACCGCCAGACGTCTTCCTTCTGCCTGCCGTCCCACCACGCGACCAGACCACCGACCTGTGCGGCGAGCGCGGCTTCCGCCTCGTCCAGGAGCTGCTGCGACTGAGGGTCGAGAGCCGCCAAGAGGCCAAGCCGAGCCCTCAGTCGTATGAGCAGGGCTTTTGCTTCGTTCTTCCAAGGGCTGTCGGTCATGGTGCACCTCGATGGGTCGTGTGGAGACCACATCGCCGCCTGCCCGCCGAGCGTGACCGCAGATGCGCGATCGTTACGTCAAGACACGAAAAAGCCCCTGCGGGGAGCGCTTGTGACGCTCGACCCGCAAGGGCTTTTCGAAAGAAGTTCGGCGGCGACCTACTCTCCCACACCGTAACCAGTGCAGTACCATCGGCGCAGAAGGGCTTAACTACCGGGTTCGGAATGGGACCGGGTGT
>NZ_JBIRVV010000028.1:0-71566 GCF_044387305.1 Lentzea sp. NPDC020367 | reverse complement strand
GGGGTGTCAACTCGACACGCTTTTCGTCGAGTTGACACCCCTCCTCAGGTGTGGCCCGCTCTTGGCTCGGCTCGTGACGGGACCCCACCGCCAACGCAACCCTCTAAGCAACAGGCAGCCGCCCAACGCAACAGGCGTGCCATCTACCCGCGTGTGGCGCTATCCCCCGATCAGATTGCCGGGGGTCTGGGGGCAGCGCCCCCAGGGGAAGCACGCAAGGCGACCAGGCCGCCCGCACGGTGACCACCCGCAAGCCAGCCACCCACCCGCAATGGTCGCGGCCCTAAAGGCCGCAGCCCACACAAGAACCGCACGCTGACGCAGGCGTCCCCCCGACCTGAGACCCCCTACAACTCAACCTACCCAGAGGGTCCGACAAGATCGGCAGAAGACGTGTCCGCCCTGCTCAGAGCGGGATCCCATACGCGTACGCCCGCAGGTCCACACCCGGCAGCGGCGACCAGTCGCGGTCCGGCAGCCGCGTGAACCCCAGTCGCTCGTACAACCGGTGCGCCGCCAGCATCTTCTCCGACGACGACAGCACGACGTGGGTCGCGCCGGCCTCGCGCGCCTTGTCGACCACCGCGCGCACCAAGGTCTCGCCCACGCCGCGGCCGCGGGCTGCCGCCGTCACCGCCAGCATGCGGAACTCCAGCTCGCCCGGCCTGGAGATCTCGGCGTAGGGCGTGCCGGGGTGCACCACCGTCACCGAGCCCAGGACGGTGCCGGACTCGTCCTGGGCGACGAGCAGGTCGGCGTCGCGGAAGCGGGAGGCGGCGTCGGCGAGGATGGTCGCGTAGTCGTCGTGGGCGCCCACGAAGCCGTCCGCGCGGTACGCCTCGACCGTCACGGCGCCGACCGCGGGCAGGTCGGCCTCCGTTGCCGGGCGAATGATCAGATCAGCCATCTGCGCCTTCTTCCACTGAGTCAGCTTCGACGGGAAGGGCCACCTCCCTCGCCGCGTCCGGCCCCTGTTCCAGCAGGACGCGAAAGCCGGCCTCGTCGAGGACCGGGACCTTCAGCGAGACGGCCTTGTCGTACTTGGATCCTGGCGAGTCGCCGACCACCACGAAAGCGGTTTTCTTGGAGACCGAGCCCGCCGCCTTGCCGCCGCGGGCGAGGATCGACTCCTTGGCCGAGTCGCGCGAGTACTCCGTCAGCGAGCCGGTGACCACGATGGACAGACCTTCGAGGTTGCGCACGATGGACGCGTCGCGCTCGTCCTCCATCCGCACGCCTGCGGCCCGCCAGCGCTCCACGACGCCTTGGCGCCACTCCGTTTCGCGCCACTCGACCACGGCCGTCGCGATGGTCTGGCCGACGCCCTCGGCACCGGCGAGCGCCTCTTCTGGAGCCTCGATGATCGCGTCCATCGAACCGAACTGCTGCGCCAGCGCGCGGGCGGCCGTCGGGCCGACGTGGCGGATCGACAGGGCGACCAGCACCCTCCACAGAGGACGCTCCTTGGCCGCCTCCAGGTTGTCCAGCAGCTTCACCGCGTTCGCGGACAGCTCGCCGTTCTTCGTCGTGAAGCGCTCGACCTGCCGCAACGCCTCGGCGTCGAGGTCGAACAGGTCGGCCTCGTTGGTGTAGATCGTGGACTCGGTGATCGCGGCGGCCGCCTCGTAGCCGAGCACCTCGATGTCGAGCGCGGCGCGAGAAGCCAGGTACGCCAGGCGTTCGCGCAGCTGGCCGGGGCACGTCTCCGCGTTGGGGCAGCGGATGTCGACGTCACCCTCCTTCATGGCGCGCAGCACCGAGTTGCACTCGGGGCACCGGGTCGGCATCTCGAACTCGCGCGCGTCGGCCGGGCGCGCGGCCAGCACCGGGCCGAGCACCTCCGGGATCACGTCGCCCGCCTTGCGGATGACGATGCGGTCGCCGATCAGCACGCCCTTGCGCTTGACCTCGGACCCGTTGTGCAGCGTGGCCCGCGCGACCGTCGAACCGGCCACCTTCACCGGCTCCATCAGCGCGAACGGCGTGACGCGGCCCGTGCGACCCACCTGGACCTGGATGTCCAGCAACGTCGTCGTGGCCTCTTCCGGCGGGTACTTGTAGGCGATGGCCCACCGCGGCGCGCGGGACGTCGTGCCCAGGCGCCGTTGCAGCGAGACCTCGTCGACCTTGATCACGAGGCCGTCGATCTCGTGGACCGCGTCGTGCCGGTGCTCGCCCCAGTACTCGACCTTCTTGCGGACGTCCGCCGGGTCGGTGAGCACCTCGGTGTGCGGCGACGTCGGCAGGCCCCACGCCTTCAACGCCTCGTAGGCCAGCGACTGGCTGGCCACCTCGAAGCCCTCGGTCTTGCCGATGCCGTGGCAGATCATCCGCAGCTTGCGCGACGCGGTGACCTTCGGGTCCTTCTGCCGCAACGACCCCGCCGCGGTGTTGCGCGGGTTCGCGAACGGTGGCTTGCCCTGCTCGACCAGCGAGGCGTTCAGGGCTAGGAAGTCCTCCACCGCGAAGAAGACCTCGCCGCGCACCTCGACGAGCTCCGGCACCGGGTACTCGGCGGAACCCTCGAGCACCACCGGAACGTCCCCGATCGTGCGGACGTTCAGCGTGACGTCCTCGCCGGTACGGCCGTCGCCGCGAGTGAGCGCCCTCGTCAGCCGCCCCTTCTCGTAGAGCAGGTTGATCGCGAGGCCGTCGATCTTCAGTTCGCACAGGAAGTGCGTGCCGGAGCCGATCTCCTTCCCGACGCGCTCGAACCAGCCCGTCAGCTCGTCCTGCGCGAAGACGTTGTCCAGGCTGAGCATGCGCTCCAGGTGGTCGACCGCCTTGAACTCGGTCGAGAACGTGCCGCCGACCAGCTGCGTCGGCGACTCGGGCGTCGCCAGGCCGGGATGCTCGGCCTCCAACGCCTCCAGCTGCTTGAGCAGACCGTCGAACTCACCATCGGTGACGATCGGGTCGTCCAGCACGTAGTAGCGGAACTGGTGCGAGCGCACCTCTTCCGCGAGCACGGCATGCCGCTCGCGGACCTCTGCCGGGACGTCTTCAAGGCTCTCGCTGGTCACGTCCCACAGCTTAGTGACCAGGTCTGACAGTTTTCAGCGCTCGGTTTCCCCGGCGAGTTCCCTGACCAGAGAACGCAGCTCCAGCAGGCTGATCGTGCCCTGCGGCTCCAGTTCCGCGGTCTCCACGCGCCGCAACCGCTCCCCCGCCAGCCGCTCGCCGAGAGTGACGTCCAGCGGCAGGAACGTCATCGTCTGCCGGTGCTGGTCGCTCAGGTCCGCGAGCGCCGGGTGGTAGACCGCGACGTCCACGACGTCACCGTCCACCTGGGCCACCACCCGGTAGTCCCCCAGCCGCATCCGCACCTGGCCGAGGTTGATGATCACCTCGGTCGGGTCCGGCACCGGCGGCACCGAGTCGTGGAACTCCCACACCATGTCCGACGGCGGCGCGGCGTCGATCCACGCGTCGGTGTACGGGCGCAGCCGCGGGTCTTCCTGACCGGTGACCACCAGCGCGTACATCGCCATGTGGCCCTGCTCGAGAGAGAACATGAGGTCCGGGTGCAACGAGCTCACGAGGTCCCGCAGCTCGTCCTCGACCCGGTGCGGTTCGCCGTCGCCCAGCGCCGCGCTGACCACCGGTACCAGCTCGAACCACCGTTCCCAAAACCGTTGTGCGGCTTCCTCGGCGTTCGGCAGGTGGGCGGGGACGACGTCTTCGGCTTTGCTGCGGCGGAACCACTTCATGATTCTCAACTGTAGAGCTTGCGTCCCTCGGCGAGCATTTCAACGAACTGGGCGATGCGCTTCTGCCGCGTCTCCGGCCTCTTCGCGTCGTGAATGCGCAGCAACACGGCATACCTGTTCTGGCTGTTGAGCGTCTTGAAGAACTCGGCCGCCTTGGGATTGGCCTCCAAGGCCGCGGTGAGATCGTCCGGCACCTCGATCGTCGCCGGACCCGCGTAGGCCGCGTCCCAGCGTCCGTCCGCTTTGGCCTTCTCGATCTCGTTGAGCCCGGCCGGCAGCATCTTACCCGCGGCGATCAGTTCCTCGACCTTGCCGCAGTTGCGCTTGGACCACTTGCTCTTCGGCCGTCGAGGCGTCCACCGCTGCGAGTACCAGGTCTCGTCCACGGACCGGGTGAGCCCGTCGATCCACCCGTGGCACAACGCGATGTCGAGCGCCTCGCCGTAGTTGATCGACCTGATCCCCGAGCCCTTCTTGGCGAACTTGATCCACAGCTCGGTCTCGCTGGAGCCGTTCTCGTGCAGCCACGCGTCGAACTGCGCGGGTTCCTCGAAGACGATCAACGCACCCTCCTCAGGCAGAGCGTCATGTCCTCATAGGGAACACCGAGTTCGGCCTCTTCGGGGCAACTTTCTTCGGCTATGTCGACGACCTGCACGTTCACCCGCGGCGCCGCGCAGTCGAACTTGGACACGACGGACCTCTGCAGGTCGTCGGTGTCGAGCTCGAAGCAGTCGCCCCGCGCGGCGTTGGGCATCAGGCACAGGGCGGCGTCGTGCCTGGTGTCGCGCAACACCTTGTAGTCACCGCGCGGGCACTCCGCGCTGGTCTCCGTCAGCACGGTGCCGACCTTCAACGCGGCCCGGCCGCCGCCGCAGTCGACGACGGTGAGGCCCAGGTCGTTCTCACCGGGGCCGTTGAACCGCACGCAACTGCCCTTCTCCGCCTTGGAGTAGTCGGTGAGGAACATGGATTCCGGTGCCGACTGGGCAGGTTCGTCGGTTCCGCTGAACGCCCACCACACGCCGAGATAGGCCAGCACGGCAAGTACGCACACCATCAAGGTCTGTCTCACGACCACGCTGCGGAGTATGGCGGCGAAAACTCGGTGGCGCGCGGCGACGGGTTTGGCCACAGTGCGCCTCATGCTGATCCGGCGGGAGACGCCCGCAGACATCGACGCCATCCGCACCGTCACCGATCTCGCGTTCAAGAACGGGCCGGAAGCTCCGCTGATCGACTGGCTGCGCGCGGACGAGGGCTGGATCCCGGAGTTCTCGCTGGTGGAGGACGGGGTTCTGGGCCACGTCGTGTGCACGCGGGGGTACGTCGACGACGTGCCGGTGCTCGGGCTCGGGCCGATCGCCGTGCATCCCTCGCACCAACGGGCGGGGATCGGGTCGGCGTTGGTGCACGCGGTTCTGGGTGCGGCGGAGGCTCGGGGCGAGCTCGCGGTCATCCTGTTGGGTGACCCGAAGTACTACTCGCGGTTCGGGTTCCGGCTGGCGTCGGAGTTCGGGATCACGCCGCCGGTTTCCGCGTGGGCGCCGCACTTCCAGGCCCGGTCGTTCGGTGACGTGCCCGCGGGGGCGTTCCGGTACGCGGAGCCGTTCAACCGGCTTTGAGCACCTTGCCTTCGGCCGTGCGCGCGTAGACCGTGCCGTCTGCCTGTGCAGACACGGTGTCGATGAAACGGCCTTCGCCCAACGGTTCCCAGGTCGTGGTGAGGCGGTTCAGTCGTCCGTCGATCAGGGTGTAGATGCCGACAGTTCCGTCTGGACGGAGCACCGCTTCGGGTGAGGCGTCGACGCCCTGCGCGAGCTCGCGCCACGTGCCTGCGGCGGCGGCCATGAGCTTGGTGCCGGAGCGGACGTAGACGGCCGCGGACCCGTCCGGGTAGGCGATCACGGACGGTTTGCCGACGGCGAACCCGGCCGGGCTCACGGCCTGCCAGCTCGTGGCCTGCCGTTTCGGAATCGATACGGACTCACCGGCCCCCTGGGGGGATCCACCCCCCATCCCAATCATCTCAAGCGGGTCTGACATTTTCGCGACGCCGCCGTCGGCCAGCACCGCGTACAGGTCGACCGTCCCATCAGGACGGAGCACGGCCTCGGGGTCTCCGGCCACGCCCGAAGCCACCGGCCGCCACGCCCCGTCGACCAACGCCACGACCTCCCCGCGAGCCGTCCGGGCGAACACGAACCGGCCTGCCACCGAAGGACGTCCGACGAAGGCACCCAACGTGCTCAGCCGCACGCCATCGGCCCAGACGTCGCCGTCCCCCACGACGTAGACCCCGCCGGCGACCTCAGGACCGCCCTGCCACGCCTGCCGCAGCATCGAACCCGCGCGCGCCTCCGCCTGGTCGTACCGCTCCGGGCAGCACGACCGCTGCACGGCATCGGCGAGCCGCCCCGCGGAGAGATCAGGCCGGTCCACGCGCACCGCGTACTCGAAGAACCGGCCCGCGGCGTAGGAGACGTCCATGATCTGCTCCGGCGCGCCCCAGCCCATCGACGGCCGCTGCTGGAACACGCCCAGCGAGTCCGCGTCGCCGCAGTCGAGGTTGTTCATGTGCGACTCGACCCATCCGGCCTCGAACCCGGCGAGCATCACCTTGTCGCTCACGCCCCGAGAAAGACCGACGGCGTGCACGACGCGGATGACGTCCGCGTCGTGCACGCCGGGAACTCGGCAGGACACCTTCACCGGCAGCGCATGCGCCGTACCGGCCGTGAGCAGCAAGAAGACCAGCGCGAGCCTGAGCACAAGTCCGAATTGGACACCCAGGCCCGCGCAGGCGCCACTCAGGAGTTCGCGATCAGCGAGAACCCGAGCACGCCCGTCGCCGTGAAGTCGATGGCCGGTTCGGAGCTCGGCCACGAGCGCAGGTCGTCGGCGAACACGGACTTCGCGGAGTTGAACTCGAGCGTGTACGGCTTGGTGCAGTCGACGGAACCCGCCGGCATCTCACCGAGGTCGCCGAACAGCGAAGCGTCGTTCGGGCCGTTGATCACGGCGCCGACCAGCACCTTCGGGCCGCCGTTGGCCGAACCCGAGAGGTTCGCGGCCTGGTGGTGCGGGCACTCGGGGAACCTCGTGCCGACGCCGACGATCAGCGACGTGCCCCAGGCGTTGGTGCCGAGGGCGAAGCCCCGCTGCTGCGTTCCGAAGGTCTCGTACTGCTTCGAGCCGGTGACCTTCTCGTACAGCGCGGCGGTGGTGATGTACCCGAACGTGCGTGAGCCGACGTCCCAGGTCTCGACGTTGGCTGCGGTGCGGAACGGCGAGGTCTTGGCCGCGTCCGCGCCCTTCTGCAGCTGGCGCTGGATGTCGCCGACGATCTGCTTCTCGGTCACCTCGGCGCCCGGGATGCCCTTCTTCAGCAACGGGGCGAGGTCGGCGTGGCCGAGCGCGGAGATGTTGTAGACGTTCAACGTGTCGGGGTCCTGCGTCGCCAGGAACTCCTTGGCCCAGTGCGTGGCGGCCTTCGCGAACTGCGTGTAGCGCTTGTCGTGCAACGCCTTCGCGGCCAGGGCGAGCTGGGTGGCGCCGAACTCCATGTCGTCGGTCCACGACTCTTCGGGGTAGTACGCGTGCGGGAACGCCGTCACGAGCTCGCCGACGTCCGTGGTCTTGGCCAGTGCGAAGAGCTGCGCGGCCTTGTCCAGGTACGAACGCGCGACGCGCGGGTTGCGGTCGGCCTCGATCTGCGCGGCCAGCGCGAACGAGCCGGCGACGCGGCCGACGAGGTTCGGGCTGATCTTCTCGCCGGCGACGTTGGCGCGGAACACCGGGCGGTACTTGATGAAGTACTCGCTGTCGCCCGGCTGCACGTTCAGCTTGTCATCGGCCTCGGGCAGGCGCCACACGTCGTGGTCGCCGACGAAGCCGAACTCCTCGGAGCCGGTGCCGATGCCGACCTGCGCGTAGAGCGTGCCGGTCTTCTCGTCGAACGCCTTGTCGAGCCACTTGAGGCCGAACTTGGCCTCGTCGTAGAGGGCGTCGTTGTGCTTGTTGCGCAACGCCAGCAGCATCGACGCGGTCGAGTACGACGAGGCGTGCGTGAACTTCACGAAGTCACCCGCGTCGAACCAGCCGCCTTCGAGGTCGACCTTCGCGCCCGTCGGCTTCAACGGTGCCGCGATCTGGTCGCCGCCCTCGCCCGCGAACACCGGCGCCTCGTAGACGAGCGCCTCGCGGTCGGTGAGGTGCGCGGGCTTGCGGTTCAGCCTGCCCGGGACGACGTCGGCGCCGTCGCGCTGCGCCTGGAAGAACTCGACGGTGTTGTGCGCGACCGGCGAGAACAGCTTCTTCAGCGAGTCGACCTTGAAGGCCGGCGAGGTCGTCGTGCCGACCTCGATCCGGTACGTCCCCGGCGCCCTGACCTTGGAGAAGTCGATCGGGTACACAGCGGGGAACTTCTCGCTCCACGAGCCCGTCGAGGCACCCGTCTTCCCGGTCAGCACGGTGCGACCGCGACTGTCCACAACGGAGAACTTGGTGTTCGCGGCGCCTCCGAGCACGTAGGCGTGCTTCTGCTCGGAGGTGCCGAACCCGACCTGATCCAGCCGGATCTGGCCGGTGGGCGCGGCCTGGGCAGGCGCCACGACCACACCTGTGAGCACTGCGGCGACGAGCGCCGCCAGTCTGATGCGCATGAGGGGAACTCCCGGTCCAGGCCCGGCGATTGGCCTTCGGTTAAGAAAGTTTCCTAATAGTTCGCAGCAGACTAGCCGCACAAACCGGACATCACCAGCCCTCAGGCGGTTCCGAAAACGCCATCGAAAGGTCGCGGGTCAGCGACAGGGCACGTTTGACCCAAGTGGACGTAGCACCCGCTAGACCGCACGTCGGAGTGGGCAGCGCCTGCTCGGCGAGGATCGACCGCGGGAAGCCGAGACGATCCACCAGCGTGAACGCCCGCTGCCCGACGTCCTTCAACGTCACCGGCACACCGGGGTCGAGGCTCGGCACCAGACCCAGCGCCAGCGTCGTGCCCGCCTCCCACGTCTCGCCGATCTCGTCGAGCGCCTCTGCACCCTTGATCAGCGTCGCGTCGAACGCGATGGCCGTCGCGCCTGCCTCGCGCAACAGCGTCAACGGCGGGTGCGGCGCACAGCAGTGCACGATCACCTCGTGGTCCTTCAGGGCCTCGATCACCACGGCGAGCACGTTGCGCGCGTCGGGCCCCGGCACGGCGGGCACGGTGCCGAGCTTGGACGGCGTCGGCAGCAGGCCCTGCAGCACGGCGGGCAGGCCCGGTTCGTCGATCTGCACGACGACCTTCGCCTTGGTGCGCTTGGCGACCTCGGCCGCGTGCAACTGAAGGCCCTCGGCGAGCGACGCGGCGAACTCCTTCACAGCGCCTGAGTCTGTGAGCACCCGATGGCCGCGCATCAGTTCGATGTTCGACATCAACGTCCACGGCCCGACGGCCTGCACCTTGACGGTCTCAGGCTGCGCACCCGCACGTTCCAACGCCTCGTCGAACGCGTCCAGGTCACCGCGCAGCAGGTCGACGGCACGGCGGTGGTCACGGCCGGGGCGCGGGGTCACGCGGTAGCCGGACGTGACGACCTCGATCGCGAGGTCGACGAGCAGGCCGGCGGTGCGCCCGATCATGTCCGCGCCGACTCCCCGGCCAGGCAGCTCCGGGACGTGCGGCAGCTCAGGCAGTTCTCCGACGACGACGCGCGCCGCCTCGTCGATGTCGGTTCCGGGCAGCGATCCGATTCCAGTTGCTCCACGCACCCACCGGATTGTTCCACTGTCCGGCGGACAGAATAGGTCTAGACCCATTGACGCTGTGGTCTAGGCCACTTACCGTGACTGAGCAGGCGCTGAACGTACGGGCGCCTCCCTGTACGTGGTGCAGGACCGCGACGCGCCCCGTGGTCCTGCACCACTCCCTTCCTCCCCTGCCGGAAGGACCACACCCGATGGCCCGCTTTGCGCTCTTCGCCGCCGGGGCCGCCACCGCACTGGTGGCCGGACTCGTCGCCCTGGCCCCCACCGCCTCCGCGGCCGGTGAATCCGCCGCCTTCAGCCTGGACTCGAACTGGGGCTCCGGCTACCAGGGCAAGTTCACGATCACCGCGGGCACGACCGCGCTGGCCGGCTGGAAGCTGGAGTTCGACCTCGCCGGCGCGTCCCTCGGCTCTTACTGGGACGCCACGGCGACCAGCAGCGGCAACCACCACACGTTCACCAACCGCGAGTACAACGGCAACGTCGCCGCGGGTGCCTCGACCAGCTTCGGCTTCCTGGTGAGCGGCTCGGCGTTGCCTGCGAACTGCAAGCTCAACGGCGTCCCGTGCGGCGGCGGTGGTGGCACTACGACCACCACGACGACCACGACAACGACTGGGCCGACCACCACCACGACGTCCGATGTGCCGCCCACGCCCGGTAGCGCGCGCGTAGCCCCGTACATCGACATCACGATGCCAACGCCGTCACTGATGGACGTGGCCAACGCGACCGGCCAGAAGCACTTCACGCTCGCGTTCGCGCTGGGCTCGTCGGCCGGCTGCGACCCGGCGTGGGGCGGCACGGTCCCGTTGAACGACAGCCGCATCATCAACGACACCAGGGCTCTGAAGGCCGCGGGCGGCAGCGTCATCGTCGCGACCGGCGGCGCCATGGGCCCGTACCTGGAGCACGTCTGCTCGTCGGTCGACGCGCTCTACAACGCGTACGTGAAGGTGCTCGACGCCGTGGGCTCGAACAGCATCGACGTGGACGTGGAAGCCACGATCCCGCAGGCCACCGTGAACGCGGCGCTGAAGAGGCTGCAGGACGCCCGCGGCACCACCGTCAGCTACACGATGCGCATCCAGGGCCAGGACTACGGCATGGACCCGTACTCGGTGGACGTGCTGAAGGACGCGGCCGCCAAGGGCGTCAACGTCCTCGTGAACCCGATGCTGATGAACTTCGGCTACACGGGCAACTGGGGCGACGCGATGGTCAACGCCGCGAACGCCACCCTCGGACAGATGCGCGCCATCTGGCCGTCGAAGTCCGACGCGCAGTTGAAGGCACTGCTGGGCCTCACGCCGATGATCGGACGCAACGACACGGGCCCGACGACCACCCAGGCCGACGCGCGCAAGGTCGTCGACTACGCGAAGGCCAACCACGTCGGGCGGATCGCGTTCTGGTCGGCCGGCCGCGACAACGGTTCGTGCCCCGGCGGCGGTGTTTCGCCCACGTGCAGTGGAATCTCGCAGGCCAACTGGGAATTCACCAACATGTTCAAGACCTTCACGGGCTGATTCACCCCTGCGGAGCGAAGGCCGTTGCGGGAACTTCCGTCCCCGCAACGGCCTTCCTCATTCCGTCAGGGCGCTCAGCAGGAGCTGCAGCAACCGCAACCCGGACCCGTGCAACCGCCACAGCAAGAACAACCACCCATGGTGCCCACCTCCGATGTTGAGCGATCAAGCCTGTCGGACAGTAAGGCCGCTCCAACGCTGCGTGACACCACCTTCAGAGTGATTACGCTGCCACGATTGGCTTGTCCTCCGCCCGAGGGCGGAGGTCCGTCCGGCTCGCGCCAGACATTTCCTGCTTCTTCTCCCTCAGACGGGAGGCTGCGACGGTTGCCTCGCCGGCTGACGCCGGGTCGGTCTGACACCGTCTCCACAGGCTGCGACCGCCAGCCCGGCGGCCAGGACGTTCTTCGCGGCGTTCACGTCACGGTCGTGCACCGCTCCGCACGAGCAGGTCCACGCCCGCGCCTTCAACGGCAACTCTTCGACCCGCTGCCCGCACGCAGAGCAGGTCTTCGTCGACGGGAACCACCGATCGATCGTGATCACCTCACGGCCGTACCACGCGGCCTTGTAGATGAGCATGCGACGCAACTCCGACCACGAGGCATCAGAGATCGCGCGCGCCAGCGAACGACTGCGGAGCATGCCGCGCACGTTCAGATCCTCGATCACGATCGCTTGGTTCTCACGAACGAGCCGAGTGCTGAGTTTGTGCAAGGTGTCTCGCCGCCGGTCGGCGATGCGAGCGCTCAGCAGTGCGATCCTGCGGCGTGCTTTCTGCCGGTTCGCCGATCCCTTCTGCTTCCTGGCGAGAGCACGCTGCGCCCTTGCCAGTCGTTCTCGGCACTTCTTTTCGTGCTGGAAGTTGGGGATCTTCTCTCCCGTGGAGAGCGTCACCAGCGCGCTCAGCCCGACATCGAGACCTACGACGGAAGCAGCGGGCGGGTAGTGATCCACATCGGTCTCGACCAACATCGAGACGAACCAGCGTCCAGCGCTGTCGCGACTCACAGTGACAGTTGACGGTTCGGAGCCATCGGGTAGCGGCCTGGACCACACGATGGCCAACGGTGCCGCCATCTTGGCCAGCGAGAGCCGACCATCACGCCATCGGAACGCCGATCTGGTGTATTCCGCTGACGCACGAGACCTCTTGCACGACTTGAAGCGGGGATGACGTGCACGGTTGGCGAAGAAGTTCCCGAAAGCGCTGTGCAGGTGCCGCAGCGCCTGTTGCAGCGGAACGCTGGACACGTCGCGCAGGAACCCCAACGCCTCCGTCTTCTTCCACGCGGTGAGCATGGCCGACGTGTCGCTGTAGGTGACGCGCCGCCGCTCGCTGCTCCATGCGGTGGCGCGTGCTTCCAAGGCCATGTTGTAGACCAGACGCACACAACCGAACGTGCGCGACAGCTCTGCCGCTTGCACGTCGGTCGGGTAGAAGCGGTACTTGAACGCCCGCTTCACGCACATCTTGCTCACGACACGCATTGTCGCAAGCACCTGGAGTGACGGAATGAATGGTCCTGCCGAGATGCTCGCCGCCGACAAGGCGTCCACCGCTCTGGGCATCGCGCCCGTCGAGCTGCGCGACGGCTACGCGATGCTGCGAATGACGGTCGCGGAGAACATGATCAACGGTCACGGCATCGCGCACGGCGGTTATGTGTTCCTGCTGGCGGACAGCGCGTTCGCGTGCGCCTGCAACAGGGCCGGGTCCGTCACCGTCGCCGCCACGGCCGAGATCGACTTCATCCGGCCCGTGCACGAGGGTGACGAGCTGGTGGCGGAGGCGGTGGAACGGACCCGGTTCGGCCGCAGCGGGATCTACGACATCACGGTCAGGCGTGGGAGTGAGATCGTGGCTGAGTTCCGCGGTCGGTCGCGGACCCTGCGCGCTTGAGGCCGGCGAACTGCAGTGCGGCGAAGCCGATCACCGCGAGCCCCTGCGCCAGTACCAGGGCGACGCCGGAGTCGGTGAGCGGAAACCACTTCAGTTCGGCCGTGAGAATGCTGTCGAGGCCCCAGACCAGGTTGCCGATGACGATGAGCAGCACGATTCGACGGTCAGGGACGGCGCGGGTTCCCAAGAAGAACACGCCCGCTCCGTAGACCACACAGAAAGAGCCGAGTCCGATCTGCCAGCCCACCGGCATTCCGACTTCCGGGCGAATCAGCAGGGTCAGCAGACCCAATGCGAACGAAGCGACACCGTCGAGTTTCAAGGCGAATTTCAACATGGCCCGACGATGGCCCGCTCAACGCTGCCAAAACCACGTCAAGCGCTGCCAACTCCTGCCATCAGGTCCGCCGCGACCAGGCGTGCGGCGGCGTTCTGCCAGTTGTGGAGCGTGCGCTCGGGCACCTGTGTCACGAACCACTGCAGCGCGCGGCGGTCCTCCGCGTCGAGGTCCTCGCGCTTGGTCCGGACCGAATAGGGGCGGATTCCCTTGACGTAGTAGAAGTACACGGCGTTGTAGTAACGCCATTCGTCGCTCGTGCCGAAATCACCGTCAAGAGGCTTGAGTCGCTGAATGGATGCCAGCAGCATGCTTTTCAACTGCGCGGCCCGATCCAGTGGCGGGCCCTCGTCGGTCAGCGCGATCAACGGGCTCGCGACGAGTTTCCCGAGATCGCCGTAGTGACTCAGGGCCTTGCGGGTGAGCCGGGCGAACTCCGCCTCGTCCTCGGTCACCAGCGGCCGGCGTCTGGGCAACGACTCGGCGGCGTCGCGGAGTTCGGCGCGTTCGGCCGCGACCGCGGGCACAGCGAGACGGTCGACCGCCGAGGCGAGCGGGTTCGCCAGCACCTGGACCGCGATCGCCGCCGCCACGGTCGTGAAGACGAGCAGGTCCGGTCCGCCGAAGAAGATCACCTGCGAGCCGAACAGCACCGCCGTGAAACCCGAGATCACGAGCGACCGCAGCATGTCCGCGCGGATCGACTCGCCCTCCTCGACGGCGTCGGTGACGGCGACCAGAACGCCGAACACGACCACGTCGAACCCGAGCGACGGCAGCGTGATCGCGTCGGGCAGCAGGCCCAGCAGGAACGCACCCGCGGAAAGGCCGAACATCACCCCAACGAGTGAAAAGTAAGCACGTTTTCTTATGGCTAGGACCACGGCGGCAGCCATGGGAAGCAATACGATCCACGGCACGAAGAAGGAAATCGCGAAGAACGGCAGCAGCGCGAGCAGCCACCACCTGATCAACTCGGGCCGGCAGAGCAACAGGACCGCACCCGTCCAGGCCAGCGCCGGCACCCCGATGACCACGGGATGTGGCGCCACGACGGCCGCCGAATAGCCGATCATCCCCGCGCCCGCCCACCACAGGAGCGGTTTGCGCGGGTCGCGGGCGAGCAGGTACAGACCCAGCCACCAGGCGAGGCCGGAGACCAGCAGCGATAGGCCGAACACGGGTCAAAGCTAGCCCTACCTGCAAAACTGATCTGCATGCCGGTAGAGCTGACGCTCCACAAAGCGGCCGAGGAGCTACGAAGAGGCGACCTCGCGAGCGTGCTCAGCGCACGTCAGCGCGTCGCCGGACTCGTCGGCACCTACCCGCAGCGGCTCGACCTGCGGGAGCGTCTCGCCGAGGTCTACCGGGTGCTCGGTCAGCCGGCGCAGGCAGGCCGCTGGACCTATCTCTCCGAGGACCGCGATCCCGAGGAACTCCTGGCCTTCGAACGCGCCTACCGCCGCGCGGACGCCCGCCTGGTCGCGCTCTCATGGCAGGGCCGCGTCGACGAGGCGCCGACCGAGACCGCCCGCACCCGGCTCGCGGCGTTGTACCTGGAGGCGCAGGTCGAGCTGCAGCACGAACTCGACGCGACCCCGAACGAGGAGACGTCCTGGGGCGCGTGCCTGATCGTCATGGCCGGCGGCACGTTCGTGCTGGTGTGTTTCCTGCTGGGGATCGTGACTCTCGTGCAGTTCTTGTGGAAGCTGGTCTCATGAGAACGCTGTCGCAGTACGTCCGCCGGACCCCGATCATGCGCGTGTCAGCAGACGGGCGACCGCTCGTGTTCAAACTGGAGCACCTGCAGCTCACCGGCTCGTTCAAGCTCCGCGGCGCCGTCAACACCCTGCTGTCGCTCAACGTCTCCGAGGTCGTCACCGCGTCCGGCGGCAACCACGGCATCGCCGTCGCACAGGCCGCCCAGCTGCTCGGCGCCCACGCCACCGTGTTCGTCCCGGTGACGGCGCCCGAGACCAAGACCAGGCGCATCGAAGCGTTGGGCGCCAAGCTGATCCGCCACGGCAACACCTATGCCGAGGCCGCCGCGGCCGCCCGTGAGCTCGACCTGCCCTACATCGAGGCGTACAACGACCGGACGGTGATCGAGGGCCAGGCCACGGTCACGCAGGAGATCGTCGAGGACGCCCCGGACATCGACACGATCTTCGTCGCGGTCGGCGGCGGCGGACTCGTCGCGGGCGCCGCGCTGGCTTCGGGCGGACGGCACGTCGTCGCCGTCGAACCCGAGAACTGCTGCGCCATGCACAACGCGCTGGAGGCCGGTGAGCCCGTCGACTCCGTGGTGAACTCCATTGCCGCAGACGCCCTGGGTGCTACGCGCGCGGGCTCGTTGTCGCTGGAGATCCTCAAGCAGCACAACGTTTCTTCCAAGCTGGTCACCGACGAGGAGATCCTCGCGGCGCGCGACCGGCTGTGGGAGGAGTTCAGGATCGCGGTCGAACCCGCCGGTGCGGCGGCGTTCGCCTCGTTCCTCAGGGGCGATGTGTCGAGTGAGCTGCCCTGCGTGCTCCTGTGCGGAGCGAACTCGGAGTGGCGTCCCAGTTAGTCCGGCGGAACCGGCGAGCCCCGAGACGGCGCAACGGCGACACCACCCAGACCGGTTCGTCGTTGTGCCGGGCACGACCGATGAGCTTCCGCCGGTCCGCGGGGCTGACGAAGCACCGGAACGCGGTGCGAGCCCGCGCGGCGAGGTCGAACTCCGTGTCAATGAACGTCACGCCGCGAACGCTAGATCCGCTTTCCCGGCCCTACAAGCGAATTAGCTGGTCGCGTCGATGGTCGCGCTGGCCAGCACGATGTCGCCCGCCGCGTCCTCGCGGTAGATCGCGACGGCCTGACCGGGCGCCACGCCCTTCAGCGGCTCCCGCAACTGCACCCGCAGCACGCCGTCGACCAGTTCGGCGACGGCCGGAGCCGTGCCACCGTGCGCACGCACCTGCGCGACGCACTCGACCGGTCCGTCCAACTCGACGTGCGAGACCGGCGACGACGCGGAAATCCCGGTCACCGCGAGCTTTTCGACCGCGCCGACCCGCACGTTCCCTGACACCGGCTCCAGCGCCAGCACGTACCGGGGACGGCCGTCGGCGGCGGGGCCGTCGATGCCGAGGCCCTTGCGCTGCCCGACGGTGAACTCGTGCACGCCCGCGTGCCGGCCCAGCACCGCGCCGGTCGCGTCGTCGATCAGCAGGCCCGGCTTGGTCTCCATGCGGCCCGCCAGGAACTTCTGCGTGTCGCCGTCCGGGATGAAGCAGATGTCGTGGCTGTCCGGCTTCTTCGCCACCGACAGCCCGCGTGACGCCGCCTCGACGCGCACGTCGTCCTTCGTCGTGTCCCCCAACGGGAACATCGCGTGCGAGAGCTGCTCCGCCGTCAGCGAGGCCAGCACGTACGACTGGTCCTTGCCCATGTCGGCGGAACGGCGCAGCTCGGGACGGCCGTCGACCATCTCCAGGCGCGCGTAGTGGCCGGTGCAGACGGCGTCGAAACCGAGGGCGATCGCCTTGTCCAGCAACGCCTCGAACTTGATCCGCTCGTTGCAGCGCAGGCACGGGTTCGGCGTGCGACCGGCCGCGTACTCCGCGACGAAGTCCTCCACGACCTCTTCGGTGAAGCGCTCGGCGAAGTCCCAGACGTAGAACGGGATGCCCATCAGGTCCGCGGCTCGGCGGGCGTCGTGGGCGTCTTCGATCGTGCAGCAGCCACGTGCGCCGGTGCGCAGGGTGCCGGGCTTCGCCGACAACGCCAGGTGCACGCCCGTCACGTCGTGTCCCGCTTCGACGGCGCGCGCCGCCGCCACCGCGGAATCGACACCACCGCTCATCGCCGCGAGGACCTTCACTGCTTGACCACCTTCCGGGACCGCCTCATACCTGCCAGGCCCGCCGTGCGGGCCCTCTCCACCACCGGGCCGATGACCGATGCGAGTTGTTCAACGTCCGCCCGCGTCGACGTATGCCCGAGCGAGAACCTCAAAGATCCACGGGCCAGCGCCGGTTCGACGTCCATCGCGAGCAGCACGTGCGAGGGCTGCGCGACACCGGCCGTGCACGCGGAGCCCGTCGAGCACTCGATGCCCTTGGCGTCCAACAGCATCAGCAGGCTGTCGCCCTCGCAGCCGGGGAACGTCAGGTGCGCGTTGCCGGGCAGCCGGTCCGCCGGGTCGCCGTTCACGATCATGTCCGGCACCACCGCGCGCACCGACGCGATCAGCTCGTCCCGCAGCGCCGCGATCTCCACAGCCCGGGAAGCCTGTTCCTCCACCGAGATCCGCACCGCGCGCGCCAGGCCGACGATCGACGGCACGTCCAGCGTGCCGGACCGCACGTCACGCTCCTGGCCGCCGCCGTGCATCAACGGCGTGCACTTCACGTCCCGTGCGAGCAGCAGCACGCCGATGCCGTACGGACCGCCGACCTTGTGGCCGGTCATCGTGAGCGCGGAGGCGCCGGAGGCGGCGAAATCGACCGGGACCGCGCCCACGGCCTGCACCGCGTCCGTGTGGAACGGCACTCCGTGCTCAGCGCACAGCCGAGCGATGTCGTGCACGGGGTTGATGGTGCCGACCTCGTTGTTCGCCCACATCGTGGTGACGAGCGCGACGTCGTCGTCCAGCGCCTCGGCGACCGACTCCGGCGACACCCGGCCGAAGCGGTCCGTGGGCAGCCAGGTGACCTCGGCGCCCTGCTGTTCGAGCCACTCGACGGCGTCCAGCACGGCGTGGTGCTCGACGGCCGATGCCAGCACACGGCGACGACCGCTCGCCCAGTAGATGCCCTTGACCGCGAGGTTGTCGCTCTCCGTGCCACCGCCGGTGAACAGCACCTCGGACGGCCGGGCGCCCAGGGCGTCGGCGATGTTCTCGCGGGCCTCTTCGATCGCCCGCCGCGCCCGCCTGCCGGAGGTGTGCAGCGACGAGGCGTTGCCCGTGGTGGACAACGCCTCGGTCATGGCCGCGACCGCCTGCGGGTGCATGGGGGTCGTGGCCGCGTGGTCGAGATAAGCCATCAGGCCTTCAGGGTAGCCCGCATGCGTGGCCCGGTCAGAATCGCTCCCACCACCGCCAACGCCGCCATCGACAGGTTGAGCACCACCACGCCCGCGGTCGGCGCCGTCGCCACGACGAGCACACCGCCGAGTCCGATCATGGTCGCGGAGAAGAGCATGTCGCAGATCTGCAGCGCCGCCGAGTTGAAACCCCGGTCGGCCTCGGGTGACGCGCCCATCATCAGCACGCCGACGCTGGACGTCGCCATGCCCATGCCCGCGCCCGCCACGGCCCACAGGACCGGCGTGAGGAAGGCCGGGCCCCACGTGGGTGCGATGAGCGTCACGGCCCCGATGCCGGTCGCGACGAACAGGAACCCGACGCGAACGAGCGTGTGGCGCTCGATCTCGGGGTGCCTCGACGCCCACATCGACGCGCTGGCCCAGCCGAGCGCGCTCAGCGTCAGCGGAATCCCGGCTTCCAGGGGCGAGTAGCCGTGCACGACGGACAGCGTCAGCGGGATGAAGCCCTCGACCGCGAAGAACGTGCCCGCGAGCAGACCGCGGGCGAGGATCGTGACGGGCAGGCCGCGGCGGGCGATGAGCGTGCCCTTGGGCAGCAGGATGCGCAGGGCGGGCGCGAGCAGCAGCAACGCCACGGCGATCAGCCACCACGTGCGGTGCTGCAGGCCCCAGCTCAGCCCGGCCACGCCGAGACCGACGGCGACCGCGGCGAGAGGCAGGTACTTGCGCGTCGGCGGAGCCTCGGTGTGCGGCGGCAGCTTTCGCAGCACCGGTACGAGCAGCACGCTGCCGACCAGCACCAGCGGGATGATCGCGAGGAACACCCACCGCCAGCTCAGGTGCTCGGTCGCCCAGCCCGCGACCGCCGGCCCGACCAGCGACGGGATCACCCAGGCCGCGGACAGCGCGCCGAACACGGCGGGCCGGGTGTCCTCGGGGTAGGCGACCGCGATCAGCACGTAGACCGCGACGATCAGGAACCCCGCGCCGAAGCCCTGCAGCACGCGGCCGGCGAGCAGCACCGTCATCGTCTCGGCGACACCCGCGACCACGAGTCCGGCGAGGAACAGCACCACGCCGATCAGCACCGCGGGCTTGGGGCCGCGCCGGTCCGAGAGGCGTCCGGAGAAGACCGTCGCGATGACGCTCGCCGCGAGGTTCGCGAGGAACGGCCACGCGTACAACGCCTCGCCCTGCAGCTCGCGGACCATGGTGGGCATCGCCGTGCCGACACCCATCGCCTCGAACGCGAGGAGGGTGACCAGCAGGAGGATGCCCGTCGTGGGCCAGCGGCGGTCAGGCGACCAGAGGCGTGATGGTTCGCGCGCGGTGAGAGTCACCTGTAGATGGTGCAATCTCCAGTTCGGTCGAGGTCAAGCGGTTTGATTGCTCTTCGGCAAGTTTCGCCAGTTCGCGGCGGGTTCCCGCGCGGCCGGGAGCGATCTCGTCGAGCACGTGCACCTCGACGACCAGGTCCCGCGCCTTGAGCACCCGGCGGATCGAGTCGATCAGGGTGTCGCCGCCGACGAACGCCGGCTGCGTCGTCAGGTGGTCGCCGATCCGGTAGCGCAGCACGATCGGCCGCACCGGCACACCGGCGTCGAGCGCGGCCTGGAACAGCGCCGGCTTGTAGTGCCCGGAGGCGAGCCCGCACCACGTCGTGCCCTCGGCGTGGATGGCGACCGCGCTGCCGTTGCGCAGGGTGGTCGCCAGCTCGTTCACGGTCTGCGGCAGCTCGCGCAGCTTCTCGCGGTCGAGGTAGACCGTGCCGACCGCGGTGATGATCGGGCCGAGCACGGGCCAGCTCTTGATGTCCTTCTTGGCCACGATCTTGACGGGCTGCACCGAGTCGATCGCGAGCTCGTCGAGCCACGACACGTGGTTGCTCGCGACGAGCACGCCACGCTTCGGGATCTCCTGGAACTTCCGGGCGCCGTGGACCTCCAGTCGCACGCCGAACGCCCTCAGGATGGCGTGGAACCACAGGCGCACAACGCTTTCGCGTTGCTTGCCCGGCAGCAGCAACGCGAGAGCGATCCACGCGCCGCACAGGATCGCCGTGACCGCCGTGACAGCGCGCCAGACCTGCCTGAGCTTGGCGACTTCTCGCGGTGCGCTGCCAACGCACCCGTCACCGCACGGCGACGCGGGCATCCAGGCGTGGCTCATGACGTCTCCCCCAGGAAGAACTTCAGGTAGCGCTGGTCCACGTGGTCCATGCCGAGCAGGATGAAGAGGTCGGCGACGCCGAAGTCCGCGTCGAGCGCGGGCCGTCCGCAGATCTTGGCGCCGAGCCGCAGGTAGCCCTTGAGCAGCGGCGGCAGCACCGTCTTGTCGGGCCGTGCGATCGCGTCGACGTCCCACGGGTTGTGCGGCGTGACCCGGTACTGCTCGGGTGCGTAGTGCTTGGCGTGCACCGTGTCCCACACGCCGGCCGCGAGGCCGCCACCGTCCTGCAGCGGGATCGAGGCGCACCCGACGAGCCACTTGTGGCCGCTCAGCAGCATGTACCGCGCGATGCCCGCCCACACGAGGCTGACGACGGCACCGTTGCGGTGGTCGGGGTGCACGCACGAGCGGCCGGTCTCGACCGTGGAGCTGCGGATGTCGTTCAGGTTGCTCAGGTCGAACTCGCCGTCACCGTAGAGCCGCCCGGCCTCCTTGGCGCGCTCCGGCGGCAGCATCCGGTACCCGCCGACGATCTCGCCGGTGCGGTCGTCGCGCACCACGAGGTGGTCGCAGTACTGGTCGAACTCGTCGACGTCGTGGCCGGGCACGCCGGTGTGCAGCGTCGCCCCCATCTCACCGGCGAACACCTCGTAGCGCAGTCTCTGCGCGGCGACGACTTCTTCGCTGTCACGGGCGACGAGGAGGGAGTAGCGGGGAGCGTCCGCGCCCTGCTGGGCGGGGGTGCTGACAAGCAGTTCCGGCTGCGTCATGCGCACCAGGGTGAAGCCGGGTTGGCGAATCGCAGCAGGTCAGAACGATGACCGGTCAGTGGCAGGTGGGTTAACCCGAGGTGGTGCCGTGAACGCCGAAGGGCCGCCCCGTGAACGGGACGGCCCTGTCGTGAGCTGAAGTGCTCAGCCCTTGCGCTTCTTGACCTCTTCGGTCAGCTGCGGCGCGACGTTGAACAGGTCGCCCACGACGCCGAAGTCGGCGATCTCGAAGATCGGGGCCTCGGGGTCCTTGTTGACCGCGACGATCGTCTTCGAGGTCTGCATGCCCGCGCGGTGCTGGATGGCACCGGAGATGCCCAGCGCCACGTACAGCTGCGGCGAGACCGTCTTGCCGGTCTGACCCACCTGGAACTGGTGCGGGTAGTAGCCGGAGTCGACGGCGGCGCGCGAGGCACCGACGGCGGCACCCAGCGAGTCCGCGAGCTCCTCGACGGTCGAGAACTTCTCGGCCGAGCCGACGCCGCGGCCACCGGAGACGACGACCGAGGCCTCGGTCAGCTCCGGGCGGTCGCCGCCGGTGATGGCCTCGCGCGAGGTCACGCGGGCGGACTTGGCGGCGTCCACGGAGATGGAGACCGACTCGTCCAGCACGGCGTCCGCCGCGGACTCCTCGGCCTCGACGCCGCCGGGGCGGACGGTGATGACCGGGGTGCCGGTGCCGACCTTGGCCTTGACGACGAACGCGCCACCGAAGATGGACTGCACGCCGGTGCCGTCCGCCTCGATGTCGACGACGTCCACGAGCAGGCCGGCGCCGAGGCGCACGGCCAGACGGCCCGCGACCTCCTTGCCCTCGATCGTCGCGGAGACGAGCACCGCGGACGCGTTCGGGGCGAGAGCGGCCAGCGCGTCGACCTTCGGGGTCACCAGGAAGCCGGCGGCGTCGTCGGACTCGACGGCGTAGACCTTCGCGGCGCCGTACTTGCCCAGCGACTCGCGGATCTTCGACGCCGTGCCGGGCGCGCCCACGACCACCGCGGCCGGGGTGCCCAGACGACCGGCGGCCGTCAGCAGCTCGTAGCTGACCTTCTTGACCTCGCCGTCGACGTGGTCGACCAGAACCAGAACTTCAGACATGATTTCCCCTCCCTCAGATGAGCTTCTGGCCGACGAGGAACTCGGCGATCTTGGATCCGCCGTCGCCACCGTCCTCGACGCGCTGACCCGCGCTGCGCGGCGGCTTGGGGGCCGCCTCCAGCACCTGGGTCCACGCGCCGGACAGGCCGACCTCGGACGCGTCGATGCCGAGGTCCGCCACGGAAAGCGTGGAGACGGGCTTCTTCTTCGCGGCCATGATGCCCTTGAAGGACGGGTAACGCGGCTCGTTGATCTTCTCGGTCACGGAGACCACGGCCGGGAGCGACGCCTCGAGGAACGCGACGCCCTCGTCGGTCTCGCGCTCGCCCTTGATCGTCGTGCCCTCGACCGTGACCTTGCGCAGCTGGGTGACCTGCGGGAGGCCGAGCAGCTCGGCGAGGATGGCCGGGACAGCGCCCGCGCGGCCGTCGGTCGCCTCGTTGCCCGCGATGACCAGGTCGACGTTCTCGACCGTGCCGATCGCCTTCGCGAGGACCTTCGCCGTCGCCAGCACGTCCGAGCCGTGCAACGCCTCGTCGTTGACGTGGATCGCCTTGTCCGCACCCATCGACAGCGCCTTGCGAATGGCGTCGGTGGCGCGGTCGGGACCCATCGCGATCACGGTCACCTCGCCACCGTGGGCCTCCTGCAGCAGCAGGGCCTCTTCGACGGCGCGCTCGTTGATCTCGTCGAGCACGGCATCCGCGGATTCGCGGTCAAGGGTGTGGTCGGCGTCGGTGAGCTTGCGCTCGGACCAGGTGTCAGGCACCTGCTTGACCAGGACAACAATGTTCATAGGTCCTCTTCGACCTCCTGCGGACGGGCGGCGACGCTTACGCGGAGGACTCTAGGGATTGCGCCGCCGGGTGTTCACGACCCTGCCATCAATCCGGATGTTACCCGCCAGTAGCACCACTGCAAACGCCAGCAAGCACCCCGCAAGCGTGATGGTTCTCACCCGGTGGCGCCACCTTTTGAGACGTAACCCATTCGGGGGTCTAGGCTGCGCTGACATGTACCGGCGAGTAGCTATCGTGACCGACTCCACGGCCTGCCTCCCGGCGCAGCTGACTGATCAACTCGGCATCGAAGTGGTGCAGATCCAGGTGCGGATCGGCGACCACACCGACGACGAGTCCCGCATCCCGGTCCCCGACCTGGTCTCGGCCATGCGTTCGAACGTGCCCGTCGCGACGATTCCCCCCGATCCGGGCGCGTTCTTCTGGACGTACAACGAACTGGCCGCGTCGGGCGTTCGCTCGATCGTGTCCGTGCACGTGTCGAGCCGACAGTCCGCCACCGTGGAAGCGGCCAAGGAAGCCGCCGCCAAGGTCCGCGTGCCCGTGCACGTCGTCGACACCCACACCTGCGGGATGAGCATCGGCTACGCGGTCCAGGCCGCCGCGAAGGTGGCGGAGGCGGGTGGCAACGTGGAGAAGGTGCTCGCGACCGCCCAGCGCCGCTTCGACAGATCCACCGAACTGATCTACGTCGACACCCTCGAGTACCTGCGCCGCGGCGGGCGCATCGGTGCCGCGGCGGCGTTGGTCGGCGGTGTGCTGTCGATGAAGCCGCTGCTGACCATGGCCGACGGCCAGATCACGCCGTTGGACAAGGTGATCGGCGCCGACCGCGCGCTCAACCGGATGCTGGACATCGCGATCAAGCGCGCGGGCACCGACACCGTGGACGTCGCGGTGGAGCACTTCGACGCCCAGGAGAAGGCAGCCCGTCTGCTGCGCAATCTCCGGCGCCGCGTGCCCAACGTCCGCCAGTTCATGTTGACGCAGGTCAGCTCGGCCATCGGGGCGCACGTGGGCCCCGGCGCGCTGGGCATCACAGTTTCGCCGGTGTGACCCTCGGGAACTCCAGGTGCTGTTCCGTCCGTTGAACTGGACGTAACGGACACCTGGAGGACCGATGGCCGGTTTCATGGACAAGATCACCAGGTTCCTGCGCAGTCCGCAGGGCCACAAGCTCCAAGCCAAGGCACGGCAGATGGCTCAGGACCCGCGCAAGCGTGCGCAGGCCGAGCAGCTGCTGCGCAAGCTCCGCGGCGGCAAGAAGCACTAGTTGGTCTTGAACAACGCGTTCAGTTCGCCGTAGCCCAGACCCTCTTCGGTGCTGTCGTACGTGCCCTTCGACAGCAGCTCTTCGGCCGCCTTCTTGGCCGTCGCGTAAGCCGCTGACGCCAGCGCGGTGCCGACGCTGATCCTGGCAGCGCCCGCGGTCCCCAGCTCGTGGACCGCGGGTGCACCCGGACCCGCCAGCACGTTCAGCGGCGCGTCGATCTTCGCGGCCAGTTCCTCGACGGTCTCGAGGTCGGTCACGCCCGGCACGAAGATGCCGCTCGCCCCCGCCTCCAGGTACGCCTTCGCGCGGTCCAGCGTGTGCTGAAGCCGGTCCTGCGGCTCCCCGATGCCGCGCAGGTACACGTCGATCCGCGCGTTGATGTAGAGGTCCGGCGCCGCCTCGCGGGCAGCCTTGAGGCGTTCCTGCTGCTCCTGCACGTCGCGGAGCCCTGCCTCGTGCGCGTCCTCGATGTTGACGCCGGACGCGCCCGCCTCGGCGACGGCCCTCGCCGTCTCGCCGACTTCCTTCGCGTCCTTGCCGAACCCGGACTCGATGTCCGCGGTCACCGGGACGCTGACCGCCTTCGCGATCCTGGCGACGAGGTCGATGGCCAGGGCGCGGTCGAGCGCGTCGCCGTCCGGTGCACCGAGACTCCACGCCACGCCGGCACTCGTGGTGGCGACGGCCTTCGCGCCGGCCGCCTCGACGATGAGGGCGGAGGCGACGTCCCAGGCGTTGGGGAGGGCGAGCGGACCGGACCGGTGAAGGGCGTGGAAGAGCTTCGTGCGATCAGTGGCGGAAGTCATGATCGATTGATATCAGCAGGCACTGACATTTTCCGGCGAGTTTCGGACAGGAACCGATGACTTTCCGACACGGCCTCTTCTGAAGCTGTGCTTGGTTGATCGGCTCAGTTGCTGCCCGCCTTGCGGCGCACCTCTTCGAACGTCCGGAGGTAGCGCTGGCGGAAGTCCTCGCGCTCCACCCACGTCGTGTGTTCGACGGGCTGGGGTGAGGCGGGCGGCGGCAGCGCGGTCTGCACCACGGGCGGCGGAGCGGGCTCCGGCTCAGGCTCGGTCTCGGGCTCTGGCCGGGGTTCCTCGACCAGTTCCACGACCGACGCTTCGATGACCGGCTCTTCGGCGACCGACTCCCCCGAGACCACCTCGGCGACCGCTTCGACGGCCTCAGGACTGTCGGTGCTCGGCGCTACGGTTGATTCGGGGGCTTCGAAATTCCCCACGGGGGGATCGAGGTCCCCATCCCAATCATATCCAGCGGCACCGACAGTTTCGGGCGCTGCGACGGCCTCGGGCTCGGCAACCACTTCCGCGACCGGCTCCGGTTCGACGACGGGCTCCGGCTCGACAGCAGGCTCCGGCTCGGCAACCGCTGCAGGCTCGACCACCGGTTCGGCGACCGGCTCGGCCAGCGACGCGAACGCCGGTTCCAGCCGCGGCTCCAGCTGCCGCAGCCCCATCACCGGATTGCGGTGGATCGGCCTGGTGTCGTACTCGTCGTCCACCGGCTCGACGGTCGCGGGCCTCTCCACCCACGTCCGCTCGGCCGGCGCCTCCGACGGCGAGGAATCGTGCGACGCCGAGTCCTCGCGGCGCCGCACCAGCACGTACATGAGGGCCGCCCCCAACGTGAAGGACAGCACGCACAGTCCGAAGACGATCCCGACTGCCCCTGCCATTGCGAAGGCTCCTAGCTGACGAGGACGTCGATCTGAGGTCCGAAGTCCGTGGGCGGGCCCCACACGGGGTCCACGATCACCCGCGTGGTGATCTCGCTGTCCACCCCTTGCTCGGCCAGGTACTGCCGCAGCAGGCCGGCCCTCTCCATCGCGAGCACGTCGCAGCGGTGCGACGCCGTCTCGCCGTTCCACGCGTGCGCCACCAACGTCACCGAGCCGGTGGCGTTCTGCAGCACGCTGGCCAGCGATCGCCGCACGTCCTCACCGCGGCCCACCAACGACGCGGTGCCCGGCGCGAACGTGATGCCCTTGACCGCGTGCGACGAGAACAGGTTCCGCACCGCCTCCTGCGCGACCGCCGCGGGCAGCGACACCGGTGCGGGCGGCTCCATCCGCAGCGGCGCCACGAAGTCGGAGACCGGGATCGGGCCCGAGCGGGTGGCCGGCACGGCGGGCGACGACGACAGCGCCGTCTCCAGCTCGTTGCCGTACACGGAGAACCCGAACGCCGTGACCGACGCGGGCACCATCAACGCACCGACGACCAGCGGGACCCAGCGCTTCACGACGCGGCCACCTGTTCGGGAATGTGGAGCGGGGCGACGCGATCCGCGGCCACCGACAGGGCGGCGCGGGCGGCGGACAGTTGCGAGTGGACGACCCGCTTCAGCTCGTGCAGTTCGTCGGTCCGGTCGGCGACCTCTGCCAGGCGGCGCTGGGCTTCCCGGCATGCCATCTTCACCATGAACTCCGACCGCGCCCGTGCCAGCGCCTCCTGCTCCTGCAGGTGCTGCGCGGCCTCGTTGCGGCGGCGGGTCATCGTGAGCTCGAAGAACTGCTGGGCCTTCTCGCGCTTGCGTTCGGAGTCGGCTTCCAGCGAGTTGCACTGCAGTGCGGTCTCCCGCAGCAGCATGTCCGCGTCGGTCTGGGCCTGGGCGACGGCCTCGGTGCACTCGCGCTCCACCTCGTCGGCGCGCTGGCGGTGCTGGGCCTCGAGGTCGGTGCAGCGGCGTTCCATCTCCAGCTCGCGCCGTTCCATGGCGGCGGCGCGGGTGGCGCAGTCCTGACGCGAGGCGTAGAGCTCGGACTCGGCCTCGGCGCGCATGGCGGAGGATTCGCGTTCGGCGGCGGCACGCAGCTCGGCGACTTCGACGTCGGTGCGCGCACGGAGATCGCTGCACTCTCGTTCGGCCTGCAGGTGCATCTCCGCCGCCTCGTCCTCGGCGAGGCGGAGCATGCGGTGCATCCGTTCGGTGGCGCTCGCGTGCGTGCCCGACGTGGATTCGAGGCGCTCGATCCTGGCGCGCGCCTCCTCCAGGTCCTGCCGCGTCATTTCCAGCAGCTTGCGCAAATCGGCTGCCTGCGCCAGCGCCTCGACCCGGTCGAGGCTCGTGAAGCGGAGCTGCTCCTCGAGATTCTCGATGTGGTCGATGACCTGACGTCGATGAAAACCTCGGTAGACAACGTCGAAACCGGCGTGCAGCGGAACTAGTTCCTGCTCTTTTGCACCCATGGTCACCTACTCACTCAACCGGGCTGAAGATTGTGCGAGCTTACCCACGGGCGGTGACCCCAACCAGCGTCGACAATGGACGGACCGGGTTGATGTAACACATGGAATAACCCGTCTTTCCTGGGCAAATGCGACGCCCGTAGATCAACACCAAACGACCCGTAGTCACCCGATTGTGTCAAGCAGGGCTCCTTTTCGGGGTGTTCACTCCGTGCGTTCGCCGTGCACGGAAAGCAACCATCAAGGTCGAGATCACACGAATTGCCTTCCATCGGTCGTGGCTACTTCGATCACGCTTCGTTAACCTTCTCGTTCGTGTCCTCACGAGTAGCCGTCGTCACCGACTCGACCGCGTCGCTTCCGGCCCGTCTGGCGGACAGGTTCAACATCATCACGGTCCCGATGCAGCTCAAGATCGGGTCGGAACTGATCGACGAGGCATACGTGCCGACCGACAGGCTGCTGCAGGCGATGGAGGCGCAGATCCCGATCACGACGCAGCCGCCGGCGCCGGACGCGTTCTTCTGGGCCTACCAGGACGCGTGGGCGAAGGGCGCGGAGACGATCGTCTCGGTGCACGTGACGCCGAAGCTCTCCCCCGCGACGGACGCGGCGAAGGTGGCCGCGGCCAAGTCGCGCGTGCCGGTGTTCATCGTGGACTCGCACTCGTCGGGCATGACGCTCGGATTCGCGGCGCTCGCGGCCGCGCGGATCGTGCAGAGCGGCGGCAACGTCCAGAACGCGCGCAACGTCGCCGAGCAGCGCGGCCGCGACGCCAACGTGCTGATCTACGTCGACACGCTGCACTACCTGCGCCAGGCGGGCAGGGTCAGCGCGGCGGCGAAGCTCTTCGGCGACGCGCTCTCGGTGAAGCCGCTGCTCACGGTGGTGAACGGCGAGGTGGAGCCGTTCGACAAGGTCGTCGGCCGCGACCGGGCGCTGGTGAAGCTCGTGGACAAGGCCGTGGCGATGGCTTACGGACGCAACGTGGACCTCGCGGTCGAGCACTTCGCGGCCGAGAAGGAGGGCCACGAGCTGCTCGAGATGCTGCAGAAGCGGATCCCGCACGCCCGCGACGTGGTCCTGACGCAGGTCAGCGCGGCGATCGGGGCGAACGTGGGACCGGGAGCGCTGGCCGTCACCGTCTCGCCGTTCTGATCAGAGCTCGGCGACTTCCTCCGCCAGGAGCAGCCCCGGGTCGAACCCGAGCGGCGCGAGGTGGCCGGCGAGCTCCAGTGAGAGCACGCCCTGCAGGCGCGTCCAGAAGGCCAGCGCGCGGTGCACCGTCGGCGACGACGCGGGCAGGGCGCCCGCCCAGCCCCGGCTCATGCCCAGGACGAGGTCGAACGGGGTCTTCGGCTGCTCGTCCGGTTCGCCCGCGCAGACCTCCAGCAACACCGTCAGGATCTCGTCCGAGATCGCGGTGACGTCGTCGGGCGCGTGATAGCCGGGCACTGGCGTGCCGTAGATGAGCAGGTACCGCTGCGGGTCGCTCAGCGCCCACTCCCTGATGACCGCGGCGAGCGCC
Source organism: Lentzea sp. NPDC020367 (assembly GCF_044387305.1). Classification (NCBI taxonomy): domain Bacteria; kingdom Bacillati; phylum Actinomycetota; class Actinomycetes; order Pseudonocardiales; family Pseudonocardiaceae; genus Lentzea; species Lentzea sp. NPDC020367. The sequence continues at coordinate 42,449 of NZ_JBIRVV010000028.1, read as the reverse complement.
ACCGGGGTGGTGCCGGCCGCGTGGGCGGCGCGGACGGCGTCGGCGAGGCTGCGGTAAGCGTCCCGGATGAGCGCGGTGATCAGCTCGTCGCGACCGGCGAAGTACCGGTACAGCGCGGGCCCGCTCATGCCCATCTCCTTGGCGATGGCGTTGAGCGACAACGCCGTCACCCCGGCCGTGGCGATCTGCTCCCACGCGTGCCGCTTGACCTCGTCGCGCACCTGGGCCCGGTAGCGCTCTCGAGGGTTCCCTGCCGGCTCCGTCATGGTTAGACCCTCTCACATTCGTTATTGACAGTCACGCAGGCTTCAGCTTAGCTTCTGCATGTCGCAAGAGTTAGAGCTTCTAACTACCGCGACTGCCACTAACGAACCCAAGGGGAAGTCCCATGACCCGCACCCGCACCGCCCTGACCGCCCTCTCGCTCAGCGCCGGCCTGCTCGCCATCACCGCGTGCCAGAGCGCGCCGACCAGCGCTCCGGCACCGACCAGCAGCGCCGTCCCGACGGGTTCGGTGACCTGCGAGGGCCAGGGCATCAACCCCGCCGCCCAGTTGCACCACCGCACCGAGACCCGCGTCAACGCGCCTCTGGACACGGTCTGGAAGGTGCAGACCGAGGTGGAGGGCTGGCCCACCTGGCAGAAGGCCGTCACCACCGCGAAGAGGCTGGACCAGGGCGAGCTGAAGGCGGGTTCGAAGTTCGAGTGGACGACCCCGGCGCCCGCGACGCCGGTCTCGCCCGCCACCACGCTGAACATCACCTCGACCGTGCTCGGGGTGAAGACCGGCGAGTGCGTGCGCTGGAGCGGGCCCGCGGTCGGCCAGGGCCTGGGCATCGACGAGGGCGTCCACGTCTGGACCTTCACCGAGGTCGACGGCGGCGTCCTGGTCCGCACCGAGGAGAGCTGGACCGGTGCCCAGCTGGAGGCCGACCCGGCCACCGCCATCAAGGTCCTGGCCCCCGGCCTCGACTTCTGGCTGGCCGACCTCAAGGCCGCCGCCGAAGCCCGTCCCGCCCAGAAGTGACGTTCAGAACTGACGTCCAGAAACCCGAACCTCAGAAGGAGAAGATCATGTCCACCGACACCCGCGCCTCCGTCCACCCGTCGAAGTCCGTCCTCGTCGCGGCCTGGGCCGTGCCCGTCATGGTGATCGGCAAGTTCGGCCTGCTGTCCGGGATCCCGATCGCCGTCGTGCTCGTCGCGAGCCTGCGCAAAGGCCGTTCCAAGGCGCTGCGCTTGTGGTCAGGAGCCCTGACGCTGGCCTATGCCACCCCGTTGACGATGTGGTTGGCCGGGCCGAGCGAGGCACCGAGCCTGTCCAAGTACATGGACACCACGACGACGGCGGCACTCGCCGCGGCGGGCGTCGCGACCGCGATCGCGCACCAGGTAGTTCGCAGGCGGTCTACTGGCAAGTAACCTGGCGGGCGTGACCCTCCCCCTGACCGGCGAACGCACCGTGCCCGGTATCGCGGAAGAGAACTACTGGTTCCGCCGGCACGAGGCGGCCTACCTCCACCTCATCGGACACTGCGTGGACGCCGTCGTGCTGGAGGCGGGCTGCGGTGAGGGCTACGGCGCCCAGCTGATCCGCACGGTCGCGCGCCGGGTGATCGCGCTCGACTACGACGAGCTGACGTCGCAGCACGTGGCGCGGGCATACCCGCAGCTCAACGTGCTCCGCGGGAACCTCGCGACCCTCCCGTTGCGCGACGGCAGCGTCGACGTGGTGGCGAACCTGCAGGTCATCGAGCACCTGTGGGACCAGGAAGGGTTTCTCGCGGAGTGCCTGCGGGTGCTGCGTCCCGGTGGCAGGCTGATCGTCACGACGCCGAACAGGCTGACGTTCTCCCCCGGCCAGGACACGCCGCTGAACCCGTTCCACACCAGGGAACTCGCACCGTCCGAACTGGACGAGATGCTGCGTGAAGCTGGTTTCCGCGTTGACGAACTGACGGGACTGCGTCACGGACCGAGGCTTGACACGCTCCTGAACGGACAGATCATCAACGCACAGGTCGAAGTCGCCCTGTCCGGTGCGCCGTGGCCGGTCGAGCTCAAGGAGGCTGTGGAGTCGGTGACGGTGGAGGACTTCGACATCACCCCTGACGACATGGACGCCTGCCTCGATCTCGTGGCCGTGGCGGTGCGCGCGTGACGTCGAGCAACACTCCCAAGGCTTCCGAGGGCACGTTCTGCCTCGTCCTGCACAGCCATCTGCCGTGGCTCGCGCACCACGGCGCGTGGCCGGTCGGCGAGGAGTGGCTCTACCAGGCGTGGGCGCACTCGTACCTGCCCATCGTGGACATGCTGCGCCGGTTCGCCGACGAGGGCCGTTCCGACGTCCTGACGCTCGGAGTCACCCCGATCCTGGCCGCGCAGCTGGACGATCCGTACTGCCTGCGCGGCATGCACGACTGGCTCGGCAACTGGCACCTGCGCTCGCACTACGCCGGGGAACGGCTGCGGGAGCTGTCGGCGTACGAGCACCGTGCGTCGTCCTGGGCGCTGGACAGATTTGAAGGCCAATGGCGGCACGGGTTCTCACCCGTTCTCCGGTCCCTTGTGGACTCTTCGACGATCGAGCTGCTCGGCGGGCCCGCCACGCATCCCTTCCAGCCGTTGCTCGATCCGCGGGTGCGGGCGTTCGCGCTGCGGACCGGTTTGGCCGACACGGCGCTGCGCGTCGGCCGTGCGCCGGAAGGGATCTGGGCGCCGGAGTGCGGTTACTCGCCCGGCATGGAGGCGGGATACGCGGCGGCGGGCGTGCGGCGGTTCATGGTCGACGGACCCGCGCTGCACGGCGACACGTCGTCGGCGCATCCCGTCGGTTCGTCGGACGTGCTGGCGTTCGGGCGTGATCTGGAGGTCTCGTACCGCGTCTGGTCGCCGAAGGTCGGCTATCCGGGCGATGCCGCGTACCGGGATTTTCACACCTACGATCACCCGACGGGCCTCAAGCCGTCGCGCGTGACGGGCAAGAACGTGGCGCCGGAGGACAAGCGGCCGTACGACCCGTTATTGGCGCGCGAGGCTCTCGACCGGCACGTGGCCGATTTCGTGGAAACGGTCGTGCGGCGGTTGCGCGCGATCGACGGTGGTCTTGTCGTGGCGGCCTACGACACCGAGTTGTACGGGCACTGGTGGCACGAAGGTCCCTTGTGGCTCGAAGCCGTGCTGCGCGCGTTGCCGGAAGCAGGCGTGCGCGTGACGACGTTGCGGGGCGCCGTCGAGGCCGGGCACGTGGGCGCGCCGGTCGAGCTGCCGGCGTCGTCGTGGGGCAGCGGCAAGGACTGGCGCGTGTGGGACGGCGCGCAGGTGTCGGACATCGTGTCGCTGAACGAGTCGGTGCAGAAGGAACTGCTGGGACTGGACTTCTCCTCCGACGTCCGGAATCCGGTGCTGGACCAGGCGGTGCGCGAGGCGCTGCTGGCGTTGTCGAGCGACTGGGCCTTCATGGTCACCAAGGACTCGGCCGCCGACTACGCCCGCTACCGCGCGAAGATTCACAGCGACCGTTTCAGCGAGCTCGCGGCGTTGACGCGGAACGGTCGCGGACAGGCGAGAGCAACGGAGCTCCGCGCGGCAGACGGCCCGTTCGGGCACCTGGACGCGCGAGGAATGGGGTAGCGGGATGCGCGTGCTGATGTTGTCGTGGGAGTACCCGCCGGTGGTCGTCGGCGGGCTGGGCAGGCACGTCCACGCGCTCGCGACACAGCTGGCCGCGCAGGGGCACGACGTCGTCGTGCTGTGCCGCCAACCTTCCGGCACCGATGCGATCACGCATCCCACCGTGGACGTGGTGAGCGAGGGCGTGCGGCTGGTCCGCGTCGCCGAGGATCCCGCGCACTTCGTGTTCGAGAAGGACCTGTTGGCGTGGACGCTGGCGATGGGTCACGCGATGACGCGTGCCGGGCTGGCGTTGGACTCGTGGCGTCCCGACGTCGTGCACGCGCACGACTGGTTGGTCGCGCATCCGGCCGTGGCGCTCGCCGAGGCGTTCGGCGTGCCATTGGTGGCGACGATCCACGCGACCGAGGCCGGGCGGCACTCCGGCTGGCTCTCGCACCCGTTGAACCAGCAGGTGCACTCGGTGGAGTGGTGGCTGGCGAACCGCGCCGACTCGCTGATCACCTGCTCGTCGGCGATGCGCGGCGAGGTCGCGCATCTGTTCGAAGTGGACACCGCCGACGTTTCCGTGCTGCACAACGGCATCGAGCCGGGCGGCTGGAAGGTGCGCGCGAAGGACGTCGGCGCCGCTCGCCGCACGTACTCGCCGCACGGCGATCCGCTGTTGCTCTTCTTCGGCCGGATCGAGTGGGAGAAGGGCATCCAGGACCTGATCGCGGCCCTCCCCCGGATCCGCCGTTTCCACCGGGGCACAAGGGTTGTGGTGGCCGGTGGCGGTTCGCAGACCGAGTGGCTGCAGGACCAGGCGCGCAAGCACCGCGTGCTGCGGGCCGTGGAGTTCGTCGGCCATCTGTCCGACAGGTCTCTGGCGGCGTTGCTCACAGCGGCCGACGCCGTCGTGCTGCCCTCCCGCTACGAACCTTTCGGCATCGTGGCACTGGAAGCGGCGGCCGCCGGCACGCCTCTGGTCGCGTCGACCGCCGGCGGGCTCGGCGAGGTCGTGCTGGACGGGGTGACCGGGCTGTCGTTCACCCCCGGTGACGTGGACGGACTCACCCGCGCCGTCCGTGACGTGCTGTCGGACCCCGCCTCGGCCGCCTCCCGGGCCCGCGCCGCGAAAGCGCGTCTGGTCTCCGACTTCAACTGGGCCACGATCGCCACCGACACGGCTTCGGTCTACGCCAGGGCTTTGGTGCGCGAACCACGCGTCCTGGGCCGCCCCAAGATCGCTACGGGCAATCTGTTCACCTAGGTCCGCTACAGTCGCCGGTCCCGTTAACAACAGGTGACCGAGGACTGAATGAAATACCAACGCTTCGTGGCGCTCGGGGACAGCTGCACCGAGGGCCTGGACGACCTGCTTCCCGACGGCCGCTACCGGGGCTGGGCGGACCGAGTCGCGTCCGCACTGGACGCGCCGGGCTTCCGCTACGCCAATCTCGGCGTGCGCGGCCGCCGTCTTGACCAGATGCTGGTGGAGCAGGTCCCGTCCGCGGCGGCGTTGGAGCCCGACCTCGTCGTGCTCTTCGGCGGCGGCAACGACGTGATGTCCAACGCGACCCTGGACCAGATCGCCGAACGGGCAGACGCGATGGTGCGCGCCGTGACGTCGTTCGCGCCAACAGTCGCCGTCTTCACGTTGAGCGACATCTCGCACCGCATGCCGTTCGGCCGACGCATGCGCCCACGCATCGAGACCCTGAACGCCGCCATGCGCGCCGCGGCGAACCGCTACGGCGCTGTGCTGGTCGACGTGGAGGCCGACGAGTGCGTGCACGACTCACGCTACTTCGGCCCAGACCGCCTGCACCTGTCGTCGTTGGGGCACAGGCGGTTGGCCGGTCACGTGCTGTCGGCGCTGGACATCGCGTTCGATGAATCCTGGCTGACGCCGCTGGAGGGCACGGCCGCGAGCGCTTCCGTTCTCGATCACTGGCGGTGGCTGCGCGACCAGGTGCTGCCGGTGGCCTACACGCGGACGCGCAACAAGCTCATCGGGCGGCAGCCGGGAGACGGCTTCGTGCCTAAGCGCCCGCAGCTCGCGCCGCTGACCTGGCAGCGGCACGCAACTCGCTGACCGTCAGGCGGACGCGTCCTCAGCCCGCTTGGCCAGAGCGTCCTTGGCCTTGCGGGCCATGTCCGCGATGTCCGCCCGCCGCTGAGCATCAGCCTCGTAGTCGGCTCGCCGATCCCGCACGACCCGAGCCGGCATCCCGACCGCGATCTTGAAGTCCGGCACGTCCCCGCGCACCACAGCATGCGCGCCCAGCACACATCCGCGCCCAACCCGAGTGCCGCGCAGCACGGTCACCTTGGCCCCGAGCCAGCAGTCCGGCCCGATGCGCACCGGCGACTTCACGATGCCCTGGTCCTTGATCGGCAGCGTGATGTCCTCGACCTTGTGGTCGAAGTCGCAGATGTAGACCCAGTCCGCGACCAGCGAGGACGCGCCGATCTCGATGTCGAGGTAGCAGTTGACCGTGTTGTCCTTGCCGAACACGACCTTGTCGCCGATGCGCAGCGACCCCTCGTGGCAGCGGATGGCGTTGCCGTCGCCGATGTGCACCCAGCGGCCGATCTCCAGGCGGCCGAAGCCGGGGCGGGCCATGACCTCGACGCGCTTGCCGAAGAACACCATGCCGCGCAGCACCACGTGCGGGTTGAGCAGGCGGAACTTCAGCAGCCGGTAGTACCGCACGATGTACCAGGGGGTGTAGGCGCGGTGGCGCAGGACCCAGCGCAGGGAGGCCATCGTGAGGAACCGCGCCTGCATCGGGTCACGGCGCGACCTGCGCCAGCGAGTCCAGACGGGTGCGCCCCACATCGATGTCATGGACGAAGACTCTAACTTCGGGCGGCCGGCGTGCTGGACACGGTTCTAAAGTGGCCTCGACGAACGCGAGGTGCGACATGTGGGCGGTCATCGGCGTCTGGGACATCAGCCCCGAGGCGATCGACGCGTTGCGGGCGCAGGTGCCGCTGATGGCGTCGAGCAAGGTCGGGTTGCCCGGGTTCGTGCACGGCACGTGGACGCTCGACGGGCACATGATCCAGGTGTACGACAACGAGGCGGACGCGCGCCGCTACCACCAGGACATGCTCGACCAAGGTGCGACGGAACCGCCTGGTGTCCGCTGTGTCGTGTGGGACGTGTCCGGGGTCGGCGCCGAGTCTCAGGCACCCTAGGGGCATGGCGATTCCTCTCATCATCGACACCGACCCCGGCGTCGACGACGCGTTCGCGATCGCGCTCGCGGCCCGCAGTCCCGAGGTCGAGCTGAAAGGCCTCACCACGGTCTTCGGCAACGTCGGGCTCGACCTCACCACGGCCAACGCGTTGCGCCTGCTCGCCCACCTCGGCCGCACCGACGTGCCGGTGGTCAGGGGCTTCGGCGGGCCTGGCGGTGCGGCGGACGTGCACGGCGAGGACGGGCTTGGTGGGCAGGCGCTCACCTTGCCGGAGAACCCCGAGGGCGTCCGGAGCGAGGACGTCGTCCAGTTCTTCGCGGACAACGTCGGGCCGGACACCGTGGTCGCGGCCATCGGGCCGCTGACGAACATCGCTCACGCGCTCGAAGCCGGCATCGAGTTCCCTCGGCTGATCGTCATGGGTGGCGGGCTCGGCCTCGGCAACATGACCGCGCGTGCCGAGTTCAACTTCTGGGCGGACGCCAAGGCCGCGCGGACGGTCATCCGCACGGGCAACCCGATCGTCGTGCCGCTCAACCTGACGCAGCGGTGCATCGCGGACACCGAGTTCCTCGCGAACGTCGACCCCGTGCTGAGCAACCTCACCGGCACCTACCGGGCCTACCTCGCGCGGCATTCCGAGCAGAACATGTCCGGGCGCGAGGAGGGCATCCTGATCCACGACGCCGTCGCCGTGGCGGAGGCGATCGTGCCCGGCACTCTGCACCTGAGGACGCACGGCCTCGACATCGACGACGAGGGCGCGCTGGTCGAGGGAAAGCACCAGGTAGAGGTCGCGGAAGACTGCGATTGGCCCGCGCTGAGGGCCTTCATGGAGCAGCGCTTGTCCGTTTGACGACAACTTCACGTCGCTGTCTGGGGTTGGGCGGGCACGGAAAGTAGGGTCCGCGACCATGCAGCGAAGAGTCCTCACGACAGCTGCGGTAGCGGTGGCCATGACGTTCGGAGTGGTCCCTGCCTCCGCTCAGCCCCAGATTCAGGTGGTGCCGGATCCGGCGGCACACGTGAACCCGTTCATCGGCACGACCAACCTCGGGAACACCTTTCCCGGCGCGGTCGTGCCGTTCGGCATGTTCTCCTTCAGCCCGGAAGCCAGTCGCGGCAACACCCTGCGCGCCGCGGCTCCCGGCGGTTACCGGTACGACGCCACGAAGATCCGCGGCTTCAGCCTCACCCACATGTCCGGGACCGGCTGCGCGGGCGGAAGCGGTGACATCCCGATCTTCCCGCACGTCGGGGCCGTCACCACGTCGCCGACCACGGACGCGACCGACGCGGTCTACGCCAGCGAGTTCGCGCACGCGGACGAGGTGGCCAAGCCCGGCCGCTACGACGTGACCCTGAAGTCCGGCGCCAAGGCCGAGCTGTCCGCCACCGAACGCACCGGTGCCGCGCGGTTCAGCTTCCCCGCCGACAAGCCGGCGACGGTGCTGATCAACACGTCCAAGTCGCAGGTCGGGTCGTCGGACGCCCAGACGGTGATCGACAAGGACAAGCGGACCATCACCGGCAGCGTCACGAGCGGCAACTTCTGCGGCTACATCAACCAGGTCGGCCGCCGCAGCTACTACACGCTGCACTTCGTGGCGGAGTTCGACCAGGATTTCGCCGAGGTCGGCACGTACCAGGACAACGTTGTCACGGCCGGAAGCACGTCCTCCAAGGGCGGCACGACGTACGGGACGAACGGCTGGCCGGTGCTCGGCAAGGGTTCCGGCGCCTACCTCGGCTTCGCGCCGGGTAGCCAGGTCGGCGTCAAGGTCGGCATCTCCTACGTCAGCCTGGACAACGCGAAGGCGAACCTCAAGGCCGAGAACAAGGGTCAGTCCATTGAGGACATGAGGGACAACGCGTACATCGCGTGGCAGAAGCAGCTCAAGCGCATCGAGGTCGGCGGCGGCTCCGATGACGAGCGGACGAAGTTCTACACCGCGCTGTACCACTCCCTGCTGCACCCCAACCTGTTCAGCGACGTCAACGGCGAGTACGCCGGGTTCGACGGCAAGACCCACAAGATCGACAAGAAACGGCAGAAGGCCCAGTACGGCACGTTCTCCGGCTGGGACATCTACCGCTCGCAGCTGCAGCTGCTCACCATGCTCGAACCGCAGATCGGCTCGGACATCGCGCAGTCGCTGCTCAACCAGTCCGAGCAGAACAACGGAGTGTGGGACCGCTGGACGCACAACGGCGGCGGCACGCACGTGATGAACGGCGACCCGGCACCGATCGCGCTGGCGGCCATCTCGGCGTTCGGCGGCAACGACTACGACGTCAAGGCGTCGCTGAAGTCGTTGGTGAAGGCCGCGACCGTGCCCACGGCGCTGGACCTGAGCAAGGACGGCTGGGCCGTGATGTCGGTCGGGCAGCGGCCGTCGCTCGACAAGTACCTGCAGAACAAGTACATGCCGTCCATCTCGAACGCGTGGGGCGGCGCGGCGGAGACGCTGGAGATCTCCGCGGCGGACTTCGCGATCAGCCAGCTCGCCGAACGCACCGGCGACAAGAAGGTCGCGAAGACGTTCGCCGAACGCGCGCAGTGGTGGCAGAACAACTTCGACCCGGTCGCCGACAGCGCCGGCGGTTACATCCGCAACCGCAACGCCGACGGCACGTGGGTCAAGGACTTCACGCCGGACACGGGCAACGGGTTCGTGGAGGGCAGCAGCGCCCAGTACACGTGGATGGTCACGCACAACGTCGCCGGCCTCGTCGACTCGCTGGGCGGCAAGGAACGCGCCAACAAGCGGCTGGACGACTTCTTCCACAACGCCGACGGCAGCTGGGCTCTGACGGGTCGCGGTGGCGCGAAGTCCGAACTGGACAACGAGCCGTCCGTGAACGTGCCGTGGCTCTACAACTACACGGGCCAGCCCGCCAAGGCGCAGGAGACGTTGCGCGAGACGATCGGCACGCTGTGGAAGAACGCCCCCGGCGGCATTCCCGGCAACGACGACCTCGGCGCGATGTCGTCGTGGTTCGTGTTCACCGCGATGGGCATCTACCCGCAGGTGCCGTCGCGCGCCGAGCTGGTGCTGAGCAGCCCGCTGTTCACGTCGGTGAAGATCAACCGCGGTGGCGGCAAGGACATCACGATCACCGCACCCCAGGCCAACGCCGCCACGAAGTACGTGCAGTCGTTGAAGGTCAACGGCAAGGCGTCCTCGAAGACGTGGCTGCCGGAGTCGTTCGTGGAACGCGGCGGCAAGCTGGACTTCGTGCTGGGCAAGACCGCTTCTTCCTGGGGCACCGGTGCTTCCGACGCCCCGCCGTCGTTCCGCGACGGCGAGAAGCCGATCAAGCACGACCAGCCGTACTTCCTGACCGTCGAACCGCGGCAGCTCGTGCTCGAGCCCGGCAAGTCGGTCACGGCGAAGGTCAACTCGGTCAAGCTCTACGACGGTGACCCGAAGGCGACCTACACGGTCACCGGCCCGGAGACGCTGAAGTTCACGCCCACCACCGGTGCCGTGCCTTCGGAGTTCACGGTCACGGCCGCACCCGATGCGGCACAAGGCTTCTACGACATCACCGTGACGGTGAACGTCGAGGGCGCGGCCAAGCCGGTCGTGCTGCCGCAGACGGTGAAGGTCGCGCCGGCGGGCAGCATGCTCGCCGCCGTGAACAACGTGGGCGCCTCCGCCGACGCGGACGGCGAGGGCGACTTCGACGGCGGCGGCTACAGCTACTCGCGGGAAGCGCTGGCCACGGCCGGTCTTCCGCCGGGCGGCACCGCGACCGTCGACGGCCTCACGTTCACGTGGCCGTCGTCGCCTCCCGGCCGTCCCGACAACGCGACCGCCAAGAAGCAAACGCTTGCCCTGTCCGGAACCAAGCTCGCCTTCGTCGGCTCCGCGGCCAACGGAGCGCGAACGAAGCCGGCCACGGTGACGTTCACGGACGGCACCACGGCGTCGGTGGACATCGGCTTCAGCGACTGGACGCTGGGCGGCGGCGGGGCGGCACCGAGCTACGGCAACGTGATCGTCGCGAACACGCCATACCGCAACACGCTGGGCGGCGGCAACGAGAAGGTCGCCACGCACATCTTCGCGACGAAGACGTACGTGGCTCCGGAGGGCAAGACGCTGGCGAGCGTCGTGCTGCCGGATGACGGCGACATGCACATCTTCGCCGTGGCACTGGGTTAGGCCATCCCGGTGGGTGCGGCTCGGTTCACCGGCTGAGCCGCCCCCACCGAGGGGATGATCCCGAAGTGACCGACATCGAGCAGCGGCTCATCAGGGCGGCCCGCGACGGCGAGTGGCTGGAGTGCGCCGAGCCCGGCACCGTGGTGCGGGCCGGGCTGATCCGGGAACTGCTGATGGGTCGCCGCGGCGAGCTCGATCCTGGCGGGGTGAAACTGCGCGGGGTTCGGATCGAGGGCACCCTCGACCTCGTCCGCGTGAAAGCTGTGGCGGGCTTGAGCTTCAGCGACTGCACGCTCGACGAACCCGTCATGGCCCGTTACGCGAGCTTGCCGGAACTGCACTTCTACGGCGGGAGTTGTGCGGGGATCCACGCGAACGGCCTCCAGCTCGACGGTGACCTGTTCCTGCGCGGCGGGATCCGGATCACCGGAGACGACCCCCGCGGCACGATCAGGCTTCTGGACGCCCGCATCGCGGGCGACGTCGAGTTCGCGGACGTGGAGATCACCAACACCGGCGGCGCCGCGCTGCACGCCGACGGGCTGAAGGCCGGCGGCAACCTGACCTTGCGAGGTGTGCGGATCGCCGGGTCCGGCCGCAGCGCGCTCAACCTCTTCGGCGCCCACGTCGCGGCGAACTTCAAGGTGACGGAGTCCGAGGTCACCAACGGCGCCGGGGCCGCGCTGGTCTTCGACAACATCACCGTCGGCGGCAACTTCTCCCTGCGGAAGGGCAACCGGATCACCGGGCACGGCGAAGAGGGTGCGGTCCGCCTCGTCAGCGCCCACATCTCAGGACATGTCGAGATGAGGGACACGGAGATCATCAACGCCGCGGGACCCGCGCTGGAGTCGAACGGGATCCAGGTCGGCGGGAACCTCCTGCTGCGGGACCGCCTCCTCCTCACCGGGCACGACGAGTTCGGTGCGGCCGACCTGGCCGGCGCCCGCATCGGAAACGCGCTCCAGTTCGCCGGCGCGACGGTGACGAACACGGCCGGTCCCGCTCTCCGGGCCGACCGCGCCCGCATCGGCGACTCGTTGATCATGATCGGCGCGAACAGGTTCTCCGCGGGCGGCGACGGCCCCGCGCTCAGCCTGATCGGCACCCACGTCGACGGCAGGTTCGGTTGTGCGGACGCGGTCGAACTGAGTTCGGGGTCGAACCTGGTGATGAACCTCCAGCACATGGTGGTGGGAGTGTCGACGAGGTTGCCGCACGCCGCACTGTGCCCCGCGCTCGGCCGCGGCCCGGCGTGCGAACACGACGGTCTCGTCCGCATCGACGACTTCTCCTACCCCGCCCTCGGATCGGGGTGGGACTGGGAACAGTGGCTGCACGTGATCCGCTGCCACACCCCGGCCTATCACGCTTCCGCCTACCAACGGCTCGCCGCTGTCGAACGGGCCGCCGGCCACGACGGGACGGTGCGCCGGATTCTCATGGCACAGCAGACGGATCTGCGTCGCCGCAGCCCTCAGTCGTTGGGCGGGACGTTGACGCGGTGGTTCCACTGGCTGTGGGGAGTGCTGGCCGGGTACGGATATCGGGCTCGCCGCACCGCCGCCGCCCTGCTGCTGGTGCTCGTCGCCGCCGGGGCGATCGGCTGGTGGGCCGGGCAGGTCGACACGCGTCCTGGACATCACGTCGCCGAACGGGTCACCACCCCGGGAGTTCCTTGTTCGACGGTCGAACTGGTCGGGCTCGGGCTTGATCGCGGGTTGCCGTTGGCCATGACCGGGATGCGGACGCGGTGCGATCTGGACACCGCGTCGCAGAAGGGACAGGCGTTCACGGCGGCCATCTGGCTGGTGCAGCTCGCCGTGTGGGGATTGGCGACGCTGGCGTTGGCCGGGTACACGAACCTGGTGCGCAAGCCCGGGTGACGTGGAATGTCGCGGTCTCCAGCGAGGCTGGTGCGGCGGCCAATAATCTTGGACCGTGTTCTCGGTTTCTGAGCGCGATCAGCTGCGCCGCGACCTCGTCAACGCCGCCGACGTCGATCCACGGGTGGTCGGGGCGGCGCTGACCGGGTCGGCCGCGGTGGGCAGGGAAGATCGCTGGTCCGACATCGACTTCGCGCTGTCGGTCGAGCGCGACCTGGACGCGGTGGTCGTCGACTGGACCGCGTTGATGTACGCGTGCGGCGCCGTCAGCCATCTCGACGTCCGGCGCGGCACGGTCCTGTTCCGCGTGTTCCTGATGCGGTCGACGTTGCAGGTGGACGTCGCGTTCTGGCCGTCGGACGAGTTCGGGGCGACCGGGCCGACGTTCAAGCTGCTGTTCGGTGAGACGAACGACCTGCCGCAGGCCGGGCAACCCGACCGGGACGAGCTCATCGGGCTTGCCTGGCTGTACGCGCTGCACGCGCGGTCGTCCATCGCACGTGGACGGTCGTGGCAGGCGGTCTACATGATCAACGGGATGCGCGACCACGTGATGTCGTTGTGGTGCCTGCGCGAAGACGTGAACGCGGTGCAGGGACGCGGGCTGGACGACCTGCAGAACGCCGGCGCGTTCACCGGGACGCTCGTGTTGTCCACGCATCCCGACGAACTGGCGCGGGCGTTCCACGTGCTGACCGGGCTGTTGCTCGGGGAGATCACTGAGCCGGAACTGCGCGAGGCCGTTCGGGCGTTGTCTCCCGCAGCAGCAAACCGGCCGTGAGCAGCACCAGCACGGCCGCCGAGCCGTGCACCATGAGCGCGTAGCCCACCGTGCCGCCGTGCGTGATCACGGCTAGACAGTCGCCGATCGGGATGATCGAGTCCGCCAGGATCACCCAGCCCAGCGCCCGCCGGTGGCCCATCAGCAACAGGATCAGGGCTGTCAGGGCGTACGCGACGTCGCGCACGCCCTTCACCACGTAGTAGCCGGTCGGGTCGACGATGCCGAAGCCCGACGCCGCGGCGTCGCCGTTCAGCAGGTAGCTGAGGCCGAAGTAGAAGCCGGCCAGCACGACGAGCCAACCCAGGATCGTGGTCAAACGCATTGCATCCTCCGCAAGAATCTAGCAGTGCTAGCGACAGGAGCGACGCTAACATTGCGAGCGCTCGCATGTCTAGCGGTGCTAGATTTTGCGGGTGAGCATTCAGAACCGGCGCGAGCGCGAACGCGCGGAGCGGCATCAGCTGATCATCGACGCGGCCCGCGAACTGGCGGAGGAGGAAGGCTGGGACGCGGTCACCACGCGCAGGCTCGCCGAGAAGGTCGAGTACAGCCAGCCGGTGCTCTACAGCCACTTCAAGGGCAAGGACGCGATCGTGCGCGCGGTCGCGATCGAGGGGTGCGGGGTGCTGGCCAGGCAGTTGCGCCAGGCCCGGCCGGTGCGCGGGCAGTCACGGCTGCGGGCGACAGCGGAGGCCTACCTGGCGTTCGCGAGGGAGAGGCCCGCGCTCTACGACGCGATGTTCGTGCAGCAGGTCGACCTGCCGTGGGGCACGGGCGAGGTGCCGCAGGAACTGCTCGACGCGTTCGCGGAGCTGGTGGCGGCGGTCGAGCCCATCAAGGGCGATCGGGATCTCGAGACGCTCACCGAGCTGTACTGGAGCACGCTGCACGGCTTCGCCACGCTCACGCACGGCAAGAGGCTGCGGCCGGAACACGACCAGGCGCGCCTCGACCTCGCGCTAAGTGCGCTCAGCCTCGGACAGCACGAAGACGGGCTTTGAGCCGATCCGGGTCAGTACGACCGTGGCCGACGCGGAACCGGAGAGCTTCAGCCGCTTGCGCAACGTGTTCGGGTCGACATCGAGGCCGCGCACCAGGATCTCCAGCCGGCCGACACCGCGCGTCTTCAGCAACGACTTGAGCGACTTCTCCGTGTAGTGCCCGTGTTCGAGCACGCGGAACGCGCGGATGCCCGGCGGTGGCTCGTCCCCGCTGAGGTACGCGATGCGTTCGTCGAGCTGCCACAACCCGTGCCGGGCCGCGTAGTGCCGCACCAGGCCGGCGCGCACGACCGCGCCGTCCGGATCGATGATCCACGTGCCGGGCGGGGCGACCGGGCAGTCGTCGGGTTCGGCGTCCGTCAGGGTCCACGACTCCGAGCCGTGCAGGACGGAGGCGCGGCGCGAAACCCCAGGCGTGGCAAGGCCTCGGGTCCACAGGCAGGCTTCCCGGACCGCGCCGTCCAGCGACACGACCTCGATCTCGGACGCCCACGGCGCGACGGCGAAGTCGATGCCGGGAGCGCACTTCACCGCGAGATCGACGCCCGAGTACACCTCGGACAGCTCGTCCAGCGGCGGCACGAAGTCCGAGGGATTCCACTTGCGACGGCCGGCGGAATCGCGGCGGGCCGGATCAGCGGTGACTGCACCGGCGCGAGACACCGGCCGCAAAGCGTCGGCCTGAACGACCAGTTGCCCCGGAACGTTGTTGCGCGCCATGGCAAGCCGCACCGGATCGAGGTCCGAGCCGACACAACGCGAGGCCACCGCGCTCAACGCGAAGAGATCCGCACCGACCGAACACGTCACGTCGTGCACGTCGCGACCAACGAACCGCAGAGCGCGATGACGAGCGACAGTCGACGCCGTGGCCTGCTGCAGAGCATCGTCCGTGAAGAGCCACGAACCAGCGGAGTCCAGTTTGGACACCGCACGACGCCGAAGCAGCACGGTTTCCACGACCGGAGCGAAGGACGAACCGAGAAGCTTCCGAGCTACTTCGACGTCCCGCAAACGGGAAGCGTCGGAAAAGGGCAACGCGTCCACCTCGGCCAACGCGGCGGTTCCGGCGGCGGAGCGCAGGAACGCCACGTCGGCAGAGGTGAACGCGTACCCCAACTCAGGAAGTCTTCTTACCGGTGATCGACACGTTGTAGAACACCTCGCGCGGCAGCACCTTCGAGAGGACGTTCTGGTCGACCCACGAGAGGTTCTGCCAGGTGCGGTAGGCGAACATCGCCCACCCGAAGCCCAGCTTCTCGCGCGGCACGGCGGCCTCGAACGTGCGCACCGGCCAGCCGAACAGGGCCGCGGACAGCTCGTCGGTCACCGCGTGAACACCGACAGCGCCCGCACGACGAGCCGTCGCCTCGAGCTGGTCCGGGTCGAACGTGTGCAGGTCGACGACCGCCTCGAGAGCCGCCGCGCGGGAGGACTCGTCGAGCTCCTCCTGCGGACGGCGCCAGTCGCCCAGCACCGGCACGGCCTTGGTGATGTTGGTGGTCAGCCACCACGTCGCCTGGCCGAGCTTGCGGGCGTAGAAGTTGCCGATGTTCGTCGGGTCGCCCGCGAACACGAACTTCCCACCGGGCTTGAGAACGCGCAGCACCTCGCGCATCGCCGCCTCCACATCCGGGATGTGGTGCAGCACCGCGTGACCGACGACGAGGTCGAAGGTGTTGTCGTCGTACGGGATCCGCTCGGCGTCGGCGACCCGGCCGTCCACGTCCAGCCCGAGGTGCGACGCGTTGCGCAGCGCGACCTCGACCATGCCGGGCGACAGGTCGGTGACCGAGCCCTTCTTGATCACGTCGCCCTGCATGAGGTTCAGCAGGAAGAAACCGGTGCCACAGCCCAGTTCCAGCGCGTGCTCGTACGGGCCGACGTCACCCGCGGCGGCGCGGAACCGGTCCGTCGCGTAGGTGATGCAGCGGTCGTCGTACGAGATCGACCACTTCTCGTCGTACGTGCCCGCTTCCCAGTCGTGGTAGAGCACCTGCGCGAGCTTGGTGTCCTTGTAGGCCGCCTCGACCTCTTCCGCGGTCGCGTGCGGGTTGGGTGCCGGGTCAGTTGCCACTGAACTTCGCCTTTCCAGGACCGTTCTCGATGAACGACTCCACGCCCGCCTTCTTGTCCTCCGTCGCGAACAGCGCCGCGAAGAGGTGGCTTTCGAGCTTCAGACCCGACTCCAGGTCGGTGTCGAGACCACCGTCGACGGCGGCCTTCGTCGCGGCCAGCGCCAGCACGGGCCCGCCGACGAACTGCTTGGCCCACCGCACGGCCGCGGCGTACACGTCGTCGGGTGCGACGACCTCGTCGACCATGCCGATCTGCAGCGCCTCCTGGGCGCCCACGAACCGGCCGCTGTAGAGCAGGTCCTTGGTCTTCGACGGACCGATCAACCGGGCGAGGCGCTGCGTGCCGCCACCGCCGGGGATCAGGCCGAGCAGGATCTCGGGCTGGCCGACCTTCGCGTTGTCACCGGCGATGCGGCGGTCGCAGCCGAGCGCGACCTCGAAGCCGCCACCCAGCGCGTACCCGGTGATCGCGGCGACCGTCGGCTTCGGCACCGAGGCCAGCGCGCCGAGAGCGTCCGACAGGCCCTTGGCCCGCAGCGTCATCTCGGCGTGGGAGATCTGCGCGAACTCCTTGACGTCCGCGCCGGCCGCGAAGACCTTCTCGCCGCCGTAGACGATGACCGCGTAGACGTCCGAACGCTCCGAGGCCTCCTTCGCGGCGGCCTGGAGCTCGGTCTGCACCTGCCGGTTCAGGGCGTTCATCGGCGGCCGCTCCAGGCGGATCGTGCCGATCCCGTCCTCGACCTCAAGCCTCACGAACTCAGCCACTGTGCTCCTTTGCCGCTGCTCCGCAGACGGCGGCGAGTTCGCCGGGAAGTCGGTCGTCCGGCCGCCGATTCGGGCCGAATCGCCTGCGGCGGTTGACCTGAACCGGCGGCCGGACGACCGACGCGAACTCGCGATTCCGTCCGATTGCCGTCACGTTACCTAGCGGTAGCTTCTCAGACCTTGCGGCGGGCGAAGAAGCGGTCCCCGGACTTCTGGAGTTCGAGGTCCTGGCCAAAGGTCTTGGAAAGATTCTCCTCGGTCAGCACGTCGTCGAGCAGGCCCTGGGCCACGATCGAGCCCTCGCGCAGCAGCAACGCGTGCGTGAAGCCGGGCGGGATCTCCTCGACGTGGTGCGTGACCAGCACCATCGCGGGCGCGTCCGGGTCGAGCGCCAGCTCCGAGAGCTTCGCGACCAGGTCCTCGCGGCCACCCAGGTCGAGGCCCGCGGCGGGCTCGTCGAGCAGCAGCATCTCGGGGTCGGTCATCAACGCGCGGGCGATCAGCGTGCGCTTGCGCTCGCCCTCGCTGAGCGTGCCGTAGAGGCGGTCGGCGAGGTGCGCCATGCCGAGGGTGCCGAGCAGTTCGCGGGCGCGGTCGGTGTCCTGCTTGCCGTACTCCTCGCGCCAGCGGCCGAGCACCGCGTAGCCGGCGGAGACGACGAGGTCGACGACCGTCTCGTCGGGCGGGATGCGGCCGCCGAGCGCCGCCGAGCACAGACCGATCCGGGGCTTGAGCTCCTGGACGTCCGTTTTGCCCAGACGTTCACCCAACAGGTGGACCTTGCCCTTGGTCGGGTGCAGGTCGGCGCTGGAGAGCCTTAGCAGCGTGGTCTTGCCGGCACCGTTCGGGCCCAGCACCACCCAGCGCTCGTCCAGCTCCACGCTCCAGTCGATGTTTCCGACCAGCGTGTTCTTCCCGCGGCGGACCGATACGCCCGCCATGTGCACGACCAGATCTGTCACGTCGACGTCCGCCACGGCTCCATTCTTCCGAACGACCATGCACGGGTCCTCCATCGGGGTGTCCCACGCACCGGGTGAGGCCGCTGGGCCGCCTGTGTGAACTCTCAAGTTTTTTGTCGGTGCCGGATGCCAAGATCGGAGGTATGGCTACGCGACCCGAGTCCGAGGTGCTGGCAGGCCGACCGTTCCCACTGGGGGCACACGCCGAAGCAGGCGGTGTCCGGTTCGCGGTGACGTCCCACGTCGCCGACGCGGTCGAGGTCTGCCTGATCGGCGACGACGGGGCGGAGAAACGGGTCGAGCTGACCGAACGGACGTTCGGCGTCTGGCACGGGCTCGTGCCCGGCGTCATGCCTGGTCAGCGGTACGGGTTCCGGGTGCACGGGCCGTACGACGCGGGCCGCGGCCTGCGCTGCAACCCGGCGAAGCTGCTGGTCGACCCGTACGCGCGGCAGATCGAGGGCGGGATCACCGACCTGAACGCCGTGCTCGGGTACGTGGGCGATCCGATGCACGGGCCGCCGTCCGCGGTCGACTCCCTCGGCAGCGTGCCTCTTTCGGTCGTGAGCTCACCGGGCGGCGTGGACACGGGCGTGCGGCCCGAGGTGCCGTTCGAAGAGGCCGTCATCTACGAGATGCACGTCAAGGGCTTCACCAAGAACCACCCGGAGATTCCGGAGAAGCTGCGCGGCACGTACCTCGGGCTGGCGCATCCGGCGGCGATCGAGCACCTCACGCGGCTCGGGGTCACCACCGTCGAACTGCTGCCGGTCCAGGCGTTCCTGGACGAGCCGTCGCTGCTGAGCCGGGGCGCGAGCAACTACTGGGGCTACTCGCCGCTGGGCTACTGCGCGCCGCACGCCGCCTACGCGAGCGAGCCGGGCCGCGAGATCCAGGAGTTCCGCACGATGGTCGCGGCACTGCACGCGGCGAACATCGAGGTGCTGATCGACGTCGTCTACAACCACACCTGCGAGGGTGGTCCGGACGGGCCGACGGTCTCCTTCCGCGGCTACGACGCGCCGGGGTACTACCTGCACGCCGGTGGCGGCAGCACGGTCGACATCACCGGCTGCGGCAACACGCTGGACGCCGGGTCGCCGCAGGTCGTGCGGCTGGTCACCGACTCGCTGCGGTACTGGGCCGACGAGATGGGCGTCGACGGGTTCCGGTTCGACCTCGCCTCGACCATGGGCCGTCCCGGCGGCGGGTTCTTCGACCGCGACAGCGCGTTGCTGACGGCCATCACGACGGACCCGGTGCTGTGCCGGTCCAAGCTGATCGCCGAGCCGTGGGACGCGACCGGCGACGGGTACCGCGTCGGCGACTTCGGGGTGCAGTGGGCCGAGTGGAACGGCCGCTACCGCGACACGGTCAGGGACTTCTGGCGCGGCCACACGTCCGTGCGCGATCTCGCGTACCGGCTCTCGGGGTCTTCAGATCTGTACGCGGACGACCTGCGCCGGCCGTGGCAGTCGATCAACTTCATCACCGCGCACGACGGGTTCACGCTGCGGGATCTGGTGTCGTACAACGACAAGCACAACGAGGAGAACGGCGAGGAGAACCGCGACGGCACCAACGACAACCGTTCGTGGAACCACGGCGCCGAGGGTGAGACGACCGATCCCGAGATCCTGTCGCTGCGGGCCAAGCAGGCGCGGAACCTGCTCGCGACGCTGCTGCTGTCGACCGGCACGCCGATGATGACGGCGGGCGACGAGATGTGGCGCACCCAGGGCGGCAACAACAACCCGTACTGCCTCGACAACCGCGTCTCGTGGGTCGACTGGACGGAGAGCGACGCGGGGAAGGCGTTGCTGGGGTTCACGCAACGGCTGATCGAACTGCGCGCGTCGTCGCCGGCGTTGCGGCAGCCCGAGTTCTTCGAGGGCCGCACGACGCCCAGCGGCAACCCGGACCTGGTGTGGTTCCGGCCGGACGGGCAGGAGATGGCCGAGACGGACTGGTTCGACGAAGGCCGCCGCACGCTCGGCATGTTCATCGACGGCTCGAACTGCCTCTCGCGCACACGGGACGGCGAGCTCGTGTCCGACGACTCGTGGCTGATGCTGATGCACGCCGGTGCGGACGAGATCAGCGTGACGCTGCCGCACGAGCGCTACGGGCCGTCGTACGAGCCGTACCTGGACACGACGACGACGGACGGTTCCCCCGCCAACCCCGGCTCCTTCGCGCCGCGGGACGAGGTGACGGTGGCGGCGCGCTCGCTGCTGCTGCTCCGGCTCCCGCGCTGAACTCCTTGCGGTTACTTGACTCTGTGTCCGAGGTGCTTCCGCCAAATGGACGCTCTAGCCACACTCAGAGTGCTCGTGGCACCATCACGGACGTGGTCGTCTATTGCTGGACTGACCGCACGATCGACCTCGTGCTCGTCGCGTCGTGCGGGTGTAGCTCGACGCGACGCATGCGCTGAAGAAGCGCCCTGCGTCGCGTCTTGATCGCTACCCCGTACCCGACGCGGCCTTCAGGAGCGAGTGCGTGACCTCGACGTATGCCGACCAAGATCAATTCGACCTCCACCCGGTGCTGGACAGTCAGCTGCGTGACGTGATCCACCCGTCCCGGTCGCTGTGGACACCGCGCGAGCTGCGCGACCTGACCTCGTTCGTGGCGAGTGAACTGACGACCGGACTGCTCCAGATCCTCGACTACTCGCCGGAACGCCGCTGGTGGGCGCGGTTGGGCCTGACCGAGGGCGTCGAGCTGTGGCTGCTGTCGTGGCTGCCGGGTCAGGGCACCGAACCGCACGACCACGGCGGCTCGGCCGGCTCGTTCACCGTGCTGACGGGCCAGTTGCAGGAGGACTACCGCTACCCCGCAGGGCCGATCCGGTCCGCGGTGCGGGGCACCGGGGAGGCGCTGGGCTTCGGGTCCGGGCGGGCGCACCAGGTGCTCAACCCGTTCGAGGGGCCGGCCGCGACCGTGCACGCCTACTCGCCGCCGCTCGTGCCGACCCGCGAGTACGCGTCGCTGCTCGACATCCCCGACTCGATCCCGCCGCTGCCCGCGCAGCGCCTGCCACTGGCGCAGCTGCGTCAGCTGGCCGACCTGGAGGGCCCGTGAGCAACCTCGACACCATCCTCGACGAGGCGCGGTCGCACCTCAAACGGCTGGAACCGCACGACGTGCTCGCGCTGGAGGACGTGCTGGTCGTGGACATCCGGCCGGCCCACAACCGGCTGGCCGAGGGCGAGATCGAGAACTCCGTCGTCGTCGAGCGGATCGTGCTGGAGTGGAGGCTCGACCCGGACGGCGACTGGCGGCTGCCGGGCTTCACCGCCGACACGACCGTCGTCGTGGTGTGCAACGAGGGCTACTCGTCGTCGCTGGCGGCACGGGACCTGCAACGGGTCGGGCTGCCCAACGCGACGGACCTCGTCGGCGGGTACCGGGGCTGGCGCGCGGCCGGCCTGCCGATCCGCGAGGGCGGGTCGCCGCCGGTGGTCTGACGAGGGGGAACCGCTGTCCCGCCGGTAACGTCTGGTGATCGTGACAGTTGTGCGCTGGGCCGTGACCGCGTTGGTGGTCGCCGGCACGATCGCCTGGACCCTCTCCGAGTTCTACCTCGGCCTCGCCGGAGCTCTGGTCGGCCTGCTCGTGGAACTGACCGCCGTCCAGGCGGGCCTGGCGCTCGGCGCCGTCCTCTTCGGACTCCGGATCACGCACGTGATCATCGGCCTCGGCGCCGAGGTCAAGTCGTGGACGTGGACGCACCAGCGGGTCGTGCTGCGCGCCGTCCCCGTGCTCGCCACGATCGGGATCACCGGTCTCAAGCCGGGTGTGCGCAGGCGGACCGTCCTGACCGGAGTGTTCGCGATCGTCTTCTGCACGGCGGTCGTGGCGCTGACGTGGCTCGCGATCGGCAGCGCGTTCGGCAAGGGCATGGCCCTCGCCGCCACCGCCTGCCTCCTGCTGCAACTCGTGCCGGTCGAGAAGGCCGGCCACACCAGCCTGGGCTGGTACGTGTTCTCGCTGCCGAAGTTGACCGGACGGCCGCTCGGCGAGCTGGAGGCGCGGCCGGGTGTGGCCGCCGGCATGGACGCCTACCGCCGCGGTGACCTCGACGAGGCCGAGCGGATCTACGCCGGGCTGGTGCGCGACCACCCCGAACTGCTCACCGTCGTCGGGCTCAAGATCGTGACGGCGTGCGCCCGCGAGCGGTACCTCGAAGCGCTGCAGACGGTGATCGGGCTGACCGGCCGCGAGGACCTGAGCACGCGCGACCTGGCGTTCGTCATGGCGACCGCCGCCGGCGTCGCCGTGCTGGCCGTCGAGTCGGGCCAGTTCCCGGCGGAGGTCGGGCTGGAGACCGCGCGCAGCATGTTCGGCAACGCCTACGAGGCCGGCTATCCGAAGCAGCGCGCGAACGGGACGCTGGCGATCATGGCGTTGATCGAGGGCGACACCGGGACCGCCCGGCAGCTCGCGGGCTACTCCGCCGAGTCGAGCGAGAACGCGGTGGGCCGCGCCGACGACCTGATCACCATGGCACGGGCGTGGATGGCCGACGGCGACAACGCGAAGGCCCGCGAACTCGTGGCCGAAGCGCACGAGCTCGCGGGCTGGAGTCCGCGGGTGGCGGCGACCCGCGCCCGGCTGGAGATCAACTAGCCCCTGGGTTCAGCGGAATCAGCCGGGGAAACCGGGCGAATTGTTGCCGTTCCCACCCGAGTTGCCCGCGCCGACGTTGTTGCCGCCGCCACCGTTGCTGTTGCCGTTACCGCCGTTGTTGTTGTTTCCGACGTTGTTGCCGTTGCCTCCGATGTTGCCCGATCCGGTGACGTTGCCGTTGCCGGGAGTCCACGGGTTGTGCGACAGCGCGGTGATGGAGATCGGGCCCACCAGCTGCGTGTCCAGCACATCCCTGCTCTGGGTGGGAGCGGCCTGTGCGGTCGACGCGAACAAGCCCATGCCTGCGATTGCGACTCCGAGGACGATTGCCTTCTTGATCATCTGCGTTGTTTCCGTTCTGCTTGCAGCGGATCGAGCAATTGCAGGTTAACCACAACTTCCGCGCAGAAACGAATCGGTAGCACCATTGTGTGCTTTACCGAAAAACACTTGAACTGCGACAAATGGGTGACCGCGCAGCTCGATGCGGTTATTCCGACCCAAACGGAATACTACGCTCCGCACACACGAGAAGGGCCCGTCACCGAGACCGGTGACGGGCCCTTCTCACCCCGCGATTTTCAGATCAGCTGTTCTCGACCGGCAGTCCGGGGAGGCCGGGCAGTGAGGGCAGGCCGCCGGGAGGCGCCGGCAGGCCGCACTTGCTCAGCAGGTCGGTGACGGTCTTGAGCAACGTGGTCAGCAGGCCGGTGAGCTTGCCGACGTCGGGTAGCGCACCGCCGGCGGCGCCGAGGACCGTGCCGCCGAGGCCCGCGATGGTGGAGATCAGGTTCAGCACGACCGGCAGGCACTGGTCGACCGGGCCGGTGTACTCGGCCGTCTTCACCGGTATCGGCACGCCCGGCACGCTCACCGGGGGTGTCGGCAGACAGCCCGAGCTCTGCAACGCGGTCACGAGGCCGAGAAGGTCACCGATCAACGGTGTCACGGCACCCACGTTGGGCAGAGGCAGAAGACTGCTGACGGTTTTCGTGAGTTTTCCGGCGAGGTCCTGCACGAGACCTGCGCAGGCGGCTGGGAGTTCTGGCGCGGCGGGTGACGCACTGGCAGCCGGGATGGTCGAGGCGGTGAACAGAGCTGCGACGAGCGAGAGTGCGGTAATCGTTTTCTTCACGGCTACCTTCTTCCTCAATGCGCAATTCACTTGGAGCCGCACCGGAAATCTCTCTACGAATTCAGGAGCGGTTCATTCCATGCCAAGGAGCGTAAGCCTGCACACGTGCCCCTACCAGCGGAGATCACGAATTCACCCACTCGAAAAAGGGGTCATTCGTTTGAGGGAAGCCGTAAGTCGGGCACACGCCTGAAGCTCGTCACGAGCAGTGAACAGGCAACAAGGAAGACGAACACATCAGGGCATCCAGCCCGCCGTTTGAAGACGAACTGGATGCCCTGTGGTGATCTAGTAAAGCGATCAACTAGCCAGAACGACCCTGCCAAGTTCCGCAGACGTCGCCAGCAGGCCGTGTCGCGGCAGCACGCGCACGGTGTAGCCGAGCGCACCGGCGTGCGGCAGCGGCACCTCCGCCTCGTAGTTGCCATTGCCCGCGTAGTTCATCGGCGCGGACACGATGTCCTTCAGCTCGTCGGAGTCGTGCGACACCTTGCCCAGCACGACCTGGACGTCCACTTCGGACGGTTCCAGCCCTGCCAGCTCGACGCGTGCCCGCACGATGACCGGCGACCCGAGCACCGGCACCGAGGAACCGCCGAGCACCAGGTCGCTGTCGAGCACCCGCACCCGCGTCCACGACGCGCGCAGCCGGTGCCGGTAGGCGGAGAGCTCCTTGGCGCCCCGGTAGCCCTCACCGACGACGTTCTGCGCGGACGCGGCGGCCGGCGCGTAGTAGGTCTCCACGTACTCGCGCACCATGCGGGAGGCCTGCACGACCGGGCCGAGCGAGGCCAGCGTGTGCCGGACCATCGACATCCAGCGGGTCGGCACGCCGTCCTCGCCGCGGTCGTAGAACAGCGGCGCGACCTGCTGGCCGAGCAGCTCGTACAGGGCGTTGGCCTCCAGGTCGTCCCGGCGGACCGGGTCGTTGACGCCGTCCGCCGTCGGGATGGCCCAGCCGTTGGAGCCGTCGTACAGCTCGTCCCACCAGCCGTCCCGGATGGACAGGTTGAGGCCACCGTTCAACGCCGACTTCATGCCGGACGTGCCGCACGCTTCGAGGGGGCGCATCGGGTTGTTCAGCCACACGTCGCAGCCCCAGTACAGGTACCGGGCCATGGACATGTCGTAGTCCGGCAGGAACACGAT
Organism: Lentzea sp. NPDC020367; assembly: GCF_044387305.1. Classification (NCBI taxonomy): domain Bacteria; kingdom Bacillati; phylum Actinomycetota; class Actinomycetes; order Pseudonocardiales; family Pseudonocardiaceae; genus Lentzea; species Lentzea sp. NPDC020367. Next base: position 17,057 of record NZ_JBIRVV010000028.1, on the reverse strand, counting down.
CCGGTGCCGCACGCCCGCCTCGTCGGCGTAGCGCACGATCTGCTGGATCAACGCCTTGCCGCCGTCGTCCGCCGGGTGCGACTTGCCCGCCACGACGAGCTGCACGGGCCGTTCGGGGTGCAGCAGCAGCGAACGCAGCCGCTCCGGGTCGCGCAGCATCAGCGTGAGGCGCTTGTACGTCGGCACGCGCCGTGCGAAGCCCACGGTCAGCACGCCGGGGTCGAACACGCCGTCGGTCCAGCCCAGTTCCAGCGCCGACGCGCCGCGCTGCAGCCACGACTCGCGCAGCCGGCGCCGCACCTCGTCGACCAGGCGGCCGCGCAACGTCGACCGCAGCTCCCACAGCCCCGCGTCGGTGACCGGCTCGAACGCGCCGATGCCGAACCCGGAGCTGGTCTGGGTGTCCGCTTCGGACGCTCCGAGCAGCTTGCTCATCTCGGCGGCCGCCCACGTCGGGCCGTGCACGCCGTTGGTGACCGAGCCGATCGGCACCTCGGTGCCGTCGAAGTTCGGCCAGAGGGCGCGGAACATGTCCCGGCTGACCTCACCGTGCAGTTTGGACACACCGTTCGCGCGCTGGGCGAGCCGCAGGCCCATGTGGGCCATGTTGAACATGCCGGGGTTGTCCTCGGCCCCCAGCGCGAGGATGCGCTGGGTGTTCACGCCGGGGACGAGGTTCTCGGCGCCGAAGTAGTGCTGGACGAGGTCGACGGGGAACCTGTCGATGCCGGCGGGCACGGGCGTGTGCGTCGTGAACACCGCACCGGCACGCGCGGCCGTGAGCGCCTGGTCGAAGTCGAGGCCGTCGTTGGTGATGTACTCGCGGATCCGCTCCAGGCCGAGGAACCCGGCGTGACCCTCGTTGGTGTGGAACACCTCGGGCTGGGCGTGGCCGGTGAGCTCGCAGAACGTGCGGACGGCGCGCACACCACCGATGCCCGCGAGGATCTCCTGGCGGATCCGGTGGTTCTGGTCGCCGCCGTAGAGCCGGTCGGTGACGCCGCGCAGGTCCTCGTCGTTCTGCTCCACGTCCGAGTCGAGCAGCAGCAACGGGATGCGCCCGACCTGCGCCTTCCAGATCTTCGCGCGCAGCATCCGGTCGCCCGGCATGGCCACGTGGACCAGCAACGGCAGCCCGGACGGCTCGGTCAGCAGCTCCAGCGGCAGGCCGCGCGGGTCGAGCACCGGGTAGTGCTCGATCTGCCAGCCGTCGAGCGACAGCGACTGCCGGAAGTACCCGGACCGGTAGAGCAGACCCACGGCGATGAGCGGAACGCCCAGGTCGGAAGCTGCCTTGAGGTGGTCGCCGGCGAGGATGCCGAGACCACCCGAGTAGTTCGGCAGCGCCTCGTGCACGCCGAACTCCATCGAGAAGTAGGCGACGCTCGTGGGCAGCGGTGTGTCCGGTGCCCCGTGCTCACGACGCTGGGTGATCTCCTCCTGCCTGCGCTGGTACCAGCGCGGCCCTCCGACATAACGCTCCAGGTCGGAGGCGAGCGCGTGGAGCCTGAGCAGGAACTGCTCATCTCTCGCGAGTGACTCCAGCTTCCCCGCGTCGACGACGGAGAGCAGGCGCAACGGGTCGCCACCCACCTCGGACCAGACACGCGGGTCGATCGAGGCGAAGAGGTCCTGCGTGGGCGGGTGCCACGTCCAGCGCAGGTTGGTGGCGAGCGTGCTCAGCGCGGACAAGGGCTCCGGCAGGCTGGCTCGGACGGTGAACCGGCGAAGTGCTCGCATGACGAGCGAACTTACCTGCCACCCCTGAGTGCCTGACAACGTTCCCGGTCAGACCTGCAACGACTTGCAGAACCGGTCAAGACGCGGACGGGCCTTGAGCAGCCGAGACGTGCATCTCGGGCCGTTTGCCCGCGGCGCCCCACTCGAGCACGTCGCGAAGCCTGGTCGCCAGGCCGGACACGTCGAGGGCACCGAGATCCACCTCGACGGGCCCGGTGATCTTCAAGATCTCGGCGTTGACGAGCCGCACCGGTCAGCCCTTCTCCTCGCCCGTGATCAGCAGCTTGGCGCCCTTCCCGGAGATCTCGAGCGTGTGCTCCTTGGTGTCGGTCTTGTTCGACTCGGCATCAGTGAGCTGCAACGCCGTCGTCACCGAGAACGTGCCGTCGTCGTTGGACGTGACCACCGGGTTGCCCTGGACCGCGACCTTCGAGAACTTGCTCCAGAAGGCCTTCTCGCCCGCCAGGCCGGGTGCCTGGTCCGGGTCCCAGTCGTTGCGGGCGGCCTCGACGTTCGAGGGCAGCTTGGCGTAGTGCTGCTTCACGAAGGTGGTGACCTGGGCCGGGGTGAACTTCGTGGCCGGCGGCTTCGACGACGGCGGCTGGCTCTGGGAGGTCTGCGGCGGCGGCTTCTCGGAGGTGGCCGCGGGCTTGCTGGCCGTCGGCTTCTCGGAGGTGGGCTCCTGGGCCTGCGACGTGGTCTTCTGCGTCGTGGTGGGACCGGCGCCGGTGGTCCTGTCCTTGTCGCCCATGTTCACGATCGCGTAGGCGACGCCGGCGATCAGGAGCACGCCGAGGATCGCGGCGACGACCGCGAGGCCGCGGTTCTTCTTCGGCTCCGGTTCGGGCTCGTAGTCGTCGTAGTCGTCATAGGTCTCGGGCAGTGGCGCGGGCGGACGGGTGCGCGGTGCCTGGGGCGGCATGGTGCGCGGCGGCGGGCCCTGCATGGTGCCCGCGCCCAACACGGCGGTGCCGGACGGCGGGGTCATCGGGCGCGGCGGGATCACTCGGGTGACCGGGACCGGGGCGCCGGACGCGATCGCCTTGAGCTCCTCGGCCGCCTGGGCGGCGGTGGGGCGCTGCGACGGCTCGTTCGCCAGCAGCCTGATCAGCAGGCCGGTGAGCGGGCCCGAGCGCATCGGCGGGCGGGTCTCGCCGCGCGCGACCTTGTAGAGCAGGCCCAGGTCGTTCGTGCTCTTGCCGAACGGCGGCTCGCCCTCGGTCATCGCGTAGATCGTCGCGCCGAGCGAGAACACGTCCGACGGCGGCGCGGGTGCGGCGCCGCGGGCCAGTTCCGGCGCGAGGTAGGCGGGGGTGCCGGCGAGCATGCCGGTCTTGGTCACGGCCACGTCGCCCAACGCGCGCGAGATGCCGAAGTCCGTGATCTTGACGGTGCCGTCGCGTCCAATGAGGACGTTGCCCGGCTTGATGTCGCGGTGCACGATCCCCGCGGCGTGGGCGGCGGCGAGCGCCCCGGCGGCCAGCGAGCCGATGCGCGCGGCCTCCATCGGGGGCATCGGGCCGTTCTCCAAGATCGCGGAGAGGTTGCGGGACGGCAAATACTCCATGACCAGGCACGGTTTGCCGTCCTCGACCACGACGTCGTACACGGCGATCGCGTTCGGGTGCTGCAAGCGCGCGGCGATGCGGCCTTCACGCATGGCGCGCTGCACGGCCTCGTGGAACTCGTTCGACTGGACGTCGTTGAGAAGTAGCTGCTTGACCGCCACGTCACGGTGCAGGAACTCGTCGCGTGCCCTCCACACGACGCCCATCGCACCCGCGCCGAGCTGATCGAGCAGTACGTAGCGATCGCCAAGCTTGTTCACGCGCGCACGGTACCTGTAGCGCCCTCTTAACACGGTGAGTTGTCGAGGAAGAGTCCAATGAAGAGGACGCCAAATGGAGACAACGTGGCCGAGAGACCCTGGACACGATGAGCGCTCAAGGTGTGCGATCGACAGTGGCGGGGTACGGATCTACAAGGGGTAACCCGCTGTCAGACGGCTTGATCGAGCAAGGCAGGATTACTGATTGACGCGAAGCGACACGGCGGAAGGGCGTTGCCGATGAGCGGACGACTCGGTATCGACGACGTATCCCCGGTGGTGTCGGCTGGTAGATATCCAGCCAAAGCCGTTGTGGGGGAACACATTCCGGTCCAGGCCACGGTGTGGCGCGAGGGACACGACAAACTCGCGGCCACAGTCAGCTGGCGAGGACCGAACGACCGAGTCGCTCGGCAGACCCGCATGCACGAGGTCGGAATCGGCCTCGATCGGTGGGGCGCGACCGTGGTTCCGGACCAAGAAGGCGCTTGGACGTTCCGGATCGATGCGTGGAGTGACCCTTGGGGCACCTGGAACCACGCCGTTGAGGTGAAGATCGCGGCGGGGCAGGGCCCCGGTGATCTCGCAAATGATCTCGAAATCGGTGCCCAGCTACTCGATCGGGTGGCAAGGCGACCCGATCGAAGGCAAGAGCGAGCTCTGCTCACTTCCGCGGCGACGGCCCTGCGCGACGAGGACCGGCCGCTGGCCGAACGCGTCGCGCCGGCGTTCGCGGCCGACGTGCAGAAGCTGATGTTCGAGCACCCGGTGCGCGAGCTGATCACCAAGGGCAAGACCCACAAGATCTGGTGCGACCGCAAGAAGGCGGCGTACGGCTCCTGGTACGAGTTCTTCCCGCGCAGCACCGGCGGGATCGACGAGACCGGCCAGGCGGTGCACGGCACCTTCGCCACGGCGACCAAGGAACTGGACCGGGTCGCGGCGATGGGCTTCGACGTCGTCTACTTCCCGCCGATCCACCCCATCGGCAGGGTCAACCGCAAGGGCCCCAACAACACGCTCGTCGCGACGCCGGAAGACACGGGATCACCGTGGGCCATCGGCGCGGACGAGGGCGGGCACGACGCGATCCACCCGCAGCTCGGCACGATCGAGGACTTCGACGCGCTCGTCGCACGGGCGAACGACCTCGGTCTGGAAGTGGCTCTCGACTTCGCGCTGCAGTGCGCGCCTGATCACCCGTGGGTGCTCAAGCACCCGGAGTGGTTCACGACGCAGCCCGACGGCACGATCATGTACGCCGAGAACCCGCCCAAGAAGTACCAGGACATCTACCCGATCAACTTCGACCTCGACCCGCAGGGCCTCTACCACGAGGTGCTGCGCGTGGTCCTCTTCTGGGCCGAGCACGGGGTGCGGATCTTCCGGGTCGACAACCCCCACACCAAGCCGCCGGACTTCTGGCAGTGGCTGATCTGGAAGGTGAAGGAGGTCTACCCGGACACGCTGTTCCTGGCGGAGGCCTTCACCCGCCCGGCCCGCCTCTACGGCCTGGCGAAGCTCGGCTTCACCCAGTCCTACACGTACTTCACGTGGCGGACGGGCAAGCAGGAGCTGATCGAGTTCGGCGAGGACGTCCGCGACCACTGGGACGAGGCACGGCCGAACCTGTTCGTGAACACGCCGGACATCCTGCACGAGTCGCTGCAGCACGGCGGTCCCGGAATGTTCGGGCTCCGCGCGGCCCTCGCGGCCACGCTCTCCCCCACGTGGGGCGTGTACAGCGGCTACGAGCTGTTCGAGTACGAGGCCGTGAAGCCCGGCAGCGAGGAGTACCTCAACTCCGAGAAGTACCAGCTGCGTCCACGGGACTACGCGCGCGCACTGGCCGACGGGCGTTCGCTCGAACCGTGGCTGCGCAAGCTGAACCACATCCGCAAGGCGCATCCCGCACTCCAGCAGATGCGCACGCTGAAGTTCCAGAGCGTCGAGAACGACGCGTTGGTCGCCTTCTCCAAGCGCGACCCGGCGACGGGCGACACGGTCGTGGTCGTCGTGAGCCTCGATCCGCACAACGCGCAGGAGGGGACGTTGTACCTCGACCTGCCCGAGCTCGGATTCGACTGGCACGAACGCGTGATCGCGCACGACGAGGTCACCGGGGAGACCTGGGACTGGGGACAGGCGAACTACATCCGCCTCGAACCATGGCGTGCCACCGCGCACGTCGTCAGCCTTCAGCGGCGTTTCAGCTGATCAACCGCACAACCCCCGACGAGGTGGGAACAATGGCCGACGACTCCCGTCCCGACGCTGTACTCGGGTTGGATGGTGTCCCGCACACCGGAGAAGCCGTCAACGACGACGGTCTGCTGGTCGAGCCTCAGGCAGAGGACTTCCGGTCCGCGAGGCAGGCGAAGCCCAACCCGGACTGGTACAAGGGCGCTGTCTTCTACGAGGTCCTGGTCCGGGCGTTCAGCGACTCCAACGGCGACGGCACGGGCGACCTCAGAGGACTCGCCTCGCGCCTCGACTACCTGGAGTGGCTGGGCGTCGACTGTCTCTGGCTGCCGCCGTTCTACGCGTCCCCGTTGCGCGACGGCGGGTACGACATCAGCGACTTCCGGGCGGTGCTGCCGGAGTTCGGCACCGTCGAGGACTTCGTGTACCTCCTGGAGGAGGCGCACCGGCGCGGGATCCGGGTGATCACCGACCTGGTGCTTAACCACACGTCCGACGCGCATCCGTGGTTCCAGCAGTCGCGGCAGGACCCCACGGGCCCGTACGGCGACTACTACGTCTGGAGCGACGACGACTCGCGTTACAGCGACGCGCGGATCATCTTCGTGGACACGGAGTCGTCGAACTGGACGTACGACCCGGTGCGCGGGCAGTTCTTCTGGCACCGCTTCTTCAGCCACCAGCCGGACCTCAACTTCGAGAACCCGGACGTGCAGGAGGCGATGCTCGACACCCTGCGCTTCTGGCTCGACCTCGGCATCGACGGGTTCCGCCTCGACGCCGTGCCGTACCTCTTCGAAGAGGAAGGCACGAACTGCGAGAACCTGCCGCGCACGCACGAGTTCCTGAAGAAGTGCCGCAAGGTCGTCGACGACGAGTTCCCCGGCCGCGTCCTGCTGGCCGAGGCGAACCAGTGGCCGTCGGACGTCGTGGAGTACTTCGGTGATCAGGCCGTCGGCGGCGACGAGTGCCACATGGCGTTCCACTTCCCGTTGATGCCGCGGATCTTCATGGCGGTGCGGCGGGAGTCGCGGTTCCCGATCTCGGAGATCCTGGCGCAGACGCCGGCCATCCCGGAGAACGCGCAGTGGGGCATCTTCCTGCGCAACCACGACGAGCTCACGCTCGAGATGGTCAGCGACGAAGAGCGCGACTACATGTACTCGGAGTACGCCAAAGACCCGCGGATGAAGGCGAACATCGGCATCCGCCGTCGTCTCGCGCCGTTGCTGGAGAACGACCGCAACCAGCACGAGCTGTTCACCGCGCTGCTGCTGTCGCTGCCCGGCTCGCCCGTTCTGTACTACGGCGACGAGATCGGCATGGGCGACAACATCTGGCTGCAGGACCGCGACGCGGTGCGCACGCCGATGCAGTGGACCCCGGACCGCAACGCGGGCTTCTCGTCGTGCGACCCGGGCCGGATCTACCTGCCGGTGATCATGGACCCGGTCTACGGCTACCAGGGCCTCAACGTCGAGGCGCAGCTCAACAGCTCGACGTCGCTGCTCAACTGGACCCGGCACATGATCGAGGTGCGCAAGCAGCACCACGCGTTCGCCGAGGGCGACTTCACCGAGCTCGGCGGCTCCAACCCAAGCGTGCTCGCCTACAAGCGGCAGTGGAAGCGCCCGGACGGCCGCGAGGACATCGTGCTCTGCGTGAACAACCTGTCACGCTTCCCGCAACCCGTCGAGCTGGACCTCTCCGAGCACCGCGACCACGCGCCGATGGAGCTCACCGGAGGTGTCAAATTCCCCGCGATCGGGGAACTCCCCTACCTGCTGACCCTTCCGGGTCACGGTTTCTACTGGTTCCAGCTGGTAGAGGCGGGCGACGACAGCGAGATGAGGTGAATCCCCGCGTGACCGACCCCCACGAACTAGTCGAGAAGCTGGTCGCCTCACTACCCGATCTGCTCCCGGCCGCCAGGTGGTTCGGCGGCAAGGACAAGCCGATCACGGCCGTCCGTCCACTGAGGACGACGGTGGTGGACGGCGATCTGGTGCACGTGATCTTCGAGGTCGAGCAGCCGGGCCGCACCGAGCAGTACCAGGGCGCTCTGAGCCTGAGCACCGGCGCCTGGGACGTGCTGCTCGACCCCGAGCACAACGGCGTGCTGCTCGACCGGATCGCGACCGGGCACGAGGTGGACGGCATCACCTTCGCGCACGAACCGGGCACCGAACTGCGCTCGGGCCTGCGCGGACGGCCGATCGGCGTCGAGCAGTCCAACACGTCGCTGATCTACGGCCAGCAGTACATCCTGAAGATCTTCCGCAAGCTCGCGAACGGCGAGAACCGCGACCTGACGCTGCACCGCGCGTTGCGTTCGGTCGGCTGCGAGCACATCGCGCAGCCGCTGGGCGCGATCTCGACGTCGTTGAACGGCGAGCAGGTCACCCTCGCGATGCTGCAGGAGTTCCTGCCGGACGCGGTCGAGGGCTGGGACATGGCCAAGACCTCGGTGCGCGACCTGATGGCCGAGGCCGACCTGCACGCGTTCGAGGTCGGTGGCGACTTCGCCGGCGAGGCGCAACGACTCGGCCACGCGGTCGCGAAGGTGCACGCCGACCTGGCGGAGGCACTGGGCACCCGGATCGCCGACGAGGACGCGATCTCGCGGGCCATCGCCGGCATGCAACGACGTCTCGGCGTAGTGCTGGAGGCGGTGCCGGAACTGGGCCGCCACGAGGAACCGCTGCGTGCCGCGTTCGAGGAGGCGCGCGAGCACATCGGCGCGCTCCCGATCCAGCACATCCACGGTGACCTGCACCTCGGCCAGGTGCTGCGGACCGTGCACGGCTGGCTGCTGATCGACTTCGAGGGCGAGCCGGCCGCCAAGGTCGAGGACCGCCTCGCGCTGCGGTCGCCGTTGCGCGACGTGGCGGGGATGCTGAGGTCGTTCGACTACGCGGCACGGCAGCTGCTCGTCGGCCAGCCCGATGACGACCAGCTCGCCTACCGCGCGATGGAGTGGACGAAGCGCAACCGGGCGGCGTTCTGCGACGGCTACGCCGAGGTGGCGGAGGACCCGCGGGACCACGTGCAGCTGCTGCGCGCGTTCGAGCTGGACAAGGCGGTCTACGAGGTCGCATACGAGCACGCCAACAGGCCGGAGTGGTTGACGGTTCCGCTGTCGTCGATCGCCCGGATGACTTCTGGAGGAGAGTAAGCCGTGAAGGCCGACCTGGACCGACTCCTGTCAGGTGCGCACCACGACCCGCACTCGGTGCTGGGTGTGCACTCCGTCGGCGACCAGGTGATCGCGCGGGCACTGCGTCCCGGCGCGACTTCGGTCGCGGTGGCCTGGGGCGACAAGCAGGTCGAGCTGCCCCGCATCGCCGACGCGCTCTTCGAGGGCGAGCTGCCCGAGGTGCCCGGCGACTACCGGCTCCTGGTGAAGTACAACGGCGGTCCGGCGGTCGAGGTCGACGACCCGTACCGGTGGCTGCCGACCGTGGGCGAGCTGGACCTGCACCTGATCGGCGAGGGCCGGCACGAACGGCTCTGGGACGTGCTCGGCGCGCACGTCCGTTCCTACGAGACGGCTTCCGGTGACGTCACCGGCATCTCGTTCGCGGTGTGGGCGCCGAACGCGCGCGGTGTGCGCGTGACCGGTGACTTCGACGGCTGGGACGGGCGCGCGAACCCGTTGCGCTCCATGGGTTCCAGCGGTGTGTGGGAAGTGTTCCTGCCGAACGTCGTGGTGGGCTCGCGGTACAAGTTCCGCATCCTCGGCCAGGACGGCATCTGGCACGAGAAGGCCGACCCGATGGCGTTCGCCACGGAGGTGCCGCCGCAGACGGCCTCGATCGTCACGCGGTCCGAGTACCAGTGGCAGGACGCGGAGTGGGAGGCCCGGCGCGAGGCCACGCAGTGGGCGAACGCGCCGATGTCGACCTACGAGGTGCATCTCGGTTCCTGGAAGCCCGGGCTGAACTACCGGGAACTGGCCGTCGAGCTCGCGGACTACTGCGAGGACATGGGCTTCACGCACATCGAGATGCTGCCGGTGGCCGAGCACCCGTTCGGCGGGTCGTGGGGCTACCAGGTCACCTCGTACTACGCGCCGACCTCGCGGTTCGGATCGCCGGACGACTTCCGGTACTTCGTGGACACGCTGCACCAGCGCGGCATCGGCGTGCTGGTGGACTGGGTGCCCGCGCACTTCCCGAAGGACTCGTGGGCGCTCGCGAAGTTCGACGGCACGCCGTTGTACGAGCACGCCGACCCGCGCCGCGGTGAGCAGCTCGACTGGGGCACGTACGTCTTCGACTTCGGGCGCAACGAGGTCCGCAACTTCCTGGTGGCGAACGCGCTGTACTGGATCGAGGAGTTCCACCTCGACGGTCTGCGCGTGGACGCCGTCGCGTCGATGCTCTACCTCGACTACTCGCGACCGGCGGACCAGTGGCTGCCCAACGAGTTCGGCGGCAGGGAGAACCTCGAGGCGGTGCGGTTCCTGCAGGAGCTGAACGCGACCGTGTACAAGCGGCACCCCGGCGTGGTCATGATCGCCGAGGAGTCGACGGCGTGGCCGGGCGTCACGCGGCCGACGCACCTGGGCGGGCTCGGGTTCGGCTTCAAGTGGAACATGGGCTGGATGCACGACTCGCTGCACTACCTGTCGCGCGAGCCGATCCACCGCTCGTTCCACCACAACGAGATGACGTTCTCGCTGGTGTACGCGTGGAGTGAGAACTTCGTGCTGCCGCTCTCGCACGACGAGGTGGTGCACGGCAAGGGCTCGCTGTGGCAGCGCATGCCAGGTGACGACTGGAACAAGGCCGCCGGCGTGCGGTCGCTGCTGGCGTTCATGTGGGCGCATCCGGGCAAGCAGCTGCTGTTCATGGGTGGTGAGTTCGGGCAGCGGCAGGAGTGGTCGGAGTCGCGGTCCCTGGACTGGCACCTGGTCGAGCAGGAGCCGCTGCACCAGGGCATCCAGGCGCTGACGCGGGACCTGAACTCGGTGTACAAGAGGGCGTCGGCGTTGTTCTCGCACGACGTCACGCCCGAGGGGTTCCAGTGGATCGACGCGAACGACTCGGCGGGCAACGTGCTGTCGTTCCTGCGGGTCGGTGAGGACGGCGCGACGCTCGCCTGCGTGGCGAACTTCTCCGGGTCGCCGCACCACGACTACCGCGTCGGCCTGCCCTCGTCCGGACGTTGGAAGGAGCTCGTGAACACAGACGCCGCGCACTACGGCGGTTCCGGTGTGGGCAACCTCGGTGGCGTCGAGGCGGAGGCCAAGCCGTGGCACGGGCGGCCGTACTCCGCGATCCTGCAGCTACCGCCGTCGGGCGTGCTGTGGCTCGTTCCTGATCCGTCAGTCGAATCCGACTGATCCAAACGGCGTGTGCCGGGCGGGTGAACCTGATCAGCCCGGCGCACGTTGCCCCTTGTATGCGCCTGACTTGGACGACTGGGACGCCCTTGAGACCGGCCGGCAGGCACAATGGGTTCATGCGGCACCGGAGCATCGCGCTGATCGTCGCCACCGCCCTGCTCGCGGTGGGCTGCACCGCCGAGATCCCAGGGCGCCCGCGTGCCGCCAAGGTGGTGAAGAAAGAGGCGTCCAGCGCCACGATCCAGGTCCGCGGCTCGGACAACGGCCCGATCGACAAGCTGGCCGCGACCGCGCTGACGGACATCGACGAGTACTGGAGCGAGTCGTTCCAGGCCACGTTCAACAAGCCGTGGAAGCCGCTGAGCGGCGGTTACTTCTCGGTCGACACGGCCGACTCCACCGCGAAGCCGCCACCGTGCACGCAGAAGGCCGCGGACGTGGAGGGCAACGCGTTCTACTGCCCGGCCGCCGACGCGATCGCCTGGGACCGAGCGTCGCTGCTGCCGGTGCTGCAGGACCGCTTCGGCGAGGCCGCGGTGGTCGTGGTGCTCGCTCACGAGATCGGGCACGCGGTGCAGAACCGCATGGGCATCACGCCGGAGGCCGAGCGCCGCGAGCCGGACAAGTACCCGACGATCCTCACCGAGGCGCAGGCGGACTGCTTCGCCGGCTCGTTCGTCCGCAACGTCACGGACGGCAAGTCGGCTCGCCTGGACATCAACGCGGACGCCCTGGACAAGGCGCTGGGCGCGTTGATCACGTTCCGCGACCCGGTGGGCACCTCCCCGGAGGACGAGCAGGCGCACGGCAGCGCGTTCGACCGCGTGGCGGCGTTCCAGGACGGCTACGAGCAGGGCACGAAGTTCTGCGCGGCCATGTCGGTGCAGAACCGCCAGTTCACGCAGCGCGCGTTCACCAGCGTCAAGGACCGCGCGAACGGCGGCAACCTGCCGTTCTCGGAGATGCTCGAGTCCGTCACGCCCGACCTCGACGGCTTCTTCAAGGGCCTGGCCACGACCGGGGGCAAGACCTGGCCCTCGCCGCGCGCGGAGGCCTCCCAGACCGAGCCGAACTGCTCCGGTGACCAGGGTCCCGTCGCGTACTGCCCGTCGGACAAGACCATCAAGATCGACACCAAGGACGAGCTACCGCTCCTGCACAAGGAGCTCGGCGACTACGCGACGGGCACGCTGATCGCGTCCAGGTACGCGATGGCCGAACTGGCCGTGTTCGGCAAGCCGACCGAGGGTGAGGGCGCCTCCGCGGCGGCTCTGTGCCTGGCCGGGGCGTACACGGGCGCGGTGTTCCAGCGCCAGGACGGGTTCGGGCTGTCGCCGGGCGACTTCGACGAGGCCGTGACGGTGCTGCTGCAGTTCGACTACGCGGCCCGTGACGCCAAGGGCGGCAACCCGGTGGATCCCGGGTTCGAGCGCGTGGCCCGGTTCCGCGAGGGCGTGTTCGAGGGCGCGAAGAAGTGCGGCATCTGACGGTCTTCTGAACGAGCGGAAGCCCGCACCGGCTCAGGGCCAGGTGCGGGCTTCAGCGTCTTTCGACCGGTGCCTGGTCGGACACGACCGAGATCCGCGCGCCCGGGATCTTCAGGGTGCCGCCGATCAGGTCCGTGTTGCGCACCGTGACCTCGGTGAAGGTCGCGAACGGGACGTTCAGCGGCGGCGGGTGTGCGGCCGTGTAGTCCACCGGGATCTTGATCCCGAGCAGGTCCAGGTTGCCCTTGAGCTGCACCGTGTACAGCTCGATGCGCCCCGGTGACACCGTGGACGTGCTTCCGGGCCGTGCCGCCGTGACCAGCTTGACGCCCGGAGAGATCTCGCCGGACTGCACCAGGTCCTTGATCTTCATGTCGTTGGCCGTGAACTTCAGGACCTTGACGAGTTGCCCGCTGACCAGCGCGTCGACGACCCCGACGAAGTTGAGGCCGCCGAGGTCCAGCCGGGACGCCGTCAGGGTCCACTCACGCCCTCCGACCGCCACCGGTGCAGGGGCCGGTGGCGGTGGGGCCGGCGTCGAGGGCGACGGCTCCGCGCTGGGCGGCTGGACCGGCACGGACGACGACGCCGGCGGTGGGGTGGAACTGGTGCTCGACGCGGGTGGCTCCGGCGTGGTGCTGGTCGGAGCCGGTGAGCTGCTGCCGGGGGTGGACGACGGCGGCGGCTCGGTGCTCGACGGCGGTTGCAGCGCCAGCACCGCGACCATCGCGACGGCGGCCAGCGGCTGTGTTCGCATCATGTGGGTTGAACCCTTTGGGTCGTCTCCGGCTCAAGCTCTGGTTCCGCGGTGGCGCTCTCGCGCCTCGCCTTCTTCGACCCCTTCGCCTCCTTCGGCTTCTTGGGTTCGTCCGTCCACGCGACGGCGAGCGCACCGCCGAGCAGACTCAGGAGGGTTCCGGCCAGGAAGCCGCCGAGGTTGGTCACGACGAGCGCGACCAGCGACAACAGCACCGTGACCAGGCCGGCCGCGAGCCGGAACTTGGGCTGCAGCCACAACGAGGCCGCGCAGATCGCCAGCAACGCGCCGATCAGCAGCGCGGAGACGCCGCCGATCGTCTTGATCGAGATGACCATGTCGCCGAGCTTCACGCCGACGAACGGCGGGAACAGGATGATGAGTGCGCCCGCGGCCACGAACAGGCCGGCCCAGAAGGGCCGACCACGTCGCCACGCGGTGAAGCCGCGCCAGATCCTCAGAAGCACTCTTGCTTCCCCTGGCGAATGGTCAGGCTCATGCCCTTGAACCTGATGGTCTGGGCCGTGGTGGCCCAGGCGGTCTGCTGCAGCGAGGTGATGTTCGCCGTGTCAGCCTGCAGTCCGAACGACCCGGGCAGACCCCTGAGGTTGTCCGGTCCCTTCGTCACCTTGCTCGCGTCGACGCCGATCTCGGGGTTGCCGAGGACCAGGTCACCGTTGAGGTCGGTGAGGTTGACGACCAGGTTGTCGGCGGACATGCCGCCCACGCTGTCCGCCGTGATGCGCATCGTCACGTCACCGACGATCGGCATGCCCGGGACGAACACCGACTGGCAGAACTTGTCGAGCCTCGCCGTCTTGAAACCGCTGACAGCGACGACGTGCACCTTGCCGGCGCCCGCGTCCACACCGCCGAACTGGACGAATCCCTGGCCCGTCAAGTTGTCGGCGGAGACCTTGAAATTGGTGCCGGACACCGCGAACGAGGCGGCCAGCGCTCCCTGGGACATGCCGAAGAGGAGGGCACCGGCGCCGACGACCCCGATACCGAGCACCCCTACGAACCGTGCCCAGCGCGTTCTACCCATACCGCCGAACTCCTTCCACGCTGAAGGCTTACGTCGCAGGGACTGTGCGCTCCGGAACATCGGTGAGACAACGAAAACGAGTCCGCGCAGTCTTGAAATCACCCCAGGGGGTGAGAGGGTTTCACGTTTGGCCGCAGGTAGGTGCCGAACGACCCGCGAAGCCGCTTAGTAGGGTCTGACCTCATGGGATTCGGACGAATCGCCGTTGCGCTGGCCGTGACCGCTGCCTTGACCGCGTGCTCTTCCGTGGTCGAGGGCGAACCGAAGGGCGAGCGCCCCGACCCGTCCAGGGTCGCGGGCCTGGAGATCTCCAACGGCCCGTCCGGCCCCAAGCAGGGCGTGCCGGACGCGGACCTGAGCGTGGAGAACGGCGACGGCGGCGAGATGGACCGCCTGGCGATCAACACCCTCGCCGACGTGCAGGAGTTCTGGAAGGCCGAGATCCCCAACTCGTTCCCCGGCAAGACCTTCGAGCCGGTGAAGCGCGTCATCTCCTACGACTCCAACGGCAAGGGCGTCGAGGTCTGCAAGCTCAACACGACCGGCATCGCGAACGCGTTCTACTGCGCGCTGGACGACAGCATCACCTGGGACCGCGGCGAACTCCTGCCGATGCTCAAGGACTCGTTCGGCCCGATGGCCGTCGTGACGGTCCTCGCCCACGAGATGGGCCACGCCGTCCAGTACAAGCTCGGCCCGGCCTCCAACATCGGCGCGAACACCCCGTCGATCGTCAAGGAACAGCAGGCCGACTGCTACACGGGCGTCTTCATGCGCTGGATCGCCGAGAACAAGTCGAAGCACTTCGAACTCTCCACCGGCGAGGGCCTCAACCAGGTCCTGCAGACGATGTTCTTCATCCGCGACAGCGCCGGCACGTCGTTCGAGAAGCAGGGCGCCCACGGAAGCGCGTTCGACCGCGTCTCGTCCTTCCAGTTCGGCTTCACCCGAGGCGCGGCCCGCTGCGCCGAGATCAACGAGGCCGAGATCGCCAAGCGCATCACCGAACGCCCCTTCGACCTCTCCGACACCGACCAGGGCCAGGGCCGCGGCAACGCCAAGATCGACGAGGACAAGTACCTCAGGGCCCTCGAAGAATCCCTCCGCGACGCCTACAAGACGAGCGGCGCGGCCTTCCCGGCCTGGGACAAGGCGGGCATCAAACCCTGCGCGGACGCCCAGACCACCTCACCGGTCTCCTACTGCCCCGCGGTCAACCAGCTCCAGCTGGACCTCCCGTCCCTGCTGAAGATCGGCACACCCCCGAAGAAGGGCTCGAAGGGCGGCATCGGCGACTTCGCGGCGTTCGCCGTCATCGCCTCCCGCTTCTCCCTCTCCATCCAGCACGCCACAGGCTTCAAACTGGACGACGACGCCGCAGGTCAACGCACCGCCTGCCTGACAGGAGCCTGGGCAGGCCTCACGAACCGCCCAGACGCGGCAGCGGGCCTCCGCCTGTCCCCAGGAGACCTAGATGAAGCCGTGGCGGAACTCCTGGCAGACGACAGCCTCATCGCGGCAGACGTCAACGGCAAAGCAGTCCCCTCGGGCTTCGCCCGCGTAGAAGCGTTCGGCGACGGCTTCTTCCGGGGCCTCTCGTTCTGCGTCAAAAAGTATTCAGTTTGATTCTTCCATCGACCACCGTCGATACTTGCCGAGTGCTAACCGAGGAAGCAACGACCTACGCCTCATGGTTCTCGACGCTGTCCGACCCGACCCGAGTCCGCCTGCTCCACCACGTGGCCTCGGCAACAGCCCCGGTAACCGTCGGCGAACTGACCACTCTGCTGGGCGTGAGCCAGTCCACCTGCTCACACCACGTCCGCAAACTGGCAGAGGTCGGCTTCCTCCGAATCCAGCGCGAAGGCACAACCACCCTCGTCACCGTCAACCCGGCCTGCTGCACAGGCCTCCCCCAAGCAGCGGACGCGGTGATGGGCACCCTCCCCACAGGCACAGTCCGCCCAGTACCAGGCGTGACCATCCGCCCGATGACCACAGCGGACTGGCAGGACGTCCGCCGCATCTACGGCGAAGGCATAGCCTCAGGCAACGCGACCTTCGAAACGGAAGTCCCGTCCCGCAGAACCCTGGAATCCAAGTGGCTACCGGACCACCGCTGGATAGCCGAGGTGGACGGCACAACAGCGGGTTGGGCAGCAGCCACCCCGATCTCAGCCCGCGAGTGCTACGCGGGCGTGGTGGAAACCTCGATCTACGTGGCCGACGCCTCCCAGGGCAAGGGCGTGGGCAAAACCCTGCTGCACCACCAGGTCAAGTCAGCAGACCAGGACGACCTGTGGACCCTGCAAGCAGTGATCTTCCCGGAGAACAGAGCAAGCATCGCCCTGCACCACAAAGCAGGCTTCCGCACGGTGGGCGTACGAGAACGAATCGCACAACACCACGGCGAATGGCGAGACACAGTCCTGTTGGAACGCAGACGCCCGTAGCAACACACGCACGCCCAATCGCCCGCGAAGCCGAAGGCGAGCCGTCTTTACCAAGCGGGCTGGGCGGTGGGGTCCCGTCACGAGTCGCGCCATAGCACTTGCTGCATGCAAGAAGGGTTGTCAAACGGACACGCTTTTCGTCCGTTTGACAACCCTTCTTGCATGTGGCCCGCTCTTGGCTCGGCTCGTGAC
>NZ_JBIRVV010000027.1:0-74933 GCF_044387305.1 Lentzea sp. NPDC020367 | reverse complement strand
CGTTGCCTCGACCCGGCCGCGCAGGATGCCGTTGGTGTGGTTGAGAACCGCCACCTGCCAACTGTCCGAAGAGGCCTGGACGTGCTGCGGCTCGCACGCCTTCTTCGCGCCGAAGTACGTGCCGTTGACGTCCAGGTCGTAGTCGTAGGTCTGCCAGACGGTCGAATGCCAGGCCGGGTGCGACATCCACAGCAGCAGTGCCGAGGCGTCGTCCCACAGATGTGCGTTCCAGGCCTCGAACATCGCCCGCATGTTCTCGTAGTTCACGAACTGCGCCTTGCGGCAGAACTCGTCGAGGCCGTCGGAGGCGCCGAGCCGGGTGTCGATCGCGGCCTGGTAGAGCTGCGGGCGCTGGTTGCCGTTGGTGCACCAGTCGTGCGCGTACCAGACGTCGCCGATCGGCCAGGCGACCTCGGCACCCACCAGGTTTCGCATGGTCTCGGCGACCGGGACCGCCGGCATGCCGATCTCGGTGTGGAAGCCGAAGTCGAAGGTGTCGTAGATGCCGGGGTCGAAGTACTTCGCCGGCTCGACCCAGTGGTACGGGCCGTGACCGGAGACGCTGCCGTCCGCCGAGTGGCTCTGGTAGTGGACGCCGGTGTGCTGCTCGCCCACGATCTTGCGCAGGCCGGCGTCGGTGTTGGGCGGTGGTGAGGCCTCGTTCGCACCGCACCACACGACGATGCTCGGGTGGTGGCGGTAGCGGGTGACGGTGTCGTGGGCGGCGTCGAGGTAGCCGGGGATGTCGTCGGGGAAGTCGCCGACGATCCAGAAGTCGTTCCACACCAGGATTCCGTGCCGGTCGCAGGCCGCGAAGAACTCGTCGCGGTTGCTGCTGCCGATCCAGTTGCGGATCATCGTGAAGTTCATGTCGCGGTGCAGCGCGACGACGTCGTCCATGCGTTCGGCGGGCATGCGGCGCAGCAGTTCGTCGAAGCCCCAGTTGCCGCCGCGGCAGAAGATCGGCACGCCGTTCACGTGGATCTTCAACGGATCCTGCTCGTAGGCGAGCGAACGGATGCCGAAGTGCGTGGCCCGCCGGTCGCTCTCGGCGCCGGAAGCCACCACGGTCAGCGTGAGGTCGTGCAGGTACGGGTCGCCGTACCCGTTGGGCCACCACAGTTTCGGGTCCACCATCGAATGCGTGCCGAGTGCGACCTCGGTCGTGCCCGGCGCCAGGACGACCGCTTTGGCGAGCTTCACGCCGGAGAACGCCGCCTGCACCGTGACGGGCAGGGGAGTGGCACCGGTGTTGCGGACGGGCACGCTGATCGCGATGGCGGCGGTCCGGTGGTCGTCGGACAACGTTGTCACGACCCGGGGATCGCCGAGGACCGCGGCACCGGTGGCGCGCAGCCGGACGTGGTTCCAGATGCCGGTGCCGCGGTCGCGCACGGCGGGCATCCAGTCCCAGCCGGAGATCGACAGGTAGGTGGGGGAGTCGAGGTGGAGCCGGCCCGAGTTCGGGAACGCGCCGCCGTCGCTGCCCTTGTCCGTCGGGCTGCCGGGGTGCTTCATCGGGTTGAGCCGCAGCGCCAGCACCTGCTCGCCCGTGGTCACAACAGCGGTGACGTCGAACGCGCCGCGGACGAACGGGTTCGGGACGTCACCGATCTTGGCTCCGTTGAGCCAGATCTCGGCGTGCTGCATGACGCCGTCGAGTTCCAGCCAGACCCTGCGTCCGGCGAACCCCTCAGGCAACGGGAACGCGCGCCGGTACCACCAGGAGTGCCGCGACAGCGCCTCCGGGATCTCCATGTTGTGCAGGGCGATGGCCGGGTCGGGGAAGTGGCCCTGGTCGACCAGCGAGGCCAGGACCGTGCCCGGCACCGTCGCGTCCATCCACCTCGACGTGTCCGCGTCCGGCTTCACGAGCAGTGCGGCATCAGCGAAGTCGTCCATCGTGAGGTGCCAGCCGGAGTTCAGCTCGACCGTGTTGTCCGGCCCGGGCGTCAAAGCGGGGACGTCTCCGCTGCTGCGCCAGTCGATCCAGCCCGTCACCTCAGGCCGTTCGCCGGACGTGCCGTAGACCTGGAAGCCGTTGAGCCCCAAGGGGTTGTCGTTCGACCGGCGAGTCGCGACCAGCCGGACGTACCGGGCGCTGACCGGCTCGTCCAGCGCGATCCGGGTCTCCGCACCCCAGCCGTCGTCGGTGCGGTGGACCTCGCGCCACACCTTCTCGTCCGTGCTCACCTCGATGTGGAACGACAGCGCGGCGGCGGACAGGATCTCGGCACCGGTCGTCTCGTCGCGCGGCTGGTAGGTCGGCACCGGCACGAACGTCGGATCGCCCGGCCCCGCCTCGAAGACCAGCACGAACGACTCGATCGAGCACACGCCCTGCAGGTCGACGACGAGCCACTGCGGATCACCGCCGGCGGCACGCCAGCCGGACCCGCGCACCCCGGCCCGTTGCAGCCCGTCGGTGACGAACCGGGCGGGTGTCGCGGCGTACGCGGTGGAGGAGGCGGAAACGGGCCGGTTGAGCGCCAGGTCGTGCGACATCGACTCTCCCTGCGGTCAGGCGCCCGCCGAGCAGCTTATGACAAGGTTGTCGTGAACGCTCCCATAGCAGCGCGCTATGAGCGGAAGAGATGATCGCGGCCCGACGGGCGATGTGACGCTCTGGGACACCTCGAACCCCTGCGGAGGAACCCCGATGAGATCACTCGCGCTCGTTCTGGCGCTCTTAGCCGGGCTGCTGGCCCCTGCCGCGGCCCAAGCCGCTCCCGGTACGCCGAACAGCCCGTTGCTCCCGCCCGAGACCACCAGGAACGTCCTTCACCCCGCGCCGGAGTCGACGATCTACGCGGCCGTCGCCGACTACCCGGCCGAGTTGCGCGCGTTGACCCGTGTGCTCGACAACTACACCAGCGCGGACGACGCCGCCGTGCACGCCGGCATGCTCCTGCTCTACTACGGCCACAGCTATCCGGAGTTCCTGACGGCGGTGCGGGCCGACCCGGAGGTGCTGCGGGCGCTGCACCGGTTCGTGGTGGCGCACCTGGACCTCTTCGGCACCGACCGCCAGTACCTGGTGCAGAACGCGACCCGCGAACTGGGCAGGTTCCTGCAGCACAACGACATCGCGCCACGCGTGCGCCCGTTGCTCGCGAACATGGCGTCACACGGTGACGTCGTCGGCCGCCTCGCCCCGCTGTGGGTGGGCGTCGCGGAGATGGTCGACTGGTACGACAAGGCGAACTGCCGCCGCTACAACACCTGCGACTTCCGCGCGAAGATCGACCGCCGCGTGCTCACCGTCCGGCACACCTGCAGTGCCACCTTGAAGATCCGCGCCCAGCAACTGACCCGGGCCGAGCTCCGCCAGACCTGCGCGTCGCTCGCCGGCCAGGACGCGGCCTTCCACCGGACCGTGCGCGATCCGGGACCCGTTGCGGGTGACCAGAACACGGCGCTGGAAGTCGTCGTTTTCAACACCAGCAACGACTACCGGACGTATGCCGGAGTGCTGTTCGACATCTCCACCAACAACGGCGGCATGTACCTCGAAGGCGACCCGGCGCTCAACCAGGCGCGGTTCATCGCGCACGAGGCCGACTGGCTGCCGGACTTCGCGATCTGGAACCTCAACCACGAGTACACCCACTACCTCGACGGCCGGTTCGACATGCACGGCGACTTCGAGGAGAACATGACCACGCCGACCGTGTGGTGGGTCGAGGGCTTCGCCGAGTACCTCTCGTACAGCTACCGCGGCGAGGTCTACACCGACGCGCTGGCCGAGGCGAAGAAGCAGACCTACGCGTTGAGCACGCTGTTCGACACGACTTACGACCACGACACCAAACGGGTCTACAACTGGGGTTATCTGGCGGTCAGATACCTCGTCGAGAAGCACCCGGCAGACGTCGCGGCGGTGCTGGCTGACTACCGCGCGGGGGACTGGGCGGGTGCGCGTGACCACCTCACGCGCGTGATCGGCAACCGCTACGACTCCGACTGGTACGGCTGGCTGACCGCAGTGCGGTAGGACCGGTTCATCCCGCCCCGAAGCAGACCAGCGGGATGCGACTCTCCGCGGTGGCGGCGTCCGCCAGGGCTCTGGCTGGCTCCGCCCCCGCGGCCAGGGCGCGGTGGTAGGAGCTCATGACGTCCACCGCCAGATCGTCGGGGACGCGCGCGACGCTCGCGATCACGCTGCTCGTGCCCGAGTGGAGCAGCGCGGCGGTGAAACCGAGTGCCTCGTCGCCCGCACGGACGTTCGCCTGCCCGACGTCGCAGGCGGAGAGGACGACATGACGTGGCGCGACCTTCAACCGCGCCAGGTCGTACGCCATGAGCGGGCCGTCGGCGAGATCCAGGCACGAGAACAGCACGTTGCCCGGTTCGTGGTGTCCGTGCGCGACGAGGTGCGCGAAGTCGATCCCGTCCAGCGCGTGCAGCACCGCCTCGACGGTGGCCGCGGGACCGGTGATGCGGCGAGCGTCCGGGTGGACCGAGCTGATCCCGATGATCTCCTTCTCCGCGTTGAGCAGCCGCGGGCCGCCCACGAGCAGACCTCGTCGCAGTGCGGGGCCGGCCGGGACCTGCCGGCCGAACGACCACATCGACGCGGACAACGTGACCGTCGCCGGCCGGCCGCGGAACTCCGGGAGCAGCCCCCACGGGATCGCGCTGAGGTGTTTGGTCGGCACGATCACGACGTCCGAGTCCCCCAGGAAGCCGTGCAGTGGCGCGACGACGTGCGCGCTCAGCAGGCGCACGTGGTGGTCGGCCGACCTGATCAGGGCTGCTTCCAGGCGCGCGGGCAGACGTCTGCCGCACAGGGCGTCGAGGTCGTGCAGCAACCTGGTGACGGTCTCGACCACCACGCTCGTGCTGCCCAGTCGCACGAGTCGAACGCGACGCTCGTCCACGATCAGCGCCGAGAGCCGGTCGTCGTGGTCGAAGAAGCTCACCATCACCCGGTTCGCCTCGGCGAGCTGAGCCTGGATCGCGGTCAGGCTCACCACGTGACGGCGAGGACCACCGCCCTCGAGCTGCCAGGTCCGCTGCTGGACCAGCCGTTCGAGG
This sequence comes from Lentzea sp. NPDC020367, assembly GCF_044387305.1. Taxonomy (NCBI): domain Bacteria; kingdom Bacillati; phylum Actinomycetota; class Actinomycetes; order Pseudonocardiales; family Pseudonocardiaceae; genus Lentzea; species Lentzea sp. NPDC020367. Next base: position 69,896 of record NZ_JBIRVV010000027.1, on the reverse strand, counting down.
CTCGCGCACCGGGCCCTGGTGGCAGGGTCGGAGCGGCCGCGCAGCTCGGCCTCCCGCAGGTTGTGGCTCAGCTGGCGGAGTTCGGCCACCGCGTCGCGCACCACCTCGTCCGCGGGCGGGCGGACGGGCGCCAGCCGGAACGACTGGGCGCGGTGCCGTTCCGTCCAGGCGAACACCAGTCGGGGCGAGCCGCTGGCCAGGGCCAGGTCCAGGCCCTGCCGGGCCAGATCGGCACCCGTGGCGTACAGGGCCGCGCGCAGTTCGGCACTGCCCCAGCGGCCGCGCTGGGCGTGCAGCAGGTCCAGGCCGGCGCGCAGCTCGCGCAGCGCCTGGCCGCCCGACGTCAGCCGGGCCCGGACCAGTCTGCGCAGCAGCCGCACCTCCAACGGCCCGCCGCGGCGGCTCAGCGCCCGGACCTGGCGCGCCTGCTCAGGTCGTCCGGCGTCGAGGAAGGCCTGAGCCGCGAGCAGGTCCGCGTGATCGGCGTCGTTCGCGAGGCCCAGCTCCCGCAGCCTGGTGGCCAGCCGCTCGCACCGGGCGGCGACCGGCATCGCCGACCGGTTCATCGACAGACGTGCCCGCATCGCCGTGAGATCGGCGACCGCTGCCCACGCGTGGTCGCCGTGCCTGCGGAATCGGCGACCTGCCCGCACGGCCCAGTCCCGCGCGGTCGCCGGTTGGCCGACGGCCAGCGCGGCCTGCGCGCGGGTCAGCTCCGCCCAGGCGTAGTCCACGCTGAACCGGTCCGCGGTGAACAACGCGAACGCCGAGTCCAGCTCGCGTGCGGCCTCACCGGCGAGTCCCGTCGACAGCAGTGCACGTGCTTTGTCCATCGCCAGCACCGGCAGATAGCCGGCACCGTGTTGCGCGTAGCGCTCGGCCGCCTCCTCGAACGCGCGCAGCGCGGCCGGGATGTCGCCGTCGAGAACAGCGCAGTAGCCGAGGTCGTGCGCCACTTTGGCCTCGGTGAGCGCGAAGCCCTCGCGGGCCGCGATCTCCTGGCAGAGACGGAGGTCCTCGCGGGCCCGGCGGGTCCGCCCGACCCCGATGCCGATCGCCACCCTGGTGAGCAGCGCGGAGGTGTGGGCGAACGGATCCCCGTCGCGAGCGAGCACGGGGACGGCGGCGTCGAGCAGGCGCAGGGCCTCGGTCACCCGGCCGGCGCGGTGCAGCACGAGAGCGCGTTGCTGCCAGAGGATCGGGCGGTCGTGGTCGGTGACGATCCGTTCGGCGGCGTCGAGGGTGGCGAGACCGCGCGCGGTGTCGCCCAGTTCCGCCTCGGCGAGCCCCAGGCTGATCAGCACGTGCGAGGTGAGCACCCGGTGGGCCAGGTGATCGGGGGCCTCGTCCGGTGACCACCGCAGCAATCTCAGCGCCGCACGCAGCTTCCTGGCACCGGCGGCCGGCCTGCCGCTGTTGGTCAGCAGCGAGCCCTCCTGGCGCATCAGGCGCACCCGGTCCTCGATCTCCGCGCTCCTTTCCGTGCTCACAACAGGATCGCGGGCGTCACGACGGTCGTGCCGGCCGTCTGGACGACGAACTGGACGAGACCGCGGCGGGCGTTCTCGACGGCGAAACGGCCTTCCGGCGACGTCTCGATCGTGGTGGTGCCCGTCGCGGTGCGGAGTTCGACGCGGTGGTCACCGGGCGGGTCGAGCCAGCCGTCGATCCGCACGGTCCCGTCGTCGCGGATCTGGATCTGCACCATCACAGCGAGCAGCGGGCCGCAGTCGAACGTGATCTGCGTGCCGGTGCCACCCCGTGCCCCCGCTCCCGTCAGCGGTGCCGAGTCCTCGATCCGGGCGATGTCGAAGTCCGCCGACTCCACGTCGACCGCGAACTGAGCGCAGGCGACCAGGCCGGGCGGCACGGGTTCGACCGTTGTGTAGAGGTCCTGGAGCTCGTCGAGGAGCCGCAGGTCCTCGGGATCGAGCGGGGAGGTCATGACGGACCCCCTGCGTCGCCGCCCAGTTCGGTGCGGAGTTTGTCGAGGCACCGCAGCCGGGTCGGTCCCACGCTGCCGCGCTTCATGCCGAGCGTCTCCGCGATCACGCCGTAGTCCGGGCGCGGCACGAACGCCACGACGCGCAGCAGCTCCCGGCACCGCTGTTCGAGCCGCGCGACGGCCTTCCACAGCCTGCGCTGCTGGTCGTTCACCCCGGCCAGTTCCTCGGGACCGAGCGCCGGGTCGGTTCCGTCCAGTTCGGTCTCGTCGCCGGTGAGCACCTCGGGCCGGCGACGGCCGCGGACCCGCCAGCACTCCCGTTTCGTCGTGGTGATCAACCAGCCCGCGAGCGCCATCGGATTGCGGATCTCGTGCATGTCGCGGACGAGGCCGAGCCAGGCCGTCTGCACGACGTCCTGGCTGGTCTCCCGGTCCAGGCCCTGGGCGCGCGCCACGTGCCACAACAGAGGGCTGAGCGCCGCGACGAGGTCGTGGAACGACTGGCGGTCGCCGCCGCGCGCCGCCTCGAACAACGCGGCGACACCCGCCCAGCCGGTGCCGGGCGGCCCTGTGGACGTGCGATCGCCGGTGCTCATGGGCTGAGCTGCGCCGCCTTCCTCACGGCGTCCACCGCTCCGGCCGCGCGGATCGTGGCCTGCTTCTGCTTCTCGTCCGCCGTCGTCCCGACGGACTGCATGTCCTGCAACGCCTTCGCGAGGTGTGCGGCGATGTGCGGCGCCGCGAAGGAGGTTCCCGTCCAGACTCCGAACGGGCTGCGCCTGTGGTCGTCCACGTCCGGTGTCTGCCGGAACTGCGGCAGGTCGCCGCGGTTGGCCGCGGGAACCTGCACGAGCGGCTGCCGGCTGGCGTTGGCGTCCTGGGGGAACGTGCTGATCACGTTGACGCCCGAGGCGTAGCAGGTCGGGGTCTCGTTGGTGAACAACGCGATGCTGCCGTTCGGGTTCAGCGCGCCGACGCTCACGACCGGAGGCGTGACCAGCTCGTTGACGTGAGTCGAGAGGCACGCGGGGAAGAACCGCCGGTTGGAGGCGGAGTTGCCGATCGCGGCCGCCACGAGCACACCGCGTTCGCGCAACAGCCCGATCTGCACGGCGAGCGGCGACGTGTGCTCCTCGGCCTCGGGCCTTTCGAACGGATATCCCATCGACAGCGACACCACGTCGACCATCTTGGTCATGTCGCCGGACTGGAACGCCCCGTTGACCCGTGTGACGAGTCCTTGCAGCGCGGCCAGCACGGCGCTTTCCCTTGCGACGCCATCGCTTCCCATCACGCGGATGGCGAGCACGGTGGAGTCGGGAGCGATCTGCTTGATCACGCCCGCGCAGAACAGGCCGTGCCCGAAACACCAGTCCTGGGTGCCGATGAACGGGTTCCTCGTCAGCGGCTGGTCCTTGGCGTGCGTGATGACCTCGCCGCGGAACCCCTTCTGGGACAGGCTCGCGTTCTCCACAGCGGCCTGAATGGAGTCGTCCACCACGACGTGCCCGGTCTGCCAGGTCGACATCGGCTGCAACGTGTCCAGCGGCTCGATCCCCAGCCAGCTGTTGTGCCCGATCCCGGTGTCGAGCACCGCGACCACCGCCCTGCGGCCGAGATTCAGCTCAGCCGCGGGCTTCGGGTCGAGCGGCGGCATCTCCAGCACGACCGGACCGTCCAGGTAGCCGTCCGACGCCGCGCCGAACGGTGGTGCGAACCCCTGGATGGCCCCCGGAGCCCCGCCCAGGTCCTGGAAGGCGAACATCAGGTGGTCCAGCCCGATCCGCGGGCCCAGCGTCGAGTCGGCCCTGATCGCCTGCAGCGCGGTCCACGCGTCGACCTGCACGGGGACGGGACCGGGCACCGGTCTGAGCACCACGGGCACCGCCAGCTGGGGCAGGTCCGGATCGCCGACCATCGGTTCGATGGTCATGTTGACCGGCTGAAGCAGACTGTTCAAGGCCTGCTCGGCGCCCCGCAGCTCGAACGGGATCAGCAACACGTTCGCCACGTACGCGGTCGGTTGCAGTGCGGGCCCGGCTGCTCCCTCGGCGGCGGTCGCGGGCTGAAGCACGCGCGCGTTGTGCCGTTGCAACACCTCGTCCGGCACCTGGAAGGCGAGTCCGGTGTTCTCGGGCTCCGTGCTCTCGGCGAGCGGCGGATCTGGCCAGTAGATCGTCATGCGGGTTCCCCTCCGAATCGACCTGTGCTCGCCGCCGCACCTGGATCGTGGTCGTGGCGCCAGGGGCCGGACAGAGCCTTTTGACACCAACCGAGTGGCAGCGAGTCCTCACCTTCACGACGGGTTCGCCGTGGCCCCGCCAGATACGTGGCCGGGATCGCCGTGCCCGTTGCCGCTGTGGGCGGGCGGGCGCCGCAACAGCTGTGCGGGGATGGCCAGCAGGTCGGCGGCCTGCCTTCCCGCTTCGTAGCCGAGCGTCCGGTAGGCCTCGAACTGCTCGTCGGTGAACATCTGCTGACTGGTGGAGTGGTTCGGGAAGCGGCCGTCGCGTGCCTTGAACGCGTGGAGGTCCCAGCTCGACGCCGGGGTGAGGACCGCCTTGGCGTACACCAGCTGCGCGGGCTGGACGTGGTGGGGAGGTGGGTAGGTGACGTCGCCCTGGACGGCCATCTGCGCGCTGACGCCCTCCGCGTCGGGCAGCACGGGCCGCGGGTCCAGCACGATGTCGACGCCGAGTTCGCTGCGGGCCAAGGCGATCGCACGGCCGATGTCGAGTCCTTCACCGGCCTGGTCGCAACTGGCGTCGAAGCACAGCACGTGAGTGCAGCGGCGGCGCAGCAGCTCGACGACGCCGAGGTTCTCCCAGTGGCCTCCGTCGGTCAGGTAGATGTACCGGTGGCCCGACTTGGCACCGCCCAGCGCCTCCCGCAGGACGTACAACGCGCCCGGCTCCAGCCATCCGGCGCGAACGGACCGCGCGGCTCGCACCAGCCAGCCGGGCCGCCGCGCGGTCTCCTGATCGACGTCCGGCCGCCAGTCCCGGTGCAGCGGGTTCTTGATCCAGACCCCGAGCCGGACGTTGGTCAGCGCCATCAGGAACCGCAGCGGCGGGTAGGTGAACCTGCCCATCAGCGGCGACAGCGCCGCCCCGGACACGGCCATGAGCGACGGCAGCGTGAGGTGCGTGCCGGGCAGACCGCCGCGCTGCTCCAGGTGCCTGGTCGGGCGGTAGTCGAAGAGCGGGCCGCCGCTGCGCTCGGTCTCGAAGGTGAACGACTCGGCGAACCGGCCGACCGGCACGTCGTCCGTGGTGAGGTTGACCGCACAGCAGACGACCAGGTTCGGCAGCGTGCCGCCGGCGGTCGCGCAGTCGGTGAAGTAGAGCCTCTCGTGGTAGGCGATGGGCTCGGCGACGATCCGCCCCTGCTCGTCCCTGGTCCGCTTCAGGGCGAACGCGCTGTTCAGCCGCTCGCGGTAGAAGAGGTGCATGGAGTACCGGCGGTTGTGCATGAACACCGCCATCCCCAGCACGATCGCGACGTAGGCGGTCAGGCCGATCGCGTCGGCGGGGGAGTCGATCCCCTCACGGGTGGCGTGCTCCAGCGACGACAGCAGCGGCACGAGGAGCAGGCCGGCTCCCGCCAGTGACGACAGCACGAGCATCAGCCGTCGCGCGCGAAGTCTCCTGCTCAGCACCAAAGCGGCCGCGGCGAGCAACAACGACACCACGAGCCACACGAAGGCGATCGCGATGCGGCCCCGTGTCGTCTGGAACATCTCGGGGCTCTCGTCGAAGATCCACGACAGGGCCGCCGTCGACGCGTTCCCGTACAGCTCGGCGAGCGCGGGCAGCGTCAGGGCGATCACGACCACGCCGGCGGTGATGAGCAGCCGCGCGGCATAGCGTTCGGCCCGCGAGTCGCCGTAGTTGCCGGGGTCGTCGTCCTTCACCTGTCTTCGCCAGAAGACGAAGGCGAGCGCGGTCAGCAGGCAGACCGCGCCGCAGCACAGCAGCAGGCGCAACACGGTGGAACCGGGCAGCTGCAGGCCGTTCAGGTGCAGGTCGGAGAGCCGCAGCCCGAGCCAGGCGAGCGTCCACCCGGCCAGCCTGCCCGCGATGATCATGCACAGGGCGAACGGCAGGTAGTTCACCATGAACCCGTAGACGACGCTGGCCGCCATCCACAGCTTGCCGACGGCTCCCGGTGCCAGGTAGTCGGTGTGCTGGCGCAGATATCGTTCTTCCGGGGAACCCCTTCCCCACAAGGGTTTCCCGTTCTGGAACTCCGGATCGGTGTGGGCGGCCGACAGGGTGAGCGCGCTGGCGATGTAGTTGCCTCCCGACACCGCGGCGAGGTGCTCCGCCTTGTACAGGATTCCCCGTTCCTCCAGTGCCTGCAGCGCCCCCAGGTTGAACGCCGCCGACCTGATCCCGCCTCCGGACAGAGCGATGCCGACCCGCAGTTCCTCTGGCGGGGAGTCGAGGTACTCCTCCGCCACGCTGGGCAACGGCTTCTTGGGGCGTGGTGCGAGTGGCATCGCGGTGCTCCGTTCACGGGTCGAGGTAGCCGAAGGTGTCCCGGTAGTCCTCTCCCTTGGGGTCGCAGCCGTACGGGTAGGTGGCGTGGGCCTGCTGCTCGCGCAGCTGCGGAAGGGTGCGCTCGAGCAGGTACCGGGTGAACAGCGGGTGGAGGCAGAGGTGGTCGGTCTCCTCCTGGCTCACCAGCGGATAGTCGAACGTGTACTGGAAGTGGGCCTTGTTGTACCGGCCCGTCTGCCCGAACCGGATTCCCAGCGCTCCCAGGGTGAACAGCATGGACAGGAACTCGTCGAACTCCAGTCCCGTCAGCTTCTTGATGCCCTGCTGGTTGTAGACCTTGTGCAGCCTCCTGGCGGGAAAGGAGATCTCCAGCCGCCCGGTGAGACGCTGCAACGCTTCCGCGGCCAGTGGGAAGGTCTCCTTGTAGGCGCTGAGAATTCCCTGCACCACCAGTCGTTCCGCGTGCCTGGTGCCGGCGATGACCGCGACAGGGGTGACCTTCCACGGCGTCGATCCCCTGTCAGGCCTGCTGAAAACGCTGTTGAGGATCTGGATCAGATGTCTCGGCAGCAGTTGCGTGTGCCGGAGCAGGTACGCGAGAGGGTCCTCGTCGATGTCGAGTCCACTGTGGATCAGCGGTGGGAGTGCCTCGCGGAGCAGCGAGATGGACGGGTCGGACTCGTCGTTGAGGTCCGCGCGGCGCTGCAACTTCTCCAGCTCGTCGGGATGGTGGGCGTGCAGGAAGAGCCGCAGTCTCGTGCCGGAAAGCCGCAGCAGCTCCCGCGAGGTCCAGTAGATGGTGAGGTAGCGGCCCTGCAGGTCCTTCTCCGGCGCGGCCGCGATGTCGTGGATCCGGTCCCAGAGTTCGGACGGGAGACAGACCTGCACGCCGAACGGCCGGTTGTCCGGGTGGGACGAGATCATCCTGCCGACGCAGCGGAACAGCCCGGCGAGCACGGGCCTGAGCTCCCGCAGCCGCAGGTGCAGCTCCTCCAGGTTGTCCATGACGATGATCGGTGGTCGTTCCCTGCGGGACAGCACGGCCCGGAGCACGGCTTTGGCGCCCGCGAACGGCGTGCGGCCGAGGGTCAGGTTCTCGATCGCGTCGTGAAGCCCGATGCCGGGGGACTTGCTGATGTTCTCCCGCAACCGGCGCAGGAACTGGGTCGCGGCCTTGGACTCGTCCATCTCGTCCTGGCCGGTGTCGCCGAGATAGCCGGTGAGGACGCGCAGACCGTCCTGCGGGTCGGCCGAGTCGAAGGTCCGACAGACGTGGAACAGGGCGACGTGGTCGAACAGCGCCTGCCAGAGATCGGCTCGCTGGCCCACGAACAGTTCGTGGTCGCGGTCGTACTCGTGGAAGACCTTCAGCATTTCGTGATAGACGTCCTCGGTCTGGAGAACGATCTGCGGCTGTTCGTGCCGAACGTCCGGCCCGAGCAGGAACGCGGTTTTCCCTGCGCCCTTCCGTCCGATGATGTAGGTCGGTGGCGAGTCCGCCACGGCCTGCGCGTACACGCGGTTGTTGCGGTCGAAGAGCCGGCTCGCATTCGACCGTCCGAGGGTGATGACCTCCTCGGTGGCGATGGGACCGAAAGGATTCTGGGGCGTGAGAACCTGTTTCAGCCAGTCCCGGTCCCGGTGGTCTGCGTGACGATCTTCGTCCTGGTCCACGGCGTCCCCAAATGGCGTATCGCACTGGTATGAGGGACTCGCGGCCGCCCGAGATTCCGTTACTCCGAAGTGACCAGTTCTGGATTGATGTCACTCGGTTGCATCAATGCCCCACGGGTGGAAGTGGACATTCTTGCCGACGTGGATTTCTCGTTCTGATCTCTTCTGCTCGAGTGGCAGGAGTCCTCGCATTCATGACGAGTGCGTGACGGCGTCGCCGAATACATCCGCTTGTCCGGCATTTCGCGGATCAACTGGAAAGCTGCGCCCGCAGGGACGGCTGGATCGACTGCCACCAGGGGCGCAGCACCGGACTGGCCAGCGCCTGGTCCGAGTACGCGGTCAGCACCTCGGCGAACACCCGGCTGGCCTGACTCCAGGTCAGCCGATCCCGCCGCCACGCGAACACCAGCCGCATCCGCATCGGAGAGCCCGCCAGCGGCCGTACGACCACCCCTGGACCACCCTGCGACGTCGGCTCGACCAGTTGCACGGCCTTGCCCGCCGCGATCAGCTGACGGCCGGCACCGCTCGGCACCTCGAACCGGACCCGCGGCACGAACCCCGCCGCCCGGCAGGCCGCGCGCAACGCCGTGAGTGACCCGTCCTCGGCGCCCGGCGGTCCGACCCACGCGTCGCCGGCCAGGTCGGCGAGGTCCACCTCAGTGCGTTGAGCCAACGGATGCGCGGCGGGCAGAGCGATGTACACCGGCACCCACGGCACGACGACCCGCTGCGCCACCCCGCGCGGCAACCCCAGGTCACCCTCCTCGTCGACGGCGATCACCGCCGCGTCCAGGTGCCCGTTCGCCAGTGCCAGCGCGAGGCCGGTCGACGACGGGTCGACCACCAGCGTGACATCGTCCAGCACCTCTTCCAACCTGGAGTAGAGAGCGGCCACGCACTCCATGTGCACGGACCCGAACCGGACGGGTCCGCCGCGGCCCGCAGCGTCCGAGCCGAACGCCTCCAGCTCGACCAGCAGCAACCGGGCCCGTTGCAGCATCTGCGCGCCCAGCGGGGTGGGCGCGGCGCCGGAACGGCCGCGGTCGAAGAGCGTGCCGCCGACCATGCGCTCGACCCGTTGCAACAGGGTGGTGAGCGACGGCTGGGAGATGCCGAGCTGCGTCGCCGCCCGCGAGAGACTGCCCGCGTCACCGATGGCGCAGATCGCCCGCAGGTGCCGGATCTCCAGTTCCATAGGGCCAGGCTATACGCGCGATCAGCAGGAGCGGTCGCGCTGGGCTTCCGGTCGCGAGAACTCCAGACGCGTGTCCGCGGAGCGCGGCAGCACGATCGCCACGCCGTCGCGCTGGTTCCACTCCTTCGGCAGGAGGAGGTTCTGGTTCGCCGACTGCAGCACGAGGACCAGCCCGTCGTAGCGGAACCTGTACGCCGAGTCTGCGGCGATGCACGCGGTCGTGGTGACGCCCGGCCCGCGGATCCCGATGTCCTTGGTGCTGAACACGACCGACTGGGGCAGGGTGCCGAGCCTCGTCTGGTACTCGTAACCCCTGGCCGCCCCGACGGCCGCCGAGTAGTCGTTGACCGCCCAGAACAGGCCGATGCTCGCGAGCACGAACGTGAACGTCCACTGGATCACCGGCACGACGCCGGCGACGTGCTTCCCGGACAGCGTCGTGTGCAGGTGTTCTGCCGCCGGGAACAGGATCACGCCCAGTGCCACGCACACGCCGGGAAGACCGGGCACGGCGTAGAGCAGCGAGGGCACCACGAGGCCGGTGAGCCCGAGCAGCAGGAGCACGAGACCCGCCGACACCAGCACCGGAACTGCGCGCCGGATCAGGGCGCGCCACGTCCTCGGTGTCAGAGCGGAGTGCAGGTAGCGGTAGCCCCACAACGCCGCGAGCCCCACCGCCGCCAGCACGGTCAGCGGCACGAACATGCCGTCCGCGCTGCGGATCAGGTAGTCCGGCGCGGTCAGGCCGAGCACGGAGTAGTGCACGCCGAACCACTCGCAGAAGAACGTCGCGTGCCGGGTGCCGAAGTAGAACAGCAGCGCGGTCAGCAAGGTGGTCGGCGCGAGCAGGGAACCGAAGACCCGCAGCCCCTTCGACGGCGCCTCGTCCTTCGGCCTGGCGGGGGCCGGGCGCACGGGTCAGCCCTCGGAGCACAGGTCGTTGGTGATCCTGAACGTGATCTTGCCGCCCTCGTGCAGCGGATCGGGCACCTTGATCCCTCCCCGGACGACCTTGCAGTCGCCCTCGGTGTCCGTGGACCCGTCGACCACCAGGGTGTAGCCGACGCACAGCTTCTTGCCGGGGCAGGCCTCCGCGAGCTGGCCGGAGATCGTGTTCCAGGACTGGGGGAACGGGATTCCGGTCTGCTGCTCGATGGATCCGCGCAGGCCGGCGGGCAGCACCCAGCGGTCCGGGGGTTTTGGCGGCGGAGGTGGCGGCTTCGTCGTCGTGCGGGGCGGTGGCGGCGGAGGTTTCGGCTGTGCGGTCGTCGTGGTGGTCGCGGGCGGAGCGACGTCGGTCGTGGTGGTGGCCTCGGTGGTCGACGTGGTCGTGACCTCGGTGGTCGGCGCTGGCTGAGCAGTGCCGGGTGACGGCGGCTGGCCGCAGGCGGCGAGCGTGGCGGCGGCCAGGAGACAGAGGACGGTTCGGCGGTTCATGGCGGATGCCTCCTTTGCAACCAGACGCTCGCCGCCGACCGGTGAATACACCCGCCACGTTCCATAGCTCGAAGCTATGGCCAACTGGGATTGGCGGGACGCCTCCGACAACGGGGAGGGTGGGAGGAAGGACAACTCTGGAAGGACCCGAATTGGCTCGGACACGCCGCGACATGGCGAAACTGGTGGACGCGGACGGTTTCCGCACGTACATCCGCGACGGCTGGGGCGAGTGGGACAGCTCCGTCGACCTCCCGGACGGCACGGCAGAGGCGGCAGCGGCTCACCGCGCCAGGCTCACGGCGGCGTTGCCGGGCAAGCGGATCGCGCTGGCCGCCGGGCGCGCGCACGTCCGGTCCAACGACACGTTCCACGAGTTCCGCGCCGACAGCGACTTCGTGTGGCTGACCGGCTGCCATGTCGAGGGCGCCGTGCTGGTGCTGACCGACGACGACGCCACGCTGTTCGTGCCGGTGCCGTCGGAGACCCACAGCGTCGACTTCTTCGGCGACGCCGACCGCAGCCCGTTCTGGATCGGCGCCGCCGCCGGTCCGAAGGAGTGGGGCGCGGCGCTCGGCATCACGGCCCGCCCGATCGAGGACCTCGCGAACGCCCTGCGCGGCCGCCACCCCGAGACGCTCGTCGCCAAGGGTCTCGACCCGTTGCTCGACGCGCTGACCGGCTCGCACAGCGACGAGCTGCGCACCGTCCTGTCCGAACTGCGCCGGATCAAGGACGACTGGGAGATCGACCAGCTGCGCCAGGCCGTCGACGCGTCGGTCAAGGGCTTCGCCGACGTCGCCATGGAACTCGGCCAGGCAGTGCGCGGCGGGGGAGAGCGCTGGCTGCAGGGCACGTTCGACCGTCGTGCGCGCACCGAGGGCAAGGGCCCCGGCTACACCTCGATCGTCGCCGCCGGCCCGCACGCCCCGGTGCTGCACTGGACGCGCTGCGACGGCCGCGTGAACGAGTCCGACCTGCTGCTGCTCGACGCCGGTGTCGAGATGAACTCCCTCTACACCGCCGACGTCACCCGCACGTTCCCGGTCAGCGGCGAGTTCAGCGAGCCGCAGCGCCAGGTGTACGACCTCGTGCTGAAGTCCCACGTCGCCGCGCTCGCGGAAGTGCGGCCCGGCAACGACTACAGCGCCTTCCACCACACCGCCATGCGCGTGCTCGCCGAGGGCCTGCACGACTGGGGCCTGCTGCCCGTCAGCGTCGACAAGGCGCTCGACCCGCTCGGCCAGCACCACCGCCGCTACATCGTCTGCGGCACCGGCCACTTCCTCGGCCTCGACGTGCACGACTGCGCCGACGCCCGCCAGGAGACCTACCAGCAGGGCATCCTGGAACGCGGCATGGCCCTGACGGTCGAGCCGGGCCTGTACTTCCACCCCAACGACGAAACGCTGCCGCCGGAGCTGCGCGGCATCGGCGTGCGCATCGAGGACGACCTGGTCGTCACCTCGACCGGGGCGGACGTCCTGTCGGACTCGCTGCCGATCGAGGCCGACGACGTGGCCGCGTGGGTGCGCAAGCAGCGGTCGTAGCTCGTTCCTAAGTGGACGGAGTGGAGCGGGCCCAGGCGAACGTGAGTTCTACGGCCCGCTTCCAGTTCGCGTACTCGTTCTCGCGGTGCCGGGCGTCCATCGCCGGGTTCCACCGGGCGGCGAGGTGCCAGTTGCGCCGCAGCCCCTCCAGGTCCGGCCAGTACCCGGCGGCCAGCCCGGCCGCGTAGGCCGCGCCCAGTGACACGGTCTCCGCGACCAGCGGCCGTTGCACCGGGATGTCCAGCACGTCCGAGATGAACTGCATGAGCAGGTGGTCGGCGGTCATCCCGCCGTCCACCTTCAGCACCGGCGTCGGCACCCCGAGGTCGGCGTTCATCGCGTCCACGACCTCCCGCGTCTGCCAGCCGGTCGCCTCCAGCACCGCCCGCGCCAGGTGTCCCTTGTTGATGTACGAGGTCAGCCCGACGACGAGCCCGCGCGCCTGCGAGAGCCAGTGCGGCGCGAACAACCCGGAGAACGCCGGCACGATGTAGCAGCCGCCGTTGTCCTTCACCGTGCGCGCCAGGGTCTCGATCTCCGGCGCGGAGTGGATCAGCCCGAGGTTGTCGCGGAACCACTGCACCAGCGACCCGGCGACGGCGATCGAGCCCTCCAGCGCGTACGCCGGCTCGCCGCCGATCTGGTAGCCGATCGTCGTCAGCAGCCCGTGCTTCGAGCGCACCAGTTCGCTTCCCGTGTTCATCAACAGGAATCCGCCGGTGCCGTACGTGCCCTTGATCGACCCCTTCTCGAAACAGGTCTGGCCGAACAGCGCCGCGTGCTGGTCTCCCAGCGCGGCCGCGATCTTGATGCCGGGCACCACGCGCGTCGTGACACCGCTGATCTCCGTCGACGGCCGGATCTCCGGGAGGATCTTCGACGGCACGCCGAAGAACTCCAGCAGCATCGGATCCCATTGCCGCGTCGAGAGGTTCATCAACATCGTCCGCGACGCGTTGGTGACGTCCGTGACGTGCAGGCCGCCGTTGACGCCGCCGGTGAGGTTCCAGATCAGCCAGGTGTCCATGGTGCCGAACAGGACGTCGCCGCGCTCGGCCTTCGCGCGCAGCCCGGCCACGTTGTCGAGCATCCACCGCAGCGACGGCGCCGAGAAGTAGGTCGCCAGCGGCAACCCGCACCGGTCGCGGACCTCCTCGAGGCCCGGCTTCTTCCCGAGTTCGGTGACGAGGTCCTCGGTCCGGATGTCCTCCCAGACGATCGCGCGTCCGATCGGGACACCGGTGTGCCGGTCCCACAGCACGAACGTCTCGCGCTGGTTCGTGATGCCCATCGCGACGACCTGGTCGGCGGTGATCCCCGCCTGCCGCAACGCCTGCGGCACGATCCGGTCGACGTTGCGCCAGATCTCCACGGCGTCCTGCTCCACCCAGCCCGGCCGCGGGTGGTACTGGCGGTGCTCGCGCTGGGCGACCGCGACGAGGCGGGCGTTCTGGTCGAACACGATGCAGCGCGTCGACGTCGTCCCCTGGTCGATCGCCATTACGTACCGTTGCACGGCGAGCCCCTCAGTTCTCGTCGACAAGCGAAGTGGTGACGGATTCCGCGGCCTGCACGACCTGACGCACCAGCGTCGCACGCGGACGGCCAGCCGAGTCGCACAGCCGGTCCGCCGCGCCCGAAATTCCGATCGCGCCGATCACCAGGCCGCCGGGGATGCGGATGGGCGCGGCGATGCTCGCCTCACCCGGCATGTACTCCTCGGCCTCGCCCGCCCAGCCCTGCCCGCGCACCTCGGTCAGCACGCGCTCCAGCATCTGGGTGCGCGTGATCGTCCTGCGCGTCAACGACGTCAGCTCGCGCCGGCGTGCGGCCGCCGACAGATCCGGGTCGTAGGCCAGCAGGACCTTGCCGAGCGCGGTGGCGTGCAACGGCAGCATCGCGCCGATGCCGAGTGTTTGCACAGAGTCATCAGGCCGGAACACGTGGTGCACGACGAGCACGGCGCCGTCGTGGTGCATGCCGATGCGCACCTCCTGACCTGACCGCGAGGCGAGCGTGTCGGCCCAGTTGATCGATCGAGAACGCAGTTCGTTCGCGTCGAGGTAGGACGTTCCCAGGTGCAGGAGGGCGGCGCCCAGCCGGTAGCGGCCCGTCGCATGATCCTGTTCGACGAACTCGACCCGTTGCAGCGTACGGAGAATCCCGTGCGCGGTGCCCCGCGCGAGACCGAGCGAGTCGGCTATCTCCGTGAGACCGTGATGGCCGGAGCCACGCGCGAGCAGCCGCAGCACGGCGGCGGCGCGTTCGATCGACTGGATGGGTCCCGGCACGCGTGAAACGTAATTGAGACGACCCGTGTCGGCAATGTCGAACAGGTAGGGCGGGCATCACGCCTGGACACAGGCCTGAAACGCCTTGTCTGCGCGCAGCGTGACCGGTCGGTCACACCTTGGGTGGTCGCAGGTGTCGACATTGTCGAACCGCACCTGTTGAACAGCTGTTCAGGCAGTCATACGTTCCGCCTCAATCACCACGGGGTGATCAGCCGTTCAAAGACGAATGGGAGGCCAGCGTGGGTCTCGGGTCAGTGTTCCTCAGCGAGGTGCTCGGTACGGGCGTCCTGCTGTTGCTGGGTGCGGGCGTGGTGGCCAACGTGCTGCTCGCCAAGTCGAAGGGTTTCGACGGCGGTTGGCTGTTGATCAACTTCGGCTGGGGCCTCGGTGTCTTCGCCGGTGTGTACGTCGCCTACAAGTCGGGCGCGCACCTCAACCCGGCGGTGACGGTGGGCATTCTCACCAGCGGTGCGGCCGAGTACGCACCTGGTGTGCCGGTCAGCTTCGGCTCGACGATCATCTACTTCGCCGGTGAGTTCCTCGGCGCGTTCCTCGGTGCCGTCCTCGCGTGGCTCGCCTACAAGCCGCACTTCGAGGAGACGCCGGACCACGGCCTCAAGCTCGCCGTCTTCTCCACCGGCCCGGCGATCCGCAGCTACACCTGGAACCTGGTGTGCGAGGTCATCGGCACGTTCGTCCTGGTCTTCGTGATCCTCGCGTTCGGCAAGACGCCGACCCAGATCGGCCCGCTGGCCGCCGCACTGCTGGTCGTCGGCATCGGTGCCTCCCTCGGTGGCCCCACCGGCTACGCGATCAACCCGGCCCGCGACCTCGGCCCGCGCATCGCACACGCCCTGCTTCCCATGGGCTACAAGGGTTCCGAGGGTGAGGCGATCGGCGAGAAGGACTCCGACTGGGGTTACTCCTGGGTGCCGGTCGTCGGCCCGCTCATCGGTGGCGCGCTCGCCGGTGTGATCGCTTCGCTCGCGTTCTGACGCTGACCATCCGGAAAGGACTTCTTCGATGTCGCAGTACGTTCTCGCCGTCGACCAGGGCACGACCAGCACGCGGGCGATCATCTTCGACCACAGCGGCTCCATCGTCGCCGTGGGCCAGAAGGAGCACGAGCAGATCTTCCCGCGCGCCGGCTGGGTCGAGCACAACCCGGTGGAGATCTCCGAGAACACCCGGTTCGTGATCGGCCAGGCGCTCTCCACCGCCGACCTCAACACCGGTGACCTCGCCGCCGTCGGCATCACCAACCAGCGCGAGACCGCGGTGGTGTGGGACAAGAACACCGGCGAACCGGTCTACAACGCGATCGTCTGGCAGGACACCCGCACCCAGGCCATCGTCGAGGAGCTCGGTGCGCTCGGCGGCGGTGCCGAGCGCTACAAGGCGAAGGTCGGCCTGCCGCTGGCGACCTACTTCTCCGGCCCGAAGATCCGCTGGATCCTCGACAACGTCGAGGGCGCCCGTGAGCGTGCCGAGGCCGGCGACCTGCTGTTCGGCAACACCGACACGTGGACGCTGTGGAACCTCACCGGCGGCCCCAACGGCGGTGTGCACGCAACTGACGTCACCAACGCGTCGCGGACCATGCTGATGGACCTCGACACGTTGTCCTGGGACGCGGAGATCGCCTCCGACATGGGCATCCCGCTGTCCATGCTGCCGGAGATCCGTTCCTCCTCCGAGGTCTACGGCACCGGTGGCCCCGGCGGGGTGCTGAAGGGCGTGCCGATCGCGGGCATCCTCGGCGACCAGCAAGCCGCGACGTTCGGCCAGGTCTGCTACGAGCCGGGCACCGCGAAGAACACCTACGGCACCGGCAACTTCATGTTGCTCAACACCGGTACCGAGAAGGTCGCCTCGAAGAACGGTCTGCTCACGACCGTCTGCTACAAGATCGGCGACGAGGCTCCCGTCTACGCGCTGGAAGGCTCCATCGCCGTCACCGGTTCGCTGGTGCAGTGGCTGCGCGACAACCTCGGCATCATCGGCTCGGCGGCGGAGATCGAGGCGCTGGCGAAGACGGTGGACGACAACGGTGGCGCGTACTTCGTGCCGGCGTTCTCCGGTCTGTTCGCGCCGTACTGGCGAGCGGACGCGCGTGGCGCGGTCGTCGGCCTGACCCGGTTCGTCAACAAGGGTCACCTGGCACGGGCCGTGCTGGAGGCGACGGCGTTCCAGACCCGCGAGGTGCTGGACGCGATGAACGCCGACTCCGGCGTGCCGCTGACCGAGCTGAAGGTCGACGGCGGCATGGTCGCCAACGAGCTGCTGATGCAGTTCCAGGCCGACGTTCTGGACGTGCCGGTGGTGCGTCCGGTCGTCGCCGAGACGACCGCTCTCGGTGCCGCGTACGCCGCCGGTCTGGCCGTCGGCTACTGGTCGGGGCTCGACGAGCTGCGCGCCAACTGGGCCGAGGACAAGCGCTGGACGCCCGCACTCGAGTCCGACGAGCGCGAGCGCGAGTACCGCAACTGGAAGAAGGCCGTCACCAAGTCGTTCGACTGGGTCGACGCCGACGTTCGCTGACTTCTTTCTTTAGGAGCTGAAGAAGTTGTTCGCAAGGCTGGATCCGGCTCGGCGTGCTCGGTCCCTGGAGACGTTGGGCAGCACGGAGTTCGACGTCCTCGTCGTCGGAGGTGGTGTGGTCGGCGCGGGCGCTGCTCTCGACGCGGCGTCGCGCGGCCTCTCCGTCGCGCTGGTCGAGGCCGACGACTGGGCGGCGGGCACGTCGAGCCGGTCCAGCAAGCTCGTCCACGGCGGGCTGCGGTACCTGGAGCAGCTGGAGTTCAAGCTGGTCCGGGAAGCTCTGAAGGAACGCGGCCTGTTGCTGCGCCGGCTCGCACCGCACCTGGTGCGGCCGGTGCCGTTCCTCTTCCCGCTGAAGAAGCAGTGGGAACGCGCGTACGTCGGTGCGGGCGTGATGTTGTACGACTCGATCGGCGGCGCCGGGGCCGTGCCGATGCACCGGCACCTCTCCCGTCGCAAGATGGCCGCAGTGGGTCCGTCAATCGACTCTTCTGCGTTCGCCGGCGCGATTCGGTACTACGACGCGCAGATGGACGACGCCCGGCTCGTGTCGACGCTGGTCCGCACGGCCGCGCAGCACGGTGCGACGGTGGTGTCGCGGGCCCGCGTGACTTCTCTGCTGCGGGTCGACGGCCGGGTCACCGGTGCCTCGGTGCGGGACGAGCTGTCCGGCGTGACGCACGTGGTGCGGGCGCGGCGGGTCATCAGCGCCACCGGGGTGTGGACCGACTCGCTCAACTCGATGTCGCCGGGTGCTCCGCCGTTCCACGTGCGGATGTCCAAGGGCGTGCACGTGCTGGTGGAGCGTTCGAAGATCCAGCTGGACGGCGGGCTGATCACGCAGACCGAGAAGTCGGTGCTGTTCGTGATCCCGTGGGGTGCCTACTGGATCATCGGCACCACCGACACGCCCTACTCCGGTTCGCCGGAAGACGTCACCGCCACCTCGGAAGACGTCTCCTACATCTTGGACCACGTCAACGCAGTGCTGCGGTCTCCGCTGACCGTGGACGACGTCGTTGGCACGTATGCGGGTCTGCGGCCGTTGCTCGCCGGGGCTTCCAGCGACACGTCGAAGCTCTCCCGCGAGCACGCCGTCGCCGAGCCCGAGCCGGGGTTCTTCGTGATCGCGGGCGGCAAGTACACGACGTATCGCGTGATGGCCGCCGACGTCGTGAACGCCGCGGTGTCCGGTCTGGGGCGCGCGGTGGCGCCTTCGCTGACCGCCCGGCTGCCGTTGTGCGGCGCCGTCGGTTTCCAAGAGCTGTGGGCGGACCGGGCTCGAGTCGCTGCGGAGTCCGGCCTGCCCACGTCCACTGTGGAGCGTCTGCTGCGCCGGTACGGCTCGGCCGTGTCCGACGTGCTGGCGTTGATCGCACAGGACTCCTCGCTGGCCACACCGGTGGCGGGGTATCTGGCGGCGGAGATCGTCTACGCCGTGACGCACGAGGGTGCGTTGGGGCTGGAGGACGTTCTCGCGCGGCGGACGCGGATCGCCATGGAGCACCTGGACTTCGGTGCTTCGGTCGCCGGTGAGGTCGCTGACCTGATCGCCGGTCCGCTGGGCTGGTCTTCTGATGAACGTGTTGCTGCTGTGGAGTCTTATAGGGCTAGCACGGAGTTGGCGGCGAGATGAGATGGACAGCGCGGAGCTGATCGAGAGGTTGCGGCGGGAAGGTGGCTTCCGGCTGCTCCCGCTGCTCGGGAACACCGGGCAGGTCGCAGGGGTGCACCTGGCCCGGTTCCTTCCCGGCGGGCAACTCGACGTGATCCAGGCGTGGGACGAGCGGTGGGCCGTGTGGGCCCGGATGCCGGACGCGCTCGACCCCGCCGCGCCGTTCGCCGGACCTGAGGGCGGTGTCGTGCAGAGCGGCCCGTTCGCTCGCGTGGTCTCGCCGTTGCTGCCGCTTCAGCCCGGCCTCAGCCGCTGAACACGTCCCACTTGTCCCACCACCGCACGACGTGGGACGGCGGTACCGCGTAGTGGCGGCTGTCGGGGTTCTTGGGACGCGTGCCGACGCGTGCCAGGAACTCGGTGTACCGCTTCTCGACGTCGTGGCGGAACCAGTCGGCGGGCACCGGGTAGAACTCGGGGTGTTCGCCTTCCAGGTCCACGAACACCACGGCGTCGGTGTCCGGTGCCAACGGTTTCAACGCGTCGGACAGCTGCCACTCGTCCGAGCGCTTGCCGAACACCTGCACCAGCCGTCCGCCGACCTCGAGGCGGTAGCGGCGTGGCTCCGACCGCACCTCCACCGGGAGCAAGGTCTTCCGGACGGCTTCCGCCGCGGCGCAGTAGACCGCGTAGGCGTGCACCTGATCGTTGCTCAGCTTGGTGAGGCTCGTCGTCACTTCCGCATGGTTCACCGACGTGGTTTTGTGCGTCAACGAACTGTCCACTCCTGACTGGGAAGTGGTCGTTCACCGCCGAATAACCACGCCTTAAGCGCGCGGCGCGAGTGTGCCGGACATGATCAGAGCACTCGCGCTGGCCGTGCTGGCCGTCGTGGCCACGGCCCCGGCCGCCCACGCCGCCAGTCCCGTCGGCATGACCGACGGCTTCTACGTCGACCCGGACTCCAACCCCGCCGTGTGGGTGCGCGACCACGCGGGCGACGGCCGCCAGGCCGCGATCAGGGCGAACATCTCCTCCAAGCCGATCGCCCGCTGGTTCGGTGCCTGGAGCGGCGACATCAAGACCTCGGTGTCGGCCCACGTGAACAAGGCCGGCACCAAGCTGCCCGTCCTGGTCGCCTACAACATCCCCGGCCGCGACGCGTGCGGCGGCCACTCCGGAGGCGGTGCCGGCACGCCGGAGGCCTACCGGACCTGGATCTCCTCCTTCGCCACGGCCATCGGCACGCGCCCGGCCGTGGTGGTGATCGAGCCGGACTCGCTGGCGGACTTCAACTGCATGGACAGCGCGAAGATCGCCGAACGGACGGCGATGATCAGGTACGCCACGGAGCAGTTCAAGGCCAAGGCGCCCAACACGTGGGCCTACCTCGACGCCGGCAACGCGCAGTGGGTGCCGGCCGCGACGATGGCCACCCGCCTGGATTCAGCGGGCGTGCGCAACGTGCGCGGGTTCTCGATCAACGTGTCCAACTACCACACCACCGCGGCCTCGACGGCGTACGGCAACTCCGTCAGCGGCGCGCTTCCCGGCTACACCAAGCCGTACGTGATCGACACCAGCCGCAACGGCAACGGCCACAACGGCGAGTGGTGCAACCCCGGCGGACGGAAGCTGGGCACGTCCGCCCGCACCGGTGGCGGCGCGGAGATGTTGTTGTGGGTCAAGGTTCCCGGCGACTCGGACGGGCGCTGTGGCAAGGCACCGGGGGTCGACGCGGGCCAGTTCGATCCGCAGCTCGCGTTCGACCTGGTGTACGGCTACTGAGTCTTGACCAGGGCACGGATCGGTGTGGGCCCGCGGTACTCCGCGAGCTTGCGCCGCGACTGGTGCTCGTCCAGGGCGACGTCCTCGAGCAGGTCGAAGAGCCTCCTGCTCCGCTCGACGGCCGCCTCGCCCTGGGCGAAGACCCTGGTGTAGCCGGACTCCGCGAACACCAGCGGCGACGCCTTCTCGAACTCGAACAGCGTGCACGCCGACTGGAACGCCGCGGACGTCGCCTCCTCGGGCACGATCCGCAGGATGGCGGAGTTCGCCAGCAGCCACACGAACTGCTCCTCCATCACCTGGTCGTCGCCGAGCCGCATCCGCAACGCCAGCTCGTGCAGGTAGAAGACGCACTTGGGCCCGTCGGGGCGGCGCATGACCGCCTGCCTGTCCAGGTCCTCGAGCGGCTGTCCGGTCGCGGCCTGCACGGCCCGCGCGTACTTCGGCGTCCGCAGCAGGCTGTTGACGGTCAGGACGTCGTAGGCGGTGATGCCGGTGGCCATCGCCTCCGTCATCGTGAGGGTGCGCAGGCTGTCCGGCGCCTGCGCGAGGTACGGGTCGAAAGCGTTGTGGTAGCGGCGGAGGAAGTCGTCGAAGTAGTCGATGTCCTTGCCGCACACGGTGAGGTACTGCGCGAGGTCGACGTCGCTGCCCCTGATCTTGCCGTGCTCGAGGTTGGAGACCTTGCTCGGATCCCAGCCGAGCTGCAGCGCCATCGCGCGGCCCCTCAAGCCGGTGAACCTCTGCCTGAGCCGGCGCAGTTCGTCGCCCAGGTCCCTGCTGTACGCGGTGGAAGTCGTCACGGTCACGACCTCGAACGTATGGGTTGGAACAACTCCATGCCACAGGCTCGTTCGGGTGAAAACGCGCTCTTGATCGCGCCGCTATGGTGGGGTTGGCCGCCGCCCTGACGATGGGAGTTGCGTTGATGAGGCGGCCCTGGATCCCCGCTCTTCTCGCCGCACTACTGGCTCTGGCCTTCGCCGTACCGGCCTCCGCACAGGCGACACCGCGTTCGGCGGTCTTCGGCGGTGGCCCGTTCTACGCCGACGGCCAGGCCGTGATGAACACCCTGCGCTCCTCCGGGTTCACGACGGTGATCCTCTGGAGCATCCACGTGCACCCCAACGGCGATCTCTACTACAACGACATCCTGCTCGTGCAGAACGGCCGCTACGTCGGCGACTCCGGCTGGCCCGCGCGCCTGCGGACGTTGAAGCAGGCCCCGACCTCCGTCAACCGCATCGAGGTGTCGGTCGGCTCGTGGGGCGTGCGGGACTGGGAGAACATCGCCGCGCTGATCAGCTCCGGCGGCACCGGTTCGTCCTCGATCCTGTACCGCAACTTCCAGGCTCTGAAGACCGCCACCGGCGCCGACGCGATCAACAACGACGACGAGTCGTTCTACCAGGTGGCCCCGACCGCGGCCTTCGCGCGGATGGCGGCGGGCCTCGGGTACTCGAAGTTCACGTTCGCGCCGTACACGAACCAGTCGTTCTGGGCGAGCCTCAAGTCGAACCTCGGCTCACTGGTAGACCGCGCGTACCTGCAGGGCTACGCGGGCGGCGCGGGCAACAACCCGGCGACCTGGAACCGCGCCCTGGGCATGACGGTCGACCCCGGCCTGTGGAGCAAACACGGCTCAGGCTGCTCGGCCGGCGACTCACCCGCCACCGTGCAGAGCAAGATGCGGTCGTGGAAGACCTCGGCCGGCATCACCGGCGGCTTCATGTGGCTCTACGACGACATGAAGGCGTGCGCGTCCCAAGGCACCGCCGCGGCCTACGCGACGGCGATCCGCAACGGCGTCAGCTAGTCGGGTCGAGCAGCTTGCGGAGCTCGGCCTCGAAGTCGACGTAGTCGTTCTCACGACCGGGGGCGACTACGTCGTAGGTCGAGTTCAGGAACTCCTGCATCTCCGACGACTGGACGTGGAACACGGCGTGCGACACGTCAGAGCGCAGCTCGAGCACGGCGGTGGTGGAGTTGTGGGGCCGCAGCGTCACGTCGCCGGCACCACTGGTGGTGATCAACCCGTCGGCGAGCAGGTCCCGGCTCACGAGCCACACGGTCTCCTGGCGTCCCATGCGGAACGTCATGGTCACGGCGTGCGGGTCGTCGGCGCGGTAGCCCAGCTCGACCTCGACGGGCAAGGGGCGCCCGGAGGGGGCGATGAAGGCGAAGACGGACTCGGCGCCCACTCGTGTCACGTTCGTCATGCCCCCTAAGACGTACAGCAGCCTCCGTGGATGCCTCGATCAGGAAAAGCGATCAGAACGTGATTTTCAATGGTCCCGAAGTATGACTTTTGACAACCGGCTCGGCTCACCAGGTGAGACGGGGCTGTGTACCTGTTCTGACCTGCGGGTATGTGTTCTTTGTGCTGGTGGGGTTCGGTCATCTGTGGAAGAAATCACCAGCTGGGACGAGCTGGATGCGGTATGGGGAAGGCCCGGATGCTGAGACGGGGAAGCTCGTTACCTTAATTCGACTTAAATGTGGAAGTGCTTTCTGTAGTTAATTCGGCACGGAAAGTGATGACCGCAAGGCGGTGAGGTCGGCGACGAGTGCCGCGGCGTCGTCCACGTCGGTCAGGCCGGGTTGCCGCGCGGCCGCAGCCGCCCACCCGGCAGCGGCGGCGCCGGCAGGCGATCCCCGGGATAGCCCTCGACCCGCCCGAACCGGTCCGTCTCCGCCTGCCACTCCTCCCGGAACCCGGCGATCTCGTCGTGCGTGCGCCCGACGAAGTTCCACCACATGACGATCTCCTCGCCGAACGGCTCGCCACCCAGCAACACGACCCGCGCACCGTCAACCGACGAGAGCGTCAGCGTCGAACGCCCAGTGCCGACGTACCCGAGCGAGCCAGGAGACAGCGCGGTCGAACCCAGCGTCACGTCCCCGGTGTCGAGCAGGACGCCGTGCTCGAACGACGGCGCCACGTCCAAGGTCAGCGACGCACCCGCGGGCAGCACGATCTCGGCGCCGAGCAGCGGGGTGAAAGTGCGCACGGGCGACGTCGACCCGGCCAGCGAGCCGAGGAACACGCGCACAGCGGCACCGTCCACCAGCACGGTCTGCGGGATGTAGTGCTGGAAGTCGCGCGGGGCGTCGCGGTGGCCGTCGGGCAGGGCGAGCCAGAGCTGTACGCCGTGGAGCACGGAGGACGCGGCGGTGGACACCTCGGAGTGCGCGATGCCGCGGCCTCCGGTCATCAGGTTGAGTTCGCCTGGGCGCACGTAGGCGTGGACGCCGTGGCTGTCGCGGTGCTCGATCTCGCCGGTGAACAGCCAGCTGACGGTTTGCAGGCCCGTGTGGGGGTGCGGGGCCACGTCCATGCTGACGTCGTCGGGGCCGTAGTGGTCGCAGAAGCACCACGCGCCGATGAGCGATCGTTGTTTTTGGGGGAGCGTCCGGCGGACCGACATCGCTCGCGGGCCGCCCAGGGGGACGTCGCGCGGCGTCAGGACCTCCACGTCGCCGGGGGAGGAGGTGCACGTGACTTCCGCGGGCTCGGCCTCGACATTGCTCACGCCGGTGATCGTAAGCGGTTCAGCTGACTCACAGCTGGCTCTTCCCCTGCGTACAGCCGCGGCGTCGAGCATGGGGCGGAGAACGAAGGAGAGTCACATGGACGTCGACCCGAACACCTCCAGCGGGTCCCGCTGGGAGCCAGGCGCCGCCACGGTGCCGCCACCGGCGCAGCCTGTTCCCGCCGGGCGGCCATCGCGCCGGCTCACCGGACCGGTGGTCGCGGGGGCGCTCGGCCTAGCGGTGCTCACCGGGGCCGGCGGGTTCGCCCTGGGCCACGCGGTGGCGGGCGACGGCGCGAGCGAGGTGCGGCAGGACTCGGGCCGGCTTCCCGGCGAAGGACAGCTCCCCGGCGGCAGGCAGCTGCCCGGTGAGGGACGCGGTGACGGCAGGTTCGGCACGCCGCCGGACGGCACGCAGGGTGAACTTCCGGAACAGGACGGGCAGGGGACATGACGCCGGACGCCGGACGAAGACGTCCGCTCGACTCCGGGGTGCGGGGCGTCGCCGTCGTGCTCCTGTGGGCCGGGCTCGCGCTCGTCACGTACTGGTGGGCCGCGGGCGGCGGGATCGGCGACCTCGGCGGCTGGGAGTCCGGGCTGAACTCGCTGGGCCGCCTCACCGGCCTGCTCGGGTCGGACCTGCTGCTCGTGCAGGTGCTGCTGATGGCGCGATTGCCGCTGCTGGAACGGGCGTTCGGCCAGGACCGCCTGATCGCGGTGCACCGGCTCACCGGCTTCACCTCGTTCAACCTCGTGCTCGCGCATCTGGTGCTGATCACGTGGGGGTACGCGGCGGGAGACCTGACCCGGTTTCCCGCGGAGCTCTGGGAACTCGTCGTCGACTACCCGGCGATGCTGCTCGCGCTCGCGGGCACGGCGTGTCTGGTGCTGACGGTCGTCACGAGCATTCGGGCGGCCCGCGCGAAACTGCGCTACGAGTCGTGGCACCTGCTGCACCTCTACGGCTACCTCGGCGTCGGCCTCGCGCTGCCGCACCAGCTGTGGACCGGCCAGGAGTTCCTCACCTCGACGGCCGCCACCGTCTACTGGTGGAGCCTGTGGGCGGTCGCGCTGGTCGCGGTGCTGGTGTGGCGGCTCGGACTGCCGTTGTGGCGCAACGCGCGGCATCGTCTGCGCGTGACGTCGGTCGTGCCGGAGGACGACGACGTCGTGTCGGTCTACCTGACCGGACAGGACCTCGGCAGGATGCCGGCGCAGGCCGGGCAGTTCTTCGGCTGGCGCTTCCTGAACCGGGCGGGGTGGACGCGCGCCAACCCGTACTCGCTGTCGGCCGCACCGGACGGTCGCAGCCTGCGCATCACCGTGCGGGGGCTCGGCGACGGCAGCACGGCGTTGCGGGAGATGCGCCCCGGCACGCCGGTGTTGTTCGAAGGCCCGTTCGGCAGGCTCACCGACCGCGCGCGAACCCGCCGCAAGGTCGCGTTGGTCGGAGCCGGTGTCGGCGTGGCGCCGCTGCGCGCGCTCGCGGAGGGACTCGGGTACGGACCGGGGCAAGCGGTCCTGCTGCACCGCTTCGCGCGTCGCCCGCTGTTCGCGGCCGAGTTCGGCGCGCTGGTGCGCGAACGCGGCCTGCACGTCGTCGATCTGCCGGGCCACCGCAGATCGGCCGGGTCGTGGCTGGGCGACGGCGTGCCGGTCGACGACCTGTCCGCGTTGCGGCACCTGGTGCCGGACATCGCCGAGCGCGACGTCTACGTGTGCGGGCCCGCACCGTGGGCGGAGTCCGTGCGTCGCGCCGCGAGCGCCGCGGGCGTCCCCGCTGACCACGTCCACGTCGAGGAATTCAGGTGGTGACCGGATGAAGCGCGTTCTGGCCTGGCTCCTGGGCACGGCGACCGCCGTCGTCCTGCTGTTCGGGTACCGCACCTCGTTGTCGGGGCCGATGACGGTGGCGGCCCAGCCGCTCGCCGGGAGCGCCGGCACGTCGTCCGGCGGCGCGAACACGGTGACGGGCCCCGCCGTCGACACGCGCTGGGGTCCGGTCCAGGTGCGGATCACCCTGGACAGCGGCAAGATCACCGCCGTCACCGTGCCGCAGTACCCGGACGGCAACCGCAAGGACGAGCAGATCAACGCTCGCGCGTTGCCGATCCTCGTGCAGGAGACGTTGCAGGCGCAGAGCGCCGACATCGACACCGTCAGCGGGGCGACGGTCACCAGCGAGGGCTACGTCGAGTCGTTGCAGGCCGCCCTCGACCAGGCAGGGTGACGTGATGGGCGATCACCGGCCGGAGCTGATCAACACGACCGGGTGAACAGTTGGGCCGCCTCCGCCGCCGATAGGTAGCACAACCCCTGTCGTAGGAGCAGCAAGTGATGATGGTGCGCGCCCGCGTCGGCGAGCTCGTGGAGAGCAACCGGTTCCAGATGTTCATCGTCGGCGTGATCGTGATCAACGCGATCACGCTGGGAGCCGAGACGTCGACCGTGCTGGAGGCGAAGTTCGGTCCGCTGTTGACGACGATCGACCACCTGGCGCTGGCGATCTTCACGGCCGAACTCGCGGCCCGGCTGTACGCGTTCGGCTGGAAGTTCTTCAAGGACCCGTGGAACGTCTTCGACTTCATCATCGTGGGCATCGCGCTGATCCCGGCCGCGGGGCCGCTGTCCGTGCTGCGCAGTCTCCGGATCCTGCGCGCGCTGCGGCTCGTCGCGATGGTGCCGAGCATGCGCCGGGTCGTCACGGCGCTGGTGCGGTCGATTCCCGGCCTGGTCTCGTTGTCGGGACTGCTGGTGCTGCTCGTCTACATCGGCGGCGTGATCGCGAGCAACCTGTTCGGCGACACCGGGGACCCGCGCTTCACCGGTCTGGGACCGACGTTGCTGACCCTGTTCCAGATCACGACGGGCGACGGCTGGTCGGACGTCATGCGCGACCTGATGGTGCAGAAGCCGTTCGCGTGGATCTTCTTCCTGATCTACCTGATGGTCGGCACGTTCACGATGCTCAACCTGTTCATCGCGGTCGTGTGCAGCGCGATGCAGGAGGAGGTCACGGTGCCCGCACCCCGTTCCGCGAACCACGACGACCTCCTGCTGATGGAGGTCCGCGCGCTCAGGGAAGAAGTGCGGGCGATGCGGCAGAACGCTTAGAAAAGCCAGGGGTCCCGATCGGCGACGCCGCCGTACACCGATCGGGACCCCTGCAACCCCCGCCTTCTACGGGGTGACCGGGATGTTCGACACGCCCTTCTTGGCCTTGGTGGCCGTGTTCGAGGCGTGGACGACATTCGGGTTGGCCTTGCACTTCGACGTGGACGACACGTACACCGCGTACTCGCCGACGTTGCCGAGGTCGGACTTGTTGCCGCGCCACACGTTGCCGCAGCCGTTGCCGAACGCCGGCGTGGTGCTCGGGTTGTGCGTCTCGTAGCCGTTCGCGAACGTGCCGGGCGAGGAGAAGGTGCCGGTGTTGTTCTCGATCCGGTAGTCGAAGCCCTTGACGTCGATCCAGGAGTCAGCGGAGTTCGCGCCGGAGATTCCGGTGCCGTTGAACGTGTTGCCGCTGATCAGGCCGCCCTGCGTGCCTTCCTTGACGTCGATGTGCTCCGCCGACACACCAGGGCCGATCCTGTTGTTCAGCACCTGAACGCGGTCGGACTTGTCGACGCCGCCGGAGTTGCCGTGGCACTTCCAGTTCGAGTTCGCCGAGCCGATGTAGACGCCCTCGCCGTAGTCCTTCGTCACGACGCCGGCGTCCGTGATCGTCGAGTTCTTGATCACGCCGTCCGCGGAGGAACGCCGGAAGTGCACGCCTTCCTCGTCGGTCTTGCGCACGGTCACGCCGTCGATCGTGACGTGGTGGGAGTTGTCGAGGATGATGCCCTTCTTCGACTCCGCCACCGTGATGCCCTTGATGTTCCAGTAGGGCGCGTTGTACAGCCACAGGCCGTAGCCGGAGTCCCAGCCCGCGGTCGGCGCCGGGCAGGCCGGGGCCGTGCCGGACGGGCCGTCGTTGACCAGCACCGCCGACGAGGGTCCGGTGAGCGTGATCGGGTTGCTCGACGTGCCGGCCTTCTGTGAGACGAACGAACCGCGGTAGGTGCCTGCCGCGAGCTGGATGACGTCGCCTGCCTTGGCGTTGAGCAGCGCGGCCCTGAGCTGGTCGGCGTTGGACACCGGGATGGTGGCCTGGGCGCCGAAGTTGTCCTCAGTGGACCCCGCCGCGAAGGTCGCCGGGATGTTCTTGAGGAACAACGACTTCGCCGAGTCTGTCTTGGTCGCGTCGACGCCGTGACCGCCGGTGTAGTCGCGCTGCTCGTTCTTCGCCCAGTCCGCGATGGCCGTGCCGCCGACGTCCAGGTGCTGGTACGCGCTGCCGTTCCAGCCGAACTGGTAGATCCGCGACTTCTCGCTGTAGAACGGGTCGTAGGAGCCACCGGTCGACAGCTGCTTCGTCATGCCGTTGTTGAAGAACACGTTGCGCGGTCCGGAAGCGCCTGACCACTTGACAGCCTTCTTGCCCGCGCCCCACCAGATCGGGAACCAGTTCGAGTCGTCGGGCCCGCCGCCGCCCTCCTCACCGCAGTTCGCGCGGCAGTTGCCGGAGCGGTGCGCGTAGGAGATCTTCACGCTGTTGTTCTCGAACAGGTTGTTGCGCTCCCACCCGCCGTGCAGGTTCAGGTCGGAGTCGAAGTCGTTGCCCACCACGACGTTGCCCGACGCGGACCACTGGAACGTGAAGTGCCGCAGGTTGCGCGACGTGTTGCCGGCGTAGAGCGAGTCCCACACCCGCGAACCGCGGAAGTAGCCGTTGCCGCCCTTGCCCTTGTTCCACGAACCGTCCAGGTAGTTGTCGACGATCTGCAGGTTCTTGGCTTCCTCGGTGACGATCGGGTGCGACCCGGTCATCTCCGCACGGATGCCCTTGACCCACGAGTTCGCCGCCCACTTGAAGACGATGCCGTGCATCTCGTCCGCAGGAGCCATGTTGCCGTAGTTGTTGGTGGCCTCGGCGGGGTTGAGGTTCGGCATCGCCTGCGAGAAGCCGAAGTTCTCGAACCCGACGCCGAGGACCGGGTCCACCAGCGGCGACACCTTCGAGTCGTACGTCGCCCCGTCGATAGCCGGTGAACCGTCCGAGGTGGAGTTGACCGGAACGTCGAACTCCAGCGGTTTGTCGAGCGTGACGGTGGTGCCCGACACCGATGCGACAGTGAAGATCTGCTGCCGCATGTGCATGTTCAGCATCGGGTACGGGGTGCCCGTCGCGAACTGCTGCTCGTAGAACTTGACCGAGTTCGCGGCACGGACGTTGACGAACATGCCCGCCTTGATCGCACTGGCGGAGGCGACCTTGATGGTGCGGTCACCGGCCTTGGCGGCGGTGCTCACCTTCGCGCCGGCCTTCCAGTGCACGTTGATCGTGCCCTCGAAGATGTCCTTGCGGTTCTCCGGAGCCGCCGCGTAGTCGCTCGCGTAGCTGGAGTGCACGCCGCGCGACTGGACCCGGAACAGGCCGCGGCCCGGCCACAGCCAGCCGCCCTTGCCCTGCCCGGACGTCATCCCGTCCTCGTCCCAGTCCGAACCGTCCGGCGTCAGCGAGTCGTACCGGGTGTTCGCGTCGGGCGTGTAGACGATCTTCGTCGCCGTCGCGCCGGCACCCCTGATGATCAGGTAGTCGGCGTCGACGTGCAGTTCCTTCGACACCTTCAGCTGGCCCGCCGGCAGCGTGATGGTGCTGAGCTTCGTGTAGCTCGCGCTGGGCGAGCACTGCGTCCTGATCGCGTCGATCGCGGCCTGGAGCCCCGCCGTGTCGTCGGCCGCGTCATTCGGGCGCACGTTGAACTGAGAGGCGAGTTCCGCCGCCGTGATCTGACAGGCGGCGCTCGGGTTCACCTCATTGTTTCCCGGCAGCACGCCATTGCCGCGATACCCGGCTTTCGACCAGTCGTACAGGCCGGAAACAGGTGCGCGGCGATTGCCTGACGAGACGTCCAGGCCTGTCAGCGCAGGTGCGGCGATCGCGGTGGCAGCGGGGACGGCCATCGAACCTATTAGGAGCAGAGATAGCAGGGGCAGGGAGGTTCGCATCATTGATTACCCTCGTTTGGCAGGGCGGGGCCATTTCTTTGTAGTAGAGGTGTAGACCTCTGTCAAACTTTCACATTCATGAAATAGATAATGTTGCAATGGTTTTCAATGACGGTTTTTGCCCCATCGAACAGTTTCCGGGGCAGCTCACGCGTCTGAATCGTGTGAGTCGATCGGGCCGGCCGTCCTCCGGGGGCCTCCGCTGAGGTCTCGCGGGCCTTGTACCGGGATTTTTGCCCAACCCGCGTGGAATTCGGCCCGTCCTGTCATCCGGTCGGTCGCAGAGAACCCACGAAAGAGCGGATGGTGACCCTCTTGCACGGGTTACGAGGCCTACCGGAACGCGGTGTCCGGCCCACCCGTTCGTGTCCGAACCAAGCCTGAACGGCGGATCGCTGACTGGGCCATCAGCTGCAAAGGTCAGTTCCTGTTCGGCAGTGAGCGTTCCAACGAACAGGAGCCACCCAGACCATGGCGAGCCCCACCGTGAAGCCGGTTCTGCGCACCGACTACCAGCGTTCCGTGGCGGACTACTGGAACAAGGAGAAGGACCCGGTCAACATCAAGCTCGGTGAGGTGGACGGTCTCTACCACCACCACTACGGGCTCGGCCAGTACGACCCCGCGGTGCTGGAGGCCCCGCCCGCGGTGCGCGACCAGGCGATCATCGCCGAGATGCACCGGCTCGAGACCGCGCAGGCCGAGGTGCTGCTGGACGCGTTCGGCGACGTTCCCGTGCGCGGCCATCTGATGGACGGCGGCTCCGGCCGCGGCGGCACGAGCTTCATGGCCAACGCCCGATTCGGTGCCCTGATCGACGGCGTCAGCATCTCCGAGGAGCAGGTGGCGTTCGCCAACGACCAGGCGGTCGAGCGCGATGTCGCGGACCAGGTCCGGTTCCACTTCAAGAACATGCTCGACACCGGCTTCGAGACCGGCTCGTTCAACGGCATCTGGACCAACGAGACCACGATGTACGTGGACCTCCAGCAGCTGTACGGCGAGTTCGCGCGACTGATCGCGCCGGGCGGCCGGTACGTCTGCATCACCGGCTGCTCCAACGACCTGACGGGCCTGCGTTCGCGGGCGGTCAGCCAGATCGACCAGCACTACATCTGCAACATCCACCCGCGCAGCGAGTACTTCAGGGCGTTGGCGGACAACGGGTTCGTGCCGATCAGCGTGGTCGACCTGACGCCGGAGACCATCCCGTATTGGGAGCTGCGCGCCAAGTCGTCCGTCGCGACAGGAGTCGAGGACCCGTTCCTCACCGCCTACAAGGAAGGGTCGTTCCACTACCTGTTGATCGTCGCGGACCGCATCTGATGAGGGATCTCCTCACCGGGCCGTCCGGGCTGGGCACTTCTGCTGCCCGGCTCGGACGGCCAGAGGCCGTTGCGCCGCCGCCCGAACCCGGTTACGCCGAACGTCCCTGGGGCGACGGCACCGCGCCACCGCTGTACGTGCCGGTGCTCGAACGCGAGGACGCCGTGCTCGCGGCCGCCGTGGACGAACGCCTGGTCGCGTGGGCTGGGGAGTGCGGTTTCGAGGAGCCGGAACGGTTCCTGGGCGGCATGTTCGGCCGGCTCGCGGTGCTGACCCACGTGGACACCGACGACGTCGACCAGTTGCTGATCGCGGCGAAGCTGAACGCGGCGTGGTGGGCCGCCGACGACCTGTACGCCGACAGCACCGAGATGGGCGCGATCCCGGCCGAACTGCCGCCGCGCCTGGCGCTGGCGATGGCCGCGATGGACCCGGTCGCACCCGCCGCCGAGTTCACCGCGGACCTCGAGGACAGAATCGCGTCCGACCCGGTGCTCGTCGGCCTGCGCTCGGGCATCGCACACCTCACGTCCCGCAGCACGGCGACCGTGGTGCAACGGGTCTGCTACTCGACGTTCGCGATGTTCGTGTCGTGGGGCGCTTATGCGGCGTGGCGGCACACCGGCAACTACCCGCCCGCGTGGCAGTACCTCGCGACCAGGCAGCACGACACCTTCTACACGTCGATGACGCTGATCGACGCGGTCGGAGGCTACGAGCTGCCCGCGCCGCTGTACTACGACCCGCGGGTGCGGCAGCTGCTCACGGCCGCCGGCACGGCGTCGGTCATGGTGAACGACCTGGTGTCGGTGGAGAAGGACGCCGCCGACGAGCAACCCGTCTGCAACATGGTGCTGCAGATCGCCGCCGACCAGGAGTGCTCGATCGCCGAGGCCACCGCACGGACCGTGGAGCTGCACAACCAGCTGGTGCGCGACTTCGAGGCCGGGCACAAGGCGTTGCTCGCGGTGCCGTCGGTGGAGCTGCACCGGTTCCTGAAGGGCACCAAGGCCTGGATGGGCGGCGGCTTCGAATGGCACACCACGCACCCGCGTTACAGGTGAAGCGTCCGCCTGAGCCACGCCATGCGCGTGGCTCGGGCGCGCCGGGACAGCGCGGCCTCCGGTGCGAGGTGGTCGAATCCGTGGCAGCCGCCGGGCCACACGTGCAGCTCGGCGTCTCCACCGGCCTCCCAGATCCGGGACGCGTAGCCGACGGCCTCGTCGCGGAACACGTCCACCGAGCCGACGTCGACGTAGGTCGGCGGTAGCCCGGAAAGATCAGTCGCGCGTGCCGGAGCGGCGAACGGTGACACGTCCGGACCGCCCCGCGCGTCACCCAGCAACGCCGTCCAGCCGGTGATGTTCGACGAACGCACCCAGATCGTGCCGTCGAGGAACTGGTGGCTGGACGGGGTCTCGCACCGGTCGTCGAGCATCGGGTAGATCAGCAGCTGGCCGCGGATCGCCGGGCCGCCGTGGTCGCGGGCCATGAGCGTCACCGCCGCCGCCAGCCCGCCGCCCGCGGACGTGCCCGCGACGATCGGAGACGCGAAACCGTTGCGCTCCATCCACGTCAGCGTCCGGTAGCAGTCCTGCACGGGCGCCGGATGCGGGTTCTCGGGTGCCAGCCGGTACTCGGGGGAGACCAGCGTGACGCCGAGCTCCTCGACCCACTCGGCCAGCACGTGCAGGTCGGAGCGGCGGGTGCCCGCGACCATCCCGCCGCCGTGCACGTGCAGCACGGGCGGGCCCTCGGGGCCCCTGGCAGGGCGCAGCACGAGCACGGGCACGCCGTCCGCGTCCTGTTCGGTGAACGTGACCGTGCCGCCCCTGGACAGTTCGGCGTCGGTCACGACCCGGTTGGCGGCTCGCCTCGCCGGGATCCCGTCCGCCGTGAGCGGTGGCCGGGAGAGGTCGATCGCCGCCGCGAGCTCCGGGTCGATCATCCCTTCACGCCCGTGTGCGCGAGGCCCTCGATGAACTGCCGCTGTGCCAGCACGAACACCACCAGGATCGGCACCGCCGTCATCGTCGCGGCGGCCAGCTGGACGTTGAACATCGGACCCTCGTAGATGTCGACGAACTGGGTCAGCGCCTGGGGAAGCGTGAACATGTCCGGTGTGGAAAGGTACACGATCGGTTCCAGGTAGAGGTTCCACGAGTGCAGGAACGTGAAGATCGCGACCGCGCCCAGCGCGGGCTTCGACAACGGCAGCGCGATCCGCCAGAAGATGCCGGCCCGGCCGAGACCGTCCATCCGGGCAGCTTCCTCCAGTTCGGGAGGCAGCGCGATGAAGAACTGGCGCATGATGAAGATCGCCAGCACACACGGCGCCCCGAAGATCGGCACGATGATCAACGGCCAGTGCGTGTTCGTCATCCCCAACGACTGGAAGGCCTGGAACAGCGGGACGATCGTGACCTCGCTCGGGATGAGCAGGCCGGTCAGCACGACGACGAACAGCACGTTCTGGCCGGGGAACCTGATGCGCGCGAACGCGTACCCGGCCATCGCGGCGACGGCCATCGTGCCGACCGTGACGATCACCGCGATGTAAAGACTGTTCCAGTACTGCTGCCCGAACGGCTGCAACTGGAAGACCTTCTGATAGGTGGAGAAGGTCCATTCCCGAGGGAGCAGGGACAACGAGAAGATCTCGTTGATCGGCTTCATCGACGAGGTGACCATCCACCACGTCGGGAACACGAACGGTATGCACAGCACGCAAAGCAGCCCGTACAAAGCGACCCTACGCCTCATGGAGCACCCACTTCCGGCGCATCCGCCACTGCAGCAACGTCAGAGCGGCGACGATGACGAACAACAGCACCGAGATCGTCGCGCCGTAACCGAAGTGGTGGAACTGGAACGCCTGCTGGTACAGGTAGTAGATCAACACGGTCGTGGACGTGCCGGGACCGCCCTGGGTGAGCACCGCGATCTGCGCGAACACCTGCAACGAGCCGACGATCGTGATGATCGACGTGAGCAGGATCGTCGGGCTGATCAACGGGATCGTGATGCTCCGGAACCGCCGCCACGCGCCCGCGCCGTCGATCTTCGCGGCCTCGTACAGCGGCGCCGGAACCCCTTGCAGCGCCGCGAGGAACAGCACCATGTTCAGCCCGACGTTCTTGATCACCTGCACGACGATCACCGACACCATCGCTGTGGACTCGCCCCGCAGCCAGTTCGGTCCGTCCACGCCGAAGACGCCGAGCAGCCCGTTCACGCTGCCGTCCGGCTGCAACATGAGCTGCCAGACCAGCGTCCACGCCACCAGCGACACCAGCACGGGGGAGAAGAACAGCGTGCGGAACAGCGTGGTGCCGCGCAGTTTCTGGTTGAGCAGCACCGCGAGCAGCAGAGCCAGCGACAGGTTCAGCACCACCAGCCCGGCGGCGAACCAGGCGGTGGCGACGAGCGACTCGCGCAGCTTCTCGTCGGCGAGGAGCTGCTTGTAGTTGTCACCGCCGATGAACTCGAACGTCCCGCCGAGCACGTTCCACTCGTTGAGGCTGTACCAGGCGACCAGCCCCAGCGGGATGAGCACGAACGCGAGGCTGCCGAGCAGAGCAGGCGCGACGAACAGGTAGCCGACCAGGTTGTCGCGCCTGCGATACGTCCAGAACGTCACTGGCGCTCCAACAACGGCTTGATCTTCGCGCACACGCCGTCGAGCACCTGACCGACGTTCGCGTCCGGCTTCCACAACGGGTCGAGCGCCGCGCGGATCGTCTGGTTCAACTCCTCCTGGCCCTGGTGGCTCGGCTTCACGACACCCTTGTTGATGCCCTCGATCACGACCGACTGGAGCTGCTCCGGCCTGATCAGCGGGTTGCTCTTGGCCAGGGTCTCGGCGTTGAGCAACGACGCGCGCACCGGCGGGAAGAACTGGGCGAGCTTCGCCGAGTTGGCCTCGTTGGTGAGGAACCCGAGGAAGTCCGCGGCGGCGTCGGCGTTCTTCGAGCGCTTCAGCACGCCGACACCGGCCTGGCCGATCACCGCGTAGTCGCCCTTCGGGCCCTGCGGCAGCGGCACGAGGGTCCAGGTGAACTTGGCGTCCTTCAACGCGCCCGCCCGCGAGATCTGGCTGACCGCCATGGAGGCGTCACCCGCGAAGAAGTCCACGGTCGTGCCGGGGCCGGGGATCGCCTTGTCCGTGAAGATCGACTTGTGGACGAACGTCATGGCGTCCTTCATCTCCTTGCTGGAGAAGCCGCACGACCTGCCGTCCTCGCTCCAGGCGTTCGCGCCCCAGCCGCGCCAGATCGACGAGAGCACCGCCCAGTTCTGGTACTTGAAGTCCGGCAGCACCAAGCCCTTGCCGGACGCGGCGGCGGCCGCCATCGCCTGGTCCCACGTCCAGGTCTCCGGCACGTCCTTGACCAGGCTGGTGTTCACGAAGAGCCCGAACGGCGAGGTGGAGAACGGGTACGCGTACAGCTCGCCGTCCTTCTCCCAGAGCTTGGTGGCGGACGGGACGAGCTCGTCGGCCTTCTCGACCTTGCCCCTGATCGGCGCGAGCGCCCCGGAGGCGACGAAGTCCGGCGCCGACTCCTCCAGGATCCACGCCAGGTCCGGCGCGTTGCCGCCGGCGATCTGCGTGGTGAGCGTGGTGGTGTAGCCGTCGGCGGGGATCGAGTCGAACTTGATCTCGGTGACGTCCGGGTGCGAGGCCTTGTACTCGGTCGCGATGTCGTTGAGCAGCTTGAGATGTGCCTCGTTCGCGGTCCACACGGTCATGCGCAGCGACTTGGGGCCGGTGGCCGCCGATCCGCTGCAGGCCGTGAGCGCCAGCAGTGCTGTGCAGATGAGCGCAATGAGTCGGGACATCGTTGTCTCCCAGGACTAGTAGCCGGACACGTCCGGCCAGCGGAGCTCGACGCCGTCGCGTTCCAGCCGGTGCTGGAAGTCCGCGAGCAGGCCGGGGGTGTTGCGCACCGCGCGAGGGGTGACTCGGTGCGCCAGGCAGAAGTCCGCGAGCGCGCCCGCGACCTCGCCGACGTTCCACTCGACCGGGTGCAGCCGGTGGGAACCGTTGGTGATGTGGGTGGTGCCGATGTTCTTGCCCGCCGGGAGCAGGTTCTCGACGCGCTGGGGGATGAGCGCGCCGAGCGGGATCTCGAACGGGCAGCTGGCGACGTCGAGGTAGTTGTCGCCGCCGGTCGAGGGGTGCAGGTCGATGCGGTACATGCCGACACCCACGGCGTCGGCGTGCTGCACGGCGCCCTTGTCGCCGCGCACGGCGAGCGAGAGGTCCTGTTCGACGATCGTGTACTCGGTTTTCATCCGCCGTGACTCGCGGATGTACGGCGCCTGGGCCAGACCGTCCGCGCTGCCGGTGACGTCGCCGCGCAGCCGCAGGCCGGGGAAGCCCGTGCCGCCGTCCGCTCGTGGTGCCTCGGTCTGCAGCCAGTACAGGACCGACTTCGAGAGTTCCCGTGCTGCCGCGATGTGCCTGTCCACGTCCGGCACGTCGATCACCGGCGACTCGAAGTAGTCGATCATCGGCCAGTTGACCAGGCAGATGTCGCTGTCGTAGGCGCCGTCGACGAAGTTGCGGCGGGCGGCGATGCGGCGGAACGTCCAGAGGTTGCTGTCGCCCGCGCTGAGCCGCTGGTCGGACAGGACGCTGAGCGGGTCGTCGTCCGGGTTCGGGGTGAAGGTGCGTTCGGCGATGCTCAGCGTGCGCGGGTCGGGGGAGCGGAACGACAGCATGCGGTCGCCCCAGTACGAAGGCTGGTACTCGCGCCAGAAGTCGTAGCGCGCGGGCTTGTCGATCGTGTGGTCGCCGTCGACGTGGTCGATCGCGAAGCACACCGACATCGCCTGCATGTTCGCCGGCTGCGCCGTCTCCGGTGCGCTGGGCTCGCCGGTGTCCAGAGTGGACTCGAAGCCCGTCACGTACTCGGTGCCGGACAACGGGAGCAGCTCGCCGGTCTCGGTCGCGTCGAGGATGTACGGCGCGGCCAGCTCGATCTCGGAGCCGTTGTGTTCGACGGTGACCGACACGATCCGGTCGCCGTCGGTGCGCGCCGAGATCGGCCTCGCGGGCTGGAGGACCGTGAGCTTGCCGCTGCCCCGGTACGGCGCGAGCATCTCGTCGATCACGGCGACGGCGACGCGGGGTTCGTGGCAGAGCCTGCTCACGTTGCCCGCGCCGGGGTTGAGCTCGCGCCACGCCCTTGCCTGAGGGGTAAGCGGGTAGTGGCGGCGGTAGTAGTCGCGGATGCCGTCCCGCAGCGCGCGGTACGAGGCGGTGACGCCGAAGCGCTCGACCCAGCTGTGCTCGTCCGGCGGCACGGCCTGGCTGGTGAGCTGCCCGCCGAGCCACTCGAACTCCTCGGTCAGCACGACCCGGCGACCGGCGCGCAGCAGCGCGAGTGCGGCGGCGACCCCGCCCAGTCCGCCGCCCACGACGACGACATCTGTGTTGTGCGGCAACAGGTTCCTCCAGATCAACCGAGCGTGGAGCCTTGAACGAACTCGCAGGCCAGCAGTTCCTGCGGGGTGGTGCCGTGTTCGAGCACCTCGGTCAGCGCCTGCACCGCCCGCCGCCCCATCTCGCGCCGGGGGATGCGGAACCCGGTCAGCTCCACGTCCTGCGGCGCGGGCCGGGTCGCGGCACCGAGCATGAGCACCGACAGGTCGCCGGGGACCGACAGGCCGCGCTCGCGGGCGGCGAGCACGAGCGCGGCACCGTCGGAGACCTCCTCGGCGAGCACGCAGGTGATCCCCGCGCCGACCAGCTGGTCGAGCCCGGCGAACTGGACGTGCGTGCCCTCGACACCGTGTGCCGCAACGGCTTGCTTGAACCCGCGCAACCGGTCGGCCGACGACTCCGCACCCGTTCCGGCGCCTGCGTAGGCGAACCTGCGGTGCCCGAGCGCGACCGCGCGGTCCACGAGATCCCGCACGGCGGCGGGATAGTCGGCGCCGACGTGCGGCACCGGGCCGCCCGCGTCGTCACGCCGGCCGATCGAGACGAACGGGACGGCCTCCGCCACGAGCTGGGCCAGGTCGTCCCTGTCGATCGAACGACCGAGCAGCACGCAACCGTCCGCCAGCCGGATCCTGCTGTCGTCGCTGAAGATCCGCCGCTTCCCGTCCGTCGCCTTGGCGCTGGTGAACAGCAGCAGATCGCAGCCCACCTCCTCCGCCTGCTCCTCGATGCCCTCCAGGAACGGCTGGTAGAAGTCCGAACGGGTGCTCGGGAAGACGGCCTCGTAGGTGAAGACGCCGAGGATGCGGTTGCGCTGGTCGTGCAGCCGGCGCGCGATCGGGTTCGCGACGTAGCCGGTCCGCCTGATCACCTCCAGCACACGGGCCCGCGTGTCCTCCGCGATCCGGACGCCGCTGTCGGTCCGGTTGTTGAGCACCAGGGACACCGTGGCCTGGCTGACGCCTGCCATCCGCGCGATGTCCTGCTGGGTGAGCCTCTTGGCCATGGGCACCTGCCAATTCGAATTGGCACGGAGTCTGCGTCAGCACCCGCATCGCCGTCAACCCTGTAATAATTCGAATTAGCATCTTGACGGGCGCAGCCTGGCCGGACGAAGGTCCTCGGCCAAGGAGGTAGGCCCGTGAACGCATTCAGCCGACGCAGCCTGATCACCGGTGCCACCGCGATCGGACTGCTCGCCACCCTGCCCACGCCGGCGCACGCCCTGCCCGCGCCGCCACCCGTGACCCCGGACCGCAGCTTGTTCGAGCCTGACGAACAGCGGTTCGCGCAGTACCTGATGCTCGTCTCGCCGATGGTCTCGGACATGAACGCCGGCGGCTTCTTCGGCGGTGGCTGGTGGCGCAGCCCGAACGTCTCGTACAACGCCCGCGTTCAGGAGCACGTCTACACGCTGGCGTGGTTCGCGACGCAGTCCCGCGCGTGGAACCCGTACCGCGGCAACGGCCTGGTGCTCGCCGCGCTGGACGCCGGGCTCGGCCACTACCTCGGGCTGCAGCACGCCGACGGCTCGTGGCCGGAGTACTCGGCGGACCAGCACTCGCTCGCGGCGACCGGGTTCGCCATGGGCTACCTGAGCAAGACGAACGCGCTGCTCAAGCGCGCCGGAGCGTTGCCGTCCCGGCAGGCGCAGATCACCGCCGCGCTGCGCAGGGCCATGACCTGGTTCCTCGACCCGTCGAACGGCACGGTCTGGCAGTCGCCGCTGACCTGGGCGAACCAGACCACCTCCGGGCTCGCAGGGTCGGCGCTCGCGTTGAAGCAGGACCCGGATCCCGCGCTGCGGCAGCGCCTCACCGAGGCGTTCCGGCGGTTGACCACCGTCGGGCAGAGTCCCGCGGGCTTCTTCTACGAGGAGTCCGGCGCCGACACCAACTACAACTTCGAGGTCATGCTGCCCGAACTGGCCGACGCGTGGCGGCAGTCCGGCGACCCGAACCTCGTCGCCATGACCAGGAGGTACACCGACTGGCTCGGCTACAACCTGCTGCGCGAACCGGACGGCTCCGGCTGGTTCGCGAACATCGCCACGAACTCGCGCACGTCCTCGAGGTTCTACGCCGACGTGCGGCCCGATCCCGAACGGACCGCGCTCAACGCCCAGTTCGTGTCGGAGGTACCGGACCTCGCCGCGTTCGTGTCCAGTCGTGAGGACCTCGCCGCCGCACGGGCCGAGTGGGCGGCCTCGTCCGCTCCGGTGCCCGCGCTGATCAAGCCGGACACGTCACCGCGCATCCTGGCGCACGCCATCTACGGCGAGCGCTACCCGAGCCGTGCCGAGCGGACGGCCGCGATCGCGCGGTTGCCGTACCACCGCGCGCATTTCACGGAGCGGCGCAGCGACCAGGGGCAGGACTTCCTGTTCGTGCGGCGTCCACGGTGGTATGTCGGTGGCTACTTCGGTGCTCGTCGCGCGACCTCGTTGGCGCGCACCGGGTTGACGTTCCTGTGGCACCCGGTGGCGGGCACACTGGTGCAGTCGATGAACAACAACAACCACGCGTGCTGGGCCACCGTGTTCCCCGGCCAGGCGCCGGACTCGAACGGCCCGCAGCAGGCCGAGTTCCCCGGTGGCGAGCCGTACCGGTTCCGCTATCGCACGCCGTCGGGCTCGGTGGTGACCGAGGTGACGGTGGGCGACCGGATCGTGCGGTCGGTGCGGGCCCAGTCCGCGGCCACTGAGCAGATTCCCTTGGTGGTGAAGGATTCCGACACGGTGGCGCTCGACCCGCGTGGCCTCACCCTGACCCGCGGCCGGACCGTGATCCGGTTCGACTGGGGGCGGCAACTGGATCCGCGGCTGCGCACGGCGTCCACGATCACCTATCCCGGCCGGAGCATGCAGATCCTCACCGTCCCGCACGACGGCACGTTCACTCTCACGATCACGGCGCGTTAGTCCACTGAGGACGGAATGTTTCACCCTTATGTCGCAGCGCTCTCTCGCATGTGCGCGCAGCTCACGGGGTATTCGGTGAATCCAAACCCCTTGGCCCTGCGATTCACGCGAGGGAGTGATCGTGATGGCACACGTGCGACGTCTGGTGGACGACCTCACTGGCGACGAGTTCGATCAACCGGTTCCCTTCGGCCTGGTGTACCCGATCTGCACCGCGGACGGCTCCGCGCCGCCGAGCCAGCGCGGCCGGACGTGGGAGCACCTCGTGGCCTGCGACCGGAAGCTCCGGCCGGTGGTGTGACGGGTGATCACCGCGGGTAACTTGCCGTGGTGGACATCAAGCACGAAGTGACCCAGCCCGAGTCGTCCCTGCTGGCGAGTTACCCGGACTACCTCGACGCCCAGCGGCTCGTGGACCGGATGTCCGACGACGGCTTCCCGGTGGAGAGCGTGCGGATCATCGGCGACGGGATCCGGACGGTCGAGCAGGTGACCGGGCGCATGACGCGGGGCCGTGCCGCCGTGACGGGCGCGGCCAGCGGTGCGTGGTTCGGTGTGTTCATCGGCCTGCTGTTCGGCCTGTTCACCGCCGGCAGCAGCTGGATCTGGTTCGTGCTGATCAGCCTCGTCGTGGGCGCGTTCTGGGGCGCGGTCTTCGGGTTCGTGGCGCACTGGACCACGCGCGGTCGCCGTGACTTCGCGAGCACCATGACGCTGCAGGCACGGCGGTACGAGGTGCACGTCGACAAGGAGCAGGCCGCGCAGGCGGCGAAGTACGTGCTCTAGGAGCCGCCGATGCTCACCCGCACCGTGAACCCGTCCTCGTCGCGGCCCATCGACACGTAGTCGCACGTGCGGTGCAGGATCCACAGGCCGAGCCCGGCGGACAGGGTCTCGGCCGTCGGCATCAGGCCCGCCAGCGGGTCGGACGGGCCGGGGCCCTGGTCGGTCACCGACACCACGACCCGCGCGTCGTCCGACCACAGCCGGAACCGCACCGGGGCGATGCCGTGCGTCAGGCCGTTCGTGACGATCTCGCTGGCCGCGTAGACGACGTCGTGCGCGTCGTCCTCGCTCAGCCCCATCGCGTCGATCGCCGTTCCCACGGCCTCGCGCACGCCGCGGGCGCTCGGGTCGACGAGTTCGACCAGCGGGGAGAGGTGTTCGAGCACGTCCGGGACCTGCGTCGACGCGGCGAGGCCCTCGCGGTAGCCGGGGTTCTTGTCGTGTGCGCCGGGCGTGGTGGAGATGTTCGGGTGCGTGCGGACGACGTCGGCCAGCACCTCGGCGGGCGTCGTCCTGGTGTCGTACGGGCACAGGCCCCACACCGGGAACTCGGCGTAGGCCAGGTTCACGGCGGCCTCGTAACGCGCCCACCAGTCCCACGGCGCGCCCATGCCGGGGTGCGGCACGTCGCCGACCACGCGCATCTGCTGTGCGCCGCCCGCGGTGTGCTCCGCGAACAGGCTCCGGTAGCTGGAGATGGCCTCCGACGGCCGTGCGTACTGGTCAGCGCCCGGCATGTAGGTGACCGCGGCGTCGCGGCCGAGCGCGCCACGCAGCAGAGCGGTGTTCTGCTCGGCGCACGCGACGATCGACGGCTCGCCGGCGCGCAGGCCGTTCTCGAGGAACGGCACGGCGTGCGCGAGGAAGTCGTCGTCGGAGCCGTAGAAGGCGGTCTCGTGGAAGAAACCGGTCACGAGAGTGATGCTACGCGCGCTGCGGGCCGAGAACTGCGATACCGTTCTACTCGGGTTGAGCAGCCAGCCCTTGTGACGGTCGTGCGTGCCGTCCCTACTGGAGGTTGCCGCGTGCTCCCCAACAGTCAAGTTCCCTTCCGGTCCACCCGCGAGAGAGTGGGCGACACCGTCCTCGTCCGCGTCGCCGGCGAGATCGACGTCTCGACCGCCCAATACCTGGCCGACTGCCTCGGCGAGGCGGTGCGGACGGTCACCCCGCCCGCGTCCGTCGTGCTGGACCTGAGCGGCGTGCGGTTCCTCGGTGCTCAGGGCATCGGCCTGCTGCTCGACCACCAGGACCTCTGCCTGCGCCGTGGCAGCGCGCTCGTGATCGTCGCGAACACCGCTGCGGTCCTGCGCCCGCTGCAGGCGCTGGAGCTGATGAGCGTGCTGGGCGTCCGGTCGAGCGTGCTGGAGGCGATGGCGCCGGCCTAGGCGCGTTCGGAGTCGCTGCGCAGCACGCAGAACTCGTTGCCCTCGGGATCGGCCAGGATCGCCCAGCCGGTCCCGTCGGCGTCGCGGTGATCGCCGACGAACGTCGCGCCGAGGCCCAGCAGCCGTTCGACCTCCTCGTCGCGTGAGGTGTCCGGGCGCAGGCACAGGTGGAGCCGGTTCTTCACCGTCTTGGGCTCCGGCACCTCGTTGAAGTAGAGCACCGGGCCCTCGGCCAGCAGGACCTCGGTCTCCCGGTCGCCCGGCTTGTCGTCCGGGTGCAGCGGGCGACCGGTGACCTTGCTCCAGAACAACGCCAGCTCGTAGGCGTTCGCGCAGTCGATCGCCACGTTCTGCAACACCGATGTCATGCGCGCCAGCCTATTGCGGCGCTAGAGCATCGGCGGCATCAGCCGGTAGCTCTCCGCGTAGTAGTCGTCGGAGCGACGGCGATAGCCCTCGTGGTCGTCCGGGTCGTACTCGGGCGCGTTCTTGATCTGCTCCCTGGTGCGGTCGACGTGGACCTTGCGTTCCTCGTGGTCCACGCGCCGCACCGTGCCGACCGGGAGCACGACCCGGTGGCCGAAGATCCACGGGCCGGTGTCGACCATCAGGCAGTCGTGCGGCACCTCGGCGTTGTCCTGGTCGATCTTGCCGATGCCGCCGTCGGTTGCCTCGACGGCATAGCCGATCAGTCCGGTGTCGGGGCGATCCGCGAGGTCCTGTTCCGGCTCATCGGCCCACGACGGATCGCGCCACACCCACGGCATGAACGGGACGGGTTGCATGCTCGGCCTCCTTCAGTCCGGGCATGGGGTACCCCGTCAGGCCCTGTCGAGGAACTTCTTCATCATGCCGATCTGCGCGGTGCGGGACTTGTCGATCCGGTCCGCGAGGTCCTTCACCTCCTGGTCGGCGCCGCTGCCCGTCTCCCACCGGGCCATCTGCACGGCGTCGTCCTGGTGGGCGATCATGACGTTGAGCAGGCGTTGGTCGAACGCCGCGCCCCGCAGCGCGGCCAACCTCGCGACCTCCTCGGGATCGGACTGCCGCAT
The DNA here is from genome assembly GCF_044387305.1 of Lentzea sp. NPDC020367. NCBI lineage: Bacteria > Bacillati > Actinomycetota > Actinomycetes > Pseudonocardiales > Pseudonocardiaceae > Lentzea > Lentzea sp. NPDC020367. Next base: position 25,842 of record NZ_JBIRVV010000027.1, on the reverse strand, counting down.
GCCGCCGTGGCCCGAGTGGGAGTCCGGCGGTGCCGTCAGCGGCTCTCCCCACGACGTCAGCCAGTCCTTCATCGTGCCGACCTCGGTCGTCTGGGTCTGCTCGATCGCGGCCGCGAGCATGCGCAGCTCCTGGTTGTGGGCACGGTCCTTCGCGAGGGCGACCATCTCCACTCCCTGCTGGTGATGCGGGAGCATCATCTGCAGGAACATCACGTCCAGCGGATCGCCGCGCAACACGGCGTCCGGCTGCGTGGTCGCGCAGCCGGACACCACGAAGGCGAGCGCCAGCACCAGGAACCGCATCAGAGGCGTCGCCACAGGGCGGGCGTGTTCGGCGGCTCCCACCCGGCGAGGGCGGTGTGCGCGAGCTGGCACTCGTAGTTCACACCGGCGTAGGTGACGCGGTTGCCGATCGAGTAGGTCGTACCCGCGGCCCACGTTCCGCCCGCCGGCGGGGGAGTCGTGGTGGTCGTGGTCGGCGGGGGCGTGGTGGTCGTCGTGGTCGGGGGAGGCGTGCTGCCGCCGCCGAAGTCGACGTCCGAGCACGTGTAGAAGGCCTCGTTGCTGCCGACCACGCGCTGCCAGATCGAGTAGAGGATGTGCCGCCCGGAACGGCCGGGGAGGTTCAGCGTCCAGTTCGTGAACGTGCTGGGGTTCTGGCCGTTGAACGTCTGCAGGTGCACGAGGTCCGACCAGCGCAGCGGCTGCGTCGGGTTCCAGCCGTCCCTGGTGATGTAGAACTCGAAGTTGCTGTTCGAGTGCGGTGCCGACGCGTGGTAGGTCACCGTCAGCGGCCCGGCCGAGACGCGCTTGGCTGGCCAGTCCGCGCGTTGCAGGTCGAGGCCGCGGTACTTGTCGCGGCCCGCGCTGCACAGCTTGCCGTCCGGGATGAGCTCGCGGTGACGCCCGCCGGCCTCGAGCAGCGAGACCTCGTTCCAGTCGTAGTAGGCCTGCGTGCCACCGGCGGCGACGGCCGCCTTGCACGCATCGGACTTCGGGGTCTCCGGGCCCTCGTTCTTGCACGTGTAGACCCGGCTGGCCGGATCGGACATCGTGCCGTGGGCGATCGCGGGCGTCGTGGGGACGAGGAACGCGACGACCACCACGGCAGTGGACGTGAGGCTCGCTAGGGCAAGCCGAGTACGTGACTTCACAACGCCTCCTGGCAGGCGGAGGTGGCGAAACACTTCCGCGAGGAGGTGGTTCGCGTGTCGGGTCGGCGGCCCTGGTTCACAAGTGTAAACAAGTGGTTGAACCATTTCATTGGACCAACCGGACGAATCGCCCGTGGTGCCGGGCCGCGCCGACCGGCTGGTCGATCATTAGGCTTCGGTCATGTCCCGTCCGAGACCCGACGACGCGCGCACGCTCGCCGAACTGATCGCTGAGCTGCGCGCGCTGAAGGTGTGGGCGGGCAACCCTTCGCTGCGGCAGATGGAGAAGCTGTCGGGCCTGGCGCGCAGCACCCTGGCCGACGCGCTGAGCCCGCACCGCAAGACCGCGCCGGCGTTGGAGGTGCTCCAAGGGCTGCTGAAGGCGTTCCAGGTGACCGACGCGGGTCCGTGGATCACCGCGTGGCGCCGGGTGCAGACGGAACCGGCCCGCACTCCGCCCGCCGTGGTGCCGCGGCAGTTGCCCGCGGTCGTGCCGGGGTTCAGCGGTCGTGCCAAGGCGTTCAAAGAACTCACCGCGCTGCTGGAGGGCGGCAGCAGGCTCGCGGTGGTGTGCGGGATTCCCGGCGTGGGCAAGACCGCGCTCGCCGTGCAGTGGGCGCACCAGGTCGCGACCCGGTTCCCGGACGGCCAGGTGCACCTCGACCTGCGCGGCTACTCGTCCGGCCCGCCGGTGAGCCCGGACCAGGCGCTGGCGCTGGCGATCCGCGCGTTCGGCGTGTCCGGTGAGGACATCCCGTTGCAGCAGGAAGCCATGGTCGGCATGTACCGGTCGATCACGTCCGACAAACGCGTGCTGGTCGTGGTGGACAACGCGCCGAGCGCCGCGCACGTCCGTCCGCTGGTGCCGGGCGGCTCGGGCTGCATGACGGTCGTGACGAGTCGCGATCGTTTGGCCGGGCTCGTCGCCCGCGATGGCGCGCATCGGCTGGAACTCGGTGTGCTCACGCCGGAGGAAGCACCCGCCGTGGTGATCAGCGTGCTGGGCCCGGAACGGGTGCTGCGCGAGGAGCGGGCGGTCGAGGAACTGGTGCGGCTGTGCGGGTATCTGCCGCTGGCGTTGCGGATCACCGCCGCGAACCTCGCCGACCGTCCACATCAGACGATCGCGGAACTGATGGCGGAACTGACCGCCGGTGACCGCCTGACCGCGCTGGAGGTGGAGGGCGACGAGGACGCCGCGGTGCGCACGACGTTCGACCACTCCTACGCGACGCTCGATCCGGCGGCGCGGATGTTGTTCCGCCGCATGGGGTTCGCGCCTGGCCCGGAGCTGCCGGCGCGCGCCGCCACCGCGTTGCTCGGAAGGCCGGGAGCCGACGCCGTGCTGCGCACGCTCGTCGCGGCACACCTCGTGGAGGTCAAGACCGCCGATCGGTACGGACTGCACGACCTGTTGCGTCTCTACGCGCGAGAGCGTTACGCCGCAGAGGAAGACGCCTCAGATGAGTCCCTCGACCGGCTGTACGCGCAGTACCTCGACATGGCGGTCGCCGCCGCACGCGTGGTGCGGCCGGACTTCTCGGTGCTGGCCGAGATCACGCCCGAGTACGCGTTCTCCGGCGCTCCCGAGGCGTTGCAGTGGTTCGACGCCGAACGCGCGACCCTGGTGACCATGATCGAACGGGCGGCGGCCCGATGGCGTGGCTGCTCACCGACGCGTTGCGCGGCTGCTACTGGCTGCGCCGCCACACCGCGGAATGGCTTGCTGTCGCTCAGGTCGGTCTGCAGGCCGCCGAGGAACGACGGGACGCTGGCGCGTGCGCGGCGATGCACCTGTCGCTCGGCACCGCGCACTGGGGCACGGGCGACTACCGCGTCGCCGCAGGGCACTTCGAGCACGCCGTCGAGTTCAGCCGGCAGGCGGGCGACCGGTTCCGCGAGTTCAGCACGCTGGGCAACCTCGGTGACGTCTACGCGGAGCTGGGGTCGCTGGAGGAGGCGATCGGCTGCTTCCGCCGTGAGCTGGCCTTCTACGCCGAGATCGGCGACACGGCCCGGCGGGCCCGCGCGCTGGGCAACCTCGGCCAGACCGAGATGCGCCTCGGCCGGTTGGTCGAGGCGGCCGCCGACCTGCGTGCCGCGGTCGAGTTGCGGGAGGAGATCGGCCAGACGCGCCTGGCCGCGAACTCGCTCGGCGCGCTCGGGGTCGTGCACCGCTACCTCGGCGACCTCGACCAGGCGGCGCACTTCCTCGAACGGGCGCGGCAGCTCAACCACGACCACGAGGACCGGGTCAGCGAGGCGGCCGCCCTGGACGACCTGGCCCGCGTGCACCGCGACGCGGGCCGTGCGGACGAGGCGCTGCGGTGTGCCGAGCAGGCGTTGTCGCTCGCCAAGGGGTCCGGCCGGGTCGAGATCGACGCGCTGATCACCGTCGCCTCGGTCCGCGGCCGCCGCGAGGACCTGCGTCTGGCGTGGCGCAGGGCGCTCGACATCGGATACGGGCACGGCGTGGCGGACGCCCTGGTCGAACTGGCCTGGCTGGATCTCGCCGCCGGTGACGTCGAGGCGGCCGTGCGGGACGCGACGCAGGGCTGTGAACGGGCCGTGGAGACCGGCCAGAACGTCCTCGCCGGCCTCGCGCTCGTCGCCCTGAGCAGGGCACAGGAGGAGCAGGGCGACCTGGACGGGGCCGCCGACGCCGGTCGCCGGGCAGCGTCGATGCTGGCCGACGCGGGCTATCAGGGTGTCCGGGATCGTCCGAACGGCTTGTGAGCCGCTCCCGCGCTTGGTAGATCCATGACCAAGGGGGCTCCATGAAGAAGTTGACTGCGTCGATGGCCGCTGCGCTGGTGCTGGGCGTGCTCGCCGCACCGGCCGCGCAGGCCACCTGTGATCCCGTGTACGACCCGGGATCGGGTTGTCCCGGCACGTTCGTGCTGAACCCGGAACCGGTGCCGGGCGGGGTGGTCCACGCCGAGGGTCAGTTCGCCGCCGAGCTCACGGTGACGCTGCGGAGGCAGACGTTCGTCAAGGACACCGCCGACGACGGCCTCGACGTCCACCTGTGGGTGCTCTATGGCCCGTGGAACGGCCAGCAGACGAAGGAACCGATCGCCGTGGCGTCCGGCCTCGGCGCGAAGACGGACGTCGAGTGGGCGTCTCCGGCGGGGGTGTCCGTGACCTGGTTCCAGGTGCGGGTGTGCGTCGGGTCCGGCGAGACGAACTGTGGACGGTGGGTGGGATGACCATGAAGAAGACGGCCCTGGGTTTCGCTCTGGCACTGGCTTTCGGGTTGTGCGCGGCACCGTCCGCGCTCGCGGCCGGGTGCGGTGAGGATCCCGGTGACCCGGTCTACGACCCCGGTGACACGGTCTGCACCTTCGGGATGGCGCCCGCCATGCCCGGTGCCGAGGCGAGCGTCCACGGCAGGTACTTCTACCGCTATCCGCGAGTGGACGAGTCGTCGTACCTGAAGGACACCGCCGACGACGGCCTGGCCGCCTACCTGTGGGTGCGCACCGTCGTGGGAGGGACGCCGACGGACAAGTGGATCTTCCGCGCCTCCGGGGCAGGAGCGACCACGACCGTGACCAACAACTGGCCCGATGCCGACGCGTTCTACCTGAGGGTGTGCGTCGGCGAGGGCACGGCGAACTGCTCCGACTGGCGCGGCTGACCGGATCTGTCCGGGGTCGTCCGAACGTCTTTCCTGGTCGCGGTGCCGGGGCCGACGCTGGGGCGGTGCTGAAGACGAAGACGCGTTGCCGGTCCACCTTGGGGGTGTGGACCGTCAGCGCGAACCCCGTGCCACCGTCCAGCGTGATCCTGCCTCGCAGCAGCTGACACCGATGAGTTCTAGTACGTCGTCCTCGACGCCCGTCGAGGTGCTGGATCCGGACGGCAACAGCCTGTCGCTGGCCGCCCTGCCCCTGGGTTCGTCGTAGAGTCGGAGAGATGAGCGACGAGAACGTGCTGGGCCGCATCAACGAGCTGGTCGACGAAGAGCACAAGCTGCGCCAGCGGCTCGCGTCCGGGGAGATCTCCACGGACGAGGAGCACGCCCGGCTGCGGTCGTTGGAAGAAGCCCTCGACCAGTGCTGGGACCTGCTGCGGCGGCGCCGGTCGGCCCGGTCGCTGGGTGGCGACGCGGAGGACGTTCCCGCCCGCACGGTCGGCGAGGTCGAGGGTTACCTGCAGTAGGTCAGTTCCTGGTGTCGCGGAAGATGATCCAGCGCATCACGCTGTACATGAACGCGGCCTCGCACGCGCCGGCGACGATGCGGGACAGGTGGTACTGCAGGCCGATCTCGGTCAGCGCGCTGCCGACGCCGAGGATGAACGCCAGGTAGTTGATCAGGATCGCCACGGTGTAGAGCCCTGCCTGCGGGCCCACTGGCGCGTGCGAGCGGAAGTTCAGCGCCCGGTTGAGCACGAAGCTCAGGCCGAACGCGAGCACGTAGGCGATCGTGAACGCGATCGGCACCGGCAGGCCGAGGCCGCTGCGGAACAGCGTGAGCAGCAGCAGGTCGATGCCGAACGTGAACCCGTTGATCAGGGCGAACCCGAGGAAGCTCGGCGCGACGACGCGGGAGAGCCCGAACGGCAACCGCCTCACGACGACGTCCATCAGGTCGTGGAACCTCGTGCCGAGGTCTCGGTCGTTCAGGGTGGTGCCGGTCATGGTCACGACAGTGCCACGGCCGGGCGGGACGAAAGCGACGAAACGGCCCTTGATCGACAGGGCGTCCACAGGAGTTCAGCGGGTGTTCAGGTGGTTGAACCGCCGCCAACGCGTGGGGCTCATCCCGTGCACCTTGCCGAACGTCCGCGCGAAGTAGCCGGCGTCCGGGACGCCCACCTGCCGCCCGATGTCGCCGACCGGCAGGTCCGTCCCGGCCAGCAGGCGCCGTGCCTGGACCATCCGGCGCTCGGTGATCCACTCCTGCACCGTGCGGCCGGTCCGCCTGCGCACGGTCGAGGTCAGGTGGCCGGGGGAGATGCTGACCGCGGCGGCGACCTCGCGCAGCGACAACGGTTCCGGGTAGCGCCGCTCGATCACCTCGAACACCTCGGCCAGCAGCGGTTCGGCGTTCTCGCGCAGGTCGCCGACGACGTCCGCGGCCAGCCTCGACACCCCGACCAGCAGCAGCGTCAGGTGCGCCGGCACGGCTTCCCGGTAGCCGTCGGGGCGTTGCGCGAGTTCCGCGTGCAGTGCCTCCACGCGGGCGGTCCATTCCGTGCGGTGCTCGACGGGAACCTTCAGTCGCAACGCACCCGTCGCGCCGCCGTGGACGAACGGGAACAGCAGCGGGTGCGTGCGCCACGCCAGGTGCGCGCCGGGGGTGTCCGGGCCGAGCGCGTCGGTGGTGAAGAAGACGCCCCAGCCGCGTGCGCCGAGCAGGTCGTCGCTGCGGGCCTGGCCCATCACGTCGCCGGGCGCGATGACGAACAGGTCGCCGGCCTCGACCTGCCTGACCTGACGGCCGTGCCGCACCACGCCGCCGGCCGTCTCGAAGTAGGCCAGGCCGGGGAAGTCGTGGGAGTGGGCCTCGTGCGAGCCGTCGAAGTCCGCGCCGTGCCCGAGCCGCACGGTCATGACGGGGAGGTCGCCGGGAGCGGGCTGCCAGGAGTACTTCGCGGGCCCGTCGCCCTTCATCGGTGTTCGAATCGCGCGCACCGTCAAATCGTCCCACTCAAACCGTGGATCGGCACAGAAATCCTGGTCCGGCAGCGATCAGAATGAGTTCATGGCCGAAACATCGTCCCAGGAGCGGGACTACCTGCCTGGCATGGGCAAGCACTACCTGCTGCCGTTCTACGACGTGCTGCACCGGGTGTCCGGGTTGCACGCGATCCATCAGGAGATGGTCGAGGTGGCCGGTCTGAGCGCCGGGCAGCGCGTGCTCGACGTCGGCTGCGGCACCGGGAACCTGCTGCGCTCCACCGGAAAGCGTCATCGCGACGTCGAACTCGTCGGCGTGGACCCCGACCTGAAGATGCTGGCGCGGGCGGAGCGCAAGCTGCGGCGGGCCGGGCTGACGGCGAAGCTGGACCGGGGGTTCGCGCAGGAGCTGACGTTCCCCGACGCCTCGTTCGACGTCGTCTTCTCCAGCCTGATGCTGCACCACCTCGACGACCCCTCGAAGGGCGAGATGCTCGCCGAGGTGCGTCGCGTGCTGCGGCCGGGCGGCCTGCTCGTGCTCGCCGACATCGCGCACCACGGCCACGCGGCGAAGGGGATCGCCGACGCCGGGTTCACCGCGGAACCGACCAGGACGCGGAAGGTGCGGATGTTCGGGGAGATCGGGATCGAGGTCGCGAGAGTCCACTAGGGACAGGTCCATTGTCGACCGATTGAACGCGCATGATGTTGCTTTGCTGCCAACAGTTCCGATTGTTCACGAACTTGCCGGTTACCGTCGTGGGAGCGCTATCTCCCATCTAAGCTGCCCGCCGTGACAGATGCGACGGGAAGTCTGGTGGCGCAGCGCTACCGGCTCGTTCAGGTGATCGGCGTCGGCGGCATGGGCCGGGTGTGGCTCGGCCGGGACGAGGTCATCGGCCGTGAGGTGGCCATCAAGGAACTGCTGCTGCCGGTCGGGCTCGACCCCCAGCAGCGGGCGTTGCTGTGCCAGCGGGCCATGCGGGAGGCGCAGCTCGCCGGCCAGCTCAACCACCCCGGCATCGTCACCGTGCACGACGTCGTCGAGTACAACGGCACCCCGATGATCGTCATGGAGTACGTCCGGGGCGGCTCGCTCTCCGACGCCGTCAAGGCCCAAGGCGCGCTGCCCCCGGACCAGGTCGCCTACATCGCCACATCGATGCTGAGCGCGTTGCGGGTGGCGCACCAGGCCGGGATCGTGCACCGCGATCTCAAGCCCGCCAACGTGTTGCTGTCCGGCGACCGCGTCGTCATCACCGACTTCGGCATCGCGCGGCTCACCGGCGACGTCCCGCTGACCACCGACGGTTCGATCGTCGGCACCCCCGCGTACATGGCGCCCGAGCAGGGCACCGGCGCGCCGATCACGCCGGCGACCGACATGTGGTCGCTCGGCGCCACCCTGTACGCCGCCGTGGAGGGCAGGCCGCCGTACCAGGGCCAGGACTTCATGACGACCCTGTCGATGCTGCTCACCCAGGACCCGCCGCCCCCGCAACGCGCCGGGCACCTCGCGTCCCTGCTGGGCGGGCTGCTGCGCAAGAACCCCGCCGAACGCGCGTCGGTCGACCAGGCGCTGGCGATGCTCGCCGGTGCGCCCGTCGTGCTGCCGGTCGTGGCCAAGCAGGGCGTCAGCCGGCGCACGTTGCTGCTGGCGGGAGCCGGCGCGCTCGCGGTGGCCGGCGGCGGCACCGCGTGGTGGCTCAGCACCAGGAACAACGACGGCGAGGCGGCCGAACTGCCGTCCACCAAGGACAACAACAAGGCGGCCTCCAACAAGGAGGGCGGCTCCGAGCAGTCGACGACCTCGTCGAAGGCCCAGCCGGGACGCCCGGAGGAGTACACCGAGCACGTCCAGCTCGCCGACCACACGTACGCGATCGCCTCCATCGCCTGGAGCCCGGACGGCAAGTTCCTGGCCAGCGCCCAGGACGGCCTGGGTGACAGCGGTGACACCGTCCGGATCTGGGACACCACGACCAACAAGGTCGTCGGCACCGTCCAGCTCCCGGACGGTCCCGGCGGCGCGGCGGCCACCGCGGTCGCGATCAGCCCGGACGGCAAGATCCTCGCGGCGGGCGGCAACCGCACCGGCGACTTCACCACGTACCTGTGGAACCTCGCCGACCGCACCATGATCGGCGGCCTCGACGAGAGCCGTTCGATCATGAAGACCCTGCGCTTCCACCCGGACGGCAAGACCCTCGCCGGCGTCACCCACACCGGCCGCCTGCAGATCTGGGACGTCGCGACGCGCAAGGTCAAGATCGGTCTGACCGAGGCCCAGGGCAGCAGCGAGCTCTCCTTCAGCCCGGACGGAAAGCTCCTCGCCTACGCGGGCACGAAGTACCAGGAGATCAAGATCGTCGACCCGGCCACCGGCAAGACGGTCAAGACCATCAACGACTCGACCGGCGACGGCGGCACGTTCTCGCCCGACGGCAAGTCGCTCGCGGTCATCGACGGCGACGGCAAGAACGCGATGCAGCTCTGGGACGTCGAGTCGGGCCAGAGCAAGGCGGTGTTCCTGCGCGCGGACGACGGCCTGACGGTGTCGAGCGCGCTGTTCCACCCGGACGGCGACACGATCGCGGTCTGGGGACAGGGCAACTTCGTCCAGCTGTGGGACGTGGAGACGAAGAAGATCCGCGCGACGGTGATCGGTGCGGCCGGGCAGATCCAGGCGGTGGCGTTCTCGCCGGACGGCAAGCGGATCGCGGCGGGTGGCGACGACAAGACCGTCAGGATCTGGAAGTTGTGAGTGCGCGGAGCGTGATGCGCTCGTCACAAGTGGTGCGACTGAACGAAACGCGCGGTTCCTAGCGTCGAGATCCATGACCCTTGACGAGGTTGTGGAGCCCGCGCCGGTACGTGCGGCGTCCAAAGAGACGCTCGAGGACTACACCCTTCGGTTCGCACCCAGGACGTACCGGCGCTGGACGCCCGCCGTCGTCGGGGCGTCCGCGCTGGGCGGGATCGCCTACATGGCGGACTTCTCGATCGGCGCGGGCATCGGGCTCGCGCACGGCACCGGGAACGCCTTGCTGGCCATCGCGTTCGCCGCGATCGTCATCTTCGTGACGGGGTTCCCGCTGGCCTACTACGCGGCGCGGTACAACATCGACCTCGACCTGATCACCCGCGGATCGGGCTTCGGCTACTACGGCTCGGTCATCACGAGCGTGATCTTCGCGAGCTTCACGTTCATCTTCTTCGCGCTCGAAGGCTCGATCATGGCGCAGGGTCTGCGGTACGCGCTGGGGCTGCCGCTGTGGCTGGGGTATCTCGCGTCGACACTCGTGATCATCCCGCTGGTGATCTACGGGATGAAGGTGCTCGCGAAGCTGCAGAGCTGGACGAACCCGTTGTGGTTGCTGCTGATGGTGGCGCCGCTGCTCTACCTGGTGATCGCGGACCCGGACTCGGTCAGCCGCTGGCTCGCCTACGGGGACACCGGCGTGAACACCGCGGCGGTGATGCTCGGCGCGGGCGTGTGCCTGTCGTTGATGGGGCAGATCGGCGAGCAGATCGACTACCTGCGGTTCATGCCGCCTCGCACGGCGGAGAACCGGCGGGCGTGGTGGACGTCGATGATCATGGCCGGACCGGGCTGGGTCGTGTTCGGCGCGCTGAAGCAGGCGATCGGCGCGTTCATGGCCGTCTACGTGCTCGACGCGGTCGGCAAGGTCGCGGCGGTGGAGCCGATCGAGCAGTTCACCGGGGTGTTCAAGCAGTTCATGCCGGCGTGGCTGGTGGTGCCGCTGGCGCTGGTGCTCGTGGTGCTGAGCCAGGTGAAGATCAACGTCACCAACGCCTACTCGGGATCACTGGCGTGGACGAACTCCTTCACCCGCGTCACCAAGCACTATCCGGGGCGACTGGTGTTCGTGCTGGTCAACCTCGTGATCGCGCTGGTGCTGATGGAAGCGGACATGTTCAGCTTCCTCAACAACCTGCTGAGCTTCTACTCGAACTGCGCGATGGCGTGGGTCGTCACGGTCGCGGCGGACATCGCGATCAACAAGTACCTGCTCAAGCTCTCGCCCAAGCAGCCGGAGTTCCGCCGCGGCATGCTGTTCGCGGTCAACCCGGTGGGCGTCGGGTCGTTCCTCGCCTCGTCGATCTTCTCCATCTCGGTCTACTTCGGACTGTTCGGCCCGGCGATCCAGCCCTACTCGCCGCTGGTGGCGGTCGGCATCCCGATCGTGCTGACGCCGTTGCTCGCGATCCTCACGCGCGGCCGGTTCTACCTGCGCCGCACCGACGACGGCATCGCGGAGCCGGTGCTCGACGAGGACGGCAACCCGAGCGGGACGCGGTACGAGTGCGTGGTGTGCACGGAGTCCTACGAGCGACCGGACATGACGGCCAGCGCTCTCGGCGGTGAGATCTGCTCGTTGTGCCTGAGCACCGACCGTGACGGCCGCCACGTGCTTCCTGCTTCCTGACCGGCGTGGCTCCACGGGCGAGGTCCGTTCCCATCGAGCAAACTGCACGTCATGCAGGAATGGGCCTTGCTCGCCGTCGCGGCCGTGCTGATCATCGTGGTGGTGTCGTACGCCGCGCCCAAACTGGGCGTGGCCGCACCCGTGCTGCTCGTGCTCGTCGGCATGGCGTGCAGTCAGGTGCCCGGAGCGCCGCACCTGGTCGTGGAACCCGAGTGGATCCTGGTGATCGTGCTGCCGCCGATCCTGTACTCGGCGGCGGTGAACGTGCCGGTGGTCGACTTCAGACGCAACTTCGCGACCATCGGCGCGCTGTCGGTGCTGCTCGTGGTCGTGTCCGCGTTCGGAACCGGCCTGCTGATCTGGTGGCTGCTGCCCGAGATCGGCTTCGCGGCCGCGCTCGCGCTCGGCGCGGTGATCAGCCCGCCGGACGCGGTCGCCGCCACGTCGATCGGCAAGAAGCTCGGCCTGCCGCCCAGGCTCGTCACGATCCTCGAGGGCGAGGGCCTGGTCAACGACGCGACCGCGCTCGTGCTGCTGCGCACGGCCATCGTCGCGATCACGGCCAGCGTGTCGTTCGGCAGTGCGGTGGGCGACTTCGCGTACGCCGTGTCGGTGGGCGTGGTGATCGGCGCCGCGGTCGGCATCGTGTCGGTGTGGGCGCGGTCGAAGATCCAGGGCCAGCCGGTGCTCACGACCGCGATCTCGTACGTCGTCCCGTTCCTGGCGTTCATCCCGGCCGAGGAGGTGCACGCGTCCGGCGTGATCGCCGTGGTCGTGGCCGGCCTGATCACCGGTCATCAGAGCGCCAAGCGCTTCACCGCGCACGACCGCATCTCCGAGCGCACCAACTGGCGCACGATCCAGCTGATCCTGGAGAACGGCGTCTTCCTGCTGGTGGGCTTCGAACTCACGTCGGTCGTCGCCACCGTGGCGGACGACGGTCTGGCGCGGACGCTGGTGATCGGCGTGCTGGCCACCGTCGCGCTGGTCCTGCTGCGCGTGGCGTTCACCATCCCGGTGATCGCCCTGCTGCGCCGCCAGCAACGCCGAGCGGACGCGTTCACCAGCAAACTCGAGGCCTTCGCCGACCGGTTCGTCGCACGCGGCCCCAAGCCCGGCGAGGAGAAGCGGTACGACCGCGGAATCCGGATGCTGCAACGCAAACAGGCCGACGTGGCCTTCTACGCCACCGAGGGCCTGAGTTGGCGGGGCGGCGCGGTGCTCGCCTGGTCTGGCATGCGCGGCGTGGTGACGGTGGCGGCCGCCCAGACGCTGCCGGAAGACCTGCCGTTCCGCAACGAACTCATCCTGATCGCCTTCACGGTCGCGATCCTCACCCTGGTCGTGCAGGGCGGCTCGTTGCCGCTGGTGATCAGGTGGCTGGGCATCCGCGGCAACGACGAGGACCACGAACGCCGCGAGTACGCCCGGCTGGCGGGCGAACTGGTGACGGCGAGCCGGACGTTGCTGGAGAGCTCGACGTTGTGCCGCGAGAACGGTGAGCCGTTCGACGAGCACCTGCTGGAGCAGACGCTGGAGCGCACCATCGCGATGAGCGAGGGCATCGAGAAGAAGTTCCTGGAGCAGGACCCGGACAAGTCGCTGCACCAGCGTTTCGAACTGCAGCGGATGATGACGGACGCGCAGCAGAACGCCCTGCTGGACGCGCGTGCCGGGGGAACCTACGCCTCGCACACGCTGGAACGCGCGCAGACCTTCGTGGACAGTCAGAGCACCCGGTTCATGTGACGTGGCGGCCGGCGTGGCCGCGGCCGCGCGAACGAACAAAGGTCCCTGCACGTGATCTCACGTCGTGCAGCCCCAGCCGGTGTTACTGGAACAGGTTGCCGACCTTCGCCTCCACGTCCACGGTGTTGCGCGGCGAAGCCCCGAGCGTCAACCGGGACACGATCCGATACCGGTCCCCCCGGTAGATCGAATGCACGTACTCCACCTGCCGCCCTTCGGCATCGGTCGTCAGCCGCTCGAACAACAACGCCGGTGCCAGCTCAGGAACTCCGAGCAGACCGGCCTCGGAATCGTTCACCACGGTCGGCTCGATCGACTGCACGGCCTCGGAAACGTGGACGCCGTGCTCGCGCAGCCGTTCGTAGAAGTCGCCGGACTCCATGTCGTGCAACGTCAACGCGGGCGCGACCAGGGCGGGCACGTGCAGGTACTCCAGCGCCATCGGCTCGCCGTCGACCAGGCGCAGGCGGGCGATGTAGTGGATCTCGGCGGCGGGGGAGAGGTGCAGGCGGCGGCCCACTCGGGCGCCCGCCGGGATGCGGGCGTGTTCGAGCACCCTGGACGACCACGTGCCGCCCGCCTGGGGCAGGGACATGGATCCGGTGTCGGAGACCATTTCCTGGGTGATCTTGGCGCGCGCGACGAAGGTGCCCCTGCCGTGCTGGCGGACGAGCAGGCCGGTGTTGACCAGTTCCTCCACGGCCGAGCGGACGGTGGGTCGGGAGACCGAGAGCTGCTGGCACAGCACGCGTTCGGCGGGGATCGGGGCGCCCGCCGGGTGGGTCTCGATGAGTTCGAGCAGGTAGTCGCGGACCTGCTCACGCTTGAGGATTGCCTCGGCCATGCCCCTCCGCTCGGTCGGCGGCCAGTATGGCATACCACTGGTAAGTAACCAGTCGATTGAAGATCAGAGCGCTCCCACGCATCCAACCAGGGGATTGACCTGAGAAGTGGTCTATGCCACTTTCTACCTCACCCGACCAGACCTGACCAATTGGTCACATCCCAGCGAGAGGTGAGTCGTGTCGCGCTCCGCTGCCTTGTTAGTCCTGGCGCTCACGTTGTCGGCCTGCGGTACGTCCGCGGGCGGCGGCGGTGGCAAGCAGGAGATCACCGTGTGGCTCATGAAGGACACGGCCACCGAGGAGTTCGTGTCGAAGTTCGAGAGCGAGTTCGAACGTGATCACGCCGATCTCGACCTGAAGATCCAGATTCAGGAGTGGAACGGCATCACGCAGAAGGTGACCAGTGCCCTGGCCAGCACTGATCCGCCGGACGTGATCGAGGTCGGCAACACCCAGGTCGCCCAGTACGTGGCCAGCAAGGGCGTCACGGACCTGTCCGCCAAGAAGAGCGAGCTTCAGGGCGACGACTGGATTCCTGGCCTCAGCGAACCGGGTGCGGTGGACGGCAAGCAGTTCGGCGTGCCGTTCTACGCGGCCAACCGGGTCGTCATCTACCGCAAGGACCTGTTCGAGGCCGCCCAGGTCACGCCGCCGAAGACCCGCGAGGAGTGGCTCACCGCCACCGCCAAGCTCGACCAGGGCGACCAGCAGGGGATCTACCTGCCCGGCCAGAACTGGTACACGCTGTCCGGGTTCGTCTGGGACGAGGGCGGTGACCTGGCCGAGCAGAGCGGCGACAAGTGGAGCGGCTCGCTGAACACGCCGCAGGCGTTGGCGGGCATGGACTTCTACAAGAAGCTTCAGGCGCTCGGTGACGGGCCGAAGGACTCCGACGAGGCCAAGCCGCAGCAGACGGACGTGGTCGCGGGCGGCAAGGTCGCGCAGTTCATCGCGGTGCCCGGTGCGGCGAAGCTCGTCACGAAGGCCAACCCGGAGCTCGAAGGCAAGATCGGCTTCTTCCCGATCCCCGGCAAGACCGCGGACAAGCCCGGCGCGGTGTTCACCGGCGGCTCCGACCTCATCGTCCCGCTCGCGTCGAGCAGGCAGGACGGCGCGTACGAGGTCGTCAAGGCGCTCGCCGGCGAGAAGTGGCAGGTGGAGCTCGCGAAGGCGATGAACTACGTGCCGAACCGCAAGTCGCTCGCGTCCTCGGTGGGCGGTGATCCCGGCACGGCGGCGATGGCGCAGGGCGCGGCCAACGGGCACGCCACCCCGAACTCGCCGAACTGGGCGGCGGTCGAGGCGCGCAACCCGATCAAGGAGTTCCAGACCGCGGTCCTGACCGGCGCCGATCCCGCGACGGCCGCCAAGTCCGCGGACGAAGTGATCACCCAAGCGCTCAACTCGGGCAAATGACGCTCCTGGCCGAAAGGCCGGTGCGGGAGACCGCACCGGCCGCCCCGAAGCGCCGCAAACGCCCGGTGCTGCCGTACCTGCTGATCGCGCCGACCCTGGTCACCACCGCGTACCTGCTGGTGTACCCGCTGGTCCGCAACGTGATCATCTCGCTGCAGGAGTTCGGGCTGCCGCAGCTCGTGCGCGGCGACGCGAAGTTCGTCGGACTGGCGAACTACGTGAAGGTGTTGTCCGACCCCGAGTTCTGGGGCGTGGTCAAGCGCACGCTCTGGTTCACCGCGATCAACGTCGTGCTCATCATGGTTCTGTCCACTTTGGTCGCCTTGCTGCTCGTCAGGCTCGGGAAGTGGCTCCGGCTGCTGGTGATGGGCGGGCTCGTGCTCACCTGGGCGACGCCGATCATCGCGGCGACCACGGTGTTCCAGTGGCTCTTCCAGTCGAGGCTCGGCGTCGTGAATTGGGCGCTGGTCTCGCTGGGCTTCGAGGAGTACCGCGACTACACCTGGTTCGCGGACGGCGAGGCGACGTTCGGCATCCTCATCACGCTGATCGTGTGGCAGTCGATCCCGTTCGCCGCGCTGTCGCTGTACGCGGCGATGATCACCGTGCCGCAGGAGCTGTACGAGGCCGCGCGCATCGACGGCGCCGGCGCGTGGCGGGTGTTCTCGACCATCACGTTCCCCATGCTGCGCGCCATGTTCGGGCTGATCACGTGCCTGGAGGTGATCTGGGTCGTCAAGGCGTTCGTGCAGATCTGGGTGATCAGCCAGGGCGGTCCCGGCCGGGCCACCACGACGTTGCCGGTCTACGCCTTCCAGGTCGCGCAGTCGTTGCAGCGCTACGACCTCGGTGCGGCCGTGTCGATGCTCATGGTGGCGTTGCTCGTGGTCGCGCTGCTGGCGTACTTCCGCCAGCTCTACCGGCAGGAGCGAGACGCATGATCGGACGGATCTCCCGGACCACGGCGGCGTTGATCGTCTTCGTGATCTCGGTCTTCCCCGTGTACTGGATGGTGCTCACGGCCTTCAAGCCCACCAAGGACATCCAGAGCGCGACACCGACGTTCCTGCCGATCCCGGTCACGTTCGACCACTTCGGCACGGCGATCGCCGCGAAGGGGTTCTTCTCGTTCTGGCGCAACAGCCTTCTCGTGGCGGGCGGGGCGGTGGTGCTGGCGTTGCTGGTGGCCCTGCTCGCGGCGTTCGCGATCGCGCGGTTGCAGTGGAAGGGCCGCCGGGCGTTCGTGCTGATGGTGTTCGTCGCGCAGATGACGCCGTGGGAGGCCCTGCTCATCCCGATCTACGTGATCGCCAGGGACACCGGAATGCTCGACACGCTGTGGATCCTCACGCTGGTCTACTTCATGATGACGCTGCCGTTCACCATCGTGACGTTGCGCGGGTTCCTCGCCGCCATCCCGGTCGACCTGGAAGAGGCGGCGCAGGTCGACGGCTGCACGCGCGGGCAGGCGTTCCGCAAGGTCGTGTTCCCGTTGCTCGCACCAGGTCTGCTGGCGACGTCGCTGTTCGGGTTCATCACCGCGTGGAACGAGTTCGCCTTCGCCAACGTGCTGATCATCAAGGACCAGGACGACCGGACGCTGCCGGTCTGGCTGTCCTCGTTCAACAACACCTTCGGCACCGACTGGGGGGCCACGATGGCCGCGTCGACGCTGTTCATGCTGCCGGTGCTGCTGATCTTCGTCGTGTTGCAGGGCCGGGTGACCACCGGCATCGTCGGAGGGGCGGTGAAGGGGTGATCGTTCCACTCCCGACCAGGATCGTGCGCCGCAGCAAGGGGTTCACGCTGGACTGCGACACGAGTGTTCGCGTCACACCGGGCGCCGAGCCCGTGGCCAGGCTCCTGCGCTCGCTCCTCAGGCCGGCCACCGGACTCCCGTTGCCGATCGCGGACCACGGCCAGATCGTCATCGCGCTGGACGCCAAACTCGTCGGCCTCGGCGCGGAGGGCTACGCGCTGACCGTCAACGAACACGGCGTCCTGCTGCGCGCGGGCACCAAGGAAGGCCTGACGCACGGCGTTCAGACGATCCGTCAGCTCCTGCCGGCCGAGGCGCTCAAGCCGTCCCGCGTGTCCGAAGTGGACTGGACGCTGCCGGGTGTCGACATCCGCGACGTGCCCAGACTGCCGTGGCGCGGGTTCATGCTCGACGTCTCCCGGCACTTCCAGCCGGTGCCCGTGCTGCGCAGGTTCATCGACCTGATGGCCCTGCACAAGCTCAACGTCCTGCACCTGCACCTCACCGACGACCAGGGCTGGCGCATGCCGGTGCCCGCCCACCCGTTGCTGACCTCGGTCGGCGGCTGGCGCACCGAGACGAACGGTGACGGCGTCCCGCACGGCGGCACCTACACCCGTGCCGAGCTGGAAGGCCTCGTGGCGTTCGCGGCCGAGCGCGGTGTCCGGGTCATGCCGGAGATCGAGATGCCCGGCCACGCCCGCGCGGCACTGGCGGCCTACCCCGATCTCGGCATCGCCCCGGAACCGCTGCCGGTCTGGACCCGTTGGGGCATCAGCGATGCCGCGTTCGGCCTGCACGCCATGGGCTTCGTCCGCGAGGTCCTGGCCGAGGTGCTGGAGGTGTTCCCCGGCGAGCACGTCCACCTCGGCGGCGACGAGTGCCTGCTGCCCGAGGACGTGCACGGCCAGTTCCTCCGCCAGGCGAGCCAGTACCTGCTCGACCGCGGCCGGGTGCCGGCCGCCTGGGAACCGACCGGCGACCCGCGGTCCGTCGTCATGCCGTGGAAGGACGAAACCCAAGCGGCGAAGGCACTGGAGCGCGGCCAGCCGGTCGTGATGGCCCCACACACCTCCACCTACCTCGACTACCCGCAGTCGGACGCGCCGCACGAACCACCCGGCCAGCCCGGGTACGTCGTGACGGCACGGGACGTCTACCACGTGCCGCTGCCCGACGGCGTGCTAGGCGCCCAGTGCCAGCTGTGGACCGAGCACGTCCGCTCCCGTGACCACCTGGAATACCTGGCATTTCCCCGTCTTGCCGCGCTGGCCGACACCCTCTGGTCCCAGCGCCCCGAGTGGGAGGGCTTCACCACCAGGATGCGCCTCCACTCGTCAAGGCTCGCCGCCCTGTCCATCCCTGCCGAAATGAGGAGAGAACGTTGCGAGCACTCCTAGCCGCGTCCTGCGCGGCCCTGGCGGTGGCAGCACTGGCCGTGGCGCCCAGCGCGTTCGCCGCCGACGCGATCACCGCCCAGTACCGGACCAGCGCGTCCGGTGCGACGACCGACCAGGCCGAACCGTGGTTCAAACTGGTCAACTCGGGCAGCACGAGCGTGCCGCTGTCCGACGTGAAGATCCGCTACTACTTCAAGAGCGACACCCCGGACGTCGGCTACCGGTTCGCCTGCTCGTGGGCCGTGCGCGGCTGCGGCAACGTGACCGGCCAGTTCGGCACGCTGACCGGCGGTCCTGCCGACCGCTACCTGGAGGTCGGCTTCACCTCCGGCGCCGGCACGCTGAACCCCGGCGCCGACTCCGGTGACCTGCAACTCCGCTTCTACCGCACCAACTGGGGCCCGATCGCCCAGTCCGACGACTACTCGTTCCGCGGCGAGAGCACGTACTCGGCGTGGAACAAGGTGACCGTCTACCGCGGCAGCACGCTGCTGTGGGGCACCCCGCCGGGCGGCAGCCCGCCCACCACCACGACGACCTCTTCGACGCCGAACCCCAACGGCCCCAAGATGTTCGACGACTTCGCGTACAACAACTCGAGCGACTCGCGGATCAGCCAGCGCGGCTGGACCGTCCGCTCGGGCGGTGGCGGCCCCGGCGTCCCCGGCGCCGAGTGGGACGCGTCGCGCGTGACGTTCCCGACCGTCGACGGCCAGAAGGTCCTGCGCCTGGACTCGTGGAACAACGGCTCCGCCGCCAAGCAGACCGAGATGTTCCACCAGCGCAAGTTCTTCGAGGGCACCTACGCGTCGCGCGTGAAGTTCAGCGACGCGCCCGTGTTCGGCCCGGACGGTGACCACGTCGTGCAGACGTTCTTCACCATCACCCCGCTCGACGCGCCGATGGCCCCGAACTACGGCGAGATCGACTTCGAGTACCTGCCCAACGGCGGATGGGGCGAACCGGCCAACGTCATGTACGAGACCACCTGGGAGACCTACCAGAACGAACCGTGGGTCGCCGACAACATCCACAACGAGCAGCGCGTCAGCTACAACGGCTGGCACGACCTCGTTTTCCAGGTGGCGAACGGCCGCGTGAAGTACTACATCGACGGCGTGCTGGTCGCCGACCACGGCGACAAGTACTACCCGGAGACGCCGATGTCGATCAACTTCAACCTGTGGTTCATCTCGGGCGGCCTGCAGGGCAGCAGCGCCGAGCGGGCCTACCAGCAGGACGTCGACTACGTGTACTTCGCCAAGGACCAGGTGCTCAGCCCGGCCCAGGTGAAGACGGCGGTGCAGGACTACCGCACCGCGGGCGTCGCGCACGTCGACAACGTCTGATCAGGCCAGCAGTTTCTCCAGTGTGATCGGCAGATCGCGGACCCGGACACCCGTGGCGTGGTGGACGGCGTTCGCGATCGCGCCGGCCGCGCCCACGATGCCGAGCTCGCCGATGCCCTTCGCGCCCAGGCCGCTGACCAGCGGGTCAGGGTGGTCGAGGAACCGGACGTCGATCCTGGGGACGTCCGCGTGCACCGGCACGAGGTAAGAGGCGAGGTTGGCGTTCGCGAAGCGACCGGTGGCGTGGTCGATCTCGGTGGACTCCAGCAGTGCCTGGCCGATGGCCATCACGACGGCGCCCTGGATCTGGCTGCGGGCCGCCTTGGCGTTGACGATCGTGCCCGCGTCGATCACCGACAGCCAGCGGGTCACGCGGGGTTCGCCGGTGAGCCGGTGCACGCGGACCTCGCAGAAGTGCGCGCCGAACGAGCGGTAGCCGTGTTCCGGGTCCACGAGCTGCGGTGAGGTGCCGACGGCCTCGACACCGCCGACGTCGCAGTGGGTGAGCAGGGTGCCGAAGCTCATCGTCAGGCCGCCGCCGGAGATGCTGCCGTCGCGGTAGGTGACTTCCCTGCCGTGGAACGGGGAACGCGGGTTCGTCGTGGCGAGCGAGATCAGCTCGGTGCGTGCCTTCGCGGCGGCGTCCTGGACCGCGGGTCCGTTGCTGCACGTCGAGACCGAACCGCCGGCGTTGGCCGCGGCGGGGGACGACGAGTCGCCCAGTTCCGGGC
The DNA here is from genome assembly GCF_044387305.1 of Lentzea sp. NPDC020367. NCBI lineage: Bacteria > Bacillati > Actinomycetota > Actinomycetes > Pseudonocardiales > Pseudonocardiaceae > Lentzea > Lentzea sp. NPDC020367. Next base: position 5,362 of record NZ_JBIRVV010000027.1, on the reverse strand, counting down.
GCACGCGGTCGATCGGGACGCCCAGGGCGTCGGCGGCCAGGACGGCGAAGACGGTGTACTGGCCGGTGCCGAGGTCCGCGCCCGTGCCGGACACGGTGACGGTGCCGTCCGCGGCGAGCCTGACCTTCACCGACGCCTTGTCGCGCCAGGCCGCGTAGGTCGCGGTGCCCATGCCGGTGCCGACGAGCCAGTCGCCGTCCTGGGTCGCGCGCGGCTGTTTCGGGCGCTGTGCCCAGCCGAACTCCTCGGCGCCTCGCCGGTAGCACTCGTCGAGGTGCTTGCTGGACCAGGGTTTCTTCGAGTTCGGGACGACGGAGGCGTAGTTGCGCAGCCTGATCTCGAGCGGGTCGACGCCCAACTGCCCGGCGAGTTCGTCCATCGCGCTCTCCAGGGCGAACGACCCGTTCGCCTCGGCCGGTGCGCGCATCACGGTGGCGGCGCCGAGGTTGAGCGGCACGACCTTCTTGGTGGTGCGGAGGTTCGGGCTGGCGTAGGTGGTCTGCACCCAGCCCGCCGGGCTCTCGGAGAAGGTGCCGGCCAGGCCGCGGCTCGACACGCTGTCGTTGGTGATCGACGTGAGCGTGCCGTCCTGCTCGCTCGTCAACGTGATCGTCTGCCGGGTGAGCGGCCGATGCCCGGCCACCGCGAACACCTGCTCGCGGGTGAGGACGGCCTTGACGGGGCGCCCGAGCGCTCTGGCCGCCGCGCACGCCAGCGGTACCTGCGCCCAGTTGCCCCACTTGCCGCCGAAGCCGCCGCCGACGTGCGGACTGAGCACGTGGATCTTCGCCGGGTCGACGCCGAGCGTTTCGGACAGTCGTGTCTGCACGAGCAGGGCGCCTTGGGAGGTCGAGTAGACCGTGAGGTGGTCGCCGTTCCACGTCGCCACAGTGGCGTGCGGTTCCATCGCGCAGTGGTGTTGCACAGGTGAGGTGTAGTCGGCCGTGAACGTCACCGGGCCTTCAGCTACCGCGCTGCGCACCTCTTCGACGTCCTCGACCTTCTGCACGGTCCGGCCGGGGAACTCGGTGACGTGGGGGAGCTGCTGGTAGGTCGCCGTGACCAGGCTCGCCGCGTCCCGCGCCTGTTCCCACGACTCGGCGACGACGAACCCGACGGGCTGACCGAAGTACCGGATCTCCTTGTCCTGCAACGGAGGGAGGCGCTCGTCGTTCTGCTCCTGGACGTACGCGAAGAGCTTGAGCGGGGTGAACGGCGTGTACACCGCGAGCACGCCGGGGGCGCTGAGCGCGGCGGCGGTGTCTATCGCGGTGACCGAGCCCCTGGCGATCGTGCTGGTGACCAGGTACCCGTGGGCGACGCCCGGGATCTTCGTGTCGGCGGCGTAGGGTGCCGCGCCGGTGACCTTGATGCGGCCGTCGACGCGGTCGACCGGCTGCCCGATCACCGCACGCCTGCCGCGTCGAGCAGGGCGCGGACGATCGTGCGCTTCAGCAGGCTGGTCTTGAACGCGTTGTGCGCCAGCGGCCTCGCTCCGTCCACAGCGGACTCCGCGGCGTCAGTGAACGTGCGTTCCACGGCTACCGAGCCTTTCAGTGCGTCCTCGACGGCTCTGAGCCGCCACGGTTTCGTGCCCACGCCGCCCGCCGCGAGCCGCACGTCCTGAACGACACCGCGTTTGACGTCGATCGCCGCCGCGACGGACGTGAGCGCGAACTCGTAGGACTGCCGGTCGCGGATCTTGAGGTACGTGGCGTGCCGGGCCCACGAGAGCGTCGGCACGACCACCTCGGCGATCAGCTCACCGGGTGCGAGCACGTTCTCCCGGTCCGGTGTGGTCCCCGGCAGCAGGTAGAAGTCCTCCAGCGGCACCGTTCGCTCGCCGTCCCTGCTCCGCAGCACGACCTGCGCCTCCATCGCGACGAACGCCACCGCGACGTCGCTGGCGTGGGCGGCGACGCACGAGTCGCTGGTGCCGAGGATCGCGTGACCGCGGTTGACTCCGGTGAGCGCCGGGCACCCGCTGCCCGGCCGCCTCTTGTTGCAGGCCGACGTCACGTCGCGGAAGTAGTCACAACGCGTGCGCTGCAACAGGTTTCCGCCGATGCTGGCCATGTTCCGCAGCTGACCGGACGCGCTGAGCAGCAACGCGCGCGAGATCATCGGGTGCGTCGACGCGACCAGCGGGTGGTTCGCGACGTCGCTCATCCGCTCCAGCGCGCCGATCCGCAGCCCGCCCCGCATCCGGATTCCCCTGAGCGGCAGGCGGTTGACGTCGATCACCTGGTCCGGCGTCAGGACGTCGAGCTTCATCAGGTCGACCAGCGTGGTGCCACCGGCGAGGAACGCGGACCCCGGCCTGGCGAGCCTGAGGGCGTCGGTGACGGTCGACGGCGCGGAGTAGTCGAAGGCGTGCATCAGCTCTCCCTGGCCTGCTTGATCGCCTGGAGGATGTTCGGGTAGGCGCCGCACCGGCAGAGGTTGCCGGACATGGCCTCCCGGATCTGCTCGTCGGACCGCGCTTCGCGTTCCTCGACGACCTTGACCGCCGACATGATCTGCCCGGACGTGCAGAAACCGCACTGGAAGCCGTCGTGGTCGATGAACGCCCGCTGCACCGGATGCAGGTCGTCGCCGTCCGCGAGCCCTTCGATGGTCGTGACCTCCTTGCCCTGCAAGGTGACCGCGAGCGTCAGGCACGACAGCACGCGCCGGTCGTCGACGTGGACCGTGCAGGCACCGCACTGGCCGCGGTCGCAGCCCTTCTTCGTGCCGGTCAGCCCGAGCCGCTCCCGCAGCGCGTCCAGCAACGTGACGCGCGGGTCGAGGGTCAACCGCTGTCGCTCGCCGTTGACCAGGAACGAGACCTCGGTTCCTCCGCCGTCCGGCGCCGCGACCGCCTCGAGAGCCGGACTGAGCGCGACGCCCGCGGAGACCGCCGCCGCCTGCCCGAAGAACTGCCGCCTGGTCGTCATGTGACCCCCTGTGCTCGGGGCCACACAAGCAGTAAGGGTTCAGCTGGTCAATGAGGTGGGCGTGGTTCCGGTACAAGGTTCATCAGCGTGAACCGGGCCGGCGGGTTTGCCGTGGTGCCGGGGAGGCCGATCCGCCGGGTGATCGCTGACTGGTGGGGGAGGGGGCGGCCTCGTGCTGCGGAAGATCCGGCTGTGGGAAGTGCTCGGGATGGTCCTGCTCGGCCTCGTCGTCGGCGGCGCCATGGGGGTGCTCGGCGTCGAGGAACCCTGGACGTACGTGGTGGGCGGGGCCCTCGTGGTCGTCGTGGTGCCCGTGCTGCTGCGCAGGCTGGCGCGCCGGTGATCAGGAGGCGGTCACGGTCTCGCAGGTGACCTTCTCGCCGGGCCTCCCGGTCACGGTCGCCAACTCCTTCATGCCGTCGAGCAGGATGCGGCACGACAACACCTGATCGCCCCTGGGCGTGGCGGAGACCTGCGCCTTCTCGCCCGCGTTGACCACGACCTCGAACTTCCACGGCAGTGCCGTCGAGACGGTGGCGGACTGCGGGGTCTCCTTGCGGTAGCGGGTGGGCGACTGGGCGAACGTCACGTCGACGGCCGTCTCGGCGGGCTGGGACTCGACCTCGTACGTGATGGCCCACGCCTTGCCCACCAACGTGTTCCAGCCGCCGAAGTGGTTCACCAGGACCACGGTCCCGGTGCCGATCACGGTCAGCACGACGAGGACGATGAGCGTCGTCTTCATAGGACAGACGTTAGGGGTGAACAGCGTGCACCGGCATCGTTCGGTGGTGTGACTCGCGGGTCATTCCGGGGGACTACGCGCCGCGCTCCAGGTACTTCTTGATGCAGTGGACCACACCCTGACGGCTGGCGAACGCGTTGAAGTCGGCGAGCCGGTGGACCGAGAACCCCATCTCGCTCCACAGCCGCTCCATCTCGTCGTCGATCACGGCGAGGTCGGCGTTCTCGCCGTGGCCGAACGTGGGCAGGTAGACGTTCCTGCCCTTGTCCGCGCTGTTCTCGACGAGGCAGTTGTTCCAGGTGATGTGGTGCCACGGCCGCACGTTGACCGTCGTGTCGGCCACAGCGCCCGCCGCCGCGAACTCGGCGACCACCTCGCGCAGTTCGGCGCCGTCGGGGGTGTCGGCGAACGCGCGCAGGGCGGCGAACGTGAGCTGCTGGGAGATGTGCGACCGGTGCACGAGCGGGTTGCGCACGACGTCGAAGCCGCGTGCCTCGAAGTCCGCCGCGATCTCGTCGTAGGCGTTCTGCAGGCCGTACGGCGACTTGGTGCCGAGTGCGGTGTCCGCGAGCGCGGGGCTGCCGACCAGCACGCGGAAGCGGCCGTCCACCCGTCCGACCAGCGTGACGAACATGTCGATGTGGAAGATCGGCTGGACGTCTCCGACGCCTCCGCCCGGGATGTCCAGGTGGTACTCACCGGCCTCGACCGTCGCGTAGTACGCCTTGAGCCCCAACGGGCGTTTCGTGCCGACCAGGACCAGTTCGCGGTCGCTGTCGACGTGCCTGCGGAACAGCTCCCGGACGAACTCCACGACCGTCCGCCCCGCCGGCACCGAGATCGGCAGCTCACCGCTCTGGACGAGCTCCAGCGTGTCCAGGAAGTAGTCGGTGCCGAGCACCCAGAAGTCGTCGCCGATCAGGCAGTTGCCACCCTGGAACACCAGCGGTGCCTGGGTCGCCCGCACCGGGCCGAACTCCTCGACGGCGTCCGCGATCAGCGAGTCGCCGGAGCGGGGGAACGACCACGGTTCCAGCAGGTAGGTCCCGGCCTCGCCCTGGTCGGTGAGCGCGAGGTAGCCGTCCTCCGCCCAGTCCGTGAAGTCCACGTAGTCGGGCATCGGCACGTACTGGGCGGTGTGCCCGGCCTCGGTGAACCAGCCCTCGACGGTCTCGCGGTCGCTTTCGTGGTGCACCACGACGAACCCGGTGCCCGGCCGCAGCGCGCCGATCACCGACCGGTAGCCGGCCGCCAGTTCCGGGGTGTGCACGCCGTAGGACGGGAACGCGAACAGCAACCGGTCGATCGACCCCGACCACGAGGACACCAGGCTGGGGCGGGCGATGCCGGGCGTCGTCCGCAGCTGGTTCAGCACGCCGATGCGGGACGGGGCGAGCGACGGGACGCGATCGCCGTCCGTGCGGCGGTACGGGGGTGCGTCGGGAACGAGGAACCGGAAGGCGGCGTCGCCGTGCAGACCCATGCCGCCGATCCTAGTGGCGCGTCTCGGAACGTTGGCGGTGAATTCACGCTCAGCAGGGCGCCTCGCGGCGCCGCCCCCACGCCCCGTACAACCAGTACGAGGACGTGGGGGCGACACCACGATGCACCCGTCTGACCGCGAATTCCCCCGGCTACGTTCCGAGCCACACCACGAGTGACGTCGCGACGCCGGCGGGCG
>NZ_JBIRVV010000026.1:0-86371 GCF_044387305.1 Lentzea sp. NPDC020367 | reverse complement strand
CCACTCCTCCCCGGCCCCCCCCCCCCCCCCGCGGCCCCCCCCCCCGGGGTTGGGGGGGGGGGGGGGGGCCCCCCCCCCCCCCCCCGGGAAGCACGCAACCGCAAGGTCGCCGCCCGCAAGGTGACCCACCCACCCAATCGCGGTCAGCACCCCCAGAATTGGTCTAAACCTTGACATCCCCAGCCACCCCCTGAAACCGTGGCTGAACGCCGCCAAGGTCCCCCCATGCCCGTGGAGGATTGGCGTGAAGTCAAAACAACTGCAGGCCGCACTAGCGGCGCTGGTGATCGCCGGATCAGGAGTGCTGGTGACCGAAACAGCCGACGCAACCGCAGCGCCAACAGCAGCCACCGCCCTGCAAGAACTGGTCCCCCAACCGGTCCAAGTCCAACCCAGGGCGGAAACCTTCACCCTCTCCGCAACAGCCAAGATCCAACTGGCCACACCAGACGCCCGCAAGCCAGCAGAACTGCTGGCCAACATCCTCCGCCCCTCCACCGGCTACGCCCTGCCGGTAACGGAAGGCGTGACAGGCGACGGCATAGTCCTAACCTCAGGCGCAGACCCGAAAACGGGCCCAGAGGGCTACCAACTGGACGTAACCCCAAAACAGGTGGTAATCCGAGCCAACACAACGGCAGGCCACTTCAACGGAATCTCCACCCTCCGCCAACTCTTCCCACCAAAGGCCGAGGCAAAAACCAAACAACAGGGCCCGTGGCAGCTCCCAGGAGCAAGCATCCTGGACCACCCCAGGTACCACCACCGAGGCGCCATGCTCGACGTCTCCAGGCACTTCTTCACCCCAGCCCAGGTAAAACGCTACATAGACCAGATCCAAGCGTTCAAGATCAACTACTTCCACCTGCACCTGAGCGATGACCAGGGCTGGCGCCTGGAGATCAAGAGCTGGCCAGAACTAACCAAGATCGGCGGCAGCACCGAAGTAGGCGGCCGCACAGGCAAACTCTTCTACACCCAAGACGAGTACAAGGACCTGGTCCAGTACGCCGCAAACAGGGGCATCACAGTGATCCCGGAATTCGACATGCCGGGCCACACCAACGCCGCCCAAGCCAGCTACGCCGAGTTGAACTGCGACGGCAAAAAACGCCCCCTCTACACAGGCACCGAGGTCGGCTTCAGCTCCCTCTGCATCAACAAGGACATCACCTACAAGTTCGTGGAAGACGTGATCCGCGAAGTCTCCGCGATCACCCCAGGCCCGTACTTCCACCTGGGCGGCGACGAGGCCCTCTCAACCCCAGACGCCGACTACACCACATTCATGAACCGAGTCCTCCCGCTGATCAAGAAGTACGGCAAAACCACCACGGGCTGGCACGAGTTCATCAAGACCACCAACGACACCACGGCGATCCCCCAGTTCTGGGGCACCGAACGAACCGACGCAAACGTGGCCGCAGCAGCCCAGCGCGGCAACAAGATCCTCATGTCCCCGGCGAACCGCATCTACCTGGACATGAAGTACAACAAGGACACCAAACTGGGCCTGGACTGGGCGGGCCTGGTGGAGGTCAAGGACGCCTACAGCTGGAACCCGGGCGCGTACCTCAAGGGCGTGACCGAAGCGAACATCCGCGGCGTCGAAGCTCCACTGTGGACCGAAACCCTGAAGTCCTCGGCCGACATCGAGTACATGGCGTTCCCGAGGCTTCCGGTAGCCGCGGAACTCGGCTGGTCCCCGGCGAGCATCCACAACTGGGACCGCTTCGCCCCACGCCTGGGCGCACAGGCACCACGCTGGAAGGTCCAGGGCATCAACTTCTACGCGAGCACCCAGGTGCCGTGGAAGAAGTGACCCCTCAGAAGTACCCCTGCCCCCGGTCCGAGTAACTGACCAGCAGGTGCTTCACGCGGCGGTAGTCGGCGAGCACAGCCGTGTTCGCCGGGTACGCGTAGTAGTTGTTGACCCACACCCGTTCGGCGCGCAGTTCCTGGCCGACGTTGTGCGCGAGCGCGACGTCGCGGCACCAGATGCCGGCGCCGAGCTGGGCAACGGCTTCATTGGCGATCTTCAACGCGTCATCGCGGTCGTCGAACCGGGTCACCGACACGACGGGTCCGAGCACGTCATCGGAGAACACGGAAGACCGGTGATCACCCTCGAAGATCGTCGGCTCGACGTAGTGCCCGGAGGCCGACCCACCAGCAACCAGCCGCGCGCCCTCGGCCTTGCCCCGCTCCACGTACGCAAGAACTCGATCGCGTTGCGCAAGACTCACGACAGCGCCGACCATCGTGTCGGTGTCGAGCGGGTCGCCCATCCGCAACGCCTGCGTGCGCACCGTCGCGAGGTGCAGGAACTCCTCGTAGATGGCGGTCTGGATCAACGCACGCGACGGGGCCGTGGAGATCTCGCCCTGGTTGGCCGCGAACATCGCGAACCCCTCCAGGGCCTTGTCCAGGAAGCTGTCGCGCTGAGCGGAAACGTCCGAGAAGAAGATGTTCGGGCAGCGTCCCGCCACCACGGGGTGGTCGTCGGAGCCGGTCACGACGTTGACGACGCCGGGCGGCAGCAGGTCGGCGATCACACCCAGCAGCACGTGGATCGAGGCCGGCGTCTGCAGGGCGGGCTCCAGCACCACGGCGTTGCCGGCGGCCAACGCGGGCGCGAGCACGCGGCAGGCGTTCAACAGCGGGAACGTCCACGAGACGCGTTCGTGCACGACACCGATCGGCTGGAACGAGCGGTAGTCGTAGGAGTTGCGGCTGAGCTGCTCGACCTCGCCCACCTCGGCCCGGACGACGGCGGCGAACTGGCGGAACAGCTCGATCAGCATCGGGATGTCGGCGACCATGGCCTCGCGGACCGGCTTGCCGTTGTCCCACGTCTCTGCGACGGCGAGTTCGGTCGCGTGCTCCTCGATGCGGTCCGCGATCTCGCACAGCACGGTGGCGCGCTCTCGGGGCGTGGTGCTCCCCCACGCGCGTGCGGCGCCACTGGCCGCGTGCAGTGCACGGGCGCGATCGGCGTCGGTGCCGCGGGCGACCTCGGTGAACACCTCACCGGTCACCGGCGTGACGTTCTCGGCGTACTCACCGGCCACGGGCGCCACGTAGTCGCCGCCGATGAAGTGGTCGTACCTCGCTCGGTACGCGACCACGCTGCCGGGCTGACCCGGTGCCGCGTACTGCGTCATTTCTCGACTCCCTGCCAGAAGAGGGCCCACACGTAGGCTGAGGTGGGGGAAATGAGAAAGTAGGCAGCAGAACGTTGCATGCTCGTTGCAAGCCGTGGATGGATCAGTGACCCACGAACCCGGGCAACACGCACTGTTGCTGAGTCGCGTCAGAGAAGCCGTGTTGAGTGGCACTCGCACGGTGAATTCGCCACGCTCAGTGATTTCCGCGTCGTGGCAGCGGTCACTCGCCGCGAACGTCGATCCCGACCTGCACACCGCGCCGACCGTGTTCGCCGCGGACGAGCTTTCCGACCTGCGCAAACGGCATCCGCTGCACCCGACGCTGCCGCTGTTGCGCGAGACGTTGCTGGGCTTCGCGGAAGAGGCCAAGCACATCATGATCGTCGCGGACGCCCAGGGCCACATCCTGTGGTGCGAGGGCTCCAAGGACACCCGCGGCAGCGCCGAGGATGTCGGTCTGGCGGAGGGAACGCTCTGGTCAGAGGGTGCGGCGGGAACGAACGGGATGGGCACCGCGCTGGCGGTGAACTCCCCCGTCACGGTCCACTCGGCCGAGCACCTCGTGCGGACCTACCACCACTGGACCTGCGCGGCGAGCCCGATCCGCGACCCCGACACGGGCACCACGATCGGGGTCGTCGACCTCAGTGGCCCGATCGAGACCGTCCATCCCTCGATGGTGGCGCTGGTCTCGGCGTCGGCCCGGCTGGCCGAGTCGGAGATGCTCGCCCGGATGCACGCGCAGGACGAGGAGCTGCGGGCGCGCAACATGCGGCACCTGATCGCGTTGCGCGGTGAGCCCGGCGCACTGCTCAGCCCCACCGGCCGGGTCGTCGCCGTCGAGCCGTACGGGCTGCTGCCCCCGCGCGTCGACGTCTCCACGGACCGGGTGAAGCTTCCCGACGGCCGCGAGGCGGTGCTCGAACCGCTCGCTCACGGCTATCTGCTGCGCATTCCACGCCAACGGCACGTGCGGCGCAGCGTGCTGTCGCTGTCGTTCCTGCTGCCCGAACCCAAGGTCGTGCTGGACGGCCGCGAGGTGCCGCTCTCGTTGCGGCACGCGGAGATCCTGTGCGCACTGGCGTTGCAGGGCAGGGTGACCGCCGACCAGCTCGCGTTGCACCTCTACGGCGAGCGCGGCAACCCCACGACCGTGCGCGCCGAACTGCACCGGCTGCGCGCCCAGCTGGGCCCCGACGTGCTCGCGACCAGGCCGTACCGGCTCACGGCCGACGTCGAGACCGACTTCCTGGCGGTGCGGGCCGCGCTCAAGGCCGCCGACCTGCCGCTGGCCGCGAGCAGGTACCGCGGCTCGCTGCTGCGCCGTTCCGAGGCACCCGTCGTGCTGGCCGAACGCGACGACCTCGCGACCAGCGTGCGCAAGGCGGTCCTGCAGCGCGGCGACGCGAACGCGCTGTGGACCTTCACCCAGACCGACTCCGGCGAACACGACGTCGAGGCACTGGAACAGCTGGTCAGGCTGCTTCCGCCGGACGACGTCAGGCTTGCCATCGCCACCGCGCGACTCAGGAGACTCAGTCAGGACGATTGACAAGAGTCTCATGAACTGAATATCTTCCTCACTAAGAGACTTAGTGAGGGGGTTGTCATGCGCGTACTCATCATCGGAGCGGGGACCGGTGGCCTGTGCCTGGCGCACGGGCTGAAGAAGGCCGGCGTGGACGTGGCGTTGTTCGAACGCGACCGCACACCGCGCAGCATGTTGATCGGCTACCGGGTCGGGATCAGCCCGGACGGCAGCAAGGCGCTGCACAGCTGCCTGCCGCCGGAGGTGTTCGCGGAGTTCGTCCGCACCACCGCACGGGCACCGAAACACATAGTCATGCGCACCGAGAAGTACAAGGAACTGCTGGTCGGCGACATCGCAACGGACCGCGACGACAGCCGCAGCGAGAAGTCCGTCAGCAGGATCGCGATGCGCACGGCGTTGCTCGGCGGTCTGGACGACGTCGTCCGGTTCGACAAGACGTTCACGCGCTTCACCCGCAACGACGACGGCACCGTCACCGCGTTCTTCGACGACGGCACGTCCGAGACCGGTGACGTGCTGGTGGGCGCGGACGGCGCGCAGTCCAGGGTGCGCAGGCAGCACCTGCCGGACGCCAAGGTGGTCGACACCGGCATCACGTCGATCGCGGGCAAGCTTCCGCTGACCGACGAGAACGTCAAGCTGCTGCCCCCGCTGGCCGACGGCGGCATCACGCTGCTGTTCGGGCCGAACGGCGAGTTCGTGATCCTCCACGTGATGCGCTTCGACGGCGTGGGCGTCGAGGACGACTACATCATGTGGGGCTATGCGGCCTCGCACCACAAGTTCCCGGACCTGAAGAACATGAGCCAGGCCGAGCTCAAGCAGGCCGTCCTGACCATGACCCCGAAGTTCCACCCGAACCTGCGCAAGCTCTTCGCGCTGGCCACGCCGGAGACCGTGTTCCAGATCAGGGTCCGCACGTCCGAACGGCTGAAGCCCTGGAAGCCGAGCAACGTCACGATGATCGGCGACTCGGTGCACCTCATGACGCCCGGCCGCGGCATCGGCGCGAACACCGCCCTGCGCGACGCGGAACTGTTGTCCCGCAAGCTGATCGAGGCCCACCACGGCAGGAACGTCGTGGAGGCGATCGGCGAGTACGAGCAGGAGATGGTCGAGTACGGGTTCAAGGCCGTCGAAGCGTCACGCGAGATGATGGACGGCAACAGCATCGTCCACAAGCCGGTGGTCGGACGGGCCGCGGCGGCGTTCCAGCGGACGTTCCTGCGCGTGACCAACGCCGTGCCCGTGCTCAAGCGGAAGATGCTGGCCGAGGACGCGGCGGAGCGTGATCACGTAAGTTCTGACCATGAGGTTGTTCACGCCGGGTGAGGTCGTAGTGCGGCGTGAGGTGCTGCACGGCAAGGTCTGGTCCGAGATGCCGACCAGGGTGATCGTCGACGAGCCGGGGCTGCTCGCGGTGTTCGTGGAGCCGGGTACCAGGCTCACCTACCCCGACCACCACCACCCGCACCCGTGGGACAAGCCGGAACGAGGTTTCTGGCGCGGCCACGGCAAGCTCATGCTGCACCGCCCGCAGGACGCCTACTCCGTCGACCTGTTCTGGAAGGGCGACGACAGGACGTTCGGCAACTACTACCTGAACCTGCAGGCGCCCTACCGCCGCGTCGAGGACGGGTTCGAGACCCTCGACCACGCGCTGGACTACACCCTCGACCCCGACGGCACCTGGGCGCAGCGCGACCTGGACGAGTTCGAGGAGCAGGTCGCCTCCGGCAAGTACTCCGCGCAGGAGGCCGAGGAGATCAGGGCCGAGGGGCTCAAGATCGAGAAGATGCTGGCGTCCGGTGAGATCTGGTGGGACACGGCCTGGGCGGCGTGGACGCCTTGAAGGTTCGGCCGCTCACGTTCGACGCACTCGTCGGCGAGATCGTCGACCAGGTGTCGGAGATCGGCGGGCGGGTGCGCGTGCTGATCGACGGCGCACCCGCCGCCGAACCTGGCAGGCTCGCGGACGCCGCCGTGGAACCGTTGCGCGCCTTGGGCCGCGCCGTACAGCGAGTGTCCCTTGAGGACTTCCTGCGACCGGCTTCCGTGCGACTGGAACACGGCCGCACCGACTCGTACTCCTACCGGCACGACTGGTTCGACTACGGCGGCCTGCAACGCGAGGTCCTCGACCCGGCGATGGACGGCAAGGTGCTGCCGTCGCTGTGGAACGCCGCCACCGACCGGGCCAGCCGCGCCGAGTACGTCGACGTGCCGGAGAACGGTGTCGTGCTCGTCGACGGCACGCTGATGCTCGACCGGTGGCTGCCGGCCGAGCTCACGGTCCACCTGTGGCTCTCCCCCGGCGCTTTGAAACGCAAGACGGCCGAGGAGTGGACGCTGCCCGTGTTCGACGACTACGAGCCGGTGGCCGACCTCTTCGTGCGCTACGACCACCCGGAACGGCCGGGTCTGGTCGAGTCGTGAACCGCTCTGCCCGCCGCGGACATAGGTGGGACAGAGAGGAGGGTCCGTGACCGACGAAGAACTCTGGGGGCAGGTCCGGGCCGGGGTGAGCGAGGCGTTCGGGCAGCTGTTCGAACGCCACGCCCAAGCCGTGTTCGCCTACTGCCTGCGCCGCACCGGCACGTGGGCGGTCGCCGAGGACCTGGTGTCCGTGGTGTTCATGGAGACCTGGCGCAAACGCACGTCCGTGACCGTCGAGGAGTCGCTCCTGCCGTGGCTGTACACCGTCGCGTTGGGTGTCACCCGCAACCACCAACGTGCCCGCAAGCGGTACAAGACCGCGCTGGACAAGGTTGCACCGCAGCCCGCCGACGACGACCACGCCGATGACGTGGCACGGCGGGTGGACGCGGAGGCCAGGACTCGGGAGGTGATCGCGGAACTGGAGAAGCTGCCCGCAGGCGATCGGGAGGTGCTGGAGATGTCCGCGTGGTCGGACCTGAGTCAGGCGCAGATCGCCAGGGTGCTCGGCATCCCGGTCGGCACGGTGAAGTCCCGACTCGCTCGCGCGCAACGCACCGTGCGTGGCGCTCTGGTTGAGGAGGTTCTGTGATCAAGCCCGACATCCCGAACCTGGACCCGATGCGGCTCCAGGTTCGCAAGCACGCGCTGCTCAACGAGATCAGCACCAAGCCGTCCCGTCGCTGGTGGCGCCTCGCCGTGCCCGTGACCGCTCTCGCCGCGGCGGTCGCGATCAGCGTGGCCCTGTGGCCGGTGTCGAACCCGTCCGCGTTCGCGTCGTGGAGCGCCGAGCCGCGCGCACCGGGTTCCCGTGAGCAGGCGATCGCCAGCGGCTGCCAGGACGTGATAGCGCGTTGGCGTGAGACGGTGTCCGGTGTCGCGCCGACGCCGACGCCCGTCGAAGCCTCGCTCGTCGACCGAAGAGGCGACACGACGCTGGTCGCCATGGCCGGTCCGCAGGGCATCGTGTACTGCCTGTACGCGCCGGGAATCACCATCCACGGCACGAGCGAGATCGGCGACGGCGAGACGTGGTTCCGAGCCTCGCCCAAGTCCGGCTTCTCCATTCCGGGCTTCGCACGGATCCTGACCGGGCACGTCCGGCCGGCGGTGCGTCGCGTGGTGATCAGCACCGAGGACGGCAGGCAGGTGATCGCGACGTTGACCGACGGCTGGGTCGCCGCGTGGTGGCCGTCCGAAGCCGACGCATCGTCGGTCACGACGTACGACGAGGCTGGTCACGTTCTCGAGACCGTGACGCCGGAGAACAGGTAGTCTGCGAGGCATGTGGCGGCCGGAGACCAGGCAGCGAGCGATGCTGATGCTCGCGGTCTTCCTGCCTGCCCTCTACGCCTTCACGTTGTTCTCGTCTCCGACCGAGGTCGTCGCGGCCGTGACCGCGCTCGCCCTCGCGTTGATCGTGGTCGTCGCGCTGGTGCCGCTGTCGGTGGCACCGGCGCGGTCGCTCTCGATCCGCGAACGAGCTCAACGCTCGGCTCAGCTGCGGCTGCGAAACCCTGACGCCGCAGGCAAAGCCCGTCCCCGAGCACCGGGATGCCGGACGTTCTGACACGTCCCGCACACCCAACTCAAGACGGAGAAACAACCCTTGTTCGCTGACCTGGGCGCTGCCCTGGCGGGCTTCGGCATGCCCGCGCTCGCCATCGTTCTGTTCACGATCGTCGTGCGGCTCGCGCTGCACCCCTTCTACCGCGCGGCCGTGCGCGGCGAGAAGTCCAAGGCCAAGCTCGCGCCGGAGATCCAGAAGCTGCAGAAGAAGTACGGCAAGGACCTGATGAAGCTCTCCGAGGAGTCGCAGAAGGTCTACAAGAAGAACGGCGTGTCGATGTTCGCGGGCATGCTGCCGATGCTCGCGACCGTCCCGTTCTTCATGGTCATCTACCAGGTGGTGACGACCCCGAACCCGTTGCTGGACGGCACGTTGTTCGGCATCTCGCTCGGCTCGCACTTCACGACCGGGTTCGCGTGGGTGTTCTTCGTGCTGTTCGGGCTGCTGGCCGTGGTCGCCTATCTGACCGTGAAGTGGCAGCAGTCGCGGATGACCACCACGCCCCAGCCGGGGTTCATGACCGGGCTGGTCAAGGTGCTGCCGTTCGGGACGATCCTGGTGGCCGCGTACCTGCCGCTGGCCGCCGGGTTGTACCTGCTCACCACGACGACGTGGACGATCGCGGAACGGGCGTTGCTCTACCGCATCCTGAGCTGAAGCTGGGCGACGAGCCGGACGAGCGGGTCGTCCAGGTCGAGGTCGATCCGCTTGAGCCGGTACCTCAACGTGTTCGGGTGGACGTGCAGCCGGTCCGCCGCGGCGCGCACGTCGCCCAGCGCGTCGAGGTAGGTCAGCAACGACTTCGCGAGTTCGGGGTCGAGCGCGTCGATCCTCGGATCGCGGATCCGCGGATTGTCCTGGAGCAGGGCCAGGATCTCGCTCACCAGGACCTGGGAGCGGACGTCGGCGAGCGTCGCCACCTCGGCGTCGAGGTCGCGCGCCATCGCGTCCAGCACGCGTTCGGCCTCCTGGCGGGAGATCTGCGCGTCGTCCAGTGTGGACACCGTCGAGCCGACCGCGGCTTGGACCGCGGTGTGCAGGTGACGGCGTGCGGTGGTGACGATTTCCCTTGTCAGGCTCAGGAGTTGGGCGTTCGGGGCGAGGTCTGGCAGCAGGACGTAGGTGCGGCCGCCGGACTCGCTGACCAGGGCGCTGCGCCGGTACGCCGCCGCGTGCACGGAGATCAGGCCGGTCATCTCGGCGCGACGCAGTTCGTGTTCGCTGCGGTCGCCTTCGGCGCTGCGCACCGCGAACACCACGACGGCGGCGGGTTTCTTCGGGTCGGCGCCGATCTGGCCGGCGACGGTGGCCGCGTCCATCCGGCCGGTGAGCAGGGCGGCGAGGAGGTTCTCGCGGAACCTCGACGTGGGCTGGTTGCGCTGCTGGATCAGGTGCGGGGCGGTGACGCGGGCGGCGCCGAGCAACGCTCGTTCGGCCTGGTCGGTCAGCGGCTGGTCGCCCTCCTGCACCCAGATCGTGCCGAGCGGCTGGCGCCCGGCGTGGATGCCCACGGCGATGCGCTTGCGGATGCCCAGTTCAGGGCGTTCGTCGATGCGGACGACCTCTTCGCCTGACCGCAGCAGGTTGTAGACGCCCCACTCGCGCAGCATCTTCAGGTACGGCTCCGGCCCCTGGCGGCCGAGGATCGAGAGCCTGCGCAGTTCGTCGACCTCGTCGGTCGAGCGGGAGTAAGCGAGCACACGGCTAGCCGTGTCCTCGATGCTGACGATGCCGCCGGTCAGGGTGGCAATCGTTTGCGCGAGCGCGAACAGGTCCCCGAGGACCTCGCCGTCGTCGGTCGTGGTCGTGAGGACGCTCTTGGCGAGCGACTCCAGGTGGCCCCAGCGGACCTCGGGGCGGACCTCGAGCAACGCCACTCCGGCGTCCGTGGCGGTCTGGACGAGGGCCGGGGACGACTCCTTGACGGCGACGGCCGCGGCTTTGGCTCGTCCAGCGGCCCTGATCAGCGGCAATGCCGCCCTGCCCCGTGCCCCGATGAGCAGGGCGAGGTCTCCTGCCACCACGTCCGGCGGGTCGTCCGGATCCATGATCACCACATCGCGCACGTCTACTTCCAGGCCCTGCGGGGCAACCTGGAGTTCGACGAGCGGATCGCCCAGCGCGATGAGAACGTGGCGGAGGCTCGACACTGTTCGATCGTACATCTGACCTGGTGAATCTTGGCCTGTTGAACAACCGAGGCCAGGTCGGCCGGACTTACGGTTTGCGTACCGAACAAGCCATAAGGAGTGTTGCGAGTGGACGCGGTCACCCAGGTTCCCGCCCCGGTCAACGAGCCGGTCCTGCAGTACGCCCCCGGTACCCCGGAGCGCGCTGAGCTGCAGGCCAAGCTGGTCGAGCTGCAGAAGGAGCCGCTCGAGCTGACGCTGACCATCGGTGGCGAGCAGCGCATGGGTGGCGGTGAGCGTTTCGACGTCGTCCAGCCGCACAACCACCGCTCGGTCCTCGGCACGCTGGCCGGCGCGACGCAGCAGGACACGACCGACGCGCTGCGTGCCGCCCGTGAGGCTGCTCCGGCGTGGCGCGCGATGTCGTTCGACGACCGCGCGGCGATCATCCTGCGCGCCGCCGACCTGCTCGCCGGTCCGTGGCGGCAGACGCTGAACGCCGCCACGATGCTCGGCCAGTCGAAGACCGCGATCCAGGCGGAGATCGACGCGGCCTGCGAGCTGATCGACTTCTGGCGCTTCAACGTGCAGTTCGCCCGCAACCTGCTGGCCGAGCAGCCGATCTCCTCCCCCGGCGTGTGGAACCGCACCGACCACCGCCCGCTCGAGGGCTTCGTCTACGCGATCACGCCGTTCAACTTCACCGCCATCGCCGGCAACCTGCCGACCGCGCCGGCGTTGATGGGCAACGTGGTGCTGTGGAAGCCGTCGCCCACGCAGTCGTTCGCCGCGCACCTCACCATGCGCCTGCTCGAAGAGGCCGGCATGCCGCCCGGCGTCATCAACCTGCTCCCCGGTGACGGTCTCGCGGTGTCCGAGGTGGCGTTGAGCTCCCCCGACCTCGCGGGCATCCACTTCACCGGCTCCACGCCGACGTTCCAGAAGCTGTGGGCGCAGGTCGGCGCGAACATCGCCAACTACCGCTCGTACCCGCGCATCGTCGGCGAGACCGGCGGCAAGGACTTCGTCCTCGCCCACCCGTCGGCCGACCCCGACGTGCTGCGCGTCGCCCTGATCCGCGGTGCTTTCGAGTACCAGGGCCAGAAGTGCTCCGCCGCGTCGCGCGCCTACGTGCCGCGCTCGGTGTGGAACAAGATCAAGGACCAGTTCCTGTCCGAGGTCGACGCCCTGACCTACGGCGACGTCACCGACTTCTCGAACTTCGGTGGCGCGGTGATCGACCGCCGCTCGTTCGACAAGCTGTCGGGCGTGCTGCAGGCCGCTCGCGCGGACTCCTCGCTGGAGATCGCCGCCGGTGGCACCGCGGACGACAGCGACGGCTTCTTCGTGCGGCCGACCGTGCTGCTCGGATCGGACCCCACGAACTCCGTGTTCACCACCGAGTTCTTCGGCCCGGTGCTCGCGATCCACGTGTTCGAGGACGCGGACTACCTGACCGTGCTCAAGCAGATGGAGAGCGCGGCGCCCTACGGTCTGACCGGCTCGATCATCTCGCGTGACCGTGCCGCCGTGGCGCACGCGCAGGAGGAGCTGCGGTTCGCCGCCGGCAACTTCTACGTCAACGACAAGCCGACCGGTGCCGTCGTGGGCCAGCAGCCGTTCGGCGGCGGCCGCGCGTCCGGCACGAACGACAAGGCGGGGTCGGTCCACAACCTGCTCCGCTGGGTCAGCCCGCGCTCCATCAAGGAGACCTTCGCGGCGCCCACCTCCCACCTCCACCCGCACCAGGGCTGATACCCAAGCCCTTCTGAAGTGAGGGGAACGTCGTTGAGCCACAAGCACATCGACGTTCCTCTCACCTCTCACACCCTGAGGACGTGAACCATGTTGCGCTCCAGCCTTCTTTTCGCGGCCCGCAACGCGAGCGCCCGCAAGCTCGTCGAGTCGACGCCGCTGACCCGGCCCGTCGTCGAGCGGTTCGTCGCCGGTGCCGACGTCGACTCCGCGATCCGCGCGACCGCCGAGGTGCTCGGCGACGGTCGTCTGGTGACCCTCGACCACCTCGGTGAGGACACCTTCGAGGAGTCGCAGGCCAACGACACCGTCGAGGCGTACCTGACGCTGCTGTCCCGGCTGGAGGCCTTCGGGCTCACCGAGGGCGCCGAGGTGTCGGTCAAGCTGTCCGCCGTCGGGCAGTCGCTGGCGATCGACGGCGAGAAGATCGCGCTGGAGAACGCTCGTCGCATCTGTGCCGCCGCCGCTGTCGTCGGCACGACCGTGACGCTGGACATGGAGGACCACACCACCACGGACTCGACGCTGGGCATCCTGCGCGAGCTGCGGGTGGACTTCCCTTGGGTCGGCGCGGTGTTGCAGGCGTACCTCCACCGCACGGAGCAGGACTGCCGCGACCTCGCGTACTCCGGTTCGCGGGTGCGACTGTGCAAGGGCGCCTACCAGGAGCCTGCTTCTGTTGCGTTCCAGGACAAGCACGACGTCGACCTGTCGTACGTGCGGTGTCTGAAGGTGCTGATGGAGGGGCAGGGCTACCCGATGGTGGCCTCGCACGACCCGCGCCTGATCGCGATCGCCGCCGACCTGGCGTCCGCGCGCTCGAAGGACACCTACGAGTTCCAGATGCTGTACGGCATCCGGCCCGAGGAGCAGCGCCGCATCGCCGCCGAGGGCAACCGCATGCGCGTCTACGTCCCGTACGGCGACGAGTGGTACGGCTACTTCATGCGCCGCCTCGCGGAGCGTCCGGCCAACGTGGCGTTCTTCGTGCGCTCGCTGCTCACGAAGAGCTGAGCTCCGCGGCCGTCTCGAGAGCGAACCGCAACTTCACCGGCTCACCTGCCTCGCGGAAGATCTCTGCCGCGCGGTGGGTGAGCCGAAGTGCTTTCTCCGTCTCGTACTTCGTCTCCGCGCACAGCCGGCCGTAGATCGTCAGCGCGTCGCCGTAACCGGCGTGACGGTCGAGGTCGAGGCCTGCCAGGTGCCACAGCACCACGGCCGTGTGCGCGGTGTTGCGTGCTTCTTCCTTCCGTTCCGCGCCACGGAGCCGGCACACGTGCTGCTGGAGGGCCGAGAGGTACACGGTCGGTGCCGTCCTCGCCTTCAGGGCCTGGCAGACGCCGACCGCGAACTCGGACATCCGCAACGCGCGGACGTGATGCTCCGCTTCGGACAGTGCGCGGGCCGTGTTCTGCAGCGGTGGCGCCAGTTTCGCGCCGAAGAACTCGACGAGCTGCGACGGCAGGCGGTGGCAGAGGTCGAGGCACTCGTCGGCGGTCTGCAACGCCTGCTCGTCCTGGTCGTGCAGGAGTTGTTGCTGGACCAGGGACGCGAGGGCGATCACGAGGCCCGCCTGGTTCCAGACCAGGTCTTCGGCAGCCAGTTCCCGGTACACCTCAACGGCTTCCTCGGCCGCGGCGACGTCGCCCACGACCTCGGCGACGTTGAGCAGTGCGGCACCCAGGCCCTTGCGGTCCCCCGTCTCACGCCAGAGCATCACGGCCTCGCGTGCGGTGAGCGCGGCGTCGATGTCGTCGGCCAGTTCGCTCAAGGCCTGGCTGCGCTGGGTCAGCGCCTCGGCGAGGTCGGTGCCGAATGTCTCGGGGTTCGCGACGGCGAGCCGGCGAAAGAGGTCGATGGCCTCCTTCAACGCCTCGCTGGCGGCCTCCGCCCTGCCCAGGTCGACGAGCATGGTGCCCGCCGCGACGAGGTTGCGGGCGAGTTCGGGTTCGAAGCGCGGGTCCTCCTGGGCGAGCACCCGCCAGTTCGCGATGGAGAGCTGCATCGAGTCGGCCGCGTGCTGGCGGTTGCCCTCGACGTGGAAGCGGCGGGCCATCGCGGCGGCGACCCTGGCGAAGTCGGCGCGGAACAGCGCCGGGTGGTTCTTCGCGAGCTCCTGGAAGAGCAGGGTGGCACGGCTGATGGCGGTCATCGCGTCCTCGTCGCGGCCGAGCGTCTGGTAGCGGTAGCTGATCTGCTCCAGGGCGGACGCGAGCTGCGGGATCGTCTCCGGGTCGTCCTCCGCGATCTCGCGCCAGAGGTCGATCGCCTCCTCCGAGACGGCGAGCACCTCGTCGTTGCGATGAGCGTTGATCAGCCGGAGTCCCAGGTCTCCCAACGCGTCCGCGAGCAGCGGGCGGTTCTCCCTGTCCTGCTCCACGAGCTCGCGGTAGCACTCGACCTCGGCCTGCGAGGCCTCGACGGACTCCTGGCGCAGGCCGCACAGCATCGTGCGGGCGCTGAGCATCCCGTACATCTCGGCGCGTTCGAGGACGTCGTCGGCGCGGTCGATCAGCCGGTGGGTGAGGATCGACGGGATCGCGTCGGTGGCGAAGCGCTCGTCGCGGAAGATCTGCCGCGCGATGGTCTCCAGGGTGGCGAACGACCCGATCTCCGCGGCGATGCGGAGGCTGTCGCGGGCCAGGTCGCGCACGATCTCCGGGTTGCCGGTGACGAGCTCGTCGAGTGCGGGCCTGAGGTTCGGCCAGCGCTGGGCGGCACGCGCCAGCAGGTCCGGATCCGGGGTGTCCGGGGTGGCGACCGCGAGGTAGTCCTCGGCGATGCGGCCGGTCTTGCGGCCGTCGTCGCGCTTGAGGAGCTGCCGCACGAGCTGGGTGCGATTCACGTCGCACGGGTCGCCGTGCACCACGGTCAGCGCGGCCATGTGCAGGTCGAGGACTGTTTCCCCGGCGATGTTCGGCGGCGGCTCGTCGGGTGCGGTGACGGTGAGGTGCTTGGCGAAGTGCTGGCAGGCCAGCGTGAACGACTCGGCCCGGTCGTCGAGCGTCGCGGCCAGTTCGAGGTCGGTGACCTCGTGGTCGAAGTCCGCGATGCGCTGGCGGGTGGAGGACCACCACCAGCCCGTGGTCCTCGCCGCCAGCAGCACTCGCGTGCGCGCCGGTCCGTGCCGGAGCGTGTCCTGCAGCAGCAGGAAGACGTCCTGCCACCGGAGGCGATCGGCGTCGTCGATCACCAGCAGCCTGCCGTGCGCGTCGTCGGCCCAGAGCTCCTCCTGGAAGTGCTGGAGCAGCCTGGTCTTGCCCGCGCCCGCCGGGGCGTGCAGCAGCAGAGACGCCTGCGGCGCGGGGCTGTCGCGCCACAGCGTGAGTGTGTTCAGCTCGGATTCTCTGCCGTGAAAGGGGACCACCTGATGGGTGGGATCCAGCAATGCGGCGACGCTGAGTGCTCGGTCCACCACTTCATAGTCGGTCGCAGGTCAGGTCAGGGGTAGCAAGACCACACCATCGTGGCCTTTTCCCGTTTTTCCTTCACCCCATCGCCTACTGGCTTGGAGAAGGTCCAACAGCTACGCCCGACGCGCGAGGTGGTGCCGGTAGCTCTCGTACTCGCCGACGAACTTCGTCCGGATGCGGGCGAGCTCCAGGACCTTCGACAGCGTGTCCTTGTGCCCGATGAAGTCGGCGCCGGCGTAGTGCGCGCCGTTCAGGCCACCGATGATCCGGGCGCGCAACGGCATCTGCTTGCGGGCGTATTCCTTGCGGAAGAAGCTGCCGGGAGCCATCCGCTGGCGGATCGCGCTCTTCACGTTCTCCGTGACGTCGCGCTCGGCGATCCAGTCGAACTCGGTGACGTCCTGCTGCAGGCTGTTCCTGAACCGCTGGTTGGAGCGGGGGTCGAAGACGTCGATGATCGAGAAGTGGCCGCCGGGCTTGAGGACCCTCGCGACCTCGCGGAAGAACTTCTCGACGTCGGGGTAGTTGTGCGAGCTCTCGACGTTGATGACGAGGTCGAACTCGCCGTCCTCGAACGGCAGGCTCTCCGCGTCGCCCTCGACGTAGGTGAGCCGGTCGCCGCGCGCGAGGATCGCGTTGGCCCTGCGGATGGCCGCGCCGGAGATGTCGAGGCCGACCGCCTGGGCCGGGTCGATCAGGCGGGTGAGGAAGTTGAGGCCCTCGCCCATGCCGCAGCCGACCTCGAGGACCTTGAGGGTCCTGAAGTCGCTGGTCGTGTACGGCAGCCCGCGCAGGGTCTGGAAGTAGAGCTGCTCGGAGAACCCGTCGCTCACACCCGCGTTGAAGTTCGGGCGCAGGCTGTTGAGCTCGTTCAGCAGTTCGGGGCAGTGCATGCCCCAGTTCCAGAAGTCGCCTGTCCGCGACCACGACGCCACGTCGTCGTAGACGGCCGAGACAGCGCCCTTGAGCTGGGCCGCGTCGGGGATGCCGGCGTTGAGGTCGCGCAGGCCGGTGGCCGCGTTGCCGTTGGTCATGAGAGCTCTCCCAAGGTGAGCGTTCCTTGGTTTGGCACTGTGGCAGCGCTTCCACTAGGGGATGACCTGTGGTTTGTATGAAAACCTTTCCGACCACAACACCGCGCTGCGCGAAGCGCTACCTCCCGGCGCGCGCCGCTCATGTACTGGTTACTCGTGAAAGTCTCAGCCTGGACTGAAATTGTCAGACCTGTTCGGCACAATCCCAGGTGTGCTGGTCGCTCTGGTTGCCGAGGCGGACGGTGCGGGACGGTGGCAGAAGCTTCAGGACGACGGGACGCCGTCTGGTCCTGTGATGACAGCTTCGTCGCTGGCTCCCGCCGTCGCGTCGCTGGAGCGCGCCCACAAGCCGCGCTGGGTGTGGGCGGACACGTCCGAGATCTACCCCGTGCTGCTCGCCGCCGGGGTGCGGGTCGACCGGTGCTGGGACCTGCACCTGACCGAATCGTTGCTGCTCGGCGCCGAGGGTCGGCATCGGGAGCCGAAGGAACTGCCCGGTGCGCTGGCGCGAGTGCTCGGGCTGCCTGCTCCTGCCGATGTCGGGCCGCCCAAGAAAGACGACGCGCTGACGTTGTTCGGGCCGGAGCCGGTGGCGCTGCCGGGCGACACGGACGAGCTGGCCGCGTTGTCGATGGTTTTCCGTTCGCAGCAAAGGAATCCGGCTTTGGGGCTGCTGATCGCGGCGGAGTCGGCGTCGGCGCTGGTGGCGGCGGAGATGACGTTCCACGGGTTGCCGTGGCGGGAGGACGTGCACGTCCGGCTGCTGGAGGAGGTGCTCGGGCCGCGGCCGGCGCCCGGTCAGCGGCCGAAGTTGTTGCAGGACCTGGCGGATCAGATCCAGGAGGCGTTCGGGGGCAAGGAGATGAACCCGGACGCGCCGGCCAGCATCGTGCGGGCGTTCGCGCGGGCCGGCGTCGAGGTGCCGTCGGCGCGGCGGTGGGTGCTGAAGAAGGTCGACCACCCTGCCGTCGCACCGCTGCTGGACTACAAGGAGCGCGCACGGCTGTGGGTGGCGCACGGGTGGTCGTGGCTCGATGCGTGGGTTTCGGACGGGCGGTTCCGGCCTGATTACGTCGTCGGTGGCGTGGTTTCCGGGCGTTGGGCGTCGCGGGGCGGGGCGGCGTTGCAGATTCCGCGGCTGATGCGCCAGGCCGTGATCGCGGACGACGGCTGGTGTCTGGTGGCGGCGGACGCGTCGCAGCTCGAACCGCGGATTCTCGCTGCGCTGTCAGGGGATTCGCGGCTGATCGAGGTGTGCACGGACGACGATCTCTATGCGGCGCTGGCGGAAGACTCGTTCAAGGGCGAACGGCCGCGCGCGAAGATCGCGATGCTGTCGGCCATGTACGGCGGCACCTCGGGTGAGGCCGGGCCGCTGCTCGCCGTGCTGCGCAAGAGGTTTCCCGTCGCCGTCGGCTACGTGGAGAGCGCCGCGCGCGCCGGCGAGCAGGGCCGGATGGTGCGCACAAGGCTGGGTCGCACGTCACCCACTCCGTCGGCGGCGTGGCAGGAGCTGACCGGCGGTGCCGACGAGTCGGGTGAGTCGTCGAGCTCGTCGCGGCAGGCGGCGCGCAACTGGGGCCGGTTCACCCGCAACTTCGTGGTCCAGGGCAGCGCGGCGGACTGGACGGCGGCGTTGCTGGGCGTGCTGCGCAGCCGGTTGCCCGCCGACGCGCACCTGGTGTTCTTCCAGCACGACGAGGTGCTCGTGCACTGCCCGCTCGCCGAGGCCGACGCCGTGATCGAGGCGATCGCCGAGGCCGGGCGGGAGGCGACGCGACTTCTGTTCGGCGACACGGCGGTGCGCTTCCCGATGAACGCGGTGCCCGTGACCTGCTACGCAGACGCGAAATAAGTCCAAACGAGACGCTCGTGTCCTCGTGCGTTCTGCGTCGTTGGTCCGAACGGGCGCTTGTTCTTACACCGTGAGAGCGCTCTCATAAGTGGACTGCACCCGTGACAAGGAGGTCACTCGCGCATGAGGCAACGCCGCCGCATCCTCGCGGCCACGACAGCTCTTATTGCCGCGGTCCCCCTGGCGATCGCCGCCATGTCCGCCAACGCTTCGATCCCTCCCCCTGCTTCGGGATGGACGCAGGTGTGGGGTGACGACTTCAACGGTTCGAACGGATCGCTGCCGTCGAGCTCCAACTGGATCATCGACACCGGCCACGGCTACCCCGGCGGACCTGCCAACTGGGGCACCGGGGAGATCCAGAACTACACGAACAGCACCAACAACCTGAAGCTCGACGGCAACGGCAACCTGCGCATCACCGCGTTGAAGGACGGCGCGGGCAACTGGACGTCGTCGCGCATCGAGACCCAGCGCTCCAACTTCAAGCCTCCGACGGGCGGCAAGCTCGCCATCGAGGGCCGGATCCAGATGCCGAACGTGACCGGCGAGGCCGCTCTGGGCTACTGGCCCGCGTTCTGGACCCTGGGCGCGCCGTACCGCGGCAACTACTGGAACTGGCCGGGCATCGGCGAGTTCGACATCATGGAGAACGTCAACGGCATCAACTCCGTCTGGGGCGTGCTGCACTGCGACGTCGCTCCCGGCGGTGCCTGCGGTGAGTTCACCGGCATCGGCAACTCGCGGGCGTGCCCCGGCTCGTCCTGCCAGTCCGCCTTCCACACCTACCGCTTCGAGTGGGACGACGCCGCGAAGACGTTCACGTGGTTCGTCGACGGCCAGTCGTTCCACCAGGTCACGCAGGCCCGGGTCGGTGTCAACGTGTGGAACGCGATGACGTCGCACGCGGGGCACTTCATCCTGCTCAACCTAGCGATGGGCGGCGCGTTCCCGAACGCGCTGAACAACAACCAGCCGACCCCTGTCGCGGCCACGCAATCCGGGCACTCGATGGTCGTGGACTACGTGGCCGTCTTCTCGGCTGGTGGCGGGACCACCACTCCCCCGACGACCACGACCACCACGTCGAACCCCGGCGGTGGGGGTTCCGCGTACAGCGAGCTGCAGGCGGAGAACGCCTCGGAACGCTCCGGTGGTTCGGTGGCGCCTGGGGATGGTGGTTCCGGCGTTCATCAGATCGCGAACGGCGGCTACCTGAAGTTCTCCGGCGTGAACTTCGGCAACGGCCCCGCGACCCAGTTCCTCGCTCGCGTCGCCTCCGGCGCCGGGAGTGGGGTGAGCGGCCTGGTCGAGGTGCGGCTCGGATCGCGCACGGCGACTCCGGCGGGTTCGTTCGCGGTCGGCAACACCGGTGGGTGGGACGCGTGGAGAACGATCCCCGCGAACATCTCGAACATCTCCGGCACGCACGACGTGTACGTGACGTTCACGAGCGGCCAGCCGGCGGCTTACGTGAGCGTGAACTGGGTGAAGTTCGGCCTCTGACCCCCTGAGCGAAGGGACCGGTTCGTCCGCTAGAATGTCATCCGTACGACACGGATGATTAGCTCAGCGGGAGAGCACTACCTTGACACGGTAGGGGTCACTGGTTCAATCCCAGTATCGTCCACTTGAGAGAAGGGCCCGTCTGGCGACGGGCCCTTCTTCTTGTTCTAGCCCAGGTTGTCGCCGTGGGTCAGCGTCTCCCACGACACGAACAGGTTGTTGGTGCCGAGCGGGCGGCGCTGGGTCGTCCACGTCTCGGTGTTGGGCATGGGGTTGCCGAGCCTGTTGTGCATGGCGTTGTAGCCGACCTCCGTGATCGGGCCGAGGCCGCGTTTGACCGCTCCCCCGCACAGCCACGACGGCGGCCCGTTCAGTTCGTAGGTGGCCTGGAAGCCCAGTGCCTCGCGCAGGCGCGTGCCGACCTCGGGGTAGAGGTCGACGCCCTGGATGCGGGAGGTCTCGGCCACGTGCGAGATCGCGGACAGGCCGTATCCCGTGTGGACGAAGTCGCGGCAGGTCTCCTGGGTGAGGCCGTTCACGAACGTCGACTGGTTGTGCCAGAAGCCGATGATCTTCTCGCGGGTGTTGAGGTTGTTGCTGGGCACGGTTTTCGGCAGAGCGCCGTCCGACGTGAGGTAGATGAACGCGGGGACCCTGGCGCGGTAGAGGCTGATGCCGCGGTCGTAGATGGCCTTGTCGTCCAGGAACACGCCGATGCCGACGATGGCCTCGGCGATGCTGAGCTCCCAGTTGCCCGTGCGGGGGTCGCTGCCCTGGATCTCGTTGTAGTAGACGTTGCGCAGCATCGTGCCGAACCTGCCCGCGTTGGGCCAGGTCCCGTAGACGTGCTTGATGATCTCGGCGGCGCGCGGCCAGCTCGACGCCGACCACGCCGTCTGCAGGTGGGCGTTGTCGTGGGTGTGGTCGCGGATCGTGGCGGACCAGGCGTCCATGATCTGGATGGCTTTGTTGGCGTACCTGGCGTCGCGCGTCACGTACCAGGCCAGTGCGTGGGTGTAGGCGGCGATGGCGTCTTCGCGTTCGTCGGTGCAGCCGTTGTTGGGATTGGACACCGGACCGCACTCGACCACCGCGCGTGGGTGCGGCGTGTACGACAGGGACGCGTACCGGGAGCCCATCATCGCGTCGTAGGCCCGCTTTTGCGGCTGGGTGCCGGCGTTGACGCGGGTGCGCATGACGTCCAGCTGGCCCTTGCTCACGAGCACGCCGGGGTGGGTGAACGTGGGCGGGGCGGCCTGGGCCGACGGCGCTCCGGTCAGCAGGAGTAGCGCCGCCGTCGCTGCTGCCAAGGCTTTGTGCAGGGGTTTGCCTCGCATGAAGTTGTCCTTCGGTCGTCTCCTCGTGGGGTGTGGCGACGGGAGTTTTGTTCTTGCCTACCACGGATGACAACGTTTGCAGGGACCGGAAACAGGTCCGGTCCTCTTGCGGAGCTGAGACAATGGACCGGTGTACGCCGAACGTCCTGCTCCCGCGGGTCTGACCTGCCTCTGGACGCGGACGGTGTCTTCGCCGACCGTGCAGCGGGTGGTGCCGGACGGCTGCACCGACCTGATGTGGGCGCCCGCCACCGGCGCGCTGTTCGTGGCCGGTCCGGACGCTTCGGCTCAGCTCGCCGTGGTCGCTCCCGGGACGTTGTACGGGGTGCGGTTGCCGCCGGGAGCGTTCCCGTCGGTGTTCGGGGTGCCCGCGCATGCCGTCCGGGATCTGCGGGTGCCGTTGTCTGACCTGGTGCCTGCCGCGCGGCTCTCGTCGTTCTCCGAGATGGTGGCGTTCTGCGCCTCGCGGGTGGTCGTGGATCCGGCGGTGGCCGCGACGGCTTCGTTGTTGCGTTCCGTGGACGTGGCGTCGGCGGCGTGGGAGATCGGGCTGAGCTCACGTCAGCTGCGGCGGCGGTGCCTGGACGCGTTCGGGTATCCGCCCAAGGTGTTGCAGCGGGTGCTGCGGTTCGACGTGGCTCTTCGGCTGGCCTGGAGCGGGGTGCCGTTCGCCGCCGTCGCCTTCGAGGCCGGCTACGCGGACCAGGCTCACCTGGCCCGCGAGGTGCGCGCGTTGGCCGGAGTGCCGTTGGGTCAGCTGATCCGGCCGTAGCGGCGCAGGGTCAGCAGTGCGTCGACCGTGGCGATGGAACGCCATTCGAAGTCGACGATCGGGGTGAAGGCGGGGAAGCCGAAGTTCCAGCCGCCGTCCTCCTGCTGGCCCCGTTCGAGTTCGTCGAGGTCTTCGGCCAGTTCCTTCTCGGTGAACCAGCCGCAGGCGAGGCTGGTGGGTTTCTGCGCGTAGGTGTGCGGCTCGAGCGCTTCGCCGTCCGCGTATCCCTCGGTGCTCGGCTGGAGGTGCTTGAGCTTCTCCGCCGCGAGCTCGGCGCGGGACCGGTCCGGCACCTCGTCCAGGAACATCGCCGCAGCTCGCAGCTCGTACGGGTGGGTCTGCTCGAGCTTCTCGATCTCCTGCCAGCAGTAGTCCGTGGCCTTGTCGAGCCACGGGTGGGTCGTGCCGAGCGCGTGGAGTGCGGCGGCGATCTGGGCGGTCAGGAGGAGTCCGCCCTGGTCGTCGGCGGCGACCCAGGGTGCCTTGGGGTGGTCCTTCGAGGTGGACATGCCGAACGGGACACTTCCGTCCGGGCAGGTGTCGGTGAGCCAGCGCAGGATCGATTCGGCCTGCTCCGGGGCGTTGACCTCGACGAACAGCTGGAGCGCGCGCAGGGCGTGCAACGGCTGGCTGGTGGGACCGCGGTGGTCGGGTTCGAGGCCGTACCCGTAGCCGCCGTCGTCGTTGCGATAAGCCAGCACGGCGCTGACCACGTGCTCGGCGCTTCCGCCGGCGAAAGCGTGTTCGAACCAGCGCTGTTCCAGCGTGCGGGCGTTGAGCCAGAGGAAGTTCCTCGCCTGTTCGATCATGCCTCGAACCTATGCCGGTCACCGTGTGCGGTCTTGAACGAATCGGCCATGTGACCTGATCAGCTGATCCGTTCGACTCCGCGGGGAACCGGTCCTATGCGAAAATCCTCTAACAGGGGTGTGGAGTTCTGAGGGGAGCTGGCCAGGATGCTGATGTTCGACGCACTCGTACCCGTGGTCGGGGCAGCGGCGGGTGCCGCAGCGGGAGCAGCCGCGGGTGCCGCCGGCGGCGGAGTCGTGAGGTTCAGCGTTGACCCGGACCAGGCCCGGACGATGATCGAAGGCCTGAAGAAGGCCATCGAGCGGCTGATGGAACTGGAAACCGAGGCCGGCCAGATCCAGACCGCCGGCGCCCCCGGCCCCGACCCGTTCAGCGGCTACGCGACGCTCGCCATGCGCAAGACGGCCGGAGCCGAGTCCGGCGGTTACCGCTGGGCGAATCGGGAGGCTCAGCGAGCGCTGGAGCTGACCATCAAGAACATCGAGAAGCAACTCGCCGACTACCAGAAGACCGATGAAGCGGCGCAGTCCGCGATGAAGGGCTGACACGATCTTGAAGCGCATGACCGCCCTGCTGACCGCCGCGCTCGCCTTCGGTGCGTTGGCCGGGTGCACGAGCACTCAGACCGGTGGCAACCCCACGACGGCTCCGCAGACCAGCGCCGGCCAGACGAGCAGCGATCCCACCAGTACCGGTAGCGGCCCAGGTCTCAGCATCGCCAAGTACCTCAGCGACCCGTGCAGCATCCTGACGGCGGGCCAGGTCACCACGCTCGGGTCGGTGCGTGCTCCCGAACCCGGTTCCTCGGTGCTCGGTCCGAACTGCGCCTGGAAGGGCCAGGACGTCATCAAGAACTCCCGGTACACGGTCAACGTGACCGAGAAGAAGTCGTTCGACGAGATCGTCGGAAACCTCAAGGGCAACCCGGTCTTCACCGACAAGAAGGTCGACGGTGTCCGGGTCGTCGTCACCGACGCCATCGACGGGGAACTGGCCTGTCAGGCGTCTCTCCAGGCGTCGGCGACCGACTCGGTCACGGTGCAGGTCGGTACCGCCGCTGACGAGCGGGCCACCAAGAAGGCCTGCCCGGAGGCAGAGCGCGTAGCGCAGCTGATCATCACAAACCTGAAGGGGTAGCGAGATGGCTGGGGATGAGCCGAACATCGGCGGTTTCGCGATGCTCCCCTTCGCGGGCGGCGAAACGATCTACAAGTGGTTCGAGAACGGCAAGGGGCCCGGCCAGAGCACCTCTGTCACCTCGCAGGCCTGGCGCAATCTCTCCACCGGGCACGGGGACGTCGCCCAGTTGATCGAGAAGGCCGTGCGCGACTCCGGCGCCGCCTGGGAGGGCTCCGCGGGTGACGCGGCCCGTGGAAACACCTCACCTCTCGCGACCTGGGCGACCGTCACCGGCGAGTCCGCGACCCAGGCCGGCACGACCGCCGACACCGTCGGCAGCGCGTACGTCGACGCCAAGAACGCGATGTCGATGCCGCCGACCGTCCCCGACAAGCCGTTCCTGAACGACTGGCGCCCGTGGGACACCGACTACGACAAGGCGCTCGAGAAGAACCAGCAGGTCAGCGAGGCGAACGTCCGCGCGTTCAACCAGTACGCGGGCGCCGTCAACGCGAGCATGGACAACCAGCCGACGTTCATCGCGCCGACGGCTACCGAGGGCAATCTCGAAGAGAGCAAAGAGCCCCCGATCCCGCCGGTCACCCCGCCGAAACACGGCGAGCCGCCGCCCATCGGCAGCAACCCGCCCGGCGGCGGTGGCGACCGGAACGGCTCGGACGACTCCCAGCTGGCCGCGTGGAAGCCTCCTGGCGGCGGTAATGACGACACCAGCACCGCGGGTGTCGACGACCGGTTCCCGCAGCCGCCCACCGATGACGGCGGGCGGCGTCCGCCGCCCAACATCGGCGTCCCGAACCAGCCGCCGGACGGCGTGTTCAACCCGAACGACCCGCGTCGTCCCGGTGGCCCGCTCGACCCCAACAACCCGCGCAACCGTCCTGGCGGCCCCAACGGTCCCGGTGGACCCGGTGGCCGTGGCCTTGGCGGGCCCGGCGGCGGTGGCGGTGGTGGTGCCGGCGGTGGTCGCGGTGGCGGTGGCCTCGGCGGACCCGGCGGTGGCGGCCTCGGTGGCGCCGCGGCGGCCAAGGGCATGGGTGGTCCTGGCGGCATGGGCAGCGGCTTCGGTGGCGCGTCCGGTGTTGCCGGTGACGGTCGTGGTGGCGCCGGTGGCTTCGGGCCGTCCGGTGCCGGTGCCGCGGGTGCCGGTGGCCGTGGTGCGGGCGGCATGGGCGCCGGAGGTATGGGCGCCGGTGGCGGTCGTGGCGACGGCGAGGAGGACAAGGAGCACAAGTCCGCGTCCTACCTGCAGGAGACCGAGGACATCTTCGGCGACGGAACAATGGTTGCTCCGCCGGTCATCGGCGGATAAGGGGGAATCGTGCTGCGGAGCAGGGTCGCAATCCCTGTCACGGCGCTCTACCAGGCGTGGCAGGCCGCGGGCCTGCCGACGCTGCACCGTGCACTGATCGCTCAGGTCGACTTCGACGAGGATCTCCTCGAGTCGGGCGACGTGAGCGAGCTCGAACGGTTGCAGCGGTCGGCGTGGGCGCAGCTCGAGCAGTACGGGCTCGCGCGCGGCGGGCAGATCCACCCGGATCTGGCGAACGCGTTGCGGCTCGTGGTCGAGGCGGGTGTGGAGTACTGGGCGTTCTTCAGCTTGAAGGACGGCCCGCAGCAGAGCGTGCTGGTCGTGTCGAACGGCCAGGACGCGCTGCGGATCCTGCTCACCCAGGACCAGCAGTTCGTGCTCGAACCGGTGCGCGCGGACGAGGCACCGCAGGCGTTGGTCGGCGCGTTGCCTCCCACGCCGGCGGGCAGGGGCAACCCGATCACGCTGCCCGAGGAAGCGCTGCAGCAGAAGCCGCGGCAGTCCTACGAGGACACCGGCTCGTTCATGCAGCAGAGCAGGCCGACGAGCACGCCCAACGACCAACTGGTCGCGCAGCTCAACGAGATCATGAGCCAGCCGCGCACCGGCGGCGGTCAGGTCTTCTCGGCCAAGCGCGATCACATGGGCCGCAAGCAGCGCTGCGTCAACCCGCTCACCTACATCGACACGCCGAGCGGGCGGTACCTCGCGGCGAAGAGCGACGGCTGGCTGCGGGTGCAGCCAGCCGACTTCGGCACGCTGGCGCGGATGACCGCCACCATGCCGTAAAGGCGAAGAAGAACTGCCCCGTCGGCCGGGTCGCAGCTGCGGCCCGGCCGACGTCGTTCAGGAGAACCGCAGCGCGTCCGGCCCCAGGTCGGCCGGGCTGCGGTGACCCGACAGCCCCAGCGTCAGGTCGAAGTCCGCGAGCAGGCTGCGCAGCACGTGCTTCACGCCGACCTGACCGCCGTGCGCCAGCCCGTACGCGAAGGGCCGCCCCACCATCACGGCCTTGGCACCAAACGCCAGTGCCTTGACGATGTCCGCGCCGGTGCGGATCCCGGAGTCGAACAGCACGTCGATCTGCTCCCCCACCGCCTCGACGATGGACGGCAACGCGTCCAGCGAGCCGACCGCGCCGTCCACCTGACGCCCGCCGTGGTTCGAGACGACGACACCGTCCATTCCGTACTCGACGGCCTTGCGCGCGTCGTCCGCGTGCTGGATTCCTTTCAGGACGATCGGCCCGTCCCAGTGCTCGCGCAGGAACGCCAGCTGGTCCCACGACTTGTCGGTGCCGGTGAACAGCTGCACCCACCGCAGGATCGCCATCGGCAGATCCTCCTCGGGCGACTTCTGCAGTCCGGCGCGGAAAACCGGGTCGCTGAACGGAATCGCCGTGCCCACCCCACGCAGGAACGGCAGGTAGGCCTGGTCCAGGTCGTGCGGCCGCCACGCCAACGTCCAAGTGTCCAAAGTGACGACCAGCGCCGTGTACCCGGCCTTGCGCGCCCGATCCAGCAACGACGCACACACGTCGGGGTCGTTCGGCCAGTAGAGCTGGTACCAGCGCGGCCCGTCGCCGGACGCCTCGGCGACCTCCTCGATGGTGTGCGACGAGGCCGTCGACAGCACCATCGGCACACCGAGCTCAGCCGCCGCCCGCGCAGTCGCCAGTTCGCCGTCCGGGTGCAGAATCGACTGCACGCCAACGGGTGCGAGCATCACCGGCGCCGGCAACTCGGTGCCCAGCACAGTGACGCCGAGGTGCCGTTCGGTCGCGTTGGTCAGCATCCGCGGCACGATCCGCACGCGGTCGAACGCCTCGCGGTTCGCCCGCACGGTGGCACTCGAACCCGCGCCTCCCGCCACGTACCAGAACGGGCCCGGTCCGAGCCTGTCGCGCGCGGACTGCTCCAGCGCGTCCGGATCGGTGGTGAACGGCGGCACTGCGCCACCGAGCCCTTGAAGGTAGATCTCGTTCTGGTACCCGGCGAAGGAGGTCATGCCGCCTACTTTGCTACGAAGCGAGCTGCACTAGGAAGAACTCGTTGCCGAAAGGGTCGCTGAACCAGGTGGCCCGATCACGCTCGTTGTCATCGGGCGGAGGCGCAAGCACCCGGTCTACCGCCTTCCGCGTCCGATCGCTGCTGGACGGCAGCAGGTGGGTGTCGACGCGCATCGTGAAGGCCGGGTCCGCGTGCCCGAGCCACTCGACAAGAGCCTTGATCGACTCGCCCGCATCAAGGAGTATCGAAGCGTAGAAGTGCCTCAGCGCGTGCATCCCGTCTTGCCGCAGTGTCCTGGTTACCTTGGCCCTTTTCAGGGCGGGCCACCACACGTACTGGTTGAAGCCATCCCTGCGGACAGGCTTGCCGTCTTGGTTCACGAGGATGAGCGAGACCGTTTCCGGCTCCCCGTCAGCCTCTTTCCACGGCAACGTGACCTCGACCGGCGGGAAGTTCTTCATGTAGTCGTCCAGGTCCCGCAGGACGCTTTCAGGCAGTGGCACGTCTCGTTCCTTCCCTCCCTTGGGAGGCGCGAAGACGTGCACGTTGTCGACCACTCTCTTCCGGATCGACGACGAGATGATCATCAACACGCACGTGTATGGGTTCCAGGGTGCACACGCTCCGGCCCTGCACCTGCGCCGCCTCGGTGCAGGCGACCTCTTCGAGACCTACTCTGAGAGCTTCGAGCACGTTTGGAACCTGTCGAAGCCAGCAACGTTCTAAGGAGACGCATGGCGCGCGTGGACCACTTCCACGACCCGAACGCCCCGAACGCCCCGAACGCCAACAGCCTCCGACCGCCGTGAGCGCGTTCGTCCAGGACGACGCCGGGCGGTTGCTGATGATCCGCCGGACAGACAACGACAAGTACGCGATCCGTGGCGGACAACAGGAAGTCGGCGAGACGCTTGCTCAGGCGGCGATCCGGGAGGTCAAGGAGGAGACCGGCGTTGACGTCAAGGTTACGGGACTCATCGGGTTGTACTCCAACCCCGATCACGTCATCGCCTACGACGACGACGGCGGCGGGGTACGTCAGGAGTTCTCCATCTGTTTCCGAGCTCGGCATGTGGGCGGAGAGCTTCACACCAGCAGCGAGTCCAAGGAAGTTCATTGGATAGAGCGCGCCCTCATATCCGAGCTAAACGTAAACCCCTCAATCAAAATTAGAATCAATTACGGACATGAAGAACGGCCATCCCCCTATTACATATGAGGTATCGATCATGGCCTACGAGTGGGTCGGCACAGCACTAGTTGGTCTAGCCGGCATCTATTCGACCTACAAAGTAGGCGAGCGCCAACGCCAGACGCAAAAATATATAGCAGAGCAGCAAGACTACCGAAAGAACTTCTTTGAGATAGAGAAAGTCAAGCGAGAGACCTATAGCAAGGTCATCGCAAGACTAGGCCGAGCAGTTGGATTTACATATTCAGAGAAATTCACCTCGCGCCTCACCCGCGCCTCACTGGATAAATCACTTAAGCAATACGAGCAGGAGTTCCTCGCCGTTCTCGATAGCGCCGAGGTTGACCAACTGCCCCCAGGAGAACGAGAGAAACTGCAGCACCTGCGAGCTAAAGTTACCGACCTCAAAGAAGGAGAAGAGCGCACTCAGGTCGTACAAAACATTGTCGACGCCGTACATAGACAAAGAGGATACTCGACCGTTGGCCTGCACACACAGGTCGCAATGGAGGAACTAGAAGCAGGCCTAGCAGAGATAGAATTTCTGAGCGAAGGAAATCTACAGCCAGCCTGTCAGGCAGTCCTATCGGCTCTGAGGAATTACGTCAGCGCTTCAGACGACGAAGAAGAAGATCTCTACAGCAAGCTCAAGAAGGCAGTGGACGAGCTTCAGCGGAAAATGCTCCTCGACTTGAGTTCCGTACACACCGCCAAAGACTAGCAAGATCTCTCACTGCTGAATTCTGCTTTATGGGATCAAGGCGCCGCCGTCGGCGGCACGCACTGGGCCAGTCGCCTACCAGCGTGGCCACATCCATCCGGGCACGCCGGGCTCCCGCTTCGCTCCGCCGTCGGTCCTCCGGCGCGGCAGCACGCCACCGACGACGGAACCCGACCCATTGGGCTTTGGCAGGTGTCCCAGTCGGGACGATCGCGCGTGACGCTGCCGACCGAGCTGGTCACGGCGATCGACTGCCGCGACGGCTCCACCGCCTTGCCAACGAGAAGGGGCCTCACCCCGACACGCCATGGTCAGTCACGGCCAGGCCGTCCCCCAGGCCGTGGGACGTCGGGCGACCACGAGAATCCGTGAGAACTACGGAGATAGTTCCCGCTGCTCAAGCGATGTCCTCTGCGGACAGACGCAGGTCCGCCGACCACGCAACCAGAAGATCTCGTTCTGGTACCCGGCGAAGGAGGTCATGCCGCCTACTTTGCTACGAAGCGAGCTGCACTAGGAAGAACTCGTTGCCGAAAGGGTCGCTGAACCAGGTGGCCCGATCACCCCACGGCATGGTCTCCGGCGCGCCCTTCACCCGCACCCCCTTCCCCACCAGCCCGGCGACGTCGCCGTCGATGTCGTCTGAGATGAGCGAGATGCCGCAGCCCATCGCGAACGACACGTTCGGCGCGTCCGCCAGGGTCAGCGCGAACGCCGTCCGGGCGCCGGGAGGAGCGACGGTCAGCCAGCGCATGCCCGCCGCGTTGCTGTCCTGTCGCTTCTCCCAGCCCAGCACGTCCACGTAGAAGCTCAAGGCCTCGTCCAGATCGCGGACGTTGATGGTGGTCGAGTGCACATGAGTGATCATGCGCAAACGTTAGGCCCGCGCTCCCGCCGGGCGCTTCTTCAAAACCGCTCGCCTGGGCCAGCGCGTCTCCAGCCAGATGGCTACGGGTGCGGCGGTGACCACTGTGGACGCGGTGCCGGCGACCAGGCCGATCAGCAGTGCGGTGGCGAAGTTGGCCAGTGAGCCGTCGCCCAGGACCAACAGTGCCGACAGCACGAACAGCACGCCGATGCCGGTGTTCACGGTTCGTGGCACGGTTTGGACCACCGCGTCGGACACCACGTCCGGGTACGCGGCCTTCAGGCGGGAGCCTCGCAGTTCGCGCAGTCGGTCGAAGACGACCACCGAGTCGTTGACCGAGTAGCCGATCACGGTCAGCAGGGCAGCGAGGAACACGCCGTCGGCCGTTTTGCCCATCCACGCGAAGATGCCGACCAGGACGAAGACGTCGCTGAGCAGTGCGGCGACGGTGGCCACGCCGAGGCGCCAGTCGAAGCGGATGGCCAGGTAGCCGAGTTGGGCGGCTACGGCGATGGCCAGGCCGATCACTGCGTTGCGGCGCAGTTCGGACGAGAGTGACGGGCCGATCAGTTCGTTGCTCGACTGGCGGGCGCCGCCGTCCACGGCCGAGGAGACCACCTCGCCCAGGCGGGACGAGATGGCGTCGTCGATCGGGCCGGTGCGCAGGGAGACCTCTTTGCCCGACGACGAGACGACCACGTCGGAGAAGCCCGCGTCACCCAGGGCGGTGCGCACGCGACCGGAGTCCACAGCACCGCCCGCGGTGAAGTCGAGCATGCGGCCGCCGGTGAACTCGACGCCCAGGTTCAGGCCCCGCACGAGGAGGCCCGAGAACGCCACCAGCACCACGGCACCGGCGCTGATCAGCCACAACGACGGGCGGCGGTAGAGCACGACGGACAGGCGCTGGCGGACCCAGCCCAACGTGTGCAGGCCGCTCAGCTGAGGATGCCGGCCGACGAAACGGGTTCCGAGGGCCCAGACCACCAGGACGCGCGACAGCACCAGGGCGCTGAACATCGACGCCAGCACACCGATGGTCAGCGTCACGCCGAAGCCCCGGACCGGGCCGGTGGCCAACCAGAACAGCAGGCCGGCCGCCAGGAGTGTCGTCACGTTCGAGTCGGCGATGGCGCTCAGCGCGCCGCGGAAGCCGTTCTCGGAGGCGCGGCGGAGATTGGGTTTTCGGGCGTACTCCTCGCGCGCTCGTTCGAAGATCAGGACGTTCGCGTCGACCGCCATGCCGATCGCCAGCACGAAGCCGGCCAGACCCGGCAACGTCAAGGTCGCCCCCACCGCCAGCAACCCGGCGTAGGCGACGCCCGCGTAGCCGACCAGGGCGACCACGGCCAGGAACCCGGCCAGGCGGTAGGCGACCATGAGGAACAACGAGGTCAGCGCGATGCCGATGATCGCGGCCTTGGCGCTGGCCTCGATGGCCTCGGCGCCCAGGGTCGCGCCGACGGTGCGCTGTTCGATCACCTCGACTGGCACGGGCAGCGCGCCGGAGCGGATGACCAGTGCCAGTTCCTTGGCCTCCGGCTGGGAGAAGCGGCCGGTGACCGTGGTCGCGCCGCCTGCCTGACCTGCGCCGCACGGCGTGTCGAGGCTGACCTCCGGCGAGGAGATCGGCTTGCCGTCGAGCACGAACGCGATCTGCCGGCCAGGAGTGCCGGACGGCTCGCAGGCCGCCTCGCCGGTGACCTTCTGCCAGGTCTTCGCGCCGTCGCCCTGGAACTGGATGTTGACCACGAAACCGGCGCCCTGCGGGTTGCGCGCGGACTGCGCGTCGGAGATGCCCTCGCCGGTCATGACGGTCTGGCCGTTGCGTTGAACGGTGAGCTGCGCGGTCTGGCCGAGGACCTTCACCGCCTCGGCGGGGTCCTGGACGCCGGGCAGTTCGACGACGATGCGGTTCTCGCCGGAGCGGGCGATCACCGGTTCGGCGACGCCCAATGCGTCGACTCGGCGGCGCAGGACCTCGAGCGAACGGTCGGCGGCGTCGGAGTCGCCCTTGGCTTCGAGGACGATCTGGGTTCCGCCGCGCAGGTCGAGGCCGAGGCGGGGATCTGTGGTGAGCAGCAGAAAAGCGGATGCGACGAGGACCCCGAGCGCTATGAGACCGCGCACGAGAAGACCCCGGCGCGCGTTGTCGCGCGACATGGGTGAGTGAGCCTTCCGAAGAGGGTTGCTGGGAAACGAGATTCAGCGACCGGAAGGCGGTGAACGAGCGGGCTGCGGGGTCCAGCGGATGCCCTCGGGCGTGCGGTGCACGCGGCGGGCGAAGGCGACGACGAACCGCATCGGCATCGCGGGCTTCGCGATGGGCGGCACGTCGGACGGCACCTGGGCCTGCGGGACCTGGGCTGCCTGGAGGTTGTGCGGTTTGGGCGTGGTGACGGGCAGGTTCGCGAAGTCGTGGCCGTGCCGGACGACAGCACCGGAGACCACGGGCTCGGCGGGCGCGGCGACGATGAACAGCTGTCCGAGGAACAGCAGGAACGCGAGCGCGACCGCGTTGCGACGCATCACCGCTTCCTGCCTCCACCGACGTAGACGAGCGCTCCCCCCACGACAGCGCACAACCAGGAAAGCACAAGTGGCTGCATCGTGGTGGCTCCGAAGAACAACGCGACGGTCCAGCCGACCAGGATCAGGGCGGAGGCGGCGAGCAGGGACACCGTCACGGCGAGCTTGCGCAGGCTGAACAGCAGCTTGAACGGACGCAGCCGCAACGCCACGACCAGGCAGCACAGCACCAGCGCGCCGGTGAAGAACCCCAGGTAGGGCGTCGGCCGGGGCATGCCGGCGATCAGCGCGAGTAAACCGCCGCCGACCAGCAGCAACGAGAGCATCCGCAGCGCGCGCCACACCTGCACCTTGTTCAACTGCAGCTGCGTGGGCCGGGAAGAACGTCGCCGTTGCACGGTCGCGAGGTTCGCCTTGGAGTCCGCGTCGGACGGGTCGAGCTTGATCGCCGACCGGTACGCGTGCTCGGCGGTGCCCCAGTCGCGCATGCGCAGCGCCGCGTCGCCGAGCACCTGGAACGCCCGCGCCTCGGTCGGTGCGAGCTGGGAGGCGTGCAGAGCCGAGTCGAACGCCTCCACGGCCCCGTCCGGGTTGTCGGCGAGGACCTCGGCGAGCACGACGTAGCAACGCCAGTCGCCCGGCTTGCGCCGCACGGACTCCCGCGCCGCGACGGCCGCCTCGACGTGCCTGCCGAGGTCGCTCAACGCCAGCGCGGCGAGCCGCTGCGGCCAGGCGGGCTCGCCGTCGAGCACCATCGCGCGCTTCGCCGAGTCGAGCGCCTGGTCCGCCTCACCGAGGTCGAGGTGGGCGGCGGCGAGCCGGCACCACGCCTCGGCGTGCCGAGGGTTCGCCGCCACGAGGGGCCGCAGCAGGTCGATCGCCTGCCGCGGCTTCCCCGAGGCGGTGAGCTCGGCTGCGCGCAGCAGCACGGCTGTCATCGGCTCGGACACGCCGCACAGTGTGGCAAAGCGCCTCCGGCCCTCGAACGGGTGACCTCAGCCGGCCGTCCCGAACCAGCGCGCGAGCTCCACTTCGAGCGCCGCCTGGTCCTCGCCTGCCCACGCCACGTGCCCGTCCGGCCGCACCAGCACGGCGGGCGCGTCGAGGTCCTCGCTGACGTCCACGACGTGGTCGACCCGGTCCGCCCAGGCACCGACCGACAACGACCCGGACTGGTCGAGCAGGATGCCGCGACCGGCGTGCATCTGGTCGTAGAGGCCGCCGCGCTTGAGCGACAGGTCCCCGATCCGCCTGCCCACCAGGTCGTTCTCCGAGCCGAGGTCGTACCGGACGGAGACCGCGATGATCTTCTCGATCAGGTAGCGGTTGACCTCCTCGAACCCCACGAGCTCGGTGAACAGCCGCCGCACGGCCTGCGGCCCCGGCTCGACCTTCATCAGTTCGATCTGCGCGCGGGTGTTGTTCAGCACCTCCTCGGCCACCGGGTGCCGTTCGGCCTCGTAGGTGTCGAGCAGGTCAGAAGGTGCCCAGCCGTGCACCGCGCCTGCGAGCTTCCAGCCCAGGTTGAACACGTCCTGCACGCCGAGGTTGAGCCCCTGCCCACCGGTCGGCGGGTGGACGTGCGCCGCGTCGCCCGCCAGGAACACGCGGCCGGAGCGGTAGCGCTCGGCCTGCCGGGTGGCGTCGCCGAAGCGGGACAGCCAGCGCGGCGAGTGCACGCCGAAGTCGGTTCCGGCGACCTTGACGAGCTGCTCCTTGAAGTCGTCCAGGGTCGGCATGACCGCGCGGTCCTCGTTCACCCCCTCCGCGGGCACGACGACCCGGTACGTCGCGGTGCCGCCGATCGGGCCGATGCCGAACCGCTTCTGGAGCTTGCGGACCTCCAGCATCAACGGCATCGCCTCCTCCCACGGCATGCCGATCTCCATCTCCCCCAGCAGCGTCTCCACCCGCGACGGCTCGCCGGGGAAGTCGATGCCGGCCAGCTTCCGCACGGTGCTGCGGCCGCCGTCGCACCCGACCAGGTACCGCGTCCGCACCGACGTGCCGTCCGCCAGTTCGACGGTCACGCCCTCGTCGTCCTGCGTGAACGCGGTCACCGTGCTGCCGCGCCGGATCTCGGCGCCGAGCTCGGTGGCGTGCTCGGCGAGCAGCCGTTCGGTGATCGGCTGCGGCAAGCCGAGGACGACCGGGTACTTCGTGTTCAGCCGCTCCGGCGCGGGCTTGTCGATGCCCGCGAAGAACCCGGCCAGCGGATGCGTCTGGCCGGCCGTCAGGAACCGGTCGGCGATGCCGCGCTGGTCCAGGATCTCGATGCTGCGCGCGTGCATGCCGAGCGCCCGGACGACCTTCGTCGGCTCCGGATCCCGTTCGAGCACCAGCACGCTCACGCCGTGCAAACGCAACTCGCCAGCCAGCATCATGCCGGTCGGTCCACCGCCGGCGATGATGACGTCGATCATGGAGTCTTCCCCATTTCCCCAGGTAGATGACGTTGGCCGGGAAATGATGAAGCACACCCGGGGTCTTGTGGCAAGGCCCCCCGTGCGCTATATGTTGAAGTGGGAGGAGAGCGCTGCTCTCCTCTTTCGTCGTTTCTGGGGGTCACGACGTGCGGTGGTACTTCGCCGGGCTCGTGCTGTCGTTCTTCGGGACGAGCGCGATGATGCTGGTCTCCGGCGTGTGGGTGAAGTCGCTGACCGGCAGCGACACCCTCGCCACCCTCGCCCTGCTGTGCGTCTACGCGCCGGGCGTGCTGTCCCCGTGGATCGGCCGGTTCGCCGACTCCTACCGCCGCAGGCCGTTGCTGATCTGCACGGACCTCGCGATCGTGCCCGCGCTGGCCGTGCTGTTCTTCACCGACGAGATCTGGGTGATCTTCGTCGTGCTGCTGCTCTACGGCACGAAGGCGGTGCTCGTCAGCGCGGCGGAACCGGCGTTGCTGGTGGCGCTGCTCCCGCCCGATCGGCTGGCCAGGGTCAACGGGCTGCGCACGTCGTTGCAGGAGGGCATGAAGCTCATCGCGCCGTTGGCGGGCGCGGCACTGTTCGCGGCGCACGGGGCGTGGCCGGTGGTGGCGATCGACGCGCTGTCGTTCCTGCTCGCGGCCGGCGCCACGGCGATGATCAAGGTCGACGAACCGCCGCCGGCTCCGCGCGAGTTCGCGAGCCTGCCGCACCTCAGGGCGCTCCGGTGGCCGATCATCGGCACGGCGGTGGCGTTGTTCGCCTCCTCGCTGAACACGGCGGCGGCGTTTCCGTTGGTGGAGCACGGCCTGCGCTACGGACCTGAGTTCCTGGGCGTCCTCGCCGCTGCTCAGGGCGCGGGATCGGTGCTCGCGGGCCTGCTGGGCAGGCGCGCGAACGTCACGGCGGGGCTGGTGCTGATGGCCGTCGCCGCCGCGGCACGCATGTCGGCGTGGTTGCCCGCGGTGCTGGTGTCGGGGTTCGTGAACGGCGTGGGTCTCGCCTGGACCGTGATCGCGGTGGCGACGCTGGTCCAGCAACGCACACCAGTCGCCGTGCTCGGCCGGGTCAGCGCCACGGCGATGAGCATCGTGTTCGGTGCCGTGCCGCTCGGGCTGGCCGCCGGTGCCGCGCTCGTGGCGAACGTGGACTTCGAGGTGATCTACCTGGTCATCGCGGCACTCACCGCGGGAACGGCGCTGTGGACGGGCGTTCGCGGCCGCGGTCCGCGAACGTCAGGACAGCACTCCGATGTCCCGCAGGTG
Organism: Lentzea sp. NPDC020367; assembly: GCF_044387305.1. Lineage (NCBI taxonomy): Bacteria > Bacillati > Actinomycetota > Actinomycetes > Pseudonocardiales > Pseudonocardiaceae > Lentzea > Lentzea sp. NPDC020367. The sequence continues at coordinate 49,576 of NZ_JBIRVV010000026.1, read as the reverse complement.
GGCGAAGATGATCCGGTCGACCGGTGAGATCCGGTCCGCGTCGGCGGTGGTGAGCCAGGCGAGTTCCTCGATCTCGGCCGACGCCACCGGTTCCCCGTCGAACGACGCGGTGTAGCAGGTCATGCGCACGATCACCCCCGACGTGTGGCCGTGTGCCTGCGCTTCGAACGTCCCCAGGTGCTTCGCCGACGCCGCGTCGATCTCGACGGACAGCTCCTCGCGGATCTCGCGCACGAGCGTCTCGACGTCGGACTCCCCCGGCTCGCGCTTGCCGCCGGGCAGGTAGTACGTGTCCTTGCCCGCTGACCGCGTGCCGAGCACGCGGCCGTCCTTCAAGTAGATCCAAGCCACCTTGTCGATCACGCGACCGAGGTTAGGCGCTGGCGAGTTCCTTGACCACGCGGTGCGCGTCGGCCAGCGACTCGACGGCGAGCTCGCGGAACTGGTGCATCTGCGGCACCACGTCCGCCAGGGTCAGCTCGGCGTGCACGAACTCCAGGTTCTGGTCGAGGCCGACCATCGACAGCACGGCGCGCAGGTACGGCTCCTGGAAGTCGAAGCCCTCGCGCGGCGTGCCCGGCTTGTACGAACCGCCCCGGGCCGTCACGACCACAACGCGCTTGCCGCCCCACGCGAACGTGCCGTCCTCACGGGCGAAGTGCTCGGAAGTCGCGACCTGGTCGATCCACGCCTTCAGGGTCGACGGGATCGAGAAGTTGTACATCGGTGCGCCGATCAGCAGCACGTCGGCGTCGTCGACCTCGGCGATCAGGCCGGCGGCAATGCCCTGGTCAGTGCCGTCCTTGTGCGGGATCGGCGACGCGTGCAGGTCGCGGTAGGTGTAGCCGGAGCCGGGATTCGCGGCACGCCAGCTCTCCGCGAACGCGCTGGAGATCTCGCGGGTCACGGAGCCCTCGTACCGGATGCTCGTGTCGATGTGAAGCAGATTGGTCATACTCGGAACATACGAGCGAAGAACTTCCGAGTCAAGATGTTCCGAGCTAAGAACATCTCCTTCGGGATGTAGGATGGGACACATGGAGGAGCAGCCGGAACTCGTCGAAGCCTGCTTGGAGAAGTGGGATTTGAACTGGCTGCTGCACCGCGCCACCCAGCGCGTCGGCGCGGCGTACGCCGAAGAGATCGCGAAGTTCGGGATCTCGTTGCGCGGTCAGCTGGTGCTCGGCGCGCTCGCGAACGAGGAGGCCATGCGCACCCAGCTCAAGCTCGGCGCGATGCTCGGCCTCGACAAGACCACGCTCACCAGCGAGCTCGACAAGCTGGAGCGGATCGGTCTGGTCATGCGCGTGCCCGACCCCAGCGACCGGCGCGTGCGCACGCCGATCATCACCGACAAGGGCCGGGAGCTGCAGAAAGAGGCGGGTGACGCGCTCGCCGAAGTCGAACGCGCCTTCCACTCCCGCTTCACCGCCGAGGAGATGGCGATCATCCGCAAGGCCCTGCAGGACCTCTCGCGCGGCGAGGGCCCGATGCACGGCTCCTGCATCTAGACGAGAGAGCCCAGGTCTGCCTCTCGCAGCTGCTCCGCCGTCACGGTCGCCTGCGCGTCCACCAGCGCCTTCAACGCCGTGCCGTGGTCCCAGACGTTGACGTTCATGGCCGCCCGCAGCCGTCCGTCGCGCAGCCAGAACGCGATGAACTCCCGCGCGGCCACGTCGCCGCGCACGACCAGTTCGTCGTCCGGCCCGGCGAGGCCGCGGTACTCCATGCCCAGGTCGTACTGGTCGGTGAAGAAGTACGGCGACTTCAGGTACGGCTCGTCCAGCCCGATCAGCGGTCCGGCCGCGTGCGTGCCCTGGTCCTTCGCGTTCGCCCAGTGCTCGACGCGGACCCGGTGGCCGTAGCGCGGGTGCTCCTGCGCCGCGATGTCGCCGGCGGCGAACACGTCGGGCGCGGACGTGCGCAGCAGCGCGTCCACCGCGACGCCGCCCTCGGCCAGCTCCAGACCGGCGGCCTCGGCCAGTTCGAGACGGGGTGTCGCGCCCACGGCCAGCACGGTCACGTCCGGGTGCAGCTCGGTGCCGTCGTCCAGGCGCACGCCCGCCGGCGAGAAGCCCGCGACACCGGTGCCCAGCTTGAACTCCACGCCGTGCTCGGTGTGCAGGCCGCGGAACATCGCGCCCATCTCGGCACCCAGCACGCGCAGCAGCGGTTCGGCCAGCGGGTCGACCACCGTGACGCGGCAGCCGTGCGTGCGAGCGGCGGACGCCACCTCGCACCCGATCCAGCCCGCGCCGACGATCACGACGTGCCTGCCCTCGAGCAGCGCGGACTTCAGCGCCAGCGAGTCGTCCAGCGTGCGCAGCACATGTCCTTGCGCGCCAGGCAGAACGCGCGGGCGCGATCCGGTCGCGAGCAGCAACCGGTCGTAGGGGCGCACTGCTCCATCCGAGTCCACGATCGTGTGATCGCCGGGCCGCAGCTCCAGCACGGACACGCCGAGCTGGAGGTCGATCTCGTTGTCGGAGTAGAAGCTCGGCTCGTGCACCCACGCGGGTTCGGCCGCCTTGCCGAGCAGCACGTCCTTGGACAGCGCGGGAAGTTCGTACGGGCGGTGGTGCTCGGTGCCGAACATGGTGATCTTGCCGCCGTAGCCGCGGTCTCGGAGCGCGCCGGCTGCGGAGGCACCGGCGAGGCCAGTCCCCACGATCACGATCCGTTGCGGTTCCGCCATTTTCACCCCTCCAGGTGACCAAGTCTCATCCCACGTGCGACGCTATCCGCAGCTCGGCGCGGTCGCTGAACGGAGAACGCGAAACCTTCGTCATGACCGACGGTGACGCGCGTCTCTACTGACGCGAGCACCGGCATCACCGGGCCGGTGCGCCGAGGTAGCTGGAGGAAGAAACCCGTGGGAGCCCAAGAGGAGTGGCAGGTGAGCTGCCGCGACATCGCTTCGCGCCGACGGGACATGACGGTGTTCGTCAGCCAGGGGCACATAGTGATTACCGTGCCACCGGGTGAGGCCGCCGTGCTGACACCACTGGAAGTCGGCCGCCTGCGAGCGGCGTTGCGCGATGCGGTCGTGAGCGCGTCCAACACCGACATGTGACCGCCGTCACACCGCTACCTACTCGCTAGTAGGTAGATGGCAGAGTGGGTCGCATGGTGACCCGCGTGCTGCTGACCCTGGTCAAAGCCGGAGTGATCCGGCCGTTGGGCCCGCGCGGGCTCTCCGGCACCGTGCGCGGGTATCTGCAGTGGGACATCACGCTGGCGTGGGGCTTCCAGACGGGCGCGGGACGGCACCCGGACCGTGCGGCGATCGTCGACGACGACGGCATGCTCACGTACGCGGAAGTGAACGAGCGCACCAGCCGGCTCGCGCACGCCTTCCGCCCCAAGGAGCGCGTCGGCCTGCTGTGCCGCAACGGCCGCGCCTTCATCGAGACGATGACCGCCTGCACGAAGATCGGCGCGGACGCCGTCCTGCTCAACACCGGCCTGAGCAAAGGACAACTGGCCCAGGTCGCGCAGGACCAGAAGATCGGCAGGATCGTCGCCGACCGCGAGTTCGCCGACGCGCTGCCCGCGGACATCCCGGTGTTCTTCACCGACGAGCTCGAGTCGCTGACCGCGAACGGGCCCACGACCTCGTTGCCCCGCAGGCCTCCGCGCGGCCGGCTGATCATCCTCACCTCCGGCACCACCGGCACGCCGAAGGGCGCCCGCAGGCCGGAACCCGCGAGCCTCGCCCCGGCCGCCGCGCTGCTGTCGCGGATCCCGCTCAAGCACGGCGACGTCATCTCCATCACCTCCCCGCTCTTCCACGCCTGGGGCCTCGCCGCGTTCCAGCTCGGGCTCGTGCTCGGCGCCACCCTGGTGCTGCGGCGCAGGTTCGATCCGGCGCAGGCGCTCAAGGACGCCGACAGGTGCACCGCGATGTTCGTGGTTCCCGTGATGCTGCAACGCATGCTGGAGGTCTCGCACCGGCCGAACCTGCGGATCATCGCCTCCAGCGGCTCCGCCCTGCCGCCCCGCGTCGCGGCCCGCACGTTGCAGGAGTTCGGTCCGGTGCTCTACAACCTCTACGGCTCAACGGAAGTGAGCTGGGCGAGCATCGCGACACCGGAGGAGATGCTGCGCGAACCGGGCACGGCGGGCAAGCCTCCGCTCGGCACCAGACTGGCCATTGTGGACGATCAGGGCAAGCCGGTGACACCGGGCGAGACCGGGCGCATCTTCGTCGGCAACGAGATGTTGTTCGACGGCTACACCAACGGCACCAGCAAAGAATCGCTGGACGGCCTGATGTCGACCGGCGATCTCGGTTATCTCAAGGACGGCCTGCTGTTCGTGGCAGGACGCGACGACGAGATGATCGTGTCAGGCGGTGAAAACGTTTACCCGCACGACGTCGAGGATTTGCTCTCGACGCTGGACGGCGTCACGGAGGTCGCGGTGCTCGGCGTACCGGACGACGAGTGGGGCCAGCGTCTGGCGGCTTTCGTTGTCGGCGCAAAAACCCTGACGGCCGAACACATACGTGAACACGTGAAGGCGAATCTGGCGCGATACTCCGTTCCCCGGGATGTTTTCTTCGTCAACGAGTTGCCGCGCAACGCAGCCGGAAAAGTGTTGAAACGTCAATTGCGAGATCACCACTAGAGTCAGCCTCCGAATGAGGGGGCTTCACCATGACGGTTCCCGGCAGGACCGCGGATCCGCGTTCCAACGCCGTGCACAACCTGCGCGAGGCACGTATCGCCCTGGACGAGGGCAGGCCGGGCGAGGCGTTGGAGTACGCGGAGAAGGCGGTGGCCGCGTTCGCGTGGCTGGACGACGTCGAGGGTGTCGCGGAGGGCGTGCTGGCGCAGTCGGTGGCGCTCGGCAAACGGGGGCTGTGGCCCAGCGCGCTCGACACGATCGACAAGGTCCAGGAGATCGCGGCGGCGAACCGCCACATCGGACTCCAGGCGCGCTGCAGCTTTTCCCGTGCTGTGGTGGAACTGCGGCTCGACTCGCGGGAGCGGAGCTTCCACTCCTTCGCCCGCGCGCTGGGTCTCGCGGAGCTCACCGGCGACAACGAGCTGATCGGCTCGGTGCTGTTCGAACAGGCACGGGTGATGCGCATGCAGTACCACGAGCACTGCATGATCCGCACCGAGGAGAACCGCTGCAGCCTCGACGGTGAGCCGTGCGTGCGCAAGATCCGCCGCGCGGAAGCGTTGTGCGCTCAGGTGCGCGACCGGTGGAAGACGCTCGGCGACCCGGTGCGGATGGCGATGGTCAACGTCCTGCTGACACACGTGCGCATCGATCTGGGTGAACTTGACCGCGCACACCGCAGCTGGCAGCGCGCTGACCAGTTGCTTGCCGGAAGGAACCGGCCGGTGGCGCGGGCGGAGGCGCTGATGGCACGGGCACGCCTCAGTGGAGCGCGGGCGCGCTACCCCGAGCAGATCGCCCAGCTCACCCAGGCCGCCGAACTCGCGATGAGCTGCCTGGCACGGGAAGTGGCGGTGCACGCGCACCAGCAGCTCAGCGAGGCGCACGAACGAGCCGGCGATCTGGAACGGGCGTTGCGGCACGCGCGGCTGCAGCTGGAGCAATACCGGTTGTGGGAACTGCAGGAGGGCCGCGATCTGCTGCGGATGCGCGAGCACGACCTGTCGTCACGACTGGTGGAACAGTTGGCGCACAGGCGTTTCGAGCCCAAGCGGGAGGACACCGTGGTGCGCGTCCCGAACGCGGGCGAGCTGCACGAAACCGGTACCGCGGAACACACGAACACCCGGATCGCCCGCGCCCTGCGGGCGGGACTCACCAAACGCGGCATCGAGGTGCTGCGACTCGTGGCCGCCGGAGCGAGCACGGCGATGATCGCGGAGTCACTCGGCCTGTCCCCCAAGACCGTGCAGAACCACCTCCAGCGCATCTACACGACGCTTGACGTCAACGGCCGCGCCGGTGCCATCGTCTGGTGGATGAACCTCACCACCAGCTAGTCATTCGCTGTCAACCCCTTGACAACTGGGCCGACCGGACAGGCGGGCCATCGCCCGTTCGGTCGCTTGTCGCTGACCGGGAACTGCCGGTTCCCGGGTGTTTTACCCATGTTCACGCGGTGTAATTGGGTGATGTGATGGGTAACTGGTCTGTGTCATGCTCCGTTAACAAGGTGTCCAGTTAACGAGCGAGGGGCGGTCATGACGAGGCAACGCCGCCCGAACGCCGGGCTAGTGCTTGCGCAGCGCGATGCGTGCCACGTCTCGCCACAGCAGGGGGTCGACGGCCTCGGGGTTGATGTGTTCGAGCATCGCGGCCAGTGCGGTGCGCGCGTCGCCGCCGTCCGCGTCGACCTCGTCCGCCGCCCGCACGAGCAGCAGGTGGCACCGCAGCTGTTGCTCGGCGTCGAGCTGGCCGGTCGCGAGCGCGACCTCCGCCAGTTCGCGGGCCCGGTCGACCTCGCCGTCGCGCAGCGCCAGTTCCGCCCGCAGCGCACGGGCGTGCGCGAGCAGGTTCTCCTGGCGGCGCATGGCCGCGACCGTCGTCTCCACCTTGTCCAGCAACGCGACCACGTCGTCGAGGTTCGCTCCCGGCGTGCGCAGCGTGATGGACGCGCCGGCCAGGCGGACGCGGCAGCGGTACTCGGGATCGCCGTCGAAGTCGTCCAGCATCGCGACGGCCTCGCGGATGCAGTGCGCGGCCTCCATCCGGTCTCCCAGGCGATCCGCGACCTTGGCGCGCACCCACCACGTGGAGATCGCGAGCCGGTCGCGGCCGAGTTCGGGCAGCCGCGCGGAAAGCTGGTCCACGACCTGTTCGGCGTCCGCCAGGCGGCCGGCCGCGGTGAGCTCCGCGCACAACGCGATGAGCGCACGCGTGTGGACGCGACGCACCCGGTCGCCTTCGCCGTTCGACAGTTCGACGGCTTCGGTCGCGGCCTTCACGGATTCGGCCGTCCGGCCGAGGCGCCGCAACGAGGATGCGCGCAGGATCTCCACGAGCGCGTCCACCGCCGGACCGGGAGACCACGACTTGCGCAGCTTCGCCCCCGCCAGCAGCAGACCCTCGTGGTCTCGCTGCCGCGCGAGCATCACCAGGCGCGTCCAGCGCACGCACCAGCCGAACATCTCCTCGTCGGACCGCTTTCCCAGCGTTTCCAGCAGATCGACGGCCATCACGAGGTCGCCGTCGTGGTACGCGAGCAGCGCTTCGCACCACGCCAGCGCCTCGTCCTGCATCGCGGTGCGGTCCTCGTCGACCATCAGCTCGGACGGGTCGACGCCGAGCACCTCGGCGAGCCTGCGGACGACGGTGGGCGACGGCACCCGTTCGCCGGACTCCAGCCGGGACACGTAGCTCATCGAGACGCCGGGGCACGCGAGGTCCTTTTGCGACAAACCACGTTGCAGCCGGACCGCCCGCAACCGCGCACCGAACCTCGTCAACGACTTCCTGCCCTCATCCACGGCCGCCACCTATCGAAGGAGCCCCTTAATGAAGTTGAACACTATCGCTCGAACCGTCGCGGCCGTGATCCTCAGTTTGGGGGCACTGCTGGCGATGTCGGGCGCGGCCTCGGCTGACGAGCACGACAGCAGCTTCACTCCCCCGTACTGCGCCCGGCCCTGATCGGATCGTCTGAGCCGGGGTGGTCCCGCCTCCCTCGCAAGCGGGACCACCCCGGCCACCGACACACCAATTGACGCACCTGACCACACCACCAGGTACCGGTGAGGCACCCTTGTGGGGTGACTCTGCAACTGCGCACGCCTCGTCACCAGGTGAGTCCGAAGTCCGTCCTGCTGTGGACGATGCAGGCCGCCGTGTTCTGGCTCGTGCTCTTCGTGCCCCAGCTGATCGTGTTCCTGCTGGTGAGCAACCCGCCCACGTGGGAGCTGGTGCTCATGATCGCCACGCTGGTCGTCGGCGTCGTGCACACCGCGGTCGAACCGAGCTGGCGCTACCGCGTCCACCGCTGGGAGACCACGCCGGACGCCGTCTACACCCTCTCCGGCTGGCTGAACCAGGAGTGGAGAGTCGCGCCGGTCTCGCGGATCCAGACGATCGACACGAAACGCGGGCCGTTCCAGCAGTTGCTCGGCCTGTCCACCGTCACGGTGACGACGGCGTCGGCCGCCGGTCCCGTGGAGATCGAGGGCCTGGAGCACGAGGTCGCGCAGAGGCTCGTGGTGGAACTGACGAACACGACGCAGGCCACGCCGGGTGATGCCACGTGACCACCCCCGCCGAGCTGCCCGCGGCGCCGGAGTTCACCGAGCCGCTGCAGGAATGGCACCGCCTGCACGTGCGGATGCTGGTCGTGCGGCCGCTCAACGAGGGCATCGCGATGCTGGTGCCGATCCTCGTGCTGCTGTTCACCGGCAACGGCGAGAAGTGGCGGCTGATCGCGTCCGGAGCGACGGTCGCGGCGATCCTCGCGTTCAGCTATCTCATTTGGCGCACCACGAAATACCGCATCACCGGCGACCAGGTCGAGCTGCACACGGGTCTGCTGACCCGCAAGCAGCTCGCGGTGCCGCGTGATCGCATCAGGACGGTCGACCTCACGTCCAAACCGGGCCACCGGATCTTCGGGCTGTCGGCGGTCCGGATCGGCACCGGGCAGCAGGACGCCCCCGGCACGGACGGCCTCACGCTCGACGCCGTGACGCAGCAGGAGGCCGAGCGGCTGCGCTTGTTGTTGCTGCAGAAGGGAGTCGCGCCCAAGGCTGTGGCCGAGGGCGAGAACGCGGAACCGGTTCCGCTGCCCGAGTCCGAGGTCATCTCGCAGCTCGACCTGAAGTGGCTGAAGTTCGCGCCGCTGTCGTTGTCGGGTCTCGTCGCGATCGGCGCGGTGTTCGGCGTGCTGTCCAACTACGCCGACGACCTCGGCCTGCACCCGGTGCAGGACCTGTGGGAGTGGCTGTTCGAGAACCCCAGCCTCGCGCTCTTCGCCGTGTTCCTGGTCGTGCTGGCCGTCCTCGGGCTCGTGCTGTCGATCCCGCTGTACATCCTGCAGTTCTGGAACTACCAGCTGACCCGCGAGCCGGACGGAACCCTGCGCGTGCAACGGGGTCTGCTCACCACCCGCTCGGTTTCGGTGGAGGAGCAACGTCTTCGCGGCGTCGACATCCAGGAATCGCTGCTGGTGCGCGCCGGCAAGGGCGCGAAGCTCGCGGCCGTGACGACGGGCCTCGGTTCCAAGGGCGAGAGCAACCTGCTGCTGCCGCCCGCGCCGCTGTCCGTGGCGCACCAGGTGTCGCGGGACGTGCTGAAGGTCGGCAACGACCCGACGACGCTGCGGCTGCGCAAGCACCCGTTCGCCGCGTTGCGCCGCAGCATGGTCCGGCACACCATGCCGTGGATCGTGATCGCGGTCGGCCTCGCGGTCTTCGCGCCGTCGTGGGCGTGGCCGATCCCGGTGGCGATCCTCCCGTTCGCCGCGCTGGTCGGCTGGGACAACTACCGCTCGCTCGGCAACGCCCTGGACGAGCGTTATCTGGTGACGCGCAACAACTCTCTCGTGCGCAGCACTGTCGCGTTGCAGCGCACCGGCATCATCGGGTGGCGCATCCACCGGTCGTTCTTCCAGCGCCGCAGCGGTTTGGTGACGATCGGCGCGACCACCGCGGCGGGTGCGGGCGTCTACCACGTCACGGACGTCGGCGAGTCCGACGGACTGGCGCTGGCCGACGAGGCCGTGCCGGACCTGTTGCGGCCGTTCCTGATCGACGAGTAGTTCCTTTGTGGAGGGTCACGCCGAGCGGAAAGTCTGACGGTACGCGCTCGGCGAGACCCCGATCGACGCCGCCAGTTGCTGGCGCAGCGCCGCTCCCGTCCCGAAACCGGCGTGGTTCGCGACCTGGTCGATCGGCAGGTCGGTGGACTCCAGCAGGTGCCGGGCGCGGTCGACGCGCTGCTGCGTCAGCCACTGGCCCGGCGACATCCCCGTCTCGGCGCGGAACCGGCGGGTGAAGGTGCGCACGCTCATCCGCACCTGCGTGGCCATCGCGGCGAGGTCGAGCGGTTCTTGGAGGCGTTCCAAGGCCCATTCGCGGGCGAGCGCCGTGGAGGTGTCCGGGTAGCTGGGCACCGGGCGGTCGACGAACTGGGACTGCCCGCCCTGCCGCCACGCCGGCACCACGCAGTAGCGGGCGATCCAGTTCGCCACCTCGCTGCCGTGGTCGGACCTGATGACGTGCAGGCAGAGGTCGATGCCCGCGGCGACGCCCGCCGACGTGAGGATGTCGCCGTCGTCGATGAACAGCACGTCCGGGTTGAGCCGCACCTTCGGGTAGAGCGCGCGGAACTCGTCGGTGGTGCCCCAGTGGGTGGTCGCTGGCCTGCCGTCGAGCAGCCCGGCGGCCGCGAGCACGAACGCGCCCGTGCAGATCGACATGATCCGGCGCGCGTTGGTCGTCGTGAGCGCCTCCAGCACCGCCGGTTCGAGCCGGCCCTCGCGTGCCGGCTTGTAGTGGGTGCCCGGCACGAGCACCGTGTCCGCGTCTTGGAGCACCTCCAAGCCGTGCTCGGGCGCGATGGTGAAGCCGCCGCTGGTGGGGATCGGGCGGCGGTCCGGCGAGCAGACGACGACCTCGTAGCGGTCCTTGAGCCGGGCGAACATGTGCGTCGAGCTGCCGATGTCGAACGCGACCGACTGCTCCAGCGCGAGAACGGCGATCCGGTGCATGGCCTGATTCTTTCACATGTTGGCCATCGGGCCACTGGTCGCTGAATCCGCCATCACCGAACCTTGTCGGCGTGAGACTGCATTGGGCCTGGGTTGTCGCGGGCGTGTCGTTCATCGCCCTGGTCGGTGCCGCGTCGTTCCGCGCGGCGCCGGGAGCGTTGATCGAGCCGTTGCGGGCGGAGTTCGGCTGGTCGACCGGCACGATCTCGCTCGCCATCTCGATCAACCTGTTGCTGTTCGGGTTGACCGCGCCGTTCGCGGCCGCGCTGATGGACAGGTTCGGCGTGCGGGTCGTGGTGACCTGCGCGTTGACGCTGGTCGCTATCGGCAGCGGGCTGACGGTGTTCATGACCGCGTCGTGGCAGCTCGTTCTGCTGTGGGGCGTCGTGGTCGGGCTCGGCACCGGCTCGATGGCGCTGGCGTTCGTCGCGACGATCACCGGTCGCTGGTTCGTGCGGCACCGCGGCCTGGTCACGGGCGTGCTGACGGCGGGTGGCGCGGCCGGCCAGCTGGTGTTCCTGCCGACCGTGGCCTGGCTGTCCGAGTCCTACGGCTGGCGGTACGCGTCGCTGGTGATCTGCATCGCCGCGCTCGCGGTCGTGCCGCTGGCCGCGTTCTTCCTGCGCGAGTACCCGCGTGACGTGGGGCTCCTGCCGCTGGGCGCCACCGAGGACACTCCCCCGCCACCGTCCGGCGGCGCGGCCAAGCGTGCCCTCACCGCGTTGGCCACCGCCGCGAAGACCCGGCCGTTCTGGCTGCTGGCCGGTGGGTTCGCGATCTGCGGAGCGTCCACGAACGGTTTGGTGGGCACGCACTTCATCCCCGCCGCGCACGACCACGGCATGCCGACGACGACCGCCGCCGGGCTGCTGGCGCTGGTCGGCGTGTTCGACATCGTGGGCACGATCGCGTCCGGCTGGCTGACCGACCGCGTCGACTCGCGGCTGCTGCTGGCGGGCTACTACGCGTTGCGCGGCCTCTCGCTGATGCTGCTGCCCCAGCTGTTCGGCGACTCGGCGCACCCGTCGATGCTGGTGTTCATCATCTTCTACGGCCTGGACTGGGTCGCGACGGTGCCGCCGACCGTGGCGTTGTGCCGTCAGTACTTCGGCATGTCCGGGCCCGTCGTTTTCGGCTGGGTGTTCGCGTCGCACCAGCTCGGCGCAGCCGTCGCGGCCTCGGCGGCCGGGCTCACCCGCGACCACCTGGGCAGCTACGACCTGGCCTGGTACGTCGCGGGCGCCCTCTGCATCGGCGCGGCCGTGCTGTCAGCGTCGCTTGCGCGAAGTCCCGAACAGACCTCGCGTGATCTCGCGCGCCAGGGCGCTGCCGGCTGACCGCAGGAACGACTTCACGGCGCTGTTGCCCAGCACCTTCTCGACCATCCCCGGTTCCTCCTTCTCCTGACGAGGAGGAGCCGGGGCCTGCTGCTGTTCTTCCTGCGGTGGCGCGACTTTCTGCATCAGCTGCTCGTAGGCCGACTCGCGGTCGACGGTCTCCGAGTACTTGCCGTGCAGGTCGCTGGAGGACGCCGCCTGCTTGATCGCGTCGTTGCCGATGGTGTCCATCAACGAGCGCGGCGCCCGCAGCCGAGTCCACGCCACCGGTGTCGGCGCGCCCTTCTCGCTGAGCACGGTGATGATCGCCTCGCCGATGCCGAGCGACGTGAGCGCCTTCTCCAGGTCGTAGTGCGGCGTCGTCGGGTACGTCTTCACCGTGCGCGCCAACGCCTTCTGGTCGTCCGGCGTGAACGCGCGCAGTGCGTGCTGGACGCGCGCGCCGAGCTGCGACAGCACGTCGTTCGGGATGTCGGTCGGCAGCTGCGTGCAGAAGAAGACGCCGATTCCCTTGGACCGGATGAGCTTCACGGTCTGGGTGATCTGGTCGAGGAACGCCTTGGAGGCGTTGGAGAACAGCAGATGCGCCTCGTCGAAGAAGAAGACGAGCTTGGGCTTCTCGACGTCGCCCTCCTCCGGCAACGTCTCGAAGAGCTCTGCCAGCAACCACATCAGGAACGTGGAGAACAACGCCGGGTTGCCCTGCAGCTCCGCGAGTTCGAGCAGGCTCACGACGCCCTTGCCGTCGCGCTGCCGCATCAGGTCGGCCGGGTCGAGCTCCGGTTCGCCGAAGAACCTGTCGCCGCCCTGCGCCTCCAGGTTGACCAGGGCCCGCAGGATCACGCCCGCCGTGGAACTCGAGACGCCGCCGATGCCCTTGAGGTCGGCCTTGCCCTCGTCGCTGGTGAGGTGCTGGATGACGCTGCGCAGGTCCTTGGTGTCGAGCAACGGCAGGCCGCGGCTGTCGGCCCAGTGGAAGATCAGGCCGAGCGTCGACTCCTGCGTGTCGTTCAGCCCCAGCACCTTCGACAACAGGATCGGCCCGAAGCTCGTGATCGTCGCCCGCAGCGGCACCCCGAGACCGCCGGTGCCGATCGACAGGAACTGCGTCGGGTACGACTGCGGCTGCCAGTCGTCGCCGGTGTCCTTGGCACGGGCCGTGGTCCGGTCGCTGACGCCACCCTGCTGCGACAGACCGGACAAGTCGCCCTTCACGTCCGCCATCAGCACCGGCACGCCGTTGTTGGACAGCTGTTCGGCGAGCAGCTGGAGGGTCTTCGTCTTGCCCGTTCCCGTTGCGCCCGCGACGAGTCCGTGGCGGTTGACCATGGCCAACGGGATGCGGACGTGAGCGGTCGGCTCCACGGTGCCGTCGACCAGCACGGCGCCGAGTTCGATGGCCGCGCTCTCGGACGCGTACCCGGCAGCGATCTCAGCTTGAGCCGTCATGCACGAGGAGCGTAATCAGGTTGCTGCACGCCGCCACTCGAAGTTGAGCCCTCGCGCAGTAATGTTTCCGGCGTGATGGATCGTCTGGTGTGGATCGACTGCGAGATGACCGGACTCGACTTGGGCAAGGACGCTCTGATCGAGATCGCGGCACTGGTCACGGACGCCGAGCTCAACGTGCTCGGCGACGGCGTGGACATTGTGATCCACGCGGATGACGACGTGCTCGCCTCGATGCCGGACGTCGTCATGGAGATGCATGCCAAGTCGGGCCTGACCGAGGAGGTGCGCGCGTCCGCCGTCTCCATGGAGGAGGCAGAGGCCGCCGTGCTGGCCTACATCAAGGAGTGGGTGCCGGATCCCCGGACCGCTCCCCTGGCCGGCAACTCCATCGCCACCGACCGCGGGTTCATCGCCCGCGACATGCCGGCGCTGGACGCGCACCTGCACTACCGCATGGTCGACGTGTCGTCGATCAAGGAGTTGTGCCGGCGCTGGTACCCGCGCATCTACTACGCGCAGCCGGGCAAGGGCCTCGCGCACCGGGCGCTCGCCGACATCGTCGAGTCCATCCGGGAGCTCGCGTACTACCGGCGGACGGCGTTCGTGCCGCAGCCCGGTCCGTCGTCCGAGCAGGCCCAGGCCGTGGCCGCTGACCTGCTGAAGAGCGCCGAATGACCCCCTGATTTCAATATCGGTAGCTCTCGTTGCTATGCTTTCCTCGCCGGTCAACGACTGGCAATGGTGGGTGTAGCTCAGCCGGTAGAGCACTGGGTTGTGATCCCAGGTGTCGCGGGTTCAAGTCCCGTCACTCACCCTTTGTCGAAAGGCCTCCGCACTCGCGGGGGCCTTTCTTCACGTTCAGGGAGTCTTCATGACCACGCTCGTCGCCAAGGATCTCGCCGCGGGTCACGGTGACCGCGTCCTGTTCTCCGGACTGGACCTGGTGGTCGCTCCCGGCGACGTCATCGGGCTCGTCGGCGTGAACGGCGCGGGCAAGTCGACGCTGCTGAAGACCCTGGCCGGGTTGATCCCCGCCGAGTCCGGCCGCGTGACGCTCAGCCCGCCAGGGGCCAACGTCGGACACCTGTCGCAGGAACCCGAACGCCGCGAGGGCGAGACGGTGCGGGACTTCCTGGCCCGGCGGACGGGCGTCGCGGAGGCTCAGGCCGCGCTGGACGTGGCCACCGAGGCGTTAACCGCGGGCAACGACGAGGGCTACTCGGACGCGCTGGACCAGTGGCTCGCGCTGGGCGGCGCCGATCTGGAGGAACGGTCCCTGGAGGTCCTCGCGGACATCGGGCTGACCGTGGGCCTCGACGCGGTGATGACCTCGCTGTCCGGCGGCCAGGCCGCACGAGCCGGCATGGCGTCGTTGCTGCTGAGCCGCTACGACATCTTCCTGCTGGACGAGCCGACCAACGACCTGGACCTCGATGGCCTGGAGCGGCTGGAGAAGTTCGTCACGGGCCTGCGCGCCGGAACCGTGGTGGTCTCGCACGACCGCGAGTTCCTGGCCCGCACGGTCACCAGCGTGCTGGAGCTCGACCTGCACCAAAACTCCGTGCGCCTGTACGGCGGCGGCTACGAGTCGTACCTCGAAGAACGCGCACGGGCCCGTCAGCACGCCCGTGACGACTACGAGGAGTTCGCGGACACCAAGGCCTCGCTGGAAGCCCGCGGGCGCATGCAGCGCGCGTGGATGGACAAGGGCGTGAAGAACGCCCGGCGCAAGGCCACGGACAACGACAAGAACGCCCGCAAGTTCCGTGCCGACGCCACGGAGAAGCAGGCCTCGAAGGCCCGCCAGACCGACCGCATGATCGAACGCCTGGACGTCGTCGAGGAGCCCCGCAAGGAGTGGGAGCTGCGGATGGAGATCGCCGCGGCCCCGCGTTCCGGCGCGATCGTGGCGTCCCTGCGGGCCGCGGTGGTCGAACGGGGTGGCTTCCGGCTCGGCCCGGTGGACCTGCAGATCGACTGGGCGGACCGGGTCGCGATCACCGGCGCGAACGGCGCGGGCAAGTCGACGCTGCTGGGCGCCCTGCTCGGCCGGGTCGAGCTGACCTCCGGCTACGCGACGCTGGGCTCCGGCGTCGTCGTGGGCGAGGTGGACCAGGCGCGGGGGCTGTTCCTGGGCGACCTGCCGCTGGTGGACGCGTTCGAGGAGGCGGTGCCGGAGATGAACCCGGCCGACGTGCGCACGTTGCTGGCGAAGTTCGGGCTGAAGGCCGTGCACGTGAAGCGTCCGGCGGCGTCGCTGTCACCGGGTGAGCGGACGCGGGCGGCGCTGGCGTTGCTGCAGGGCCGCGGGGTGAACCTGCTGGTGCTGGACGAGCCGACGAACCACCTCGACCTGGCCGCGATCGAGCAGCTGGAGTCGGCGCTGGACAACTACCCCGGCACGTTGCTGCTGGTGACGCACGACCGGCGGATGCTGGAAGCGGTGCAGGTGAACCGTCACCTGGCCGTGTCGGGCGGCCAGGTGACGGTCTCCTAGTGGTGTGGCCCGGAAGGTTGCCGGGGGAATTCGCGGTCAGACGGGTGCATCGTGGTGCCGCCCCCGCGTCCTCATGCTGGACCGTATGGGGGTGCGGGGGCGGTGCCGCGAGGCGCCCTGCTGAGCGTGAATTACCTCGCCAACGTTCCGGGTCGCGCCACTAGAGCTCTAGCGGTTGCCCTGGACCCACTGGTTCCACGGCACCTGCCAGTCGCCGAAGCCGTCCCACGGCTCCAGGGGCGGGCCGCCGGAGTTGGTGACGACGACGACGTCGCCCTGCTTGCTGTTGTCGATGACCCACTTGGCGTTCTCCGGCGACAGGTTGAGGCAGCCGTGGCTCACGTTCCGGTTGCCCTGGTCGCCGATGGACCACGGCGCGCTGTGGAAGAAGATGCCGCTGTTGGACATGCGGTAGGCCCAGTCGACCGGCGTCTTGTAGCCGCCGTTCTCCAGCGCGAGGCCGTACGTGGTCGAGTCCATGATCATGTGGTCGTGCTTCTCCATCAGCACGTACGTGCCGTGGGGGGTGGTGTTGGCCGCGTTGCCCATCGAGGTCGGCATGGTGCGCACGACGTTGCCGTTGACCTTGACGTTGACCTGGTGCGACTGACCGTCGGCCTCGTAGATGACCTCGTCGCCCACGGTCGTGGTGATCGTGCGGTCTTCCTGGCCGTAGATGCCGTCACCGATGTGCTTGCCGTAGACCTTGATGTTCATCGTGATCTTGGTGCCCGACTTCCAGAACTTCTCCGGACGCCAGTGCACCTCCTTCTTGTTGAACCAGTAGAAGGCGCCCTCGACCTTGGGCTCGGTGGTGATCTCCAGCATCTTCTCGGCCGCGACCTTGTCGGCCACCGGCTCGTCGAAGTAGAAGGCCAGCGGCTGGCCGACGCCGATCGTGGTGCCGTCCTGCGGGTTCGTCGACACGTACGTGAGCGTGCGCGGCTTCACCGTGGTGAAGGACGACTCCTTGGTCTGCGGCTTGCCGTCCTCGCCGGTCGCGGTGGCGGACAGCTTGTACGTCTTGGAGTACCCGAGCGGCTCGGTGTTCGTCCACTGCGTCGACTCGGGGTTCATCTTGCCCTCGACGACCTTGCCGTCGGGGTTCGTCAGCTTGACGTCGGTCAGCTTCCCGTCCGCCGCGGTCGCGATGACCGGCAGACCGGGCGACACGTCCGCCGCGCCGTCGTTCAGCGCCAGTGTCAGCGTGACGGGCTTCGGCGGAGGAGGAGCAGCACTCGACTCCCCGCCGGCGCCGCCCGTCCCGCTGTCGCCGCCTCCTGAACAGCCTGCGATCAGCATCACAGCGACGCCCGCTGCGACGACCCCACGACCGCGCCTGCCCCACATCCCCATCGACGTACTTCCGATCTGCTTGTCGCCACTCCCGAGACTGCCTGCACGAAGTCGTTTTGGCGTCCCCCGACTAGGTGACGACAGGGGGTGGGTCGAAGTTGCGCAAGTGGCCGGATCGTTACGTGGCCGATGCGTCCCCAAACCCGTGCTGACCAGCCGATTGGGAGCGCGTGGAGCCGCTGTGCTAACGTTCTTCCCGTCGGAACGAGCAAGACTCCGGCACACAAACAAGCGCCGCTAGCTCAGTTGGTTAGAGCAGCTGACTCTTAATCAGCGGGTCCGGGGTTCGAGTCCCTGGCGGCGTACTCCGAAGAAGCAGGTAGAGATTCGTCTCTACCTGCTTTTTTGCGTTTCCGGACTCATCGTCATTCTCCCGCGAACTCTTTCCTCTCCGCCACCATGCCGACACGACATCCACGTCATTCGTTCTAGAAGTTGCATATTGCTTTTGCTATAGCATCTCCAGTAACGTGACGGCGCGTTACCGGTCGGTAACCCATGGGGAAGAGCCGGAACCACGGCGCGACCACCTGTGCTGAGCACGGCGCAGAGGGCCCGCATCGCCAGGCGGCTCAACGTTCCTCACACCGGTCGCACCTTCGACGATGGAGCGGTTTCTTGAACACATCCGACGCACGCCCGTCCGGCTTGGCACGACTTCCGGCTCGCCGCGCGATGGCAGCGATGCTCGTCACGACGCTCGCCGCCGGCACGCTCGGCGCCACGCCCGTCGCGAACGCCGGGACCTCACCCGGCGCGGTCGCCCCGTGTCCCGCGCCCCTGGCGGAGAAGGCCACCTGCTACACCGGTCAGGACGCCAACGGCGCCTACTTCACGATGGCCGTCCCGAAGCAGTGGAACAAGTCTCTCGTCGTGCACTCCCACGGTGGTCCCGACTTCGCCTACGACCAGTCCAGCACGGACGAAGAGCTGGAACGCTGGGCGGTGATGGTCGACCAGGGTTACGCGTGGGCCGCTTCGTCGTATCGGCGCGGCGGGTACGGCGTCCGCATGGCCGCAGCCGACACCGACAACGTCCGGCGGTTGTTCATCGATCGTTTCGGCAAGCCCGCGCGCACCTACCTGCACGGTCAGTCCTTCGGCGGGAACGTAGCGGCCAAGATCGCGGAGACCTACGGCAGGCAGCCCGGCCTCTACGACGGCGTGCTGCTGACCAACGGTCTTGTGGGTGGCGGCTCACGCGGCTACGACCACCGGGTCGACCTGCGGGTGGTCTACCAGTACTACTGCGCCAACCTGCCGCGTCCCACCGAGCCGCGATACCCGCTGTGGCAAGGACTTCCCGCCGACTCGACGCTGGCACCCGAGGACGTCCTGTCCCGGCTGCGGGAGTGCACCGGCATCGGCTCCGACGCCGCTCAGCGGACCGCGGCGCAGCAGCGCAACCTCGGCGAGATCCTCGCCGTCACCCGCATGTCCGAGGAGGTGCTGCCCACCAACCTGCTCTACGCGACGTTCCTGTTCCAGGACATCGTCTTCAAGCGGCTCGACGGCGGGAACCCGTTCGGCAACGAGGGTGTCCGGTACACCGGCTCTAGCGACGACAAGGCGCTCAACGCGGGAGTGGAACGGTTCTCGGCAGACCGCACCGCACGGCGTGACCTGTCCTACGACGCCGACCTGACCGGCAAGATCTCCCTCCCCGTCCTCACCTTGCACGCGATCCACGACCCGCAGGTCTACGTGGAGCACGAGTCCGCCTACCGCGAGACCGTCCAGGCCGCCGGACGCGCCGGCAACCTCGTGCAGACGTTCACGGACGAAGCCGACCACAGCGAGCTGAGCGACGCCGAGTACGCCAACTCGATCGCCGCGCTCGACACCTGGGTCCGCACCGGCCGCAAGCCCACCGCCCGGTCGATCGCCGACTCGTGCGGCACGTTCGACCAGACCTACCGCAGCGGATGCTTCTACCAGCCGGAATTCGCTCCCGCGTCGTACGCGTCACGGGTCCTGCCGCGGCCGGGTGGCCAGAAGTGGCCGGCACTGACGGACGCACAGGAATGCGCGTGGAGCCGGATTCCCGGCATCGGGATCGCTCCCTGACAAGGCCTTCCGAGGTCGGCGAGGCACCGAGGCCCGTCCCGCACGATCCACCGCGGGGCGGGCCTCCTGTCGAAGTTCGTCACAACAGACTTCTGCAAACGGTGCCATTTCCCTAATTCACATATCTGACTTTTCACACCCTTGAACGTTGTCGCGAATTACGCGCGAATCATTGACGACACCTCAGGAACTATTCACAATTCGACTCCACGATGTGAGCCGCCCCACATACGTGGTCGAACTGTTCCTTGGAGGCATGCGTGTCCCGAAGTCATGGCCTACGACGAGCCGCCACGCTCGGAATTGTGGGCACTCTCGCCGCGGCGGGCATCGCCGTGCTGGTCAACGCCGCGGGCGCGGCTCCCGGTGCGGGCGCGCTCACCGGGCTGGACACCTCGGCGGGCAATCGCCGGGCACCCGTGGGCGGGCTGTACGACTGGAGCAAAGCCGGTTATCGGGGTGGCCAGAACCTTCCCGGCGCAAGTGAGATCAACTCCAGTGCGGCGTGCCAGATCACCGCGGCCGAATTGGCGAGCCAGTTCGGCGTGAACCCGAATGACGGCCAGGACGATTCCGCCGGTCTGCAATCGGCCATCGATTCGATCAAGACGACCTGTTCGCCGTCCGCGAGCTACTCGAGGCTGAGCCTGATCACGTTGCCCGCCGGTGAGCTGGCCGTGTCGCGCGAACTGCACGTGGACGCCGACTACCTGATCCTGCGCGGCGCGGGCAAGGACGCCACGAAGATCACCTACCGGCCGGACGCGAACACCCTCTACGACGCCCTCACCCCGGACGGCTCCGACTGGGACGAGGACGGCATGACCTCCGGCGCGGGCAAGGGTGGCTGGCTGTGGCCGGGCCGCGGCCTGTTCCGGGTCCAGTCGCGCGGGGTCGACCCGAGCTACGCGAGCGACTACGCCGCGGCTCCCGCCAACCGCAAGGACATCTTCGAGGGCACGGTCAACGTGCACTGGAAGGTCGGCGCGAAGGTGGCCACCGCCGCCAAGACCGGTGACCGCACGATCACCGTGCAGTCGGCGAGCAGGATCAAGGCCGGCATGTTCGTGAACGTCCGCGCCGCGAACTCGGTCAAGTTCTACGAGCAGCAGCAGGCGACCGGCACCGAGTTCCCGATGCTGAACATGCACATGCGGCAGCAGATCTTCACCGTCACCTCGGTCTCCGGCAACACCGTGACGCTGGACAAGCCTCTCGAGTACGACGTCCCGGTCAACTCCACTTCGGACGGTTCGGCGCCGATCGACGGCACGCCGTACGACTCGAAGGTGTCTCCGCTCCTCGACCCGGTCGAGGGCGTCGGCTTCGAGGACTTCGGCTTCACCCAGGCGATGCCCGGCCTGAACCAGGCCGACGCGATCAACAACTACGGCAACATGGCACCCGCCGCCGAGATGCACGGCATCGTCTTCAAGTGGGCGGCCAACTCCTGGGTGCGCGGCATCAGGGCGGAGATGACCGGTTCGCACCCGATCGTCACCGAGGAGGCCAAGAACCTCCAGATCGTGAACAACGAGCTCGACGGCTCGTGGAACAAGGGCAAGGGCGGCAACGGGTACTTCCGCGGCTCGCGCGTGTGGGACTCGCTGTACACCGGCAACACCTCGCGCAACCTGCGCCACTTCACGTTCCAGTGGTCCGCGTCGGGCAACGTCGTGATCGGCAACGACTTCGACTCCGACCTGAACCTGCACGGCGGCTGGGAGCGCAACAACCTGTTCGAGCTGAACACGGCCCGGGTGCCCTACGCGCACCGCTCGGCCAACTGCCGCGCCAACTGCGGCGAGGAGGGCGGCGGCGGTCCCGACAACTCCAACTGGTTCCCGATCTGGTGGGGCGCCGGCAAGAAGGCCGTGAAGTGGTCCGGCGCGTCCGGTCCCCGCAACGTCTTCCACAACAACACGATGACCAAGCAGACCGCGACCGGCGGGCCGTTCAACGACTACTACGCCGACCGCGCGCGGATCTACCAGTTCGGCTGGAACGGCACGGCCTACCAGCACCTGGACATCGGCGGCACGCCCATCACCGACTGGGCGACCAACGAGCAGCGCGACTTCACCGGCGGCCACGGCGTGGACGCCACGAAGACCGACTCGGCGGCGTCGCTGTTCCTGAGCTCGGTCAACGGCACCCCGCCGACCAGCACCACCACCTCCACTACGACTACCACTACGACGACGTCGACAACCACCACCACGACCACGCCGCCTGCGGGTGCGTGCGTCACCGCCAAGATCACCCAGACCTCGGTGTGGAACGGCGGCTACGGCGCCGACGTGACGATCACCAACGGCTGCGCCACCGCGACGACGGCGTGGACGGTCGAGTTCGACCTGCCGTCGGGCACCACGGTCAGCAGTTCCTGGAGCTCCGTGCGGACGTCCACGGGCCAGCACCACAAGTTCACCAACGCGAGCTTCAACGGCGCCATCAAACCCGGCGCCACCACGAAGTTCGGCTTCAACGCCTCGGGTGCCGGACTCCCCACCGGCTGCACCGTCAACGGCAAGTCCTGCGGAGGCAACTGATGAGCACACGAACACTCGCGCTCGCCGCGGTGACGGCGACGGTCGCGGCACTGCTGAGCGGCGGTTCCGCGCAGGCCGCGGCACCAGTGCTGAAGGCGGCGGTCACCCAGACGTCGGTGTGGAACGGCGGTTACGGCGCGGACGTGACGATCACGAACTCCGGTGACGCCGCGAGCACGTCGTGGACGATCGAGTTCGACCTGCCGTCCGGCACTACGATCACCAGTTCCTGGAGCTCCGTGCGGACGTCCACGGGCCAGCACCACAAGTTCACCAACGCGAGCTTCAACGGCGCCGTGAAACCCGGCGCCAGCACCAAGTTCGGCTTCAACGCGTCCGGCGGCAGTCTTCCCACGAACTGCACGATCAACGGCGTGTCCTGCGGCGGCGGCACTCCGCCCACCGACACGCAGGCCCCCACCGTGCCCGCGGGTCTGCGGTCCACGGGCGTGACGTCCGGTTCGGTGTCGCTGGCCTGGACGGCGTCCACGGACAACGTCGGCGTCACGGGCTACGAGGTGTTGCTCGGCAACGTGGTCAACGCGACCGTCACCGGCACGTCGGCCACGGTCACCGGCCTGTCCCCCGCCACCGCGTACTCGTTCTCGGTGCGCGCCAAGGACGCGGCGGGCAACACCTCGGCGGCGAGCGCGGCGGTCAGCGCCACGACCAGTCCGGGCACCGGCGGCGGCAGCACGGTCAACGTCTCCACCGCGGCGCAGCTCCAGGCGGCACTGGCCGCGGCCACCCCGGGCCAGACGATCAAGCTCGCGGCGGGCACCTACCGCGGTTCGTTCGTCGTGAACGGCCGCGCGGGCACCGCGTCCCAGCCCATCACCCTGAGCGGCCCGCGCGACGCCGTGCTCATCAACGACGGCCCCACCGGCGAGGCCCCGTCCTGCCCCGCGCCCACCGCGGGCTGGGACTCCGGCTACGGCCTGTGGGTCTTCGGCTCCCCGTACTGGAACCTCACCGGGTTCACCGTGCAGGAGTCGAAGAAGGGCATCGTCCTCGACAACTCGCACCACACCACGATCGACTCGGTCTCGGTGCACCACGTCGACGAGGAGGCCGTCCACTTCCGCCGTTCCTCGGCCGACGGCATCCTCCGCAACTCCACGATCACCGACACCGGCCTGGTCCAGCCCGGCTTCGGCGAGGGCGTGTACCTCGGTTCCGCCAACTCCAACTGGGCCTGCCACGGCAACAACGGCGGCATCGACCGCAGCGACCGCGTCCAGGTGCTGAACAACAGGATCGGCCCGAACATCGCGGCCGAGCCGATCGACGTCAAGGAAGGCACCTACGAGGGGATCATCCGCGGCAACACCTTCGACGGACAGGGCATCAGCGGCCAGAACTCGGCCGACTCCTGGATCGACGTCAAGGGCATCGGATACCTCATCGAGGACAACACCGGCACGTTCCGCAGCCCCGGCACCTTCGCCAACGGCTACGAGACGCACAACACCAGCACCACCCCCAGCCTGCCCAACGGCTGCGGCAACGTCTGGCGCAACAACCGTTCCGACCTCGGCGGCGTCGGTCAGTACGCCATCAACATCACCTCGGTGTCGAAGTGCTCGGCGATGCCCAACGTCGTCTACGCCTCCAACACCGTGACGGGGGCGGTGAAGGGCCTGACCAACGCACCGGTCACCCCGTAACACCGTCCTGCAGGAGTGGCCCGGCGGTCCCGACGACCGCCGGGCCACTTTCGTTACTCTCGAAAGCCGGGGGGACGCATGAGCGGAACGGACCTGTACGACGAGATCGGCACCGGGTACTCGTGGGGACGGCGTACCGATCCGCGGTGGATGGCCGAGATCCTCGCCGCGCTCGGCACCGCTCGAACGATCGCCGACGTCGGCGCGGGCACCGGTTCCTACGAGCCGCACGACCGGACGGTGCTCGCGCTCGAACCGTCCGTCGAGATGATCCGGCAACGACCACCCGGCGCGAGTCCGGCCGTACGCGCGGTCGCCGAAGCCCTGCCGGTCCGCGACCGCGCCGTCGACGCCGCGCTGGCCGTGCTCACCGTCCACCACTGGACCGACTGGCGCGCCGGTCTCGCCGAACTCCGCCGCACAGCGCCACTTCAGGTCGTCCTCGCCTACGACACGCTGCGGCACAGTGACTTCTGGTTCGTCCGCGAGTACGTGCCGGAGATCGCCGACCTGGAACGCACCCGGCCGTCAGCGGACGACATCGCGCAGGAACTCGGTGCTCACAGCGTCACCGTTCTGCCGCTGCCGTGGGACTTCACCGACGGCGTGTTCCCGGCCTACTGGCGACGGCCGGCCGCCTACCTCGATCCCCGCGTCCGCCGCGCCTGTTCCGCCCTCGCCCAAACGGATCCCGCCGCCGTCGACCGGGGTGTCCGCCGGCTGCGCGCGGACCTGGACAGCGGTCGCTGGCACGAGCGGCACCAGGACCTGCTCGACCTCGACGAGTGGGACGCGGGCTTCCGCCTCATCGTGTCGCGTGCCTGAAAGGACTCACCACTTCGGCGAGCGCCCCAGGGCGGCGAGGATTCGGTTCAACGGATCGTCGTCTGTTGCCAGCGCAGGCCCGAAAGGCGCGCCAGGCTTCAGCCTGCCCTCACCGTCCGGCACCGCCAGCGCGATCCGCAGCGCGGGCTCGGCCAGTTCCGGGGCCAGGCGGTAGTCGAGCCCGAGCGAGCGCGCCACGTCCCAGCCGTGCACCACGTAGTCGATCAGGTGGAAGCCGATCGCCTGCGTCGCCGGGAACCGCGCCCCGAACTCCGGCAGGTCGAACTCCCGTTGCGGCACTTCGGGTTCCGCGAAGGCCGCGAGCACGTCCTCCGCGGCTTCGCTGTAGTCGGCGACGGGCCGCGAACTGGTGAGAACCTCCCAGGCCGCGAGATCCGAGCCCTTGCCCCGGGCCGCGGCGGCGAACCCGTGGTGCTGGGCGGTCATGTGGGCGAGGAGTTCGGCGAGTGTCCACTCCGAACAGGGCGTCGGCTTTCCCAGGTCGTCGGCGGACACCTCCGCCACGATCTCGACGCTGGTCCGCACCGCCGTGCGGTGGAGGACCAGCAGGTCATTGATAAGCATGCGCCTACGATAGGCACATGCTTACTATCGCCGCAAGGTCGCTATCATCCTGTTCGTGGATGGCCGGCGACGTGACCTCGCGGCGATGATCGCGCCGTTGCAACGAGCGCTGGTCGCCGCCGAACAACCGGTGTTGCGCGCGCACGGGCTGAGCATGTGGGGCTACGTCGTGCTCGACACCGTCGAAGGCCAGCCGGTGCGCACCCAGGCCGCGCTCGCAGAGTTCATCGGAGCGGACAAGAGCCGGATCATCGGCGTGCTCGACGAATTGGAGAACGACGGCCTGCTGGAGCGCACCCGCGACCCGGCGGACCGGCGCGCGCGGCTCGTCACGATCACCGAGGAGGGCCGTCGCCGGCACGGCGCGGTGCAGACGGAGATCCAGCGCGGTGAGGAACGGCTGCTCGCCCGGCTGCCCGCTGCGGACCGGGAGGCGTTGCTGCGTTCGCTGGCAGTACTCGTCGACGCGCTGCCGAAGCTCGGCCAGGACTGAGGGAAGCCCGCACACGTGCGGCGTGGAAAGCGCGCAACTCCGCGCACCTCCTCCATCGCTCTGTGTGTCGCAGGTGTTTCACATAGCGCACAAATAGGTTGTGACCTGCGCTAACTACCGCCAGGATGGGCGCGTCACACAACGACTGATTGTCATGGGGGCAGTCGAACAATGCGATTCAAGCGTGTAATGGCAGCTGTGCTCGGCATCGCGGCGATGGTCACCGTCGTCACGGCCGCTCCGAGCGTGGCGCAGGGGGACAAGAACGACTCGATCTCGGCCAAGGGCCTTCCGCGTGACCGTGGCGCGACCACGCTCACGACCAACGGGCAGTCCTTCCTCGAGATCAACGCCGCCAACGAGCTCGTCCACTGGTCGCGCTCCGGCGAGAGCTACGCCAAGCAGGTTCGCGGCTGGGGCTGGAGTGGCACGCGTGCCATCACGACCCTCGACGAGCAGAACTTCCTCGAGGTCAAGAACGACGGCCGCCTGTCCAAGTGGTCGTGGAACGGCACCTGGTACACCGAGGCCGTCATCGGCTGGGGCTGGAACAACGCCCGCCTGATCACGGGCACCAGCCTGGGTCAGTTCATCGAGGTCAACAACCAGGGCGAGCTCGCCTACTGGACGATCGACGGCTCGAACGGCCTGAGCAAGATCGTTCGGGGCTGGGGCTGGGGCGCGACGCGCAGCATCACCGGTCTCGACCCGTACCTCTTCCTGGAGATCAAGGGTGACGCGTTCAACAGCGTCTCCTACTGGGTCAACGGTTCTACCGGCCTGCAGGAGTTCCCGTCCTACGGCAGCGACTTCCGCTGGGTCCGCCTGATCGCGGGCGGCGACTCGGACCACTTCACCACCATCGCGACGGACGGCACCCTCGTGGAGTTCGCCTGGATCTCGGATGGTGACAACAGCCGCTACCAGGGCACCGCCCGCGGCTGGGGCTGGGGCGGCACGCGCCTGATCGGCTGATCCACCCGCTGTGAGGAAGGGCCTCGACCGGTTCGCCGGTCGGGGCCCTTTTGCATTGTCCGCGCGCAGTGGTCAGGATCTGGTGATGACCGACCTGCACGAGCTCTACCGCGATCTGCACAGCCACCCCGAACTGTCGCTGCACGAGTTCCGCACGGCGGGCGTGCTCGCCGATGCCTTGCGGCCGCTGGGTTTCGACGTCACCACCGAGGTCGGTGGCACCGGCGTGGTGGGCGTGCTGCGCAACGGCGACGGCCCGATCGTGATGCTCAGGGCGGACATCGACGCGTTGCCCGTCGCGGAGACGACCGGACTGCCGTACGCGTCAACGGTTCGTGCGACGAACGCAGATGGTGAGGACGTGCCGGTGGCGCACGCGTGCGGGCACGACATGCACGCCACGTGCCTGATCGGGGCGGCCGAGCGGCTGGCGCAGACCCGTGCGGAGTGGTCGGGGACGCTGCTCGTGGTGTTCCAGCCCGCCGAGGAACTGGGCCGTGGTGCGCGGGACATGGTCGCCGACGGGCTGTTCGAACGGTTCGGCAAGCCGGAAGTCGTGCTGGCGCAACACGTCAGCCCACTGCCCGCCGGCATGATCGCGTACGGCAGCGGGCCGTTGATGGCGGCGTCCGACTCGGTGCGGGTCACGTTGTTCGGCCGGGGCGGCCACGGTTCGGCGCCGGAGACCACGGTCGATCCGGTGCTGATGGCCGCGCATGTCGTGGTGCGGTTGCAAGGCATCGTCGCGCGTGAGATCGCGCCATCAGAACGTGCCGTCGTCACGGTTGGACGGTTGCAGGCCGGCACCAAGGAGAACGTCATCCCGGAGACGGCCGAGATCGGCGTCAACATCCGGACGTTCAACGAGCACATCCGCGGCATCGTCCGCGCCGCCGTCGAACGGATCGCCCGCGCCGAGGCCGCCGCGTCCGGAGCACCGCGCGAGCCCGAGTTCGACTGGTACGACGGCACTCCCGTGCTCGTGTCCGATCCGGACGCGACCACGACGACGATGGCCGCGTTCGCCGAGCACTTCGGCAAGCAGAACCTGATCCCCGGCGCGGTGGTCAACGCCAGCGAGGACGTCGGCGTCTTCGGGACGGCGGCAGGGGTTCCGACGGTGTTCTGGTTCCTCGGCGGCACGGATTTCAGCACCCGTGAACCCGGGCAGCCCGTCGCGATGAACCACTCCCCCGAGTACGCGCCCGACATCGAGCCGACGCTGACCACCGGGGTCGACGCTCTGGTCGTCGCCGCGCGGACGTGGCTCGGGTAGTCAGCGGGCCGCGATGCCGTCGTACATCACGCGCCGCAGCGCTTCGCTTTGCGCCGCTTGCGCTTCCGGCGTGCGCAGCGACGAGATCGCGGTGCCGAGGATCATGCCGTTGATGGCCCTGGCGGTGTTCTCGACGTCGAGGTCGGCGCGCAGGTAGCCCAGTTCGACGCCGTGCGAGAGGTACGCGGACGTGAGCGCGGCGGCCAGGTCGAACAGGTCGAGGATCCGTTCGGCCATGGCCCGGTCGATGCCGGGCGCCTCGAACAGCAGCAGGCGCGGCACGCGGGGGTCCTCGCCGAAGATGCGGCCCAGCGACTCGCCGATGCGCGCGGACTGCTCGCGGTACTCGGCGAGCGTCGACACCGCGTCCGGCGCGTTCTCGGCCGTCAGGGCGCCGGTGATGCGTCCGACGAGGTCGTCGACGACGTGGTCGACGATGTCCCGCTTGTTCTGGAAGTAGCGGTAGAACGTGCCGTGCCCGATGCCCAGGCGCGTGGCCACGTCGGCGATTCCGGTGGCGTGGTAGCCGCGTTCGGCGAAGCAGTCGAAGGCCGCGTCGATGATCTCGCGGCGCAGCTCCTGCTTCTTGCGCTCGGCGCGGCTGACGGGCTCGGCACTGGACGTCATGCGCCCAAGTCTATGACCTGCGGAGTCTTGCGATCACCTCAGAACTGACATACGGTTCCGAAACTGACACGCGATTCCGTTCCAGCTGGAGGTCGGCATGGCCCCGCAGTACGACGCAGTCATCGTCGGCGCCGGGTTCGGCGGCATGGGCGCGGCGATCGAGCTCAAGCGGCTCGGGCTGCACGGCCTGCTGATCCTGGAGCGGGAGGACGACCTCGGCGGCACCTGGCACGTGAACCGGTATCCGGGGCTGGCCGTCGACATCCCGTCCTCGACCTACTCGTACTCGTTCGAGCCGAATCCGCACTGGTCACGGCTGTTCGCGCCGGGTGCCGAGCTCAAGCGGTACGCCGAGCACGTGGCCACGAAGTACGGGCTGCGGCCGTTGACGCGCTTCGGCGTGACGGTGACGGGCGCACGCTGGAGGGACGACCACTGGGAGGTCGTCGCCGGCGAGGAGACCTTCACCGCGCGGTACCTCGTGACCGCCACGGGGTTCCTGTCGATACCGAAGACGCCGGACATCGCGGGCGTCGAGTCGTTCCAGGGCAAAGTGATCCACACGGCCGCGTGGGAGCCCGCCGACCTGACCGGCAAGCGGGTGGCGGTGATCGGCACCGGGGCCACCGCTGTGCAACTGATCCCCGAACTCGCGAAGCAGGCGAGCGCGCTGACCGTCTTCCAGCGCACGCCGATCTGGGTCAGCCCGAAGCCCGACTACCCGATCCCGTCGCCGGTCAGGAAGTTGTTCGCACGGCTGCCGTTCGCGCAACGGGCCGTGCGGTGGGTGGGCAGTTCGGTCCTCGAGCTGATGATGATCTCGGGAGTGGTGCGCTACAAGCAGTTGCGGGTCGTGAACCGGCTGGCGGAGCGGTGGTGCCGGGCTCATCTGCGGCGCCAGGTCCGCGATCCGGAACTGCGTCGCGAGCTCACGCCGGACTACTCGTTCGGCTGCAAGCGGCCCACGTTCTCCAACGACTACTTCCGCACGTTCACGCGGCCGCACGTGCGGCTGGAGACGTCGGCGATCGAACGGATCGACGCCACCGGTGTCGTGACGGCGCGGGGCCGCACCGAGATCGACGTTCTGGTGCTGGCGACGGGATTCAACCTGTGGGACACCAACTTCCCGGCGTTCCAGGTGATCGGACGCGACGAGAAGGACCTCGGTGCGTGGTGGCGGCAGAACCGGTTCCAGGCCTACGAGGGCGTGACCGTGCCGGGGTTCCCGAACTACCTGTCGCTCAACAGTCCCTACTCCTACAGCGGACTCTCGTACTTCACGACGATCGAGTGCCAGATGACGCACATGCGCCGGCTGTTCACGGCGATGCGCTCCCGTGGTTCGGAGGTCTTCGAGATCTCGCAGCGGGCCAACGACGAGTTCCTCGAACGCATGCGCGCCAAGGTCACGCAGAACTCGGTGTTCTCCCTCGGACAGTGCTCCACCGCGCACAGCTACTACTTCAACCAGCACGGTGAAGCCACGCTCCTACGGCCGACCTCCACGGTGAGCGCACACCGTGCGGCGAGGAGTTTTCCGGTGTCGCACTACGACTTCTCGAACGTCCGCTTGACGACCTCCAGTCCGCGCGACATCGAGTCGGCCATGGGCGCGGCCAGCCGGTCGGGCAGCACGTCGCGCGTCCACACCAGCCGGCAACGCCCTTCGCCGTAGGGGAAGGCCTGCATGGACGCGTTGTCGTGAACCGGTTCCACGGTGCCGCCGACGATCGAGTAGGCGATCCGGCGTGCCTGGTCGTCGACGCCGATCCGCCGTTCGGTGACCACGGTGCCGTCGGCGAACGTGACGGTGCGGAAGTCGGCTTCTGCCTGGGTGTCCACGACGAGCCCCGGCGCCATCCGGGACGGGCCGGTGGCGAACTCGCCGATCACCTTCCACACGTCGTCGGCACTCGACTCGACCACGACTTCCAGGACGATGGAGGCCACGTGATCACGCTGCCAGGCAGAGCAGGTGGCCCTGCGGGTCGGCGAGCACGGTCCACTGGCCCTCGCCGGGCTGGAAATCCGGTTTGGTGGCACCGAGTTCGAGCAGTTGCTTGACCGCGAGGTCGACGTCCTCGACGTGGAAGTCCAGGTGCGCCTGCTTGTCCGAGCCAGGCCACGCCGGGGGCCGGTAGTCCGGCACGCGGACGAACGCGAGCTGGACGCCGTTCTCGCCCAGGTAGGCGGAATCGTCGTCGCTGGAGGTGATCGTCCACCCGGTGACGGCGCGGTAGAACTCGGCCAGCGGGCCGGGTTCGGCGCAGTCGAGGACGATCGTGGTGAGCTGGGCGGGCATGGTTCGTTCTCCTTCTGGGTCGACGGGCACCAGCCTGCTCCGCGACCGCGTTCCGGGTCTTGAACATCCTTGCGCGCGAAAATTGTCAGACCCCGTCCCTAGCCTGAAGGGGTGCTCTCCTTCATCGCTCTCGCGGCCCGCCCGGAGTTCACCGTGTCCGCCGTGGACTGCCGGGACGACCACCGCGGCTGGTCTGCCGAGCGGCCGCGCGCGGACGTGCGGCTCGTGCTCGTGCGCAGTGGTGGATTTCGGCGCCGGGTTCGCGGTGTGTGCACGGATCTGGACCGCACGGTCGGCTATCTCGGGTTACCCGGCGAGGAGGAGCACTTCTCCCATCCCGCCGGCGGGGACGTGTGCACGTCCATCAGCCTGCGGCCCGACCTGTGGCGTTCGCTGGCGGGCGAGACGCCGTTGCTGGCCGGATCGTCGCTGTACGTGGACGGCAGGCTCGATCTCGCCCATCGGCGGCTGCTGCTGGCCGCCCGCGAGGACGGGGCCGAGGAACTGGTGGGGCTGGTGGCGCGGGCCGTCCAGCAGGTCGTCACCACCCCCACTCCGGGCGGCAGTGGCGACGGCGCGTTGGTGGCGAGAGCTCGTGGCGTGATCGGCGACGACCACCCGGCGGCGTCCGGGCTGATTCCGTTAGCTGATCTTCTCGGCGTCTCGCCGTACCGCCTGAGCCGCGCTTTCACCCGTGAGCTCGGGGTGTCGCTGACCCGCTACCGCAACGGGATGCGCGTCTCCCGCGCGCTGGACCGGTTGGAGGAAGGGGAACCCAGCCTCGCCGCGCTCGCCGCCGACCTCGGGTTCGCCGACCAGGCCCACCTGTGCCGCACAGTGCGCGAACACCTCGGACACACGCCAACCGCCCTGCGCAGACTTCTCGGGGCAAATCGAACATCAAGCCAGACAAAGGAATGCGCGGACGCAAGCCCTACAAATGCGCACGAATTGTTGGTGTGAATAAGTTAGTACTTGTTAACGGTCGCCGCGCAACTCATCCTTTCCCTGCTCCGCCACCACATTCACCTCGACGAACGCACCGGCTCCCCCTGCAAACGAGGGCCGGTCAGTTCGCCCTGCAACGAGGAGAAAAATGCAAGCGAGACGCACACTCGTGCTGGCCGCGGCAGGTTCACTGGTCGCAGCCGTTCTCACCCAGACCGGCGCGCAGACCGCCGCCGCCCAACCCGCTCAGACCGCCGAGGCGCTGGCCGTGGACGCGGCCGCGAGCCTCGTCGCGAACCGCCCCGCACAGCTGCACGCCGGCGCGAACGACGAGTTCGTCCGCCACGGCGTGATCTCGTCGACGAACGGCCTCAAGTACGTGCCGTACGACCGGACGTACAAGGGAATTCCGGTCGTGGGCGGCGACTTCGTCGTCGTCACGAACTCGACCGGCCAGGTCCTGCAGACCTCCGTCAGCCAGAACTCGACGATCGACCTCGCCAGCACCACGCCTTCCGTCACCAAGGCGCAGGCCGAGACCGCCGCGAGGACCACGATGTCCACTGTGGACGGGGTGGGCACCGCGGAGCAGGTCGTCTACGCGCTCGACTCCGCCCCGACGCTCGCCTGGAAGGTCACCGTCACCGGCCGTGACTCCGAGGGCCCGAGCAAGCTCGACGTGGTCGTGGACGCCGCCACCGGCAAGGTGCTGCGCAAGCAGGAACGCGTCATGCACGGCACCGGCACCAGCGGCTGGAACGGCCCGAACCCGGTCACCATCGCCACCACGCACTCCGGCTCGAACTACTCGCTCAAAGACCCGACGCTGACCAACGTCAGCTGCCAGGACGCGGCGAACAACACGACGTTCACCAAGACCACGGACACGTGGGGCAACGGCACCCAGACCAACCGCGAGACCGGCTGCGTCGACGTGCTGTTCGCGGCGCAGACCGAGTCGAAGATGCTCTCGCAGTGGCTCGGCCGCAACGGTTTCGACGGCAACGGCGGCGGCTGGCCGATGCGCGTCGGCCTGAACGACCAGAACGCCTACTACGACGGCAGCCAGGTCCAGATCGGCAAGAACTCCGCGGGCCAGTGGATCGGCTCGATCGACGTCGTCGCGCACGAACTCGGCCACGGCATCGACGACCACACGCCCGGCGGCATCTCCGGCGCGGGCACCCAGGAGTTCGTCGCGGACGTCTTCGGCGCCACCACCGAGTGGTTCGCGAACGAGCCGTCGCCCTACGACACCCCGGACTTCCTCGTCGGCGAGACGATCAACCTCGTCGGCCGCGGCCCGATCCGCAACATGTACAACCCGTCCGCGCTCAACCACGCGAACTGCTACTCGAGCTCCATCCCGAACACCGAGGTCCACGCGGCCGCCGGCCCCGGCAACCACTGGTTCTACCTGCTCTCGCAGGGCACGAACCCGACCAACGGCCAGCCGACGAGCACCACGTGCAACAACACGTCGATCACCGGCCTCGGCGTCGAGAAGGCCATCAAGATCTTCTACAACGCCATGCTGCTCAAGACCTCCAGCAGCTCGTACCTCAAGTACCGCACCTGGACGCTGACCGCGGCGAAGAACCTGTACCCCGGCAGCTGCGCGGAGTTCAACACGGTCAAGGCGGCCTGGGACGCGATCAGCGTGCCCGCGCAGTCGGCCGACCCGACGTGCAGCGCGACCGGCACGGTGACGATCGGCAACCCCGGCAACCAGTCCAGCACGATCGGCACCGCGGTGAGCCTGCCGCTGTCGGCGAGCGGCGGCACCGCGCCGTACAGCTGGTCCGCCACCGGCCTGCCCGCCGGCCTGTCCATCAACTCCAGCAACGGCACCATCTCCGGCACCCCGACCACCGCGGCCACCTCGAACGTCACGGTCACCGCGACGGACAGCGCCTCCAAGAGCGGCACCGCGTCGTTCAGCTGGACCGTCGGCACCAGCGGTGGCAACTGCTCCGGCCAGAAGCTCGCCAACCCGGGCTTCGAATCCGGCGCCACCTCCTGGACCGCGAGCTCCGGCGTCATCGGCCAGCACAGCGCGGACGGCGAGCCCGCCCGCAGCGGCACCTGGTCGTCCTGGCTGAACGGCTACGGCTCCTCGCACACCGACTCGCTGTCCCAGTCGGTGACGATCCCCGCCGGCTGCAAGGCGTCGCTGACGTTCTACGTCCACATCGACACCAAGGAGACCGGCAGCACCGTCTACGACAAGCTGACGGTCACCGCGGGCACCACCACCCTCGCCACGCTCTCGAACACGAACGCGGCGGCGGGCTACGTGCTCAAGACGTTCGACGTGTCCTCGTTCGCGGGCCAGACGGTCACGGTCAAGTTCACCGGCGTGGAGGACGCCTCGCTCCAGACGTCGTTCGTGATCGACGACACGGCGGTCACCCTGAGCTGAGGCTTTTAGTCTGAGCCCATGAAGAAGCAGGCGTACGCGGTTGCCGCGGTCGTGGACTCGATCGCGGCAGCCGTGCGCGGCGCCAAGCCCGCGCGCACTGTGACGAAGACCGCTCTGATGCCCGCACTGGCCGTGGCCAGCCCACCGAGCGACCCCGGCATGGCGGTAGGCCTGGCCGGCTCGTGGCTGGGCGACGTCGCACTGCTCGGCGACTCGGACAAGGCGTTCCGAACAGGACTCTTCAGCTTCCTGGTGGCCCACGTCGGCTACACCGCCGCACTGGCCCGCCGCTCCTCCCCCGGCTCCCGCAAGGCCGTCCTCCCCATCGTCGCGGCATCAGCCGCGGGAGCCGTGGTGTTCGGCAAGGCGGCAGGCCCGATGGGAAAGCCGGTGGGCTTCTACGCCCTGACGCTCGGCACGATGGTCGCCGCCGCCTCCACAGCCCGAGGCGCAGGCGCACGACGGGTTTTCGGTGGTGCGGCCCTGTTCGCGGTCTCGGACGCCCTGCTCGGCGCGAGCCGGTTCGTCCTCAAGGGACGCGCGGCGCGAGTGGCGTCGACCGGCGTCATGCCGACCTACGCGGCGGCCCAGTGGCTCCTGCACACGGGGTTCAAAGCGTCGAACGGGTGACCCGCGTGAAAACCCGTTGGAACCCCTGTGCTAACGTTCTTCACGTCGGATCGAGCAAGCCTCCGGCACACAAACAAGCGCCGCTAGCTCAGTTGGTTAGAGCAGCTGACTCTTAATCAGCGGGTCCGGGGTTCGAGTCCCTGGCGGCGTACTTCAGAGAAGCAGGTAGAGATTCGTCTCTACCTGCTTCTCTGCTTTTCGCGTGCTCATCCGAAATCTTCCCTCCCGGCAGGGAACGAACTGCCGGGAGGGAAGAACCTCGTCACCACTTGCCGGAGGTGACGATCGCCTTCATCTGCTCGATGGTCAGCGGTGGCTGCGGCGCGTAGATCTGGCCGCCCGGCGTGCCGATCACGGCGCCTCGGGGGTCCTCCTGGTTGCCGACGTGCAGGAGGATCATCGTGCCGTCGGGCCGCTCGATGCCCGCCATGTACGACACCGCGCCGGTGTCCGGCCGCGCGGTGCCCGTCGCCAGCCGGGAGCCGTCGGGCAGCGTGGTGACGTCGCAGTTCTCCGTGCGGGCGAGGCGGCACCACTCGCTCGGCTCGGAACGGTTGGGATGGATCGTCAGGGCGAAGCTCCCGGTGATGCCCGCGGAGGTCAGGGTTCCGCCGACGAGCGCGGTGGGGTTGGGGCCCAGCTCCGCCGGTTGTGGTGTTTTGACCGAGCCCGTCCCCGGCGGCTCCGGGTTCCTCGACGGGGCACCTCCTGGCAGGGTGGTCTTCATGGTCGCCTCGAACGTGGCGGTGTCGCCGAGCACCACCCTGAACCGGGCGATCAGGTCGTCCGGCGAGGTGGGGACCGGGTTGCGCGCCGGGGTCGTGGACAGTGCGGTCGGCGGATCGGCGATCTGCGTGCCGGAGTCGGCCGGCATCAGCCACACCACACCCGCGGCCAGGCACGCCACCGCGACGACGGTGGCCGCGACGGGCACCAGCCGCACAGCCCTGCGCCGCCGCACGACCGGGGCGCGGTACGCGGCCTCGGCGTCGACCTGCCGTTCCAGCTCGGCGAAGGCGTCGTGGAGAGTGCGCAGGTCGCTCATGAGGTCTCCTGGAAGTCCGGGGCGGTGGCGGTGAGGTCGATGCGCAGAACGTTGAGTGCCCGATGGATCTGGCTGCGCACGGTCGGTTCCCGGCACCCCAGCTGTGCCGCGATCTCCCTGTCGGACAGGCCCGCGTAGTAGCGCAGGACCACGGCCGCGCGTTGTTTTCTGGGCAGGCCGGCGAGGCGGCTGATCATCGCGTCCCGCTCGGCCCGCTCGTCCGCGCCGTCGGAGACCACTCTCGGCTCGATCTCGGCGCGCGGGGACGTGCGCGTCAGCCTCCTGCGCCAGGACAGGTACTCGTTGACGACCATCCGCCGCACGTAGGCGTGCGGCTCGTCCATCTTCGAGATCCGTTCCCAGCGCTCGAACGCCCGGCCCAGCACGTCGCTCACCAGGTCCTCGGCCAGCCATGTCCGGCAGGTCAGGACCATGGCGAACCGCATCAGCGCGGGACGCTGCCTCGCCACGTACTCGGCAAACTCCACCGGCCACTCCAGATCGTCGACTCGCCTTCGATTTCGACCCCTAATGGAGAAGTGGCCCCCAACGTTGCATTCGGTCTCCTGACAGTTGCCGGGAGCCCCCACGCACGCCAACGGGGGAGCCCTCCGGACCTGAGGTCCGGAGGGCTCCCCCGTTCGATGGGTCAGGCGAAGGTCAGGAGCACTTGCGCCCGTCGTTCACGCACTTCACGATCTTCGCCATCGTCTGGTCGGAGTTGACGTTGGCGAAGTCGTTGTGGTCGGAGAACGGGTTGTGGTTCTCCTCCGGGAACGCGTCGAGCTGGTACTGGCCCTTCTGCTGGATGTCGCGGGAGATGTTGTAGGAGATGCTGATCCGCAGCTGAGGGATGGCCTTGAAGCCCTGCGGGCACGCGCCGGTCTGCTTGTCGGCGAACCGGACGTGGTCGCGGTGGTTGGCGCTGTCCGCGTTCTTGCCGTCCCAGCAGCCCGCGAAGTCGTGCACGCGCATGACCTTGCTGCCGTTCGGGCAGATCACGTACTTGTCGGACAGACGGTCCTCGAACCCGCTGCAGGTCCACGTGGCGCGGGCGTTGGCGGGGCCGCGGCTGGTCGGCTTGGCGTCACCGACGACCATCTTCAGGAACTTCGGCATGCCCGTGACCTTGCTGGTCGCGTTGCCGCGGTACTCGATCTTCACCTCGGCCGGCCGGACGATCTTGCCGTTGTTGCCGACGAGCTCCAGGTTCTTGCCGGTGGGAGCGGCCAGCGGCGGCGCCGGGGCGACGGTCGTGGTCGGCGCGGCGGTCGTGGTGGTGGCACCGCCGTTGTTGTTGCCGCCGTTGTTGTTCTCGTTGCCGTTGTTCTCGTTGCCGCCCTCGTCGCCCTCGTTGAGGCCGCACTTCGCGAGGCGGTCCAGTCCCTTCGGCTTCTCGGCGTTGCGGCCGATCGCGATCGCGATCCGGTCGAGGGTCGCGACGCGCTTGTCCTTCAGCGGCCCGAGGATCGCGTTGTCGATGAAGTTCGGGCCTCCCTGGCCCTTGGTCTTCACCAGGCGCTGGTTGGCCTCGGCGATCTGCTTGTCCAGCTGGTTGAGGTTGTCGTCCACCTCGTCCAGAGCCTGGTCGGGCACACCTGGCAACGCCTCGCGCACCGACGGGCACTTGATCGTCGGCGTGGCGGCGTCCTGCTCGGCGCCGTTCTGCTCCGCGCCGTTCTGCTCGGCCTGCTGGAGAACGCCGTCCGCGGCGAACTTGTGCGGCTTCGAGTGGTTGCTGCCGTTGCCGTGACCGCCACCGTGGCCGTGGCCCCAGCGCAGGTCGCAGTCGGCGAGCGGCGTCAGGTTCGGCTTGCGGCCGGATCGGCTCAGAGCGTTCGCGATGCGTTCGAGGGTGGCGACGCGCTTGCCGCGCAACGGGCCGAGAATGGTGTTGTTGACGAAGTTCGGGTCGGCCGGGTTCTGGGCGCTCGCCACCCGGTCGCTGGCTTCCTTGAGCTGCTGCGAGAGCTGCTGGAGGTTCCGGATGATCTCGTCGCGCACCCGCTGCGGAACGGCGGGCAGGCGCTGGGCGACGCCCGGACACGCGACCTCGCCCGGGCCGTTCTCCTTGATCTTGTCGGGGTTGGAGCCGACGTCCTGCGGGTTGGCCTTGGTGTTGATGCGCACGACCGGCCAGAAGTAGGACGAGCGGTCACCGTTGCGGCAGGTCGTCTCCGCGTCGACCAGGCTCTCGTCGGTCGACTCGGCGCTGATCGACTGGTTGCCCACGAAGTCGTGGACGTGCTGCGCGCCGTGCTTCAGACCCGGCTGGGCGACCGGGTTGTCGGCGCTGAACTTGTTGGTCTCGTTCGTGCCGCAGTCGACCCTGAAGACGCCACTGGCGCCGTTCTTGCCGATCTTCGGCTCGACGACGTTCTTGCTCACCTTTTCGATGGGCGCGAACGCACCGAGCGGCGCCGGCTCGCCGTCCTTGGCGGCCAACGCCACCGTCGCGGTACCCGCTGCGACCACGGCTACCGCCGACAATGATGCGATCAGGCGAAACTTCCGTCTGTCCGTCACGCGGTGCGTCATGCGTACTCCTCGTTCATGCGGCGCATGAACGGGAGTACGTACGGAGAGGTTCATCGGCTCAACCGAATTGTTACTTGTCGCGGGCAACCAGGCGGACCGTCACCACCGCAGGGCGCTGAGCTCACGGATCAGGACGGGCGAGAGCGTCCCGTCGGCGGTGGTCATCGCGTGGCCGACACCGGGAAGCACGACGCGGTGGCCCACGACGGACGCGAGCTGGTCGGTCGCGTGGCAGGGCACCTGGGGGTCCAGCTCGCCGCAGGTCAGAAGCACGGGCATCCGCGGCAGCCCGCGGGCGACGTCGGGCGGGAAGATCGCGTCGTCCGTGATCACGAAGCGGCGGCTCGGTCCCGCCAACGACTGGAAGAGCGCGGCGAGCGGTGCGGGCATGGCCGTGGTGTCGACGGCGCGGCCGCCTCGCAGATCCGCGACGGCCACGTCGATCGACCGGTCGATGATCTCCGCTTCCTGTTCGGTCAACGCACCGGCGGCGACGAGTTGGGCGATCTGGTCGTGCAGCTGCGTGGCGAGCACGTCCAGCAGCCGCAACGACTGGGGCTGGAGCATGATCAGCGCGGCGGCGCGCTGACGCGGAGGTGCCTGCGCGGCGAGCACCAGTGCCGTCATGCCTCCTTCGCTGTGACCGGCCAGCGCCACCCGGTGCCGGGCCACCTCGGCCCGGCGCTGCAGGAGGTCGCGAGCCGCCGCTGCCTGGCGCACGAAGGCCGGGTAGTCGAGGTCCTGGGGGTGCCCGGCCCAGGCTCCCAGTCCCGTGCGGCCCGTTCCGTACTTGTCGAACCGCAGGCTCACCACCCGGTCGCGGTCCAGCGCGGTGGCGAGGTCGCGGAGGGTGTTCGGCGTGAGCGAGGGCGGCTGGTTGCCGTCGCGGTCGGTGGGACCGCTGCCCGGCAGCAGAAGGGCCGCGGGCAGACGTTCACCGCGCCGCCGGGCCGGTACGTGGAGCGTCCCGTAGGTGGTCGTGCCCTCGACCACGAAGGACACCTGCTCGTCGCGTGCGGGCAACCAGGAGTCCTGACCGCTGGCAGCGGCGGGCGTGATGCCGGCGGCCAACACAGCCGCCACCAGCGCCGAGACGACTTTGACGATCATCGGCTCGTCGCCTGCTCGACCATGGCCACCACCGCGCGAGGGTCGTCGACCTCGACGACCAGACGGGTGTAGTGCTCGTCCGCCAGCTCCACGACCACGGCCTTGAGCCCGTCGCGGACCGCCCAGAAGACCTTCTCCCCGTCCTGGTGGAACGTGCCGGCCGTGATCACCCCCGGCAGGTGCGTGCCCGGCGCCCGCACCCCCTTCGGCTCCCCCAGGATTCCCGGATCGACCGTGGCACCCCGCACGTGGGCGAGCGGGATGGTCAGCTTGCTCTTCAACGACCACAACTTGTCCAGGCCGTTCATCTCCACCACCAGGTCCTGGCCTTGCACGCTGATCGTCGCCATGTCAGATCTCCTTGCCCGGCACCGCTTCCGGCGCATCGTGAGTGATGGGGACGTCGTGGCGCGCGAGATCCGGCCGGCCGCGCAGCCATCGGCCCAGCAGCACCTCGGTGGCGCGCGGGTCACCCGTCGCCTCGTCGACCTCGGCGAGGACCGCCGACACCAGGCCGGCGACCTCGGGGTCGTCCGGCGCCCGATCGACCGCGGCCACCAGCAGGAAGTCCCACGCGGGCACGTGGTCCGGCTGGGCGGCACGGGCCAGGTGCGGGCGGACGTCCTGCTCGATGTGCCGGCGCAACGCCGCCAGGTACAGCCCGCGTTTGCTGCCGAACACGCCGTAGAGGCTGTTGCGGTGCACTCCGAGTCGAGTGACCAGGTCGTCGATCGAGACACCGTCGTAGGCACGGCGGGCGAACAGGTCGGCCGCCGCGGCCACGGTCTCATCGACGTCGAAAGACCTGCGTCGTCCCATGTGACGACCGTAGCGTTTTCAGGAACGGTCAGTCAAGAACAACCGTTCCTAAAAAGTGGCACGGCACGCGGACGGGCCCGCCACCGCAGGGGTGACGGGCCCGTTCCGCGCGTTGCGGGATCAGCAGTTGCCGAGCAGACCCCAGTAGATCCACACGCCCGAGGCCCCGCCGGAGATGTTCCCGTGGGCCCACGTCAGGTCAGGGCCGCCGGACTCGAAGACGTCAAAACGCCGGCCGCGGTGCACCTGGCCCAGCGGCGTGCCTTCCGGCGTCTTGCGATAGATGACGTTGTTCTCCTGAACGCAGACAACCGACTGTGCGGACATCGGCGCCGCCGAAGC
This sequence comes from Lentzea sp. NPDC020367, assembly GCF_044387305.1. Classification (NCBI taxonomy): domain Bacteria; kingdom Bacillati; phylum Actinomycetota; class Actinomycetes; order Pseudonocardiales; family Pseudonocardiaceae; genus Lentzea; species Lentzea sp. NPDC020367. Next base: position 9,048 of record NZ_JBIRVV010000026.1, on the reverse strand, counting down.
GCTGGACGCCCCGGCTGTGATCAGCGTGGCGCTCACGGCGAACACAGCGGCCAATGCGGCGAACTTCATGCGTTGAACTCCCCAGTGAAGAAGTGATTCACGACCCAGGTCGCAATACCGGCCCAGCCTCGATGACACCCCCAATTGATGGCCATCGAGGCCGGACCCGTGATGTGTATAGCGTGGTCGTGTTGTCAGGCGCCGGAGAGCGGCGCACCGGACAACACGAATCCGAGGAGAGACATCAGGTGCCACGCCCGGAGCGACCGCTGGAGCTCGATGGGACGGCGCTGGTCGAGTTCGCCGTTGACCTGCGACGTCTGCGTCAGGACGCCGGTGGTCCGTCCTACCGCGAGCTCGGGAAGCGCGGCGGCTACTCCGCGACGACGCTCGCCGAGGCCGCCGGCGGGCGCAGGTTCCCCAGTCTCGAGGTCACGCTCGCCTACGTCCGCGCCTGCGACGGCGACGTCGAATTGTGGGAGCAACGGTGGCACTCTCTCGCGACCGAACTCAACGCGACCGTTGTCGCCGAACCGGAGGATTACGACCAGGCGCCCTATGTCGGACTTTCCGTCTATCGCGCTGAAGACGCGTTTCGGTTCTTCGGCAGGGAACGCCTTGTCGACGATCTCCTCGCTCTGGTGGAACGGCAGAAGTTCGTCGCGGTGTTCGGGCCGTCCGGGTCGGGAAAGTCGTCCCTGATTCGCGCGGGACTTCTGCCGCGGCTGCCGGCGCACGTTCTCCGGACACCGGGTGAACATCCGATGCGGCTGGTGCCCGGTTTTCCGTCCGATCCGGAGACCGTGGTCGTGGTCGACCAGTTCGAGGAGGTCTTCACCCTCTGCCAGGACCCGGACGAACGGACGCGGTTCATCGCCGAACTGCTCGGCCGCCGGGCGGTGATCGGCGTGCGGTCGGACTTCTACACGCACTGCTGCATGGTTCCCGAGCTGGCGGGCGCGCTGCAGGACTCCCAGTTCACCGTCGGGCCGATGACGGCGGAGGAGCTGCGTCGCGCGATCACGTTGCCCGCGATGAAGGCGAACTGCACGGTCGAGAGCGATCTCGTGGCCACGCTCATCGCGCACGCCCACGGCCAGGCGGGTGTCCTGCCGTTGCTGTCGCACGCGTTGCTGGAGACGTGGCGCCGGCGCAGCGGAAACCGGCTCACGCTCACCGGGTTCCAGGCCGTCGGCGGCATCGACGGTGCGCTCGCGAAGACGGCCGAGGCGGTGTACGGCTCGTTGGACGCGCGCCAGCAGGGCCGTGCGCGGGACCTCTTCCGGCGCCTCGCCGTGCTGGGTGAGAGCACCGAGGACACCAAGCGCCGCATCTCCCCCGCCGAGCTCGACGACGACCACGACACCGCGGTGGTGCTGGACAGGTGCACCGCCGCACGGCTCGTCGTGCGCGACACGGACAGCATCGAGATCACGCACGAGGCGTTGATCCGCACGTGGCCCCGGTTCCGGGACTGGCTCAGCAACGACCGCGACGGGCAACGCGTCCACCGTGAACTGACCCACGCCACCGACGTGTGGGAGCAACTCGACCGCGACCGCAGCGCGCTGTACCGGGGAGCCCGGCTGGCGACCGCCCGCGAGTGGGCCACCCGGTCCCAGGCCCTCACGGCTCGCGAACGGGCGTTCGTCGAGGCCAGCACCGACGCCGAAGCCGAGGAGCACGTGGTGGCGAGACGCCGCGCGAAACGCCTCGGCTACCTGGTCGGAGTGCTCGCGGCGCTGCTGGTCGTCTCGGCGGCGACGACGTTCTACGCGGTGCGGGCGCGCAACGACATCACGTCGCAACGCAACAGCGCGATCGCCCAGAACCTCGCGTCCGAGGCGGTGGTGGAGCATCGTGCGAACCCGTCCCTCGGGCTGCAACTCGGTCTGGCCGCACACCACCTCGCCGCGACGCGCAAGACGCGCGACGCGGTGCTGAGCACGCTGGCGACCGTCGTGAAAGCCCACGACGAGGAGGTCTACGCGGCGACGTTCAGCAGAGACGGGACGTTGGCGACGGCGAGCCGCGACCGTTCGATCCACCTGTGGAACGTCAGCGACAGGCGCGAACCGGTCCGGCTCGGCACTCTCACCGGCCACACCGGCGCCGTGCGCGCGTTGTCCTACCGCGCGGACGGGAAGGTCCTCGCGTCGAGCGGCGACGACGGAACCGTGCGGTTGTGGAGCGACCAGAAGGAGATCGCGGCGCTGACCGGCCTGGGATCCGTGCGCGCGGTCACGTTCAGCCCGGACGGTCAGACCCTCGTGGCCGGCTCCGGCACAGGCGAGGTGTGGACGTGGAACGTCAGCGACCCGCGCACCCCCGTCCTGACCGGCACGCTGCGCGGCCACACGGACGCGGTGCGGGCGGTGGCGTTCAGCTCCGACGGCAGGACGCTGGCCACCGGCAGCGACGACCACAGCGTGCGGTTGTGGCAGGACGGCGCCGAGATCACGTCGCTGTCCGGCACCAGGCTCGACGTGTACGACCTGGCGTTCAGCCCGGACGGGCGCACGATCGCGGTCGGCAGCGGCAACGACAAACCCGTGCGGCTGTGGGACGTCTCCGACCCGCGCAGGCCTTCCGAGCACCCCTCGCTCACCGGCCACGAGGACGTCGTCGGCAGCGTCGCGTTCAGCCCGGACGGTCGTACGCTCGCGTCCGGCAGTGACGACCGCACGGTGCGGCTGTGGAACGTCAGCGATCCCGGGCACGTCACCGAGATCGCCACGTTGTCCGGCCCCGCCATCGCGATCGCCGACATCGCGTTCAGCCCGGACGGCCGGACCCTGGTGTGGACCATGTTCGACCCGACCATGCGGCTGCTGAACGCGGATCTCGACGCCGCCGTCGCCGAGGCGTGCGGGTCGGCTGGACCGCGCCTGACCGAGGACGAGTGGCGCAGGTACGTCCCGGACGTGCCGTACTCCCCGCCCTGCTGACGAACGCGGCGAGGCAGGTCGGAGATCTCGACCTGCCTCGCCGCGTTCACGAACTCTTCGTCAGCCGCGGTGCCACTTCTGGTTGGCGCCGCCGACGCAGTCCCACATGTGCAGGACGGCGTCGTTGTTCGGGTTCCACTCGGCGATGTCCACGCACTTGTTGGCCTGCGGGTTCACCAGGTCGCCGTTCCCGTTCAGCACGAACTGCTGTGCCGCGTTGCCGGAGCAGGTCGCGAGCTGCACGGCCGCGCCGTTGTCCCGCGAGCCCCACGCCACGTCCATGCACTTGTTGTTCTCCGTGCGCAGCGTGCCGCCGGTGAACTCGAACTTCTGGTTCGTGCCACCCGTGCAGTTCCACACGATCAGGCGCTGGCCGTCGGCGAAGTTCCAGTTCGGCACGTCGATGCACTTGCCGTGCCAGTCGCTGACGATGCTGCCGGTGGTGGCGGGCGGAGGCGTCGTGGAGCCGCCGCTGAACGGGGTGAGGATGATGCCGGCCGAGCGCGGGTCGCCGTCGTGCACCAGCGACTCCTGGGCCTGCACGTCGTCGAACGCGAACCCGTACGCCTTGCCGTCCACCATGTTCTGGTGCACCAGCCGCGAGTAGTGGTTGGTGATCGCGCCCTGGTAGAAGTCCGCGGGACCGCCGCCGGGCTGCACGTCGATGCGGCCGAGCGTGGAGCGGTGCAGTGCGGCGCACAGGGTGCGCGCGATCGGGCCGACGACCTGGTCGTTGGGAGCGGCCAGATTGCCGTCGCAACCCCACACGTTCGACGTGGACGGCTTCTGGAACGACGCCACCTGCTGGCCGGCGCTGTTCCTGAAGTTCATCGTGCCGCCGGACGTGCCGCCGAAGTACTTCACGTCCGGACGGTCGCCGAACGGCTGCACGGTCAGCGTCTTGGTCATGTACGCGTTCCACGCCTGGGTGATGTACGAGTCCAGGTAGTTGCGGTCGAAGTTGCCGACGTCGGCCGCCTTGCCCGGCGCGAGCACGCGCAGGACCGTGCCGTCCGAACGGGACATGACCGACCCGCCCCAGCCGGACTGGTTGCGGATGCCGTTGATGACGGCGTCCCGGCCGCCGGACTTCAGCTCACCGGTCTTCTTCGTGGCGCCGCTCGCGCCCGTCACGGTCACCGCGTGCGGGACCGCGAACATGTCCACCTGGGAGCTGTTGAGCCACAGACCCGCGTCGTTGTAGGTGAACTCGCTCCAGTCGAACAGGATGCCGCTGTTCGGGTCGCCGCCCGCCCACGGCGCCGGCTGCACCAGGCCGTCGGGCGTCAGGAAGAACTTGAGCTTCTCGCCGAACGACATGTAGACGCGGCCGGAGATGAACCGGGGCACGCGCAGCGAGGCGGTGCCGCCGGGACCGGGGCCGGCGATCGACACGTCCGGCGCGGGCGTGGGCGGGTTGCCGCCCGGCGACCACGGCGTGAACGCGCCCGCCTGGTTGACGTACCCGAGACGTCCGCTGCGGATGTCGGTACCCAGGACGTACAGGTGCACGGCCTCGGACCGGCCGCTGTTGTTCGTGACGTTCAGCGGCAGCAGGTCGGGGCCGATCGCCTGTGCCGGTGTGCTCGCGATAGCCGCCGATGCGATCGCCGCCAGTGCGGCGAGCGCGCTGAACCACTTCGTTCGAGTGCGCATCTGACTCCTTGTGCAGGGGTGCTCCGTCAGCAGGGCCCCGACCGGCATCAGGGTGGTCGGCGGCCTCCCGGTCCGAGAACTGGTCCAGACCGGTTATGAGAGCGCTTCCATGGTTGTTCGCAGATGGCAGCTCTGTCAATACCGGGCGAGAGGCGGGCAGGAGTCGGGCAGGCGGCTACCAGTCGAGTTCCACGGGGAGGAACGGCGTGCTGTCGGGAGCGTCCTTGCGGGCCTTGAGCAGCGTCTCGGCCGGAACACCGACCGGGACGCGCAACGCGGGTTCGGGGTGTTCGACCACGTCCGCCACGGCCGCCGCGACTTCTTCCGGGGTGACCGCTTCACCGCGCAGGGCGCCGACCTGGCGGAGCAGCGGCAGGTACGGGTCGTCGTCGGCGAAGAACGACTTCGCCCGTTCCGCGCCGCCGGACGACACCGCCCCCGGCTGCACGACGCTGACCTTGACGCCGAAGTGACCGGCTTCGAGCGCCAGGCCTTCGGCGATCGCCTCCAGGGCCCACTTGCTGGCGCCGTACGGCGCGATGATCGGCAGCACCACCCGGCCCTGGACGCTGGAGACGAACACCAGCCGGCCGGAACCGCGCTCGCGCATCGCGGGCAGCACGGCCTGCGCCACCCGCAACGCGCCGAACGTGTTGAGCTGGAACAGGTTCTCCACCTCGGCGATGGGGACGGTCTCGAGCGGCGCGCGCACGGTCGTGCCCGCGTTGCTCACCAGCACGTCGACCTCGCCGGCCGCGCGGACGGCCTCGTCGACGCTCGCCTGGTCGGTCACGTCGAGCCGCAGGCGCAGATCGGCGGGCAGATCGGCCAGGTCGTCCACGTTTCGGGCGGTCGCGATGACGCGGTGGCCGCGGCCGGCCAGTTCGACGGCGATGGCGCGGCCGATTCCCCTCGACGCGCCCGTGATGAGAACAGATGACATGAGAACCCTCCCGAGTCGGTGGATCCATACTATGTCGGTCGGCATACTTGGCAACGAGCTATGTCGTACGTCATACCTTCGGGGTAGGGTGGGTTCCATGGCAGGCAAGCGCTCCGACGCGCGGCAGAAGATGGTTTCCGCTGCCCGGGAGCTGTTCCGCGAGCAGGGCTACCACGCGACCGCGCTGTCGGACGTGCTGAAGCGGAGCGAGGCGCCGCGCGGTTCGGTGTACTTCCACTTCCCCGGCGGCAAAGCCGAACTGGCGGCGGAGGCGGCGGACGAACACACGCGGGAACAGGTCGAGAACATCGACCGGGCGGCTGCGGACGCCACCACAGCCGGCGACCTCGTCCGCGCCTACCTGGGACTAGCCAGGACCAACCTCACGGCGAGCGACTACCGGCAGGGGTGCACGATCGCGCCGCTGGTGATCGAGTCGACCAGCGAGTCCGACGAACTCGACGCCGTCGGCGGCCGGTCGTTCACGATGATCATCGACGCGCTGGCCGGGCACTTCTCGGCGTTCGGGATCGAGCAGTCGGATGCCCGTCTGCTCGCGCACGCGGTGCTCGCGGGGGCCGAAGGCGCTTTGATCACCGCACGGTCGTTGCAGTCGACCGCGCCGTTCGACGCCGTGCAGGCCGCGCTGGAAGCACAGGTCGCCACTGTGCAGAAGAAGTGAAGCGGCACAACGCTTTGGTTCCATGAAGAAAAGCGGGGCCGACCGAAGTCAGCCCCGCCCTGATCACCTCGTGGTCACGCCTTCACGGAGTGCTTCCCGTGCGTCCAGGACGAGGCGTCGCCGCCGTCGCCCGCAGGACCGGAGTTCCCACCGACCGTGTTGCTGTGGTTGGAGGCGTCGCCGGTCGAACCCGTGGCGCCGGTGTCACCGGAGTTGCCCGAGGTGACCTCGGTCCAGGACTTGGTGCCGTGGTTCTTCCAGTCGTGCTTCCAGCCGTGGTTCTTCCAGCCGTGGCCCTTGTGACCGTTCCACTGCTGGTGCTTGTTCTCGGTCTTCACGACCGCGGTGTTGCCACCGGTGTCGCCGGAGTTCCCGGAGTTGCCCGAGTTACCGGTCGTGGCGTTGTTCGAGCTCGTGGCGTTGCCGCCGTTGCCCGAGTTGCCGCCCTTGCCCGCAGTGGCCTCCGTGGAGCCGGAGTTCTTGTGGTGGCCCCACTTCTGGTCCTTGGACATCACGACCGCGTCGCCACCGTCACCGGCAGGTCCCGAGTTCCCACCCACGGTGTTGCTGTGGTTGGAAGCGTCACCGGTCGAACCAGTGGCACCCGTGTTGCCGGAGTCGCCCGACGTCACCTTGGTCCAGGACTTGGTGCCCTGGAACCAGTTGTGGCCCTGCTTCGAACCGATCGAGCGGACGACGGCCTTGTTGCCACCGGTGTCACCCGAGTTCCCGGAGTTGCCCGAGTTACCGGTCGTGGCGTTGTTCGAGCTGGAGGCGTTGCCGCCGTTACCCGAGTTGCCGCCCTTGCCCGCAGTGGCCTCCGTGGAGCCGGAGTTCTTGTGGTGGCCCCACTTCTGGTCCTTGGACATCACGACCGCGTCGCCACCGTCACCGGCAGGACCCGAGTTCCCACCCACGGTGTTGCTGTGGTTGGAAGCGTCACCGGTCGAACCGGTGGCACCGGTGTTGCCCGAGTCGCCCGAGGTGACCTCGGTGTGGCACTCCGCCAGCACGCAGACGCCGTAGGCGCTGTTGCCACCGGTCGCGCCGGAGTTCCCGGAGTTGCCCGAGTTGCCGGACGTGGCGTTGTTCGAGCTGGAGGCGTTGCCGCCGTTGCCCGAGTTGCCGCCGTTGCCCGCGTTCGCGTTGGCGTTCTGCGAACGGCCGGCCGCGGTGGCGTCGCCACCGTTGCCCGCGGCACCGGACTTGCCGCCCACCGTGTTGCTGTGGTTGGAGGCGTCGCCGGTCGAACCGGTCGCGCCGGTGTTGCCCGAGTCGCCCGAGCTCACCTTGGTGTGGCACTCCGCCAGCACGCAGACGCCGTAGGCGCTGTTGCCGCCAGTGGCGCCGGAGTTGCCCGAGTTACCGGAGTTGCCGGACGTGGCGTTGTTCGAGCTGGAGGCGTTGCCTCCGTTGCCCGAGTTGCCGCCGTTGCCGGCGTTCACGACCGAGTGCACGACATCGCCGACGCCGCCCAGGAGGCCGTTGCCACCCGTGTCAGCGCTTGCGATCGCCGATCCCGCCAGGAGGAAGCCTCCTGAGAACACTGCGGCCATGAGACCGCGTCGCACATAGCTGTGCATGTCGAACCTTCCTGTCAAACAAGCTTGGTGATCTGTCGGCTTGGTTGTCAGGACTGATCAACTGGGATGACTTCGGCCGTAGTAGTAGCACCACGACCCGTGCACCTGGTGGCCGGTGACCACCACGAGCGACTCGCCGCTCGGGCGAACTCCCGATCCTGCCGGGAGATCCGCGAGCACGAGGCCCGTCGATCCACCGGAGGACGCCGATCCCATCGTGCCGGGCAGAACGAACGGCACGTCAGGTGACGGCGGGGAGGGCGCCTCGATCGGTGGCGCCACGTCAGGCGCGGAGATGTGTTGCTGTTGCGGGACCTTGGCCACCGGAGCGGCCGTCGCGGCCCAGACCTCCGGTGCGACGACCGGCACCTGCGGTGTCTCCGGAACGGCGACCGGCGGCGAAACCTCCGCCGGAGCGGAAGGCTGTGCCACCAACGGTTCCGCGATCCGCGGCACCACCGGCACGTCCCGCACCGTGTTCACCACAGGGGCGAGCAACGGCTCGGTCGCGGGAGAAAGTGGTTCCAGCACCGGACTCAGCGTCCGGACGGTGGTGCCGACGACCGGCGCCAACGGCGCGAGCACCGGCTCGGTCACCGGTTCGACGGCCTTCAACACCGGCTTGAGCACCGGATCGGCCACCGCCGTGATGTCTCGAGTCACCGGCGCGACCGTGTCGGTCACCGGCGCGAGGAGGTCGGCAACGCCGCCCAGCAAGCCGGGCGAGTCACCTTCGTCAGCGCTCGCAACTCCCGCGGAGAGCAGGCCGAACCCGATCAGGAACCCGGCCACACCGAGAGTGCGGCGAAGCGCTGTGGAGCATGTCGCCTTCATGTAATCACCCCCTTTCGGCGAATCAGCACCCGTACATCAGGCATTCGGATTCACCCGATAGAGCAGATTGCACGAAAGTGGAGAAACTTTTGTTCTAGCAGCTCAACGCCACAAAATAATTCGAAACATCTATTCTTCGCTACTTTGCGACACAAAACCCGCCGTGCCATGTGGACACACGGTGATCACATCGCGGACGACATGTCGACGTCTTCAAGCGCGCAAAAAACTCCGGGAACCGCCTGCAAAAGCACGGTTCCCGGAGTCGCGGTACTACTACCTCTGGAGATGTCAGGCAGGCAGCAGGACCGAGTCGATGAGGTAGACGGTGGCGTTGGCGGTGTGCACGCCACCACAGATCACGTTGGCGTCGTTGACCTTCAGCGCGTCCTTGGAACCGCT
>NZ_JBIRVV010000025.1:0-88927 GCF_044387305.1 Lentzea sp. NPDC020367 | reverse complement strand
GCCCAAAGCAACAGGCGTGCCATCAACCCGCGAGTGGCGCGGACCCCCCGATCAGATTGCCGGGGGTCTGGGGGCAGAGCCCCCAGGGGAAGCACCCAACGCAACCCGCCCGCCCGCAAGGTGACCCACCCACCCGGTCGCGGATCACAAGAACGCGCACGCTGACGCAGGGGTCCCCCCAATCCAGGAACCCCTACATCTCAACGTACTCAGCACCCCCGACAAGATCAGGCGTGCAACTCAATCGCCTTCCGCATGGTCTCGCGAGCCCGCCCACGATCCCCAGCGATGTCATACGCGTAAGCCAACCGAAACCAAACCCGCCAGTCCTCGGGCGAAGCCTCAACCTCAGCCCGCCGCTCCTCAAACCAAGAGTCGGCAGCATCCCGATCCACCCGCCCAGACGGCCGCCGAGGCAGATGCGAGACATCAGGCAGCAACCCGTCCGCATCCAACTCGCGGGCCATCTTCTCGGTCTCCCACCCAAACCGCAGGTTGGAGTACACAAGCCAAACACCAAGCACCGGCAGGATCAACACACCGACACCGAGCAGCACGCCGACCACCTCACCGGTCTGCAGCAACGCCACAGCCCGGCCGGTGAGCAGCACGAAGTAGACCGCGAGAGCCGCGATCAGCACCCCGACGGTGATCCGAACCTTCACAGGTCGAGGTACTTGTCGAGGCCGACGGCGAGCCCGGGACGACCCACGATCTCCCGCACACCCAGCACGACGCCGGGCATGAAAGAGGTGCGGTGCAACGAGTCCTGACGGATCGTCAGGGTCTCGCTCTCGCCGCCGAACACGACCTCCTGGTGCGCGATCATCCCGGAGATCCGCAGCGAGTGGACCCGCACGCCGTCGACGACGGCACCGCGTGCGCCCGGCTCCTCCTGCGTGGTCGCGTCGGGCATGGGGTCCATGCCGGAGCGTGCGGCCGCGATCAGGCGGGCGGTGTGGGCGGCCGTGCCCGACGGGGCGTCGGCCTTGCGCGGGTGGTGCAGCTCGATGATCTCGGCCGACTCGTAGTAGCGGGCGGCGATCTCCGAGAAGCGCATCAGCAGGACGGCGCCGATGCCGAAGTTCGGCGCCACGAGGACACCGACTGAAGGCTGTGAGGCGAGCAACGCCGCCACCGCGTCCAGCTTCGGCTGGTCGAAACCGGAAGTGCCGACGACGCAATGGATTCCGTTGGCGATGCAGAACTCCAGGTTCCCCATCACGACGTCGGGGTGCGTGAAGTCGACGACGACCTGCGCGCCGGCGTCCACCAAAGCCTGCAACGGGTCGTCGGCGTCGATGGCCGACACGACCTCCATGTCCTTCGCGGCCTCAACCGCGCGGACCACCTCGGAACCCATGCGGCCCCGCGCGCCGAGAACTCCGACGCGAATCATGCAATCACCTCGTGTACCTGGTCCGGCAGATCGTCGGCGTGATCGTAAGGGCCGACCACCGCCGCGGCGACGGGACGGCGCAGCAGATCACGTGCGAGCGACGCCACTTCGTCGGCCGACACGGCGTCGATCCGCGCCAGCGTGTCCTCGACGCTCAGGTGGTCGCCGTAGTTCAGTTCGGACTTGCCGATGCGCGACATCCGGGAACTGGTGTCCTCCAGGCCCAGCACGAGCGCGCCGCGCAGCTGTCCCTTGCCACGCGCCACTTCCGCGTCCGACAAGCCGCCGCGTGCGACGTCCACGAGCACCTCGCGGATGACGCCGGCGGTCTCGCCGAGCCGGTCCGGCTGGCAGCCCGCGTAGACGGCGAACGTGCCGGTGTCCGCGTAGAGGCCGACGGACGAGTAGACCTGGTACGCCAGGCCTCGTCGTTCGCGGACCTCCTGGAACAGCCGGGAGCTCATGCCACCGCCGATGGCCGCGTTCAGCACGTTCAGCGCGAACCGGCGCTCGTCGTGGCGGTCGATACCGCGCATGCCGAGCATCAGGTGCGCCTGCTCGGTGTCGTCGGTGTGCAGCACCAGTTTGCGGGCGTCGGCGATGCGCGCGCGACCCGCTCGGGGCACCACCGCGCTGCCCTCCCGCGACAGCCGGTCGCCGACGGCCTTGCGCACCAGACGCATCACGTGCGTGTGCTCGATGTTGCCCGCGACGGAGAACACCATGCGCGGCAACGTGTACCGCTTCTTGTAGAACGAGTAGAGCGCGTCCCGTTCCATGTCCTGAATGGACTTCTCGGTGCCGAGAACCGGACGCCCCAACGCATGCGCGCCGAACAACGCCTCGATGAACGCGTCGTGCAGCAGGTCCTCTGGGTCGTCGTCGCGCATCGCGATCTCTTCGAGCACGACACCACGTTCGGTCTCGAAGTCACGCGGACCGCAGATCGCCTCGAACACCACGTCCGCGACCAGGTCCACCGCGAGCGGCAGGTCCTCGTCCAGGACGTGCGCGTAGTAGCAGGTGTGTTCCTTCGCGGTGAACGCGTTCAGCTCGCCGCCGACCGCGTCGATCTCCTCCGCGATGGCCGCCGCCGTGCGCCGCGCGGTTCCCTTGAACAGCAGGTGTTCCAGGTAGTGCGCCGCACCCGCGACCTCTGGCCGTTCGTCACGGGACCCGACCTGCACCCACAGCCCGACCGAGGCGGACCGCACGCTCGGGATGCGCTCGGTGATGACCCGAAGGCCCGAGGGCAGCATGCTGCGCCGCACCTCGGACCCCGCGGACATCTCGAGCACCCGCGTGCTGCCCGGCTTCTGCAGGTGCCCCAATGTGTGAGTACGCGGACGGCCGCGGGTGGATGCACCCGCGGCCGTCACGTTGTTGTCTGTCGTGCTCACTGCGCGGGAGCCGCCTCAGGCGCAGCTTCCTCGGCGACCGGAGCCTCGGCGCCCTCAGCCGGCTTCGCGGCGTCCTCTTCGGACACCACGACGAGGCTGATCTTGCCGCGCTGGTCGATGTCGGCGATCTCGACGCGGAGCTTGTCGCCGACCTTGACGACGTCCTCCACCTTCGCGATGCGCTTGCCGTTGCCCAGCTTCGAGATGTGGACGAGACCGTCCTTGCCGGGCAGCAGCGAGACGAACGCGCCGAACGCCGCGGTCTTCACCACGGTGCCCAGGAAGCGCTCGCCGACCTTCGGCAGCTGCGGGTTCGCGATCGCGTTGATCATGCCGATCGCGGCCTCGGCCGAGGGGCCGTCCGCCGCACCGACGTAGATCGTGCCGTCGTCCTCGATGGAGATGTCGGCACCGGTCTGCTCGGTGATCGAGTTGATCATCTTGCCCTTCGGGCCGATGACCTCGCCGATCTTGTCGGTCGGGATCTTGACCGACGTCACGCGCGGAGCGAAGGCGCTCATCTCGTCCGGGTCGGAGATGGCCTCGGCCATGACCTCCAGGATGGTGTAGCGCGCGTCGCGGGCCTGGCCCAGCGCCGCCGCCAGCACCTCGGACGGGATGCCGTCGAGCTTCGTGTCGAGCTGCAGCGCCGTCACGAACTCCTTGGTGCCCGCGACCTTGAAGTCCATGTCGCCGAACGCGTCCTCGGCACCGAGGATGTCGGTCAGCGCCACGTAGCGGGTCTCACCGTCGACCTCGTCGGAGACGAGCCCCATCGCGATGCCGGAGACCGGCGCCTTCAGCGGGACACCCGCGTTGAGCAGCGACAGCGTCGAGGCGCAGACGGAGCCCATGGACGTCGAGCCGTTGGAGCTCAGCGCCTCGGACACCTGGCGGATCGCGTAGGGGAACTCCTCGCGCTTGGGCAGCACGGGCATGATCGCCCGCTCGGCCAGCGCGCCGTGGCCGATCTCGCGGCGCTTCGGCGAACCCACGCGGCCGGTCTCACCGGTCGAGTAGGGCGGGAAGTTGTAGTGGTGCAGGTAGCGCTTGTGCGTCTCGGGAGCGAGCGAGTCGATCTGCTGCTCCATGCGCAGCATGTTCAGCGTGGTGACACCCAGGATCTGGGTCTCGCCGCGCTCGAACAGCGCCGAACCGTGCGTCCTCGGGATCACGGCCACTTCGGCACCGAGGTCACGGATGTCCGTGAGGCCACGGCCGTCGATGCGGACCTTGTCGCGCAGGATGCGCTGGCGCACGAGCTTCTTGGTCAGCGAGCGGAACGCGGCGCCGACCTCCTTCTCGCGACCCTCGAACTGCTCGGCCAGCTTCTCGAGCGTGGCGGCCTTGACCTCGTCGAGCTTCGACTCGCGCTCGGCCTTGCCCGCGATGGTCAGCGCCTGCGCGAGCTCGCCGGAGGCGGAAGCCTCGACGGCCTCGAACGCGTCGGCCTGGTAGGCCGGGTACGTCGGGTACTCGCCGGTGGCCTTCGCGGCGACCTGGGCGAGCTGCGCCTGGGCCTCGCAGAGGACCTTGATGAACGGCTTGGCGGCCTCGAGGCCCGCGGCCACGACCTCTTCGGTCGGGGCGGTGGCGCCCTCGGCGATCATGTCGATCACGTTGTCGGTGGCCTCGGCCTCGACCATCATGATCGCGACGTCACCGGACTCGACCACGCGGCCCGCGACGACCATGTCGAACACGGCCTTCTCGAGCTGCTCGTAGGTCGGGAACGCCACCCACTGGCCCTCGATCAGAGCGACGCGGACGCCACCGATCGGGCCGGAGAACGGCAGACCCGCGAGCTGCGTCGACGCGGACGCGGCGTTGATCGCCACGACGTCGTACAGGTCCTTCGGGTTCAGGCTCATCACCGTGATGACGACCTGGATCTCGTTGCGCAGACCGTCCACGAAGGACGGGCGCAGCGGACGGTCGATCAGGCGGCAGGTGAGGATGGCGTCCGTGCTGGGACGGCCCTCACGCCGGAAGAACGAGCCGGGGATGCGGCCCGCGGCGTACATGCGCTCCTCGACGTCCACCGTGAGGGGGAAGAAGTCGAAGTGCTCCTTGGGGTGCTTCGACGCCGTCGTGGCGCTCAGAAGCATGGTCTCGTCGTCCAGGTACGCCACCACGCTGCCGGCGGCCTGACGCGCGAGGCGCCCGGTCTCGAAGCGGATGGTGCGCGAGCCGAACTTGCCGTTGTCGATAACGGCAGTCGCCTCGTGGACCTCGATGTCCGTCATTTACTTGTTACTCCTCGTCTTTTGGACACCGCTCACGCGTTTTGACGAGGCCGGTCTTCGATCGAAGTCCCCTGGGGCGTTTCCACCAGGAGGCCACTACCGAGGACCGGCGAGAAAAACTGCTTCGCGCGATGCGGGTCCTGTGTTTCGTTCCTCTTTGCAACCAGGGATCTGTATACACCCGGTTGTGCGCCGAGGGGGAGTGACCGGCCGGTCACTCCCCCTCGGCAAGTATCACCTGCGCAGACCGAGGCGCTGGATCAGCGCGCGGTAGCGGTTGATGTCCACCTTGGTCAGGTAGTTCAGCAGACGGCGGCGACGGCCGACCATCAGCAGAAGACCACGGCGGGAGTGGTGGTCGTGCTTGTGCTGCTTCAGGTGCTCCGTGAGGTCAGCGATGCGCTTGCTCAGCAGGGCCACCTGGGCCTCGGTGGAGCCGGTGTCCGAGTCGTGCAGACCGTACTCGCCGAGGATGGACTTCTTCTGATCCGTGGACAGTGCCACTAGGTACTTCTCCTACTTGTTCAGGTCCGTGCGGCCCCGCCCGCCGAATTGCTGGCCGGGGTAGCCGGTACTGGCCGCCACGGACCGCAGCCAGACCCAACTGCGAAGGCTATCAGGCACAGTGCTCAGCGGCGCGCTGACGTGCGCAACCCCACCCGATTCACGGGTGTGCGGGCACCGTCGGCGCTGCTCACGAGCGCTGTTTCGCGCCGCTGTCCGGCGCGCTCACCCATTGTGGTTCGCACCGGCAAGCCGTGCCAACCGAATTAATTCACTTCACCGGGTAACCCGCGGCGCGGATCGCGCGGCGGAACAACTCCGCGATCGCCGGGAAGTCCTCGTGCAGCAGATCAGCGGCCTGCTGGAGCTCGACGCGGTCGGCGACGCGGCGCAGCACCGGGTACGCGACGCTCTCGTCGCCGTTGACCGGCAGCGAGTCGCGGGACACGGTCGGCTTGGACTCCCGCACGTCGTCGAGCGCCCGCTGCAACGCCTCCGGCGCCCCGGTCGCCACGTCCGGCGTGAGGATCTTGCGCTCCAGCATGATCATCCGCGCGAGGACGGAGGGGTTGCCGATCTTGGCGCGCCGGCCGCTCATCACCTGGCTGAGCATCGGCGCGCTGATCCCGAGCACGTCCGCGAGCTGGGCCTGGGACACGTTGAAGGCCACGACCAACCGGCGCACGCGGTCACCCAGAGGCTCCCCGTACCACTCCCTCTGCAGGGCGAGGTTGCGCTGAACGATCTTGTGGTCCTCCACGTCGCCCTCTCCAGTAGCCCGTTCTCCGACCAGCATCCTGCCAGCCTGCGAACGCACAGACGTCCGCTTCGCCCAATCTGACGGTCACGACTCGGTGAGCAGTTCCCTCGTTCGGTCTACATCTCGATGCATTTGTTCCAGCAGGGCTTCGACGGAGTCGTACTTCTCCATCTCGCGCAGCCTTTCGACGAAGTCCACGGCGACGCGCTGCCCGTAGTAGTCCTCGTCGACGTCGAGCACGAACGCCTCGACCCGGCGTTCCCTGCCGGAGAAAGTCGGGTTGGTCCCCACCGAGACGGCGGCCTTCAAAGTCTTGCCCTTGGCGTCGGTGAACCAGCACGCGTAGATGCCGTCCGCCGGAACCGCGGCGAACTTCGGCGTCGACAGGTTGGCGGTCGGGAACCCGAGGTCCTTGCCGCGCCCGTCGCCCTTGACGACGATCCCCTCGAGCCGGTGCGGCCGGCCCAACGCCTCCGCCGCCGCCTTCACGTCGCCGGCGTCGATGCACGCCCGGATGTAGGTGGACGAGTACGTCACCTCTTCTGCGGACACCAGATCAGCCCCCTCGGTCACGAATCCGAACCGCTGCCCGAGCTGGCGCAGCATCGCGACGGTACCGGCAGCCTTGTG
Source organism: Lentzea sp. NPDC020367 (assembly GCF_044387305.1). Taxonomy (NCBI): domain Bacteria; kingdom Bacillati; phylum Actinomycetota; class Actinomycetes; order Pseudonocardiales; family Pseudonocardiaceae; genus Lentzea; species Lentzea sp. NPDC020367. Next base: position 81,988 of record NZ_JBIRVV010000025.1, on the reverse strand, counting down.
CCCGAAGGTGAAGTTCTCACCCACCACGACAGCGGCCGCGTGCAGCTTCTCGACCAGCACCTCGTGCACGAACTGGTCCGCGGGCATCCGGCTGGTCTCCAGGCTGAACGGCACCACCACGAAGTGGTCGATGCCCAGCTCCTCGACCAGTTCTGCCCGCCGCCGCAGCGTCGTGAGCTGCGCGGGATGGCTGCCGGGCCGCACGACCTCGGACGGGTGGGGGTCGAAGGTCATCAGCACGCTCGGCAGTCCGCGCTGCTCCGCGAGTTCGACGGCACGTCCGATGAGGGCCTGGTGGCCTTTGTGGACACCGTCGAACACGCCGATGGTCACTACGCAGCGGCCCCAGCCGCCGGGAAGGTGATCTAGTCCGCGCCAGCGTTGCACGGTGATCAGCCTACGACGCCCGTCCCGCCTGACGCCTGCCCGCCTCGCAAGGCGGTCCGAACTCGGGCACCAGCCCTAGTCGGCCGGGCTCAGGACCACCACCGGCTTGCAGGCGGTGCCCTCGTCCTTGACCAGCGCGATGACGTGCCCGTCCGGCCCGAACACCCCGTAGGTCCCCTCGATCCCGCCCGCGCGCAGCCGCTGCCCGTGCGACAGCGCCGAAGCCTCGGTCGGGTCGATCTCCCGGCGCGGGAACGCCGTCGCGACCGCCGAGTCCAGGTCCAGCGACAGGCCGGGCGTCTCCTCCAGCTGCGCCAGGGTCTTGGCCACGCGGAGGTCGAACGGGCCGACCCTGGTTCGCCGCAACGCCCCCAGGTGCCCGCCGACGCCCAGTGCGGCGCCGAGGTCGCGGGCCAGCGCGCGCACGTACGTGCCGGACGAGCACTCGACCATCACGTCGAGGAGGACCTGCTTGTCCTCACGGCGTGAGAACAGCACGTCGAACCGGTGCACCGTCACGGGGCGTGCGGGGATCTCGACTTCCTCACCGGCGCGCACCCGTGCGTAGGCGCGCTTGCCGTCGATCTTCACCGCGGACACGGACGACGGCACCTGCTGGATCGGGCCGGTCAGCTTCGCGATCTCGGCGGCGATCGCGTCGTCCGCGACGCCGGAAGCGTCCTCAGTGGACAGAACCTCGCCCTCGGCGTCGTCCGTCGTGGTGGACGCGCCGAGCACGATCGTCGCGAGATAGGCCTTGCTGTCGAGGGCGAGGTGGCCGAGGAGCTTCGTCGCCCGCTCGATGCCGAGCACGAGCACGCCGGTCGCCATCGGGTCCAGCGTGCCGGCGTGCCCGACCTTGCGGGTGCCGAGAATCCTGCGCACACGCGCCACCACGTCGTGCGAGGTCATGCCGTCCGGCTTGTCGACGACGACCAGGCCCGGTGCAACAGAGGGTTTCACGGCGCAAGAGCTTAAGCGACGTGCAGAGCGTCCCAACGACGACGCCGGATCTGCACCGGCACGGTCTCCCCGCGCTCCTCGGCCTCGAACACCGCGGCACGCGCGCGACGCCACCACACGAGCATCCGCCAGCCGCCCAGAACGAGCACCAGCACGCAGAAGCTCAACGCCACGCGGAACGCCGTGGCGGGCGCCAGCACACCCTCCACGAGGTCCAGCAGCACGCCGACACCCAACGCGGTCACGGTCACCGCGAGGAAGCCGCCGACGTTGACCAGACCGCTCGCGGTGGACTGGCGATGCGACGGGTTGTAGTCACGGGCGAGAGCGAACGCCACGCCCGAGATCGGCCCGCCCACGGTCAGCACGAGGAACACCACGGCGATGACCGGCGCCGGCACGTGCCCGCCCGGCCACAGCAGCAGCACGCCCCAGCCGGTGAACGCGAACGCCAGGAACCCGACCGAGATCGGCATGCGCCACTCGGGGTTGCGCGAGAACAGGCCGCCGATGATCGGGCTCGCCACGATCGCGCCGATGACGAGCAGGCCGAGCGTCGAGGACGCGGCGCGCGGCGACATGCCCTGCGCCTGCACGAGGTACGGGTAGCCCCAGAGCAGACCGATCACGGCCGGCGTCGACATGGTGCTGAAGTGCGCCCAGAACCCGAGCCGGGTGCCGGGCACGCGCCACGCCTGCCGCACCTTCGGCCAGATCTTCTTGAACGGCACGACTTCCGGCTTCGGCGCGGTGAATCCAGCCGGCACGTCCCGCACCCGCAGGAACGCCACGACCGAGTACAGCGCGGTCACCCCGCCCGCGATGAGGAACGCCCACGTCCACCCGATCGAGCCGAGCATGAGCGTCAGCGGCACGGTGGCGACGAGGTTGCCGACACCGCCGATCGCGGCCGTGACCGCGACGACGAGCGAGTACTGGCGCGGCGGGAAGTGCGTCGCGACGAGGCGGATCACGCTGATGAACGTCATCGCGTCACCCATGCCCAGCACGGCCCGCGCGACGAGCCCGAGCCCGTACGAGTCGGCGATGGCGAAGAGCACCTGGCCGGTGCCCATGAGCAGGGCGGCGACGGTGAGCACCCGGCGCGGCCCGTACCGGTCCACGAGCAGACCGGTGGGAATCTGCATGAGGGCGTAGACCCCGATCTGCAGCACGGTGAACACACCGAGCTGAGCGGGTCCGAGCCCGAAACGTTCGCTCGCCTCCAGTCCGGCCACGCCGAGCGTGGTGCGGTGGAACAGGGCGGCGAAGTAGACGAAGACGGCGGTGGTCCAGATCAGCCACGAAGTGCGGGTGGCGCGATCGACCGGTGGCAAGGCGGCACTCTCCCCAGGTCGGAGGCAGGCAGACATTAGTTACATCGCCTAAACAACCTTCTTGGTAACGATTTCATGCCGTGAGGTCGGACACAGCGTCCGATCGGGCGTCCACCCCGTGGGGCTGCTCACAGCTACCGAACCGCGCCCTCGACCGCCCACTCCCCCGACCGCGTACGCCACACCACGGCCACCAGCCGCAGCACCATGAACGCCGACAACCCCGTCCAGATCCCGGCGAGCCCCCACCCGAACGCGTACGAGGCCCACACGAGCGGCAGGAACCCGATCACCGCGGAGCCGAGCGTCGCGGTCCGCATGAACTTCACGTCACCGGCGCCCAGCAGCACACCGTCCAACGCGAACACCACGCCCGCGATCGGTTGCAGCGCAACGAAGAACCACCACGCGTTCGGAATCTCGCCCAGCACCCCGGCGTCCGTCGTGAACGCCCGCGGCAGCACCGTGAACAACGCCGCGAACACGAGCCCGAGGCCGATGCCGAACACCAGTCCGTACCGCGTGATCTGCCAGGCGAGCTTCTCCGCCTGCCGACGCTTCGACGCCCCCAGTGCCGCGCCGACGAGCGACTGCGCCGCGATGGCCAACGAGTCGAGCACAAGTGCGAGGAACGTCCACAGCTGCAACACGACCTGATGCGCACCCAAGGCAGCGACGGACGACCGTGCCGCGACGGAGGCCGCACTGATGAAGCACGCTTGGAACGCCAAGCTCCGCAACACCAGGTCACGCCCCATGCCGAGCTGCGCGCGCATGGCGGTCCACTGAGGCTTCAACGACACGTGCTCCGCGAACAGCGCCTTGAAGAACAGCCCGGCCGAGAGCACCTGCGCCACGACGTTCGCGACGGCCGAGCCCTCCAGGCCCCAGCCCGCGCCGTAGACGAGCGCGGGACACAGCACCGCGCTGATGCCGTTGCCGATCAGGATGTACTTCAGGGGCCGTTTGGTGTCCTGAACACCGCGCATCCACCCGTTGCCGGCCATCGTGACGAGGATGAACGGCGCACCGAACAACGCGATGCGCACCCACTCCACCGCCGCGTCCGCCACAGCGCCACCACCGGCGAGCAGCTCCGCCAACGGCCGCGCGAACAGCTGCCCCAACAGCACGACGAGCACTCCGGCCGCCAGCGCCAGCCACGTCGCCTGCACGCCCTCCTCGACGGCCTCCTGACGCCGCCCAGCCCCGTGCAACCGGGCCGTGCGCGCCGTCGTGCCGTACGAGAGGAACGTCAGCTGCGTCGACACCTGCGTGAGCAACACACCGCCGAGCGCGAGCCCGGCGAGCGGCAACGCCCCCAGGTGCCCGACCACGGCCGTGTCGACGAGCACGTACAACGGCTCGGCCGCCAGCACCCCGAGAGCGGGTACCGCCAGCCCGATGACCCGCCGAGCGGGAACCCGATCCTCCACCGGACGAACCTATGCGGTGACGGCCACCACCGTGCGGTGATGGCGGCCACTCACGACCGTTGGGGCAGCCCGAACACCTGCTCGCGCGCCACGGCCAGCGCCGAGTGCAACGCCCCGGACCGCACCGGGTTCGCGGTGATCTGCGCGAGGTACACCGGCGTCCGCGGCACGACGAGCTTCAGCAGCTCGGCGGCCACGAGATCGCACAACGTCTCGCCACCCGCGTGCGCCACCCCACCGGACAGCAGCACCAGTTCCGGGTCGAGCACGCACACGACGTTCGCGAGCCCGAGCGCGATCCGATGCGCGAGAACCGTGAGGAACGCCCGCCCCTCGGTACCGGCGTTGAGCGCGTGCGCCACCGCCTCCAGCCCCGACGACTCCTTGATGCCGTACTCGGCCGCCAGCTCCACGATCGCGTCGCTGTCGACCTGGTCGCCGTAGCGCCCACCGGGCACCTGCATCGAGTCGATCTCACCCGCGCCGCCGGTGACGCCGCGCAGCAGCACGCCGTTGACCACGACCGCCGACCCGATCTCGTCCGCCGGCCAGAACAGCACGAAGTTGCGCACCCCGGCCGCCTTGCCGGAGCTCATCTCCTCCAGCGCGGCGAGGTTGATGTCGTTCTCGATCGACACCGACGTGCCGAACAGCTCCCGCAACGTCGAGGGCAGGTCGACGTCCACCAGCCCCGGCAGGTGCGGCGCGAACCCGAGGTGCCCGGTGGACGGATCCACGGCACCCGGAGTGCCGACCACTACGTGCGCCAGCGCGTCCAGCTTGAGCCCGGCCAGCGCCGTCGCCTTCTGCACCGTCTCCCGGAAGGCCTGAAGGGTGTTCTCCTTCGGCATCGGCGCGCTGTGCTCGGCCAGCAGCGATCCGGTGATGTCCGCGATGGCCACGTCGATCAGCTCGGCCGTCAACGCCACCGCGGCCACGTACCCGACGCCGCCGTTGACGGCCCACATCTGTGCCCGAGGTCCACGCCCGCCACCGCGCAACCCGGTGCGGACGACCATGCCGTCCTCTTCGAGCCGTGCCAGCAGCTGGGCGGTCGCGGGCTTGGACAGCCCGATGACCTCCTCCAGCTCGGCCCGCGTCATCGCCCCACTGCGCAACAGCGTCTCGATCGCGGCCCGGTCGTTGATCTCCCGCAGCAGCCGCGGGCTCCCTGTCCGTGTCATGACCCCACCTGCTCCAACGCGCCCTTCAGCGCGGCGACGACCTGCTCAGCGGCCCCGTCGAAGGTGAACCCGGCCGCCAGCCGGTGCCCACCGCCCCCGAGGATCTGCGCCACCTCACGAACATCGACCCGGCTCACGGCCCGCAGCGACACGGACCAGAACCCAGGCCGCAGTTCCTTCAACACGGCCGCGACCTCGGCCTCGGAGGCGGAGCGCACGACGTCGATGACGCTCTCCACCTCTTCGCTACGCACTCCACGCGCGTCGTCAAGGCTCACGACCGCATGCGCCAGTCCCAGGCCGTGTGCGGCCTTCTGGTCAAGCTCTGCCTTGGCCAACACCCGCGACAACATGCCGAGGTACGCGAACGGATGTGCGTCCATCAACGGCCGCGTAACGGCGTAGGCGTCCACTCCGGTCTCGAGCAAGCGCGCGGCGGTGTGGTGAGCCTCGGGTCCGGCCTTCCGAAAGCCCCCGGTATCGGTCACGAGTCCGGCGTAAATGCAGCGGGCAATGGGCTCGTCGATCTCGACGTCCATCTCGTCGAGCAACTTGAGTGCAATGAGCGCCGTGGCTTCCGCACGGTCGTCGATGCAGTTCACCGTTCCGTACCGCGTGTTCGACACGTGGTGGTCCACCACGATGACGGGCCCGGTGCAGGCGGCGACGCGGCCGGCGAGCGGTCCGAGCCGCTGCAGGCTTCCCGTGTCCATGACGACCAGGAACTCCGGCTGCTCCGGCACCTCGTCGCGGTGGACCAGCAACCCCGCTGTGTCCAGCGCTTTCAGGCTTTCGGGCACATCCTCGGGCTCGCCGAAGGCCACCCGCACCGTCACTCCGCGCCGGTGCAGCGCGAGTCCCACCGCGAGGGCACTCCCGAGCGTGTCCGCGTCGGGGTTGATGTGACTGAGCAGGGTCACATCACGGGCACCGGCCAGCAACCGCGCGGCCTCGGCAATGGTCGTGCTCAGGTCGTCTGCCACAGGGAGACGTTAGCCGCTCACCGTCTCGAAATGTTGTACGGCACCCTCAGACAAGACAGTTTCCATCCGATTTCCGCGCCTGTGTGCCATGTGGACGAACGGCCGCGCAACACAAAGGCGGACACGTTCGCACGTGTCCGCCTTGGTCAGTTGCTCGTCAGTCCTCGTCTTCGTCCTCACGAGGAGCCTTGTACGGGTCGGCCTCTCCGGCGGGAGCAGCTCCCACCGCGCGCCGAGCCACCTCGGCGTCCGAGGCCTGCGCCTTGGCGAGGAGCTCTTCCATCTTCCGAGCCTCGTCCGGAACGGTGTCGGTCATGAACGTCAGCGTGGGCGTGAAACGCACCCCCGTCTGAGCTCCGACCATCGACCGCAGCACACCCTTGGCGCTCTCCAGGGCCAGAGCGGCCCCGGCGTAGTCGGGCTCCACGTTCAGGCGCTCACCGAGCACGGTGTAGTAAACGGTCGCGTCGTGCAGATCCCCGGTCACCTTGGTGTCGGTGATCGTGACCCGAGCCAACCGCGGATCCTTGACCTCGTGCTCCAGAGCCGAAGCCACGATCTGCGAGATCCGCTTGGCGAGCTTGCGGGCACGTGCCGTGTCGGCCACGAGCCTCCCCTTCCTAGTCGTCCTCCGGCCCGACGAAACGCGTCCGGGCAGAGAGCAGTTCAAGTTCGGGACGTCCGGCGACCAGCCTTTCACAGCCGGCGAGGACGTCCCTGACGTGCTCCAGGTCGGCGGCGACTGCCGCGACCCCGATCAAGCTGCGCCGATGCAGGTCGAGATGACCGGCTTCGGAGACAGCGACCTCGAAGCGCTTGCGCAGCTCGGCCACGACGGGCCGCACCACCGAGCGCTTCTCCTTCAACGAATGGACGTCGCCCAAGAGCACGTCCAGTTCCAGAGCACCCACGTACATGGGCAAGATCCTCCAGAAGAAAAGGGTGCGGAGCCACCGGTTAAAACGGCTCCGCACCCCTCATCGACCGACTAGGCGCGCGGCTTCTCGCGCATCTCGAAGGTCTCGATGATGTCTTCCAGCTTCAGGTCGCTGTAGTTGCCGAGCGTGAGACCACACTCGAAACCTTCGCGGACCTCGGTGGCGTCGTCCTTGAACCGCTTGAGCGAGCTGATCGGGAGGTTCTCCGCGATCACCTTGCCGTCACGGATCAGGCGAGCACGCGCGTTGCGGCGGATCTCGCCCGACAGGACCATGCAACCCGCGATCGTGCCGACCTTGGAGGACTTGAAGACGTCGCGGACCTCGGCGCGGCCGAGCTGGACCTCTTCGAACTCCGGCTTGAGGAGACCCTTGAGGGCCGCCTCGATCTCGTCGATCGCCTGGTAGATGACCGTGTAGTACCGGACGTCCACACCCTCGCGGTTCGCGAGCTCGGTCGCCTTGCCCTCGGCCCGGACGTTGAAGCCCAGGACGATGGCGGAACCGGCCACGGCGAGGTTGATGTCGCCTTCGGTGATGCCACCGACACCGCGGTGGATCACGCGCAGCTCGACGTCGTCGCCGACCTCGATCTTCATGAGCGCGTCCTCGAGGGCCTCGACGGTACCCGAGTTGTCACCCTTGATGATCAAGGTGAGTGCTGAAGTCTCCTTCAGCGCGGCGTCCAGGTCCTCCAGGCTGACGCGCTTGCGCTTCGCCGCGTTGGCGGCGTTGCGGGTGCGGGCCTGACGACGCTCGGCGATCTGGCGGGCGACGCGGTCCTCGTCGACGACGAGGAACGAGTCACCGGCGCGCGGCACCGAGGTCAGACCGATGACCTGCACCGGACGCGACGGGGTCGCGTCGTGCACGTCGTCGCCGTGCTCGTCGACCATGCGGCGGACGCGACCGTACGCGTCACCCGCGACGATCGAGTCGCCGACGCGGAGCGTTCCGCGCTGGACGAGGACCGTGGCGACCGGACCGCGACCGCGGTCGAGGTGAGCCTCGATCGCGACACCCTGGGCCTCCATGTCCGGGTTGGCCCGGAGGTCCAGCGACGCGTCGGCGGTCAGCAGGATGGCATCGAGCAGGCTGTCGATGTTGATGCCCTGCTTCGCCGAGATGTCGACGAACATCGTGTCGCCGCCGTACTCCTCGGCGACGAGGCCGTACTCGGTGAGCTGCTGGCGGATCTTGGAGGGGTTCGCACCCTCCTTGTCGATCTTGTTGACCGCGACCACGATCGGCGCCTGAGCGGCCTGCGCGTGGTTGATCGCCTCGACCGTCTGCGGCATCACGCCGTCGTCGGCTGCGACGACGATGACCGCGATGTCGGTCGCGTTCGCACCACGAGCACGCATGGCGGTGAACGCCTCGTGACCCGGGGTGTCGATGAAGGTGATGAGCCGCGGGTTGCCCTCGAGCTCGGTCTGGACCTGGTAGGCACCGATGTGCTGGGTGATGCCACCGGCCTCGCCCTCGGCCACCTTCGCCTTGCGGATGGTGTCGAGCAGTCGCGTCTTACCGTGGTCGACGTGACCCATGACGGTCACGACCGGCGGACGGATCTGGAGGTCGTCCTCGTCACCGGCGTCCTCGCCGTAGGTGATGTCGAACGTCTCCAGCAGCTCGCGGTCCTCCTCCTCGGGGGACACGACCTGCACGACGTAGTTCATCTCGGAGCCGAGCAGCTCCAGGATCTCGTCGGACACCGACTGGGTCGCCGTGACCATCTCGCCCAGGTGGAAGAGCACCTGCACGAGCGACGCCGGGTTGGCGTTGATCTTGTCGGCGAAGTCGGTCAGCGAGGCACCGCGCGGCAGGCGGATCGTCTCGCCCTGCCCCTTGGGCAGGCGGACGCCACCGACCGAAGGCGCCTGCATGTTGTCCATGTACTCCTGGCGCTTCTGCCGCTTGGACTTGCGTCCACGACGCGCCGGACCACCCGGACGACCGAAGGCACCAGCAGTACCGCCACGACCAGCGCCGCCACCGCCACCGGGACGACCGCGGAAACCGCCGCCACCGGCAGGGGCACCGCCACCTGCGCCGCCGCCACCACCGGGTCGGAAGCCACCGCCACCGCCGCCACCGCCGCCGGGACGGAAGCCACCGCCACCGCCACCGCCGCCACCGGGACGGAAGCCGCCACCGCCGCCACCGCCACCGCCGCCTCCGCGGAAGCCGCCGCCACCGCCACCGCCCCCACCGCCCCCACCGGGACGACCGCCGCCACCGCCGCCGCCACCAGGACGACCGCCACCGCCGCCGCCACCGGGACCAGGCCGGTTACCGGCCGGACGGTTGCCCGGCATCATGCCGGGGTTCGGACGCGGGGGCATGTTGCCCGGGTTGGGACGAGGACCGCCCTGACCGGGCCCACCGGGACGGGGACCGCCCTGGCCGGGACCGCCGGGACGACCGCCCTGTGCGGCAGCCGGACGCTGACCACCCTGGCCGGGCGCACCACTCGGACGAGGGTTCGCCGGACGCGGGTCGCCGGGCTTCGGGCCGGAGGGGCGCTCGCCCTGCTCCGGACGCGGGCCGGGACGAGGCCCAGGACGCGGCGAGGGAGCGTTGCCGCCACCGACGCCGAAGGGGTTGTTGCCCGGACGCGGGGCGCGCGGGCCGGCAGGCTTGGAAGACTGCGGGCGCGGCGGGACCACGGACGGGGACTGACCACCAGCGGACGCGGCCGGAGCCTGCGGCTGCTGGGGCTGTGCTGCGGGCGCCTGCTGCGGAGCCGGGCGCGGGCCCGGACGCGGGCCACTGCCCGGCTTGGAGCCACCGGCCGGAGCCGGGGCAGCCTTCGGGGCGGCCGGAGCCGACGCGGCGGGTGCCGGTGCGGCGGCCGGAGCCTGGGGCTGCTGGGCGGGAGCGGGAGCCTGCGCCGCGGGAGCCGGGGCCTGCGCGGCAGGAGCTGCCGGAGCGGGCTTGGGCGCCGGAGGGCGCGGAGCCGCGGGCTTCGGGCCGGGGAAGGCCTTGGGCGCTGCGGGCTTGTCGGATGCTGCCGGCTTGGACTCCGCCGGTGCGGCGGGCGCCGCGGCAGCAGCGGGTGCGGGTGCCTTCGGCTTCGGAGCGGCCGGCTTGGGAGCCGACGGCTTCGAGGACTTGGCTTCGTACGCGTCACGAAGCCGTCGGGCCACGGGGGCCTCGACGGTCGAGGACGCGGACTTCACGTATTCGCCTTGTTCGGCGAGCTTGTTGAGAACTTCCTTGCTCGTAACACCGAGCTCTTTTGCGAGCTCGTGCACGCGGGCCTTGCCTGCCACTGCTCTCCTAGGTAGTGAGGCCGGCGGGCAAGTCCCATCGACCTCGTCTTAACGTCGCGCGTTCATGTCTTCAGCTTCACGGCTGACTCATGACGGGTCGACCTGCTTCCTTGTTGCTTGTTGGCCGCGGGGCTGTCCCGAGGCCAAGTTCCCTTGCTGCCGCTCCACGTGCTCGCGCAGCGAAGCGACGTCGAGTGCTCCCTGGACCTTGAAGGCCCGCGAGAACGCCCGTCGCCGCTCGGCGTTGCGGAGACATTCGAGATCGAAATGCAACCAAGCACCTCGACCAGGAAGCCGCCGACGGACGTCCGGAACCACCGAACCGTCCACCGCGACCACACGCAGCAGCTCAGACGGCAACGTCCGGGCACGGCATCCAATGCACGTACGAACAGGGCCGATGTGCTGGGAGACCGCTCCCGACGTTGAACCGTTGATAATTCTATCCCCTGGAGCTCACTCAGCCGAACCAGATGTGACCGCACCGGCGGCCGGAGCCTCCGCGTCACTGCGGATGTCGATGCGCCAGCCCGTCAGACGGGCGGCCAGGCGGGCGTTCTGCCCCTCCTTGCCGATCGCCAGCGAGAGCTGGAAGTCCGGCACCACGACACGCGCCGTCTTGGCGCGCTCGTCGAGCACCCGAACAGACACAACCTTGGCCGGGGACAAGGCATTCCCGACGAACGTGGCCGCGTCGTCCGAGTGGTCGATGATGTCGATCTTCTCGCCACCGAGCTCGTGCATGACGTTGCGCACACGGGCACCCATCGGGCCGATGCAGGCGCCCTTGGCGTTCACTCCGGCAACCGTTGATTTCACCGCGATCTTCGAACGGTGACCTGCCTCACGTGCCACCGCGGGGATCTCCACGGTGCCGTCCGCGATCTCCGGGACCTCGAGGGCGAACAGCCGCCGCACGAGGTTCGGGTGGGTGCGCGAGAGAGCGATCTGCGGCCCGCGCGCACCGCGGGACACGCTCACGACGTAGCACTTGATGCGCTCGCCGTGGTTGTACTGCTCGCCCGGCACCTGCTCGGCCGGCGGCAGCACTCCTTCGGTGTCGCCGACCTGCACGACGACCATGCCGCGGGCGTTCGCACGGGCGTCGCGCTGGACGACACCCGCGATGATCTCGCCCTCCTTGGCGGCGAACTCACCGAACGTGCGCTCGTGCTCGGCGTCGCGCAGGCGCTGCAGGATGACCTGCCGCGCCGTGGTGGCCGCGATGCGGCCGAAGCCCTCGGGAGTGTCGTCCCACTCCTCCCGAATCGCACCGTCCGGCGCGATGTCCTGCGCGATCACGCGCACGACACCGGTCTTGCGGTCGATCTCCACCTTCGAATGCGTGGCATGCCCGTCGGTGTGCTTGTAGGCGGTCAGCAGTGCTGACTCGATCGCCTCCAGGACCGTCTCGAAGGGGATGTCCTTTTCACGTTCGATCGCCCTCAGGGCGGCGATGTCGACGTTCACCTCGGCTCCTCCTTCGGTGCTTTCCGAGTGAGCCGAGCCAGTTCCTCGACCGGCGGCTGCTTGAACTCGATCTCCATGACCGCGCGTTCGATATGGCGGTACTCCACGCGCCGCAGCTCGTCCTTGTGCAGCAGCTCGACCCCGGTCTCGTCGCACTCGCCGACCCGGCCGAACCACTCGGCCTGCTCGGGCTGCTTGATCTTCACGAGACGCAGGTGAGCGCGCTTCCAGTGGCGCGGGCGCGTCAGGGGGCGGTCGACACCCGGCGAGGTGACCTCGAGGGTGTACGGCCCGTTGATGATGTGGTCGTGCTCGTCGAGCGCGGCGGAGACCACGCGGCTCGCCTCGGCGACCTCGTCGAGCCCGATGCCGTCCTCACCGTCCACGACGACCTTGACCAGACGGCGGCGCCCAGCCTGATTCACGTCGAGCGCGTCGAGGTCGAAGCCGGCGGCCTCGAGAGCTTCCCGCACAACGGGTGCTAGCTGCGCGGAAAGCTCTCCGCGCGGCGGGCTGGACACGTGGTGTCTCCTTCAGTTCGAACGCATGAAAACCCCGGCCGACGGTACTTTCGGCGGCCGTGGACGACCAGACTATCTGGTTCGCCCGGCTCCCACCGCGCCGCACGGCTGCTGGCAATATGGGGTCGCGTGATCTCCGAATCGGTCAGCCGCCGCCGTGTGCTGTTCGCGGTGGCCGCCGCACCGCTCGCCGTTGCGTGCACCACAGAACCTCCGCCGCCACCGCCGCCGGACCCGCTGTCGGCCCTCGCGGCGCAGGCGCGTGCGGACGCGAAGCTGGCCCAGGCGCTGACGACGGTGCCCGCGGCCGCCGAGATCGCGAAGGCCCGTGAGACGCACGCCTCGTTGTTGCAGGCCGAGGTGGACCGCGAACGCCCGCCCGCGTCGTCCACGGCGCCGCCCGCCCCCACCTCGCCGCCCACGCCGCCCGACCCGCTGGCGGCGCTGCGGACCGCGCTCGACGACTCCGTCCGGGAGGCCTCGGCCGTCGTCGCCAAGCTGCCCGCCTACCGCGCCGGTCTAGTCGGCTCGGTGGCCGCCGGCTGCGCCTCGCTGCGGGAGGTGCTCGCATGAGCGTCGAATCCGTCCAGACCGCGCTCGGCACCGAGCACGCGGCGTTGTGGACCTACGGCATGGTGTCGGCGTTCCTGGGCGACCAGGCCGCCGCCGTCGCGGAGGGCGCGAACCTGCACCGGGCACGCCGGGACACGACCGAGCGGTGGCTGCGCGACCACAGCGCGACCCCGAACCCGCCCGCGGCCGCCTACCTGCCGCCCACGCCGGTGTCGGACGGGCCTTCCGCGCTCGCCGCGCTGGTGGCCGTCGAGCAGGACACCTGTGCCGCGTGGCGTGGCGTGCTGGAGCGGACCGACGACCAGGCGCTGCGCACGTCGGCGTTGGAGGCGTTGACCACGGCCGCCGTCCGTGCGACCCGGTGGCGCCGGACGGCCGGGACGAACCCGGCGTCGATCACGATGCCGGGTGTCGCCTCGGGCTAGCTGCCGAAGGAGGACGCGAGCCTGATCGCGTCCGCGGAGACCCGCTTCATCTCCTTGTTGTGCGCGAGCGCGTCGGCGCCCCTGGTCGGCGAGTCGGACTCGACGATCACGACCAGCTGGTCGCGTTGCTCGGAGGCGTAGCCGCCGTTGGCCAGCGTGGTCAGCGGCGGCACGGTGATCGCCTTGTCCAGCACCAGGTCCTTGACGTTGCCGGTGCCGTCCTTCTGGGTCAGCTCGCGCAGCTGCCGTGCCTCGTCCGCGTTCTTCATCTTCACCACGGACACCGACGAGTACACGGTGCTGCCGTTGGGCAACTTGGCCGTGTAGAACGCACGCGTCAGCTGAAGACACGGCGTGGTCTTGAAGAAGGCCTGCGTCTGGCTCGTCGCGTGGGCAGCGCAGTCGCTGTCCTTCACCGGTTCCGGCAACTCCGGCACGGTGGTGAACTCGAACTCCCCCGCGGTCTTCTGCGGTTGCGCGACCTGCTGGTCGATCGGGTCCGACGGCTGCAGCACCCACCACACGAACCCCGACACCACCGCGACGCCGACGAGCGCCAGCGCCTTGCCCACCCAGGTCGACTTGCGCTGGGGTGGAGGCGGCGGCGCGGGCAAGTGCCCCTGGCGGTTGTCCATGATCGACTGGAGCTTCACGAGCTCGTCGGCCGGGTACAACGGCGCGGTGTCGGTGGGCCTCGGTGGGAAGCGAGGCATGTTCTGGGTCACCTCTTCAGGTGACTGGCGTGGTTCCGACACAAGGACCCACGGTAACGGACGGCAGTCACGCGAGCGCTTCGAGCACCCGATCAACGTCCTCGATCGTGTTGTACATGTGACACGCATACCGCGTGCGACCTGCACGAACCGAGGAAACAACGCCCTGAACGGGTGGCCTGCCGACTGAGACGATCGCCGAGTCGTTGGGCGGCAGGCCCAGTCCACTCAGGAGGCGATCCGTCAGTTTCACGCAGTGCGCGCGCACTGCTTCGAGGTCCAGTGTGGCCACCCACGGGAGCGCGACCGCCGCACCGACGTGCGAGAACCACGTCGGCGAGAGGTCGAACCGCCGCGCGTCCGAACGGAGCACAAGATCGGTGCCGTAGTTCTCGCCGGTGCTGTACCAGTTGGCCGCCAACGGCTTGAGCGACTCCATCCGGTCCGGCCGCACCGCCATCCAGGCCGCGCCGCGCGGTGCCATCAGCCACTTGTAGGCGACGCCGACGACGAAATCGGCCCACGCCAACGACAACGGCCGCCACCCGGCGGCCTGCGACACGTCGAGCAGCACCGGTTTGCCCGACGCCCGCAACGCTTCGAGGTCCGCGATCTTCCCGTCGGCCGACTGGACCACGCTCATCGCGACGAGGTCGCACTCGTCCACTGTGGACACGATCTGGTGCCCGGCGGCGACGAACGGCAGCGTGACGCTGGTGAAGTCGCCGGGATCCACGAAGACCTTCGAGCCGGCCGGCAACGACTGCGCGACCAGCGACACGAACTGCGACACCGTGGCGCCACAGGCGACCGACGTGGCGGGCACCCCGATCAACCGCCCGAACGCCTCACGCGAGATCTCCACGGCGTCGTTGAACGTGGACGACGTGTCCTGACCGCGCCGCCACCGCTCGTGCGAGGCGCTCACCGCGTCGGCGACGTGCCGCGGGGGCACGCCGATGGACGCCGTGTTCAGGTAACCGGGCTCGACGTCGAAAACCGCTCCGAAGGCCTCACGCATGCGCGAGCTGCTTGCCGCGCTTACGTCGCGCGTAGACCTGCTTCTTCACCCGTGCGATCACGGTCCCATCCTGCCCGACGACGTCCGTCTCGAACCAGATCAGGGCCTTCTCGCCGCCGCTGGTCTGCTCGAGCACCTGCGCGACGTGCTCGTCGGTCAGCCGGAACTCGGCGTGGACCGTGCCGCGGCCGGGCGCGACGAACTCGATCTCACCGGCCTGGTCCCACACGACGTGGTCGCCCTGGAGCTGGTTGAACAGCAGCAACACCCAGAACGGGTCGGTCATCGCGAACAGCGAACCGCCGAAGTGGGTGCCGAAGAAGTTGCGGTTCCACGGGCGCAGACGCATCCGCACCCGTGCGTACCGGTAGTCCGGCGAGATCTCCACGACGCGGATGCCGGCGAACAGGAACGGCGGCCACAGGTTCATCCCGAAGCGCAGGCGGCTTGCCTTCATAAAAAACAGTGTTACACAACGCTCGCCAGACTGTCCGCAACTTCCTCGGGCGAGGGCATGTGACGTATCTCCCGGGTGATCTGACCTGCGGCTTCGCGGTAGGAGGAGTCCGCGAACAGCTGTCGCACACAGTCCGCGATCGGCCCGGCACTGAACGCGGCCGGCCGCAGCGCCGCACCGGCCGCGACGAGCGCGTCGGCGTTGCCGAACTGGTCCGCGCCCTGCGGCAGCACGACCTGGGGAACCCCGGCGGCGAGCGCGCCCAGCATCGTGCCGCTGCCACCGTGGTGAACGGCGACGTCCGCGTACCGGAGCACCTCGGCCTGGGGCAGCCACGGGTACACCTTCACGTTGGGCGGCACGTCGCGGAGTCCGACCCGCGGCGCGGCCACGACCACCTGCGCCTCGGAGATCTTGCCGAGCCCCACGACCGCCTCGGCGAGCAGTTCGCGCGTGCCGAACGCCGTGCCGAGCGTGAGGTAGATCAGCTTGCCCGTGGTGCGCACCGGCACGTCACCGGGCGGCGAGAACGGCACCGGCCGCAGCGGGATCCGGTCCTGCTTCAGGAAGGCGGGATCCTGCAACGAGGGCGGGCAGATGTCGAGGTGCCGTCCGCCGGTGGGCCGCACGAAGCCGATGCCGTCGGGGAACATCCGCCCGAACCCGTGGAACAGCGCGGAGAACCCGCGGCGCCGGGCCTCGGTGACGACCTCGGGCACCGCCCACTCGCCGATCACGAGGTCGGGCAGCAACCGTTCCAGTTCCGGCGCGATGTCCTCGGCGTAGATCTCGCCGAACACGACCCCCGGACGAAAGGGCCGCAGCCCGAGCTTCCCGAGCACCGGGTGCATCTCCTCGCCGACCGCGAAGTGCACCTCGTGGCCGGCGGCGCGGAAGGCCGACGCCAGCGGGATCAACGGATAGGTGTGGCCGACCGTGGCCATGCTGGCGAAGAGCACGCGCATGATCTGACGATACTGAGTCCTCATGGGAACCAACCGCGAGAAGATGATCAATGGCGAGCCCTACCTCCCCGGAGACCCCGAGCTGGACGCGGACCGTCGGCGCGGCTGGCGTGAAATGGCCCGGTTCAACGCACACGATCCGGAGGACGTCGACGGGATGTACGCGATCCTCAAGGGGTTCGTGGCGGAGATCGGCGAGAACTCGACGTTCATGCAGCGCCTGCAGATCGAGTACGGCTACAACACCCGCATCGGCGCGAACAGCTTCATGAACTACGGCGGCATCATCCTCGACTGCGGCCCGGTGACCATCGGCGATCACGTGATGATGGGTCCGAGCGTGCAGCTGCTGACGGCGTTGCACCCCATCGAGGACCACGACGCGCGGATCGAGGGCTGGGAGACGACCGCGCCGATCGTCATCGGGGACAAGGTGTGGTTCGGCGGCGGCGTGATCGTCTGCCCCGGAGTCACCATCGGCAACAACACGGTGGTCGGCGCGGGCAGTGTCGTGACGCGTGATCTGCCTGCTCACGTGCTCGCGGTCGGCAACCCCGCACGGGTGGTTCGTAAGATCTGAGGTCATGCGCAGCGAGGAGATCCAGATCCGCACCGGTGCCGACGAGGTCGTGCACGACCTGACGCGGGAATGCCAGCGGTTCCTCGACAGCGAGAGCGGTGACGGCCTGCTGCACGTGTGGGTGCCCCACGCGACGGCGGGCGTCGCCATCATCGAGACGGGCGCGGGCAGCGACGACGACCTGCTGACCGCGCTGGAGCGCATCCTGCCCCGCGACGTGAAGTGGCGGCACCGGCACGGCACCCCTGGCCACGGCCGTGACCACGTGATGCCCGCGCTGGTGCCGCCCTACGCGACGATCCCGGTGCTAGGCGGTGTGCTGACGCTCGGCACGTGGCAGTCCATCTGCCTCGTGGACACCAACGTCGACAACCCCGTTCGCACGGTCCGTCTGAGCTTTCTCGCCGGCTAGCAGCAGGACGAGCCCTACGAGCGCGATCCCGCCGAACACCCACCACTCGGTGCTGACGGACCCGTCGTACATGAGGCTGCGCAGGCCTTCCGCCGAGAACCGGAACGGCGTCCACGACCACAGGACCGCCTTGTAGGCCGGGTTGAGCAGCTCCGGCACCTGGCCCGCGACGGCGGGCGCCATCAGGTAGAGGATGCCGAGGATCCCCATCGCGCGGATGCCGAGGTGCTTGAACAGCCCGGCCTGCAGCAGCGCGAACGACACGGCGACGGCGAGCAGGAACGTGAGCGCCTCGACGCTGAACGTGACGCCCCACCACGCCAGCAGTCCCGTGGTCGAGCCGGTGACCAGGACGGCCGTGGTCAGCGCCGACAGCCACCTGAGCCTGCCGCCCTTCAGCACCACGAACAGCAGTCCGGCGATCATCCCGCCGACCCACAGCAGTGCCGACGCGGCGAGCGGCGCGGTGCGTTCGGCGGCCGTCGGTGTCTGCGCGTCGATCCTGACCGGCAGCCCGGCACCCTGCGCGACACCGGTCAGCACCTGCTGCGCGACCTGCGTGCCGGACGGGTTGACCGCGGGGTTGAGCCGGATCGTCGCCTGACCGGGCGCGATCTCCAGCACCCCGTAGACCTCTTTGTCCCGCAGGAGGTTCCGCGCCTCGTCCGCGGACACGACCCGGATGTCGACCTCGGCCGAGTCGGCGGCCTTGACCTTCTCCGCGATCGGCGGAGGCGCCACGACGGCGAGCGGAACGTCGTGCGGGTGCACGGTGGCCTGCACGCCGAAGGTCAGCAGGCCCAGGAGAAACGCCACCACCGCGCCTGCGACGGCGGTGACCAGCGCGGTGCGCATCATCTGCCTCCTTAGTTCATCATGCGTTGAATTTAACGCGCACGCTACGCCTCGCCTGTTCCCGAAGTCAACGCGTGATGAATTAAGCCTCTGTCAGACCCACCAGGTACCGTTTCCCCGTGACTTACCCAGGTGGCGGCGGACAGGGCGGCTGGAACGACCAGCAGGGCTGGGGCCAGCAGCAACAGGGTGACTACCAGAGCGGTGGCTACCAGACCGGCGGCTACCCGCAGACCGGTGGTTTCCCGCAGCAGCCCCAGTTCCCGCAACAAGGTCAGTTCCCGCAGCAGGGTTACGGCGGGTACGGCGGCCTCGGCGTGTACGGGGGCTTCGACAACGAGCCGCCGAAGAAGAGCAAGAAGACGCTCTGGCTCGTGATGGGCTCCGTCGTCCTCGTGCTGCTCGTCGGCGGTGGCCTCACCTGGTTCCTGCTCTCGCGCCAGGACAACACGACCGCGCAGCCCGACCCGTCCACCTCGAACAGCACCTCCGCGCAACCGACCGACACCGCGTGCCCGAAGAACGAGGGCCAGCAGTGCATCGAGACGGGGCTCGGCTACAACTACGTGGTCCCGAAGAACTGGGACGTCATCGCCGACGCCAAGATCCCGGTGGACGGGTTCGACGGCGTCCTGCTGTCCGGCATCACCACCTACGGCGACTACACGTGCGAGGGCAAGCCGTTCACCAAGGGCACCAACGGCGGCACCCTGCTCCCGAAGAGCGACATCAACAAGACGGCCACCGACTTCACCAAGGCCCTCGCCGCGCAGTACTACTCGTCGGGCGGCGACCCCAAGGTCACGACCGCCGAACCCAAGCCGGTGAAGATCCAGCACACCCAGAAGGACGGCAAGAAGGTCGTCGTCGACGGCGTGCAGATCGACGCCACGGTCACCCAGACCGGCAACAAGTGCCTGGCGAGCAAGGGCATGGTCAAGGTCGTGGTGCTCAACGGCAGCAACAAGCTGCACGTGCTGGCCGTGAACGGCGACCTGGAGGGTGGCGGAGGCGGCACCAACCCGCCGCTGCTCAAGGAGTCGGACCTGCAGAAGATGGTCGACTCGCTGACGCCGACCTCCTAGGACCTGGTGGCGCGTCTCGGAACCTTGGCGAGGTGATCCACGCTCAGCAGGGCACCTCGCGGCGCGAATTCCCCCGGCAACGTTCCGAGCCACACCACTAGCGCGCGCCGCCGTTGGACGTGACGGCGGCGGGCAGCGGGTTCTCGGCGGTGATCTTCTCCAGCACCGCCAGCGCCTTGCTCTCCCACAGCGCGAGCCGCAGTTCCTGGAACGTCATCATCGCCTGCTCCACGATCGCGATCGCGTGGAACGTCTCCCCGCGCTGCGACACGAGCTGGGCCAGGTCGAGCCTGATCCGCGCGGCCCCGACGCGGTCGAGGTTCTCCTCGCACAGCCGGATCGCGCGCCGCAGCAACCGCCCCGCCTCGGCGAACATGCGCATGCGGCCGTGGATCAGACCGAGAGAGTGCAGCGCGTAGCTCTCCCCCACGGTGTCGCCGGAGCGCTGCACCATGCCGAGCACCGACGTGATGAGCTGCTGCGCCTGCTCGTAGCGCCCCTGCACGAGCATCGCGCTGCCGAGCCGGTACAGGACCTGGGCCTCCACGCGCGGGCTGGAGATCTCGCGGCACATGCCGAGGGCGCCGCGCAGCTGACCGACCGCCAGCTCGTGTTCGCCGCGGTCCAGTGACAGCTGCGCGAGCTGCGACACCACGTAGGCCTGGCCGACGACGTCGCCGACGCGTTTGAAGCCCACCAGCGACTGCTCGAAGATCCTCAGGGCGATCTCCGGACGGCCCTCGTTGTACTCCAGCAGACCGAGGTTGCGGCGCACCAGCGCCAGCCCGTGGGTGTCGTCGAGCTCCGTGAACAGCTCCAGCGCCGGTTCGAGAGCGGCACGGGACGCGTCCATGCGCCGCTGGCTGTGGTGCAACGACCCGAGCGAGCACAGCAGGGCCGCGGTGCCGCGCTTGTTGCCCGCCCTGCGCACGGCGTCCAGGGCGCGTTCGTGGGTCTGCTGCCAGTCGTCGAGGTAGCTGCGGGTCTCGAACAACGTCACGAGCGTCATCGCGAGGTCCCAGCACAGCTCGTCCAGGCCGGCGTCGGCGGCCTGCAGGACGGCGGCGCAGATGTTCGGGCGCTCGCTTTCCAGCCACCCCAACGGGTCCTGCAGCACCTGGTCGAGGTACGGGGCGCTGGGCTGCCAGCGCCGGCCGGTGCCGTGCAGGACGGTGAAGTCGCCGCCGTAGAGGCGTTGGTGGGCCTGTTCGGCCATCGCGAGCCAGCCGCCGGCCACGCGTTCGACCGAGGCCAGTTGCGTGGCGGGGGCCTCGTGCACCGCGAGCTGCTCCTTGGCGAACAGGCGGATCAGGTCGTGGAAGCGGTAGCGGGGCAGGCCGGTGATGTCGCTGCCGACCACGTCCAGCAGCTGGGCGTCGACCAACCGCTCCAGCAGGTCGAAGCCGCGGTGGCGGTCGTCGTCCGTCAGGGCCGAGGCCGTCCAGACGGGCAGGCTTTCCGCTTCCAGCAACGACATCAGCCGCATCACGCGGCACGTGTCGGACTCCAGACCGTCGTAGGTCAGCGACAGGCTGGCGCGCACGACCATGTCGCCGTGCACCAGTTCGTCGAGGCGGTGCCGTTCGTCGGCGAGGCGGCCGACCATCGAGGCGAGGCTCCAGTGCGTGCGGGCGGCGAGGCGGGCGCCGATGATCCGCAACGCCAGTGGGAGCCCTCCCACGACGTCCACCAACGCGGCCGCGGCGACCGGTTCGCTCTGCAGGCGTTGCTTGCCGATGATGCGCCCCAACAACTCCAGAGCGTCATCGGAGTCCATGAAGTCGACGTCGACCAAATGAGATCCGGCGAGACCGGTCAGCCGGGTGCGGCTCGTGACGACCACACCGCACGTGGGCGAGCCCGGAAGCAGTTGGTGCACCTGCGACTCGCTGCCCGCGTCGTCCAGGACCACGAGCACGCGGCGGTTCGCGAGCATGCTGCGGTACATGTCCGCCCGCTCGTCGACGCCGTCGGGCAACGTCGAGCCCACGGCGCCCAACGCGGACAGGAACCGGCCGAGCACCTCGGCCGGTGTGGCCGGTTTCGCCTGGGTGCCGCGCAGGTCGCAGTACAGCTGGCCGTCCGGGTAGGTCTCGGCGGCGACGCGATGGGCCACGTGCACCGCGAGAGCGCTCTTACCGATGCCCGCCTTGCCGGAGATGTTCACCACCGGCATGGTCATGTGGTCGCCCGCGAGAATGCTCTCAGCGCGCGCCACGACGTCCTGGCGGCCGATGAAGTCGGAGATGGTGGCCGGAAGCTGGTGCGGTGACACGACGTTCTGCACGGTGACCGGAACCGACTTCTCCTGATCGAGGCGCAGCACCTCGTCGTCGGTCAGGATCGCGGTCTCGAGCTTGCGCAACTGGTCGCTCGGTTCGAGGCCCAGGTGTTCGATGAACAGGTCGCGGCCGGCGCGGTAAACGTCGAGCGCCTCGGACTGCCGGCCGGAGCGGTAGAGCGCGAGCATCAACTGGCCGCGCGGCCGTTCTCGCAGCGGGTGTTCCGTCACCATGCTCTGCAATTCACCGATGAGTGCGTGATGGCGGCCCAGCAACAACTCGATGTCGACGCAGTTCTCCAGCACCGACAGGCGTTTCTCGTCGAGGCGCAGCGCTTTGTTCTGCAACGTGGCACCGGCGCCACCGAGTGCGGGTCCGCGCCACAACGCCAATGCCGCTCGCAACACCGTCGACGCCTCTTCCATGCGGCCCTGCCGGACGGCGGCGTCGGAGTCGGCCACGCGGCGTTCGAAGAGGAAGGTGTCGATCTTGTCCGCGGCGACGCGCAGCAGGTAGCCGGGCTGGCGGGTCTCGATCTGGGCGTCGACGCCGACTCTCGCGAACTCCCGCCGGAGCGCGGACACGCAGATCTGGATCTGCGCCCGTGCGGTCGACGGCGGGGTGTGCTCCCAGACGAGGTCGATCAGCTGGTCCATGCTGACAACGCGATTGGCTTCGAGCAGCAATGCGCCCAGGATCGTCTGCTGACGTCCTGGCGGCACCTGCACCTGCTCCTCCGCTCCGATCACCTCGATCGGACCGAGCAGCTTGAAAATCAGTTCCTCGTCAGGGGCGGAGCTCATGACGGACGACCCCTCGCGCCTCTATTTCCCGCAATGCCCCTGCACCTCACGCTCCGGTCGTTTTCACCGCTACCGAATTACATTTACCGAAGACGTGGAAAAAGGCACTTCCAGGACGTCATCTCAAGATCGGTTTTAAGATGAAAATCCTTCACATCTCGTGTTTGACCTCCGGTTGCATCAACTGCAGGCGAGTACTCCGATGGGTGATGATCTCCGAAGTTAGCCTCGGCGAGGAAAACTGTCAAGATCCTTCTTGTGCATGACTACACGATCCACCATAATGCGCTCGATCTCAATAGGCATCTCATTTGGAGATGATCAGATCCGGGGCATCTTGGCAGATCAACGAGTACGTGAACCCGAGAATTCATCGTTGTGGCGGCGGACTTCACGGCGATCGTACGGCATGCCGCCAAGCAGCCTGAACGTCTCATCGGGACTACTCCGAGCGGCACAAGCCGTTCGTTCGGATCGCTAACCGCACCCAACCATTGCGGTACACCGCACCTAATTCTCCGGATAAGCGACCACCCTGCGTAGTAACAGCTGTGTGCTGACTGGCGGGTCAGCTATTGGAGCGTCTCAATTGGTTGCGCGAGCCCCGCCATCACGGCCGATTGATACGCGGTGGGTGCGCGATAGAGCGGCGATGGGCGGCACTTCTAACTTCGTTCTCAGGCACCACTCGAAGGTGTCTGAAGCACAACTCGAACCAAGGACCGACCAAGAAAGAGGAGGCCGACATGATCCGCAAGACGACCGCAGCCGCTCTGGTTCTCTCCGCCATCCCGGCGGCCCTCGCGTTGACGCTCTTCACCGGCACCGCCCAGGCCGACGACGACACCCCGTGGGGCAAGGGCGCGGGCGGTGACACCCCCTGGAGCCAGATCGTCAACGACGGCGACACCCCTTGGGGCGCCATCGCTTCCGACGACACCCCGTGGGGCAAGGGCATCACGCTGCCGGCCCTTCCGGCCGACGGCGACACCCCGTGGGACGACGACACTCCTTGGGGCTGATCGCTCCCCCTCCGTTCGGATAGTCACCCAAGGAGGCCAGAACCATGCGATTCCACCTGCTGGGCTCACTGGAAGTCCTCGACGACGACCTGCCCGTGCCGCTGGGCGGCGTCAAGCAGCGCGCGGCTCTGGGTTTCCTCCTGTTGCACGCCAACCGAGTGGTGGCGACGAGCAAGCTGCTCCAAGCGTTGTGGTCACGGGATGTCCCGCCCACGGCGCGCAAGATGCTCCAGAACGCCGTCTCAGGGCTGCGAGGCGTTCTCACTCCCCACGGCAGCAACCCCGAAGGGTCCGCACTGCTGCTGACCCACGCGCCGGGGTACCTGCTGCGCGTGGACCAGAACTCCCTCGACCTGTCGCGTTTCCAGCAACTGACCGAACAGGGACGAGGTGAACTCTCCGCCGGCAACTGGCCCGCCGCGGCGACTGTGCTCCGCAAGGCACTGAGCTTGTGGCGCGGACCGGTGCTCGCGGATCTTGCGGAGACCGGCATCAACTGGCCGGAGCTGACCGCCATCAAAGACGGGCGGCTGGCGACGCAGGAGGACTGCTTCGAGGCAGAACTCGCCTGCGGAAGGCACTACGAGATCATCGGCGAGCTGGAGTCGCTGATCGAGGTGGAGCCGTATCGCGAACGACTCAACGGGCAGCTGATGCTCGCGCTGTACCGGTGTGGCCGGCAGGTGGACGCGCTGAGCGTCTACCGCCGTACCAGGGCGGCGTTGGTGGAGGAACTCGGCCTCGAACCGGGTCGCGAGCTCCAGGAACTGGAGCGCGCGATCCTCGACCACGCCCCCGCGCTGGACCTTCCGCCGTCGGTGCAACGCAGACATCTGCTCTCCGTCGGCCATGCCTCTCCCGTGTCCGCTCCCGTCGTGATCACGCCACCCGTCGCAGAGCCCGTCGCACCGGCGGTCACCGCGGGCGCGATGAACGTGACGACCGTGGAGCGCAAGCTCGTCAGCGTCGTGATGGTGTCCGCCCAGCTCGGTCTCGCGACCGGTGACGGTGACCCGGAGGACGTCGACGCGGTGCACCAGGAAGTCGCTTCCGTCGTCTCCGCCGAGGTCTCCCGTCTTGGGGGCGTCGTCGGCGGCAACGTGGGTTCCGTGTTCCTGGCTCTGTTCGGTGTGCCCAAAACGGCCGAGGACGACGCCGATCGTGCCGTGCGTGCGTCGTTGGCCATCCGCGACCGGTTGGCCGCTGTCGCCGACGTGCAGATCGGCGTGGCGACCGGCGACTCTCTCGTGCGCCTGCCTTCGTCCGGTACGCCCACTGCCACGGGTGTGCTGCTCGATCAGTGCCGTCAGCTGATGGCGTTGTCTCCACTGGGCGCCGTTCGTGCGTGCTCCGCGACCCGTGAGGCGGCCGGTTCCGTGACGTGGGAGGCCGATGGCGCTCCGACCGGGGGCTGGCAGGCGGTCTCGTGCGTGTCACCGCGTGGCGCGACCCGGCGTTCGCAGGCCGCCGTGCCGTTCGTGGAACGTGAGCGTGAGTTGCTGGTGTTGCAAGGGCTTCTCGAGGAAGTCCGCACGCGCCGACGCCCGCACTTCGTGACCGTGCTCGGCGAAGCGGGCGTGGGCAAGACACGGCTCGTCAACGAGCTCACGTCATCTTGCAAGACCGCATTGCGTGGCACTGCAACGGCTTTCGGCGACGACCACGGCTACGGGCCGCTGTCGGACGTCGTGAGCGGCTTCTCCTCCTTCGAGACCCTGCGGGCCGCTCTCGCGTCGTTGGTCGGCGTCGGTGAGCTCGCGGACCGGCTGCACGGGAGCCTCGCCTGCCTGGCCGAACCCGGTCCTGGCGTGCGGGCGGACTTCCCGGCGTGGCGGCGGTTCCTGGAGGAGGTCGCGGAGTCCGACCCGCTGGTCGTCTTCCTGGAGGACGTGCACTGGGCGAACGACGTGGTGCTCGACTTCGTGGAGGAACTGAGCGAGCACGCCGGTTCCGTGCCGTTGCTGGTGATCGCCACCGCGCGGCCGGAGCTGCTGCAACGCAGGCCTTCGTGGTTCGGCGGCAAGCGCAACGCGACCACGATCAGCCTGGAGCCGTTGTCCCACAACGGAACGCGCAGCCTGCTGAACTCGTTGCTGCAGACCCGCGAGCTGTCGTCCGAACTCTGGCAGGCGCTGGTGACGTGCGTCGGCGGCAACCCGTTGTTCGCCACCGAGTACGCCCGCATGGTGGCCGATCCGCGCATGCCGTGCGTGCAGAACGACGCTTCGCTGCCGGTCCCGCCATCAGTGCGTGGCGTGCTGACCGCTCAGCTCGACTCACTGCCGTTTGAGGTGAAGGCAGTGCTTCAGGACGCCGCCGTCGCGGGTGATCTGGTGTCGCCAGGAGCGGTGGCCGCGGCGGGGCAGCGGAACGCTCTCGAGGTCGCCAAGGCGCTGGAACTGCTGGAACAGCGCGACTTCCTGCGCCGTCAGGGCCGCAACAG
This sequence comes from Lentzea sp. NPDC020367, assembly GCF_044387305.1. Taxonomy (NCBI): domain Bacteria; kingdom Bacillati; phylum Actinomycetota; class Actinomycetes; order Pseudonocardiales; family Pseudonocardiaceae; genus Lentzea; species Lentzea sp. NPDC020367. The sequence continues at coordinate 55,858 of NZ_JBIRVV010000025.1, read as the reverse complement.
CGAGACGGGCGAGATCGAGTACGGGTTCCGGCATCTGCTGGTGCGCGACGTCGTGGCCGACCAGTTGCCCCGCGCCGAGCGGGCCGTGAAGCGGGAACGCGCGCTCGGCTGGTTCGAGGAACCGGCGCTGGACCTCACCGACCGCCGGGCGGGCTGACCGCTCCCCGGTGACACGCTGAACGCCGGGCCGCGCGACCCACCCCCAGCGCGCTGCCCGGCGTTCAGTTCCTGCTTCAGCTGGTGACGACCTGCACCAGGTGGTCGACGGCCTCCGCGACCGGCACCTCGACGCGCTCGCCGGAGCGGCGGTCCTTGACCTCGACCGTGCCGTCCTTCAGGCCGCGGCCGATCACCAGGATCGTCGGGATGCCGACGAGCTCGGCGTCCGCGAACTTCACGCCGGGGCTCGCCTTGCGGTCGTCCAGCAGGACGTTGAGACCCTTGGCGCTGAGCTGCTTCGCGAAGTCCTCACCGGCGTTCATCAGCGTCTCGTCCTTGCCGGCGACCACGACGTGGACGTCGGCGGGGGCGACGTTGCGGGGCCAGATCAGGCCGCGGTCGTCGTGCGACTGCTCCGCGATGACCGCGACGAGCCGCGAGACGCCGACGCCGTACGAGCCCATGGTGATGCGGACGGGCTTGGAGTCCGGGCCGAGGGCGTCGAGCGAGAACGCGTCCGCGTACTTGCGGCCGAGCTGGAAGATGTGGCCGATCTCGATGCCGCGCGCGGCGACCAGCACACCCTTGCCATCCGGCGACGCGTCACCCTCGCGGACCTCGGCGACGTCGATGACGCCGTCCGGGGTGAAGTCGCGGCCCGCCACCAGGTCGACGACGTGGTGGTCGGCCTTGTCCGCGCCGGTGACCCAGGCGGTGCCCGTGACGACGCGGGGGTCGGCGAGGAAGCGGATGCCGTTGGCCTGGATGGCTCCCGGGCCGATGTAGCCCTTCACCAGGAACGAGTTCTTGGCGAAGTCGGCCGCCTCCAGCATCGCGACCTCAGCCGGTTCGAGGGCTGCTTCGAGGCGCTTGAAGTCGACCTCGCGGTCACCGGGGACGGCGATCGCGAGCAGCTCCCAGTCCTTGCCGGGGCTCTTGACCTTCACCAGGACGTTCTTCAACGTGTCGGCCGCGGTGAACTTGCGGTCGGTGTTGGCGTTGAGGAAGTCCACCAGCGTCTCGATGGTGGGCGTGCTCGGCGTGTGGTGCACCTGTGCGGCGGGCTTGTCGTCGATCGACTGCGCGGGGGGCACGGGCGTCGCGACGGCCTCGACGTTCGCCGCGTAACCGGACTCGGTGCTGCGCACGAACGTGTCCTCGCCCGTCTCGGCGACGGCCAGGAACTCCTCGGACGCCGAGCCGCCCATCGCGCCGGACGTGGCGGAGACGATCACGTACTCCAGGCCGAGCCGGTCGAAGATGCGGATGTAGGCGTCGCGGTGGTCCTGGTACGACTGGCTCAGGCCCTCGTCGCTGAGGTCGAACGAGTACGAGTCCTTCATCAGGAACTCGCGGCCGCGCAGGATGCCCGCACGGGGACGCGCCTCGTCGCGGTACTTGGTCTGGATCTGGAACAGCGTGACGGGGTAGTCCTTGTAGGAGCTGTACTCACCCTTCACGGTGAGGGTGAACATCTCCTCGTGCGTGGGCCCGAGGAGGTAGTCGGCACCCTTGCGGTCCTTGAGGCGGAACAGGTTGGGGCCGTACTCCTCCCACCGGTTCGTCGCCTCGTAGGGCTCCTTGGGCAGCAACGCGGGGAACTGGATCTCCTGCGCGCCGAAGGCCTCCATCTCCTCGCGGACGACGGCCTCGATGTTGCGCAGGACCTTGAGGCCCAGCGGCAGCCAGGTGTACCCGCCCGGCGCGACGCGGCGGACGTAGCCGGCGCGCACCAGCAGCTTGTGGCTGGGCACTTCGGCGTCCGCCGGATCCTCGCGAAGGGTGCGCAGGAACAGCGACGACATCCTGGTGATCACGGTGGGTGCTCCTCGTTCACGGGCAGTTGAAACAGCGTACTGGTTGGGCGTTCCGCGAAATCGCGCGCGGTGCTCCGTCTGGGCTCTGACCTGGGCGAACCAGAATTGTCAGACCCCTTGAGTAGCGTCCGATCCATGCCTCTGACCATTGCCATGATCACCATCGACACGGGCGACGCGCGCAAGCTCGCGGAGTTCTGGACGGCCGCACTCGGCACCACGATCCAGAACGACTGGGGTGAGTTCATCGTGCTCGCGCCGAACACCGAGACCGGTCCGGCGCTCGGCATCCAGCAGGTGCCGGACGCCACGCCGGGCAAGAACAGAGTCCACTTCGACTCGCACGTGCCCGACCGTTTGGCGGAGGTCGCCCGCCTGGTCGCGCTCGGCGCCACGGAGGTCGCGGTGCACAGCGTTCCCGGTCTCGTCTGGACCGTGCTCGCCGACCCGGACGGCAACGAGTTCTGCGTCGGCCAGGCCGGCGAAGAGCTCTAGCGGCGCGGCTCGGCCCGTCGCCGGACGAGTTCGCTCCGCACCGGGCCGGGTCACGCCGTCAGAGCTCCATCGGGAGCCGGGAGCTCCAGCGGTGCGGCTCGTCCGTTGCCGGGCGAATCCGCCTGCCATCGGGCCGAGTCACACCGTCAAAGCGCCACCAGCAGCCCAGAGCTCCAGCGGCACGGCTCGGTCCGGCGCCGGGCGAATCCGCTCACCACCGGACCGGGTCACCCGGTCAAAGCGCGACCGGCAGCCCGTAGTCGATCCAGGTCCGCGCCACCTCGAACCCGGCGCGCTCGTACACGCCGAGCGCACGGGTCGAGTTGGCCGAGTCCACGGAGAGCCCGGCGCGGTGGTAGCCCTGCGTCCTGCCCTGAGCCAGCGTGCGGCTCAGCAGGGCCGAGGCCACGCCACGCCCGCGGTGCTCCTCCAGGGTGCCGACGTCCCCGATCCACAACTCGCGGACGCCGGTCATCTCCTCGACCACCGGGTAGTGCCGTGCGAGCACGAACCCGACCACGGTGCCTTCGGAGAGCGCCAGGAAGGAGGACTCCGGAACGAACCGCAAGCTGTCGGTGAACGACGCCGCCCACTCCTCAGGGCTGCGGTCGACCGACCCCCAGTGCTGGGCGAAGGCCGTGTTGCAGACGTTGCGGACCTCTTCGTCGCGAGCCGCGGAGAACGGCACGATCTCGTAGCCAGACGGGACCGGGACCTGGGCGAGTGACTCGCCCAGTGCCACCTCCAGCTCGTAGAAGTAGCGGTCGGCGCCGAAGCCGAGCTTCTCGACCAGGGCGACGTGTCCCTCGGAGCGGCTCTCGACCATGGTGCACACGGCGAGCGGCAGGTCCGGGTGTCGTGCGACGTGGAGGTCGTGCGCCAGGGTGGCGAGGCGCGGCAGCAGTTGCCGCCCGATGCCCTCGCGGCGGAACTCGGGGTGGACCGCTCCGTCGAGCCGGACGCGGTGCGTGCCCACGGGGTTGTCGCGCAACACGACCAGCCCGTAGGCGGCAAGCCTTCCGCCCGCGAGCACGGCCAGCGATCCACCGGGCAGGTCGGCCTTGCCGAACGACTCCGCGAAGTCCTCTTCGGACAACAGTTCGCCGGTGTCGTCGACCGCCTCGGCCGCGTTGTAGAGCGCGGCCACCGCCGGGATGTCCGCTGTCGTGAGCGGGCGCCACACGAGTTCCACGTCGAATGACGCTACGGGGAGGGGATGTCGCCAACAACCGAATAACGCGTTGCCCGCGATGAGCCACCGGGGCCATCCTGCGAGCGATGACGCCACCGGAGATCGCACCGCTGCACGAGGACCTGACGTTCCACGGGCCTCTGTCCGAGGCACGAGCAGCTCGCCTCATCCGCTCACTCCTGCCGTTGGACGACGCCCACGTGCTGGACGTCGGTTGCGGCTGGGCGGAGTTCCTCCTGCGGACCCTGGAAGCCGCACCCACGGCCACCGGCACCGGCGTCGACCTGAACGCCGCGGACATCGCGCACGGTCAGGCCAACGCCGAGGCACGAGGCCTGGCCGGCCGCGTCAGTCTGCAGGTGGCGGACGTGGCCCGGTGGCATCCGGACCGGCCGGCCGACGTCGTGATCGTCAACGGCGCCAGCCAGGTGTGGGGTGGAGACCCGTTGCAGCACACGGCGAACGCGCTCACGGCGGCGAAGCAGCTGTTGCGCGCGGGCGGCAGGCTCCTGCTGGGCGAGGGTTTCTGGGAACGCGAGCCGACCGAGGAGCAGCTGGCGGCGATGCCGGTGCCGCGCGACCAGTACGGCTCGGTGGCCGACCTGGTGGACCTCGCGCACTCTCACGGCTACCGCATGCTCGCGGTGGAACAGGCGAGCCTCGACGAGTGGGACGTGTTCGAGAACGGGCACGGTCTCGCCTGGGAACGCTGGCTGCGCGACAACCCGGACTCCGAGCACGCGCCGGAGATCAGGGCGAAGGCCGACACCTCCCGCGGCTACCGGTTGCGGGGGTGGCGCGGCACGCTCGGCCTGGCCTACCTGACGCTCCAGGCGCCGTAGGCCTGGTCCGGTAGGCCTCGTCCGCGACAGTCACGGACGAGGCCGGCGCGCCGCACCTCCGTCGGGGAACACGGCCGGGCTCGAACCGGCGTCCCTCCGGATCAAGAGCCGGAGCTCTACCACTGAGCTACGCGTTCCAAGTGCGTTCGGCGGACCGGGCTCGAACCGGCGTCCACCCGGTCCCAGAGCCGGGCGCTCTACCTCTGAGCTACCACCGAACGCACTCCAGCCTGCTCAACCGGGAAGGTCCTGTCCACCGAATACCTCGGTGCGCAGTGCCTTGCCGCTGAACGCGTGCGCACGCCGCAATGTCATGGCCCACAACGGATCCGACACGGCCACGCCGTGCACGAGTTCCGGGGTCGGCCGGAAACGCGCGATCAGGCCGTGCTTGCGGGGCGCGGTCCAGCCGGCGCGCTCCGGGTCCACACCGTGCGAACGGCACGCGACCTCGACGAACGAACGCGTGCACGTCGCGGTGCCGTCCAGCACCTCCCACGGCAGCGGCAGGGATGCCCACACGGCGGTGTCCGGGTGCAGGCCGCCACCGGACTGCCCGTGCCACCAGGCCAGGTCTGCCGCCATGACGCGCATCGTCTTGCCCGGCCAGGCGGCCTCGAGCAACGACGTGAGGCCTGCGGCGTGCAAGCAGGCGATCCACGCGGTGCGGGCGGCGTTGTAGGCACCGGCGTAGGCGTTCCAGGTCGACGAGTCGACACCGGAACGCACGATCATCGTCGCCCTGTCCACGTCGGACGTGCGCCACAGCTCGCCGAGCACGGAGGCGATGGACCTCGTCGCCGCGGACCACCGGCCTAGCAACTCGCCGAGTTGCTCGGCGGACAGGTGCCGCAGGACGTCCCACACCGGGTGCGCGAGCGCGATCATCGCCCAGTCCGTGCCGGACCGGCACCGTTCGAGGAGCACGTCGGCGACCTGGTCGAACGGGTTCTCGCGGCCGGCCAGGCTGAACTCGCGGCGCAGCTTGCGACGGGCCGTGAAGTACGCGACGAAGCAGGCCGCGTCGGGGTCCGCCCGGAAGCGGTCGCGGTCGATCACACCCACGAACCCAGCCGACGCGAGCAGCGTCGCGCGGCGCAGTTCCTGGGCGCGCCCCAGCCGATCGGCCTTCGCGGACAGCCTGCGCAGCACGCGGAAGCGGCGGTTGTACTGCCGCTTCGACAGTTCGATGCCGGCGGACGCGCGGGCGTCGCGGTTCAGCCGGTCCGCGAGGAAGTCCGCGTGCTCCGGGTCGAAGCCGATGCCGGCACCGGCCAGCGCCGCGAACTCCAGCACCGACAGCGGGTCCTCGACGTCGACCACGTCGTCCATCTCGAACAGGCGGCGGGTGGCGGCGACCTGACGTGCGGCACCGACCGGGCGGGCGTAGTCGTCGCTCATCCCGGAGAAGCCGTGCCAACGGGACGCGTGCGCCGCGACACCGTTGATCACCGCACGCTCGCGCCGCTTGAGCGACGGCAGCGCCTCCAGCACGAGGACGGCCACGTCCTCCGGGCGCGGCCGGGCGTCGAGCGAGCGGTACAGGCGGTCGAGTGCGTCCACGCCTTCCAGATGACCACGCCCTGTCCAGCCGTTTTCCGGCTTTGCCCTACCCTTTTCAACCGTGCTGGTGCTGCTTCCCCCGTCGGAGACCAAGGCGATCGGCGGCGAGGGCGCGCCGCTCGACCTCGACGCGCTGTCGTTCCCCGAGCTCAACCCCGTGCGCGACAAGCTGGTGTCCGCGCTGGCCGATCTCGCGAAGAACGTCCCGGCGAGCCTCAAGGCGCTCGACATCTCCGAACGCCAGGTCGACGAGGTGCACCGCAACGCGGCGCTGCGCACGTCGGAGACCACGCCCGCGCTGTTGCGCTACACCGGCGTGCTCTACGACAACCTGGACTTCCCGTCGCTGAAGAAGGCCGCGAAGGAACGCGCCTACCAGCGGCTCGCGGTCGCGTCAGCGCTGTTCGGGGCGGTGCGCGGCGGCGATCCCGTGCCCGCGTACCGGTTGTCCGGCGGCAGCACGCTGCCCGACCACGGCAGCCTGCGGACGGTGTGGAAGCCCGCCCTGGAGCCGTTGTTCGCGGACGCCGGCGAGTTCGTCGTCGACCTGCGTTCCGGCGCGTACTCCAGCCTCGCGCGGATCCCGCACGCCGTCGTCGTCCGGGTGATCACGAGCGAGGGCAAGGTCGTGAGCCACTTCAACAAGGCGCACAAGGGGTTGCTCGCGCGCGCCATCGCGACGTCCAGCACGGAGCCGCACGACCTGAAAGGCCTGGTCAGGCTCGCGCAGAAGGCCGGGCTCACGATGGTGCCGACGGGCGAGAAGACCGCGGACCTGATCACCGGTTAATTCGGTTGCGGGCATCGGGACCCGCGCGGCAAGCTTCTCTCCGAAGCGTGAAACGAAGCTGGATCGAGGAGGTGCGTGATGTCAGAGCCTGTCTTTGGACGTGGCACCGCGTTCGCGACCCGTCCAGCCGCCCCTCGCGCCTGATCAGCACCGTTTGATCGCAGAGCGCCAGTGGGGCGGTCACCTTCGCCTTTTGGGAGACCCCACCGTGCGCGAGCACGATCTTTTCGAACGTTACGAATCTGCTTTCGATGGCGCCGACGACACCATGCGGCGCAAGGGAAAGCGCACCAACCGGATCGCCGACGACGCGGGACCGACGCGTCGCGGCCGAATGACCGAGGAAGAGAAGCTGCGGGTCTCGCGACTGCGCGAGGACCAGCTCAGCTCCGCGGACACCCCCGAGGACGGCGACCGCTGGTCCACGTGGGGCGACGCCGACCAGGGTCCGAAACCGCATCCTGACTGGCTCATCACGGAACTGGCCGCGGTGGACCGCGAGCTGGGCATCGTGAAGACCGGCAAGGAGGCGGACGTATTCCTGCTGGAACGCGCCATCGGCGACAGGTCGACCCTGCTCGCCGCGAAGCGCTACCGCAGCAACGACCACCGGATGTTCCACCGCGACGCGGGGTACCTCGAGGGTCGTCGCATGAAGAAGTCCCGTGAGACGCGGGCGATCGCGAACCGCACCGCGTTCGGGCGCAACCTGATCGCGGAGCAGTGGGCGGTCGCGGAGTTCGCCGCGCTCGCCCAGCTGTGGCAGATCGGCGCACCCGTGCCGTATCCGGTGCAGCGCAGCGGCACCGAGCTGCTGCTGGAGTTCATCGGGGACTCCGACGGCACGGCGGCACCGCGGCTCGCGCAGGCCCGTCCCGACGAGGACGAGTTGCTCGACCTGTGGCGTCAGCTGGTCGCGACGCTGATGACGCTCGCCGAGGCGGGCATGACGCACGGCGACCTCTCGGCGTACAACCTGATGGTCCACGACGGCAGGCTGATCATGATCGACCTGCCGCAGGTGGTCGACCTGGTCGCGAACCCCCGCGGCCCGGAATTCCTCGACCGCGACGTCCGCAACATCTGCGGCTGGTTCGCCTCGCGCGGCCTGCCGCACGAGATCGGCGACCCGTCCGCGCTGGTGGCGACGCTGCTGGACGTGGCGGGTATGGCCTGACCCACGTTGCGCGCCCGGCCGTGTCCAACGACACTGCCGGGCGCGCAAGGCTTCGCGATAGATCAGCTAGACTGTGCTGTACACCGATGCAGGCTTGACGGCCGTTGACCGGTGTTTCCACCCACTCATCAGCGGCGTGACCATCACGCCGGGCCCGTCCTTGTGATCGGCACCGCGGTAGCTCGCGGGGCAGCCTCGAGACGTGCCATGTCCCGGAGGTTTGTTTTGCCATCAATGTCCGAAGGCCGTTCCGAGCGTGGGCAAAGCCGCAGGTCACCGCGGCGCCGCTCGGGTCGCCAGGGCAATTCCTCGCGTCCGCAGCAGCGGGTCGAGGAACCGATCGTCGCCGAGGTCTTCGAGAGCACGCTGCCGGAAGGCCCGCTGCCCTCGTTCGCTGAACTCGGCCTTGCCGACGCGCTGATCAAGTCGCTCGTCGCCAACGAAATCACCGAGCCGTTCCCGATTCAGGCGGCCACCCTTCCCGACGCCATGGCCGGCCGCGACATCCTCGGCCGTGGCCAGACCGGCTCCGGCAAGACGCTGGCGTTCGGCCTCGCGATGCTGACCCGCCTCGCGACCGGCCGCTCGCAGCCGAACAAGCCGCGCGGCCTGATCCTCGTCCCGACCCGCGAGCTCGCGATGCAGGTGGAGACGGCTCTCATGCCGCACGCCCGCTCGCTGGGCCTGTGGTGCCGCGTCGTCGTCGGCGGCACGTCGTTCCCGCGCCAGATCGAACACCTGCGCCGCGGCGTCGACCTGCTGATCGCGACGCCGGGCCGCCTGTCCGACCACGTCCGCCAGGGCACGTGCGACCTCGGCTCCGTCGAGATCACCGCGCTGGACGAGGCCGACCAGATGGCCGACATGGGGTTCATGCCCCAGGTCCGCGCGATCCTCGACCTGACCCCGCAGGACGGACAGCGCCTGCTGTTCTCCGCGACGCTCGACGGCGACGTGGACAAGCTGGTCCGCCAGTACCTGCACAGCCCGGTGACGCACTCGGTGGCCCCGGCCACCGCCAGCGTCACGACCATGGAGCACCACCTGCTGTTCGTGTCCGCTGAGGACAAGCAGAACGTGGTGACCGAGGTGGCCGCGCGCGAGGGCCGCACGATCATGTTCGTGCGCACCAAGCACCACGTCGACCGCCTGGCCAAGAAGCTCCGCTCGGTCGGCGTCCACGCCGGCGCCCTGCACGGCGGCAAGGCTCAGAGCGCACGCACCCGCGTGCTCGGCGAGTTCCGCGAGGGCACCACGCCAGTTCTGATCGCGACGGACGTCGCGGCACGCGGCATCCACGTCGACGACGTCTCACTCGTCGTGCACGTGGACCCGCCGGCCGACCCGAAGGACTACCTGCACCGCGCCGGCCGCACGGCCCGCGCAGGCCAGTCCGGCACGGTCGTCACCCTGGTCACGCACGACCAGCGCCGCGCAGTCCAGGGCATGGCCGCACGCGCGGGCATCCGTCCGGAGAGCACGAAGGTGCGCCCCGGCGACGACGACCTGGTCCGCATCACCGGTGCCCGCACGCCTTCCGGCGAGCCGATCATCGAGCGCGAGAAGCCGGCCCGCCGCTCCGGCGGCTCCGGCGGTCGTCGCTTCGGCGCCCCCGCGGCCGCCGGCAGCGGTGGCGGTGGCTACCGCGGCGGCTCCGGCCGGCGCACCGAGGGCGGCGAGTTCCGCGGTGGACCGCGCCGTTCGGAGCGTTCCGAGGGTGGTCGCACGTTCGGGCGGACCGAGCGCGGCGCGGGTCGTCCGCGCCGGGCAGCACCGCAGCACTGAGCTTGATCTGATCAACGGCTGAAGGCCGCTTCCCCGTCTCGGGGAGGCGGCCTTCGTCGTGTGCGGGGGTCGGCGTCTTGAAAGACGTCCTTTGCCGTACGCAGCTGCCTCCTCATGTCGGGAACGGCGTTGGCTGCGCTTGAGTGGGCCGTTTCCCACGACGAGGCGCCGCTTTCGCCGTTTCTGCGGCCGAGTTGTCCACAGATCGGTGAGCGGTGGGTTGACGCGCCAGAATCGTCGTTAAGTTGGGTGGAGGCAGGTGGTCAGCCCCCTGGGTGGGCGGGGCCTGAGCAGCGGGCGTTCTCGGTGCGGCACGTAAGGTGCCGCATGGGGCGGAACTGGTACCTGCTGTGGGGCGGCAGCGCCATCTCGGCGTTGGGGGACGGCATCTTCCTGGCGGCACTTCCGCTGCTCGCCACCACGCTCACGCAGGATCCGAAGCTGATCGCGGGTGTCAGTTTCTTCGGCACGCTCCCCTGGCTGCTGGTCGCACTCCAGGCAGGAGCCGCGGCAGACCGGTACGACGGCCGGCGTCTGCTGCTCACGGCCTTGTGGGTCCAGTGCGCGCTCATGGCGTTGCTCGCCGCTTTCCACGGTGCGCACATCGCCTTCCTGTACGGCATGGCGTTTCTGATCGGCGCTGCCGAGACCGTGCCGAGGGCAGTCGGACAGCCGCTCATCAAGGCCACCGTGGAAAACCACCTGCTGGAGCGGGCGAACGGGCGGCTGTTCGCGTCTCAGGCGGTGGCATTGCAGTTCGCGGGGCCACCGCTCGGCGGGCTGTTGTTCGCGATCGCGGTGCCTGCGCCGTTCTGGGTCAACGCGCTGACGTTCGCCATCGCGGCGGTGCTGGTCATGAAGATGCGCACCGAACGCAAGGAGCCGTCGGCCCGGCCGAAGGTGACCGAAGGCTTGCGGTGGCTGGTGAAGCACAAGGCGCTGAGAACCATCACGGTCGTCTCGGCGACGACGAACCTGTGCATCGCGATGACGATGGCGACGCTGGTGTTGTTCGCCCAGCAGAGACTTGGGCTGACGAACGCCGGGTTCGGGGCCTTTCTGGCCACGCTGGCGTGCGGCGGGGTGGCAGGTGGGCTGCTCGCCGAGCGGTTGCTCGCGCGGTACCGCCACGCGGTCGCGGTGACAGTGGTGCTGATTCCGTTGATGTGGCTGGGGATCGCGACGCTCGCCCACGACCTCGCCACGGTCGCGGTGTTCGCGGTCGTGAGTTCGTTCTGCACGGCGGTGTGGGGCGTGGCGACCTCGAGCTTCCGGCAGAGGGTGGTGCCCACGGAGTTGCTCGGCCGCGTCAGCAGCGCGCAGACCCTGATCACCTGGGGTGTTCAGCCGGTCGGCGCGCTGCTGGGCGGACTCACCGCTGACTACTTCGGCCTGCTTGCTCCTTGGTACCTGTCGGTCGCGCTGCGAACCGCCGTGGGGCTGCTCAGCCTCAGATCGCTGCCGCGAACTGCGCTGAGTACAGCCGGTGGTACGCGCCCTGCCTAGCGAGCAACTCCTCGTGCGTGCCCTGCTCGACGATGCTCCCGGCCTCCATCACCAGGATCAGGTCGGCGTCGCGGATGGTGGACAGGCGGTGGGCGATGACGAACGACGTGCGCGACGAACGCAGTGCTGCCATCGCGTGTTGCACCAACGACTCCGTGCGGGTGTCGACCGAGCTGGTGGCCTCGTCGAGGATCAGCAGCGTTGGGTCGGACAGGAACGCACGCGCGATGGTGAGGAGTTGTTTCTCGCCCGCCGAGACGTTCGAGCCCTCCTCGTCGATCACGGTGTCGTAGCCGTCGGGCAGGCAGCGCACGAAACGGTCCACATAGGTCGCTTCGGCCGCGGCGAGGATCTCCTCCTCTGTGGCGCCCGGTTTGCCGTAGGCGATGTTGTCGCGGATGGTGCCGCCGAACAGCCATGTCTCCTGCAGCACCATGCTTGCCTGTGCGCGCAGGTCCGCGCGGCGCAGTGAGGTGATGTCGACGTCGTCGAGGGTGATGCGGCCGCCGCTGAGTTCGTAGAACCGCATGATGAGGTTCACCAGCGTTGTCTTGCCGGCGCCGGTGGGGCCGACGATGGCGATCATCTGGCCCGGTTCGGCGACCAGGGACAGGTTCTCGATCAGGGGCTTGTCCGGGTCGTAGGAGAACGACACGTTCTGGAACTCGACCTTGCCGCAGCGCCACGGGGGTGGAACGGCGTCCGAGGAGTCCGGGCGTTGTTCCGGTGCGTCGAGGAGTTCGAAGACGCGCTCCGCCGACGCTACGCCGGACTGCAGCAGGTTCGACAGCGATGCCGCCTGCGTCAAAGGCTGGGTGAACTGGCGCGAGTACTGGATGAACGCCGTCACCTCGCCCAGCGTCATGCCGCCGGAGGTGATGCGCAGGCCGCCGATCACCGCGATGGCGACGTAGCTGAGGTTCGACACGAACATCATCGACGGCATGATCAGGCCGGAGATGAACTGCGCGCCGGCCGCCGCCTCGTACAGCTCGTCGTTGCGGCGGCGGAACTCCGCCTCCGACTCCTGCTGCCTGCCGAACGCCGTCACCAGCTGGTGGCCGCTGAACGCCTCCTCGATGTGCGCGTTCAGGCGGCCGGTGTGCTTCCACTGCGCCACGAACTGCTTCTGCGCGCGCTTGCCGATCGCGCCGGTCAGGGCGACCGAGATCGGGATGACCAGCATCATCACCACCGCCAGCAGCGGCGAGATCACGAACATCATCACCGTCACGCCGATGATGCTCAGCACGGCCGTCAGCAGCTGGCTCATCGTCTGCTGCAACGTCGTCGCGATGTTGTCGATGTCGTTGGTGACGCGGGAGAGCAGCTCGCCGCGCGGCTGGCCGTCGAAGTACTTGAGCGGCAACCGGTGCAGCTTCTCCTCGACGCTCTCGCGCAGCCGGTAGACCACGCGCTGCACCACGCCGTTCAGCAGCCGCGACTGCAGCCAGCTGAACAACGAGGCGAACACGTACAGGCCCAGCGCGAACGAGAGCACCGCTCCCAGCGAACCGAAGTCGATGCCCGAACCGCGCAGGCCGTTGAAGATGATGTCGGTGGCGTCGCCGAGGATCTTCGGGCCCAGGACGGTGAACGCGATGCCGAGCACGCCGAGTCCGACGACGGCGACGAACGTGACGCGTTCGGGCTTCATCAGGCCGGCCACGCGCCGGGCCGACGTGCCGAAGTCCGCGGCCTTGCTGACCGGCGCCTGCATGGCGAACCGCCCGGCGGGGCCGCCCATCGGCCGCGGCTGCTCACGGGTGGTGGTCATGACGCTTCCTCCGGCGTGAGCTGGGAGTGGACGATCTCCAAGTACGTGGGGCAGTTGTCCATCAGCTCGCGGTGCGTGCCCCTGCCGACGATCTCGCCGTTCTCCAGCACGAGGATCTGGTCGGCCTGGGCCACAGTGGACACCCGCTGCGCCACGACGATCACGGCGGCGTCGCGCGTGTACGGCTTCAGCGCCGCGCGCAACGCCGCGTCGGTGGCGAGGTCGAGCGCGGAGAACGAGTCGTCGAACAGGTACACGTCCGGCCTGCGCACCAGCGCCCGTGCGATGGAGAGTCGTTGCCGCTGGCCTCCGGACAGGTTGGTGCCGCCCTGCGCGATCGTGGCGTCGAGCCCGCCCATCGCGGTGACGAAGTCGCGGGACTGCGCGATGTCCAGCGCCGTCCACATCTGCTCGTCGGTGGCGTCCGGCGCGCCGTGCTGGAGGTTCGACCGCACGGTGCCGGTGAACAGGTACGACACCTGCGGCACCAGCCCGATCCGCGACCGCAGCGTCTCGGGGTCCTGCGCCCGCACGTCGACGCCGCCGACCCGCACCTCCCCCGCCGTCACGTCGATCAACCGCGGGATCAGGCTCATCAACGTCGTCTTGCCGGATCCGGTGCTGCCGATGATCGCGGTGGTCTGCCCGGCGCCCACGGCGAACGACGTGCTCCGCAGCACCGGCGCGTCCGCACCGGGGTACCGGAACTCCGCGCTGTGGAAGGAGACCTCGCCACGCCCGTGAGACGCGGCCACCGACTCCACCGGAGCGTGCACCGACGGTTCGGTCTCGATGACCTCGATGATCCGCCCAGCGCTGACGGAGGCACGCGGCACCATCGTCGAGATGAACGACGCCATCATCACCGACATCAGGATCTGCAGCAGGTAGGCGAGGAACGCGGTCAGCGCGCCGACCTGCATCTCCCCGTCCGCCACGCGGTGCGCCCCGAACCACAGCACCGCGACGCTGGACACGTTGAAGATCAGCGTGACCGTCGGGAAGATCATCGCCTGCAGCCGGCCCGCCCGAAGCGCGATGTCCGTCAGCTGCGCGTTGGCGTCGGCGAACCGTTCGGTCTCCGCCTTCTCCCGCACGAACGCCCGCACCACGCGCACGCCGGTGAGCTGTTCGCGCAGCACCCGGTTCACGTGGTCGATGCGCTCCTGTTGACGCCGGAACAACGGCACCATCCGCACGGTGATCATGCCGATCGCGATCGCCAGCACCGGCACGCAGACCAGCAGCAGCCACGACAGCCCGACGTCCTCGCGCAGCGCCATCACGACACCGGCCACTGACATGATCGGCGCCGCGACGAACATCGTCGTCAGCATCACGACCAGCACCTGCACCTGCTGCACGTCGTTCGTCGTGCGGGTGATCAGCGACGGCGCCCCGAACCGCGCGACCTCCTGCGCGGAGAACGAGCCGACCCGGTGGAACACCCCGGACCGCACGTCCCGCCCGAACGCCATCGCGGTGCGCGTGCCGAACTTGACCGCGACGATCGAACAGGCGATCTGCACCAGCGAGACGACGAGCATCCAGACGCCCTGGTCCACGATGTACGAGGTGTCACCGCGCGCGACGCCGTTGTCGATGATGTCGGCGTTGAGGCTCGGCAGGTACAGCGAGGCGATCGTGCCGACGAGCTGCAACCCGACGACGATCATCAGTTCCCTGCGATATGGCCGCAGGTAGGTCGTCAGCAGGCGGGTGAGCACTCGATCCCCGCCTGGTGGCGAGGCTGTCTGGGTGGACAAGCAAGGCTCCTGAGGGTCGAGACGTGCACGAAAAAACCACCGTCCAGACCGAAGCCTGAACGGTGGCAAGTAAAGCCGCAAAGTGAATTTGCTACTTCTTGGCGGCCGCCTTGAAGGTCCATTGCGCGGCGGAACCGGAGCAGGACGCCGCCGTCACCTTGCTGGACGCGTCCCGGTAGCACTTCGTGTTGTACTGCATGTCCGAAATGGTCTTGTTCGGGTTGATCGACCACTGCTGGGCCGGTCCGCCGTCGCACTTCTTCAGCAGCACCTTGCCCGAGGACAACGTGGTGCACTGCTGGGGCGAACCCTGCTCCATGAACGCGCCGTGGAACTTGAACTGCTGGTTCGCGGCACCGGTGCAGGTGGCCGTGGTGAGCTGCGCGCCGGACGAGCCGCCCTGCAGGCACTTGCCGGTCGAGACGTTCTTGTACTCGCCGTTGGTGGTCTTGGGCTTCGCGCCGCCGTAGCACTCGCCGGTCGAGGTGTTGAAGATCGGCGTCGAGTCCACCTGCAGGTTCGACGGCGGGTTGAGGATGGTCTCCTCCATCACCGGCTTGCCGTCGTCGTGGTAGTTCGTCAGCGCGTCCTCGCAGTCGATCGCGTTCATGGCGTTGCCGCCCTTGCCGCCGATCCACGCGTCGAAGTGCCACAGCTTCGGGCCGCCGTTGGGGCCGTTGCCGTTCCAGTCCTGCTCACAGGAGGAACAGGAGTCCTCCATGATGAAGTACTTCTTGACCCGCGGGAAATAGATCTTCGTTCCCGGCTTGGCCTCCTTGCTGGACGTCGCGAACGTGATCGGGTCCGACCACGTGCCCTTCCCGCCGGCCGTGTCGTGGATCTGCGGGTAGGCGATGTCACCACCGGGCGGCGTGTTGTCGTACCAGCCGTAGAAGGTCCAGAAGACCTGTTGGGGTGCCGCGTTCGCCGGGGCCGAAACAACCAAACCGGACATCGCAAGCAAAATGCCTGCCGCCAAAGACAGGACGCGTTTCATGCGGGCCTCCGCAAAACCGGTGGACTTAGGCGGCGTGGTTGCAGAGTCCACCGGGTGCGCGGCTTTTGTAAAGAAACTTATCTAACTATTTGCGGAAGCAATACCGGCGACGGGGCCGACCACGATGATCGCCGGAGGACGAACCTCCCAGGTCTTCACGTCCGCGCCCAGCGAGTCCAAAGTGGACCGGTACACGCGCTGGGACGCCGTGCTGCCCTCCTGGATCACGGCGACGGGCGTCGAACCGGGGCGGCCTTCCATCAACGCCGTGGCGAACGCACCGGCTCGTTCGACGGCCATCATCAGCACGACGGTGCCGCGAAGGCGTGCGATCGCTGACCAGTCAACGAGAGAACGTGAGTCGTCCGGCGCGACGTGACCGGAGACGACGACGACCTCGTGCGCCACACCTCGGTGCGTCACCGGCACGCCGGCCAGCGCGGGCACACCGAACGCCGAAGTCACGCCCGGCACCACGGTCACCGGGATCCCGGCCTCGGCGCACGCCAGCAGCTCCTCGAAGCCGCGCCCGAAGACGTACGGGTCGCCGCCCTTGAGCCGGACGACGAACTTCCCCTCCTTGGCGCGGTCGATCAGCGTCTGGTTGATGAACTCCTGTGTCGCCGCACGGCCGTACGGGATCTTCGCCGCGTCCACGACCTCGACGTGCGCGGGCAGTTCCTCCAGCAACTCGCGTGGCGCCAGCCGATCCGCCACGACCACGTCCGCGTGAGCCAGCAATCGCTTGCCCTGCACGGTGATCAGCTCCGGATCGCCGGGTCCGCCACCCACCAGCGCCACACCGACGGGCGGGGCGGCCTGGTCCGCGATGCGCCCGTCGCGCAACGCCGCCACGAGCCCGTCCCGCACGGAGGCCGAGCGGCGGTGCTCACCACCCGCCAGCACACCGATCAACATGCCGTCGTGCGTACCGGTCGCCGGAGTCACGGCCGTGCCCTCGACGGCGATGTCCGCGCGCACGCAGAACACACGCTGCGAAAGCGCTTCTTCGCCGATCTGCGCGTTCACCTCGATGTTGGACGTGCACGCCACCACGTACCAAGCGCCCTCGACGTCACCGGCCTCGTAGCGCCTCTCGTGCCACGTCAGCTCGCCCGCGTCGACCATGCCCTGCACGGCGGGTGTGACGGACGGCGACACGAGCTCGACGACGGCGCCGGACGCGATCAGGCGAGGAAGACGGCGCTGCGCGACCGTGCCTCCGCCGACCACGAGGACGCGCCGGCCCCGGAGGTCGAGGCCGGCCAGGTAGTGCTGTTCAAAGGGCATGCGTAGAAGCATCCACACGGGACACGCCGTGTCCAGCCGAAGGGAACATGGTCACAGCGTCAACAGCTCGAAAGAGGTGGCCAGCACTCCTCCGAACCGCTTCCCGGTGTTCTCCGCCATCGAACGGAGGAACGCCGCCGGATCGGCCATGTCGCCAGTCAGTGCCTCCAGGTACGCCTTGTGCGCGCGTAGAGAGACCACGGAGGCATAGAACGAGTCGGTGATGTCCACGGCGTGCGTCGCCAACGGCGAGGACGCCGCGGCCAGGTACTTCACGCCTTCCCACTTCTCCAGGCCGAGCTCCGGGAAGATCCACCGGTTGCCCGCGTCTCTGACCGCGTCGACGGTGGCGCGTCCGACGGCGATGTGGTCGGCCATGTTGAGCCCACCGCCCGGCCAGGTCTCGCGGTAGTTGCCGGTGATCACGAACTCCGGCTGGTGACGGCGGATGGCGGCCGCGATGTCACGCCGCAGCGGAAGGCCGTACTCGATCGTGCCGTCCGGGTGGTCGAGGAACTCGACCTCGGTCACGCCAACGGCCACGCACGCCGCGATCTGCTCAGCGACCCGCAACGGCCCGCAGACACTCGGTTCGATCGAGTCGATGCCGTTCTCGCCGCGGCACGCGAGCAGGTACACGATGTTCTTGCCTTGGGCGGTCCACCGCGCGATGGCGCCTGCACCGCCGTACTCCATGTCATCGGGGTGAGCGACGACGACCAGCGCGTTCGACCAGTCTTCCGGTACAGCTTCCAGATCAGCCATGCGTGCAGGGTGCGCGCCGGGGCACGCACCCTGCAACAGGTGGGTCAGAGCTGAGCGGTGATCACCGAGTAGTAGGGCGCGATCCGCCCGTACACGCCGGGGTAGCCCGCGCCGGCACAGCCGCGGCCCCACGAGGTGTCACCGATGAGCTTGCCGCCGAACACCAGCGGGCCACCGGAGTCGCCCTGGCAGGTGTCGGTGCCGCCCTGCGGGAAGCCCGCGCACACCATGGAAGTGTTGCTGTACTGCGGGTACGCGGTCTTGCAGGTCGCGTCCGAGGTCAGCGGCACGTTGGCCTTGAGCAGGTACCGCGAGGCGGAACCGCCCGAGGACGTGGTGCCCCAGCCGAGGATCAGCGCGGAGTTGCCGGCCGTGTAGAGCGCGGTGTCGGACGGCGTGGCCAGCGGCAGGGTGGCCGAGTTGATGCCGCTGGCCAGCGTCAGCACCGCGACGTCGTAGCCGGCGGTCGCGGTGGTGTAGCTCGGGTGCACCCAGATCTTGGTCACGCTGACGACCGTGCCCGCGGTGCTCTGCTTGTCGTCACGACCGTGCACGACGCGCACGCTGGAGGCGGAACTGCCCTTCACGCAGTGCGCGGCGGTGAGGACCTTGTTGGCCTTCACCAGCGTTCCACCGCAGAACTGCGATCCGGACGAGGACGCCAGGTAGACGACCCACGGATAGGTGGAGGTGCTCGCTCGCGTACCGCCGACGATCATTGGCGACACGTCACTCGCGGTGGCCGGGGCGATGAAGAAGATGCCCGCGAGAGCGGACACCACGACGGACACGATCAGGCGATGCAGGGTTTTCGCCATGTTTGCCAGTCCTTCCCGATGACACTGTGTGTGCAGGGTGTACAACTGCGGCACACACAGCGTCACGGGCGGGGATTCGGCGACGTAACCGCCATTAGTCGCACATGTCCGACTTCACATTTGACCTATTTGAGAATGTCGCGGGCTTTGAACGCGGCCGTAACCGTGGCGGCATCCGCGTCGCCGTAGAGCTTCTTGGCCGTGGCGACGGTCGCCTCGGCGGCGGCCTTGAACGTCGTGTTCGGCGTGTAGGAGAACTGCGACTCCAGCACGATCTTCGCCGCCTTGTCCCGGCCGAACGCCTTGAAGACGTCGAACAGCGCCCGCGACCAGATCTGGCCGTCGAAGTGCACCTCGTTCTGCCGGTCGCCGACCTTCAGCTCGGTGTCGGCGCGACGGATGCAGTGCGGCGTCGTGGTCGTGTACGAGGTCGAGTCCCAGTCCATGATGCACGCCAACGGGGTCTTGGCCGTGTCCTGCGAGTCACGCGAGGACAGCACCAGCGCCCACCAGTCGCCGAAGCCCTCACCGATCGAGCCGCCGTCCAGCGACGAGCCGAAGCCCGGCACCTGGGCGTCCTGGATCGCGTGGCCGAGCTCGTGCCACACCACCTCGACGTCCTCGGCGTCGTCCACACCGCCCGTGCCGAAGGTGATCTGGTCCTTCGACGGGTCGTAGAACGAGTTGTCCTCGGTCAGGCCGAGCGTGGTGATCTTCTGCGCCTCGTTGTTGATGTTCTTGAACCCGAGGCTCTGGATGTACTTCTGCGCCTCCGTCACGCCCCAGTAGGCGTTGACCTGCTCGAAGAAGTCGTTGGTGCGGGTGTACTCGAACTTGTTGCTCTTGTTGTACGCCAGCTTGCTCTTGGCGCCGGTGATCGTCGCGTAGCTGCCCTTGAGGTAGCCGGAACCGTCCAGATCGGACAGCGTGACCGACTTGTACGCGGCGGAGGGCACGGCCGAGTCGGCGTCGTTGGCGTCCTTGAGGTTCTGGTTCTGCTGCGAGACAACGGGGTTCGGGCTGAACACCTTGCCGGTGCCGTTCGCGTGCTTGACCAGGCTCTCGGTCTTCACGACGGCGCCGGACTCCGCGTGCACCAGCGTGCGCTCGGATCCCTTGCCGTTGTCGGAGATCACCTCGTAGACGAGGCCGGTGCCGGGCAGCACCTTCAGGTTCGCGCCCTCGGGAGCGCTGACCTTGGTCTTGGCGTCCTCGGCGGTCACGGCCGGGGTGACGTCGACCGAACCGACGGCGAGCCGGCCGTCGTCGACGTTCTTCACACCGGTCGCCTTGTCGACGTGCTCGACGTAGTAGGCGCCCAGCACTGGTTTTCCGTCGTAGGTCTGCTCGTACCACGTGTGCGTGGCGGTCAGGGAGTCGCGAACGGTCAGCAGCCGCAGGCCTTCTTTGGGTGCGGCGGCCTGGGCGGTGATCGTCAGCAGGGACAGCGCGACGCCGGCGGTGCAGGCGACAGCGACGAGACGACGGGCTCTCATGCCGGTCTCCAGTGCTTTCGGGCCCCGGTGCAGGGGTGGGCCGTGTGCATGGCGACGCTAATCAAGAAAACTTCAGCGGAGACCCTACGAAAGAAGGAAAAACATCAGTGTTCCCATACTCCGGGAACAACAATTACGTCGGCTTCGACCGGATTGTCCAGCGTTGGTCCGGTTCCGAAAGCGACGAACGCGACCGCGGCCCCACGTGAGGCCAAATCGCACGCGCCCTCATGACCGACTTCGGTGCCAGAGCGCAGAAGCGGCCCGACGGCGTCGATCGCCTCCGGGGTCCCGATCACGAACGCCGCGCGCCGAATTTCTGCCTCGGCCCGGGGCGTGCGTTCCTCCGCCGAACCCGGCCCGAGCCCGACCAGCGCGAGCCGGCCGCGCGGCAGCACCCGTGCCGCGGCCACGGTCACGTTGTCCCGCTTGAACTTCTCGGCCGCCAGCTCGATCGGGCCGCCGTGGCCGATGCTCCGCGCGCCTCGCAACGCGGCCGCCTCCGCGACGCTCGCGGTGCCCATCGAGTTGCGCACCACCGAGCTCGGGTTCGGCACGCCGATCTCGGCGAGTTCCTCGGTCGGGAACGTCAGCAGCTCGGCGGTGTCGCCGTGCCAGAAACCCCAGTCCTCCACGGCATCGACAATGCCGGGTTCGTCCGCCTTGGCGTCCGCCGTCGCGAATGCCTTGATGGCACGCAGATCCAGACCACCGTGGGTGTCCAGTTCCGACAGTGCGGCACCCACGCTGGTGGCCGACGCACCGCGCGTCGAGCCCACACCGACGACGAGCGTGCGCGGCACGATCCGCAGCACGTTGTCCTTGGTCGCGGCGGCCCGGTCGTCGATGACGATCACCCACGTCGCGTCCTCGCCACCCGCCACGACGTTGGGCGGCAGCGCGGGCAGCGGGAAGTTCAACGGGTTGCGCAGCACGACCTTCTCGCCCGCCTCGATGGCGGCGGTGCAGGCCGCGACGTCACCGTCCGCGGTGGCGTCGAGCTGTTCGACCAGCTCGTCCAGCACCGAGTCGATGGACGGGCCGCTGGTCACCACGGCCGTGCGGTTCAGCAGATCGGCGACGTGGCGGGCGAACACGTCCACGTCACCGGCCAGCGCGACGACGAAGTGCTCGTCCACGCACACCACGGCGGGGTCGGATCGCTTGTCCCGCAACAGGGGCGCGATCAACCGGACCGCCGCGGCCGCGTCCAGGAACAGCACGACGGCGCCCAGGCGGGGCCAGAGACCGCGGACAGCGGGCTTGACGGGACCGTCGGGGACGACCGCGTCGGCACCCAGGAGCCCGGCCAGATCTGCGGCGTCACCACGCTGGGCGGCGCCGGCGAACACACCGATCACTTCTTGGTTCCCCACAGCACGGTCACCGGCACGGCCGGCGCGAACCCGGAGTCGAGCAGGCGCGAGGCGGTCCAGTGCACGCCCTCGACCTCGTAACCGGCGGCCTGCAACGCGTCCCGCGCGGGCACGATCTCGTCCACGCTCTCGGTCGCGACGACGACGCGCTTGGCCGACGCCGCCGCGCTCGCCTTGACCGCGCTCAGGTTGCCGCGGCCGACGAACACCGCGTCCGGGCGCGGCAACGAGGGCGCGTCCAGTTCGGCTTCCTCGACACGGACATCCACGCCGTGCGCGGACGCGTTCGCGATGATGCGCACGCACTGCACGGGATCCGGCTCGACCGCGATGACCGCGGCGCCGAGCCGGGCGCACTCGACGCCGACCGCGCCGGAACCGGCCAGCACGTCCCACACCAGCACGCCGGGACGGGGAGCGAGACGGGCCAGCACGAACGCGCGGACCTCGGCGCCGAGCACGTGCGTGCGGCTCCCGAAGGCGTCGTCCGGCAGCGCCCAGCCGTCGTTCGCGCGGAGGAACTCGTTGTCCGCCAGGCACAACACGGCGTCCGGGGCGGTCCAGCGCCTCGTCACCGCGTCGCGCGGGTCCACAGTGGTCAGTTCGCCCGAGTCCTGCACGATCAGCGATCGGCGCCAGCCCGCGAGGCCCGCGCCGATCTCGGCGGGCCCGATGCCGGCGGCCAGCTTGACGAGCACGGCGGAGCGGGCGCGGCACACGTTCAGCGCGGGACGCAGGCCGTCCGCCGCGTCGACGACCTCGACGGGGCGGCCCGCTGCCTCCAGCAGCTTCTCGAACGACATCAGTTGCCGGCGGTGCGCTTGGGCTTACGGGCGGTCGGCCGCTTCTTGGGAGTGGCCGTCGAAGCGCGGACCGTCGGCGGCTTCGGCTTCTCCGCCGCGACCACCACCAGCTTCGGCTTCGGCGCGGGCTCCTCGGCGGGCTTGCGCACCGACTGTTGTATTTCCTCGACCGCCGTCCACGCCGGGTTCGGCTCGGCGACGGGCGCGGTGGCCGGCGCGGGCACGGACGCGGGAATGGGCTCGTCCACGCGGGTCGCGATGCGTGAGGCGGCGCGGCGGGACCAGCGGGTCGGGCGGGCGGCGCGCAGCGGCTCGTCCACCGACGCCGTCGCCGAGGCCGACACACGACGCGTGGGCGCCTTCACCGCGGCACCGACGAGGAACAGCGTCGGGCGGTACAGCTTGTGCTGCTTCACGACGGATTCCAGCTCGCCGACCGTGGTGTGCACGACCAGTTCGTCGGCCTGGCTCACCTTGTACGCGACGACGACCGGCGTGGCCTCGGAGTACCCGCCCTGCAGCAGCTTCTCCACGAACTGGCCGGTGCGCGCGCCCGAGACCGTGGCGGCCATCGTGGTCTGCAGCGCAGCGAACTCGCTCACGAGCTCGCTGCTCTCCGGCGAGATCAGCACGGTGGACGACGCCTCGGTCAGCGTCAGCTCGCGGCCGATCTTCGCGGCAGCGGCGGCGACGACGGACACGCCCGGCACGACCTCGGTCTCGAGCCCGAGACGCACGCACAGGTCGTGCTGCTCCTGGACGCCTCCGCCGGTCGCGGCGTCGCCCGAGTGCAGACGCACGACGACCTGACGTGACGCGGCGGCACGGCGGTACACGTCGGTGATCTCCTCGGGCGTGACGCGCGAGAAGTCGACCAGTTCGGCGTCGGCACGGGCGTGCTCGCGGACGCACTCGGCGTCCACCGCTGTGGGCGCCCAGATGACGACGTCGGCTTCCGCGATGCGGCGCGCGCCTCGGAGAGTGATGAGGTCGGCGGCACCGGGACCGGCGCCGACGAAGGAGACCCGACCGGTCGTCGTCACGACAGCTCCACAGGGGGTTTGGGGAGAGACTTAAGCGATGACCGTACCGTCTGCCACTCCTGCCACGAACGGGTGGCAGGCCCGCACGAAACGGGCTACGGCCTCCGGATCACCGGCGGGGTGCGTGTGCAGGTACGACGCGTGCACGCCGCCCATCACGAACCCTTCGGCGACGGGCCGTGAGTCGACGCCGCGCCAGTGCCACGCGGGCGGGGTCGAGTGCGGTGTGGACAGCTGG
This sequence comes from Lentzea sp. NPDC020367, assembly GCF_044387305.1. NCBI lineage: Bacteria > Bacillati > Actinomycetota > Actinomycetes > Pseudonocardiales > Pseudonocardiaceae > Lentzea > Lentzea sp. NPDC020367. The sequence continues at coordinate 32,163 of NZ_JBIRVV010000025.1, read as the reverse complement.
GTCCGGTGGAACTCGTGGCCGGTCACGCGGCTGCCGGGCGGGTGCAGCGGTGAGCTCGCGGAGGCCACCGCGTCCCGATAACCGAGGGTCAGTTTCGGGGTCATGAAGCCCTCGGCGTCGAGCACTCCGCACATCGGGTGCCCGTCCAGTGATCGCGCGAGGTAAAGCAACCCTCCGCATTCGGCGTGCACCGGCGCACCCGAACGAGCGAACCGAGCCACCGCCTCGCGCAACTTCGCGTTGCCGGACAAAGCTTCCGCGTGCTGCTCCGGAAATCCGCCGGGCAGGACGAGGCCCGCCGTGCCCTCCGGAAGATCTTCGTCGTGGAGCGGATCGACGACGGCGACGGCCGCTCCTGCCGCCTTCAGCACCTCGACGTGCTCGGCGTAGCCGAACGTGAAGGCCGCTCCGCCCGCCACGGCGACCACCGGTTCGTTCCCGACTCGGTCGACCTGAGGTTCCCACGCGGCGACGGCCATCGCGGGCACCGACGAGGCCAGTCTGCGGACCGCGTCGAGATCGACGTGCTTGCCCACGGCGGCGGCGATCGCGTCGACCGCGGCGACGGCCTCCGGCCCGTGCTCCGCCGCCGTCACGAGCCCCAAATGCCGTGAGGGCAAGGAGAACTGCGGATCGCGCGGCAGCACGCCTAGTACGTCGAGGCCCACCTCGTCGCACGCCGACCGGAGCACCTGCTCGTGCCGTTCCGAGCCGACCTGGTTGAGGATCACGCCGCCGAGCCGGACCGTCGGGTCGTAGCCGCGGAAGCCGTGCAGCAGCGCGGCGAGCGACCGGCTTTGCCCGCGCGCGTCCACGACGAACAGCACAGGCGCGTTGATCAGCTTGGCCACGTGCGCGGTCGAGCCGATGCCCGCGGTGTCGATGCGGCCGTCGAACAGGCCCATCACGCCCTCGACGACGGCGATGTCGCAGCCCTTCGAGCCGTGCGCGAACAGGCCGGGGATCCGGTGCTCGCCCACCATCACGGGGTCGAGGTTGCGGCCCGGCCGGTTGGTGGCGAGCGAGTGGTAGCCGGGGTCGATGTAGTCGGGTCCCACCTTGAACGGCGCGACCCGCGACCCGGCCCTGCGCAACGCGGCCATCAGGCCCGTCGCGACGGTGGTCTTGCCGCTGCCCGAGGCCGGGGCCGCGACGACCAGGCGGTTCACCATCCGGTCACCACTCGATCCCCCGCTGGCCCTTCTGGCCCGCGTCCATCGGGTGCTTGACCTTGGTCATCTCCACCACGAGGTCGGCGGCGTCGATGAGCTTCTGCGGCGCGTACCGGCCGGTGATGACGACGTGCTGGTGACCGGGCCGGTTCGCGAGCGTCTCCACGACGTCGTCGACGTCGATCCAGCCCCAGTGCAGCGGGTAGGTGAACTCGTCGAGCACGTAGAAGCCGTGGCGTTCGGCGTTGATCCGGCGCTGGATCTCGTGCCAGCCCTCGAGCGCGGCGGTGGCGTGGTCGTCCTCGGTGCCCTGCTTGCGGGTCCAGGACCAGCCCTCGCCCATCTTGTGCCACTCGACGGCGCCGCCCTCGCCGGTCTCGTCGTGCAGCTTGCCGAGCGCCTTGAACGCGGACTCCTCGCCGACCTTCCACTTGGCGGACTTCACGAACTGGAACACGCCGATGTCCCAGCCCTGGTTCCAGCCGCGCAGCGCCATGCCGAACGCCGACGTCGACTTCCCCTTCATCTCACCGGTGTGCAGCATCAGCAGCGGCCGGTTGCGGCGCTGGCGGGTGGTCAAGCCGTCCTTCGGCACCTCGGTGGGTTGTCCTTGAGGCACTGGAATCTCCTTGCTCGTTGGTCGCTGCTCCGCAGACTCCGGTGAGTTCGCCGGGAAGCTGGTCGTCCGGCCGCCGCTTCGCCATGATTGGGCTTCGCCGAATCCCGACGAAGGGGCGGCCGGACGACCAGCGCGAACTCACGCGGCCCGGACGACGCCGGCGAGGTGGTCGGCGCTGAGCTGGTCGAGCTTCACGCAGGTGCCCTGCAACGCCTCGGCGATCTTCTGCGCGAGACCCAGGCGGACATGGCCCTGTTCGCAGTCGACGACCACGACGGCGGTCTTCTCCAGCAACGTCGCGGCCTTGAGCGCATCCTTGGTCGGGTCTCCACCCAGGCCGGACGACGTCGCGCGGCCGTCCGTCAGCAGCACCACGAGCGGACGCTTCTGCGGGTCGCGCATCCGCTCGATCTCCAGGACGCGGTGGGCCTTGAGCAGTCCGTCCGCGAGCGGGGTCCGGCCTCCGGTGCGCATCTTCTTGAGCCTGGTGGCCGCCGCGTCCACGGAGGTCGTCGGGGGCAAAGCGACTTCGGCGGTCTGGCCGCGGAACGTCACGACGCCGACCTTGTCCCGGCGCTGGTAGGCGTCGCGCAGCAACGAGATCACCGCGCCGCTGACGGCCGACATCCGCTTCTGCGCCGCCATCGAGCCGGAGGCGTCGACGACGAACAGGACGAGGTTCGACTCCTTGCCCTCCCTGACCGCCTTGCGCAGGTCGGAGGCGGTGAGCAGCAGTCCGGGGCCGCTGCGGCCACGCGCTCGTTGGTGCGGCGCGGCGTTCGTGAGCGTGTCGACCAGGTGCAGTCCGTTGCCGTCCACTTTGGACGACCGGACGATCCGGCCGGTGCGGGCGCGGGCCCTCGAACGCTTGCCGGGCGCGCCTTCGCCGACGCCGGGAACCTCCAGCAGCCGCGCCTTGAACGCGGGCGACGGTTCCGGCGCGGGACGGTCGTTGGGCGCGTTCCCGTTGCCCTTCGGGCCTTCCTGCGGTTCAGGCAGCTCGCCGCCGCCGGGGCCGTCGTCGTCCGGGCCCTCTTCCGGCTCTTCCGCGTGCTCGGCGGCCTGCTTCATCGCGTCCTCGAGCTGCTGCTCCTCGATGCCGGGCTCGTCGAACGGGTCGCGGCGCCTGCGGTGCGGCAGGGCGAGCCGGACGGCGGTCTCGACGTCGGTCTCCTCCACGGTCTCGGCACCTCGCCACGCCGCGTGGGCGGTGGCGGCGCGAGCGACCACGAGGTCCGCGCGCATGCCGTCGACCTCGAAAGCCGCGCAGACAGCGGCGATCCGGCGCAGCTCACTGTCCGGAAGGGACACTTGCGGCAGCTTCTGCTTGGCGTCGGCGATCTGCTGCTTGAGCTTCGCGTCCTCGGCCTCCCACTTCGCCGCGAACGTGACGGGGTCGGCCTCGTAGGCGAGCCGGCGCCGGATCACCTCGGTGCGCACGCTCACGTCCCGCGCCGCCTTCACCGCCACGGTCAGCCCGAACCGGTCGAGCAGCTGCGGCCGAAGCTCGCCCTCCTCGGGGTTCATGGTGCCGACCAGCAGGAACTGCGACGGGTGCGAGACCGAGACGCCCTCGCGTTCCACGTGCGCGCGCCCCATCGCGGCGGCGTCGAGCAGCAGGTCGACCAGGTGGTCGTGCAGGAGGTTGACCTCGTCGACGTAGAGCACGCCGCGATGCGCCGCGGCCAGCAACCCGGGCTGGAACGCCCGCACGCCCTCGGTCAGCGCCTTCTCCAGGTCGAGCGACCCGACCAGCCGGTCCTCGGTGGCGCCGACAGGCAGTTCGACGAGCTTGGCCGGTCGACGGTCGACACCGTCGTGCGGCCCGTCGGGGCAGTCGGTGCTGCCCGGAACACAACCGAACCGGCAGCCTCGAGACACGTCCAGTTCGGGCAGGAGCGCGGCGAGGGCACGCACGATGGTCGACTTCGCGGTCCCCTTCTCGCCGCGGACCAGAACGCCGCCGATGCCGGGATGAACGGCGTTCAGCAGCAGGGCAAGCCGGAGGTCGTCATGGCCGACGACAGCCGAAAAGGGGAACATGCTCGGCGAAGTCCTTCCTCGGGTGTCCACGCCCGCGGTCGGTGATCAAGAGGGGAACGAGTTCCTGACTCCCGGTTCTCTCACTACCGGTCACAGTCGCGGGACGGCGCCGGATTCGCACCGGCTTCCTCGCACTCCCCTCACAGCCCCGGCATCGTCGCATTTCGCACCGCCGGGTCCAACAGCCAGGTGAGCGACGTCGCCCTAGATCAGGCTCTGGAACTCCGCCCAGGCCTCCGCGACCTCGTCCGCCGTCCACTCCAGCGCGGGCTCGGCGATCGTGATCTCGTTCTTCGCGAGCAGGCCGTCACGCCAGAAGTTGCCGAGGAACTTGCCGCTCACCTCGGTCAGCCGCTTCGGGTCGCCGGGCAGGTGCAGCGCGAACTGGTGGGTGTGCGGCTCCGGCATGCCCATGGCGGCGGCCACGACCTTGGCGTGCTCGACGTAGGTGCCCAGCCGGGGCAGCACGGTGTCCAGGCCGTGCAACGCGGACAGCGCCGCCGGCCACTGCTGGAACAGCATGCCGCCGTACCGGTGCCGCCACACCCGTGCCTGGTCGACGAAGTCCTGGGTGCCGGCGAGCGCCGCGCCGGAAATGCCTTCGAGGGACTTGTAGAACGACACGTAGACCGAGTCGAACAGGCCCGCGATCTCGGGCAGCGGCTTGCCCAGGCCGAAGGTGCTCTCCCACAGCCGCGCGCCGTCGAGGTGCACGACCGCGTCCCGTTCGCGAGCGGCGTCGACCAGCGACGTCAGCTCGTCCCACGTCGGCAGGACGAACCCCCGCTCGCGGTCCGGGACCTCCAGCAGCAGCGTCCCGTAGGGCTCGGGGCAGGTCGCGACCTCGGAGTTCTCGACCTTGATCGGACGCAGGCCGGACAGCACGGTCAGCGCGTCGTCCTCGTGGTTCAGCGGATGCGCCTGCGAGTGCATCGCGACGATCGGGTTGTGCGTGCGGTCGGCCCAGCACCGCAGCGCGATCTGCTGCGCCATGGTCCCGGTCGGCACGAACAGCGCGGCCTCGGTGCCCAGCAGTTGTGCGACGCGGGTCTCCAGCGCGCCCACCGGGCCGCCGTCGCCGTAGCGGTCGGGGTCGACGTCCGGCACCGGGCCGAGCCTCTCCAGGAGCGTCTTCTTGCGGGTTCCGGAGAGCTGTCGGTTCATCACCACCGCATCAAACCTCAGCGGCGAGCGTGTCCGCGAGCGAGATAACGCCCGCCCGGATCTCGGCCGCCGTCATGCCCTGGGCCAGCAGGAACTCGATGTGCTCGCCTCGCAGCACGGCCAGCACGGTGTGCGCCTTGAACGTCGAGCCGACCAGCTTGGCCAGCCGTTCGACGGTGATCCGGAAGTTGCCCTCGCAGCTGCGGACCGTCGTCCGTTCCACGGCGATGACCAGCGGCAACGACGCCAGCACGTGGTCGAACAGGGTGCCCGCGAACTCTCCGGCGGAGCGGCACTCCAACGATGCCGTTTTGATCCAGGAAGCGGCCGTCTCGTCGACCACGGCGCTCACCAGGCCGGCCTTGTCGCCGAACCGCCGGAACACGGTCCCCTTGCCGACGCCCGCCGCGACAGCCACGTCGTCCACCGACACGGCGTCGATGCCGCGCTCCCCGATCAGCCGGGTGGCGGCTGCCAGGATCGCGGCCCTGTTGCGGGCGGCATCGGCACGCTCCAACGAACTCTCCCTTGACACAAGCGGACCGGCAGTCCGTATTCTAGCAACCGGACCAGCGGTCCGCTTATCCAGGGGAGGCAGCGAATGAAGGCAGTGCGGTTCCACGAGTTCGGCGGGCCCGAGGTGCTCAAGGTCGAGGAGGTCCCGGACCCGACCGGCGACACGCTCGTCGACGTCACCGCGATCGGCCTCAACTACGGCGAGACGGTCATCCGCCGGGGCAAGGGCAGGGAGCTGTTCCCGTGGTACCCGGGGCCGTCGTTCCCGGTCGTCCTCGGCTCGGAAGTCGTTGGCACCACAGGAGAAGGCCGACGGGTCATGGGCGTGCCGCGCGACGGCGCCTACGCCACGAAGGCCGTCATCGAGCACCCGATCGACGTGCCCAACGGCGTGAGCGACCACGAGGCTCTCGCCCTGCTGTTGCAAGGCACGACGGCGGTCGCGGCGGCCAAGGCGGCGCGCATCCAGCCGGGCGATCGCGTGCTCGTGGAGGCGGCGACCGGTGGCGTCGGCAGTCTGCTCGTGCAGCTCGCGGAACGGGCGGGCGCGACCGTGCTCGCGGCGTCCAGCAAGGGCGGTCTCGGCTACGACTGGGACGGCCTCGACCCGGTCGACGTCGTCTTCGAGTCCATCGGCGGCGCAGTCGGGAAACGCGCGTTCGAGCTGCTCAAGGACGGTGTCGGCCGCATGGTCGTGTTCGGTTACGCGAGCGGCGAGCCGTTGGACGTGACGGCGAGCGACATCTTCCGCAAGGGCGTCGCGGTCATGGGTCTGCCCCGCGACGTCACGCCCGGAGAGGTGCTCGCACTGGACCTCAAGCCGGTCCTCGGCGACGTCTACCGGCTCGACGAGATCGCCGAAGCCCACCGAGCACTCGAAGCCCGCACCACGGCGGGCAAGCTCATCGCGCGACCGTGACCGACTTGGGCGCGCGGAACGACAGCAGCTGAAGCCACTCCGGCTCCGAGCCGTCCAGCCGCAACGACGGCTCGTGCTCGGCCACCGTCCGCAACGTCACCGCGGCCTCCAACCGAGCTAGCCCGGCGCCGAGGCAGAAGTGCCGGCCGTAGCCGAACGCCAGGTGCCGAGGATCGGTTTCCTTACCGCTCAACAACAACACGAGCTCCGCACCGGCAGGCACGCGCACACCGGACAACACGACCTCACGCGCGGTGAGCCGCCGCCACGTCACCACGGGCGTCTCGGTCCGCAGCACGTCCTCGACGAACGACTCGGCGACACCCGGCGAACCCAGACGCGCCCACAACTCGCGGTCCTGCAACCCGCGGCGCAACGCCGTGGACAACAACTGAGTCGTCGTCTCCTGGCCCGCGATCAGCAGGAAGTAGCAAAGGCCGGCGGAGTCCTCAGCGGACACTCCGGCATCGGCCAGCGCGCAGAACAGCTCGCCGTCACGGGCGTGGTAGCGCTTGATCAGCCACTGGTGGAAGTCACCGACGTCGTCGACCAGGTCCAGCTGCCGTTCCCGCGAGATGTCGCCCCAGAAGAACTCCAGCGACCCGGAGCTCCAGCGCTTCAGCGTCGGGATGTCGACGTTCTCCAGCCCGAGCAGGTCCATCAGCACGATCGCGGGCAGGTCCCACGCGAGCGAGCGCACGAGATCCGTGCCACCCAGCCGTTCCAAAACCAGAGATCGGATGCGAGGCTCCGCAGCGGCAACGCGGACCGGCGTGAAGAACGACGCGACGAGGCGGCGCAACTGAGCGTGCGACTCGGAACCGTTGTTCGCCAACGTCGGTGGCAAGGAAAAACGGGCGCGAACCAGCGAACGCAACGCGGCCGTGCCCACCGGAGTCACGGCGGTCAGCGCGTTGTCGGGCAGGTAGGTGACCGGATCGGCCAGCACGGCGCGCACGTCCTCGTAGGCCGACACCACCCAGCGGCCGCCGAGGAACTGCACCGGCGAGGTGAGTTCGGCGCGCGTGAAGGTGAACAGGTCCACGAGCGGCACGCTAGCGGGCGGATGGGAGACTCAGGCGGTGACCGTGAGCACAACTGAGGCGATTTCCAGTGGTGGTGAGTCGACGTTCGACTGGATCGACGTCCGCTCTGAAGCGCGAGCCAAGGCGGGTCTGAGCCGGCGGCTGCGGCCGCGCACGTCGGACTCGACGGACCTCGACCTCGCGAGCAACGACTACCTGGGCCTCGCCAAGGACAAGCGCGTCGCGGGTGCCGCGGCCGCCGCCACGCTGAAGTGGGGCTCCGGTTCCACGGGATCGCGCCTGGTCACGGGCTCGACGGAGCTGCACGCCGAGCTGGAGTTCGAGCTCGCGAACTTCTGCGGCTCGCAGTCCGCGCTGGTGTTCAGCAGCGGGTACATGGCGAACCTCGCCGCGGTCACGGCGCTCACGGGCCCCGGCACGGCGATCGTCGCGGATCAGCACATCCACGCGTCGCTGATCGACGGAACGCGCCTGTCGAAGGCCGACGTCGTCGTCGCGGACCACTGCGACGTCGGCAAGGTCCGGCACGCCCTGGAGACCCGCGGCAAGCGGCGCGCGATCGTCGTCACGGACTCGGTGTTCAGCGTCGACGGCGACATCGCCCCGCTCAACGAACTGCACGAGGCCTGCCGCGCGACGGGTGCGGCGCTGGTCGTGGACGACGCGCACGGCCTCGGCGTCGTCGGCCCCGGTGGCCGGGGCGCGGTCGCCGCGGCGGGCATCATCAAGGCGCCGGACGTGATCACCACGCTGACGCTGAGCAAGTCGCTGGGCGCGCAGGGCGGTGCCGTCCTCGGCCCGAGCCGGGTGATCAAGCACCTGATCGACACCGCGCGCCCGTTCATCTTCGACACCGGTCTCGCGCCCAGCAGCGTGGCGGCCGCCCTCGCGGCGATCAAGATCCTGCGCGAGGAGCCGGACCGTCCCGAACGGGCGCTGACCGTGGCGCACGACCTGAGCCACCGCCTGAAGGAAGCCGGTTTCCAGGTCAGCACGCCGACCGCGGCCGTGGTGAGCGTGCGCGCGCCGTCGCCGGAGCAGGCGTTCCAGTGGGCCGAGACCTGCCGCGCGAGCGGTGTCGTGGTCGGCTGCTTCCGGCCGCCGTCGGTGCCGGACCAGATCAGCAGGCTGCGGCTCACCGCGCGCGCCGATCTGACCGAGGCCGACATCGAGCGCGCGGTGCGCGTGATCAGGGAGAGCGCCGCATCCGCAGGTGTGGAATCCCGTCCTCGATGAACTCGGCGCCCTCGGCGACGAACCCGAACGACGCGTAGAAGTCGGCGACGTACGTCTGCGCGTCGAGCACTGACGGCGCGGTGCCGATGTCCACTAGCGCGGCCTGCATGAGGCGACGGCTGTAGCCGCGGCCACGGGCCATGCGCGCCGTGGCGACGCGTCCCACGCGGAACGTGCCGTCTGCCTCTTCGAGCAGTCGCAGGTATGCGAGCGGCTCGTGCGATCCCTCGGACTCCAGCCAGAAATGCCGTGTGCCCTGGTCGAGATCGCGACCGTCGACGTCGGCGTAGACGCAGTTCTGCTCCACGACGAAAACGTCCTGGCGCAGCCGCAAGATCGCGTAGAGCTGGGTGGGGCTCAGGTCGAGTCCCCACTGACGGCGCAGGGTGGCCGGAAACTGTGTGGTTCGCACCTGGTCGTGGATATCAGAAGCCCAGCGTCTGCCGGTAGTGAGCGAGCCGGGTGTAGACACCAGGTTCATCTGCGCGTGCGCAGCCGCGACCGAACGACACGACGCCCGCGAGCCTGCCGCGCACCACGAGCGGGCCGCCGGAGTCGCCCGTGCAGGCGTCCCGGCCACCTCGCCCGGCGCACAGCATCGCGCCCGGCCGGTAGTCCGGTTCCTTCAGCAGGCACTCGGAGTCGGACAGGATCGGCACCGTCACCTTGCGCAGCGACATGGCGGGCGGGGTGTTCTCGGCGGTGCGGCCCCAGCCGAGCACCACGCCGTCGTCACCGACCTCGCCGAGCGCGATCGTCCGGTACGGCACCGGGTTCGCGAGCGTCAGGACCGCCACGTCGTCGCCCTTGGTGACCTCGACGTAGTCGGGGTGCCGCCACACGCCCGCGACCGCCGCGTCGACGCCCTCGGCCTTGTTCCGCAGGTCGGTGCGGCCGGCGACCACCCGCAACTGCTCCGGCGGACGCTGGTTCTTGCCCAGCACGCCCTTGAGCGTCACGCAGTGCGCGGCCGTCATGACCTTGTCCGGGGCGACGAGCGCGCCACCGCAGATCAGCTGACCGTCCGTGGTGGTGATCGCCACAACCCACGGGGTGTCGGCCACCCGCGCGGGTGTCCCCCCAACGATCGCATCAGCGGACGAACCACCGCTGACCAGCGCGATCACCGCTACCAGCACGGCACACCGCTTACCCCTCACGGACCACTCCTCGTTGCGCCAGGTGGACGATCGGTCACCAACGGTAGCGATCGCGCTAGGACGGCGTCAAAACCGGAGATTCTCGTGTTAATGTCCCATCAGGCCGGAGATTTTGCGGTCTATGACTTAGATCACGGGGGTATGTACGGTGTTGTTCGACTTCAGCCAGGTTCCGGCCTTCCTCATCGCGTGCGCGGTCGTCATCGTGACCCCCGGCGTGGACGCGTTCCTGCTCCTGCGCACGTCACTGCGCTCGGGCACCCGCGCGGGACTGCTCGCGCTGGGCGGCATCCACGCGGCCGCGGCGGTCCAGGTGGCGTTGGTGATCTCGGGCCTCGGAGTGCTGCTCGCGCGGTACCCGATGGTGCTCACGGCGCTGCGCTGGATCGGCGCCGGCTACCTGCTCTACCTGGCGATTTCCATCACGCGCGGCCTGATCAAGCGCTCCGGCGGCGAGCCGGAGGAGGTCATGAGCACGCGGCCGTTCCGGCAGGGCTTCCTGACCAACATCACGAACCCGAAGATGATCCTGTTCTCGCTCGCGTTCCTGCCACAGTTCATCGGATCGGGTGAACCGGCGCCTCAGCTCGCGATGCTCGCCGTCGTGTTCCTCGGACTGGCGGCGGTGTGGGAGCTGATGATCGTGCTGGCGGCTTCCCGCGTGGCCGGGAAGCTCAAGCGACCCGGTGTGACGACCGCGCTCGACGCTGTCTGCGCGGCCGTCTTCCTCACCATGTCGGTCGGTCTGGTGCTTTAGGCCTCACGCGAGGTGGAGGTACCACCTCTGTACCTGCACGTACCGGCCGGGGGGATCCTTCTGGAACAGGGTCAGACCTGCGGAGCCGGGCGTGAGGTAGTCACCGTTGCCCACGTTGCGGATCAGGTGACCGCCGAACAGGTCAGGTCCCTCCAGCCGCCACTGCTGTGCCGGATCTGCCGCGGCGCAGCTCCCCGCCAGGTCGACGAACCTCGTGTCCGGCTTGGAACGAAGACAGACCTCGCCCGCCCGCAGCTGGAACGCGCCGCCGTCGAGCTCGACCCGCTGGTACGGCGATCCGGGGCACGGACCCATGCCGGCGCCCTTTGCGCAGTAGTCGGCCAGCTCGACGGCCCACCACCTGGAGTTCTCCAGGGTGACCAGGGCGCCGGTGGTGTCCGGCAACGGCGGCACCGAGCTGACCTCCGTCACGACCCACCGCTGGTGGTCGCTGTCCTGCGACGAGTCCGGGATGATCTTGAGATCGAACTCGTCGTACCAGGTCGTGTCGGCAAACCCCTGCCACGTCGCGGCCTTGAGCCTCGTGGCGCCGGACGCGTCGGTGACGAACTCCCAGCGCTGGTTCCCGTCTGCCTCGTCGCACGCTTCGGTGACGAAGGAACGCTCCCCGTCGACGCACCACCGGTCGGCCACGTTGCGCAGGAAGAACTGCCCGTTCGGCAGGCCGACCTTCTCCCACCGCTGGGTGTCCGCACCCGTGCAGGCGGCCATCTCGACCTGGAAGTAAGTGCTCCTGGCCGAGGTCATGCACTGGTCGCGGGCGACGCCCTTGACCTCGATGATCGGGTTCCCGGCGGGCTCGGCGCTCGCGGGAACGGTGGTCATTGCCCCCAGGGTGAGCGCGGCCGCGATGGCGGCGACGACACCCAACGATCTTTTCCCCATACCCCTGCACGCTACGGATCTACGATCGAGTTCGTGGCGGATCGACTGCAGTCACTGCGGGACGCGCTGGCCGCACGTCCCGGCGAGCCGGTGCCGTTCGACGTGCTGGCCGCCGAGGTGTGGCCGGACGAGCCGCCGATGCATCCGCGCGCGGCGTTGCGGACGCTGGTCAGCCGGTTGCGCGGCACCGAGCAGGTGATCACCGAACCGACCGGGTACCGGCTGGTGCCGCGCCCGCCCGCGCCGTGCCAGCTGCCCGCCGACCTGCCGGACTTCGTCGGCAGGAGGGACGAGATCGCGCGGCTGGAGCTGATCGACGAGCCGGTGCGGGCGATCACCGGGCTGCCCGGCGTCGGCAAGACCGTGCTCGCGATCAGGGAGGCGCACCGGCTGCGGCCCGAGTTCCCGGACGGCCAGCTCTACGTCAACCTGCGCGGCTTCTCCACCGGGCCGGCGATGACGGTCGGGCAGGCGCTGGAGCGGTTCGTGAAGGCGCTGGGCGGCGGGCCGAACGACGACTACCACGAGCTGCTGCGCAACCGGCGGGTGCTGGTGGTGCTCGACAACGCGACCGCCGAGGTGATCGAGCCCCTCCTGCCGGCCGCCCCCGGCTGCGCCGCGTTGATCACGAGCCGCCAGGACCTGCCGCAGTTCGCGCAGGTCACCCTGTCCGTGCTGGCCGAGCAGGAGGCACGGGAGCTGCTCAAGGGCATGCGGGTCGAAGGGGACACGAGCGAGCTGATCGGGCTGTGCGCGCGGCTGCCGCTGGCGTTGCGGATCGCCGGAGCGAACCTCGCCGGGCGGCACCTGCCGGACTACGTCGAGGAACTGCGCGAGCACCGTCTCGAGGCGCTGGAGATCGAAGACGACGACACGGCCGTGCAGGCGACCTTCGACCTCTCGTACCGGAAGCTCTCACCGCGGGCGCGCAGGACGTTCGACTTCCTCGGCGCGGTGCCCGGCCCGGACATCCCGCACGACCTGGCCGGAGCCGCGACCGACGAGCTGGTCGCGGCGAATCTGGTGCAGCAGAACAACAACCGCTACCAGCTGCACGACCTGCTGCGCCTCTACGCGCACGAACGAGCGACCGAGCAGGACCGGCGGACGGTGTTCGACTGGTACCTCGAACGAGCAGACGGTGCCGAGGCACAGCTGCAGGTCGGTTTCACTCGCCTGCTTCCGTCCACTTCGGACGCCGTCGCGTTCGCGGACCGCGAGGAGGCGATGGCCTGGTTCGAAGTGGAACGGCCGAACCTCGTCGCGCTCGCCGAAGAGCACCCCGACGCGGCATTAGTCGTCGCCACGAGGCCGTTCCTGCTGCTCACGGGCCAGTACGCCGACCTGCGCACGATCGCTCGTGCCGCGTTGGACGGCGGCGAGACCGGGCAGCGCGCGGCGGCGATGCGGGTCTGCCTCGCCTACCTCGACTGGCGGTCCGGCGAGCACCGGACGGCGATCGAGCACAGCGAGCGGGCCATCGCCGAGTACCGCGCCGCCGGCACGCAGGCCCCGGAGGCCACCGCGCTCAACATCCTCGCCGGGATCCACCACGACCTCGGTGACCTCGCCCGCGCCCGCGAGCACCTCGCGGCGGCGATCGAGCTCTACGGGCCCAACGGCATGCGATCGCAGCTGATCGGCGGTCTCGGCAACCTCGGGCTGGTCGACCTCGAACTCGGCAGGCTCTCCTCCGCCGAGGACGCGCTGCGCCGGTCCGTCGAACTGGCCGGGGAGATCGACGACTGGCAACACCTCGCGAACGGCCTGAACAACCTCGGCGTGGTGCTCGCCGCCCGGCACCGGCACGCAGCCGCGGAAGCCGCGTTCAGCGAGGCACTCGACCTGTCGCGGAAGCACGGGCTGCGGCCGATCGAGATGTCCGCGCGGGTCGAGTACGCGGAGCTGCTCATCGCCCTCGACCGCCGCGAGGAAGCCCGTGACCACGCTGAACGCGCGCTCGAACTGGCGGGCGACGACGACCTGTTCATCGAGGTCGACGCCTGCCTGGTGCTCGCGGAGGTCAACCGGTCGGTCGCCGGGTACGACGAGGTGCTGCGCCGTGCGGCCGACGCCGGGTTCCGCATCATCGAGGTGCGCGCGCTGGCGGGCAAAGCCGCGCTTACGCACGACGAAACGTTGTACGACAAGGCGATCGAACGAGCGGAGAGCGCCGGACTGCGCTACCGGGCCGACCTGGTCAGGACACTCCGCTCAGGTACGTCGTGACGCGCGTGTAGACGCCGGGCGCGTTCGGACGAGCGCAGCCGATGCCCCACGACACGATGCCCGCCAACCGGCCGTCGACGACGAACGGGCCGCCCGAGTCGTCGACGCACGCGTCGATGCCGCCGTCGGGATATCCCGCGCAGAACATGGACTGGGCGTCGTAGCGCGCATAGGTCGCGGCGCACTGCTCGTCCGGCATGATCGGGACGTAAGCCTTGTGCAGCAACGGACTCTTGTCCGCGTCGTTCTCCGCCTGCCGCCCCCAGCCGTACACGACGCCGACGCTGCCGTTCATGTACACACCGGCGGCGGCGACCGGCATCGTCCGGTACGGCAACGGTTCGGCGAGCGTGAGCAACGCGATGTCCTTGCCACGCGAGGGAGTCACGTAGCCGTCGACGAGTTCGTACGACGTGCCGGCCGAGGTGGAACCGCCGTCGGTGCGCAGGTCGAGCCGCCCACCGACGACGGTGATCGAGCCGGGCTCGCGGCCGTGGACGCAGTGCGCCGCCGTGACCACCTGCCGGGGTCCGAGGAGCGCGCCGCCGCAGAACTGGTAACCCGACGACGTCGTCAGCGCCACCATCCACGGCACCTCGGCGACGTCGTCCACCACTTCGCCGCCGACGATCCGGGGGTCGGCACGGGCCGGGGTCACCGTGATCACGAGCAGGACCAGCACCGCCAGCAGTCGCATGTGGACCAGCTGACCCCAGCGGCCTACGGGTCGACAACCCCGGGCGGCGAAGCATCCACGACCGAGTGAAGATCCTTGGCGTAGCGGGAGATCCGGACGTACACGCCGGGCTTGTTCTTGCGCGCGCAGCCCTCGCCCCACGACGTGACGCCGACGAGCTTGCCGTCCACCACGATCGGGCCGCCCGAGTCGCCCTGGCAGGTGTCGACCTTGCCGCCCTCGTAGCCCGCGCAGAACATGTCCGCCTTCACGAACTGCGGATAGGTGTCGACGCAGAAGTCGTCCGGCAGCACCGGCACGGTGGCCTGCATGAGGAAGCGGGAGGTTTTGCCGTTCTCCGCCGTGCGCCCCCAGCCGAGCGCGCGCAGCTGCGTTCCCGGCTGGTAGAGCGCCCGGTCGGACAGTTCCGCGAACGGCAGCGGCCGGTACGGCAGCGCGTCCTTCAGCGTCAGGACGGCCACGTCCTCGCCCTCGTCCGCGGAGACGTACTGCTTGTGGATCCAGATCTTCGTGACGACGGCCGTCACCCCTGCCGTGCGGTCCTGCTTGTCCTCGCGGCCGGCGACGACCTTCAGCTCACTCGGCGAGCGGCCGAGCGCGCAGTGGGCCGCGGTGAGCACCTTCTCCGGCGCGACGATCGTGCCACCGCAGAACTGGCCCCCGCGGTCGTCGACGAGGTAGACGGCCCACGGGTTGGCCTCGATGGAGGCCCGCTCGCCGCCGACGACCTGCTCGTCGGCGGCGGCGGTGCCCGTGGAAGCGAGCAATGCGGAGAGAACCAACACCAGGAGTCGTCTCATGACTCCAGATGGTAGCTACTCCGCTGGTCCGTTCGGAGCAACCTTGCTCCAGACCCTGCCTGCCGCGCCCATGACCGACTCGCCGATGTCGTTGATCGTCTTGATCAGCGGGTCGGCGGAGTTGCTCATGGTGTCCTTGTACGACCTGGCGGCGCTCTTGATGTCGTCGCCGAGGTTCGTCGTCGGCCTGTCGTCCTCACGGCGCGCGTACGTGCCCGTCAGGATCTCGCGGTACTCCTCGCTCGCCGACCAGCGCTGCAGTTCGGCGGCCCGCACCACGACCAGCGGGTGCGTGCGGGTCTCGGTGTGCAGGAGCTTGAGGATGCTGTCGCGAATGTCCTCGACCTCCTCGTACTCCTTGGCCTGGGCGAGGAACGACGCGATGTCGACGTTGCCGCCGAGGTCACCCGCGAGCGCGAGGTGCGTGCGCAGCGCGGCCTGCGGGTCCTGGCAGGCCAGCAGGCCGGCCCGGTCGCAGGACAGTTCGGTCTTGCGCTGCCACTCGCGCAACGCCGCGATGACCGCGCGCATCGCGATGGCACCCGCGGGCACCCACGCGAACGACGTCGTGAGGTCGACGAGCCTGCGCAGCAGCGTGTTGTAGAGCGCGTGGCCCGACATCGCGTGGCCCATCTCGTGACCGATCAGGAAGCGCAGCGACTCGTTGTCGAGCAGGTCGACCGAGCCGGTGCTGATCACGATGAACGGCTTGTCGATGCCGTAGGTGTAGCCGTACGCCTGCGCGTTGCGCTCGACGAAGAGCTCGGGCACCTCGGTGAGGTCGAACGTCGCCGCCACCTCGTTGCGGATGCGGTCGAGCTTCGGGTACTGCTTGGGGCCCACCCGGACGGAGGACGCCACCTGAAGCAGGCGCTCACCCCGCTCGGTGAAGGCTCCGGCGACCGCCTTGAGGATCGGTGCCACGGCGGGCACCGCCCTCAGCACCGCGAGGGCGCCTCGGTCGGCAGGATGCTCATAGGCGCGTGGGCTGATGCCCGGGAACCGCACCCTCGATGACTGCTCAATATCCCCCGTCACTCCCCCAGGTTAGACACGATCCGGACAAGGCTGCACGGAATCGGCGCCGGATGGTTGCAAACTTGCCCGGTGAGCAGCGACGAAGACACCACAGTTCTGCCGTTGCACGGCGGGGCCTCAGCGACTTTGGTCCGCCGTCGTGCGGTCGCCAACGACCGTGGGGCGATCCTCTACGTGCACGGTTTCGCGGACTACTTCTTCCAGGAGCACGTGGCCGCGCACTACACGGCCCAGGGCTACGACTTCTACGCCGTCGACCTGCGCGGATACGGCCGGTCGTTGCGCGACGGCGAGGTGCCGAACTACACGACCGACATGGCCGTGTACTTCGAGGAGATCGACGCCGCGATCGCCGTCATTCGTGAAGAGCATTCGCGTGTGGTGCTGATGGGGCACTCGACGGGCGGCCTCACCAGTTCGTTGTGGGCGCACGAACGGCGCTCCAGCGACCTGATCGACGCGTTGGTGCTCAACAGCCCGTGGCTGGACGTCGTCGAGCCGCCGTTCGTGCGGCAACTCGTGAAGGTGATCGGCGGGATCGCGCCGAAGGTGAAGATCCGCGCGAACCTCGGTGAGGCGTACGGGGCCGCGATCCACAGCTCGCGCAACGGCGAGTGGGACTTCGACCTGAAGTGGAAGCCGCTGGCCGGTTTCCCCGTGCTGGCCGGGTGGATCCGGGCGGTGCTGGTGGCGCAGGAGAAGGTCCACAACGGACTCGACGTGCGCGTGCCCGTGCTGGTGCTGCACTCCGACAAGAGCATGTTGAACGCCAAGGAGTGGAGCGAGGACGTGTCCAAGGCGGACGCCGTGCTCGACGTCGAGGGCATGCGGAAGTGGGGTCCGAAGATCGGATCATCGGTCAGGGTCGTGGAGATCAAGGCCGGCATGCACGACCTGTTCCTCTCGCCTGAGCCGGTGCGTGCGGCGGCTCTCGCGGAGGTCGACGAGTTCCTGAAAACGGCTTGACCTCGTTGTAGGTCGAGGTTCGAGACTGGTCGTCATGAACATCGACTTCAACGCCTGGTACGCGCTCGAAAGCGCGATGCAGGACGAGAAAAGCCGTCGCGTGAGCCGGGCGACGTTGAAGCGTGTCGCCCGGTTCGCCCACCCGCAACGGCGTGCCGTGTACGGACTTCTGGCCACTTCCTCGGTCGCGGCGGTGCTCGCGGTGGCGTCGCCGGTGCTGGCCGGCCGGGTCGTCGACACCATCATCGGCGGCCGCGACTTCGGTCTGGTCGTGTGGCTCGCGCTGGCGATCGCCGGGGTGGCGGTGCTGGAGGCCGGGTTCTCACTGGCCGAGCGGTGGCAGTCGTCGCGCGTCGGCGAGGACCTGATACTGCGGTTGCGGCAGGCCGTCTTCGACCACGTGCAACGGATGCCGATCGCGTTCTTCACCCGCACGCGCACCGGTGCGCTGGTGTCGCGGCTGAACAACGACGTGATCGCGGCGCAGCGGGCGTTCTCCGAGACGATCTCCGGTGTCGTCACGAACGTGATCGCCCTGATTCTGACCCTGATCGTGATGCTGACGCTGTCGTGGCAGGTCACGGTGCTCGCGATGATCCTGCTACCGATCTTCCTGCTGCCGGCACGGCGAATGGGCAAGCGTTTGGCGTCCATGCACCGCGAGGCCGCGAACCTGGACTCGGCGATGACGACGCAGATGACCGAGCGGTTCTCCGCGCCCGGCGCGACGTTGATCAAGCTGTTCGGCCGTCCTTCCATCGAGAGCGCCGAGTTCGGGTCGCGGGCACGGCGCGTGCGTGACATCGGCGTGCGGACCGCCGTGGCGCAGTGGCTGTTCCTCGTGGCGTTGACGCTGGTGTCCTCGTTGGCGTTGGCGCTGGTCTACGGCCTGGGCGGGTACTTCGTGTTCGCCGGGGAGATGGCGCCGGGCACGATCGTGACGCTGGCGCTGCTGCTGACTCGCCTGTACGCGCCGTTGACGGCGTTGGCCGGCGCACGGGTGGACGTGATGACGGCGCTGGTGTCGTTCGAGCGGGTCTTCGAGGTGCTGGACCTGCCGCCGCTGATCAAGGAGAAGCCGTCGCCGGTCACCGTTCCGGACGGCCCGGTGTCCGTGGAGTTCTCGGACGTGAGGTTCGCCTACCCGTCCGCGGACAAGGTCTCGCTGGCCTCGCTGGAGGAGGTGGCGACGCTCGACACCCGTGGCGGCGACGTGATCCTCGGCGGGGTGTCGTTCGTCGCCGAGCCCGGTTCGCTGATCGCACTGGTCGGCGCGTCGGGTGCGGGCAAGTCGACGATCGCCTCTCTGCTGCCCCGCCTGTACGACGCGGACTCCGGCGCGGTCCGGCTGTCCGGTGTGGACGTTCGCGACCTGTCGTTCGACTCGATCCGCGAGACCGTCGGCATGGTGACGCAGGACGGGCACCTGTTCCACGAGTCGATCGGCGCGAACCTGCGCCTCGCGGCCCCGTCGGCCACCGACGAGGAGATCTGGGACGCGCTGACCCGCGCACGGCTGGCGGACCTGGTGTCGTCGTTGCCGGATCAGCTCGACACCGTGGTGGGGGAACGCGGCTACCGCCTGTCCGGTGGCGAACGGCAACGGCTGACCATCGCCCGGTTGCTGCTGGCCAAGCCCCGCGTGGTGATCCTGGACGAGGCGACCGCGCACCTGGACTCGCGCTCGGAGGCCGCCGTGCAGGAGGCACTCGTCGAGGCGCTGGCTGGCCGGACGTCGCTGGTGATCGCGCACCGGCTGTCGACCATCCGGGCCGCGGACCAGATCCTCGTCGTCGACGCCGGTCAGATCGTCGAACGTGGTACGCATGAGACGTTGCTGGCCCTGGAAGGCCACTACGCCAAGCTGTACCGCACTCAGTTCAGCGAAGAGCCGATCGGAGCACCGTGACCATCCCCTCGCCCGACAACCTGTACCCGTTGCCGGACTACGCGCGCACGGTGCTGCTCAAGCCGTTGGTGAAGAACCCGCAGATCGAGATCGGCGAGTACACCTACTACGACGACCCGCACCACGCCACGGAGTTCGAGCAGCGCAACGTGCTCTACAACTTCGGCGCCGAAAAGCTCGTCATCGGCCGTTACTGCGCTTTGGCCGAAGGCGTGCGGTTCATCATGTCCGGCGCCAACCACAGCATGGCGGGCGTGTCGACGTTCCCGTTCACGATCTTCGGCGGCGTCTGGGGCGAGAAGACGCTCGACATCGCCCTCGGCGCACCGAGCCGCGGCGACACCGTGGTGGGCAACGACGTCTGGATCGGCTACAACGCCCTGATCATGCCGGGCGTGCGGATCGGCAACGGCGCGATCATCGCCGCCGGGTCCGTGGTGGTGTCGGACGTCCCCGCGTACGGCATCGTCGGCGGCAATCCGGCCGGCCTGCTTCGGAAGCGGTACAGCGACTCCGAGGTAGAGCTGCTGGAACGGGTCGCGTGGTGGGATTGGCCGGTGGAGAAGGTGACCGAGCACGTCCGCGTGATCATGGCGGGCACCCCGGCCGAGCTCGCGGCCGTCGAATGAGGACGTTGCTGATCACCGGCCCGGTCGGGGTCGGCAAGACGACGGTCGCCGAGGCGGTCGGCGGACACCTGGCCAGGGCAGGAGGGCAGGTGGCCGTCGTGGACCTCGACTGGCTGTCGAAGTGCCTGCCCGCGCCGTCCGACGACCCGTTCCAGCTCGAACTGCAGCTGCGCAACCTCCGGGCGGTGGCGCGCAACTACGCCAAAGCCGACACGGACCGCCTCGTGCTCGCGGGTGTCGTGGAGAGCCGGGCCGATCGCGAGCGGTACGCCGAGGCCGTCGGCGGGGAGCTCACGGTCTGCCGGCTGAAGGCGGACCTGTCCGTGATCCACGAACGACTCCTGGCGCGGCACCTCGACGAGGCGGAACTGCGGTGGCACCTGAACCGCGCCGACGAACTCGAGACGCTGTTCGCGTCGTCCTCGATCGAGGACTACGTGAAGGACGCGAACCGGCCCGTGGAGGAGGTGTCGCTCGAGGTGGGGTTGGAATGGCTGCTCAGGGAGCCGATCCCGATGGGGTCGTCGACCTAGGACCGGACGTCAGATCGGGTGACCGGTGGCGGCGACCTGGTCGGTGACGGCGGCCAGGGTGGTGGCGGGGTTGAGCGCGGTCACGACGTCCTCGGTCAGCGGCAGCCCCGCGTAGAAGTGCCGCACCGCGCCCAGGTCGACCGGCATCTCGTAGTAGCTCTGCGCCCAGTCCTGGAACGCCTCGGGCGTGCCGTCGGTCAGCAGGGCGAACAGCCAGTCGGCCCCGTCGTCGCCGTCGCCGGGGAAGTCGATGTCGCCGTGCCGCCAGGCGGTGCCGCTGTGCTCCCGCCACAGGCACACGGTGACGAACGGCATGCCGAGCTCGTCGGAGAACGCCGGCTCCTCCACGCACGCCCGGAACACTTCGGGCACGCTGTCGAGAACGCCAGGCCAAGCCTTTTCATCGTCGGTGGCGTAGGGGCTCATGGGCGACTCGTGGTCGAACCCGCGCACGTACGCGCCCGCGGCCGTGAACACGACGGCGTACTCGTTGCCCGCACCGTCCCGCATGGACGCCAGCTCCTCGCCGGGCGCCCACGCGGTGTCGTAGAGGTGGTGCCGGTCATCGCTGTCGGGGCTGAGCACGACGTCGAGCGCGGCAGGCAGCCCGTGCGCCACCTGTTCACCGTGGCGTCCGAGTGATTTTTCCGACGGACTGCGCTGATCGCGCGATCATGGGCACATGGAGTACGACCGCTACTGCGACCTGACCATGCGGGGCGGCACGACCAGCGGAGTCGTGTACCCCCTCGCGGTCGCCTCGCTGGCCCGCCACTACGAGTTCAAGCAGATCGGTGGCGCGTCCGCCGGTGCGATCGCCGCGGGGTTCACGGCGGCGGCCGAACGTGGTCGTGCGTCCGGCGGGTTCGAGAAGCTGGCCGGGCTGATCGACTGGTTCACGTCCGGTTCGGGCGCGGAGCGGTGGCGGATGGCTCAGCTGTTCCAGCCCGCCGAGAAGACCCGTGCGCTGTACCGGATCGTCATCGCGTCCATGCAGAAGCGCGAGACGACGGGGCGTAGTGCGTTCTCGTGCCTGTTCTTCGCGTTGCTCGGGGCGGTCGGGCTTCGGGCGAAGTCGGTGCTGGCGCTGATGGCGTTGTTGTGGCTGGGCGGGCCCGTGCTGTTCTCGGCGTGGCTCGCGCCCTCGGCGTATCCGGGCTGGATCGCGGCGCTGGTCGTCGTGCTGGCGGTGGCGTGCCTGGTGATGGTGTTGTGGCCGTTGCGGTCGAGTTTGCCTTGGCCTGCCTGGGTGTTGGGCGCGGTGCCGCTCGTGCTGGGCCTGGCGTTCTCGCGGCACTACGCGACGGCGGCGATCGTGCTGCTCGTGTGGCTGGTGCTGTCGCTCGCGGCCGTCAGCGCGCTGTTCGTCACGTACGGGTATGCCATGCAACGGTTCTTGAAGAACAACGCGCGGTCCATCCACTTCGGACTCGTGCCGGGCACGGGCGACTTCACGCCGTCGTGGCTCGATCGCCTGGCAGGGGTGCCGAAGTCGACGGGCGTGCCACCGCTGGCCGACTGGATCGCCGACCAGCTGGACGACATCGCGGGCACCTCGGAGGCGTTGACGTTCGGCGATCTCGGCGACATCAACCTCGTGCTGATGACGACGGACCTGTCCGAGGGGCGGCCGTACCGGTTGCCGTTCAAGGAGGAGTGGCAGTACTGCGAGGAGTGCCTGGGTTACGTGTTGCCGAGCCGGGTGGTCGAGCAGCTCAACGGGCGCGAAACGGCGGCCAAGTGCCCGCTGCACGAGTTCATGCCGCTGCGGGAACTCCCTCCGCGCGACCAGCTTCCGGTCGTGGTCGCCGTGCGGATGTCACTCTCGTTCCCCGGCCTGATCGCCGCCGTGCCGTTGTGCAAGGACGGGCGGGTGCACTGGTTCTCCGACGGCGGCATCACCAGCAACTTCCCGATCCACTTCTTCGACGCACTGCTGCCGCGCTGGCCCACGTTCGGCCTGACCATCCAGCCCTACCCGAACGGCGACAAGAACGACGTGTGGCTGCCGGAGCAGGACGCGTCGGCCTCCGGCACCCCCTACTCGTCGATCAGCTCCGTGCCGCGGTTCCTGGTGTCCATCCTGGACACGTTCCTGGACTGGCGCGACACCATGCAGTCCGCGCTCCCCGGCTACCGCGGCCGCATCGCGCACGTGCGGCAGTCGGCGGACGAGGGCGGCTCGAACCTGTTCATGCCGCCCGCCACGATCAAGAAGCTCGCCCTGCGCGGGCAGCAGGCCGGCGACATGCTGCGCGCACGGTTCGAGCAGCAGCACAACACCGACCGCTACCGCTGGATCCGGCTGCGCATGACGCTGCGCGAGTACCAGGAGCTCGGCACGCAGGCCGCCGACCGCGACGCGCTGTACGAGGAGTTGCTCGAGCGGTTCGAGATCCCGGCCGAACTGCACGACTGGTTCCGCACTCCCCCGGCCGACGGCGATCCGTTCCGGCAGGAGATCGACGTCGCGCTGGACCACGTCGGGCGCCTCAAGGACGACGGGCCGTTCGACGGGGTGCCGCCGGTGGATCCGGATTTGCGGCTGACGCCACCGGAGTAGGCACGATCAGGACGGCGTGATCGTCCAGGCCCCGGTCGACGAGATCTGCACCAACGCGGGTCCGTTGAACGGCACCGTGCCCTCGTAACCGCCGATGTGGTTGACAGCCAGGTTGATCGTGCTGGTCGCGATCGGCACGACGTGCACGGTGAAGTTGCGCGCTCCAGCGTTGGTGATCTTCGCTTTGCTGGAACTTCCCGTGTACAGAACGACGCTGTCGCCGTTGCCCGACATCGGCCCGGTCGCCACGGTCACCATGTCGATGTCACCAACGGTCAGCGTCCAAGCGCCGGTCGCACTGACCGTCAAAGTGCTCGTGCGGCTACCGTCGCGGATGTCCATCCACATCTGACCGCTGTACGCACCGATCTCGTTCACCAGCAAGGAATCAAAGCCATCGGACTTCACGACGGTGTTGCGCGTGCAGGCGGGGCACTCGAACTTGACGATCTTCAAGCCCGCAGGTCGATCCAGGGTGATCACGTCGTCGCCAGAACCCTTGAACACGGAGGGTGGCAACTTCGGCCGAGTGGTGGTGGTCGTCGTGGTCGTAGTGGTGGTTGTTCTCGTGGTCGTGGTGACAGCTGACGAGCTCACTCCGACAGCAGTCGCCGGTGGCCGCGAGGAGCGGCCCGCCAGCGCCACCGCGCCGATCAGCAACACCGCCATACCTGCGGCCAGCCACACGACAGCATGCGGCTTTTTCCTGGGCGGAAAAGGACTTTGGACGGACGGCTCAGCTGCGGACACGCCCGGCTGCGGCTGCCACTGGGTGGGTTGCGGCTGCCCTGCAGGCGGCTGCCCGATGGGCCCTTGAGTCGGTTCGGTCATGGATCTCGCCTTTGCGGAGAAGGTCATGTGGGCACGAGCAGCCGGCTGCCCAATGGTTCGAAGACCAGTCACCGCGCGTTAACACGTTGACGATTCCATCACCCGATCGGCGCTATCACCTTGACCTCACCCGCTAGCCTGGGACCCATGACGCGCCGATTTAGCTGCCCCCGACCTGCGTGGGTGGCGCGCGCCTAAAAACCTTCCCGTCGGTCGGGGGACTCCGCAGTCAGGAACCCAGACCGGAAGACGGGAAACCCCATGTACCGCACCGAAGAACTCGTGCACGCCCTGAACGTCCGCGATCTCACCGATCCCGCGCAGGGCCCGCACGCGATGCAACTCCTCATCGCCGACCTGAAACAGGCACTGGACAACCCGCGGGAAGTCCGCCACCACCCGCTCGTCCCGGTGGAGCACAACTACGAACACCTCGGCTACCCGAAGGACGCGATCACCCGGGACGCCCGCTACACCAGGTACGTCAGCGAGACGTGCATGCTGCGCAGCCACACCACGGCGATGATCCCGCCCGCGCTCAGGGACGCGACCCCGGACGTGACGCTGCTCTGCCCCGGCTTGGTCTACCGCCGCGACACGGTCGACCGCCTGCACACCGGCACACCGCACCAGCTGGACGTCTGGCGGATCAGCAGCGCCGAGGAACCGCTCGACGCGCTAATCCACACGGTCGTCACAACCCTGTTGCCCGGCAAGCGTTATCGCACGATCGACGCCCAGCACCCGTACACCACGCACGGCAAGCAGATCGACGTCGAGCACGACGGTGAGTGGGTCGAGGTCGGCGAGTGCGGACGGGCCGCGCGGCACGTCGTCAAACACCATCCGCACGGACTCGCGATGGGCCTCGGCCTGGACCGGATCCTGATGCTGCGCAAGGGAATCCCGGACATCCGCCTGCTGCGCAACGACGACCCGCGCATCAGGACGCAGATGCTGGACCTCACCGAGTACCGGCCGATCTCCCGGCACCCGGCCGCGATCAGGGACATCTCGATCGTCGCGAGCGACGAAGAGGACGTGGAGACCCTGGGCGACCGGATCCGCGCGCTCGTGCCGGAGGACGTCGTCGAGGAGATCGAGATCCTCAGCGAGACACCTTCGGAAGAGCTACCGCCGCACGTCCTGCAGAGGCTGGAAATCAAGCACGGTCAGAAGAACGTGCTCATCCGCGTGACGATGAGGGCGCCGGAACGCACCCTCACCGACCACGAGACGAACGAGATCAGGGACAGGCTGCTTCAGGGCTTGCGGCCGACAGCGCCGTAGATGCCCACGTGGGCGTCGTCGAAGGAGTCCGGGCGCCAGTCGTTGACCGCGACGACGCCCGGCTCCAGCAGTTCCATGCCGTCGAAGAACCGCGTCACGTCGGCGTGCGTGCGCATGGTGAGCTTGTTGTCCGAGCTGCTGTAGATCTTGGCGACCTCACGGGCCTCGGCGAGCTCCTCCTCGGACAGCGTGTCCCAGGTGGCGTGGGTGATGGCGAGGTACGAGCCGGACGGCAGGTCGGCCATGTACTGGGCGATGGCCTCGTACGGGCTGTCGGTGTCCGAGACGAAGTGCAGCGCGGCGATGACCAGCACGCAGACCGGGCGGGAGAAGTCGAGCGTCTCGCGGGCGCCGGCCAGCACCGACGAGGTGGCGCGCAGGTCGGCCAGGATCGCGTTCGCGTTGGGGTTGTCGGCCAGCAGGGCGTTGCTGTGCGAGACGGCGACAGGCTCGAAGTCGACGTAGACGACGCGCGCGTCCGGGTTGTCGTGCTGGGCGATCTCGTGGACGTTGCCCACGGTCGGGATGCCGGAGCCCAGGTCGAGGAACTGGTCGACGCCCTGCGTCATCAGGTGGCGGACGACCCGGCGCAGGAACGAGCGGTTCGCCTGCGCGCTCTGGGCTACGCCGGGGAAGATCTGCTCCACCTGCTTGGCGGCGGCACGGTCGGCTTCGAAGTTGTGCGAGCCGCCCAGGTAGTAGTCGTACATCCGCGCCACGCTCGGGCGGGTGACGTCGACCGTGGACGGGACCCACTTCAGCTCTTCCATCACGTGCGCATCCTCCGTCGTCGCCGCACGGGTGTCCACCGCCACACCACCGAACCGGGATGGTTTCGGTCACGTGTGGGAGGACATGTCCTCCAGCACCGCTGAGCTCCACGCGAGGTTCCGCCTTCTCAGGGAACGCTCGCCGGTGCACTTCGACGCCGATATCGGTGGCTGGTGCATCACCCGTTACGACGACGTACTGACAGTGCTCGACCTCGACGCGGGCGACCCGGACCCGTTACCCAAACGGGCGATCGCGCACGCCATGAAGGTCGTCCGGCCCGTGGTCACCATGAGCACCCTCGAGTTGCTCGACGCCGACGACGCCACGTTCGCGCAATCGCTTGCCGCCACGGCGGCCGAGGCGTTCACGCTCGCGCACGGCGTGGAAGCGTTCGCCGCCACGGCCCTGGCCACCACGCAGGCGTTCCTCACGAACGCGTTGCGCGCGCTCCACGATCATCCGGCCCAGGCCGAGCTGCTCAGGTCCGAACCGGCGCTCGCGCGGGACGCCGTCGAGGAGCTGCTGCGGTTCGACACCCCGGTTCCCCTCGCTCCTCCCCGCCGGACGCCCCGCCCCGTCGTGCTGAGCGGGCGTACGGTCGAGGCAGGCGAGATGCTCCTGCCGTTCGTCGCGGCGGCCAACCGGTGCTCGGTGAAATTTCCCGGCGGTGAGCGCCTCGACCTGCGGCGCAGGCCCGTCGGCGTGCTGGCCGCGTGCCCCACGAGCACCGCGCTCGCCCGTGTGACCGGTGAGATCGCGCTGGTCAGGCGCCTGCGGGCAGCTGCTCGCTGACAGCGAACACGCCAGGGGAACACCACCCCACTCCAGATGGTTGAGCGGTACAGACTCAACTTTGGAGGGTGACGAGATGGGCGAGACTCTGGCCCTGCCGGTACTGCCGCTGGACGACGTCGTGGTGCTGCCCGGCATGGTGGTGCCGATCCGCATCTCCGGTGCGGACGCGAGCGCTGAGGCCCGTGCGGCCGTAGACGCCGCCACGACCGCGGCAAATCATCAAGTGCTCCTGGTCCCACGGCTGGACGGGAAGTACGCAGCAGTAGGCACACTGGCCGAGATCGAACAGGTGGGGCGCCTGCCCGGTGGCGAACGCGCTGCCGTCGTGCGCGGTACCAAGCGGGTGCGCATCGGAACGGGCACCACGGGGCCGGGCGCCGCGCTGTGGGTGAACGCGACGATCGCGGACGACTCCCCGATCACCGACCGGACCCGCGAGCTCGCGAAGCAGTACCGCGCCCTCGTGACGAACATCCTGCAGACGCGCGGCGCGTGGCAGATGGTCGACTCGGTGCAGCAGATCAGCGACCCGTCGGCGCTGGCCGACCTCGCGGGCTACGCCTCCTACCTCGACGACCAGCAGAAGATCTGGCTGCTGGAGACGAGCGACGTCACCACCCGGCTGGAGAAGCTGGTGGAGTGGGGTCAGGCGCACCTGACCGAGCTCGACGTCAACGAGACGATCGCCAAGGACGTCAAGGAGGGCGTCGAGAAGCAGCAGCGCGAGTTCCTGCTGCGCCAGCAGATGGCCGCTATCCGCAAGGAACTGGCCGAGCTCGACGGCAAGCCCGCGACCGAGCAGGACGACTACCGCGCCCGCGTCGAGGCGGCGGACCTGCCGGAGAAGGTCGCGAAGGCCGCGCTGGCCGAGGTCGACAAGCTGGAGCGCACCTCCGAGCAGTCGCCTGAGGTGGGCTGGATCCGGACGTGGCTCGACACCGTCCTCGAGATTCCGTGGAACGAGCGGACCGAGGACTCCTACGACATCAAGGCGGCGCGCGAGGTCCTCGACGCCGACCACGCCGGCCTGGACGACGTGAAGCAGCGCATCACGGAGTACCTGGCCGTGCGCAAGCGCCGTGCCGACCGCGGCATGGGCGTCGTGGGCGGACGTCGTTCAGGCGCCGTGCTCGCGTTGACGGGCCCTCCCGGCGTCGGCAAGACGTCGCTCGGTGAGTCCGTGGCACGGGCGATGGGCCGCAAGTTCGTGCGTGTCGCTTTGGGTGGCGTGCGCGACGAGGCCGAGATCCGCGGTCACCGCCGCACGTACGTCGGCGCGTTGCCGGGCCGGATCGTCCGGGCGATCACCGAGGCCGGTTCGATGAACCCGGTCGTGCTGCTCGACGAGATCGACAAGGTCGGCTCGGACTACCGCGGCGACCCGACGGCGGCGTTGCTCGAGGTCCTGGACCCGGCGCAGAACCACACGTTCCGCGACCACTACCTGGAGGTCGAGCTGGACCTCTCGGACGTCGTGTTCCTCGCGACCGCGAACGTGCTGGACACGATCCCGGCACCGTTGCTCGACCGCATGGAACTCGTGCAGCTCGACGGCTACACCGAGGACGAGAAGGTCACGATCGCCGGCGGTCACCTGCTGCCGCGCCAGATCGAACGCGCCGGCCTCACCCCTGAGGACGTCACGTTCGAGAAGCCCGCGCTGCACCAGCTCGCGAGCGAGTACACGCGGGAAGCCGGTGTGCGGCAACTGGAACGGGCCCTCGCGCGCATCCTGCGCAAGGCGACCGCGAAGGTGGCACTGGGCGAGGCGGAGTTCCCGATCACGATCGACCAGCCGTCGCTGAAGTCCTACATCGGCAGCCCGAAGAACACGCCGGAATCAGCGGAGCGCACCTCCGTCCCCGGCGTGGCAACGGGTCTGGCGGTCACGGGTGTCGGTGGTGACGTGCTGTTCATCGAGGCCTCGCTGGCCCCGAAGGACACCGGCTCGTCCGGCGTCACGCTGACCGGTCAGCTGGGCGACGTGATGAAGGAGTCCGCGCAGATCGCGTTGTCGTACCTGCGTGCGCACGACGACAGGGCCGCGGCACTGGCCGACCGGGGAGTGCACATCCACGTCCCGGCGGGCGCGGTGCCGAAGGACGGGCCGTCCGCGGGCGTCACGATGACGACGGCGCTGGCGTCACTGCTGTCCGGCCGCCCGGTGCGTTCGGACGTGGCGATGACGGGCGAGATCTCGTTGACCGGCCGGGTGTTGCCGATCGGTGGCGTGAAGCAGAAGCTGCTGGCCGCTCACCGTGCGGGCATCACGACCGTGCTGTTGCCTCAGCGCAACGAGCCGGACCTGGAGGACGTGCCGGAGTCGGTGCGTGAGCAGCTGACCGTGCACTTCGTCTCGGACGTGGCACAGGTGCTGGAGCACGCGCTCTCGAAGGAGACCGTCGCCACGACCGTTGCGGCGTAACGGCTTCATCGACTAGACCCCTCGTGGGGGCAGTAGCGGCGACTGCTGCCCCCACGAGGCTTTTTCGTTTCTACAGGCCAACATCGATGACGAGCCGGTTCGGGCTCGCCAGCGTGAACACCCGGTGCCACGACGCGGCGTTGGCGTAACCGACGGCAACTCCCAGCGTGGCCTCGAAGTCGCACGTGAGCGCGACCCCGCGGACGTTGCTCAGGCCAGGCGTCGCGAAGTTCCGCGACCCGGTGTACGTCAGGTTCCCGTTGTCGTCGTGCGCGGCCGCGCCGATCAGCGTGACCGCCAGGATCTCCTGGATTCCAGGCCCGGCAACGGTGATCGGGTTCCCGGACGCGCAGTGCGACACGCCGGTGACCTCACTGACCCGGTACTCGCCCGGCAACCCGGACAGGTCCAGCACCACCCGGCTGAAGCCGTTGTGCTGCCCGGTCCTGATGTCCGACAGCGTGACCGTGCTCTGCGCCGACGCCATCGGCGCGATCGTGAACACCGCCAGCACCGCCACGAGCACCGCGACAAGACGTCTGTTCATCTCGGCCCCCTCTCAGGGCTCTTCCCACACCCTGAAGACGTGTGACCCAGACCACAGTTGCGTCAGTACGAGTAGATGTCGATGACGACCCGGTCGGGGTTGGTCAGCGTGAAGACCTTGTGCCACGAGTTGACGTTGGCGTAGCTGACCGCGATGCCCATCGTGGCCTCGAAGTCGCACGTGAAGGCGACGCCCTTCACGTTGGTCAGCCCCTCCGGCACGAAGTTGCGCGGACCGGTGTACGTCCGGTTGAAGTTCTCGTCGTACGACGCGGCGTTGAAGAAAATCGTCTCCAGGACCTCGTTGCCCGCCATCGGAACCGAGTTGCCCGAGGCGCAGTTCGAGACCTCGGTCGCCTCCCGCGACTGGGAGTTGCTCGGCAAGCCGTTCATGTCGAGCACGATGCGCTCGAACCTGTCGTGCTTGCCGGTCCGGATGTTCGTGAGCTCGGCATGCCCCTGCGCCGATGCCACCGAAACGTTCGTGAACACCGCGGCCACCGCGAGCAGCACCGCACCAAGACGCTTCTTCACTCGTCTCCCCAGTCAGCTGTTGTTGACGTCGACCACGACACGGCTCGGGTTGTCCAGGAACGAGATCGTGTACGCGCGCCCCGTCCCGGCGTACCCGATCGCGAAGTCCAGGTGGCCCTCGAAGTCGCACGTGTTCGTGACGCTCTTGACCTTCGCCAGCCCAGGCGTGTCGAACGCACGCAGCCCGGGGTAGTTGTGCGCGTTGGCGGACCGCATGCTCACGACCAGGAACTCATCCCCCTTGGCCGCGATCGGCTTGCCGGACGCGCAGTGCTCCAGCGAGGCCGCCCGGGACTCCACCACGCTCGGCCGCGCCCCGTTGAACTCGAACACGACCCGGTCGTACCCGGCGTGCAGCCCGGTCCGGATGGCCGTCAGCTCGTTCCCCTCAGCCGCCGACGCGGCCGGCACAACACCCACCGCCATCCCCACGGCGACAAGCGCTGCTGCTGCGATTCGCTTCATCTCTCCCCCTCTTCCCAGAAGACGCCCGCGCAGATCACGCGCGACAGGGCCTCCCGGTTGCCCCGCTACCCCAGAAAGTCCTCCAGCGGCACCGGCGTCAGCCCGTCCTGCTTGGCCCGGTTGAGGAACGCCGTGAAGTCCTCGACGAACGTCGTGCGGAAGTGCATGAGCACGATGTCGCCGCGGTTGAGCTTGTCCCCCTGCTGGAACTGCACGTGCCCGTCGTTGACCGCCGCAGTCCAGTTGACCAACGCCTTGAACCCACAACTGGCCGCCGCGTGGCGAGTAGTCGCGTCGTAGTTCCCGAACGGCGGCCGGAACAACGTGGGCCGCTTCCCGTAGTCCGCAGCGAGGAAGTCCGCGTTGCCGCAGATCTCGTGCTTCTGGAACTCCAACCCCTTGCCTTGCAGGTTCGGGTGGCTAGTCGTGTGACTGTGCACCGTGACGGGCAACTGCTTGAAGTAGTCCTTGTGCCCCTCGGCGTACTTCGTGTTCAGGAAGACCGAAGGCCACACCCCGGCCTCGATCATCAGCTCACGAGCCTTCGGATGCTGCACGGCCCCGTCGTCGATCGTGATGAACACGTACGGCTTGTCAGTTTGAATGCGCGTGACGACGGGCACCATCCCGTCGACCACAGCAGGCGCCTTCGCCTGCACAGTCCCGTACGGATAGGGCGGCTCGAACATCCGCTTGGGCCGCTCCGCCGTAGTGGTGGTCACCGGCGCAGCAGACGTGGTCAGCACCGGCCCACCGGTCCCGGACTCAGGCGCGTCCGCACACGCCACAACTCCAGCAACCAGCAAAAAGGCAGCAAAAAGCCGCAACCTCGACATCAAAAATCCCCCTCCACGCGAAAGACGTCGCGCAGGCCTCCATGGTTGCACGGGGATAGGGTCGAACTGATCACAAAAGGAGGACTCCCATGAGCCTCGAGCGCCCAGTCGCTCCCGACCCCTACCAGCTGCTCCCGCAGGTCGGCACCTTCACCGTCACCTCGACGGACGTGCGCGACGGCGAACAGCTGGACGACGCCCAGGTCTTCGAGGGCGGCAACACCTCCCCTCAACTCTCCTGGTCGGGCTTCCCCGAGGACACCCGCAGCTTCGTAGTCACCTGCTACGACCCGGACGCCCCAACCCCCTCGGGCTTCTGGCACTGGGTGGCCGTGAACCTCCCGGCAACAACCACCCAATTGGACACCGGCGCAGGCACCTCGGACGCCACACTTCCGGGTGACGCCTTCCACGTGCGCACCGACTACAGCACCCGAGCCTTCGGCGGCGCCGCCCCTCCCAAGGGCGACCACCCACACCGCTACTACTTCGTGGTGCACGCCGTAGACGTGGACAAGCTGGACGTGGACGAAAACGCCTCCCCAGCGGTGGTCAGCTTCAACCTGGCCTTCCACACCCTGGCAAGGGCGATCATCACCCCGACCTACCAGCACTAACGCCACCAGCGCCCAACCACCCGCGAAGCCGAAGGCGAGCCGTCCTTACCAAGCGGGCTGGGCGGTGGGGTCCCGTCACGAGTCGCGCCATAGCTCTTGCTGCACCTGAGGAGGGGTGTCAACTCGACACGCTTTTCGTCGAGTTGAC
>NZ_JBIRVV010000024.1:0-89917 GCF_044387305.1 Lentzea sp. NPDC020367 | reverse complement strand
AGGGGTGTCAACTCGACGAAAAGCGTGTCGAGTTGACACCCCTACCTGCATGCAGCAAGAGCTATGGCGCGACTCGTGACGGGACCCCACCGCCCAGCCCGCTTGGTAAAGACGGCTCGCCTTCGGCTTCGCGTTCCGTTCGGTGTGATCTGTTGTCCCTGGACTGTCAGACCCCCTGAGTACGTTGAGATGTAGGGGTTCCCGGTTAGGGGGTACCCCTGCGTCAGCGTGAGATCGGGGGCAGCATGGGGCCGGACTGGTACTGCGATGAGGTCATTCCGGGCAAGGTTGAGGTCGAGGTGCTCGCGCGGACTGGGAACACGCTCGCTTTTCGGCCGCCCCTGCCGGGTTTTGGCACCGACCACGTCATCGTGATCCCCACCCGGCACGTCTCGTCGCTGCTCGATCTCGACGACGAACTTGCCCTGGAGTTGCTCGCGACCGTGAAGACCGTTGCCGCCCAGGCGGTTGAGCGGCACGGCGGCTGCCAGGTGGTCACTACGCTGGGCACCGAGCAGCACAACAGGCACCTGCACTGGCACGTCGCGGTTGGTGAGGGAGTTGCGCGCTTCGTGAAGCGCGACTGAGCTAGCCGTTGATCACGGCCGCGATCAGTTCCGCTGCCAGGTCGCCCTTCTGCACCACCAGCACGTCGTCCAGGCCCAGCCAGTCGGCCATGAGCCGCAGCTCTGCGGCCAGCTCCGCCGCTACCCGTCCGCGCTCCACGCCGTCCTCTGCCCACGCCGACTGCACTCGCAGCACCCCGGCCGCTCGGTCGGCCTTGATGTCCACGCGGGCGACCAGTGCGCCGTCCAGCAGGAACGGGAACACGTAGTAGCCGTGCACGCGGCGGGGCTCCGGCACGTAGATTTCGATGCGGTAGCGGAAGCCGAAGATCCGTTCGGTGCGTGCCCGCTCCCAGATCAGCGGGTCGAACGGGCAGAGCAGTGCGCGGCCGACCACTCGGCGTGGGGCGCGTGCGTCGACGTGTCGGTAGCCGACTCCGCGCCAGCCGTCTACGGCCACGGGTTCCAGCACGCCTTCCTCCACCAAAGACGCCACGGCGGCTTGGGAGCGGCGTGGGTCGAGGCGGTAGTAGTCGCGCAGGTCTGGTTCGGTGGCCACGCCCAGCGCTACTGCGGAGCGCAGCACTAGTTCGCGGGCGCCCTCGTCTGGAGTCCACTTCTGGGCCAGGACGTCGGCTGGGATCACGCGTTCGGTCAGGTCGTACAGGCGCTCGAACGAGCGGCGGGTGCCGGTGGTGAGGATGCCGACGCCGAACAGGACCTCGCAGATGCGCTTTACCTCGGACCAGTCCCACCACGGGCCCTTCGCGCGGCCCTGGTCGCCCATGAGGGCCTTTTCCAGGGCGCCGGCGCCGATCGGGCCTAGTTCCTTCACAGCGGCCAGCACGTCGTCGACGAGTTGGGGGGAGCGTTCGAGGATGGTCTGGTAGTTCTGCCACCAGCCGCGCTTCTTCGCGCCCGAGTGGAACAGCGGCCAGTCCAGCACGGGCACTAGGGACGCCTCGTGCGCCCAGGTCTCCACCAGCATGCGGGGCTTGCGCGTGGAGTGCGTCCAGGCCGCCTCGTCCAGCAGGGTGGGCTCGTAGGCGCCGAGGCGGGAGAACAGCGGCATGTAGTGCGCGCGCACGGCCACGTTCACCGAGTCGATCTGCAGCAGCTGCACGCGGGACAGGACGCGTTGCAGGTGTCTGCGGGTGGCCACCGGCGGCCTGAGGTCGGTGAAGCCCTGGGCGCCCAGGGCGATTCGACGGGCGACGTCCGCACTCATCCTCTGCACGTCGCCGATGGTGCCACGCACCCCTGACAATTCCGCGACGCGGCATCGATAAGCTGCGTTTATGGCCGACGCCGGCGTGCACATCGCCACCGCTGCTGACCTTTCGGAGATCGTCCGCATCCATCGGGAGACGTGGAAGCTCGCCTACGCCGAACTGCTGCCGCCCGAAGTCCTCGACGCGCTCGACGCGGACGAGGCGTGGGCGCTCGCCGTCCAGAGTGGTGCGGTCCTCAAAGCTACCGAGGGGGAGTGGACGGTCGGGTTCGTCGTGGCCAGCAAGGCTCCGGACGAGGAAGTGGCCAAAGCGGACGGCACGCTCCCGGACGACGCGGCAACCACGGCGCTGCTCAGCGTTCTCGTGGAACCCCGCTGGGGGCGGCGTGGGCACGGCACGCGGCTCGTCGCTGAGGCCGCCAGGAGGCTCGACGAAACCGGGGCGACGCGCGGCATCGCGTGGGTGCCGGAAGCCGACAAGGCGTCGCGGAACTTCTACGAACGACTGGGCTGGACGGGGGATGGCACGGTGCGCACGTTGGACGCAGGTGGTCGTCCGTTGCGCGAAGTGCGGGTGTCCGGTCCACTGACCGTCCGACTCGGTGACTGAGATCTGTGTAACCTCGGCCGGGTGCTCGCCCTGGTTGGTCTCACCTTCGGGGTCGCGCTCGGCTCGGCCATCGTTCCCCTGATCAGCATCGAGATGTTCGTCCTGGGGCTTTGCGCGCGCTGGCCCGACACCTCTTTCTGGATCGTCGGCCTTTCGGTGGCGGTCGGCCAGGTGCTGGGCAAGTTGCTGTACTTCTACGCCGCGCGGGGCGACATCCACCTGCCGAAGTTCATGCACCGCAAGCCGAGTGACAAGCCGTCCAAGCTCAGGCGCTGGTTCGGTCCTGGCACGCGCATGCACCGCTGGGGCGACTGGATCAACGTGAAGTGCAAGGCGCACCCGAACTGGATGGCCGGCACGCACGGGGTGAGCGCGCTGGTCGGGGTGCCGCCGTTCATGGCGACGAGCGTGCTCGCCGGCCTCGCGGGCATGTCCACCACGATGTTCGTCGCCACCGGACTGGTGGGCCGCTTCGCGAGGTTCAGCGTTCTCGCGGCCTCACCGGCCATCGTGATGGCCTGGATCTAGTAGCTGAACAAGATCGACGCCGTCACGGAGAAGGCGATCAGGACTGCGGCGACGGCGATGCGAGCTGACTCGAGCACGACCCCGAAGATATCGATCAGCGACCGACGAAAACCAGGCGCAAACGGGTGAGAACCGAATGATCTGGCTCTCACCCGCCCGTTTCGCGCCCGATTATTCGAGAACAAGAACCCCGTCAGGCACGCCGGGGATGTCGAACGAGTGCCACATCGGCCGCCAGCCGGGCAGCTCCAGCATGCGGCGCAGGTCCGCGAACCCGCTGAGCCAGCCCATCCACGGCCCGTAGGGCGGGGTGGCCGGGTCGAAGCCGCTCTGCACGAACGTCAGGTGCGTTTTGCCCTCCGAGCCCTTCAGCTCCCAGGACGACACCATCCCGCCGTGGAACTCCAGCGCGAGGTTCCCCTCGTCCAGCGCGATTACCTTCCCGGGGTTCGGGTCGTCCTCAAGACTCCCCATCGTCCACCGGCCGCCCACGTGCGGCTCGATCTCCATCCGGGCGCCGAACCACCGCGCGAACACGTCGGGGTCGGTCAGCGCGGTGATGATGGCCGCCGGTGATGCCGCGATGTCGAACTCGAACCGCTGCTCGGGCGACGTGAAGTCGCAGAACCCCAGCACCGGGCGGCCTTCGACGAGCTCGACCAGGTTCCCCAGCGCCAGCGGCCAGAACGTCTGCAGGACCTCCGACTCGTCGTCGCCGACGCCCCAGGTCGGGTAGGGGGACTGCGTCATCGCGACGAGTGTCTCGCCGTCACGCTGCTCGACAGCGAGATCGATCGTGTACTCGGTGCCGTACAGGAGCCACGAGAAGCGCACTGACGTGTCGTCGAAGCCCAGCAGCTTCTGCCGGCCGCGTTCGACCTCCGGCGTGTAGCGCCCCCAGAACTCGAACTCGCCGCCCTCCAGGTCCACGTGGGCGTGCTCGGCCAGCCACACCCGCAGGTCGTCGGCGGTCGTCAAGGCTCGGTAGATCCTCGAAGCGGGCGCGGACGTGCGGACTCGGATGGTTCCGGTGCTCATCGGTCTTCTCCTTTTGGGTAGCAGGCGAGCGCGATGCGGAACGCATCCCCTTCCGCGCCGCCATAACGGGTGAAGAGGTCCTGCAACGTCGTCTGCAACTCGGCCAGGAACTGCTGCCGCTCCTCCGGACGGACCCGGATCTCGCCGGACACACCGACGGACGGCAGTTCGCTGGAGCGGTCCAACGCCGCCACGTCGACCTGGATCTGCTCGGCGAGGTCGACCAGGTGGCCCAGCACGAGCTCGTCACGCGAGCCGATCCGGCCGACCAGCCGCGGCGACAACCAGTACGACCGCGCCACGGCCTGGTAGAGGCCTTCCTGGACGCCACGCACCTTGCGTTCGGACACCTGAGTCGCAAGACCTGCCTTGACCAGCTGTTTCACGTGGTAGTGCACGCGTTGCGGCGTCTGGTCGAGCACCTCGGCGACCTCGGTGCACGAGCGCGGCGCGGCGAGCTGCCGCAGCACCTCCACGCGCTGCGGCTTGAGCAGGGTCTCGGCCTGCTCCATCCGGTCCAGATAGATCACGTCTCTCATCGCAAAAAAGACTTTGAACGTTCAAAACTCTTTTGTCAATGGACCGGACAACTATGGACTGACAGATATTGAAATCTGTCAGTCCATCGGGCATGGTGGAGGAACAGACAGAGACGAAGGGGTTCGAAATGCAGAAGCGTCAGCTCGGAGCCACCGGCCCGGTCGTGTCCGCCATCGGCCTGGGCTGCATGGGCATGTCCAACGCCTACGGCCCGGCGGACCGGGACGAGAGCATCGCGACCATCCACACCGCGCTCGACGCGGGCGTCACGCTGCTCGACACCGGTGACTTCTACGGCCAGGGCCACAACGAGATGCTCGTCGCCGAGGCCATCAAGGGCCGTCGCGACGAGGTGCAGCTCAGCGTCAAGTTCGGCGGCATGCGCGACGCCGACGGCGCGTTCATCGGGTTCGACACCCGGCCGGTCGCCGTGGCCAACTTCCTCGCGTACTCGCTGGAACGCCTCGGCACCGACCACGTCGACATCTACCGGCCGGCGCGGCTCGACCCGAGCGTGCCGATCGAGGACACCATCGGTGCCATCGCCGAGCAGATCGACAAGGGCCGCGTCCGGCACATCGGCCTGAGCGAGGTCGGCGCCGAGACCATCCGCCGCGCGCACGCCGTGCACCCCATCGCGGACCTGCAGATCGAGTACGGCCTGCTGGAGCGCGGCGTCGAGCGGGAGATCCTGCAGACCACCCGCGAGCTCGGCATCAGCATCACCGCCTACGGCGTGCTGTCCCGCGGCCTGATCTCCACCACGCCGCTCACCCTCGACGCGAGCGACTGGCGCGGCTACGCGCCCCGGTTCCAGGGCGACAACCTGACCCGCAACCAGAGCCTGGTCGAGAAGCTCGGCGAGATCGCGGCGAACAAGGGCGTCACGGTCGCGCAGCTCGCGATCGCCTGGGTCGCGGCACGCGGAGAAGACGTGGTGCCTCTCGTCGGCACGACCAAGCGTGCGAGGCTGAACGAGGCGATCGGTGCCGTCGGCGTGACGTTCACCGAGCGGGAATTGCAGGAGATCGACGCTGTTGTTCCTGTTGGAGCCGCTGCGGGCACGCGTTACGCGGCCGAGCAGATGGCCATGCTGGACAGCGAGAGGTGAGATGAAGTGGCGGAGGCGTTGACCTCGGAGGCGATCCTCGCGGCGACCGAAGAGGTCCTGCGCAGGTACGGCCCCGCCAAGGCGACGGTGGTCGACGTCGCCAAGGCGCTCGGGGTCAGCCACGGCAGCGTCTACCGCCACTTCGCGACCAAGGCCGCGCTCCGGGAGGCCGTGACACGGCGCTGGCTCGACGCCATCCACGAGGAGATGGAGAAGGAGTTCGACCCGACCCTCTCCGCCTCCGAGATGCTCAGGGACTGGTTGCAGAGGCTCTTCGACAAGAAGCGGCTCTCGCACAGCGAGGACGTGGAGCTGTTCACGACGTTCCGGACGCTCGTCGGCGAGAACAACGCCGTCGTCGACTACCACCTGGAGCACCTGGTCGGCCAGGTCGCGCGCATCATTCGCGTGGGAGTGGACACCCGGGAGTTCGTGACCGACGACGTCGAGAGGACGGCGCAGGCGGTGTGGGACGCGACGCAGGTGTTCCACCACCCGGCGCACGCCCAGGAGTGGGGGAATCCTCACATTCAGGACGCGTTCGACGCCGTCGTCTCACTGGTCGTCGCTGGACTGCGGTACAACCGAATCCCTAGTGCCACAGGCGATGCTTGAGGGTCACGGAGGTGAACGGTGCCGCCTGACGAGTGGATCGATCTGCTGGGAGCGCCCGAGAGGCGGCCTGACCCGGTCGACTGGGACGCGGTCAAAGGCCGGGCGGGCACGGCGTTGCCCAGCGATTTCGTGCATCTCGCCGAGGCCTATCCGCCACTGATCGTCGGCGGTTACGTCCGGATCCTGCACCCGACAGCACGTGCCGGTTTCATGAACTGGATGTCGCTGGCGCCCAAGATGCTGCGTGCGTTGCGGCGTCAGCCGGGCCTGCGCGTGCACCCGGAGTCTCCCGGCCTGCTGCCCTGGGGCATGACCGTCAACGGCGATCACTGCCTCTGGTACACCAAGGGCGAGCCGGACGAGTGGACCGTGGTGATCACGGACATGCGGCAGAGCTGGTCGTACGACGGGAACTTCTCCGGTTTCGTCCGGAAGTTCCTGACCGGCGAGATCCGCTGCCCGCTCTTCCCGGACGACGTCCCCGGCGGCTCCAAACCGTTCCAGGAGCCGTAGGGACGTCGTCCGGGCCTTACCCGACCCCCCGGTCAGCTCGAAGCGGCGGTCACCAGAGCGTTGCCGCTGCCCGTGCGGCCCGTGACCGACAAAGTGGCGTCACCCAGCGGCGCCGACGAGACGTCGAAGTCGCTGCGGGCGTTGCCGGACGTGGACACCAGGTCGATGCGGGCCAGCGTGCCCTGCCGGATGCCGACCCGGATGTGGCCGGAGCCGGTGCCGAGCTGGATCTCGCCGGAGGCCGCGTCGGCCACGGTCAGATCGCCGCTGCCGGTGCGGACCTGGACGTTGCCCTGCACGGCGCCCAGCCACACGTCGCCGGTCCCGGTGATCAGCGTGGTCGTGCCGCCGATCGACGACACCTCGACGTCACCGCTGCCCGTCTTGGCCTTCAGCGACGAGAGCATCGTGCCCAGGCGCACGGTGCCGGCGCCCGAGTTCACCTTGGCCTCGCCGGTCGCCCGGTCCGCGGACACGCTGCCCGTGCCGGTGTTCAGGTCGAGACGACCCGCACCGCCCGTCACGATGACGTCAGCCGCACCGGTCCGTGACGACACGTGCGACCCCACAGGAGCCGTCACCACCACGGAGAGCGGCACGGCGCGCAGCGGCAGCGCCTTGGACGACTCGATGCGCAAACGGTTGCCCAGCAACTCGACGCGTGCGTCGCGCACGGCCTCCTCCGGACCTGACGGGGGAGTCGCCTTGTCAGTGCCGAACTGCCCGCTGACCCAGCTCAGCACGCTCGACAGGCCCTCGGTCCACGAGTTGCCCGCGTTCGGGTCGTGCCGCACCTCGACGTGCACACCGGGCCCGTCGACGAGCTGCACCTGCACCCGGCCGCTGAGCAGCGAGATGTCGATCTCGGCGACGCCCGCGAACTCGAAGCTCTGCTGGCGCACCACGCCGGCGGGCTCCGCCGGTTCGGAGGCCGCTTCCGACGTCGGTCCGGCTGTCGGCTCGGTCGGTTCTGAAGTCGGTTCGGTCATCCCGCTCACCCCTGCACCCATCCGCGGACGCGCGAGCCCTGGCCGGCGTTTCCGCTCCACCCCTTGTGTCCGTGATGCTTGTGCTTGCCGTGCACCGCGCCACCCACGGCCTGCTGGATGAACGAGTTCAGCGACACGCCCTGAGCCGACGCGGCGGCCTCGGCCTTCGACTTGAGCTCGTTGATCATGCGCAGGGTGATGCGGCTGATGTCACCCGTGGCGTCACCTGCGCCAAAGTTCGGCACCTCGTGACTCGGGGCCGGTTCCGGCTCCGGTTCGGCAGAGCCGGTGACGACCACCTGGACGTCACGGCCTGCCAGTCGGACGTCCACGACCTGGCCGTCCAGGGAGGCGGTGACCTCCGCGGCCAGGTCGGACAGTGCGTTCATGATTGCCAGTCGCGCGGCTGGCTCGAGCGCTGCGGACAACGCGGCGGCCGTTCGACGGGTGTTCTCGTCCCCCGCTGATGCGGCCGTCGCCAGGTCCTCGCGCAGTGACGCGATGTACGGCGACAGATCCATGACACCACTATGACGTCACTTGCGACATCGTGCAACCACCACCTGATGTCAGGGCTAATCTCGGCCCATGCCGAGAGTGCGTTTGGTGGCCAGGACCGAGTTCATCCCACCCGACGACGTGCCGTGGACGACCGACGCGGACGGCGGCGCCGCGCTCGTCGAGTTCGCCGGCCGCGCCTGCTACCAGTCGTGGGACCGCTCGAACCCCATGACGAACACCAACGCGACGTTCCTGCACCACCTGCTCGACGTCGGGCACCTCGCCGCGTTCGAGCACGGCAGCGCGTCGCTCTACCTGACCGAGCTGTCCCGCTCGCTCACCCACGAGCTGATCCGGCACCGGCACTTCTCGTACTCGCAGCTCTCCCAGCGCACCGACCCGACCGACGTCGTGGAGCCGGACCTGATCGCGAAGGACCCCGAGCTGCACGCGCGGTTCGTCGCCGCGACCGAGGCGAGTCTCAAGGCGTACGAGGACCTCGTGCAGAGCCTGGAAAAGACGGTGAACGGCCGACGCGCGCGGCAGATCGCACGGTCCGTGCTGCCCAACGCCACCGGCACCGAGATCGTCGTGACGGGCAACTACCGCTCGTGGCGGCACTTCATCGCGATGCGCGCCACCGAGCACATCAACGTCGAACTGCGCGAGCTCGCCATCGCCTGCCTGCGCGAACTGACCAAGGCCGCGCCCAACGCGTTCGCGGACTTCGTCATCTCGACACTCCCGGACGGCACAGAAGTTGCCTCCAGCCCGCTGGTGGTTGAAGGCTGACAGCCATGAAGCGGCTCATCGTGGACGTCCGGCCCGGCGAATACGCGGTCACCCGCCTGGCAGCGGACGCTCCCGTCCCCGCCGGGCTGCTCGACCTCACCGACGTCCTGGTGTCCGTGACCAGGACCCCGGCCGAGTTGTCGATCATCGCGCCGGCTTCGTTCGCTGTGGACGGTGACACGACGGAGAAGGGCTGGCGGCTGCTCACCGTGCGCGGGCCGCTGGAGTTCACGCTCACCGGCATCATGGCTGCTCTGGCGGGTGAACTGGCCGCGGCGGGCGTCTCGCTGTTCGCGTTGTCCACTTACGACACGGACCACCTGTTGGTGAAGCACACAGATCTGGGACGTGCGGTGCTCGCCTTGCGTGCCGCAGGTCACGAACTGGTTGTAGCGCCGGAAGCTTAGGAACCGATCCTCCATTAGGCGGGTCTGAAGTACCGTCAACGCCCCCGGTTCCGAGGCAGTAGGAGCGCACGTTGCACGGACAGGCTGTCGAACCACGCGTCATCGCGGGCAGGTACGCCCTGATCGCGGAGCTCGGCCGTGGCGGCATGGGCATCGTCTGGCGCGCCCAGGACCGTCACATCGGACGCTTCGTCGCGATCAAGGAACTGCACCTGCCGGACGGCATCGCGCACGAGGAACGCCGTGTGCTGGAAGAGCGCGCTCTGCGTGAGGCGCGCACCGCCGGCAAGCTCAACGACCCCGCCGTCGTGACGGTCTACGACGCGATCAACGAGAACGGCCTGACCTACATCATCATGGAGCTGGTCGACGCGGCGACGCTGTCGACGTTGATCAGCACGCACGGACCGATGCCGCAGAACCAGGTCGTGTCGATCGCGCTGCAGGCGTTGTCGGCGCTCGAAACCGCGCACCAGTCCGGGATCGTGCACCGCGACGTGAAGCCCGGCAACCTGATGGTGCGGCCGGACGGCAAGCTCAAGCTCACCGACTTCGGCATCGCCCAGGCCGTCGACGACCCGCGCCTGACCACCAGCGGCAGCCTCATCGGCTCGCCCGCGTACATGGCGCCGGAACGCATCCACGGCCACGAGGCCGGCCCCGCGTCCGACCTGTGGGCCCTGGGCGCGACCCTCTGCTACGCCGTCGAGGGCTGGAGCCCGTTCGAGCGCTCCTCCACGGCCTCGACGCTGCACGCGATCATGAGCGAGACGCCGCGGCTGACCCGGGCGACGGGCGTGCTGAGCGCCGTCATCACCGGTCTGCTGATCGCCGACCCGAACGCCCGGCTGTCCGGCCCGCAGGCTCGCGCGATGCTCTCCAGCATCGGCAACCAGCCGACGCCGCCCACCGGGATCGCGCCGGTGCAGACCCAGCAGTACCAGCAGGCGCCCGCCGTGGACCCGGCGAAGAAGAAGCGAAACCGCATCTTCGCGTTGGTCGGCGCGGTCGTCATCGCGGCGGCGGCGTTCACGGGCGGCATCTACGTGCACAAGGCGTTCACGACGCCTGGTGCGAGCGGTGCCAGCGCAGCGCTCACGTACGGCGAGGGCGCCGAGATCCCGGTGTTCGGTCTCTACGAGAACACGTGCGGCATGGGCGAGGTCGCCCCGGCCAAGCTGCTCAACTCCGACAGCCGCGAGGAGTGCGACAAGCCGCACGACTTCGAGGTGTTCGACGTGATCGACACGCTGCCCGTCCAGTCGAACCTTCCCGACGCCGCATATCCCGGAGTCGACTCCCTGAAGAGCCTCGGCGTGGCACGCTGCGAGATGACGCTGAACTCGCAGTGGGTCAAGGACGGATCGAAGCTCAAGCTGACCACGCTCGTCCCGAGTGAGAGCTC
This sequence comes from Lentzea sp. NPDC020367, assembly GCF_044387305.1. Classification (NCBI taxonomy): domain Bacteria; kingdom Bacillati; phylum Actinomycetota; class Actinomycetes; order Pseudonocardiales; family Pseudonocardiaceae; genus Lentzea; species Lentzea sp. NPDC020367. The sequence goes on along the minus strand of NZ_JBIRVV010000024.1, from coordinate 79,071 downwards.
GTGGACCAAGGACAAGAGCGGCAACGCCGAGCGCAAGATCTGGTGCCTCGCCAGTGCCAAGGACAGCACCAAACTCGACGGCTCGATCAGCGCGAAGAAGGACAACTGAAAGTGAAAAGACGGATCATCTCCGCCTTGTTGGTTCTCGGCAGTGTCGCCGCCCTCAGCGCGTGCGCCAGCAACGAGGACAAGTTCGTCGCCGAGCTCAAGGCCGCCGGGTTCAGCAACCCCGGCGAGCCCAGCACGGAAACCGCGAAGAAGGTCAAGAAGGTCGGCAAGCGCACGATCAAGTCCTCGGAGAAGACCATCGAGGTGATGGTGCGCGTGAAGGGCTGCGACCTCGAGATGGCCAAGACCTCCGGGCAGTCCGGCTACTGGCTGGACGAGCTGCACGTCAACGGGCAGGAACCGGACTGGCCCGGTTACCCCGAGAACCTGAAGCGCGACCAGGTGGTCAAGCTGCTGGCCGACAACTCGTCCAAGCCCGACGGTTTCAAGAGCTGCTACAAGCCGAACGAGGCCTGATCGCCGGCTGTGGTGCAATGGGGACGTGAGCCTCGCCCGTGACGAACGCAAAGCGCTCGTCGACCTGATGACCGAGCTCGGCCCGGACGCGCCGACCCTGTGCGGCACTTGGCTGACCAAGGACCTGGCCGCGCACCTCGCGATCCGCGAGCGCCGCCCGGACACCGCGCCCGGCATCGTGCTGCCGGTCTTCGCGAAGTGGACGGAGAAGGTCCAGGAGGACTACACGCACAAGGCGTGGAGCGAACTCCTCGACCTGGTGCGCACGCCGCCGTTCTGGATCCAGCCGGTCGACGACCTGATGAACACGGGCGAGTACTTCGTGCACCACGAGGACGTGCGGCGTGCGCAGACGGACTGGGAGCCGCGGCCGTACGACGAGCGTCGCGAAAAGGTCCTGTGGAAGCTGCTGCCGTTCACCGCGCGCATGACGTACAAGTCGTCGCCCGTGGGCGTGACGCTCGTACGGCCTGATGGTGAGCACATCGTCGCCAAGCAGGGCGCGAACGGAGTGGTGATCACCGGTGAGGTGTCCGAGCTCGTGATGCTCGCGTTCGGGCGCGACGAGGCCCGCGTGGAATACAGCGGTGACGCCGACGCGGTGCAACGGGTGCGGTCGTTGAACCGAAGTGTGTGAACTCGGGTAGTTTCTGCGCATGCCAGGAAGCCCGTACGCAGGGCCGGACCGCCCGTTCGGCCGCGTTCTCACCGCTATGGTCACGCCTTTCGACTCGCGCGGCGAGGTCGATCTCCCCAAGGCGCAGGAACTGGCGAAACACCTGGTGGACCTGGGCAACGACGGTCTGGTCGTGAACGGCACGACCGGCGAGAGCCCGACGACGACCGATCGGGAGAAGGCCGCGCTGCTCACGGCCGTCGTCGAAGCAGTGGGCGACCGTGCGACCGTGGTCGCCGGTGCGGGCACTTACGACACCGCGCACAGCGTGCACCTGGTGCAGCAGGCCGCGAAGGCCGGCGCGCACGGCGTGCTGGTCGTAACGCCGTACTACTCCAGGCCGCCGCAGGAAGGCCTGCTGGCGCACTTCACCGCCATCGCCGACGCTTCCGAGCTGCCGGTGATGCTCTACGACATCCCGCCGCGCGCGGTCGTGCCGATCGAGGTCGACACGCTCCTGCGCCTGGCGGAACACCCGCGGATCCTGGCCGTGAAGGACGCCAAGGGCGACCTGCACGCGGGCAGCAGGGTGATCGCGAGCACCGACCTCGCCTACTACTCGGGCGACGACCCGCTGAACCTGCCGTGGCTGTCCGTGGGCGCCGTCGGGTTCGTGAGTGTCATCGGCCACCTCGCGGCGGATCGCCTGCGGGATCTCATTGATGCGTATGAATCCGGAAACGTGGTCCGGGCAAAAGAAATCCACGAGTCGCTGCTGCCGTTGCTGCGACCATTCCGCCGGGTTCCCGGCGTGACGTACACGAAGGCTGCGCTGCGCCTGCGCGGACTGGACGTGGGTGAGCCCCGTCTGCCGCTGGTGCCTGCCGCAGCCGAGGACATCGAGGCCATCGCGGCCGAACTGGGAGTCAACGCGTGACCCAATCGACCGAACTACCGCCCGCACTGCCGGAAGGCGGCCTCCGCGTCGTCGCACTCGGCGGAATTGGCGAGATCGGCCGCAACATGACCGTCTTCGAGCATGCCGGAAGGCTGCTCGTGGTCGACTGCGGCGTTCTTTTCCCCGAAGACGACCAACCGGGCGTGGACCTGATCCTGCCCGACTTCCGCGCCATCGAGGACCGGCTCGACGACATCGATGCCGTCGTCCTGACGCACGGCCACGAGGACCACATCGGCGCGGTCCCGTTCCTGCTGAAGCTGCGCCCCGACGTGCAGGTCGTGGGTTCGCGCTTCACGCTGGCGCTGCTCGCCGCCAAGTGCCGTGAGCACCGCCAGACCCCGCGGCTCGTGGAGGTCAAGGAGGGGGAGCGGCGCTCGTACGGGCCGTTCGAGCTCGAGTTCTTCGCCGTCAACCACTCCATCCCGGACGCGCTGGCCGTGGCCATCCGCACCGCCGCGGGTCTGGTGCTGCACACCGGTGACATCAAGCTCGACCAGCTGCCCCTGGACGGTCGCCTGACCGACCTGGCGGGCTTCTCGCGCCTGGGCGACGAGGGCGTCGACCTCTTCCTGGTCGACTCGACCAACGCCGAGGTGCCCGGCTTCGTGGTGCCCGAGCGCGAGATCGGCCCCGTGCTGGAGAACGTGATCCGCAAGGCGGACCAGCGGGTCATCGTGGCCTGCTTCGCCTCGCACGTGCACCGCGTCCAGCAGGTGTTGGACGTCGCCGTGCAGTACAAGCGCAAGATCGCGTTCGTCGGCCGGTCGATGGTCCGCAACATGGGCATCGCGTCCGACCTGGGCTTCCTGAACGTGCCCGACGGCCTGTTCGTCGACCTCGACGTCGCGATGCGGATGGAGGAGGACGAGGTCATCTTCGTCTCCACCGGGTCGCAGGGCGAGCCGCTGTCGGCGCTGTCCCGCATGGCCCGCGGCGACCACCGCCAGATCTCGATCCGCGAGGGCGACACGGTGATCCTCGCGTCGTCGCTGATCCCCGGCAACGAGAACGCGGTCTTCAACGTCGTCAACGGCCTCGCCAAGCTCGGCGCGACCGTCGTGCACCAGGGCAACGCCAAGGTGCACGTCTCCGGCCACTCACCGGCCGGTGAACTCCTGTTCCTCTACAACGCCGTGCGGCCGTCCAACGTGATGCCGGTGCACGGCGAGTGGCGCCACCTCCGCGCGAACGCGGCTCTTGCGGTCGCCACGGGCGTCGCCGAGGACCACGTCGTGATCGCCGAGGACGGCGTCGTCGTGGACCTGATCGACGGCAAGGCGGCGGTGTCCGGCCGTGTCGTCGTCGGCCACGTGTACGTCGACGGCCTGTCCGTGGGCGACGTCGGCGAGTCGACGCTGTCCGACCGGCTGGTGCTGGGCGAGGGCGGCTTCATCTCGATCTCGGTCGCCATCGACCAGACGACCGGGCGGGCCGTGACGGCCCCGACGATCTCCGGCCGCGGCTTCTCCGACGACCCCAAGGCGTTGGAGGCCGTCGTGCCGCTCGTGGAGATGGAGCTGGCGCGCACCGAGGCCGAGGGCATCGCCGACACGCACCGGGTCGCTCAGGCCGTGCGGCGCGTTGTGGGCCGTTGGGTGGCGGAGACCTACCGTCGCCGTCCGATGATCGTTCCCACGGTCATTCCGGTGTGAACGTGACCCTGCTGTGATCTGCGTCCCCCTCGTCCGATAAGGTCTGGTCCCAGACCATGGACGAGGGGGTTCGCCCTATGGCCGGTAATGACGTCTTCAGCCCTCCGGGCAAAGAAGACATTCTGCTTCCACCGATTTTCACCTGGCACGAGCCGCTGGGCCTGCCGTTCGACTTCTCCGTCACCAAACCGCAGGCGCTGCTGGTCCTGTCGGTGGCGATCATCCTGACGTTCTTCCTGGTCACCACCAGGAGCATGAAGCTGATCCCGTCGCGCTGGCAGTTCGCCGCCGAGTCGGTCTACGACTTCGGCCGCAACACCATCGCGCGTGAGCAGATAGGCGCGAAGGAATTCGCGCCGTACGTGCCGCTGATCGTCAGCATCTTTTGCTTCGTGCTCGTGAACAACCTCTACGGGTTGATTCCGTTCATCCAGTTCCCGACGTTCACGCACAGCGGGTTCCCGGCGGCCGTCGCGCTGCTGATCATCTTCCCGCTCTACCACTACGTGGGCATCAGGAAGTTCGGGCTCAGGGGCTATCTGCGCAACCAGTTCATCATTCCCGGCGTGCCGAAGCCGGTGCTGTGGGGCCTGCTGATCCCGACCGAGGTCATCCTCAAGTTCTTCTTCGACCCGGTGAACCTCGCGATCCGGGTGTTCGCGGCGATGTTCGCGGGCCACCTGCTGATCCTGGTGTTCACGATCGGCAGCGAGTTCCTGCTGTTCAACGCGCCGATCTACCTCAAGCCGGTGTCGGTGCTGGGCTTCGCGCTCGCCATCGCGCTGTTCTTCCTGGAGGCGCTGGTGCAGGTCCTGCAGGCCTACATCTTCGCTCTGCTGTCGGCGCACTTCATCGGCCGGGCGCTGGCCGAGCAGCACTGATGGGGACGTACGTCGGCGTGCGCGGCTGGCCGCGCACCGCCACGACCTGTACTCCGCCGGAGACCAGCCGGTCGGGTTCTTCCTGCTGACCGACGAACGGCAGCAGGCGACCGCGTGGACCGTGCGGGACGGCGACGTGCGCGCAGGTGTGGTGCCGTCGAGCTTCGAGGGTTCGCGCGCTAGTGCGGCCGGGCCCACAAATGAGACGCCGCATGGAATAACGCACGCGGCCGGCGGCCTTGTGGCGATCATGCGCAAGCTCCACTTCGTCGGCACCATGCCGCAGTTCGCCACCGCCAAGGCCGCCCTGTCGTGGGAACTCGACGAGATCGCCGAGCACCTCGACCGGGTCCACGGCGGGGAGACCGGGCCGCGGTCGCAGTGGTTCGTGCCGGTGGTCAAGGAGCTGAAGCGGTTGCCGCAGGTCGTGACCGTGCGCAGCGGCGACTGGACGGACTACGACGACGTCGACCGGTTGAAGGTGCCGCTGCGCGCCCGGCTGCGGCCGGAGGGCGTTCCGCTGCGGTTCGCCGAGCACGCTCTCGAAGAGCTGGAGGTGCTCGGCGAACTCGGCGCGGCGCTGCCGTTGCAGGTCGGCGTGCCCGGCTACCTGGACCTGGCGTTGTTCACCTTCGGGCCCACCGGGGTGGTCCGGCACGGCCGGACGTTCCTGCGGGCGGTGGCCGAGGAGTTGTCGCGCATCCGTGCGGCGTCCGACAACGTTGTCTTCCAGCTGGAGGTGCCGGCCGCGTTGATCGCGGTCCTGTCGGCACCTGCGCCGTTGCGGCCGTTGATGGCCGACACGATGGCGCGGTTCGTGACGGCGCAGGTCCGGTCCGCGCCCGAGGGCAGCCGGTTCGGCGTGCACCTGTGCCTCGGCGACATGGGGCACAAGGCGTTGAAGCAGCTTAAGGACACCGATCCGTTGGTGCTGCTCGCGAACGCGCTGGTGCGGCGCTGGCCGGCGGGGCGGACGCTGGAGTTCGTGCACCTGCCGATGTCCGGTGGGGACGTGCCGCCGACGACCAAGCCGGAGTTCTACGCGCCGTTGCGCAAGCTCCTGCCGTGTGTGCGGGTCATCGCGGGCATCGCGCACGAGGAACAGTCCTATGAGGACCAACTGGTCGTGCGTGGGCTCGTGGAGGAAGCGTTGGGGCGGCCTGTGGACATCGCGACGTCGTGCGGCCTCGGCAGGCGCACGCCGGAAGCCGCGGAGCGCGCCACGAAGAGCATGCTGGCGCTACTGGGCTAGGGCGGCGGTCGGACCGAAACCGACCTCGGCGCGGGAGCCGTCCAGCAACGGGAAGACGGTGTCGCAGAACTCGTCCAGGTCGGCGCCGTGTGCCTGGCTCGGCCCGGCGAGTTCCGTCGCCACGGCCGGTGGGATCAGTTCCACCACCCGGATCGGGGTGGACTCCAGGGCGCGGCGCAGGGTGACGGTGTAGCTGTGCAGCGCGGCTTTGGACGCGCTGTAGAGCGGCGCGAACGACTGCGGGACGAACGCGCCGCCCGAGGTGACGTTGATCAGCGTGCTGGGCCTGCCGTGGGCGAGCATGAGCGGGACGAGCAACCGTCCCAGGTGGACGGGTGCGGCGAACAGGATGTCGATCTCCTGCTGCGCCTCGGCCCAGGCGGACCGGTCCTCGGCGATGCCCACCCGTCGCTGGACGCCGGCGTTGTTGATCAGCACGTCCAGGTCCGGCATGGTCCGCCGGACGTGCTCGGCGAGGAGCAGGCGGCCCTCGGGAGTGGCGATGTCGTTCACGAACGTCTCCGCGCCGGGCAGCAGGTCGGCCGCCGCGGCGAGACGGGCCGGGGTGCGGCCGGTGACGAGGACGCGGTGTCCGGCGGCGAGGTGTCGTCGCGCCAGGCCGAGCCCGATGCCCGCGGAGCCGCCGGTGATCAGAACCTGAGTTGTCATGTAAACAGCATGCGCTCGCGTGTGTTTACATGGCAACTCGAAGGTAGTGTGAGAGGCATGACGTACCTGAGCGACGCCGAGATGGCGCGGTGGATCGCCTGGAAACGAGCGAACGACGCGGTGCTCGCCGCGGTCGCGCAGGAGATCCAGGGTGCGGCGGGGCTGTCCGCGGCCGACTTCGCGGTGCTCTCGCGGGTGATCGAGAACGGCGACGGGCGCATGCCCCAGCAGGACCTCGGCGAGATGCTGGACTGGAAGCGTCCCCGCCTCTCACGTCAGCTCTCCAGGATGGCCGAGCGGGGGCTGCTGCGGCGCGAGGACGGCACGGGCAGGCGCGTGCTGGTCATCGCCACCGATGAGGGCCGGAACGCCCTCGCCGTTGCCCGCCCAGCGCACGCGCGTGCGGTTCGCAAGGCTCTGTTCGCCCGTGCGTCAGGTGATTTCTGGGACGTCGTTCAGGACATCGCCGGAAACTAAGGGCGCTGGCACACCAGGTGCAGCGACTCCTCGGGCATGGCGCCGGGGTAGGACGGGGTGAAGACCGGTCGGCTCCGCCGCACGACCCGCAGGCCGACCTCGCCCAGGTGCGCCTCGAAGTTCTCCTCGGAGAACGACGACACCTCGATCTCCTGGCCCATCCAGGGCAGGGTCACCTGTTCGACGTCGACCGCGACGGTGGCGAGGAAGAAGTGGCCGCCGGGCCGCAGCCAGGTCGAGATGCGGCCGAGGGTCTGGATGATCTCGGCCTGGGTCATCTGCAGCAGCGAGAAGACGGCGCAGATGACGTCCCACGAACCGGGAGGTGACTCGAAGTCGCGGATGTCGATCTTGTGGAACGTGGCGTCGGGGACCTGGGTGGTCGCGATGTCGACCATCACCGGGGAGACGTCGAGACCGGTGACCCTCATGCCCGCCTTGGCCAGCGTCCGCGCCACGGGAACGCCCGTGCCGCAGCCGATGTCCAGCACGCGCGAGCCGGAGGGCTGGGTCGCGGCGAACCAGGCGAGAGTGCCGTGCAGTGCGGGCTGGTGCGACCAAGCGCGTTGGTATTCCAGCCCGAGCGTGTCGAAGACCTCGGCCGCGTTCATTCCCCGCCCCTCATTTCGGCCCAATCCACCTGAGTGAAGTGTGGAGAACCTCTCTGCACGCCTTCTGGATGGCTTCTGGACGAAAACTGACGGTAGGTTGCTAGCTGAACGCGGACAGCGACGAAGTGAGACACAGGGTGCAGAACGAGTTGCGCGTCAGCTTGCTGGGCGCGCTCGCGGCCACGGTGGACGGCAAGGAGCTCACGCTCGGTCCGCCGCGGCAGAGAGCTGTGCTCGCCGTGCTCGCGTTGCGCGCGAATCACGTCGTGTCGCGCAGTGAGCTGATCGACGCCGTGTGGGGCGAAGATCCACCCGCCAGCGCCGACAACGGCATCCACACCTACGTCGCGGGGCTGCGCAGGCTCTTCGAACCGGACCGGGCGTCGCGGGCGCCGAGTTCCGTGCTGCTCTCCACAGACGCTGGATACTTGCTGAGACTCCCGTCCGGTAGTTCGGACGCCGCTGTTTTCCGCGCGCATCTGGACGAGGCCGGGCGCCTGCGGGACAGGCCCGCCGAGGCCATCACGGCGTTCGACGCCGCGCTGGATCTGTGGCGAGGACTCGCTCTGGACGGCGTGCCGGGACCGTTCGCGGCGGTGGAACGCGCGCGCCTGGCCGAAATGCGACTCACGGCCGTGGAGCAGCGTGCGGGGTTGATGCTGACGGTCGGGCGTGAAGCCGAGGTGGCGGCGGAGCTCACGACGCTGGTCAGCGCGCATCCGTTGCGCGAGAGGCTGCACGGCCTGCTGATGTCGGCGTTGTTCCGCGGCGGCAGGCAGGCGGAGGCGCTCGCCGTCTACACGGACCTGCGCCGGCTGCTGATCGAGGAACTGGGCATCGAGCCCGGTCCGGAGCTGCGCCACCTGCACGAACAGGTGCTCGTCGGCCGGCACGACCCGCAGCCGGAACCCGCCGCGCCCGTGCTGGTGCCGGTCCAGCTGCCGCACGAGATCCGCGACTTCACCGGCAGGGAGAAGGAGCTCGCGAAGCTCGCCGAGGTCGTTCCGCACGACCACGCGCCGGTGCTCGTCGCGATCACCGGCACCGGCGGCGTCGGCAAGACCGCGCTGGCCGTGCGGTTCGCGCACCAGGTGGCGTCGCGGTTCCCGGACGGCCAGCTGCACGTCGACCTGCGCGGGTTCGACTCGTCGGCACCGCCCGTGCAGCCCGCCGCCGCGTTGCACCAGCTGCTGCAGAGCCTCGGCGTGCCGTCCGAACGCATCCCGGAGGACCTGCCCGCGAAGTCCGCCCTGTACCGCAGTGTCCTTGCGGGCAAACGGGTTCTGGTGCTGCTCGACAACGCGCGGCTGGCCGAGCAGGTCCGTCCGCTGCTGCCGGGCCGGTCGACGTCGATGGTGCTCGTGACGTCCCGCAACCACCTCGGCGGCCTCGTTGCCCGTGATGGCGCGCATTCGCTGACGTTGTCGATCCTGACGCGTGACGAGGGGCTGGCGCTGCTGACGTCCGCGGTGGGCGCGGACCGCGTCGCCGCCGAACCCGCCGCCGCGGCCAAGCTCGTCGAACTGTGCGGGCATCTGCCGCTGGCGGTGCGGATCGCGGCCGAACGAGTTGTGACGCGCCCGCATCTCACGCTGGCCGATCTCGCGAGCGATCTCGCGGACGAGCACGACAGGTTGAACGTGCTGGCCACGGGCGACGACGAGGACACGGCCGTGCGCGCCGCCTTCTCGTGGTCGTACCTGGCGCTGAAACCGGACGCCGCCAGGATGTTCCGGCTGATCGGCCTGCATCCCGGCGCCGAGATCAGCCTGAACGCCGTGGCCGCGCTGGCAGGCATGCCGGTGTCCCGGGCCCGGACGCTGGTGGACGTGCTGGCGGGCGGGCACATGCTGGAGGAGGTCGCGCGCGGCCGGTTCCGGCTGCACGACCTGCTTCGCCTGTACGCCACGGAACTCAGCGCCACCGAGGAGTCGTCGGACGGCCGCGCCGAGGCCGTGAAGCGACTGTTGGGCTGGTACTTCGACACCGCGAACGCCGCCGGCACCGTCATCGCGCCGCCGGATCACCCCGCGTTCCTGCTGCCGCCGCTGTCCACTCAGGACTTCACGTCGCACGACGAGGCCTTCACCTGGTGCCGCACGGAATCCTCGAACCTGCTGGCGGTGGCGAGACTCGCGGAGGACCACCACTCGCCGGCGGCGTGGCAGATCCCGGTGGCGCTGTGGAACTACTTCATCGTGTCGAGTGCTCTGGACGAGTGGACTCGCACGTACCGCGTGGCCGAACGCACCGCCGCCCGTGACGGCAACCAGGTCGCCCGCGCGTGGGCGGTGCACGGCCAGGGACTCTCGGCGTTCCGCGGTCAGCGATTCGCGGACGCGCTGGAACTCTTCGACCGCGCGCTCGCGATCCGGCGCGAGATCGGCGACGCCGCCGGTGCCGCGTGGAGTCTGACCGGCCTGGGCATGGCGTACGGCGGCCTGCGCCAGTTCGACCTCGCCGTCGAAAGGTTCGGCGAGGCCCTGCGCGGGCACGCCGAGGTCGGTTCGTGGTTCGGCGAGGGCGGCACGAGGTTGTTCCTGAGCGACAACCTGCGTTCAGCTGGCCAGTTCGAGGCGTCGCTGGCGTCGGCGCGGACGGCGTTCGAACTGATGGACTCGCACGACGCTCCCCACGGCAAGGCCATGGCGCTGGTGAGCATCGGCTGGGCTCAGTCAAAGCTGGGACAACGCGTCGAGGCGCGCGACTCGTTCCGGCACGCGGTCGCGTTCCTGCGCGTGCTCGGCGACCGCAAGAGTCTCGCGGAGGCGTTGCACGGCCTGGGGGAGACGAGCGCCGGTCAGCCGGACGTGGCGCGGACGCACCTGCTGGAAGCGTTGACGATCTACGAGGACTACGACCACCCGCTCACTCCCGAAGTGCGGGCACGGCTGCACGAGCTGGGATAGGGGACATCCCTGATGTGCTCGCGCTGATGCGTAGGCAAGCTACATGTCATGCAGAAGCGCGCTCGGACCCTGTTGGTGTGGCTGCACGTCGTCACGTCGGTGGGCTGGCTCAGCCAGGCCGTGGCGTTGCTCGCCCTGGTGCTCTACGGCATGAAGTCGGGCGACCTCAACGCGTTCAGGATGGCGCGCTACCTCGACCACAGCGTGCTCGCGATCATGGCCAACACCAGCGCGTTCAGCGGCTTCATGCTCAGCGCGACCACACCGTGGGGCTACTTCCGGCACTGGTGGGTGCTCGCGAAGTTCGTGATCACGATCAGCCAGCTCTACATCGGCGTCTTCATCCTGAGCGGCAACCTGCAGGAGGCCCTGAACGGGCACGTCACCGCGTGGATGCCGGTCGGCACCGCGCTCATGATCAGCGCGATCGCGTTCCAGGCGTGGCTCAGCGTCGCGAAACCGTGGGGGCGCACGCCGTGGGCGGACTCGAAGGTCAAGCTGCCCACGGCGAGCGCGTTCACGTTCGTCGCGGCGCTGGTCATCCCGGTGATCGACTTCGCGATCAGCCTGTGGCGCGGCAACCCGATGCCGGTGCTCATGCTGATCACGGTGATCGGTTACTCGATCAGGCGGGCCGCCAGGGCGAGGCGCCGGTCGTCGGACGCGTCGGGTCGTGGAACTTCGGCACGTCCGGCTCGTCGAGGCGCAACGGCACCAAGCCCTCGGTGATCGCGGTCATGATCCGCTCGTGCGCGCGCCGGGCGTCGCCCATCGTCTCGGCGTTCAGGTCCGTCAACTCGACGGGCTTGCCGAAGTGGACCTTGAACGTCGGCCGCTTGCGCACCGCGCGCAGCCAGGACGTCAGGTACGGAAGGAGGTCCTTCCAGCCGCCGACGCTGAGGTTGCCCCAGTACACGGCCTCGTGCGCGCCCCACTGACTGATGGGGACGACCGGAATGCCGCCGCCCAACGCCATGCGGGCCACGCCGGTCTTGCCGCGCTCCGGCCACATGCCGGGGTCCAGCGTGATCTTGCCCTCGGGGTAGACGGCGATCGGGTCGCCGCCCTCCTGCAACGCCGCGACGGCCCGGTGCATCGCCTCACCCACGTTCGCCGACCGCCGGTCGACGCGCAGGTGACCGCACGCCTTCAGCGCCGGGCCCATGATCGGCGCGTCGAGCAGACCGCCCGCGAGCATGAACCGCGGGTTGACGCCGATCTTGCGGCAGGCCGCGATGAGCACCATCGGATCGAGGTTGCCGATGTGGTTGGAGGCGAGCAGCAACGGCTTGCCGAGAAGTTCCGGCGGGATGTCGCCCGAGACCTCGAGCTTGCCAGTCAGCGCGATCAGGCCCCGGTCGACCACCATGAGCACGCGCCAGAAAAGCGGTGTGGACACGCGGGGCAGCGTACGGCGTGTCGGAACGACACCGTGCCGGAACCGGGGAACCATGAGGATTCGCGCGCGTTCCCGGCGTTAACGGGGCTGGTGGGACGCGAGGGACTACCTTGTACACATGGCCGGGCGCACAGGGACTTCGAGAAAGACCACGTCACGCGGCAAAGCACCAGCCAAGCCGCGGGCGCGATCCACCGCGTCCAGAAAGCCCGCACCGCGCAAGAAGAGCGGCGGCGCCATCAGTGCCGTGTGGGGTGCTTTGGGCCGTGGCGTCGGCAGTCTCGTGCGCACCGTCAGCCGTAGCAAGGACCTCGATCCCGAACACCGTCGTGACGGCCTGGGGCTGCTGCTGATCGCGTTGGCGGTCATCACCGGCGCGGGCGTGTGGTGGCAGGCAGGCGGACCGGTCGGGCAGTGGGTCGACGTCGCCGTGCGCAGCTCCGTCGGGTTCCCGGCCGTGATCGTGCCGGTCGTGCTGCTCGGCATCGGCGTCACGCTGATGCGCACCGACCCCAAACCCGACGCGCGGCCGCGGCTGATCATCGGCTCGTTGCTGCTGATGATCGGCGTGCTCGGCATGTTCCACCTCATCGGCGGCCTGCCGATGGACCCGATCGAACGCCGCGACGCCGGTGGAGCCCTGGGCTATCTGGCCGGTGGGTTCCTGGCGCAGGGTTTGACGCCGTGGGTCGCCGGGCCGTTGCTGTTCCTGATCTTCGGGTACGGCCTGCTGGTCGTGACGCACACGCCGATTCGCCAGGCGCCCGAACGCATTCGCTCGCTGCTGCACCCCGGCACCAAGTCCACGGACGAGCCTTCTGACGAGGAAGAGCCGGTCGAGGAACCGAAGCCGGTGCGCCTGCGCCGCCCGTCCCGTCGTCGTCAGGCCGTCGAGCCCGTCGAGGAGGACGTGCAGGCCGAGCTTCCGCTGGACGAGCCTGTTTCCGAGCCCGCGCCGAAGCCCGTCAAGGAGAAGAAGGCCGCCGCTCCGGCGATGGCCGTGCGCGCCGTCGAGGGCGAGTACCAGCTGCCGCCGCCGGACGTGCTCAAGGACGGCGACGCGCCGAAGACCCGCAGCAAGGCGAACGACCTCATGATCGAGGCGATCTCCGGCGTGCTGGACCAGTTCTCGATCGACGCCCAGGTCACCGGCTTCACCCGCGGCCCGACGGTCACGCGCTACGAGGTCGAGCTCGGCCCCGGCGTGAAGGTCGAGAAGATCACCGCGCTGACCAAGAACATCGCGTACGCCGTGGCGACGGACAACGTCCGCCTGCTGGCGCCGATCCCCGGCAAGTCCGCCGTGGGCATCGAGGTCCCGAACAGCGACCGCGAGATGGTGCGGCTGGGCGACGTGCTGCGCGCGTCGTCCACGGTCAAGGACACGCACCCGATGGTGATCGGCCTCGGCAAGGACATCGAGGGCCACATGGTCACCGCGAACCTGACGAAGATGCCGCACTTGCTCGTGGCGGGCTCGACGGGTTCCGGTAAGTCGTCGTTCGTGAACTCGATGCTGGTCTCGTTGCTGGCAAGGGCGACGCCCGACGAGGTCCGGATGATCCTGATCGACCCGAAGATGGTCGAGCTGACGCCGTACGAGGGCATCCCGCACCTGATCACGCCGATCATCACGCAGCCGAAGAAGGCGGCGGCCGCGCTGGCGTGGCTCGTGGAGGAGATGGAGCAGCGCTACCAGGACATGCAGGTCAACCGGGTGCGGCACGTCGACGACTTCAACCGCAAGGTGAAGTCCGGCGAGATCACCGCGCCGCCCGGCTCCGAGCGCGTCTACCGGCCGTACCCGTACATCATGGCGATCGTCGACGAGCTCGCCGACCTGATGATGACGGCACCTCGTGACGTCGAGGACGCGATCGTCCGCATCACGCAGAAGGCCCGTGCCGCCGGCATCCACCTCGTGCTGGCGACGCAGCGTCCGTCCGTCGACGTCGTCACCGGCCTGATCAAGACGAACGTGCCGTCTCGCCTGGCGTTCGCGACGTCGTCCCTGACGGACTCGCGGGTCATCCTGGACCAGCCGGGCGCCGAGAAGCTGATCGGCATGGGCGACGCCCTGTACCTGCCGATGGGCGCCTCGAAGCCGGTGCGCATCCAGGGCGCGTTCGTGGGCGACGAGGAGATCTCGTCGATCGTCGAGTTCACCAAGAACCAGGCGCAGCCCGAGTACACCGACGGCGTCACGGCGCAGAAGGCCGCGGAGAAGAAGGAGGTCGACGCCGACATCGGCGACGACCTGGAGCTTCTGGTGCAGGCGACCGAGCTGATCGTGACGTCGCAGTTCGGCTCGACGTCGATGCTGCAACGCAAGCTGCGCGTCGGGTTCGCGAAGGCGGGGCGCCTCATGGACCTGCTGGAGACCCGCGGTGTGGTCGGACCGTCCGAGGGCTCGAAGGCGCGCGAGGTGCTGATCAAGCCGGACGAGCTCGAGAACACGGTCTACCTGATGCGCGGAGGCGGCCCCGCCGACGACGAGGACTAGTGCAGGGGAGTCTTCTCGCCCCGGTCGGGCCAACGCTGGAGGACCGGTGGCCGTCCCAGGTCCTTGCGGATCTGGTTCATCAGGGCACGCCGGAGATCAGCGGTCATGACGCCGACGTCGCTGTCGGTCGTCGGTTGTCCCTTCTCCACGGCGGCCGCGATGTCGACCAGCTCCCAGTGGTAGCGCTTGGTCGCCGCGAACACGGCTTCACCGCCCACCAGGTCCAGCTGGGTCCTGGCCTCGGTCGCCAGTCGTACGAGGTCGTGGATCGCGTCGACGTCCGGCTTCTCGCCTGACGACGTCCGCTGTTGTCCGGCCCGCGTCAGGAACTGGGCCAGTTGCAACGTCGCCGTCAGGTAGTCGGCGCCGGCCGTGCGCAGTTCGGTGCGGTCGGCTGTCTGTTGCTGCCACAGGTGAATGCGTCTGGCTTGGAAGAACTGGAGGCCCGCCCCGACCAGCACGCCGAAGATGGCTGCGCTGGCGGTGACCAAAGCGCTCATGACTCCTGGCATGAACGAATGATCGCGTGTGCTGTCAACCTGTTCGGAAGCCACAGGCCGGAAGGACCGCCTTGTCGCGTCCGGCGAGATCAAGGCGGTCGTTCACGATCCGGTGACTACTTCAGGCCGGCCTTCTGGATGCTCGTGGCCGTGGAGCTCGCGCTGCCACCGAACTCGCGCACCGCGGCGTAGTACAGGTCGGCGGTGCGCTTGCACGCCCAGTTGCTGCCGCACTGCTTGTACATGTCGGACTTGAAGTTGTTGTCGATGCGCAGGCGGTTCGTCTCGTTCCACCGGCCCTGCCGCTTGTAGTTGCGGTAGCCGAAGTCGTGACGCTCGCAGGTCGGCAGGAACTTGAAGCCGAAGGGGTTGTCCGGCGAGTACGAACAGCCGTCGGACGACCAGTCGAGCTGGCCCGCGTAGGGCTGCTGCGCGCGCAATGTTGTGAACTGGCTGATGGTCTTCGAGAACAGGTAGTCGTCGGTCACCGCGACGATGTCCACGGCGTGCGCGGGGGCACTCGTGAAGATCAGGGCGATGGAGGCGGCGACACCCACGAAGGCGGAGCGCAGGGTCTTCGTCGACATGGCGAGCTCCTCGGAGTGTGAGCAGGGTCTCGCCAAGTTGTAGCGGGTGATCGACTGTCCTTGGTAGACACGATCTGATGAACGTCAGGTGATCATGTGTCCGCACGCGATCGCGGTGGCCACGCGGAGTTCGCGGGGCAGTCCCAGGGAGTGCAGCATTTCGTTGTCCGCTACTCCGCCGAGCAGATAGCCGCCCAGTTTCTGCTCCGCCAAACGGAGGCAGATGGTCTGCGCCGCGGCACCTGCTTCGATCAAGCCGAAGCGTCCCGCGCGTTCGCCGTACTTCTCGAACGAGTCTTTGTCCGTTAACACCAGGACGATCGTCAGCGGGGGCACCTCGGGCGTACCGAGGATCTCGGCCAGGTTCTCCGGTGCCGGGCCGATGTCCTGCAACGCGTGGCGTGCGATGTCGTAGCGGACCGCGCGTCCGTCGAAGAACGCGTAGCAACGCAACGGATGCAGCCCACCCGCGGACGGGACGCTGTTGTCCGACAGTGCGCCCAGGACGGTGCCGAGTTGCTTGTCCGTCAACGGTTTCGGCGCGAACTCCCGCGTGCTTCTGCGCGCCTGGAACAGCTTCTGCAACCGGTCGTGCGGACGGGGCAGCGGAACGGGCGGTGACGGCAGTTCCAGCGGGTCGATCAACGCCGGCTGCGGCCGGAAGTCGCGCAGCCGGTCGCCGAGCCTGCGCTGGTGCAGCGGCGAGAACCGGCTCGCGGCCCAGAAGTCGTCGAACATCGGCGTCACCCCAGCGGATGCGGTGCGGGATTGGGGAACACGCCCGGTGAGGCGTGCGGGTAGCGCCAGTTGAGCTCACGGGCGCGGCCGCCGAGGTGCGGCCAGCGGTGGTCCGAGTGCAGCGGCGCGAGGTCGGGGGACAGGACGCGGACGCAGTGCAGTCCGACGGCCGACAGCTCCGGCGTGGTGAGCTCGCGGTAGGCGAGGCGGATGTCCGCGCGGTCGAGGGCGTGCACGAGTTCGGTCAGTTCCTCGCTGGTGCCACGGGCTTCGGCGTCGCGCGGAGGGTCCGTCTCGAAGCCGCCGAACCACGGCAGCGCGTCCCACTTCGACGGGTGCGTGGCGTAGTAGACGGCGTGCTCGTCGAAGTCGGTGACCTCGTCGATCGGCTGGTCGCCGTTGCGCGCCAGCCAGACCTCGATGAAGACCGTGCCCTGGATCCACTCCTCGTAGGCCTTGCGCACCGCTTCCGCCACGGTCGCGCGGCAGGCGAGTCCCAGCGTCGGCCGGGGTTTGCCCGCGATCGGCAGCGAGCCCGCGACGGCGACCACCGGGTGCGGGCTGTAGGCGGGCGTGAGGTCGAACGCCATCGCGCCGTGCGGCAGGTCGGCGGCGAACCGTTGCGGTGCGAGGGAATGCAGCCAGGTCGTGGTGAACGCGTCGCGCTCGACGAGTTCCTGCAACGCTCGCAGCAACGCGCTGGTCGTCGACGGACCGGCCGCGAGCCCCGACGACGTCGCGGGCAGTCCGTACGAGGCGTCCAGGCCGACGAGACCGGCGGGTACGCGGATCGGTTCGTTGCCGGGCAACGTCCACGCCCGTGTGTACGGCGTGTCGACGTATCCCTTGCGGTAGCGGTAGTTCGGGGCCACGCGCTGCTCGACCGTGTGCAGGCTGAAGTGTTCCAACGGCCAGCACTCGCCGTCCGTGGCGATCTCCAGCGGCGCCCGTGCGGCCGCGTGCCGTTCCAGCGCCTCGGCCACCGCCGCGACCTTCGACGTGCCACCGGAAGTGCCGCCGGTGGCGAACGGCTCGGGCACCGCGGCCCAGCCCTCGACGTCCACATCGGACAGACTGTGCGGCACCGGGTGCAGCTGCGACACCACACCCTGCCGCCAGCCGACCGCGCGCTCGATCAGCGCCTCCGCGACGGTCTTCACCGCTTCCCCCGGTAGTGCCGGAAGATCCAGTAACCCAGCGCCAGTGCGCCGCCGATGTAGAGCACGCCGACGACCCACACGGCTCCTTCGCCGAGGGTGGCGAGCGGTCCTAGCGCGTACAACACGATGAACGGCTCGACGACCCACAGCGCCGCCCAGCCGAGCAGCCGGACCAGGCTCATCCACGGCTTCGGCGACCGGGCGAGGAACCCCGCGGCGCCTGCCCACCCCAGCGCGGCCGCGAAGCCCCCGAGCCACCAGCCCCAGTGCAGGTCGAAGACCGCGCCCAGCGTGACGAACGGCAGCACGACGACGAGCAACGGGAAGATCGCGGCGGGCAGCACGAGCGCGCTGCGCGGCTGAGGGAGCTCTTTGGTGTCCTGGTACAGGGCTTCCGGGATGTGCACGGCCGCGCCGACCGAGGAAACCGCGCAACAGCAACAACAACAGCAACAGGTGGGCGTCGCGGCGTTGGCGGCGGCCGCACCCGGTGAGAACTGGTCAGGTAACCGGACTGCCGTCGCGTTCATGGTTCCCCCAAGGAAGTGACACGCGCCCGAACTGGACCTTCGGGCAGATCTCGCAGTCGGCGGCGGGCAGCACGCTCTCGCGCGTGGTCGTGAACTCGTCGAGGTTGACGGTGACGACCGCGTCCAGCAGGGCCAGCGAGCCACCGCGGATGTTCTGAATCGCCTGCAGGGCGAGGGAGATCGGGAAGTCGTGCCGGAGGGCTCCCGGCAGTGGGGGAGGCGGCGGATCCCCCCACCGCCGCCCCGCCCGCACCGCGAGGCACGCCAGGCACGCGCCGGCACCGGGCACCACGAAGGGCCCGACGGCGGCGGTGTGGTGGTACGCGAGGTCCAGCAACAGGTGCGGGACCGTCGTTTCGCGCGCCACCTCGATCAGGTCGACCAACGTGCCGGTCGTCCGCACGACGAGCAGAAGGTCCGGATTCTCGTTGTGCGGCAACCGCTCTACCAGCCCGGCGGGTGCCATCCCGACGACGCGCGTGCCGACCCCCATCGGCTTCGCGTCGTCGTTCGGCAACCCGGCCGGGCGGAGAGCGCCCAGGGTCCTCAGCTGGGCCACGTGCCGGCGAACCGGTTCCCCCAACCGGCTTTCGTCGACCGTTCGAGCCACTCCCCTCAAAACTGGCTCGAACAGTCCTGCCAGCGCCACGGCCACCGCCCTGGGCAGGTCCGGAATCAGGTACGCGAGATCCGCACCCGCATATACGACAAGGCCTTCGTCCCTCACCTGCGCGTGCCAGGCGGGATCAGCGACCAGGCTCATCCTCGTCCCCCCTCGCCAGGAAGCACTCGATCTCCTGCTCGCTCGGCAGATCTCCCGCCGGATCCATGAGGTTCTCGGCGATCGGCGGCAACGGCTGCTCCGCCCACGCCGGCTGGTAGTCGTCGCTGGGCAACAACCCGTGCCGCGACGCGAACTCCTCGGCCGCGTCCCGGATCGACTCCCGCAGCGTCCCCACCACCGCGGTCTCCGCCGTGTAGGTCAGCTCGACCAGCAACGCCCGCACGTTCTCGAGCTGGTTCTCGTCACCGGCCTTGCGCGCGAGCTCAGGCCAGAACTGCCGTTCGAACAACCGCACGAAGTCCGCCGCCACCGCGTCGGTCGCCGTGCGCAGGCGCGTGAAGCTGTCCATGACGTCATCGCTGGGCACCCTGAGGCCGGCAAGCCTGCCGCCCGCTTCGAGTGCCCAGCGACGCGTGTGCGGCCAGCCGTACTTCCACCGCACCAAGCCCAACCGCATAGCCCGGAGGAGGAGTCGCGGTTGGACGTCTCCGGTCGGAATCAGGTGCTTGATGTCGCGCACCTTGATCCGAACCCAGTCGTCGGGCCCCTCGGCCTCGCTGAAGCCGAGGACCGCGGCGACCGACTCGCCCTTCTCGCGTGCCGTGATCAGTTCCGCGATCGCGGGCAGCGAGAACCCCCGCTGCTGCAACCGCTGGACCAACGTCAACCGCTCGACGTGCGAGGCGTCGTAGTACGCCACGCGTCCCTGCCGTCTCGGCGCGTGCAGCACACCCTTCGTCTGGTACATGCGAATGGTGCTGCTGGGCAGGCCGATCCGGGCAGCGAGCTCGTCGACGGTCAGCGATTCGGGCACGCCCCAGATCCTGGTGCGCGTGGTTCTTCAAGTCAAGACTATTCGAGTAATCACTCGAAGAGTTACAGCTCCAGGAGCATCCGGCTGTTGCCGAGCGTGTTCGGCTTCACGTAGCTCAGGTCGAGGAACTCGGCGACGCCCTCGTCCACCGATCGCATGATCTCCTCGTAGACCTCGGGGCTCACCGGTGTGCCCTCGATCTCGATGAAGCCGTGCTTGGTGAAGAACTTGGTCTCGAACGTCAGCACGAAGATCCGCGCGAGCTGCAGCTCCTTGGCGGTCGCGATGAGCTGCGCCACGATCCGGTGGCCGACGCCCTTGCCCAGCGCCATGGGGGAGACCGCGACGGAGCGGATCTCGGCCAGGTCCTCCCACATCACGTGCAGGGCCCCGACGCCGAGCAACTCGCCGTCCTCCTCGGCCACCCAGAACTCCTGGACCGCCTCGTACAGCGTGACCAGCGGTTTGGCCAGCAGAACCTTGCCCGCGTACCCGTCGATCAGCGCCTTCATGGCGCGTACGTCACTGGTGCGGGCGCGCCGCACGACTACCCCACTGGTCACAACCGACAAGTATGAGGTGGGCACGATTCCGGCCTGACAGCCCGACCCGGTTACTCTGAGCGCCGTGTCTTCTCCCACCACTCCGCGACGTGTGTCGCTGCTGACCCTGGGCTGTGCCCGCAACGAGGTCGACTCCGAAGAACTCGCCGGGCGCCTCGGTGAGGGCGGCTGGGAGCTGGTGGACGAGGGCGCGGACGTCGTCGTCGTCAACACGTGCGGCTTCGTCGAGCAGGCCAAGAAGGACTCGGTCGACACGCTGCTCGCCGCGTCCGACACCGGCGCCAAGGTCGTCGCGGTCGGATGCATGGCGGAGCGGTACGGCAAGGAGCTCGCGGACAGCCTCCCGGAGGCGGCCGCGGTCCTGGGCTTCGACCAGTACAACGACCTGGCCGAGCGCCTGCAGGACGTGCTGCACGGCAAGCCCGTCGAGTCGCACGTGCCGGTCGATCGCCGCACGTTGCTGCCGATCACGCCCGTGAAGCGCCAGGACGCCAAGAACGACGTGCAGGTGCCCGGCCACGGCTGGGGGCCGACCAAGACGCCACGGCGCAGGCTGGACGACGCTCCCGTGGCGCCGTTGAAGATCGCGTCCGGCTGTGACCGGCGGTGCAGCTTCTGCGCCATCCCGAGCTTCCGCGGCGCGTTCGTGTCGCGGCACCCGGACGAGGTCGTGGCCGAGGCCATGTGGCTCGCCGAGAACGGCGTCAAGGAGCTGTTCCTCGTCAGCGAGAACTCGACGAGCTACGGCAAGGACCTGCCGCGGGACCAGGGTGCGCTGGAGCAGCTGCTGCCGCGCCTCGCGAGCATCCCCGGCGTCGAGCGGGTGCGGGTGAGCTACCTGCAGCCGGCCGAGACCAAGCCGAGCCTCGTCGCGGCCATCGCGAAGACCGACAAGGTCGCGAACTACTTCGACATGTCGTTCCAGCACTCCAGCGAGAACGTGCTGCGCCGCATGCGCCGGTTCGGTGACACCGACAGCTTCCTCAAGCTCGTGTGGCAGATCCGCGAGCACGCGCCCGAGGCGGGCATCCGCAGCAACTTCATCGTGGGCTTCCCCGGCGAGACCGAGGCCGACCTGCAGGAACTCGAACGGTTCCTCACGGAGGCGCGGCTCGACGCGGTCGGCATCTTCGGGTACTCCGACGAGGACGGCACCGAGGCCGAGGGGCTCGAGGGCAAGCTCGACGCGGACACCATCGCGGAACGGGTGCAGCGGATCGGCAACCTCGTTGAGGAGCTGACCAGCCAGCGCGCCGAGGACCGGGTGGGCGACGAGGTCCTCGTGCTGATCGAGCACGAGGAGGACGACGAGAGCGACTGCGTCGGCCGGGCCGAGCACCAGGCGCCCGAGGTCGACGGCGAGTGCATCGTGCTCGAGGCCGAGGGGCTCAAGCGCGGCGACTTCGTGCGCTGCCGCGTGGTCGACTCCGAGGGTGTGGACCTGGTCGTAGAGGTCATCGCGACATGACTGAGGCCAGGAAGGTCCCGCTGCTCAACGTCGCCAACGTCCTCACGGTGGCGCGGATGCTGCTCGTTCCGGTCTTCCTGTTCTCCCTGTTCGAAGCGGGCGGCTTCGACACGACGTGGCGCCTCATCGCGTTCGGGATCTTCGCCGTCGCGAGCTTCACCGACCACATCGACGGCACGCTCGCCCGCAAGCACGGGCTCATCACCGACTTCGGCAAGATCGCGGATCCGATCGCGGACAAGGCGCTGACCGGGTCCGCGCTGGTCGGCCTGAGCATGCTCGACGTGCTGCCGTGGTGGATCACGATCACCATCGCCGTGCGCGAGGTCGGCATCACGCTGCTGCGGTTCTGGGTGATCCGCTACGGCGTCATCCCCGCCAGCCGCGGCGGCAAGGCCAAGACGCTGGCCCAGGTCATCGCGATCGGGCTGTTCGTGCTCCCGCAGAACGACGTGCTGCAGCTCATCGCGTGGGTGATCATGGCCGTCGCGCTGGTCCTCACCATCGTCACGGGAATCGACTACGTCATCCGCGCGTTCAAGATGAAGGCAAGGGCAGGACGGGCGGTGCTGTGACCAGCGTCGTCGAACTGCTCAAAGCGAAGAACCAGACCGTCGCCACGGCCGAGTCGCTGACCGCGGGTCTGCTGTGCGCGACGATCGTCGACACACCGGGGGCGAGTGCCGTGGTCCGCGGTGGGTTGATCGTCTACGCCACCGAGCTCAAACACGAGCTCGCGGGCGTGGACCAGCGGTTGCTCGACGAGCACGGAGCCGTGCATCCCGAGGTCGCGATCCAACTGGCCGAAGGCGCCAAGAAAAGGTGCAAATCGGACTGGGGAATCGGGCTCACCGGGGTGGCCGGCCCCGATCCGCAGGACGGAGTCGCTCCGGGGACGGTCCACATCGGCTTGAGTGGCCCTGGAGTGTCCACAGTGCGGACAATCACGGTGAGTGGCGACCGCAGAGCGGTCCGTTCGGCCGCCGTGGAGAAAGCGCTGGTCCTGCTCTCGGATTACCTGCTGGTGACCGATCCCGGGAACAAACGATGACTCCGCGTTCGTTCGCCCTTGGCGGACGTGTTCGGAAGTCAGTGCCCGTTGTCGGTGTCGATCGGTAACGTAGGGACACGGCCGGCCGGAAGGAGGCGCGCGATGACCGTGCTGCTACGCGAGGCGATCGGTGATCGACTTCGCCATGCCCGCACCAACCAACGCCGCACGCTGCGCGAGGTCTCTCGGACCGCCCGCGTGAGCCTGGGGTACCTGTCCGAGGTGGAGCGCGGCCGCAAAGAGGCGTCCAGCGAGCTCCTCGCGGCCATATGTGACGCGTTAGAACTGCCCTTGTCCGAGTTGCTGCACCACGTCGCCTCCGACATCGGCGCCGTCCAGCAGACGCCGGACACGGTTCCCGACACCGTCCCGAACGGACGTTCGGACCGGGGCAAGCTGGAAGGTGGCCGTGTGCTGCCGTCCACGCTCTCGGACGACCTGTCCGATCTGCGCCTGCAGCCCATGCTCAGTCACAGGCTCACGAGCAAGATCGGCGAGACGCCGAAGGCAGTCGTCGCGGCGTAGTCCCATGTCATCCACGACCCCGCTCGCCCCGATGGCGAGCGGGGTCGCCTGCATTCGGGTGACGTGTCACCGACTGTGGTCCCCGCCACGTGACGGTCTGCAACAAGATTGCGTCTTCGGACGTTCAACAGGGCAACGGCGCTTCGGGCTGAACGGCAGGCAACGGCTTGGCATCAGCACGCTGGGTCACCGCGTCCTGGGGCGCGGGTGAGGGCAGGATTGGCACGTCGTCAGGCGTGTACTCCTAAGTCCCGGGGTGGGTCAGGGTGTTCCCGGATATCTCCCCGTGTCGGTGGATACGCCGACGCACAATTGAGACGATGGATCCAACACCGGCACCGAGAAGGCAGGCGTAGGAGATGGCCAGTCCGTTCGTGAAGTTCTGGAAGTACCTGATGGCGTCGTTCTCGTCGAAGATCGACGAGCACGCTGACCCGAAGGTGCAGATCCAGCAGGCCATCGAGGAGGCGCAGCGGCAGCACCAGGCCCTCTCTCAGCAGGCTGCGGCCGTCATCGGCAACCAGCGCCAGCTGGAGATGAAGCTGAACCGCCAGCTGGGCGACGTCGAGAAGCTGCAGGCCTCCGCCCGTCAGGCCCTCGTGCTCGCCGACGAGGCGCGCTCCAAGGGCGACGAGCAGAAGGCGACGCAGTTCGAGAACGCGGCGCAGAGCTTCGCCACCCAGCTCGTCACCGCGGAGCAGGGCATCGAGGACCTCAAGACGCTGCACGACCAGTCGCTGCAGGCCGCCGCACAGGCCAAGCAGGCGGTCGAGCGCAACTCGATGATGCTGCAGCAGAAGCTGGCCGAGCGCACCAAGCTCCTCAGCCAGCTGGAGCAGGCCAAGATGCAGGAGCAGGTCTCCGCGTCGCTGACCCAGATGAGCGAACTCGCCGCGCCGGGCAACGTGCCGTCGCTGGAAGAGGTTCGCGACAAGATCGAGAAGCGCTACGCGACCGCGATCGGATCCGCCGAGCTCGCTCAGAACTCGGTGCAGGGCCGGATGCTCGAGGTGCAGGCCTCGACCACCCAGATGGCCGGTTCGTCGCGTCTCGAGCAGATCCGCGCGTCCATGCACGGCGGTCAGGCGAACACGCCGGCGCAGGTGACGGCGGGCAACAGCGCGGCCGCGCAGATCCAGGCCGAGATCGCGCAGCGCGTCCAGCAGGAGCAGAAGACCACGCAGCAGCAGGTCCCGCCGGCTCAGAACTGAGCGGGACGTAAGGAGCCAGCAGGTGATCATGGAGCCCTGGAGAAACCGTCCCAACAACGAGATCGTCCGCAAGGTCGTCAACGAGTTGGGTGCGTCGCTCCAGGGCCACCCGCTGGCCGAGCAGGCGCGCTACCGCATGCAGAAGTGGAACGACCCGCGCGCCAAGCTCGAACGCAAGCGCAAGCGCACGAACGCCGTGCTGACGTTCTGGCTGATCGTCATCTCGATGCTCGGCACCCTCGCGGTGCTGGGCTTCACCGGCGTGCTCGGCACGTGGGCCGCCGTCACCGGCTCGATCGGCGCCGCGGTGCCCGCCGTCCTCGCCGTGCGCAGCGGGTTCAAGCTGCGTGAGCTGGGGGTCGCCCGGCAACGGCTCGCGTTGTCGCCGCCGCCACCGCCCAGGCCGCCGCTGCCGGCGCACATCTCGTCCGCGCGCGTTCCGATGGAGAAGCTGCACGGCGCCGAGGACACGATGACCCAGCTGCTCGTGCAGCTCGACTCGCCCGCGCTCACGTCGATGCCCACCGAGTCCGTCCAGCACGCCCGGCAGACCGCCCAGGAGGCCTCCTCGGCGATCCGCGCGGTCTCCGCACAGCTCCAGGCCGTCGAACGCGCTCGGGACACCGCGCCGCCGCTGGAGCGCGCGCCGTTGGTCGAGGGCGTGCGGGTGCTCAGGATGCAACTGGCGGACGGCGTGGACCGCTACTGTGCGTTGGTGGCCGAGGCGGGCAAGGCCCTGGCGGCGAGCACGCTGTTCCAGAATCCGGGCGAGGTGCTGGACGACGCCACGGACCACATGGCCGGTCTCGCGTCCGCGATGCGAGACGTGTCAGGCTATTCAGCGCACTGAATGTGACGCTCCGTAGTCACGTGCGCCTATTCGGCGGTTCTCTCTGGAGATCTTTAGGGCAATCGTGTGATTATCGGACCGTTATCTAGCCGTAGCCGCTACATGGCGTGGCAGGATTCCGGGGCCGGTCTGCGGGAAGTCCGGCTGAATTGCCGGGAGGCAGTGCGTTGGCGTTGTGGACCGTGCACGGGGACGGTCGGATCACCGACAGTGAAACCGTCGCGCCCCAGGAGAGGGTGAGCTGGCCGCTCACCATCGGGTTCGGAGTGCAGCACCTGGTCGCCATGTTCGGCGCGACGGTGATCGTTCCCACCGCCACCGGTCTGCCCGTCGCCACCACCCTGATGTTCTCCGGCCTGGGCACGCTGCTGTTCCTGGTGATCACCAAGAACCGCGTCCCGAGCTACCTCGGCTCGTCCTTCGCCTTCGTGGCGCCGCTGGTGGCCGCACGCGAGCAGGGCATCTCCGCGCAGCTCGGCGGTGTCGTCGCCGCGGGTCTGCTGGTGATCGTCGTCGGCATCGCGGTCAAGGCGCTCGGCGTGCGGCTGCTGGAGTCGGTCATGCCGCCGGTCGTCACCGGCGCCGTCGTGATCATCATCGGCCTGAACCTCTCGCACCAGGCCACCTCGAACTTCGGTGAGCAGCCGCTGATCGCCGGCCTGACCACGCTCGTGATCCTGCTGGCCGGCGTGCTCGGCCGCGGCCTGGTGTTCCGGTTCTCGATCCTGATCGGCTTCGTGGCGATCTGGATGGGCGGCCTGGCGTTCGGCGCCGTGTCGTCCGAGCGGATCGCCGCACTGCGCGACGCGGCCTGGGTGGGCCTGCCGAAGCTGTACCAGCCCGAGCTGCGGCCGTCCGTCGTGCTGCTGATGCTGCCCGTGGTGATCGTGCTGGTCGCCGAGGTCGTCGGGCACGTCAAGGCGGTCGCGGCGCTGACCGGGCGCAACCTCGACGGCAGCGCGGGTGACGCGATCATCGCGAACGGCCTGTCGACCGCGTTGTCCGGTCTGGGCGGTGGCGCCGGGACGACGACGTATTCCGAGAACATCGGCGTGATGGCCGTGACCCGCGTGTACACGACTGCGGCGTTCGCGTTCGCCGGTGTGTTCGCCACGCTGCTGGCGTTCTCCCCGAAGGCCATCGCGCTGTTCGGCACCATCCCGCCGGGCGTGCTCGGCGGCTGCACCCTCGTGCTCTACGGCCTGATCGTGCTGATCGGCGTGCGGATCTGGATGGACCGCGGCGTCGACCTGGCCAACCCGGCGAACGCGATGGTCGGCGGGGCCGCGCTGGTGGCGGGCGTCGGCGACCTGACCATCGAGATCGGCGACCTGGAGATGGGCGGCATGGTGTGGGGCTCGCTGCTCGTCGTGATCCTGCACCCGATCATGCGCTGGCTCAGGGCTGCGCGCCGTAACTGACCGACACACGTTTGTGTGGTTTTCGTCCCTCCAATTCGGACCGATCCAGTTTCCGGTCCAGGGAGGGAGAATCACCATGGTCGCCGCGTACTTCGTGGTGCTGTTCATGGCCTGCGCGATCATCGCGGGCAGCTTGGCCGCGACCCGCATCCGACTGCTGCGCCATCGCCGATGACGTCGCTCGCATGGCTCATGGTTCCGCTGGCGATGATCGGTGTCGTCCGCGTGTGCGTCGTTCTGGTGGCGGCCGACCTCTACGACCTCTCGTTGTGCCGCTCACGTCCGTTGCCTTACGCGCCAACGGTGTGGGTCGTCATCCCGGCCTACAACGAGGAGTTGTGCGTCGCCCGCGCAGTGCAGTCCGTTTTGGACAGTGATTACGCGGACGTGTCGGTGGTCGTGGTCGACGACGGCTCGGTCGACGGCACGGTGGCCGCGTTGCGGCACTTCGGCTCACGTGTTCACGTTGTCTCGCAGGAGAACACGGGCAAGGCGGCGGCCATCAACGCCGGCATGCACCTCGTCGGCGACGGCCTGGTGATGGTGCTGGACGCCGACTCGTCGTTGTCCCGCACCGCAGTCTCGCAGATGGTCGCGCACTTCGCCGACCCGATGGTGCTCGCGGCGGCGGCGAACGTGAAGATCGCCGACCAGCGCGGTGTGCTGGGCTGGGTGCAGCGCCTGGAGTACGCGGTGGTGCACCGGCTCAAGCAGGGCTACACGGTGTTCAACTGCGAGTACGTCATCGGCGGTGTCGGCTCGATGTTCCGGACGTCGATCGTGCGCGCGTGCGGCTACTTCGACACCGACACGATGACGGAGGACATCGACTTCTCGATGAAGATCCTGTCCGTGCGCGGCAATTTCGACTGGCGCATCATCTTCGCGGCCGACGCGATCGCGTATACCCAGGCCGTTCCATCGCTCAAAGGTCTTTTGCGGCAACGGTTCCGATGGAAGTTCGGACGGCTGCAGGCGTTCTACAAGCACCGCTCGCTCTTCTTCGGCCGCTCGTGCACGCGTCTTCTCTCGTGGGTGCACCTGCCGTACACGGCGGCGGGGGAGGTCCTCGTGCTGTTCGAGCCGGTGTTCATCTACGTCGTCGTCACCGCGACGTTCCAGACGGGCTGGTTCACCGGCATTCTCCTGCTGTGTGCGGTCTACACGGGTGTCGCGTTGTTCACGATCGTCGGCGACATCTCTGAACCGTGGCGGGCCAAGGCGCCGTTGCTGGCCTTGGCGCCGTTGGCCTACCCACTGCTGATGGTGATCGTGTTCGTGGACTTCGTCGCGGTGCTGCGCTCGTTGTTCACCGTGCTGCGCGGCTACCGTCCGGTCGGCCGCTGGGAGCACGTCGAACGCACGCTCACCTCAGTGCCCGGTTGATCCTCGACACGAGCCCGGGGCCCTCGTAGATGAACCCGGTGTAGATCTGCACCAGGCTCGCGCCGGCGTCGATCATGCGCTTGGCGTCGTCGGCGGTCGCGATGCCGCCGACGCCGATGACCGGCAGGTCGCTGTTCTTCGTGATGAACCGGACCACGTCGTTCGCGCGCTGGGTGAGCGGCCTGCCGCTCAGGCCGCCGGTCTCTGACGCGTGTGCGCTCGTGAGGCCCTCACGGCTCAGCGTGGTGTTCGTGGCGATGAGGCCCTTGATGCCGTTGTCGACGCACACCTGGATGACCTCGGCGATGGCGTCCTCGGTGAGGTCCGGCGCGATCTTGACCAGCATCGGCTTGTCCGTGGCCCGCGTGAGGGTCTGGACGAGTTCGGTGAGCGCGCCCTTGTCCTGCAGGCTGCGCAGACCGGGTGTGTTCGGCGAGCTGACGTTGATGGCGTAGTAGTCGCCGTGGTCTTGCAGGGCGTTCAGCGAGTTCAGATAGTCCTGTACGGCGTCCTCGACCGGCGTGATCTTGGACTTGCCGAGGCTGATGCCCAGCGGCGCCTTCAGCGGCGTCCTGTCGAGCTTCGCGGCAAGCGCTTGCGCACCCGCGTTGTTGAAGCCCATCCGGTTGATGATCGCCTCGTCCTCGCGGAGCCGGAACAGGCGCGGCTTCGGGTTGCCCGGCTGCGCGTGCCACGTGACGGTGCCGACCTCGACGAACCCGAACCCCAGCGCGGCCCACGCCGGCAGCGCGCGCCCGTCCTTGTCCAGGCCCGCCGCGAGACCCACCGGGTTCGGGAAGCGGACACCGAAGACGGTCCGCGGGTTGTTCTGGTTGCGGGCGAACCTCGCCACCGGGCTCAGCTTGGCCATGACGTTGAGCGTGGTCTCGTGGACCCGCTCCGCGTCGCCGCCGTGCATGTTGAACAACGCCTTGCGAACCACCTGCTTGTAAACCACGCGCCCACCCTATAACGCCAGCTCAGGGTGGGCGCGCAGCCCTGTCAGTTCCCGACTTCCGCCAGGCAGTCCGGCGCGGGGTTGCGGATGGGGCCGGTGAAGCCCAGCCCGGTGTTGCGGTTGGGCAGGTTCGAGACGCCGAGCAGCACCGAGTACCCGGCCGGGATGTCACCGGGGCTCATCGTGACCGAGCCGTCGTCGGAGACGCGCGGAAGCACGTAGCCGCCGAGGAGGTCCATCTTGGTCTCGTCCAGGTCCGCGCAGTCCCGTGACATCGGCACGGCCTTCGCGCCGATCCCGTACTCGCGCAGCTTCGCGTTGGCCGCGTCGACCCCTTTGATGTCCCGGATGGTGACCGTGACGCTGCCGTCGGCGTTCTTGGTGACGGCGTAGGCCTCGCTGCTGTTGCTCGTGATCGCGACGGTGGCCGCACCGGCGATGGCGAGCGCACCGGCAGCCACCAGCAACGGCCGTGCGGGCCTCCTGCGCTGTTCTGGCGCCTCTTCGACCGTCTGACCGTGCTCGCGCATCAGGTCGTCGAGCAGGTTGTCCTTGAACGTCGTCATCGCTGTCCCCCGTTCGATGCCAGGTCGCGGACCTTGCCGCGCACCCGGAAGAGCCTGATCCGCAGCGCGCCGGACGACATGCCCAGCACCTTCGCCGCGTCCTTCGGTGCCATCCCGACCAGATCGACGAGTTCGATCACCTCGCGGTCGGCGGGGCTGAGTGCCGCCATCGCGGCGATGAGCTCACGGCCTTCCCGTTCCGCGTCGATGCGCGTGACCAGGTCGGCGATCTCGTCGGTGTCGAGCACGCGCCGGCCGTGGATGCGCGCGACCACGTTCCGGCCGCGGGTGACGGCCTCGCAGTGCTGCGCGAACACCCGCCGTGCGATGCCGAGAACCCAGCCTCGCGCCGTGCCTCGGTTGCGGTCGAACGTGGCGAACGACGTGATGGCCGCGACGAACGTGTCCGCGGTCAGATCGGCGGTCGTCTGCGGGTCCGCGGTGCGCCGCGCGAAGTACGAGGTGACCACGTCGAACTCGGCCTCGTAGATCTCCTCGAACGCACGCGCTGCGCGGGTGGGAGACGGCGGTGGTGGATGTCGTGGAGCTGTCATCGGCTGACTCACGCTAATGGTTGCCGACTTCCAGCCACGCCGTTACATCGGCTTGGGCACCTTGAGCGTCGCCTGCTCGTCCAGCGGAATCCGCGGCTTCGTCCGGAACGTCACCGGCAGCCCCCGCAACCCGCGGCTCCCCAGCGACACCCGCCACCCCAGCGGCTGCGAGGTGTCCAGCGCCAGCCCGGCGCAGCGCCCCAGCAGCGTCCGGAACGCCACCTCGCCCTCCAGCCGGGCCAGCGGCGCGCCCAGGCAGAAGTGGATGCCGTGCCCGAACGCCAGGTGCTGCCGGTCGGCCCGTTCGATGTTGAGCTGGTCGGCCCGCGGATAGCGGGTCTGGTCGTGCTCGGCCGAGGCCAGCGAGAGCAGCACGACGTCGCCCGCCGCGATCTGTGCGCCGCCGATCGTGAGCGGCTTCGTGGCGAACCGCAGCAGGTGCGAGGTCGGGCCGTCGAACCGCAGGAACTCCTCGACGGCGCCGGGCAGCAGGGACGACGAGCGCTGCAGCAGTTCGAGCTGCTCGGGGTTGCGCAGCAACGCCAGCGCGCCGTTGCCGACGAGGTCGACGGCGGTCGTGTAGCCCGCCACGAGCAGCAGGAACGCCAGGGAGGCCAGTTCGCTGTCGGACAGCGCGGATTCGCCGGTCGCGCGGGCAAGGCCGCCGATCAGGTCGTCGTCGCCGGACGTCCGCTTGTGCGTCACGAGGTCGCGCAGGTAGCCGGAGGTCTCCTCACGGGCCGAGGTCGCGTCCCCGTCCGCCAGCCCGGTGACCACGTCCGCCCAGTAGCGGAAGTTCTCCTGGTCGACGGCGGGAACGCCGAGCAGTTCCATGATCACGGTGATCGGCAGCGGCGCCGCGAAGTCCGCGATCAGGTCGCAGCGGCCCGAGTCCGCGAAGCCGTCGGCCAGCTGGGTGGCCACCTGCTCGATCCGGGGACGCAGCGCGGCGATGCGGCGGGGCGTGAGCTGGCTCGACACCGCACGGCGCAGACGGGTGTGATCAGGCTCGTCGCTGTTCATCATGTGCTCGGACAGATCGCCGAACCACCACGACGCGAAGTGCGGATGGCCGCGCAGGGGTTCGGTGAGCGCCGAGCCGTGCGAGGACAGCAGCGGGTTGTCCAACGCGGCGCGCACGTCGGGATAGCGGGTCACGAGCCACATCGGCACGCCGAAGGTCTCGACCCGGTGCACGGGGCCTGCGTCGCGCAGGCTCTTCAGCACGGCGTACGGGTCGTCGGTGAAGCCGGGGCGCAGCTCATCCAGATTTACCGCCATATTGGGGGACACGGCCGGGAGAGCGGCTCGGTTCAATCGGACTGGCATTTTGGGCAGAAGTACACAAATCTGCCGTCGATCTCGTCCGATCGGACTCTTGTGCGACAACGCAAACAGGGTTTGCCGGTCCGCTCGAAAACGTAGTGCTGCACGCGCAGGTCGCCGGTGGTGCTCTGCTCGGGCCGCCACTGGTTGGCCTGCAAGAGCTTGCGTGACAACGCAACCGCACGTGAGGCGTCCACAGATGACACCGGAGTCGTCGGCAGGACGCGCAACAGGAAACAAACTTCCGCGCGGTAGAGATTGCCGACGCCGGCCATGATCCGTTGATCCAACAATGCGAGGCCGATGGGCCGTGAAGGATCGGCGGTCAACCGCTGAACGGCCTCAGCGGCGTCGAAATCAGATGCTAGAAGATCAGGTCCGAGATGTGAGATGAGCCGATCCTCGTCCGAGGTCGGCAGGAACTCCATGTCGTGCAACGCGAATCCGATGGCCTGCCGGTCGTCGACCTCGAACACCGCACGGGCCTGGTGCGCGGGCCGGCGCCAGCGCTCGCCGGGCCGGTAGAGGTGCCACGCGCCGTCCATGCGGAAGTGGCTGCGCAGGCTGTTGCCGTCGGAGAACCGGGTGAACATGTGCTTGCCGTACGTGCGCACGCCGAGCACGTCCAGCCCGGTCAGCTGCAGCGTGGACAGCCGGGGGTGGCGCAGTTCGCCGCGCCGCAGCGTCTTCCCGGCCAGCGCCTCGTGCATGCGATGGCCGGCCAGGAAGACGGTGTCCCCCTCAGGCATCCACCGCTTCCTGGATCTCGTCGTCGTTGAAGTCGTGGTGCACGGCCCGGCGCCGGCTCCGCGAGATGCGCTGGATGCGGGCGAGCAGCAGGTTGAACGCCAGCGCCACCTCACGCGCGCCCGGCGTGCCCCACTCGTGGATCGGCATGCACGCGCCCTGTGCCTGCTGCACGGCGAGACGGTCCGGCAACGCCACCGGCATCACCAACGGACCGAAGATGTCGCGCAGCTCCTCGATGCGGAACTGGTGCTCGTGCGAGCGCGGCCGCACGCGGTTCACGACGACGCCCAGCGGCTGCAGGTCGGCGTTGTTGCTCTCCCGCTCGTTCTGCACCGCCTCGAACGCCCGCTGCACGCCCGCCACCGCGAACATCGTCGGTTCGGTGACCAGCAGCGCGCGGTCGGCCGCCACCAGCGCCGACCGGGTCAGCTGGCCCAGCGACGGCGGGCAGTCGAGCAGCACGAGCTGGTACGGGAACTCGTCGTACATGTCGCGCAACGTGCGCAACGCGTCTTTCAGACGATGCAGCCGGGACTCGTTCGGATCCGGGTGGTTGAGCAGCTCCGCGTCCTCGGACCCGGACAACACGTCGATGCCGTCGCCCCACCTGCTCGGGCGGATCGCCTGCTCGACGTTCTCCTCGGACGGGTCTTGCAGGACGTCGTAGATGCTGGCCTTGGACTCCTCTGGCTCCAGCGTCGACGTGGCGTTGCACTGCGGATCGAGATCGATCACGAGCGTGCGGACGCCACGGCGGAGGGCGGCAGAGGCCAGGCCGAGCACCACCGTCGTCTTGCCGACGCCTCCCTTGAGGCTGAGCACGGACACCGTATGCACAGACCTACTCTAGGGTCTCCTACTCTGTTGGACATGCGACCGGACGCCGTACAGAGGGTGCTCGACGCCGAATTGGCCGCCGCACGCGAGCGCAGGGGTGGAGAACCGCCCCGCGTGCTCGACGTTGGAGGCGGCAGCGGTGTCTGGGCCGTGCCCCTAGCCGCAGCGGGATGCGCGGTCACGGTCGTGGAGCCCTCACCGAACGCACTGGCCACGCTGAACACCCGTGCGCGCGAGGCCGGTGTGACGATCAACGCGGTCCAGGGCGACACGGACTCGTTGGGCGTTCCCGCTGGTGAAGCCGATCTGGTGCTGGCGCACGGGCTGCTGGAGGTCGTCGACGACGCCCCGGCCGCGCTCGCCTCGCTGGCCGCCGCGGTCGCACCCGGTGGCGCGGTGTCGGTGCTGGTCGCGAACCGGTTCGCGGCGATCCTGCACCGCGCGATCGCCGGCCGTATCGTCGACGCGCGAAGGTTGCTGGACGACGACGCCGGTCAGCTCGCGGGCACGCGTGACCCGTTGCAGCGCCGGTTCGACGTCCCGGGTCTTGAGAAACTGGTTCTCGAGGCGGGGCTTTCTGTCGAGCTCCTGCAAGGCCATGGCATTGTTTCCGACCTCGTGCCCGGTGTGGTGCTGGACGCGAATCCGGGTGCCGCCGACGCGCTCGCCGAGCTGGAACTGGCCGCTGCCACGCGGTCTCCGCTCCGGGACGTCGCCGCCCGGCTGCATGTGTTCGCCCGCCGCACAGCCTGAAAACTTTTGCATTCGGGACTTTTATGACCCTGATGAGTGGTCCCAAACAAGGCGGCGGCGAAAGATAATGGCCTCCGCCGCCGACGTAGGGACCAACGCGATGGAAAGTTCCGACCTGCTGGCCTCATTGGTCAACGAGGCCGTAGCGGGTGACCGGCATGCCGTCGAACGGCTGCTGGCCTCCGTGCGACCACTCGTGGCGCGGTACTGCCGTGCGCGCGTCGGTCGCAATGAAAGGGCGTACGCGTCGGCGGACGACGTGGCGCAGGAAGTCTGCCTGGCGGTGCTGACGGCCCTGCCCACCTATCGTGAGCAGGGAAGACCGTTCCTGGCGTTCGTCTACGGCATTGCCGCGCACAAGGTCGCGGACGCGCATCGGGTCTCGGCCCGCAACCGTTCCGAGCCCGTCGCCGAGGTGCCGGACGGCCCGTCGCTGACCATCGACCCCGAGGAGAACGCGCTGCTCGGCTCGCTCTCGGTGCGGCTGGGCCAGCTGCTGCGCGGGCTGCCGGACAAGCAGCGCGAGATCCTGCTGCTGCGCGTGGTCGTCGGGCTGACGGCGGAGGAGACGGCCGAGGCGACCGGTTCGACGCCGGGTGCCGTGCGGGTGGCTCAGCACCGTGCGCTGGCCAAGCTGAGGACGACCGTGGGGGTCGAGGAGCTGATTTGACCGGCGCCTTCTACGACGGACTGGCCGGGACGTACGACCTGATGTTCCCGGACTGGGACGCGTCGATGGCCCGGCAGGCGTCGCAGCTCGCGGAGTTCATCCCGCAGGGCGCGCGCGTTCTCGACTGTGCGTGTGGCATCGGCACGCAGGCGATCGGTCTGGCTCTGCGCGGCTATGAGGTCGTGGGCACTGATCTGAGCCCTAAGGCGGCCTCTCGGGCCGTGGTGGAGGCCTCTGCGCGTGGCGTCACGTTGCCCGCGTTCGCCGCGGACATGCGCTCACTGCCGTTCGCCGACGCCTCGTTCGACGTCGTGCTGGCCGCGGACAACGCGCTGCCGCACCTGCTGACCGCCCAGGACGTGCTGGCGGCGTTGCGGGAGATGCGGCGCGTGCTCCGTCCCGGCGGCCGCCTCGTCCTCTCGACGCGCGACTACGACGCGATCCGCGCCGAACGGCCGTTGTCGACCCGTCCGTCCGTCGGACCTGGGCGGGTCGTGTGGTTCCAGCTCTGGCATTGGGACGGCGACCAGTACGAACTGGAGATGTTCCGGCTGCACGAAACCGACTCGTGGCGCGTCGTGGTGGGCAAGGCACGGTATTGGGCGATTACTCGTCATGAAATCACTGAATTGGCGGAACGAGCTGGTTTCGATTACGCGGAGTGGTCGCTCCACGCCTATTACCAACCGCTCTTCGTTGCTGCAAACGGGTGACGTTTGAAGTTTCTCCCTACTTTCCGCATAAGGAGTGACGCGTCGCACGTCTCCTCCACGGGACGTCGACGAGGGGACGCTTCGGATGGAGAGTTCGGCATTATCCGCAGAACTGGTGAGCCTGGCCGTGCGAGGCGATCGCAGGGCTGCTGACCAGCTACTTCGCTACTTGCGACCGCTGGTGGTGAAGTACTGTCGTGCGCGCGTCGGACGTTCCGCGACAACTGCGGACGACGTCGCGCAGGAGGTCTGCCTGGCCGTGCTGACGGCTCTTCCGAACTATCGGGAGCAGGGCCGGCCGTTCCTCGCGTTCGTCTACGGCATCGCCGCGCACAAGGTCGCCGACGCGCATCGGGCTCTGTCTCGTAACCGTGCGGAGCCGGTGGCCGAGGTGCCCGATCAGGAGGTGCGCGGCGCCGGACCGGAGGAGTTCGTCCTCCGCGACGAGCTGAACGGCACCCTGGGACGGCTGCTGCACCTCCTGCCGGACAAGCAGCGCGAGATCCTCGTGCTGCGCGTCGTGGTGGGGCTGTCCGCCGAGGAGACCGCGGAAGCCGTGGGGTCGACACCGGGCGCCGTGCGCGTTGCCCAGCACCGCGCGCTCGGTCGCCTTCGCAAGGAAATTGCCGCATTGGCTGTCCCGATCGGGTGACATTCGTTTGCATTTGTGACGATTCGTGGCGAGTGCGTGGGGTGGACGCACCCAAACGACATACCTAGAGGGCAGGAAGACACCGACATAGGGACCAGGGGGCATGGGAAGTTCGGACTCAGCGCTTGCCGCCGACCGGCTGCGCATCGACGGAGTGCTCGTGCAGCACTTCCGCGAGTCGGGGCTTTCCGGGCCACGCTGGGACCAGTTCCACCGCCAGCTTCTCGGGTACGGCCTCACGTTCGTTACCAAGCTCGTGCGGTCCGGGGCCATGTTCTCCCGCTGCGGGAGGCACGGCCGCTACCTGCACCAGCAGGAGATCCCGCTGCAGGAGGCCGAGGAACTGGCCAGCGACGCGGTCTACGAGGGCTTCGTCTACTTCCGCGACCGGGGCTTGCTCGGCAGGGAGTGGTCGGTCGAGCGCGGTCAGCCGTTGAACGAGTACTTCGTCAACGCGTGCGTGCTCGCGTTCCCGAACGTCTACCGGCGCTGGCAGACGCAGGCGCACGGCTGGCAGGACGTGCGGCTCGTGGACACCCTGGCCTCGCTCGAACACGTCGTGGCCGAGGGAACCCCTGAGGACGCGGTCATCGAACAGCAGGCCGCGAACGCCGCGTTCGCGACGCTGAGCGAGGACGGCAGGCGGTTGCTCTTCCTTCATGACCAGGGCTATTCGCATGCGGAGATCGCCGAGTTGGTGCGACTCACCCCGCGCGCGGTCGAAGGACGGATCCGGCGGGCGCGTCTCGCGGTGCGCCGGCGTCCAGAAGAGGAACGGTGATCTGCGTGGAGTTCACACCCGGCCTGCACCGCAAGGTGCCCGCGGAAGCCGTCAAGGGCTCTTCCGTCGGTGGGCCGGTCTCCGCACCCTCAGGCGTTGTCGACGCTCTGGTGGAGCGGACAGCCGCAGGGGAGAAAGAGCCGGTCGACCCGCCGTCGCCGTCTTACTACACGGGTCGTCCCGAGAAGGCTGACGACCACGTCGCGCGCGCTGTCGCCGGTGATCGTGCCGCCATCGAACGGCTGCTCAGCACCATCCGGCCGTTGGTCGTCAGGTACTGCCGTGCGCGCGTTGGGTCGTTCGCGTCGGCGGACGACGTGGCGCAGGACGTGTGCCTGGCCGTGCTGACCTCGCTGCCGTCGTACCGCGACCAGGGGCGTCCGTTCCTGGCGTTCGTCTACGGGATCGCGGCGCACAAGGTGGCGGACTCGTTCCGCAGCTTCTCGCGCAACCGCGCCGAGGCGGTGCCGGAGCTGCCGGAGTCGATGGACACGGCGGCCGGACCCGAGCAGCGGGCGATGCAGGGAGAGCTCTCCGAGCAGATGGCGACGCTTCTGCGCGTGCTGCCCGAGAAGCAGCGCGAGATCGTCGTGCTGCGCGTGATGGTGGGGTTGTCAGCGGAGGAGACGGCCGAGGCGGTCGGTTCGACGCCCGGTGCCGTGCGGGTGGCTCAGCACCGTGCGCTGACGCGGCTGCGCAAGGAGCTCAATAGCGCCAGCGAGTGACGTTGGCGATGCCCTGCGGGCTCGCGTCCTTGTAGCGCTCCATCTCGCCGCGCCGCACGTCGGCGAGCGTGCCCGCCAGTTCCAGGCCGAACGCCTCGGTGAGCACGGTGTCCTTCTCGAACTCGTCCACAGCCTCCTTCAACGACGTGGGCAGCCGCTGGACGTCACCGAGCAGCGCCGGGTCGACGTTGAGGCCGTCCGGGAGCACGGCCTCGGTCGTGATGCCGTCCAGGCCGGCCGCGACCACACCCGCGACGACCAGGTACGGGTTCGCGGTCAGGTCGAAGCACTTGATCTCGAGGTTGTCCTTGATCAGGCGCAGGGCCGTTTCGCGGTTCTCCTCGCCCCACGCCACGAACGGTGCGGCCCACGTGTTCGGCACGAGCCTGAGGTAGCTCGCGAGAGAGGGACAGCCGACCGCGCACAACGCGCGGAGGTGGGTGAGGACGCCCGCGCTGAACCGCCTGGCCTCGTCCTGGAAGCCGTCGAACAGGTTCGTGCCGTCGCGCCAGAGGCTCAGGTGCAGGTGGCCGCCGTTGCCGACGCCGCCGTTGACGACCTTGGGGGAGAACGACGGGCGCAGGCCGTGCCGGATAGTGATGGCGCGGATGGTCTCCTTGACGAGCACGGCGGTGTCGGCCGCCGCGACCAGGCCTTCCGGTGCGGTGGAGACCTCGAACTGGCCGGCGGCGTACTCGGGGTGGAACTGGAGGACCTCGACGTCCTGCTGGTCGAGTGCGTTGAGCAGGTCGACGCAGTAGTCGGACAGCTCGACCTGACGGGCGTGGCCGTACGCGGATCCGGTGGTCGCGGGGGCCCAGTCGTCGGTGCCGGACTTGCCGACGCACCACTCGATCTCGAAACCGGCCTGGGCGGTGAGGCCTTGGGCGGCGAGGTTCTGTTCTGCCTTGCGCGCTTGCAGACGCTGGTCCATCGGATAGGGGACGCCGCTCTGAAAGTGGCGGTCGGCGGGCGCCCAGGCCCAGCCCGGCTGACCCGCGAGCACCGTGAGGCGGTCGAGGTCCGGGTGCAGACGGAGGTCGCCGACCGGTCCGCCGGCGAACCGGCCCTGGATGATCCAGTCGTCGAACAGGAACACGTCGAACACCGGTGACGCGCCCACGCCGTGCGCCGCCGCGTGGGCGAGCCTGCGCAGGGGGACGGACTTGGTTCGGGTGATGCCGCTGTTGTCGACCCAGGTGAGCGCCACGACGCTC
Source organism: Lentzea sp. NPDC020367 (assembly GCF_044387305.1). Lineage (NCBI taxonomy): Bacteria > Bacillati > Actinomycetota > Actinomycetes > Pseudonocardiales > Pseudonocardiaceae > Lentzea > Lentzea sp. NPDC020367. The sequence continues at coordinate 40,526 of NZ_JBIRVV010000024.1, read as the reverse complement.
ACGTTGCGCGCGTTGAGCCCGTCGAAGAGTTCCGTCGCCCGCTCGAACCGCTGGTCCCGCTCCGCAGAGTCCACGATCCTAAGGTTATGGGCATCTTGCCGTTCGTCGCCGAACTCGGGCTGATAGATCACCACTGCCACGGCGTGCTGCGGGTCGACAGCACGCGTGCGGAGTTCGAGTCGCTGTTGCTGGAGGCCGATGCGGTGTCTCCGCTGGGTGGATCGTTCTTCGACTCGGCGATCGGGTTCGCGGTGCGCAGGTGGTGTGCCCCGTTGCTGGACCTGCCCCGGCACGCGCCGGCCGAGGAGTACCTCGAACGGCGGAACTCGCTGCACATCGCCGAGGTGTCGCGGACGTTCCTGATGGCGTCCGGGATCCACACGTTCCTGGTGGACGGCGGGTTCCAGCCGGAGCGGTTGTTGTCGGCGGAGGAGCTGGCCGGGCTGGGCGGGGGTGTCGCGCACGAGATCGTGCGGCTGGAGACGCTGGCGGAGTCTTTGAGGCCTTCCGTGTCGCCCTCGGAGTTTCTGGCGGCTGTTCGGTCCCGGCTCGCGTCGTCCTCGGCGGTGGGGGCGAAGTCCGTCGCGGCCTACCGGATCGGGCTGGGGCTTCCGGGCGTGCGGCCTGCCGACGCGGACGTGGAGCGGGCGGTGTCGGCGTGGCCGGCGGGGCGGTTGGAGGACCCGGTGGTGATCACGTGGCTGGCGTGGGAGGCGTTGGACGCCGGGCTGCCGTTGCAGTTCCACGTCGGCTACGGCGACTCGGACATCGATCTGCACCGGTGCGATCCGTCGTTGCTGACGCCGTTCCTGCGGGCGACCGCGGGGTTGGGCGTGCCGGTGTTGCTGCTGCACAACTACCCGTTCCACCGGCAGGCCGGGTATCTCGCGCAGGTGTTCCCGCACGTGTTCTGCGACCTCGGGCTGGCGACGCACGGGCTGGGGCATCAGGCGTCGCGGGTGTTCGCGGAGGCGTTGGAGATCGTGCCGTACGGGAAGTTCCTGTTCTCGTCCGACGCGTTCGCTCTGCCTGAGTTGTACTACCTCGGCGCGTTGCTGTTCAGGCGCGCGTTGTCGGACTTCCTGGCTGATGGGCTGCGGAGCGATGCTTTCGCCGAGGAGGACGCGCATCGGATCGCACGGCTCATCGCGTCGGAGAACGCGGCGCGTGTGTACAAACTGTAGGATTTGCCTCGAACTGACGTTCGAGAGGGGTGTTCATGGGTCGCAGTGCGAACCTGCCACGCGGCCTGGTCGACCGGTTCCGTGCGCGTGACGGCGTCTGGCCTGACGACACGGGCTGCCGGATGCTGCACGTCGACATGGACGCCTTCTACGCGTCGGTGGAGATCCGCGAACGTCCTGAGCTCGCGACCGTGCCGGTCGTGGTCGGCGGTGTCGGCGGGCGTGGTGTCGTGTGTTCCGCCAACTACCTCGCGCGTGAGTACGGTGTGCGTTCCGCGATGCCCACCGCGCATGCTCGCCGTTTGGCGCCTCACGCCGTGTACCTGCCGCCGCAGTTCGATCTCTACCAGGAGACCTCGCGCGGGGTCATGGCGATCTTCCGCGACATCACGCCGCTGGTGGAGCCTTTGTCGTTGGACGAGGCGTTTCTCGACGTCGGCGGTGCGCTTCGCCGGCTCGGCCTGACACCCGGTGGCGTGGGGGAGTTGATCAGGTCCCGCGTGTTCGCGGATCACGGCGTGAGTTGTTCTGTCGGTGTCGCCTCGACGAAGTTCCTCGCGAAGCTCGCCTCCGGAATGTGCAAGCCCGACGGCATGATGGTCGTGCCTCATTCCGCGTCCTTGGACTTCCTGCACCCGTTGCCGGTCTCCGCGTTGTGGGGTGTCGGCGCGAAAACCGCTGCGCGCCTGGAGGAACTGGGCCTGGACACCGTCGCCGACGTGGCCGCGATGCCTCTTCCCCGCCTGCGCCGCAAGATCGGCGTGGCGTTGGCCGAGCACCTGTACGCGTTGGCCGCCGGGGTCGACGACCGTGCGGTGGTGCCGGTGTCACGGGAGAAGTCGATCGGCGCCGAGGAGACCTTCGAGGTCGACGTCACGGACCGCGCGTTGCTGCGCCGCGAACTGCTGCGGCTCTCCGAGCGTTCGACGGGTTCGTTGCGCGCCAAGGGATTGCTCGGCCGCACGGTGTCGATCAAAGTCCGCTTCTCCGACTTCACGACGATCACCCGCTCGCGCACGCTGCCGGTGGCGACCGACGTGACCCAGGAGGTCTACCGGGTCGCCACCGAGCTGCTGGACACCCAGACCCCGCCCGGCGCGGTCCGTCTGATCGGCGTCCGGATAGAGGGTCTTGACAACGCCGACTCCGCCCAGCAGCTGATCTTCGACGCGCCGGAACGCGGCTGGCGCGAAGCCGAGCAGGCCGCTGACCAGGCCCGTTCCCGCTTCGGCTCACTGGCCGTCCGGCCTGCCTCACTGCTACGCGAGAGTCCGGAAAGGACAGCGGAGTTCGAACCGAAGCCCGAGTGATCGCGACTTGTCCACAACCCCGAAGTTGTCCACAGGTTGCCCCTGTCCGTGACTTCCGGTCCCGTCCCGGCCGCACCATTGACCCATGCGCCACCCCATCGACCTGGAAGCCCTGGGCACCCTCTTCGTCCACCGAGTAGCCCCGGTCGCAGCCCTGATCCACATAGGACTGTCCTCGTCCCTGATCGACCAGCGCTCCCGCCCCGGCGGCCCCTGGCAACGCCTGTTCCCGACCATCTTCCTGCTGTCCAGGGCAGGCCCGTCCCGCGAGCAGCTGGTGCAGGCCGCCCTCCTCTACGCGGGTGAGGGCGCGATGCTCACCGCGTTCGACGCCCTCTACCTGCACGGCATGAGATCCGTCCTGCCGGCGGCGGACGCGATCCACGTCCTGGCCCCGCGCCACTCCAGAGCCTGGGGCCACGCCACCCTGCACCTGGAACGAACGGACCGCCTCCCCAAACCGGCCCTGCGCAGGGGCTTCCACGTGGCGCCGCTGGAACGCGCCGCCGTCGACGCGATCCGCCGCACCCGCTCGATCCCGGACACCAGAGCCATCCTCGACGAGGTGTCGCACTACGTCGGCGTCCAAGCCCTGCGAGCCGAGCTGGCCCTGGCCCCGCGCAAGGGCACCACCCTGGCCCGCAAACTGCTGGGCGACTCCCCGGCCCGCCAACTGGAACTGGCCGTGATGGACCGCCGCCCGCTCGCGGTCCCGCAGGCCCGAACCCCGCTACCGATCGGCTGACGCGCCCGCCCACAAGGCGTTCGCACCGGCCCTGCCCCCGGCGGCGCACGGCCCAACCAGTCCGCGCGCAGCCGCCCCGGCGGCCGTCACCCTGCTCGGCCGGCGGCAACCAGTCCGCGGGCCCGAGCGCTGCCCACCTGCCCACGCACTCGCCGCCGAACGTCGCCGTCGACCAACGATCCCAGAAACCCCAACCAGCCGACCAATTCGCAGGCCTGCCAGCCCCTTCAACCCGCAACCCTGCCCGTCCACCAGCCGCCGGACCAGACCTGGCGTGGGCTCACCTTCGCTTGCGCCACCAGTCATGCCCGGTCTCGCAAGCTTGATCGTCACCCCTGCGGACTTGCTCGCCCGCCGACCGACAGACCGCACCCGTGTGGCCCGCTCTTCGCGAGCGTCGGCTGACCCGTATGTCCGCTCCGGCCAGCCGGGCCGCCGGTCGTCCGCTCATCAACTCGATCCGCACCAACACGATGCCAAGTGTCAGTCGCCAGTCATGCCCGGCCTTGCAAGCTTGATCGTCACCTCGGACCTGCGGCCTTGCTCGCCCGCCAGCTAACGGACCGCACCGTGCGGCCCACCCCTCGCGAGCGTCAGCCGACCATCCCGATCAGGCCCGAACCCAGCCCCCGACCCGGCGCAAATCCCAGTCGCCCCAACCGAAAGGACCCAAGCCATCCCTACCGAACCGGAGCCTTGACGCCCTTGCCCTTGGCGGCGGCCTTGACCGCGATCCCCCGCAGACTCAGGAACTTCAACCGAGGGTCCGAGAAGTAGTCCCAAGGCCCCGCGTCCGCCATCGCCCCCAAAGCCCGGAACTGCCCCACGGCTTCCTCGAACCGCTGCAGCTCAAGCAAAGCGTAGATCGCATACCCGCGGTCATCCCGAAGTGCGTATGTGTCGGCACCCTCGTCCGCGAGCCGTGCCAGCAGCGCGTCCAGGGCCCCCACGACCGCAGGCGACTTCCACATGTCCGGCGAGGTGCTCTCCGCCTCGTAGGCGGCGTGCAGCGGAAGCGACAGGAACTTGGGCGACTTGGCCGCCGCCTCGAGGGCGAACGCCAAGGCCTCCTCGTCGGAGCCGTGCCACTTGCGGCACCAGTACTGCAGGGCCTGCGAGTGTCCGTTGTGGTGCAAGGGATCGCGCGACACGAGTTCGGCCCAGATCGCGCGGAACTCGTCGTGGTCCACCTGCAGGCCGCGGGCGAGCGTCAGCATCGTGTTCCACGGGGTCGGGTCGTCCGGCATCACCCTGGCGGCGATGCCGGCGGCCTCGCGCGCCTCGAACAGGACGCGGTGGAAGCCGTCGAACTGTTCGCGGGTGGTCTCGGAGGAGGTGGCGCTGCCGCGGATGTCCCAGGCCAGGGCGACCAGCGACATCGCGTGCACCACGATCCAGTGCGGGTCACCTGGGCGGGCGGTCTGCCAGGCGTCCATCCAGGCGTCGTCCTTGGCGGCGAGGTCGGCCAGGGCCCACACCACGCGCTGGCGGCGGTCCCAGTCGCCGTGGGTGGCGGTGACCAGGTCGGCGGCGTTCTCCCAGTTGCCGGCGCGGACGTCGTCCTTCACCGCGGCGAGGGCCAGGTCCTCGATCGGCGAGGTGGTCGTCACCTCGGCGTCGGGGACGAGGCCGTAGCGCTCGGGGTGCGTCTTGGGCAGGACGTGTGTCGCCACCACGTCGGCAGGGAGGTCGTCGATCTCCACGCCCAGCCGCTTCGCTTCGCGCATGAGGCGGATGACGGTGATGAGTTCCTTGGGCTTGAAGAGAAGTGAGAGCACCACGGGGTTTCTCCTGAACGTTCAGTGCGCGGGGCGGTAGTCGGGGGCCACACCGGCTGTGGCCAGCGCGGCGCGCAGGCCTTCGGTGCTGCCGTGGTCGGCGACCGCGGCGTCCAGGTGTTCGGCCATGTCGAAGTCGTGGGAGGAGGTGACGAAGGTGGTCCGTCCCAGCCAGTCGAGCTCCCAGCGGGCGAGGCCCGCGTCGGAGAAGGCCAGTGCCACCAGTGCGGACAGCTCGGGCAGAACTTCGCCGCGGGCCATCTCGCGGCGGGCTCGGGCGCCGGCGGCGGAGTTGCCCGGCCGGTGAGTGCCGAGGTCGGCGAGGTGGCCGGCGTCCAGCGCGTCGAGCACCGTGGTCAGTGACGGACGCTGGTTCATCTTGACCGCGGACGCCTCCAGCAGCCGCTGGGTGCCGCGCACGACGCGGGCTCGGGCGCCGATGTGGCCGAGCGTGGCCCAGTCGACGCGTTCTTTCTCGGCGGCGTCGGACACCAGGGTGCTGAGCACGGCCGCGTCCAGCAACGGCATCGGGTCGGTCAGCAGTTCCAGTGCCGGGCGGTCGCCCCAGCCCGACTCCGGTTCGAGGCCGAGCGCCTCGATCGCGGCGACGCGGTCCCGCAGTGGCGGGTGCGAGTCGTACGGGCCGCGGTCCGGGTCGTGCGGGTGCTGGCGGATCTCCTCCAGCTCCTCGTGGAGTTCTGGGGAGGTGCGCAGGCGGGCGAAGCCGTCGAAGAACGTCGTGGGCAGGTAGCCGAGCTCCCACGCGACGGTCAGGTGGCGGTTGGTGAAGAGGTCCCACGCGGCGTCGATCACCGGCAGTTCGCGCAGTGCGGACGCGGCGGCGGACGAACCCGCGAGGGTGGCGGCGAGGCGGTCGGCGGCGAACTCCTGGCGCCGGCTGATCGCCTGGGAGACACGGAGGTACAGCTTGGCGTAGCCGCGGAACAGCTTGGCGATCATGCGCTGGAACCACTGCTCGGCGTTCATGTGGGAACCGGCGCGCAGCATGGCGTCACGGCCCGAGACGACGACGCCGGCGAGGCGCGTGTCCTTGTTGGCGTAGTGCCCGAGTTCGTGGGCGAGCACGGCGATGAGTTGCTTCTCGGTCAAGGAGGTGAGCAACGGTGCACCGATGAACATCCTGCGCCGGAGCACGCGCAGGCCCAGGAAACGGGTGTCCTCGGCGACACCGGCGTTCACCGCGGCGAGGATCCGGATCTCGTCCGGCGGGCGGGTGCCCGCGTCGGCGGCCAGGCGGCGGACGAGGTCCCAGAGCGCGGGCTGCTCCTCGGGAGTGACGAGGATGCCGGGCACCTCGTCGCGCTCGCGGCGCTCCAGCGAGATCAGGCCCTTGGCCAGCGCGTACACCGCCGGAACGACGAACAGTGCCAGCTTCACGCCGACGAACGGCCGCTCGATCAGGGCGTAGGTCTCCAGCGCGAGCAGGCCGCCGATCAACCCGAAGGCGAGGACGTAGAAACCGACGAGCAGTGCCACCGAGATGGCAGCACGCAACGAAACACGCATGAGTAGAGCGACCTTCCCCCAAAGCCCCCGGCGCCGCCCCCAGATGACGGCAGCACGAAGTGTGCACGAAAGCACGGTCACGACTCAATCCCGAAAAGACGGTCGGCCCGAAACGACAGGAGGTGTGTCAACCAGCCGATCGGCCAGTCCGCGTACCTCTGCGGGATGACATCCGCAGGTGCAGCTCCGGCCTTCAGATGGAGGTGGGGTAACGCTCGGTGTCCCTACGGTCACTGACGCAGCACCTCATCTAGCGCTGGAGGTAGACCAGTGAGAGCAGGACAGCGAGGTGCCCGTCGGGGGATCACCGCGCTCGCGTTGTCGGCAGGCCTCGTCACCACCGGAACGATCACGGGGACGACGGCCGTCGCGCACGCGGGTGAGCAGTCATCGGGGCAGGGGGACCGGAGCGTCACGCTGATCACCGGTGACCGGGTGGAGCTGGCGGGAGACCGCGTCGTGCGGGTCGTGCCGGGTCCGGGCCGGGGCAGGCTCCCGGTGCGCACCTTCACGCGGGACGGGCATCAGCACGTGGTGCCCGCGGACGCGATCGCGTTGGTGGACAGCGGAAAGCTCGACCCGAGGTTGTTCGACGTGACGTCGTTGGCCGAGTTCGGCTACGACGACTCGCGGCGCACCACCGTCCCTGTGATCGTGCGGCCGGCGGCGGGCGCACGATCGGGCGTCACGGCGTTGGCGGCCAAGGGATCGGTCAACGGGCTGGTGACCGGCACGGTCGAGAAGTCGGGCAGCGCCTGGGAGTCGCTGCGCGGTGGCGCGGTCGAGAAGGTGTGGCTGGACGGCGTCCGCAAGGTGTCGCTCGACCGCAGCACCAAGCAGATCGGTGCGCCGGCGGCGTGGCAGGCCGGTGTCACCGGCAAGGGCGTGAAGGTCGCGGTGCTCGACACGGGCGTCGACGAGAAGCACCCGGATCTGCAGGGCAAGCAGATCGCCGAGAAGAACTTCACCGAGTCGCCGGACAACACCGACGAGGTCGGGCACGGCACGCACGTCGCGTCGACCATCGCCAGCAAGGGCGAGCAGTACCGCGGTGTCGCGCCGGACGCGGAGATCCTCGACGGCAAGGTCTGCCAGCCCGGCGGCTGCAGCGAGTCGGCGATCCTCGGCGGCATGCAGTGGGCGGCCGAGCAGGGCGCGAGTGTCATCAACATGAGCCTGGGCGGAGGTGACACCCCGGAGATCGACCCGATCGAGGAGGCCGTCAACCGGATCTCCCGGGAGACCGGCGCGCTGTTCGTCATCGCGGCGGGCAACTCAGGGGCCCCGGAGACGATCGGCTCGCCCGGTAGCGCCGAGTCCGCGCTGACCGTGGGCGCCGTGGACCGCAACGACGGCATCGCGCCGTTCTCCAGCCGTGGCCCGGCCGCGGACGGTGCGGTGAAGCCGGACGTCACCGCGCCCGGCGTCGACATCGTGGCGGCCGAAGCCGGTACGCAGGGCCACGTCTCGATGTCCGGTACGTCGATGGCGACGCCGCACGTGGCGGGTGTCGTCGCGCTGCTCAAGCAGCAGCACCCGGACTGGAGCGGTGCGCGGCTCAAGGCGACCATCATGGCGTCGGCCAAGGCGAACCCGTCGCTGACGGCGTTCGACCAGGGCACCGGGCGCGTGGACGTGCCGAAGATGCTGGCACAGCAGGTGATCGCCGATCCGGCGAACATCAACTTCGGTGTGCAGCAGTGGCCGCACGACGACGACCAGAAGGTCGTCCGCGACGTCACCTACCGCAACCCCGGCACGGAGCCCGTCACGCTCGACCTGAGCGTGGACGTCAAGGGACCGGACGGCAAGCCCTCGCCCGCCGGTCTCTTCACCGTGTCTCCCGCGAAGGTCACGATCCCCGCCGGCGGCGAGGCCAAGGCCACGATCACGGCTGACACCAAGGCGAACGCGCCGGACGGTGCCTACAGCGGCGCGATCGTCGCGTCGAACGGCCTGCGCACGCTCGTGAGCGTCAACCGCGAGGTCGAGAGCTACGACACCGCCGTCGCGGTGCTCGGCAGCGACGGCAACCCGGCCGAGTCGCAGAGCACGGTCTTCGTCAACACCACGACCGGCAAGGTCTATCCGGGACTGGCCAAGAACGTCCGCCTGCCCAAGGGCGAGTACCTCGTGGACAGCGCCGTCATCACCCCGGACTTCAAGGTCGCGTTCCAGGTGCAGCCGAAGTTCCAGGTGACCGGCAAGGGGTCGATCACGATCGACGCGCGCAACGCCAAGCCGGTCGCGCTCAAGACCCCCGACGCCGCCGCCAAGGGCATGATCGGCACCATCGGCTACTCCACCCAGATCGCGGGCAGGACCTTCGGCCACGGCTGGGCGTTCTTCGACGGACTGGCGGGCCAGGTGTCGACCGCGCAGATCGGTTCGGCCGCGCCGGGCTTCTCCGTCACGATCGCCGAGCAGCTCCAGGGCACACCACGCGACGAGAAGACCCCGGTCAGCTATCGCCTGATGTACACCGAGAACGCGATGCCGACCGGCTACGAGCGCACCGCCAAGGCGAACGAGCTCGCCGAGATGACGACGGGCTTCCGCTACGCCGGTGAGGGCCGCCAGCACGGCGTCGCCGTCATGCCGAACCCGGTCGACGGCAGCGGCGGCTTCGGCTGGTTCACGCGGGTGCCGGAGGGCGGCCGCGCGATCGACCTCGTCTCGACCGGTACCGGCACGTGGAACTGGATCTACGACCGGGTCGGCCCGGACAACAACAACGAGTACTCGACCGAGACGCCCACGCGTTCCTTCAAGGGAGGCAAGAAGTACTCGCAGACGTTCGGTGCCGCGGTCTTCGGCCCGTCCGTTCCGTCCGCGCCCGGCTTCGGCCTCGCGAGGTTCGAGGACCAGATCGCCGTCAGGGTGCCGCTCTTCACCGACAGCAACGGCGGTGCGGGCAGGTTCAACGGCGGAACGGCGAAGACCTCGTTGTTCCACAACGGAACCAAGCTCGGCGAGCAGGACCGTCCGACCGCGATCTTCGACGTCCCGGCGGCGGAAGGCACCTACCGGGCCGAGATGGCACACAGCCGTGACGCGGAGCTGTCGAACAAGGTGAGCGGCGCCTGGACCTTCAAGGCCAAGCACACCACCGACATCACGCACCTCCCGCTCACGGTGGTCCGCTTCCTGCCCAAGCTCGACGACAAGGACACCGCGCACGGCCGGGTGCAGCTCGTCCCGCTCAAGGTCGAGCAGGCGCAGAACACGCCGAAGGTCAAGCGCGTCACCGTCGAGGTGTCCTTCGACGACGGCGCGACCTGGAAGCAGGTGCAGGTCGCCGGCGACAAGGCGATCGTGCACCACCCGAAGAACGCCAAGTTCGCCTCGCTGCGCGCCAAGACCATGGACGCGGCGGGCAACACCGGCGAGGTGACGATCATCCACGCCTACAAGATCGCGAGCTGACCGACCGTTCTGGCCGATCAGTTCTGACGGGCCAGAACTGTCAGACCCGCTGACTAGCATCGGATTCGGGGGATCCACCCTCCGGCCTCACAGGGCCTGGGATCCCCCGAATCCGAGCTTACTCAGCGGGTCTGACACTTTTCAGGAGCAGGCTCACGGCCGCCGGTACTGCGCGGGCGAGCCGGCGGTCGCCGGGTCCTCGTAGCTCCCTGCTTTCCCCCGATCGACGTGGAACGTGGTCAGCGTCGACACCGGCGACGCCGCGTCCCGCCGGTCCCCGATCACCTTCATGTGCGTGGTGAACCGCTCTGGCGTCACCTCGTACACGTCGTAGCCGTACCTGTTGCCCTCGAAGTACTTCAGGTGCGGGTTCGCCGCCCCCATCACCGGCCCGTTCACCGCGTTCCACTCCGGCGAGTAGGCGCCGGAGGTGACCGAGTGCGCGGTGAACTCCGTCCCGATCACCGGCGACGAGAGGTCGTCGAAGTCCGGCCTGATGTCGTCCACGAACGCCGAGTGCCAGTCGCCGGTCAGCACGACGAGGTCCTTCAGGCCTTCCGAGGCGACGTGGCCGAGCACCTCGCGGCGTTCGGCCAGGAACCCGTCCCACTGGTCGGTGAAGTAGTAGCCGCCGCCGGTGCGGGCGAGCTGCGACAGCATGATCGAGTTGATCCACACCTGCCAGGCTTCTCGAGCAGAAGAAATGCCGTCCAGCAGCCACTTCTTCTGCTCGGCGCCCAGGATCGTGCCGCCGGCGAGGTTCTGCGCGGACCGGTACTGCCGCAGGTCCAGCACCGTCAGATCGAGCAGGGAACCCCACTGGCGGTTGCGGTAGATCTGCGGTTCGAGAGCGCTCCCAGCGCGGATCGGCAGGTGCTCGTACCAGGCCTGGTAGGCGGCGGCACGGCGCTTCACGAACGGCGCGGAGCCGTCGGTGCCGCTGTAGTCGTTGGCGACCTCGTGATCGTCCCAGGTGAGGAAGAACGGGTGGGCGGCGTGGGCGTCGCGCAGTGACGGATCACCCTTGTACAAGGCGTGGCGGCGCCGGTAGTCCGCAAGGGACAGCACGGCGGGGCCCTCGTGATCACGCACGTGCGTGCCGCCGACCTGGCCGTGTTCGTAGATGTAGTCGCCCAGGTGCACGACGAAGTCCAGGTTCTCGGCCGCGATTCCGCGATGTGCCGCGTAGAAGCCGTCGTGGAACGCCTGGCAGTTCGCCGTCGCGAAACGGACCTTCGACACCGGGCCGACCGGGGCCGTGCGCGTGCGGCCGACGCGAGAACGCTTGCCCAAAGCCGAGAACTGGTAGTAGTAGGTGCGGCCGGGACGGAGGCCGTGCACGGGCACGTGCACGCTGTGCCCCAACAGGTTCGACGCCGCGACAGTCCCGCACGCGACACGCGAACGCATCGTGCGATCCAGCGCTACCGACCACTCGACCTCGACGATCTCGGGCAGCGGCTGCTCGAACGCCAGCGGTTCGGGAGCGAGCCGCGTCCACAGGATCACGCTGTCCGGCAACGGGTCCCCGGATCCGACGCCCAGCGTGAACGGGGCGGGATCCCACGAGGCGCCCAGATCGAGAGCGGCGGCGTGCGCCTGCGCGGGGGACAGACCGGCCGACAGCGGCCACACGGTGCCGAGAGCGCCTGCGGCGGCCGCGGCACGGAGGAGATCACGTCGGTTCAGCATCAGCGGGCCTCCACCGTGAACGAGATGTTGTCCGCGTAGCCGTCGTTCGACGTACCACCACCGGATCGGGTCATCTGCAGCGTCACGACCGCCGTCCGGCTCCCCGGCGGCACCGCGCCTCGAACGGAACGCTCGACCAGGCCGGTGCGGCCGGCGCGCTCCTCCGCCGTCACCGGTCCGAGCACCACGAGGCCGCGCGGTGTGCCGCCCGAATCGAGGAACTCGACCGACAGCCGGGCCCCGTCCTGCTGCGCGGCGTAGCCGCCGAGCCAGCAGGACACGGCGAACTGAGACGGCCTGCGCGGCAATGTCACGCTCTGTCGCAGTGTGCTCAGTGGCGTGTCGCCGCCGCCGAAGAACGACGAGCCGCGCCGCGCCGGACCGGGATCACCGGGCCCCGGATACCCCTGGCCCGTGTCGTACCGCAGCACGACGGGGGCGCCCGCGACGACGAGCCAGCCGGTCAGGCCCTGCTCGGCGGCGCCGTTGACGATGAGTTCGGTCATGGCACTGATCCGAGCAAGCGGGGCTGTCCCGGACGGATCACGAGGCCGAACGACGTGTGAACGGAAGGCCACAAGGGGCTTGAGAGAGCCTCACGAAGGCCTCACCGCTGCCCCAGGAGGATGATGGTGACAGATCAGACCGTATGAGAAGGCCGACTGGGTAGTCGCCGGGGCGCGCGGATCGTATCCTGGAAGGTGACGTCCCCAGGGTGGGTCGTCCGCCGGGTTCGGCGGAAACCGAAAACACCCGGCGCCCGCGACCGCTGTGCCGGAGGAGGAACGATGCCACTCTCCGAGCACGAGCAGCGACTGCTCGACCAGATCGAGCGCGCGCTCTACGCCGAGGACCCGAAGTTCGCATCTACCGTACGGGGCGCCAAGTTGCGGCGGCCGTCCAAGCGACGCCGTGTGCAGGGCATCGTGTTGTTCGTGGTCGGCGTGGCCGCGCTCATCACCGGCGTGATGCTCCCGCAGCTCGCGATCGCCAGCATCCCCGTGGTGAGCGTCTTCGGCTTCCTGCTCATGTTCTTCGGTGTGCTCATCACCCTGACGACGCTGCGTCGCGGTGACCAGGTCGCCGAAGGAGCGCAGGAGGACGGCAAGCCCGCGCGCAGCCGCAGCTCGTTCTCCGAACGGATGGAAGAGCGCTTCCGCCGCCGCTTCGACGAAGAGCAGTAACCGACCAAGCCTCACAGCGATGGGCCCGCCCCCGAACGGGGAGCGGGCCCATCGTCATGCCACGGACCTACACCCCGACCGGCTCCCGGTCGGGCGTCTCGGCGATCGGCGCGGGCGTCGGCTTGAGCACCGACTTCGGGAACAGCTTCGCCCGCAACGACAGCGGGGCGTTCTGTCGCAACGACTGTCGCACCGCGGCCAGCGCACCGGGCAACGCCGGGTCGGCGGCCGGGTTCGGGCTGTACCAGGACCGCTCGATCGCGCCGATCACCAGCCGCAGCCCGTCCTTGCCCGCGTCGTCCAGGTTGTGCTCGCGCGCCAACCGGCGGGCGGCGAGCCTGATCGTCTCGGCGGCCGGCACCGGCGCGCCGCGGTCGATCGACTCCGCCATGAGCTCGCTCCACGCAGCCGTGGCCGCGCCCGGACCGAGTGCCGTCACCGCGTGCAGGCGGTTGCGCCGTCGCACGGCACGCACCAGCAACGGCGTGAACACGACCCCGGCGATCACGAGCACCACCGCGAGCCACCACGAGAGCAACGCCGCCGCGAGCCCCACACCGATCAGCCACAACGCGGCGGCGGCCGGAATCAGCAGCTTGCGCGCCCACGCCGCGCCCATCAGGCCCGCGCCGACCACACCGAGCAGCGCGAGGACCAGGAAGATCGACAGCAACGCCGCCAGCACCAGCACCACGCCCAGCGCCCACAGGTGCCACGGCTGCGGGCCCTCGGAACCCGCCTGCGGCAGTCCCTGGTCGCCGTCGGTGCCGTCGGGCGAGGTGGAGGCCTGGGCCGAACCGGTCGCGGACGGCGCCACCGACGGCGCCGTCGTCTCGGCGGTCGGCTGCTCCTCCTGGCCAGGCGCGGTCTCGCGCAGGTACGGCGGGACGATGCCGCGGCCGTCGGAGACCGGGGTCGGGTCGAAGGTCATCCAGCCGTAGTTCGGGAAGAAGATCTCGACCCACGCGTGCGCGTCGTCGGTGCTGATCACGCGGTACGCGTTGTCCGCGGACGGCACGCCGGCGGTGAAGCCGATCGCCACCCGCGACGGCAGGCCCACGACGCGGGCCATCACGGCCATCGCGGACGCGAACTGCTCGCAGTAGCCGACCTTGCTCCGCAGCACGAAGTCGCTCAGCGCGTCCGTCGTGACGTCGCCCTTGGTCTCGAGCTGGTACTTGAAGTTGCTGGTGGGGCTGTTGAAGAACGCCGTCAGCGCGGCGGCCTTGTCGAAGTCGTTGGTGGCGCCCTCGACGGTCTTCTTGGCGAGGTCCACGACCTCCTGCTCGACACCGTCGAACTTGTAGTACTCGCGATCGACCGCGTTGGCCTGGGTCGGAGCCAGCCGCAGCGCCTGCTTCGTCGGCGTCGACATCACCGTGTCGATCTCGTACGACTCCGGTTCGCGCTCCCGCTGGGTGTAGATCACGCCCTTCTTCGGGTCGAACTGGTAGTCGTCGTCCGGGGTGTCGATGCGGCGGACGGCGCCGTAGGTCGGCAGCCAGAAGCTCCGCCAGTCGCGCGGCTCGATGTTGATCCTGGTGGTCTTGCCCTCGCCGCGGTCGCCCGGCTGCGGCGGAAGCTCACCGCGCGCGGGCTGGCCGCCGGGAGGACTGCCGCGTTCCCAGCCCTTGTTCGGCACGTACTGGGCCAGCGTGGACGCCCGCATGTACATCGGGTCGGTCATGCCGCGCACGTAGAACACCTCGGCCGTCCGGCCGCGGTTGAGCATGCCGCGCAGCGACGTCATCTCGCTCAGGCCGATGCCGCCCTTGCCACCGCCACCGGCACCGCTGCCGGGCAGCCTGCCGACCGTGCCGACGAGCGTGAAACCCGCGCCGACGATCAGCGCGATCACCATCGCGATCGCCGCCACCGACGTCGCGGACCCGCCGGACCCGCTCGCCGACCCGGAACCGAGCCGGCCGCGCCACGCCTCGTGCCGGTGCTGGCCGTCGACCGCGAGCAGCATCGCGAACGCCGCCGCACCCAGGATGAACGTCCAGAACGGCAGCATCTCGTCGGCCAGCGACGCGGGCACCGCGAACACGCAGAGCAGCACCAGCCCGGACGCCGCCGGAGCCGCCGCGGCCACGGCCAGCGTGTCGACCAGCACCGCGACCAGGCCGATCGCCAGTACCACGAGTGCCTGGATCGCCGGCGACGCGTGCACCGGCGGAACCCCGGTCTGCACCTGCGCGACCGAGTCCGCGAGCACGTCGCCGAGCTCGCCCAACGCCTCGGGGCCGGGGATGAACAGGAAGATGCCCGACCGCGTGTGCAACGCGGTGAGCAGGCACAACAGCACGAACACCTGGGCGATCGCGACCAGCGGCGGAGTCAGCCGGGTCGCTCGCAGGAACGCGCCGGTCACGGTGATCGCCACGATCACCACGCCGATCCGCGCCAGCCACAGGTCGCCCTCGATCACACCGGAGAGCGCGGTGGACGCGCAGAGCACGGCCAGCGCGGCGATCCACGGCGTCGCCGAGGTGAACCACTCGGGTTCGGTGCCTCTCGTCGCCGGAGCGGAACGGGTCCCCATCTCAGCCCACCTCCGAGCGCACCGACGGACCCCGGTTACCGGCCGAGGCGCACAACTCCTGCCACACCTGCTGCATCGACGCGGACGGCTTCGCGATCGCCACGCCCCAGCCCGCGCCGTTCAGCAACCGCCGGGCGTCCTCGGGTTCGGGAGCGGACGGGTCCGTGCCGCCCGCCCACGCGTTCACGTCCAGCAACACGGCCATGCTGCGCATACCGCGCGGCCGGTACCGGATCAGCTCCTCCGCCGACGCCGGCGAGAGTCCGCCGAGCACCGCGATGACCTCCTGGCCCGCGCCGGGGTCCATCCCGCCGGTGAGCTCACGGCGGTGCGAGCCCTGCAACGCGGCGAGCGAGTCCAGCACCACGTGGTCGCTGTGCCCGCCCTCGGACGACCCGCCCGCGAGCACCCGCCCGTCCTCGGAGACCAGGCGCACCTGGTGGCCGAAGTGGTGCAGGTGCAGGCAGATCGACGCCGCGAACGAGATGGCCCACTCCAGTGAGGCCGTGGGCCCGCTACCGCGGTGCGCGTGCACCCGGTGGTCCAGCAGCACGGTCGTGCCGCCGCGCCACGGACGTTCCTCGACGCGCACCATCAGCTCGTCGCGCCGGGCCGTGGACCGCCAGTGGACCTTCCTCAGGTCGTCGCCCTGCCGGTACGGCCGCACGACCGCGTCGTCCTCGCCCTGTCCGGCCCGCAGCCGCACCGAGCCGTCGTCGCCGGCGCCCATGCCGGAACCGCCGGGCAGACCAGACAGCCGCACGACCCGCGGCACCACGACCAGCCGCGACCGGCCCGCGAGTTCGCGGTCGAACTCGGCCAGTCCGAACGGGTCGGTGATCCGCGCCATCAGCGGGCCGACCTGCTGGACGCCGCGCATCACCGGCTTGAGCGGGTAGCGCAACGTCGTCGGCGTGTTGCGGGGCAACCGCTCCACCAGGAACCGCGGTCGCGCGCCCAGGGCGTACGGCACCGTGTCCTCCAGCATCAGCCCGCCCGTGGGCAGCCGGCCGGTGCTGCGCAGGTCGAGCTTCACCTCGGACGCCGCACCCACCGGCACCCGGCTCGGGGCGAGGAACCGGGCGGCGTGCAACCCCACCCGAGCCCTCGTCGCGAGCCACGCGGCCAGCAGGGGCAGCGCGATCACGAACGCGGCGACCCGCAACAGGTCGCGTTCGTTCAGCACGGCGGCGCACACTCCGGCGGCGAACCCCGCGGCCAGCAAGCATCTTCCGCGTGTGGTCAGACCGGAGAGTGCGGTGCGCATCGTTAGCGTGGCGTCCCTGCGTTGTTGTTGTTCATGCTGCGGACGAACGCCGCGCTCGGGTCGAGTGCCGCCGTCGGCACCGGCACCCGCTGCAGCAGCGCCCTGATCAACTCGGCGGGGGACCGGCGAGCGGCCTGCGCCTCTGCCGTGAGCACCAGCCGGTGGGCCAGCACCGGGATCGCGATCGCGTGGATGTCGTCCGGCACCACGAAGTCACGACCGGCCAGCGCGGCTTGCGCGCGTGCGGCGCGGACGAGGTGCAACGTGGACCGCGGCGAGGCACCGAGTCGCAGTTCCGGCAGACGGCGCGTCGCCGAGACCAGCTCGACTGCGTACCGGCGGACCTCGGGGGACAGGTGCACCCGGCGCACGGCCTCGACCAGCCGCAGGATCTGCGCGGCGTCCGAGACGGGCCTCAGGTCGTCGAGCGGGTTGTGACCCGCGTGCTCGTCGACCATCGCCAGCTCGGCCTGCGGGTCCGGGTACCCGATCGACACGCGCGCGGTGAACCTGTCGCGCTGCGCCTCCGGAAGGGCGTAGGTGCCCTCCATCTCGATCGGGTTCTGCGTCGCGATCACCATGAACGGCGAGCCCAGCGGGTACGTGTTGCCGTCGACCGTGACCTGGTGCTCCTCCATGCACTCCAGCAGCGCGGACTGCGTCTTGGGGGAGGCGCGGTTGATCTCGTCGCCGACGACGATGTTCGCGAAGATCGGTCCAGGCCGGAACTCGAAGTCGTTCTCCTGCCGGTTGTAGATGGAGGAGCCGGTGATGTCGCTCGGCAACAGGTCGGGCGTGAACTGCACTCGGCTCACGGTGCAGTCGATCGAACGGGCAAGCGCTTTCGCCAGCGAGGTCTTGCCGACACCCGGCACGTCCTCGACCAGCAGGTGCCCCTCGGCGAGCAGCGTCACGAGCGCAAGGCGGACCACGTCTGGTTTACCGACGAGCACCCGCTCGACGTTGGCGGCGATCCGCTGGACCGCGCCGTGCAACTCTCCCAGAATCTGATCGACCGGCGCATGACTGTTCGCGCTTGGGCTTCCCGGCGTCACTAAACCTCCAGCAGCCGTGTCCGGAACACGGACGTGTGAGCGTTTCACGCAGTGTGTCAAACCACGGCTAAGTGCCCTACACCTGCGGGCTACATCGGGTTCGCTCCACCAGCATCCACCTTCCCCCACCAACTCGCCGCAACTCTCGGTTTTGGCGGAAATTTCTAGGCCGTTCGAGTGCTAAATCCGGGCTGAACCCTCACCCGCGAAGGTGGTGACTGACCAGCTCCCCCACCGTCCCCCCACGCTGCCCCACGGCGTCTACCTGGGAAAATGTGTCACGACATGCTGTGTGGACACCTGTTTCAACGTTGACTGTGGTGAAAAGTGGGGTACTGTGGCGGCCGGTGGGGCAGACGGGGGCTCCGCTGCCGGTCCGTCGCCCGGTGAGGGAGGTGGCTGCCGATGTTCCTCGGCACTCACTACCCGCGCCTGGACGACAAGGGTCGGCTGACACTGCCTGCGAAGTTCCGGGACGAACTGGCGGGAGGTCTCATGGTCACCAAGGGCCAGGACCACTGCCTGTACGTGTTTCCCCGGGCTGAGTTCGAACTGATGGCGAAGAAAGTCGCCGAGGCGCCGTTCACCAACGACGCCGTACGCGCCTATCAGCGTTATCTGTTCGCAGGTACGGACGAGCAGCGTCCGGACGGTCAGGGCCGCGTCCTGATCGCACCGGAACTGCGCCGGTATGCCGGGCTGACCAAGGAGTGCGTGGTCGTCGGCGCGTTCACCAGGATGGAGATCTGGGACGCGGCGGCCTGGCAGACCTATCTCGACGAGCACGAGGACGGCTACGCCACCGCTCGCGAGGAGGTCATTCCGGGCGTCTTCTGATGGCGGTCAGCCGAGCAACAGGCCGGATGTTCCACACGCGATTCGGGTGCCGTGAGGCCTCGGTCCGCTCGAGAATCGGCCCTGGCGCACCTTCCCCGGCGCCAGGTTCGACGGGCGGGCGGGGACCTGACGTCACCCGAAACGCGCATCAGGGGAGTAGAGGGACGATGGATCAGCCGCGGCACGTTCCGGTGCTGCTGGACCGCGTCCTGGAACTCTTCGCTCCAGCGCTCTCCGGCAAGCCCGCCGTCGTCGTCGACACGACGCTCGGCATGGGCGGCCACTCCGACGCGCTGTTGAGCGCCCACCCCGAACTCACGCTCATCGGGCTCGACCGCGACCCGCAGGCCATCGAGATGGCCGGCAAGCGCCTCGCTCGCCACGGTGACCGCGTTCATCTCGTCAACGTCACCTACGACCACATCGACGAAGCCGTGGAAGACCTCGGCTACTCGCGTGTGGACGGTGTGCTGATGGACCTCGGCGTGTCCTCGTTGCAGCTGGACGAGGAGGAGCGCGGGTTCGCGTACTCGAAGGACGCCCCGCTCGACATGCGGATGTCCAAGGGCACCGGCATGACGGCGGCGGACGTGCTGAACACGTACGGGCACGGCGACCTCGCGCGGATCCTCTCCACCTACGGCGAGGAGCGGTTCGCGGGCAAGATCGCGTCCGCGGTGCTGCGGGAACGCGAGAAGGAGCCGTTCACCAACAGCGGCAGGCTCGTCGAGCTGCTCTACGCCGTCGTGCCCGCGGCCTCGCGGCGCACCGGCGGGCATCCGGCGAAGCGCACGTTCCAGGCGCTGCGGATCGAGGTCAACGGCGAGCTGGAGTCGCTGCGGCTGGCACTGCCCGCCGCGCTGGGCGTGCTGCGCGTCGGCGGCCGGATCGTCGTGGAGTCCTACCAGTCCCTCGAGGACCGGATGGTGAAGCAGGCGATCGCGGAGCTGGCGAAGTCCAAGACGCCGCCTGGCCTGCCGGTCGAGCTGCCCGGCCACGGACCCGAGGTCAAGTTGCTCACCAGGGGCGCGGAACTCGCGAACGAGAAGGAAATCGAGGACAACCCGCGTGCGGCGCCGGTGCGCCTGCGGGCGGCGGAGCGGATCGGAGAGCCGAGATGACGGCACCCGCACGGGTCGGTGGGTCGTCACCCCGCGACCCCTCCCCGAAGCAGGACAAGGTCCAGGAGAAGGACAAGGCCCGGCGGCGGACCGCCGGCGCCGAGCGTGCCTACGCGCGCCGGGCCCAGCGCGCCTCGAACCTGCGCGGCGGTTCCGCGAGCCCGCAGCAGAAGGCCGTGTCCAAGGCTCCGTTCGTCGTGCTGGTGATGCTCGTGCTGGGCGCGGGCGTCGCCGGGATCATGTACTTCTCCACCCAGGCCGCCGCCGACACCTACCGGTTGCAGGAGGCGCGGGCCGAGGCCGAGAAGCTGACGTTGCAGATGGAGCAGCTGCGCCGCGAGGTGGCGCTGCTCGAGTCGCCGACCGACCTCGCGCGCCGCGCGGGTGAGATGGGCCTGGTCGAGCCGTCCAACCCGGCACGGCTGCGGCAGAACGCGGACGGCTCCGTCGAGGAGTTCGGCAAGCCGAGCGCGCCCACCAAGTCGACGCCTCCGCCCCCGCCGTCGTCCGAGACGCCCGCACCGCCCGCGAGCCAGACCCCTCCGGCGGGTCAGACGCCTCCGGCGGGTGGCTGATGCCCGGTCCGCAGACCAGGGGACCGCGCCGTCCGTTGTCGGTGCGCGGCTCCCGCCCGGCCGCGCGCCTGGGCGGCAACAGCAGGCTGCGCATCGGCGTCGGCCGGATCCTGCTGATCGGCGCCCTGCTGATCGCGGGCGTCAAGCTCGTGCAGGTGCAGGGCCTGCAGGCGGCCGAGCTGTCGCAGCAGGCGCAGAAGCAGCGCACGACGCCCATCGACATCCCCGCCGAGCGCGGGTCGATCCTCGACCGCAACGGCAACCAGCTCGCGTTCTCGATCGAGGTGCGCGCGCTCTACATCCTTCCGCAGCGCGCGCGTAAAGCCTGGGACGAAGCGCACGCGAAGGACGAGAAGAAGTACCCGGGGACCTACGAGGACCGCGCGCGAGAGATGGCCAAGTTCATCTCGTCGACGCTGGGCCCGGAGGTCAACGGGGAGAAGACCGACGAGGAGACCGTCTACCAGCAGCTCGTCAAGGACATCTCCTACGAGGTCCTGGTCAGCGAGGCGGAGCCGGCCAAGGCCGCGAAGATCGTCGAGAAGTTCCCGGCGGAGATCGGCTCGGAGTACCGCTCCAAGCGCATCTACCCCAACGGCGACCTGGCGGCGAACATCATCGGCGCCGCGAACTGGCGCCAGGAGGAGAAGCCGCCGACCGTCCAGGGCATCCTCGGGCTGGAGAACGCCCAGGACAACGTGCTCGCGGGCCGCACGGGCCGTCGTGTCGTCGACACGATGTCGGGCGACGACACCCTCGTCATCCCGAACACCGAGCGCGAACTCGTGAAGCCGCAGCCCGGCAAGAGCCTCGAGCTGACGATCGACATCGACACCCAGTACGCGGTGCAGAAGATGGTCGGCGACTACGCGAAGAAGTCGGGCGCGAAGAACGCCTCCGCCGTCGTGCTGGACAGCCGCACCGGTGAGATCGTCGCGATGGCCAACGACAAGACCTACGACCCGACGGACTTCGGCAAGGCCAGCGAGGACCAGAAGCGCAACACCGCGGTCGCCTACAGCTTCGAACCCGGCTCCGTGAACAAGATCGTCACGGCCGCCGCCGCGGTCGAGTACGGCCTGTTCAAGCCGGACGACGTCGTGCAGGTGCCGGGATCGCTCAAGGTCGCCGACCGGACCATCAGGGACGCGTGGAACCACCCGACCGTGCCCATGTCGTTCACCGGCGTGTTCGCGAAGTCCTCCAACGTCGGCACGCTGCTCGCCGCGCAGGAGGTCGGCCAGGAGCGCTACGCCGAGATGCTGCAGAAGTTCGGTCTCGGCCGCCGCACGAACTCCGGTGTCCCCGCCGAGGAGGCGGGCCAGGTCCCGCCGCTCAACCAGTGGTCCGGCTCGACCTTCGGCAACCTGCCGATCGGCCAGGGCCTCTCGATGACGCTGCTGCAGATGACCGGGATGTACCAGGCCATCGCCAACGACGGTGTGCGCGTCCCGCCACGGCTGATCCGCGCCGAGATCGGCGAGGAGGGCGCGCGTTCGGAGAAGCAGCGCCCGGACGGCGTGCGGGTGGTGTCGCCGGAGACCGCGAAGACCGTCCGGCAGATGTTCCGCTCGGTCACGCAGTCCGACCCGCAGGACGCGAACCAGAACGGCACCGGCAAGCAGGCAGCCCTTCCCGGCTACCAGATTGCGGGCAAGACCGGCACGGCGCAGCAGATCGACCAGAACTGCAAGTGCTACTCCCAGTCCCAGTACTGGATCACGTTCGCCGGCATCCTCCCGGCGGACAACCCGCGCTACGTCGTCGGCATCATGCTCGACGCGCCGACCGGCACCCAGTTCAGCTCCTCGGCCGCGCCGCTGTTCCACGACATCGCGACGTTCCTGACCCAGCGGTTCCAGGTGCCGATGTCGGTCGAGCAGACGCCGTTCGTGCAGCTGCAGCTGTGAGGGGCGTGCATTGTGGGCGGCGCGCCCCGGATCCACAAGGGGCACCGGCGCGCGCAGGCGTGATTCCGTTGTTTTGACAGTGAAAACTTCTTCGTGTTGAGACGCATTTCATCACGTTTAATTCTCCGAAACCGGAGAGCTGAACGAGATGAGGTGCGTCGTGCGTTCCATCGGATATTCGATCTTGGCGTTCTTGCTGGGGACGGCGCCCGTCGTCCCTGTTCAAGCGCCTGAGGACGGGCCTGACGTGAAGTCGTACTGGCTGCACATGAACAGCACGACGATCTCCGAGGAAATGATCGAAATCGAGGCGAACCGACGTTCGTACGTCGTGCTGAACGCCTGGGAAACCGATCTTGCCGCGAAGCTCAAGAAGGCGAACCCGGAGATTCAGACGTTCGTCTACAAAGATCTTTCGTCGACGCGCAGCTATGCCTGTTCCGGTGGTCGCGACGACGCCGATCTCCCCACGGGCGTCGGGTACTGCGCGGCCGACCCGTCGTGGTTCCTCGTCGACTCCGGCGGCAAGCGCCTCGAGTACGGCGGCTACGCGGGCCACTGGCAGATGGACGTCGGCAACGCCGGCTACCAGAACGCCTGGGCCGACAACGTGGTCGCGTCCTCGGCCAAGGTCTTCGACGGCGTGTTGATGGACAACGCCCTGTTCGCCTGCGACACGTACCACGACGGCGTCTGCCCGGCCGCGTACCCGACCGACGAGTCGATGCGCGAGGCCTACCGCTCGATGCTCGCCAACACCAGGCAGAAGTTCGTGGACGCGGGCCTCAAGACCGTCGCGAACATGTCCAACGCCCGCCTGCACGACGGCGCGTGGGACTCCTACGTCGAGCACCTGGACGGCGGCTTCGACGAGTGGTGGCTGACCTTCGGCGACAAGGACCTGCTCTCCGAGTACTCGCAGGGCTGGAGCCGGCAGATCGCCCAGATCACCGCCAACGAGGCCAAGGGCAAGATCACCTGGGTCCAGCCGCACCACAGCGGCGCCGAGCAGCCGTTCCGCTACGCCTTCGCGAGCTACCTGCTGGCCAAGGGCGAGCACGCGGCGATCTCCGAGATCGAGGAGACCGACCGCTACGACAACCCGTCGCAGTGGCGCACCGAGTACGACTGGGACCTCGGCGCGCCGCTGGATGAGCACCACGAGGTGGCCGCGAACGTGCACCAGCGCGACTTCGAGTGCGGCACCGTGCTCGTCAACGCGAACAAGACGGGCAGCGCTCCCGTCACCCTCCGGCTCGCCGAGACGCAGTTCAACGAGCACAACGCCCCGGTCACCTTCGTCGCCCTGCCGGGCACCACCGGAACCGTGCTGCGCAAGGCTTGCTAGAGCTTCGCGCGGTCGTCCTGCATCGGCTCCGGCCGGGCCACCAGCACCGGACAGGACGAGTGGTAGAGCGCCGCTCGCGTGACCAGCCCGACCCCGTCGTGCTGCCCGCCCCGCCCCACGACCACGAGGTCGGAGTCCAGCGCGGCCAAGGCCTCGTGCGGATGCCGTGACTCCACCACGACTTCGGGGGTCAGCTCGGGAGCGGTGGTGCGCAGGAACAGCACGGCCCGGCGGATCGTGGCCTCGTCACGCGGCACCGTGACGCCGTGCTGGGCCGGCAGGTGGATGTGCAGCAGGCGGAGCCGCGCTCGGCGGGTGCGGCAGAGCTCGACCGCGCGCCGCAGCACGACCGGGTCCTCGCACCCGCCGACGGCAGCGGTGATCCAGCCGTGTTCGCCGCGGATCGCCTCAGGGCGTCCGCGCACCACCACGACGCCGCACCGCGCGCGGCGCAACACCGGGAGGACGAGGGAGCCCAGCCCCAGGCTGCGGTGCTGTTCGCCTTTGCACCCCAAGACCAAGGTCGCGCTGGAGTCCGACGCCCTCACCAGTGCGGCCACCGGGTCGTCTCCACTCGGGCGGAAGTGGGCGGTGAGCATGGGGAGTCGTTCCAGGACCCGCTGGACCGTGGTGTCGCCGGGGTCCGCGAGGTAGACCTGAAGATCCGTCCGGAGCGACCACGCGTGCCGCGCGGCCCACTCGAAAGCGTGATACGCGGACTCGGAAGTGTCGACTCCGACTGTCACGGAACGACTGAAATCGGGCGCCCAGAAGGAAAATCTCCTGGGCTCCACCGCCGTGCTGGTGTTCATTGCCGCCTCCTGCCGGTTCCTACCTCACCGCAGCCGCACTTATGGTCACAGGGCCCTAAGTCACAAAGCGGGCAGGAACTTGTTCGGCCGGACGGGCTCGCTGGACAGGACCAGCGGCGGAGGCCACTCGAACGGCCCAGAGCCGCTGATCATCACCCGAACGCCAACGCGCCGCTCGGCCACTCTGTGTACGCCGGTAGCCTCTTGCCCGTGCCTGCCAAGCTCGAGGGCAAGGTCGCGACCGCCCCGCCCCGCCCCAACGCCATTCGCCCTGCTTCCGTGGCTGCTCTCGCCGCGGTGGCCGACGTGCACCTGACCCGGCCGGCGCATGCCGACGTCCAGGTGTCGGGGGTCACTCTGCGTGCACAGCACGTGGTCGCCGGAGACCTCTACGCCGCGCTGCCGGGTGCCAACGCGCACGGCGCCGACTTCGCCGCTACGGCGATCGCGAACGGTGCCGTCGCCGTGCTGACGGACGAGGCCGGAGCCGCCCGCGACGCTCTCAAAGACGTGCCCGTGCTGATCCACCCGCGCCCACGCGAGGTCGTGGGCCTGCTCGCCGCGCACGTCTACGGACAGCCGTCGAGCAAGATCAAGCTGTGGGGGGTCACCGGCACGTCCGGCAAGACCACCACCACGTACATGATCGAGTCGGTGCTGCGCGCCGCCGGGAAGAACACGGGCCTGATCGGCACGGTCGGCACCCGCATCGGCACCGAGCAGCTCGCCAGCTCGCACACCACGCCCGAGGCGCCGGACCTGCAGGCGCTGTTCGCGGTGATGGCCGAGCGCGGCGTCACCGACGTGGCGATGGAGGTGTCGAGCCACGCGCTGCAGCTGGGCCGCGTCGCCGCCACCGAGTTCGAGATCGGCGCGTTCACGAACCTGAGCCAGGACCACCTCGACTTCCACGCGGACATGGAGGAGTACTTCCAGGTCAAGGCGCAGTTGTTCGACGGCCGCGCGCGCAAGGAGGTCGTCTGCGTCGACGGCGAGTGGGGCGAGCGGCTCGTCAAGCCCGGCACCATCACCGTCGCCACGACCAAGCCCGCCACCTGGACCGCGAGCGACGTCGAGGTGAGCCCGACCGGTGAGCAGACCTTCACCGCGCACGGCCCGGACGGCGACATCCGCATCCACCTCCCGCTCGCGGGCAGCTTCAACATCGCGAACGCCCTGCTCGCCATCGCCTGCCTGCACGTCGAGGGCATCGGCGCGGAGGCGATCGCGGAGGGCCTGAAGAACGTCCAGGTGCCCGGCCGCATGCAGCGCGTCGACGAGGGCCAGGACTTCACGGCCGTCGTCGACTACTCGCACAAGCCCGCCGCCGTCGCGCTCGCGCTCGACGCCGTGCGCGCCAAGACCGACGGCCGGGTGATCATCGTGCTCGGCTGCGGTGGCGACCGGGACCGGGCCAAGCGGCCGTTGATGGGCGAGGCCGCCGCGCAACGGGCCGAGGTGTTGATCATCACCGATGACAACCCCAGGAGCGAAGACGCGTCCTCTATTCGGGCCGCCATGCTCGAAGGGGCCCTCGCCGCGCAGGACCGGGGCGAGGTGCTCGAGATCGGCGACCGGAGGCTCGCGATCCGCAAGGCCGTCGAGCTGGCACTTCCGGGGGACGTCGTCGTCGTGGCGGGCAAGGGACATGAGACGGGACAAGAGATCGCCGGCGTGATCCAACCGTTCTCGGACGTCGAGACGCTGACCGCCGCGATCAGAGAGGCGCACCGTTGATCGCACTCACGCTCGCCGAGATCGCTGAGATCGTCGGCGGACGCCTGCACGCGACCGATGGCAGTCCGGTGGTCACCGGCTCCATCGAGTTCGACACCCGCAAGGTCACCGAGGGAGGCCTCTTCCTGGCACTGCCCGGCGAGCGCGTGGACGGCCACGACTTCGCCGCGCAGGCCGTGGCGTCGGGCGCCGCCGGTGTGCTGGCCGGCCGCGAGGTCGACGCCCCCGCGGTGATCGCGCCGCCGGTGGAGACCAAGCACGCCAACGCCTACGTGCTCGCCGGCGACAAGACCGGTGAGGGCGCCGCGGTGCTCGCGGCGCTGGCCAAGCTCGCCCGCCACGTCACGGACCGCCTGAAGGACCTCACGATCGTCGGCATCACCGGCTCGGCGGGCAAGACGTCCACCAAGGACCTCATCGCCCAGGTGCTCAGCCCGACCGGCGAGACCATCGCGCCACCCGGTTCGTTCAACAACGAGCTCGGCCACCCGTGGACCGCGCTGCGCGCCACCGAGGACACCCGCTTCCTCGTGCTCGAGCTGTCCGCCCGCGGCATCGGCCACATCGCGAACCTGACCGAGATCGCCCCGCCGAAGATCGGTGCCGTGCTCAACGTCGGCACCGCGCACGTCGGCGAGTTCGGCTCGCGTGAAGGCATCGCGCAGGGCAAGGGCGAGCTGGTCGAGTCGTTGCCCGAGGACGGCGTCGCGATCCTGAACGCCGACGACCAGCTGGTCGCGGGCATGGCGAGCCGCACGAAGGCCAAGGTCGTCCTGGTCGGCGAGAGCCCGAACGCGGACGTCCGCGCCGTGAACATCGAACTGGACGAGCACGCCCGCGCGAGCTTCACGCTGAAGACCGCGCAGGGCGACGCCCAGGTCAAGCTGTCGCTGAACGGCCCGCACCACGTGGGCAACGCGCTGGTCGCGGCCGCGATCGCCCTGGAACTGGGCGCCACGCCGGCCGAGGTCGCGCAACGACTGGGGGCGGCCGAACGGGTCTCCGCGCACCGCATGGTCATCACCGACCGGGCAGATGGCGTGACCGTCATCGACGACGCGTACAACGCGAACCCCGACTCGGTGCGGGCGGCGTTGAAGGCGCTCGCGACGATCTCGCGCGCCACCACGCCCGCCCGCCGCAGCTGGGCCGTCCTCGGCCCGATGGCGGAACTGGGCGACGACGCGGTGCGCGAGCACGACGAGATCGGCCGTCTGGTGGTGCGCCTGGACATCAGCAAGCTGGTCGTCGTCGGTGAGGCGGCCCGCGCGATGCACCAGGGTGCGCACCTGGAAGGATCTTGGGGAGACGAATCCGTCAGGGTGCCGGACGCGGACGCGGCGATCGCGCTGCTCCAGGGGGAAGTCCGGCCCGGTGACGTCGTGCTGGTCAAGGCATCGAACGCCTATCGCCTGTGGCGCATTGCCGAGGCCCTGCTGGAGGCAGGAACCAAGTGAAGAGCATCCTGATCGCCGCAGCGATCGCACTGGCAGTGTCGATCCTGCTGACGCCCTACCTGATCAAGATCTTCTCCCGTCAGGGTTTCGGCCAGGAGATCCGTGAGGACGGTCCGCAGCACCACAAGACCAAGCGCGGCACGCCGACCATGGGTGGCCTCGCCATCCTGGTCGCGATGTGGGCCGGCTATCTCGGCACGCACCTGGTGAACTCGATGTCGGCCTCGGCGTCCGGGCAGACCCCGACGGCGTCCGGCCTGCTCGTGCTGATGCTGACGACGTCGCTGGGCATCGTCGGCTTCCTCGACGACTTCATCAAGATCCGCAAGGCCCGCAACCTGGGCCTGAACAAGACGGCGAAGCTGGTCGGCCAGTTCATCGCGACGATCACGTTCGCGATCCTGGTGCTCCAGTTCCCGAACAAGGACGGCCTGACGCCCGCGTCGGTCAACCTGTCGTTCGTCCGCGACATCACCGTGGTCTCGTTCGGCGTCATCGGGTTCATCGTCTTCTGCTACGGCATGGTCGCCGCGTGGTCGAACGCCGTGAACCTGACCGACGGCCTCGACGGCCTCGCCGGCGGTTCGTCGGCGATGGTGTTCGGCACGTACGTCGTGATCTCGTTCTGGCAGTTCCGCTACAACTGCTCCAGCTACGCCGTGGCCGGCTGCTACGACGTGCGCGACCCGCTGGACCTCGCGGTGATCGCCGCGGCCGCGATGGCGGGCTGCATCGGCTTCCTCTGGTGGAACGCCGCTCCGGCCAAGATCTTCATGGGTGACACCGGTTCGCTCGCGCTCGGTGGCCTCGTCGCCGGTCTCGCGATCGCGACCCGCACCGAGCTGCTGATGATCGTCATCGGTGGTCTGTTCGTGGTCGAGGCCCTGTCGGTGGCGTTGCAGGTCGCGGTCTTCCGCACCTCACGACGGCGGCTGTTCCGAATGGCACCGTTCCACCACCACTTCGAGCTCGCGGGCTGGGCGGAAACCACTGTCATCATCCGGTTCTGGTTGATGGGCGGCATCTGCTGCATGTTCGGGCTCGGTGTCTTTTACAGCGAGTGGCTGACGGGCGGGTTCTAAAGCGATGACCAAGCTGGCCGGAACGAAGGTGCTGGTCGCCGGTGCTGGAGTGACCGGCCGGTCCGCGGCGGAGGCGTTGCTCGCGGCGGGCGCCGAGGTCGTGGTGACGGACTCGTCGCCGGAACGGCTGGCGGCACTGGAGACCATGCTCGAAGGCGTCGAACTGGTGCCGGGACTGGTCGAGCCTCCCGCCGGGACGTCGCTGGTCGTCACGAGCCCCGGCTGGCAGCCGTCGAGCCCGTTGCTCGCGGCCGCCTCGTCGGCGGGCATCGAGGTGATCGGCGAGGTCGAGCTGGCCTGGCGGATGGGCACCGAACTCGCCGACCCGCCGGTGTGGCTCGCGGTGACCGGCACGAACGGCAAGACCACGACGGTCGGCATGCTGGAGTCGATCCTGCACGCCGCCGGCGCGGATGCCGTGGCCTGCGGAAACGTCGGCCTGCCGGTCGTGGACGCACTGCTGGCGGGCCGCCGGGTGCTCGCGGTGGAGCTGTCGAGCTTCCAGCTGCACTGGGCGCCGTCGGTGCGGCCGCAGGCGGGCGCGCTGCTCAACCTCGCAGAGGACCACCTCGACTGGCACGGAGGCATGGACGCCTACGCGCAGGCCAAGGCCCAGATCCTCACCGGCGAGGTGGCGATCGGCTGGCTCGACGACGAACTCGTCGGCGACCTGCTGGAGGCCTCGCCCGCGCGGGACCGGATCGGCTTCACCCTGGACGAACCGGAGGACGGTCAGCTCGGCGTGCGCGACGGCTGGCTGGTCGACCGCGCGTTCGCCGACGACGAGGCACTGGTCGAGATCGCGAAGATCCGCCCGGCAGGCCCTCCCGGCATCGCGGACGCTCTCGCCGCCACGGCCCTGGCGCGCGCGTACGGCGTGCCGTCCGAGGCCGTGCGCGAGGGCTTGGAGGCGTTCGAACCGGCCGCGCACCGCGCCGTGCTCGTCACGGTCGACGCGGCGGACGTCAAGTACGTCAACGACTCGAAGGCGACGAACCCGCACGCGGCCGTGGCCTCCCTGCGGGCGTTCGACAGCGTGGTCTGGATCGCCGGCGGACTGCTGAAGGGCGCGTCGGTCGAGGACATGGTCCGCACCGAGGCCCATCGCCTGCGGGGTGCCGTGCTGATCGGCGCGGACCGGCAGATCATCGCGGACGCGTTGGCGAAGCACGCGCCGGACGTGCCGGTGCGGGTGCTCGACGTCGCCGACGACGAGGACCCGATGCACGAGATCGTCCGCACCGCGCAGGAGTTCGCGCAGTCCGGTGACACGGTGCTGCTCGCACCGGCGGCGGCGTCGATGGACATGTTCAGCGACTACGCGCACCGCGGGCAGGCGTTCACGGACGCCGTGAAGCGCCTCACGGGTGGCCGGTAGGGTTCGAAAGGGGTGAGACGTCTCAGCGAAAGGGACGACACGCCCCAGGAATCCCCGTTCGAGCGCTTGACACAGGAGACGATGATCTGGTGACCGTCGTCGCCGACAAGCCGAGAAGCAAGCGGAAGGTTCGTCCCGCGGGCCGCGTCGCCTCGTTGCGCAGCGGTCTGACGTCGTGGATGAGCCGGCCGTTGGCGGACTTCCACCTGTTGCTCGCGATCTTCGGCATGCTCACCGTGCTCGGCCTGGTGATGGTGCTGTCCGCGTCGGCTCCCGGACAGGTCGCGTCGGGCGTGTCCGCGTACAGCGTGTTCCAGAAGCAGCTGATCTACGTCTGCATCGGCGCCGTGCTGTTCTGGGTGATGTTGCGGTTCCCGTTGCGCAAGCTCCGGCACTTCTCGACGGCCGCGATGGCCATCGGCGTCGTGCTGCTGGCGCTGGTGCTGACGCCGCTGGGCGACGTCCGCGGTGGCGCCCGGTCGTGGTTCACCGTCGGGCCGATCTCGTTCCAGCCGATCGAGGCCGTGAAGCTCGCGCTGGCTTTGTGGGGCGCGCACGTCCTGGTCACCAAGCGGGCGTTGCTCTCGCAGTACCGGCACCTGCTGGTGCCCGTCGTGCCGGTCGCGATGCTGGTGTTCGCGCTGGTCATGCTGCAGCCCGACCTCGGCGGCACGATCACGCTCGGCGTGGTGCTGATCGGCCTGCTCTGGTTCGTCGGCGCGCCGATGCGGTTGTTCGGCGTGATCGCCGGCGGCGCGATAGCGGGTGCCGTCGTGCTCGCGATCGGTGCCGCGTACCGGCTGCAGCGCGTGACGTCGTTCCTCAACCCCGACGCCGACCCCGACGGCGCCGGTCTGCAGGCGCGTCAGGCGATGTTCGCGCTCGCCGAAGGCGGGCTGTTCGGCAAGGGGCTCGCGCGGGGCAGCTCGCAGTGGCGGTACCTGCCCAACGTCGAGTCGGACTTCATCTTCGCCGTCATCGGCGAGGAGCTCGGGTTCGTCGGCTGCGCGCTGGTGCTGGTCCTGTTCGGCATGCTCGCGTGGGTCGGGCTGCGGATCGCGTCGCGCAACACCGACCCGTGGATCCGGATCGTGTCCGCGACGCTGACGGTGTGGCTGGTCGCGCAGGCCGCGATCAACATCGGCTACGTCGTGCAGCTGCTGCCCGTCACGGGCCTCACGTTGCCGATGATCTCCTCCGGCGGCACCTCGATCGTGACGACCATGGTCGTGTTCGGCATCCTCGCGAACTGCGCCCGGCACGAGCCCGAGGCCGTGGCGGCGCTGCGTTCGCTCGGTCCCGGACGGGTCGGCGGGCTGCTCAGGCTGCCCGCGCCCGAGGCGTACAAGCCGCCCGCCAAGCGCAAGCCGGTCCGCCCGTCCACGCCTCCGCGCGCACCGGGCAGGCGCACCGCGCAACTCCCGGTCGTCGACGAACGTCGTATGGCTGGACGCTCCGCTCCGCCTTCGGAGTACCGTCGCCGCGAATCGCGGCGGACACAGGGCCGTTCAGAGCAAGGCCGGTCGACCCGCGGTCGCGGGCGATACAACTGATCATCTCTTCGCCGACGAATTGGGAGAAGTCTTGACCGGGCACCCTGCCCCCAGTGGTCCGTGCGTCGTGGTCGCAGGTGGTGGCACCGCGGGTCACATCGAGCCGGCACTGGCGCTGGCCGACGCGGTCATGCGGCTGCGGCCGGACGCGCGCGTCGTCGCGCTCGGCACCGCGCGCGGCCTCGAGAGCAAGATCGTGCCGGCCCGCGGCTACCCGCTGGAGCTGATCCCGCCGGTGCCGATGCCGCGCAAGCCCACGCTGGACCTGCTGAAACTGCCGCTGAACGTGCGTGGCGCCGTGAAGCAGACCCGTGAGGTGCTGGAGCGCGTCGGCGCGGACGTCGTCGTCGGCTTCGGCGGCTACGTGGCGCTGCCCGCGTACCTGGCCGCGCGTGGCCGCATCCCGATCGTCGTGCACGAGGCGAACGCCAAGGCCGGCCTCGCGAACAAGGTCGGCGCCAAGTTCGCCGACCACGTCGCCGCGGCCGTGCCGGACTCCGGCCTGACCGACGCGCAGATCATCGGCATCCCGCTGCGCCAGTCGATCACGACGCTGAACCGCGCCGCGCTGCGTGACGAGGCCCGCCGCTTCTTCGGTCTCGACCCGCACGCGCCGGTGCTGCTGGTGTTCGGCGGTTCGCAGGGCGCGCGTTCGATCAACGAGGCCGTGGCGCCGGTGGCCGCCGAGTTCGCTCGTGCCGGCGTGGGCGTGCTGCACGCGTACGGCCCGAAGAACTCCGTTGCGGTGCAACAGGTTCCGGGCGCTCCGGCGTACGTGCCGGTGCCGTACCTGGAGCGCATGGACCTCGCCTACGCCGCCGCGGACGCCGTGCTGTGCCGTTCGGGCGCGATGACCGTCGCCGAGGTGTCGGCCGTCGGCCTGCCCGCGATCTTCGTGCCGCTGCCGATCGGCAACGGTGAGCAGGCGTTGAACGCCGGTCCGGTCGTCTCCGCGGGCGGTGGCCTGCTGGTGCCGGACTCGGAACTGACGCCGCAGAAGGTCGCGTCGCTGGTGGTGCCGCTGATGGCGGACCGCAACCGGCTGGCGCAGATGTCCGCGGCGACGCTCGGCACCGGCCGTCGCGAGGCGGACGAGATCCTGGCCCGCTCCGTGCTGGAGGTGATCAAGAAGTGAGTCTCGAACGAGTTCACCTCGTCGGCATCGGTGGTGCCGGCATGAGCGGCATCGCCCGGATCCTGCTGGCCCGTGGTGTGCAGGTGTCCGGATCGGACGCCAAGGACTCGCGGACCGTGCTGGCCCTGCGCGCCCAGGGGGCGCGGATCGCCGTCGGCCACGACGCCTCGAACCTGGACCAGCTCGTCGGCGGTCCGACCGAGGTCGTGGTGTCGACCGCGATCAAGGACACGAACCCGGAGTACTCGGCGGCCCGTGAGCGCGGCATCACCGTGCTGCGCCGCGCCGAGGCTCTCGCGGCGTTGATGGAAGACCATCGCGTCGTGTGTGTCGCCGGTACGCACGGCAAGACGTCGACCACGTCGATGCTCACCGTCGCGTTGCAGCACTGCCGTGTCGACCCGTCGTTCGCGATCGGTGGTGACCTGAACGAGTCCGGCGCCAACGCCCACCAGGGCACCGGTGGCGTGTTCGTGGCCGAGGCGGACGAGTCCGACGGCTCGTTCCTGTTCTTCTCGCCGTCCGTCGCCGTCGTGACGAACGTCGAAGCCGACCACCTCGACCACCACGGCACCGTCGAGGCCTACACGGCCGTGTTCGACTCGTTCCTGGAACGGATCGTGCCCGGCGGCGTGCTGGTGTCCTGTGTGGACGATCCCGGTGCGGCGCGGCTGATCACCGAGGCTCGTGCGCGTGGGATCCGTGTGCGCGAGTACGGACGTTCGGCCACCGATGCGCGTCTCGTCGACTACAAGCCGCTCGAGTCCGGTGGCCTGGCGTCGGTCGAGATCGACGGCGCGGCGGTCGAGGTCCGGGTCGCGGTGCCGGGCGAGCACATGGCGTTGAACGCGATCGCCGCGCTGCTGGCCGGTCTGGAACTCGGTGCAGACCAGGCCGGGCTGCTCGAAGGCCTGGCCGCCTTCGGTGGCGTGCGGCGGCGGTTCGAGTTCAAGGGCCGCGGCAACGGCGTCTCGGTCTACGACGACTACGCGCACCACCCGACCGAGGTCGACGCACAGCTGCGTGCCGCGCGTCCGGTCGCGGGCGCGGGCCGGGTGATCGTGGTGTTCCAGCCGCACCTGTACTCCCGGACCCGTACGTTCGCGACCGAGTTCGCCGCCGCGTTGTCGCTGGCGGACGAGGTCGTCGTGCTGGACGTCTACGGCGCCCGCGAGGAGCCGGAGCCCGGCATCACCGGCGCGCTGATCGCGGACCAGGTCACGGCTTCCGTGCACTACGAGCCGTCGTTCGACCGCGTGCCGGCGCTGGTGGCGTCGCTGGTGCGGGAGGGCGACCTGGTGGTGACCATGGGCGCGGGTGACGTGACGATGCTCGGCCCCGAGATCGTCAGCGCGCTGTCATGAGCGCACCGGTTCGCGGCAGGTCCACGCGAGTTCGCTCCGCGAACCGGAGACCGAAGAGTGCTGAGTACCGGGCGCGGCGCAGGGTGATCCTGCGCCGCCGCCTGGTGGCGCTGTTGTGCGTGCTTTCCGTGCTGGCCTTGGCCTACTGCGTGTTCTTCACGCCGTTGCTGGGCGTCCGCCAGGTCGACGTCCGCGGCAACGTGGCGCTGACCGAGGACGAGGTCCGCGCCGTCGCGGCGATCGACTCCGGCTCCCCGTTGGTGCGCCTGGACCTCCAGGAGATCCACGACCGCGTCGCGGGCATCCCGCGCGTCGCCGCGGTCGAGGTCGAACGCCAGCTCCCCGGCACGGTCCGGCTGCTGATCACCGAACGCGCCCCGGTCGGCTCGGTGAAGCTGCCCGACGGCTTCCACCTGGTCGACTCCACCGGCAAGGACTACGCGGTCCTCCCGGCCGCCGCACCGGGCGTTCCCGAACTGGTGCTCACGCTGCCCTCGTCCTCGGACCCGGCCACTCGCGCCGTGGTCGGGGTCGTGAACGGGTTGCCGGAGAAGCTGCGGCCCGAGGTGGTGTCGGTGTCGGCGACGACCGGTGCGGACGTGAAGCTGACGCTCACGGGGGATCGCGTGGTGAAGTGGGGCAGCTCCGACGACACGGCTCGCAAGGGGGCTGTGCTGCTCGTGCTGCTCACACGGGAAGGCAAGACCTACGACGTGTCGTCTCCTGACCTGGCGACGGTTTCCTGACCTTTCAGCCGAGCGTCAGGTGGAAGCCCTGGTGCTTCGCGTCCTGCTCGGAGTGCCAGATGACACCGCGGTTGGCGTTGCCGATCTTCGCTCCGTAGAGCCGCTCGCCCTCGGGAATGCCGCTCACGGTGAACTTGAACGAACATCGGGCTCCCGCACCGCTCTGCAGCGTGCCGACGCCGAGCACCTCGTTGTCCTGGTTGACGATCTCGACCTGGCCGCCGAGGGCGATGTCGGCGTAGCCGCCCGAACCGCAGACGCCGTTCACGGTCATCGAGCCGCTGACCGTGAACACGTTGGGCGAGGCCGAGGTGGACGGCGCGGCCGAACTCGTGTCGGCGGAGCGCAGCAGGTCGGGACCGGTGGCTCTGCCCAGCCCGAAGCCGAGTCCGCCCGCGGTCAGCGCCACCAGTGCGAATCCGATCGCCAGCCACGGTGGCCTGCGTTTCGGCGGTAACTCGGGTCCTACGGTCACTACTGGTGGAAATGGTTCCACTGCGGTCCTTGAATTCGAGGGCGTTACCGGCGTGGTGCCGGCGGCCGTGACGGTGTCGGGATCCGGCGCGGCCGGCGGATCGGGGACCGAGGAATCGGCTGGGAGCACAAGGGATTCTCCTGAGGGTCGCCGGCTAGCCGTTCGGCTTCAGCCGCGCCATCGCGACCCGTACGACGAGGCTGCCGAGCCTGCTCGTGACGAGTTCCAACACGATCGCCTCGATGACGAGCGAACGCACGGACGCGGGTGCGGGTGCCAAGACGTGCCTCCTGGTGATGAACGACTAACGTGCTCATCGGACAGCCACTCGCGGTATTAGCCAGAATGATCGTTGTCACCCGAAGGAAGTACTCATGCCGGGCCACGTCGTGGTGGTGGGCGCCGGTCTCGCCGGACTGTCGGCCGCGTTGCACCTGCAGGGAACCGGTCGCCGGGTCACCGTGCTCGAGAAGGCCGATGCCCCAGGTGGTCGTGCCGGCACCGTTCGCGTCGGCGGGTTCACCGCGGACAGCGGGCCGACCGTGCTGACGATGCCCGAGTACCTGGACGAGGCGTTCGACGCCGTGGGGGAGCGGCTTTCGGACTGGCTGACGCTCGACCGGGTCGATCCCGCCTATCGCGCCCGGTTCGCGGACGGGTCGGGCATCGCGGTGCACACCGATGCCGCCGCGATGGAGGACGAGGTCCGCACCGTCTGCGGGGCAAGGGAAGCGGCCGGGTACCGGGAGCTGCGGCGGTGGCTCGGGGAGCTGTACTCGGTGCAGCGCGAGCACTTCATCGGCGCGAACTTCGACTCGCCGCTCGACCTGCTGCGGCCGGAGCTCGTGAAGCTCGCGACGCTGGGCGGGTTCGGACGGCTGGAACCCCAGTTGCGGCGGTTCTTGCGGGACGAACGGCTGATCAGACTCTTTTCGTTCCAGGCTTTGTACGCCGGTGTGCCGCCACAGCAGGCTCTCGCGGCGTACGCGGTCATCGCGTACATGGACACCATCGCGGGCGTGTACTACCCACGTGGCGGGATGCACGCGGTGCCTCAGGCGTTGGCTGCTGCTGCGACGAAGCACGGTGCGGAGTTCCGTTACGACGCAACGGTCACACGGCTGGAGTGGCGCGGTGCGCGCGTCGCGGCTGTGCACACCGCCGAGGAGCGCATCGAGTGTGACGCGGTGGTCTTGGCGTGTGAGCTGCCGGACGCCTATCGGTTGCTCGGCAAGGCGCCGCAGCGAGTGCTGCCGCATCGGTGGTCGCCGTCCGCGGTGGTGCTGCACGCCGCGACGGACCGCACGTGGGACCTCGGGCACCACAACATCCTGTTCGGGGCGGCGTGGCGGGGCACGTTCGACGAGATCGTCCACAAGGGACGGTTGATGTCCGACCCGTCGTTGCTCGTCACGCACGCGCAGGACGGGCTGCACTACGTGCTGGCGCCGTGCCCGAACCTCCGGACCGGGCCGATCGACTGGGCGCGCGTCGGGCCCCGCTACCGCGACGAACTGGTGCGGACGCTGGAAGCGCGCGGGCTGGACGGGTTCGGCGCGGCGGTGCGGGACGAGGTGCTCGTGACGCCGGTGGACTGGGGCAACGCGGCGGGGACGCCGTTCGGGCTCTCGCACACCTTCGCGCAGACGGGACCGTTCCGGCCGCGCAACGTCGTGCGGGGAGCCGAGAACGTGGCGCTGGCGGGAGCGGGAACCACACCGGGTGTCGGTGTGCCGCCGGTGCTGATCTCCGGACGGCTGGCGGCGCAGCGGATAAATGCGATGCGGTCGCGTTGACGCTCATGCAGGCTGCGCCGCATGACACGCACCGCACCACCACTCGTCGCCGATGAACGCGCGACGTACACGGCCCTGTTGGACTACCTGCGCGCCACGATCGCGCTGAAGGTCGAGGGCCTGGCCGAGGGCGACGCGGCACGGGCTGTGCTGCCGTCGAAGCTGACGACCGCGGCCGGTGTGCTGAAGCACGTGCGGTGGGTCGAGCACCACTGGTTCGAGGTGGTGCTCGCGGGACGTGCGTCGCGGGCCCCGTACACGATGGAGGACCCCGACGCGGACTGGCGCGTCGAGGAGGGCGAGACCCTCGCCGGGTTCCTCGCGGACTACCGCGCGCAGAGCGCGGAGAGCCGGGAGATCCTCGCCGGTCTGGAGCTCGACGCTGAGGTGCCGTTCCGGGGTGACCGGACGGTCTCGGCCCGATGGGTGCTCGCGCACGTCATCGAGGAGACCGCCCGGCACGCCGGTCAGCTGGACGTGGTCAGGGAACTGCTGGACGGAACCGTCGGCGACTAGGACCTAGGCGGGCTGCAGCTCCCACTGCTGCCAGGTGTCGCTCCAGTGCGTGGTCAGGAACATCCAGCCGGTGCCGGGCGTGAGGAACTTCCCGGCGGCCACCTGCCGCAGGCGTGCCGAACCGAGCTTGGTCGGCTCGATCGACCACTGCTGCAGGACCTCGCCGGGCACGCAGTCCGACACCACCTCGGGCACGACGGCTTCGGCCGACGCGACGGCGACGCACTTGCCGTTGGCGACGCTGCGCAACGCCGTCCTGCCCCCGGTGGCCTCGATCCGCTGGAACTTCTGCGCCGGCGAGTCCGTGCACGGAGCCGGCACCAGGCTGGAGCCCGTCAGGCTGATGCAGCCGAAGCGGGCGCCATCGGCCGCGCGGATGCGCACGACCTGACCCGAGGTGTCCGGTAAGGGCTGCGTCATCCCGACGGTGCGCACCAGCCAACGCTGCTCGGCCCGGTCGGTCGGGCTTTGGATCAACACGTCCCGTTCACCGTTTTGCCAGGTCAAGGCCGTGAGGTAGGCCTCTCCGTCGCCGAACCTGATGCGCACGGCACCAGGCGCGTCCGGCATCGACACGGCGAATCCGTGCGCGAGCTCGTCGTCGCACCAGTAGAAGCCGTACGTCTCGCTCAGGCACTCCCTGTTCGCGAGGTTGCGGAGCAGGTGCCTGTTCCCGTCCACCAGAACGACCTCCCAGCGCTGCTCGTCCGCACCGGTGCAGGCAACGATCTGGGTGTCGTGCGGCTCGGTGCCCGCCTGCAGGCACTCGCCGTACGCCATGCTCCTGATCTCGACGATGTTGTTCCCGGTCGTGGCGCTCGCGGGCGCCACCATCACTGCCCCCAGAGCGATCGCGGCCAGCGCGACGCTCAGCAATTTCATCCCCATGAGCCGAAGCTAGCGGGCACCACCGACAGAAAAACGTCGATAGGACGGGCGAGACGATCTCCGATTCGACGTCCGACTAGGCTTGCGGTGCGTCGTCCTCAGGATCGTACGCAACTACTTGACGGCACGACCGGGGAGTAGTAGCGCACAGTGTTGGGACCCTACGGCGTGGCTGCTGGACCGACGCACCGCCGGTGCTTACCGTCCAGCAGGAACATATGGGGTTGACATAACTCTGGACCTCGACGAGAGGTTGAGAGTTTCAATCCGGGTGCATCTCACCCAGCACAGCGCGGACCACGATCAGGAAGGCGGATCCGATGACGCCCCCGCACAACTATCTCGCGGTGATCAAGGTCGTCGGCATCGGTGGAGGCGGCGTCAACGCCGTCAACCGCATGATCGAGGTCGGGCTGAAGGGCGTCGAGTTCATCGCGGTGAACACCGACGCCCAGGCCTTGCTGATGTCTGATGCCGACGTCAAGCTCGACATCGGCCGCGAGTTGACGCGTGGCCTCGGCGCGGGTGCGAACCCCGAGGTCGGGCACAAGGCCGCCGAAGACCACCGCGAGGAGATCGAGGAGGTCCTCAAGGGGGCCGACATGGTCTTCGTGACCGCAGGTGAGGGCGGCGGCACGGGCACCGGCGGCGCGCCGGTCGTGGCCTCGATCGCCCGCAAGCTCGGCGCACTGACCATCGGCGTGGTGACGCGCCCGTTCTCGTTCGAGGGCAAGCGCCGCGCCAAGCAGGCGGAAGACGGCA
The DNA here is from genome assembly GCF_044387305.1 of Lentzea sp. NPDC020367. NCBI lineage: Bacteria > Bacillati > Actinomycetota > Actinomycetes > Pseudonocardiales > Pseudonocardiaceae > Lentzea > Lentzea sp. NPDC020367. The sequence goes on along the minus strand of NZ_JBIRVV010000024.1, from coordinate 1,321 downwards.
TCCAGGCCCTGCGCAACGAGTGCGACACGCTCATCGTCATCCCCAACGACCGGCTGCTCCAGCTCGGTGACATCGGCGTCAGCCTGATGGACGCCTTCCGGTCCGCGGACGAGGTGCTCCTCTCCGGTGTCCAGGGCATCACCGACCTGATCACGACCCCTGGTCTGATCAACCTGGACTTCGCCGACGTCAAGTCGGTCATGTCCGGCGCGGGCTCGGCGTTGATGGGCATCGGCTCGGCCAGGGGCGAGGGCCGAGCGGTGCAGGCCGCGCAGAAGGCCATCAACTCGCCGCTGCTGGAAGCCTCGATGGAGGGCGCGCACGGCGTGCTGCTGTCGATCGCCGGCGGCTCCGACCTGGGCCTCTTCGAGATCAACGAGTCCGCATCGCTGGTCCAGGAGGCCGCGCACCCGGACGCGAACATCATCTTCGGTACGGTCATCGACGACTCCCTGGGCGACGAGGTCCGGGTCACGGTGATCGCGGCCGGCTTCGACAGCGGCGGCCCCACGCACAAGAAGCTGGAGCCGACGGCGCTGTCCTCGCAGCCGCGGACGGCCACCGGGCCCATTGCTTCTGCTTCTGCGGTGCCCACGCACGTGCAGCAGCCGGTGGCGCAGACTCCGCCGCCTGTGCAGGCGCCTCCGGTTCAGCAGCCGGTTCACCAGCCCGTCCAGCACCAGCCTGAGGTTCGGCAGGCTCCGCCTGCGCAGCAGCCTCCGACCACTGTGCCGCCGCAGCCCTCGCCGGCTCAGGGGAACGGGTACGTGCCTTCGGTGCCTCGGTCGCTTTCGCCCAACGGGTCGTTGCCCTCTCGGCCGGTGCCGGTCACTGAGGACCCGGATGACGAGGTGGATGTTCCGCCGTTCATGCGGCGGTGAGTTTGGCGCGGCTGCGGTAGTTGTGGCTGCGGGGCTTGTGGCTGCGGGACTTGTGGCCGCGTGAACTGTGGTCTTGGCTGCGGGGCTTGTGGTCTTGGCTGCGTGAGCTGTGGTCCCTGACTTGTGGCGATGATCTTGTCGGACCCCCTGAGTAGCGTTTGGGCTCAGGGGGTCTTCCTGTTGGGGGACGCCTGCGTCAGCTTGGGCTGGGTGCGGGCTTGTGGGTGGTGGCCGTGCAGGTGGTGGCCTAGCGGGTGGTCACCTTGCGGACGGCGACCTTGCGTTGAGTTGGTGGGTCGCGACCTTGCGGGTGGGTCACCGTGCGGGCGGCCTGGTTGCCTTGCTTGCTTCCCCTGGGGGCTCTGCCCCCAGACCCCCGGCAATCTGATCGGGGGGTGGCGCCGCCTGCGGGTAGATGGCACGCCTGTTGCGTTGGGCGG
>NZ_JBIRVV010000023.1:0-99484 GCF_044387305.1 Lentzea sp. NPDC020367 | reverse complement strand
CGGGCTCCCTTGGGGTTTGTTGCCCGCCGGGGGGGTTTGGTTGAAAAACCCCCGGGCCCCGCTGGCCCCGTGCACCCCCCCCAACACCTCCCGGTAGCGGGTTTTTGGGGGGGGGCCGCTTTGGGGGGCCCCACCGCAAGTCCCTTCTCAGGCAGGTGAGTGTCATGCGACGACGCGTTGCCCCGGACCCGATCCGGCGCGAGGCCGGCGAGATCGCCGCCGCCTGCGCCGACACCTACACCGTGCGCGGTGAGCCGTTCTGGTGGCACTTCGACCCGGTGGCCGACCGTCCGGCCCGCCGCCAGGGCTGGAAGATCCACGTGAGTGCCTCGCCCCTGCACGCCGCCGAGGTGTTGCGCCGGGTGGCCGCCGTCGTCGTTCCGCTGTCACTGCGCTGGAAGGCCGCGCGGTCCGTCGACAAGCTGATGGACCTCAGCTCGCCGCCCTCCCCGCTGACCCAGTCCGGCAAGTTCATCACCATCTACCCGGAGTCGGACGTCGAGTCGCTAGCGGCGGCGTTGGACGCGGTCACCCGCGAGTTCGACGCGCCCGTCGTCCCGTCCGACCGCCGGTTCCGGCCGCACAGCAACGTCTACCTCCGCTACGGCGCGTTCGTCGGGCAGAGCGTCTTCGATCCTGTCGAGCAGAGCCTGAAGTACGTGCTCGTCGACCCGTCCGGCCGCCGCGTGGAAGATCGGCGCGCGCCGGGCGTGGCCGCGCCGGACTGGATCGACGACCTGGTGCCCGCACGGCCGCGGGCGTTCCTGGCCAGGCCCGGCAGCGGGCTGTTCGGGCGCGAGATCGTCGTGCAGGGGGTGCTGCGGCAGTCGGTGAAGGGTGGCGTGTTCCGCGTCCTGCACCGAGGAGTGCCGGCGGTGCTGAAGGAAGCCCGGATCGGGACCACACCCGACCGGCTCGGCCGGGACTCGCGCACCGCCCTGCGCAACGAGTGGCAGCTGCTGCGGGCGTTGAGCGGGTCGGGGCTCGCGCCTGAGCCGCTGGCGTTCTTCCACCAGGAGGACAACGCGTACCTCGTGCAGGAGTTCCTGCCGGGACGGACGTTGCGGGCCGAGGTGGAGCGCCGGAACTACCGTTCGGAGGTGTCGCCGGCCTCGCTGCTGGAGCTGCTGGACGGGGTGCGGCGGCTGGTCTCCGCGGTCGAGGCTCGCGGGATCCGGCTGCTCGACCTGACGCCGAACAACATCATGGTCGACGGGGATCGGCTGGCCGTGATCGATCTGGAGCACGCCGGGCTCGTCGACTCGCCGGAGCCGCCGTTCGTCGCGCACACGCCTGGATATGTGCCGGCTTCCGCGCCTTGGGTCGCGGACACGGAGTACGCGCTCGCGGCTGTCGGGCATTACGTGCTGACCGGCATCGATCCGTTTCTGGGGCGGGACGTCGATTACGCCTCGCACCTGTCGGCTGTGCTGGACGCCTTCGCCCCAGGCGGGGTGGACGCGGCGTTGGACGAGATTCGCACCCGGTTGGGTGATGGCGCGGAATCGATCCACCCTCGCCCCCTCCGGGGGGTGCGTGAGGCCCCCACTCCCATCATCTCAAGCGGGTCTGACAGTTCTGGCGACGTCGATTCGACGGTTGGCGAGGACGGGAAGCTCGTCGACACTCCGGGATCCGACGGCGGGGTCGGTTTCGACCCACGGCGCCACGAGCTGACCAGCGGCACGGAGCCGGCCGGACCGGACGAGGTCGCGCTCGACAAGTGGTCCGCGCAACGCACGGGCTACCCCGTCAGCGGCGTCGATTCGACGGTCGAGGAAGCGGTCGAGGCCGGTGAGGAGCTCGTCCGCCTCGCCGAGTGGGATCGGCATCCCTGGCCGTGGCCCCAGCGCTGGGCTCCCGGCTCGATGCACCCCGCCTCCTTCATGGCGGGCACGGCCGGCATCGCACGCTTCTACCTCGACCTGGCGGAAGCCACCGGCGACCGGACCTGGCTCAAGCACGCCGACAAGCTCCTGACCTGGACCGTCGAGAACACCCCCGTGGTCCCCGGCCAGACCCCGCCCGGCTTGTACTTCGGCCTCGGCTCGCTGCCGTGGCTCATGACCGACCTGGCACGGGCCGGCCACGAACCCGAGCTGTGGCAACGGGAAGCGCTCAGGTTCGCCGACGAACTCACGGCGATCGACGTCCACGGCTGGGACATCACCCACGGCTGGGCTGGCGTCGGGCTGGCGCGAACGGCGTTGCTGCGCGCCACCGGCGAAGGAGCGGACGAGGTCTCGAGGATCATCGTCAAGATCCTCGCCGGGGTGTCGACGAAGGACGGCATTCCCGCCTGGCCGAACAACGGCTCGGCGTTCCACGGGTTCGCGCACGGCAGCGCGGGTGTCGCGTACTTCCTGCTGCACGCCGGACGAGCCGTGGACGATCCGGTCGCGGTCGATCTGGCCGTCGCCACCGGGCGTGCGCTGCTCGCGAACGCGGTGCCCGCCGCGCGAGGCCTGTCCTGGCCGCACAAGCCGAACAGCGACACCGTCTGGTCGCACTGGTGCAACGGCGCTGCGGGTGTCGGCATCCTGCTGCACGCGCTGGCACGCCACACCGGGGACGACGACCTGACCCGGGGCGCGATCGAGGCGGGCCGGGCGATCACGACCGCGCGGCCGTTCGGGAGCACCTGCCGATGCCACGGGCTGGCGGGGGACGGGGACTTCCTGCTCGACCTGGCGGCGGACCACGAGGAGTTCCACGAGGGCGCCGTCCACATCGGACGCAAGCTCGACGCGCTGCGGTTCCGGGACGGGTTCGCCGTCAAGTGGGCGCCGGAAGGCCTCGGCGTGCCCCGGCCCGACTACATGCGCGGCTACACCGGCGTGCACGCGTTCCGGCTTCGGCTCGCGGGCCACGTCGCCCGTTCGCCACTGACCCTGCGACTCGAGGAGCGACCGTGAACCTCACCGACCTCCTGGTCCACGAGATGGTCGTGGACTGGGGGCCCAACCGGCGCGTCATCACCAAGCGCAACGGCGAGACGGTGTTCGAGTGCGTCGTGCGGCCGGCCCCCGGCCTCACGTACGTCACGGAATGCCTGCCGCAGCGCGACGACCCGGCGACCGTGGCGCATCTGGCGGAAGTGCTCGTGCACCTCCAGGGACTGGGGATGAACGACATCGTCGCGGTCCACCCGGAGTTCTGGGACGTCGGCGGCACGGACTGCGGCCGCATCGTGCCGATGTGGGTCAAGCTCGACAGCGAGATGATCGCGTCATTCGAACGGGCGCTGCCGGTCGGGTACCGGATCGCGCCGTTCACGGACGACCTGCCGGGCGACGACCACGACCGCGGCGTGTTCCAGGAGATCGTGTCCGGGCAGTACGGGCCGCTCATCGACGGCGCCAGCCTGCGGATCGTCGCCGACGGCACCCAGGGCGCGATCGCCGTGTCGGAGGACCGGGGTGTGCCGCTGATCGGGCACCTCGTGGTCGAGTCCGGGCAACGGGGAGCGGGCCTCGGCAAGACGTTGCTGGTGCGCAGCATGCTCGCGCTCGCGTCCGCCGGTTACGCGGACTGCCGCCTCAACGTCATGGCGGAGAACTTCACGGCGCGCCGGCTGTACCGGTCGATCGGCTTCGTGCAGGACCGCGCGACGCTCAAGGCGAGCCGGGTGACGTCATGAGCGTGACGGTGCTGTCGGTCGAGTCCGCGTGGATTCCCGGCGTGCTGGCCGACCTGCGCGCGCGACACGGGAAGGTCCGCTACTACCTGTCCGCCGGACGGCCGTTGTGGCTGAAGGAAGACGGACCCGCTGACCTGACCACGGCGTTGCTCAGGTGCCACGACGAACGCGAGGCGCGGCTGCGTGCCGAGGTCAGGGCCGTGCGTGAGTGGCTGGCCGAGGGCGGCAAACGGGCCGTGGTGGTCGAACTGTTCGGTGCGCCGACGCACGACGACGTGCGGTTCTTGCAGGAATGCCGCATGCGACTGATGCGCGGGGAAGCGCAATCGGTGACCGTGCTCCGGCACATCCGCACTGCGTTGCCGCGCGAAGGCGACGAGATCCTCGCGATGCTCCGCCTGGCCGGGGGAGCGGTGCCGGAGAACGAGTTCCGCGCCTGGCAGGCCGCGCACGGCTGGGACGACTCGCTCGTCCACGCCGTGACGTCCACAAGGGACGGTCTGCGCACCTACGCCACCCCGGTCGCGCGCCCGTTGCCGATCACTCCGGAACTGGCCGCGGAGGTCGTCACGACCTCGTCCGCGCCGCTGTCGACGGCTGCGCTGCTCACCGATCCGATGCTGGCGTTGAAAGCCTTCACCGCCGGTGCCGCCGCCGAAGCTGCCGGTCAGGGGCGCGTCCTGTCGCGCTACGCGGGCAACCTCTACCGGCGCGCGCTCCGATCCGACGACGTCCCGCACGGCACGGCGGCGAGCGCCTACCTGGCGGCACTGGTCGCGGACCGCCGCCGGGTCTCCGGCACATTCGCAGGCCTGATCCTCGGTCAGGCCGCGAAGTGGGACGTCGCACCGGCTCAGCAGGCGATGCTCGCCTACAGCCTCGGCCAGTTGCTCGCCAAGGACCCCGACCCGGCCGAGCGCTCGTCCGCCGCGCGGTGCTTCGCCCGCGCCCGCGAACTGGATGTTCCGATCACCCAGGTCGCCGCGTCGTTCAACGGCGCCGCCCTCGCCCTCTACCGCGACCGCGACTTCGACGGCGCCGTCACCAGCATGCGGTCCGCACTGAAGCTGCTGGAAGGCCACGACACCGTTGCCGACCAACAGGTCCAGCTCCTGACGAACCTGGCCAAACTGCGCCGCGGCACCCCCGAGGCCATGGGCCTGTACCGGCAGGCGTGGGGCATCGCGGACGACGTCGCCAACGCCACCTACGTCGCGTCCGACCTCGTACGGGTGCTGCTGGACGCGGGGGAGGAGGCCGAGGCGGAGACGGTCGCCACGCGCCTGCTCGACCTGTTCGACCGCGCGGCCGACACGAACCAGGCGAGCGAGAAGGCCGTCTCCGCGGTGTGCTTCCGGCTGGCCGACCTGCGACTGGCTGCCGGCGCGACCACCGAGGCGGCCCGCTGGTACCTCGCCGCGGTCAGCCGGATGCGCCGCGGCGCGCCGGACGTCGTCGACGCGGTCCTGCGCAACCTCGGCGAACAGCCCGAAGCACTGCTGCGGGAACGTGCCGCGCACGCCGTCGTCGCTGAGGATCTCCTGGCACTGCGGGGTCTGCTGGCCGGTGCGGCATGACACTGCTCTCGCCGGGTGGCGACCTCCTCGCCCTGACGCGACCGGGCGAGGTGGGCCTGGTCGCGGTCGCCCCGGACGGCGGCGCGGACCTGGCCGCGACGGACTGGATCGCGGCCGGCGACTGGCACGTCGCCGGTTGGGCGGCCCCGACCCTGGTCGCGTTGCGCCGCCGGGGAGAACTGGGCCTCCTGGACACCGACCGCCGGATGCTGACGTCATCGCATCCGGTGGTCGGACGCACCCTGCGGTACGACGGCGAGGAAGCGCTGATCGCGGTCGTGCGCGACGGCCGCCCGATGCTGTGCGTCCACCGCCCCGACGACGGCGGCTACCGGCTCCTCGACGGCACCGAGGGCGTGCGCTCGGTCGCCGCGTGGGATCGGAACACCCTGGTCTTCACCAGCGACCGGGGCGTGACGCTGATCCAGGACGGCGAGCGGATCGACCTCGACGCGGTGTCGGCGGCAGGGGAGGGCCCGCTCGTCGCGTTGACGGGAGAGGGCGAAGTGCCGGGCGTACTGGATCTCACCACCGGCCAGACGCGGTGGTACGAAGAGGGAAGCGGGGGCATCGCGGTCTCGCCGTCCGGCCTGCTTCTCACGATGGCCTGGACCGACCACCGGTACGTCTACCAGGTGCTGGATCCGGATGGTCACATCATCGGAACGCCGGTGCCCGACCACGGCATCGCCACGGACCTGGCCTTCACCGCCGACGAACGCCACCTGCTCGGCCGCCAGCAGTCCCCGGCCGCCTCACCCGCGCTCGTCCGCTGGGAAATCCACAGTGGACGAATGCGGCCCTTGCCAGGCCAGCAGCGCGAGGAGATCACCGTTCGCTGGCGGCACCGCGAATCGGCGCAGTCGCCGGAATGGCTCTACGAACCCGAGAACGGGCACGGCGGCGTAGTGCTGCACCTGCACGGCGGCCCGCGCAGCCAGCTCAGGCAGATCCACGAACCGATGATCGCCGCGCTGATCGACGCGGGCTGGACCGTCATCGGCATGAACTACCCCGGCAGCTCTGGCTACGCGGACTCGTTCCGCGACGTCGTGGTCGGCGACTGGGGCGGCGCCGACGTCGCGGCTGTGGTCGCCCGGCTGCGCGAACTGCGTGGCGACCGGCCGTTGTGCCTGTACGGACAGAGTTACGGCGCCTACCTCGCCCTGCTCGCCGCCGCACCCGGCCTGGTGGACGCCGTCGCGGTGTGGGCACCGGTCACGGACCTGAACGCCTTGCTGGAGTCCGCGACCGGCCTGCACCGCCAGTGGCTCAGGACCGAACTCGGCGCGCTCGCGGAGGAGCCGGACGAGCTGCGCGAACGCAGCCCGATCCACCGGCCGTTCACCGCGCCACGGCTGCTGATCGGGCACAGCGAAGGCGACGACCGGGTTCCGGTCGGGCAGTCGCGGGCCTTCGTGGAGCGGCTGGGGGCGGAGCGCTACGTGGAGCAGCAGGGGAACGGCCACGAACCAGCGGACATGGCCGCGTGGACCGCTGCCGTCGTGGCGCACCTGGTGGCCCACACCGTGCGTGAGGAGGTGTCGGTGTGAAGACGTTGCTCTGGCAGGCAGGCCGCTGGCGGTTCGCCCTGTTCTGCGTATTGGCGGTGCTGCAGGGCCTCGCCCCGGCCGCCGCCATCGCCGCGTCGGGCGTGCTCGTCGCCGGACTCCCGGACGACCCCGCGCAAGCCACGTTCGGGCTCGCTCTGTTCGGCACCGCGCTCCTCGTCGGCACCGTGCTTTCCGCGGTCCTGGACCACGAAGCAGCGGTTCTCGACGGCCGGTTCGCCCGCACGATCCACGACACGGTCGTCGGCGCCACCCTCCGCACGAGCGCCGCGAACCTGATCGACCCCAAGACGACGAAAGAACTGGGCGCGCTGGCCGAGTTCGAACGCGTCGACGGCTTCGTCGGCACCGTCACCGCTCTCAAGGAGCTGCTCAGACAACGCGCGACCGGCGTCGGCGCGGCCGTGGTGCTGGCGACGTTCGCCTGGTGGGCGCCGATCGTCATGTTCCTGGGCTGGCGCGGCCTGAGCTTCGGCGTGCGGAAGTGGCTCGACCACGGCATGACCCTCGGCGCACAGCAAGGCGAGAACGCGATGCGCCGCGCCCGCTACCTGCGCGGCCTCGCCGTGGACAGCCCCGCCGCCAAGGAGATCCGCGTGTTCGGCCTGGCCGGGTGGCTGGTGCCGCTGTACCGCGACTCCTACCTCGGCGCGCTGGAGGTCGTGTGGGCGGGACGGAAGCTGGGCATGCGCACGGTGTTCGCCGCGACCGGCGGCGTGCTGCTCGCCCATCTCGTCGTCCTCACCGCGATCGCCCGGACCACCACCACACCGGCGGAGATCGTCGTCTACGCCCAGGCGGTGCTGTCCACGAGCGCGCTCGGCTACGTGTTCGGTGCCGAGATCCCGCTGGCCCGCGCCCGCAAGGTCGCGGAACTGGCCAGGACGCTCGTCCGGCGCCTCACCGCGGCCCCCGCACGACCGCAGGTGAGCGCGCCGGCCATTCAGCTCACGAACGTCCACTTCGGATATCCCGGAAAGCCCGTCCTGAGGGGAATCGACCTCACGGTCCCGAGAGGACAGTCGCTGGCCATCGTCGGCGAGAACGGCGCGGGCAAGAGCACGCTCGTCAACCTGCTGTGCGGCATCTACCAGCCGGACAGCGGCGAGATCGCCATGCCCGGCAAGGTGAGCGCGATCGTGCAACGGTTCACCCGCTTCGAACTCTCGCTGAAGGACAACATCGGGTTCGGCGAGGGAGGCGCCGAAGAAGCACTGGAACGGGCCGGCGGCAGCGGCCTGCTCGACGACCTCCCGCACGGCTGGGACACGGTCCTGTCGTCGTCGCACCCGAACGGCCGCGACCTCTCCGGTGGCCAGTGGCAGAAGGTCGCGCTGGCCAGGGCTCTCCGCGCAGTCGAGTCCGGCACGCTGATCATGGACGAGCCCAGCGCCAACCTGGACGTGCTGGCGGAGGAGGAACTCTTCGCCCGCTTCAGCGAACTTGCCGGCGAGATCACCACCATTCTCGTGTCGCACCGGCTGGCGTCGGTGAAGCACGCCGACCGCATCGTCGTCATCGCGGACGGCCGCATCGCCGAGGACGGCACCCACGCCGAACTGATGGCGGCGAACGGGCAGTACGCCGCGATGTACTCCCTGCAGGCAGAACGGTTCGCGGAGGTGAGCCATGCGTGAGATCCGCGTCCTGGTCGCGATGGCGTGGCGGGTGGACCGCAGGCTGACCCTCGCGATGATCGCCGAGCCGTTCGGCAACACCCTCGTGCTGCTCTCGGGGCTGTGGCTGGCGATGCTCACCAACGGCGTGATCCAGAACGACATCCGCCAGGTCGTCACCGGTGTCGCCGCGCTCGTGCTCGGCGCCGGACTCGGCTGGCAGCTCGACCTGTCGGCCAGCCAGTGGCGGATGGTGCTGGGGGAGAAGGTCGCGCACGCCTTCGACACCGAGATCGCGCGGCTGTCCGCCGAACTGCCCACCCTCGAACACTTCGAACGCGCCGAGTACCAGGACCAGCTTGAGATCCTGCGGCAGCGCCAAGGTCAGCTCGGCAACTCGATGAGCGCCCTCGCCGTCACGATCAAGGCGCTCTGCGCGGGTCTCACGGTCCTCGTCCTACTGGTCGTCGCGCACCCGGCGATGCTGCTGCTGGTGCTGCTCGCGTTGCCCGCCCTGCTGATCACGAAAGCCCAGCAACGGTGGCGGGCAAAGGCGGAGGACGAGTCGGCGTTGCCCGGCCGCACAGCCCGGCATCTGCGATTCGTTGCCCAGGACCGGGATGCCGCCGTGGAGATCCGGCTCTTCGGGCTCGCGGACAACCTCGAACGCCGCATCGGCACGCTCTGGAGCGCCCAGCGCCGGCCGATCGAGCACGCCGAACGCAAGGTCGCGATCCTCTCGCTCGCCCAGCAGGTCCTCTACGTGATCGGCGTGATCGCCGCCGTCGGATTCGTGCTGCACCAGGCGATCCAGGGCAGGTCCGCGCCCGGTGACGTGGTGCTGGCGATCTACCTCGGGCAGCAGGTGCAGACCGCGGTGATCTGGCCGATCCAGGCCGTCGCGGGCTTCGGCCGCACCCTGCACACGGTCAGCCGCTTCCTCTGGCTCACCGACCACGCCCACACGGCGTCCGGAACCGGACGCGCGCCCGAACAGATCGTCCAGGGCATCCGGCTGGAGAACGTGTCCTTCCGCTATCCCGGCACCGACAAGTGGGTGCTGCGCGACGTCTCGCTGACCATTCCGGCTGGTGCGGCGCTGGCCGTCGTCGGGGCGAACGGCGCCGGCAAGACCACCCTCGTCAAGCTCCTGACCAGGATGTACGAGCCGACCGAAGGCCGGATCACGGTCGACGGCGTGGACCTCGCCGACCTGGACGTCCACGAGTGGCGCGCCCGGCTCGCCGCGGCGTTCCAGGACTTCGCCCGTTTCGAGTTCACGGTTCAGCACGCGGTCGGCGTCGGAGACCTCGAACATCTCGACGACACCGGGCACGTCCGCGACGCCATCACCAGGGCCGGCGCGGACGTGCTGGACCAGGACGCCCAGCTCGGCACGTCGTGGGGCGGCACCGACCTCTCCACCGGCCAGTGGCAACGGATCGCGCTCGCCCGCGGCCTGGCCAGGACCACCCCGCTGGTGCGGTTCTTCGACGAACCGACCGCGTCGCTGGACGCGTTCACCGAGGACGCCCTGTTCAACAGCATGACCAGTGCCACCGACGGCGTGATCACCATCCTCGTCACGCACCGCTTCTCCACCGTCAGATCGGCGGATCTGATCGTGGTGCTGGCCGGCGGAGGTGTCGAGGAACTCGGCTCCCACCGGGCACTGCTGGCCGAGAACGGCCGCTACGCGCGGCTCTACCGGTCGCAGGCCAACGCGTTCGCCGATTAACCTGCGGGAATGGACGTCCGGCAGCTGCGCTACTTCCTCGCCGTCGTGGACCACGGCAGCGTGAACAAGGCCGCCGCCGCCCTGTACGTGGCGCAACCGTCGCTGTCCCAGGCGATCCGGGCGCTCGAACGCGATCTCGGCATCGACCTGTTCCGCCGCGTCGGCCGTCGCCTGGTGCTCACCGACGCGGGCGAGGCGTTGATCGCGCCCGCGCGGCAGGTCGTCCGGGTGCTCGCCACCGCGCGGGCGAGCGTTGCCGAGGTCGCGGACCTGCGGGTCGGACGGGTCGAGATCGCGGCGATGCCGTCGCAGTCCGTCGAACCGCTCGCCCGGATCATCAAGGCCGTCACCGAGAAGCACCCCGGCCTGTCCCTGTCGGTGCGCGCCGCCTTCACCGCCGAGGACGTCATCGACGAGGTCCGAAGTGGACGGACCGAGCTCGGCCTGCTCGGCGCCGGCGAACCGCTCGCGGACGCGCGAGTCCACGTGCGACAGTTCGGGCGGCAGCGGTTCGTGCTGGTCTGCCCGGCTGACGGCCCGTTCGCGCCGGACACCGTCGTGCGCCACGAGGACCTGGCCGGGCAACGGCTGATCGTCGGCCAGCCCGGCACCGGCATGCGGCGGGTCGTGGACGAGATCCGCGCGGGCGGCGTGGCGCTCACCGAGGTCGTGGAGACCGAGCACCGGGAGGCCATCCTGCCGCTCGTGCTCGGCGGCGTCGGAATCGCCGTGCTGGCCGAGTCGTGGGCGCCGCTCGCGAGCCAGGCAGGAGCGCTCGTGCTGGCCCTCGAACCCGCCCGCTATCTGCACCTGGCGCTGGTCACGGGACTGGGCGAGCTGACTCCGGCGGCGAGCGCGTTCCTCGACGTCGCTCATAGCCTGAGCCTCTAACGCTGCGTGGACCTGCGTCTTGGACGCGGTCCGGGCGGCGGTGGTGTAGTCGGGTCCATGGTCACTCACCGCATCGCGCTCATCCCGGGGGACGGCATCGGCCAGGAGGTCACGCCGGCGGCCTGCCGGGTGCTCGACGCCGTCGGCAGGCGGCACGGCATCGCGTTCGCCTACGACGAGTTCGACTGGTCCTGCGCGCGGTACGTCGAGCAGGGCGCGATGATGCCCGCCGACGGGCTCGACCGGATTCGGCATCACGACGCAGTGCTGCTCGGGGCGGTCGGCGATCCGACGGTGCCGGACCACGTCTCGTTGTGGGGCCTGCTGATCCCGATCCGGCGGAGCTTCCGGCAGTACGTGAACCTGCGGCCGGTCAAGGTGTTCGAGGGCGTCGAGAGCCCGGTGCGCGGAGCGGGCGCGATGGACCTGGTCGTGGTCAGGGAGAACGTCGAGGGCGAGTACAGCGAGGTCGGCGGCCGGTTCGGGCGGGGGTTCCCGGAGGAGATGGCCGTGCAGGAGTCGGTCTTCACGCGGGCCGGGGTCGAGCGGATCGCCGAGTACGCGTTCCGGCTGGCGGGGCAGCGGCGCGGGCACGTGACGTCCGCGACCAAGTCGAACGGCATCGTGCACACCATGCCGTTCTGGGACGAGGTGGTCGCTCGGACCGCACTGTCCTTTCCGGACGTCACGGTGCACTCCGAGCACATCGACGCCTTGTGCGCCAAGGTGGTTCTCGATCCGGCGCGGTTCGACGTCATCGTCGGCTCGAACCTCTTCGGCGACATCCTCAGCGACCTCACCGCCGCCGTCGCGGGCAGCATCGGCATCGCGCCGTCCGCGAACATCAACCCGGAGCGCGACTTCCCGTCGATGTTCGAACCGGTGCACGGCTCCGCGCCGGACATCGCGGGCAAGGGCGTGGCCAACCCGCTGGGCGCGATCTGGACCGCCGCGCTGATGCTCGACCACCTCGGCCATCCCGGGGCCGCCGCCGAGGTCGAGCGCGCGATCGCGGACGTGCTGGCGTCGACCCCCGTCCGCACGCCGGACCTGGGCGGCACCGCCTCGACCGGCGAGTTCACCAAGGAAGTACTCGACCGTGTCTGAGCGCCGGGTCGTCATCGCGCCGGACAAGTTCAAGGGCACGCTGACCGCTATGGAGGTCGCGCAGGCGCTGGCGGCCGGCATCGGGAACGCCCGGCTCGCGCCACTGGCGGACGGAGGTGACGGCAGCGTCGACGCCGCGGTGCGAGCCGGGTTCGAACGCCGGACCGTCACCGTGCGGGGTTCGTTCGGCGAGCCGGTGATCGCCCCGCTGGCGGTGAAGGACGACACCGTTCTGGTCGAGGCCGCGGCGATCTGCGGGCTCGGCGAACGTCGTGATCCGCTCGCCGCCAGCACGTTCGGGGTGGGTGAGGCCATCCTGCACGCGCTCGACTGGAACCCGAAGACCATCGTCCTCGCGGCCGGCGGCACCGGGACGGTCGACGGCGGCGCGGGCATGCTCGCGGCCCTCGACGGGCGGGTGCCGGAGGTGGAACTCGTGCTCGCGAGCGACGTCGACAACCCGTTGATCGACGCCGCCACCGTCTACGGCCCGCAGAAGGGCGCCGGCCCGGCCGAGGTCGCGGTGCTCGTGGAGCGGCTGACCCGGCTCGCGCAGGAGCATCCGGAGCTGGCGTCGCGACCGGGCGCCGGTGCAGCGGGAGGACTCGGCTTCGCGGCGTTCCAGTTGGGCGCCCGCTACCGTCCCGGCGCGGAGTTCTTCCTCGATCTGGCGGATCTCGACCTCTCGGCCGACCTGGTGATCACCGGTGAGGGCAGCCTCGACGCGCAGACGTTGTCCGGCAAGCTCCCTCTTGCCGTGGCCCGGCGCTCGAATGCCCCGGTCATCGCTGTCGTGGGCCGGTGCCTCCTCACCTCGGCAGAGACGAGGGCCGCCGGTTTCGCCGCGGTGTACGCCCTCGCCGACCGCGATCCCCGCTGTGCCAACGATCCCGACCTCAGCCGCCGTCTTCTCACCGAGATCGGCCGTGAACTGGAGCTGTCGTCATGAGCGTCCCGCTGCCCTTCGACCGCCGCACGATCGACGCGGATGGTGTGAACATCCGGTGTGCCGTCGCGGGTGACGGCCCGCCCCTCCTGCTCCTGCACGGCTATCCGCAGACGCACGTGATCTGGCACCACGTCGCGCCGAAGCTCACCGCGGACTTCACCGTCGTGCTCACCGACCTGCGCGGCTACGGCGACAGCGCCAAGCCGGCCCCCGGACCCGACGATCTGGAGTACTCCAAGCGCGCCATGGCCCGCGACCAGTTGCTGGTGATGAACGCGCTCGGCTTCGACCGGTTCGGCGTGGCGGGCCACGACCGCGGCGGACGGGTAGGGCACCGGCTCGCACTGGACGCGCCCGAGGCCGTGTCCGCGCTGGCGGTGCTGGACATCGTGCCCACCCGCCACACGTTCGAACACGCGGACAAGGACTTCGGCCTGGGCTACTTCCACTGGTTCTTCCTGGCCGCGGGCAACGGCATCCCCGAACACCTCATCGGCGCCGACCCGAGGTTCTGGATCACCACCCGCATGAACGCCCGCCACCACGGTGGCGCGCCCTTCGACCCGGCCGCCGTCGAGGAGTACGTCCGCTGCTTCTCCGACCCGGCCGCGATCGCCGCGTCCTGCTCCGACTACCGCGCCGCCGCGGGCGTCGACCTGGAGCACGACAGCGAGGGTGGCGTGATCGAGGCACCGCTTCTCGCGTTGTGGGGTTCGCACGGCTTCGTGGGCCGCCACTACGACGTTCTGGACGTCTGGCGGCAGTACGCGCGGGACGTGCGCGGGTTCGCGTTGCCGTGCGACCACTACCTTCCCGAGGAACGGCCGGACGAGGTGGCGGCCGCGTTGAAGGACTTCTTCCAGTCCTGAGTGGAGCGCCGTGCCGACGACCTGGGCGATATCGTCCTGATCAACTGATCGGGAGGGCGATGTGCCGGGGTTCGTCGCGGGCATGGAGCGCCATCAGATCGCCGTCTACCTCGGAGCACTGGCCGCGGGTGGCGCGGCCGGCTGGGCCGCTCCTGGCGCCGGGCCGCTGCTCGAACACGCCATCAACCCCGTTCTGGCAGCCCTGCTGTACGTGACGTTCCTGCAGGTGCCCGTGGCCGAGCTCGGGCGTTCGCTGCGCGCGGGACGGTTCCTCGGTGCCGCACTCGTCGTGAACTTCGTGGTGGTGCCGTTGGTGGTCGCGGCCTTCTTCGCGTTCCTGCCCGCTGATCAGGCGATCAGGCTGGGCGTGCTGTTGGTGCTGCTCACGCCGTGCGTCGACTACGTGATCGTGTTCAGCGGTCTGGCGGGCGGCGACAGTCAGCGCCTGCTCGCCGCCACACCGCTCCTGTTGATCGCGCAGATGGTGTTGTTGCCCGGTTATCTGCTGCTGTTCCTCGGTACCGGCCTGGTGGTCGAGCCCGGGCCGTTCGTCGAGGCCTTCGTGGTGTTGATCGCGATTCCGCTGGCGCTGGCGTGGCTCACTCAGGCAGTGGCGGGGGAGCGGGTCGGCGCGATCAGCACCACGATGGTGCCGTTGATGGCCGCGACTCTGTTCGCCGTGGTGGCGTCGCAGGTGCCGAAGCTCGGCGACGACCTCGGGCAGGTCGTCGGCGTGGTGCCGTTCTACGTGGCGTTCCTGGTGGTCATGGCGTTCGCCGGGGTGGCCGTCGCGCGGGTGTTCCGGCTGGACGTGGCCGCTGGGCGGGCGATCGTGTTCACCGGGGCCACGCGCAACTCGCTGGTCGTGCTGCCGCTGGCACTGGCGTTGCCGGACGACCTCGCCGCCGTCGTGGTGGTCACGCAGACGTTGGTGGAGGTGGTCGGCATGGTCATCTACGTGCGGGTGGTGCCGCGCCTGCTGCCGTGACGCGCTCGGCCAGGACCTGCCAACTGGCGCCGAGTGTGTGCACCAGCCGGGTCGGGTCGGGCGTGTCGTCCGGGGCCTGCAGGTAGAGCAGGATCGGGCCTTCCAGCGCGGCCACGAGCTGGAGCGCGAGGATGCCGCTGCGCGCGTCGACCGGGCAGGCCTCCGCCAGGAGCATCTGGACGTGGAACAGCGACGGGCTCTCGCTGGGGATCGGCTGGGCGGTGTCGAGCGAGGCGCGGGCCAGCGCGGCGTGCTGGACGAGGAACTCGAGCCGCGCCCGGCCGTACGCGACCAGCCGCTCGACCGCCGGTGCGCCGGGCCCCAGCGGTGGCGGCCCGGTCATCACTCGGTGCTGGAAGCGCTTCTCCTCCTCGTCGAACAGGGCGTGGAAGATGCCCGCACGAGTGCGGAAGTGGCGGAACACCGTGCCCTTGCCGAGGCCGGCGCGTTCGGCGAGGCCGTCCATGGTGACGTTGCAGGCACCGAGTTCGGCGACCATCTCGCGGGCGACGTCGAGCAGATGGGCGCGGTTGCGCGCGGCGTCGGCCCGAACCTCGCGGGGCCGGGCCAACGACAGCGCGACGGGTTCCACGGAACGTCAGGCCTGCTGCGCGGCGAGCTGGCGGTCGCGCAGCGGGGCGAGCGCGCTGCTCCAGGCCACGAGCTCGTCGAACATCGTGGACAGCGTCGCCACCTGGAAGTCGGACGGGTGGAACTCGGTGAAGTTCGTGAACTCGGTGAACATCGACAGTGACACGCTCGTGCGCACGTCGGCCAGCTTGAGCTCGCCCGCGACGAGACGGAGGTGCTCGACGGCCCTGGCGCCACCGACGCCGCCGTAGGAGACGAAGCCGACCGCCTTGTTGTTCCACTCGGCGAACAGGTAGTCGATCGCGTTCTTCAGCACGCCGGACGTGGAGTGGTTGTACTCGGGCGTGACCATGACGAACCCGTCGAACTCGGCGATCTTCGCCGACCACGCCTTGGTGTGGTCGTGCTGGTACTGGCCCATCATCGGGGGCATCGGCTCGTCGAGGTGGGGCAGCGGGAAGTCCTTGAGGTCGACCAGTTCGAACGTCGCGTCGTCGCGCTGCTCCGCGTGCTCGAGGACCCACCTGGCGACCTGCTCGCCGTTCCGGCCGGGGCGGGTGCTGCCGATGATGATTCCGATGTGTGTCATGTCCTGAAGTCCTTTGCCGAGACCATCTTGGGGTTAAGCGGACTGCACCCCGTTTCTGTAAATGGACTCTACCCCGCTTCCTGTCATCCAGCTCGGTGCCGTGGGTCACAACGGCCGTCTTCTACGATGACCAGATGAGGGGCGGCTGGGGGCTGCGGTGGCGGGAAGCCGCGTTGTGGGTGGTCCTGGCGGTGCCGCTGGTGGCGGAAGCGTGGGACGGGCTGATCGCTGGTCTGGTCCTGCTGACCGCCGCGGTGCTGCTCTTCCGCAGGTTTCCGGTGTGGACGCTGTGCGCGCTCGTCACCGCCGCGGCGATACCCGCGCTGGTCCTGGCGCCGACCGTGACGAACCCGCCGTGGGTCTGGCCGTTCCTCGCGGCCGGGGTGTTCGGGTTCCGGGCCGGGCGGCGGGTGCCGGAACCGGTGCTGGTGCCGCTGGCGGCCGTGCTGCTCGCCGGGCTGCCGGTCAGCGTGCTGGCGGACGGCTCGGTGCGCGGCGGGTTCGGCGTGCTGTTCGGGATCTACGACTGGTTCCTGCTGGTGCTGATCGTGCTGGTCGTGGTGCTGGGACCGTGGCTCGCCGGCCGGTACCTGCGGTCGCGCGCCGCACTCGTGGCGGCGGGGCAGGAGCGGGCCGCGTTGCTGGAACGGGCCCGCATCGCCAGGGAGATGCACGACTCGCTCGGCCACGAGTGGGGGCTCATCGCGTTGCGCGCCGCGGCTCTCGAGGTGGCCCCGGACCTGCCCGAACGGCATCAGGTCGCGGCCGGAGAGATCCGGGCGGGAGTCGCGGCGGCGACCGAGCGACTGCAGGAGATCATCGGTGTGCTGGGTCCGCGGGACGACCGGCCAGGCGTCGGCGAACTCGTTGAACGCGCCGCGGCCGCCGGCATGGACGTCACGTGGACCCCGGCCGAGCCGTCACCGGAAGCCGTCGAACGCGCCGTGTGCCGGATCGTCCAGGAAGGACTGACCAACGCCGCCAAACACGCGCCCGGAGCACCGGTCAGCGTGCGAGTCGAACGCTCGTACAACACCACGACCGTCACCGTCGCAAATGGACCGGCGACGAGGAGTTCCGTTGCGACGAGCGGAGGTGCCGGGCTGGCAGGGCTGACCGAACAGGCCAGGCTGCTGGGCGGCACGCTCACCGCCGAACCGCACGAAGGCGGGTTCGCACTGGTGGCGGAACTACCGCACGACGCGCGGCCGGCGACCGTCAGCGCGCCGGCTCGCCGAAACCTGATCCGCGTGGCGCGGAAACCGCTCCTGATCGGCACCTCGGTCGCCGTGCTGGCGATGGCCCTCTACGCGGTGGTCGGCGCGAACAACAGCCTCGACCCCGAGGTGTTCGACCAGATCCAGCTCGGCGCGCCGCGCGCGGACGTCGAGGCCGTGCTGCCACCGTTCCAGATCCTGGGGGACTCCGAACGCATGCTGTCCGACCCGCCGAAGGGCGCCGACTGCCGCTACCACTGGTCCGCCGTGCAGACCGACGACCGGCTGTTCTTCCGCCTGTGCTTCGCCGAGAACCGGTTGGTGCTCAAGGAAACCGTGCCGCGCAGCGCCATCTCGGCTGAGGTGACGGGGTGATCAGGGTCCTGCTCGCCGACGACGAGCCGCTGACCAGAGCCGGCGTCCGGGCCGTGCTCGGCGCCGACCCGGAGTTCGGGGTGGTGGGCGAGGCGGCCGACGGGCGCGCGGCCGTGGAACTCGCTCAGGCGCACCGGCCGGACGTCGTGCTGCTCGACATCATGATGCCGGGCATGGACGGCCTCGCCGCCGCAGCGGAGATCCGCCGCACCGTCCCGGGCACCGGCGTGATCATGCTGACGACGTTCTCCGAGGACGAGCACATCGCCCGCGCGTTCGACGGCGGTGCCAGCGGATTCCTGCTCAAGACAGGCGATCCCAGGGAACTCTTCGCGGGCATCAGGGCCGTGGCGGAGGGGGCGGCGTACCTGTCGCCGAAGATCGCGCACTGGGCGATCCGGCGGCTGGGCGGCGAACGGGAGACCGGCGCGGCCCGTGCGCGAGACCTCGTCGCGAGGCTCACCGATCGCGAACGGGAGGTGCTCGCGCTGGTCGGTGCCGGGCTGCCGAACGCCGAGATCGCCCGGCGCCTGCACGTCGTGGAGGGCACGGTGAAGGTGTTCGTGGGCTCCATCCTGCGCCGCCTGGAGGTGCCGAACCGGGTGCGGGCGGCGATCATCGCGTTCGAGGCGGGGCTCGTCGTTCAGGGTTGATCTATGCCTTTCGGCCAGTCCCCACGACAGCCTTCGGCAGATGCCGGTCGGTGGTGGTGATCGACAGGCTGGCCACATGAGAACCAGGTACGAGGCCGTCGTCGCGGCGGTGGGGCTGACGGCGGTGATGGCGGTTCCGGCCGCGGCCGAACCCGTCGCGCTGGCACTGCCGAGGCCGTCCGGGCCGTTCCCCGTGGGCACCACCGAACTGCACCTCGTCGACCAGTCGCGCACCGACCCGTGGGCGCCGGGCCGGTCACGGGAACTGATGATCTCCTTCTGGTACCCGGCGATCCCCGCGCTCAAGGCCCCGTCCCGTCACCTCAGCCCCGGGATCGCGGCGTTCTACGACCAGACCTCCGGCCCCTCGGTCGGGCTGGACCCCGGCGTCGCCGACTTCGCGGGCACCCGAACTCACGCGCGGACCGCCGCCGCCCTGCCCGGCCGCCGACCCGTGATCCTCTACTCGCCGGGAGGCGGGCACTCCCGCTCGTTCGGCACCACGCTGGTCGAGGACCTCGCCAGTCGTGGCTATGTCGTCGTGACCGTCGACCACACCTTCGCCGGACCCGTCGAGTTCCCCGACCGCGTGGAACTCCCGGTGAGCCGCGCGGACACGGCGTTGATGATGCGGGAACGCGTGCGCGACACCAGCTTCGTGCTGGACCGGCTCGGCTCCACGGCCCTCGCCGGCACGATGGACCTGGAGAGGGTCGGCATGGTCGGCCACTCGATGGGCGGGTTCACCGCCGCCGAGGCCATGCTCACCGACCCGCGCATCGACGCGGGCGCCAACCTCGACGGCAGCATGGACCCGAACTCCGGCCAGGCCAGCGCGCGGGGCGCCCACCGGCCGTTCCTGCTCATGGGTGGTGGGACCAGCGGCTCGGACAAGCACCCGCACAATCACGCGCACGCACCGGACTGGGCGTCGTTCTGGGCGAACTCGACAGGCTGGAAGCGGGACGTCTACCTGCCGGAGGCGGAGCACGCGAGCTTCACCGACGCCCAGGTGCTGCTGCCTCAGATCGATCAGAAACACCCTCTGCCCGCTGACAAACTCGCGGCGGCCATCGGCACCGTCGACCCGCGCCGGAGCCTGACCGCTCAGCGCGACTACCTCGCCGCGTTCTTCGGCCTGCACCTGCGCGGGCAGCACACGACCCTGTTCGACGGCGACTCTCCCGCCCATCCGGACGCGAGGCTCGTCCCGTGACCGCGTTCCTCGACTGGCTCGCGCAGCTGCCGCCTGCCTGGGTGGTCGTCGCCGCCGGACTGCTCGTCTTCGGCGAGTGCACGCTCGGCCTGGGGTTCATCGCTCCCGGCGAGACCGGTCTCTTCGTGCTCGGCACGACCGCCACCAGCCCGTCCGCGTTCGTGGTGATGTGGCTGGTGACCACGGTGTGCGCGGTGGGAGGCGACTCGGTGGGGTTCCTGATCGGCCGGCGCTACGGCGCCCGGCTGCGCGAGACGCGGATCGTGCGGCGGCACGGCGCGCGGCATTGGGACCGTGCAACGGACTTCCTGCGCAGACGGGGAGCGGTCGCGGTGCTGATCGCGATCTTCCTCCCGGTGCTGCGCACCCTGCTGCCCGCCGGGGCAGGAGCGGCCGGGCTGCCGTACCGGACGTTCCTGCCCGCCGTTCTCGCCGGCGCCACGGGCTGGTGCGCGCTGCACATCGGCCTCGGCGCGGCGGCGGGGGAGACCGCCCGGCGGATCGAGAAGCTCATCGGCACCGGGAGCACGGTCGCGGCCGTCGCTGTGGTCGTCGTGGTGGCGGTGGTGCTGCTGCGCAGGCGGTCAGAAATCGAGAAGCAACGGTCCGGGGGTGGCGCCTAGCGTTGCCGGCATGACCTCATTCGACGCGATCACCCTCGAAGTGGCCGACCTCGCGGCCGCCGAACGCTTCTACGCCAACGCTTTCGGGCTCGGCTCCCGGCTGCGGCTGCGCGAGAGCCAGGAACCGGCCACCGGCTTCCGCGGCTTCACCCTGTCCCTCACGGTGGCGCAGCCCGCCGACGTCGACGTGCTGATCGGCGGCGCGATCGACGCCGGTGCGACCGTGCTGAAGCCCGCCGCGAAGTCGATGTGGGGCTACGGCGGGGTCGTGCAGGCGCCGGACGGCACCATCTGGAAGGTCGCGACCTCGCAGAAGAAGAACACCGGCCCGGCCACCGGCGAGATCGGCGACGTCGTGCTCCTGCTGGGCGCCAACGACATCGTCGCGAGCAAGCAGTGCTACCTCGACCAAGGCTTCACCGTGGAGAAGAGCTTCGGCCGCATGTACGTCCAGTTCGCCTCGGCCGGTGCCGTGAAGCTCGGGCTGTACCGGCGGCGCGCCCTCGCGAAGGACGCGGGAGTGTCGCCGGAGGGCTCCGGCTCGCACCGGATCGAGATGGTCGGCGCCGGTCGCTTCGTCGACCCGGACGGGTTCGCGTGGGCGTCAGGGCAGACGGCCGGCCAGCTCGGCGCGTGAGCGGATGCCGAGCTTCGTGTAGACCTTGCGCAGGTGGTACTCGATGGTCTTGGGGCTCAGGAACAACGCGGCGGCGACCTCGCGGGTGGTCCTGCCCTCCGCGAGCAGCAGCGACACCTGCAACTCCTGGGGCGTAAGGGTTTCGCCCGGTGTGCGGCGCTTGATCGTCTCGCCCGTCGCGCCGAGTTCGACCGCGGCGAGATCCGCCCACCGGGCCGCGCGGAGGTTCTCGAACGTCTCCAGCGCGGCGTGCAGGTGCGGCCGGGCGTCGACCCGGCGCCGGGCGCGCCGCAGGCGGGCACCGTAGGCGAGACGGGTGCGCGCGGTCTCGAAGTCGTCCAAAGTCCTTTCGTGGAAACGCAAGGACGCCTCGAAGTGCGTGTCGAAGGCAGGACTGAGCATGCCGATCGTGCGTTCGGCGCGTCCCATCGCCCACGGCTGGCCCTTCGCCGCGGCTTCGGCACGGTAGCGCCGCGCGACCTGCCAGGCGTCCTCGTGCCTGCCCAGTCGCACCAACGCGTCGGCGCGTTCGGGCGCGGGGGACAGGTCCGGGTCGGTGAGCTTGAGGTCGTCGAGGAGGGCCGCGAGTTCTTCCAGGTGTGCCAGCGCCTTCTGCGGATCGCCGAGCCCCAGTTCCAGCTCTCCCAAGGCGAACAGCGACCAGACCCGTCCGATGTGGATGTCGCGGGAGCGGCAGAGGGGCAGTGCCTCCGCGACGAGCGCACGGCACCGCGCCTCGTCGCCCAGTCGTGCCCGCAGCCACGCCAGGCCCGCCAGGCACATCGCGAGGTCGGTCTCCTGCCCGGTCTCCCGCGCCAGCCGGGTCGCCTCGTCGTAGGTGGCCTCGGCCCGCACCCACTGGTTGGTGGTCGCCTCGTCCCTCGCGACGTGGAACAGCAACGACGGCAGGGTTCCCACGGCCGCCTCCGCACGGGCCTGGCCGACGATGCGCCGCAGTTCGGCGCCGGAGTCGGCGTCCCGCAGGAACAACGGCCCGATCATCAGCCACCACAGCCTGCGCCGGTCGTCTCGCCACTCGTCGGAGGCGGCGAGAAGCCCGGTGGCGGACCGGATCTGGCCGGCGCCGCCCTGGTTGGCGAGGATCCGCGCCACGCCCGCCGCCATCTGACCCAGCCCGAGCGCCCGCGGTGTCGTCACCTGCCCGAGCAGTTCCTCGATCTCGTGAGCCAGCTTGATCGCGGACGTGGTGTCGCCGAGGTAGAAGCAGGCGTTCACGGCGTCGGCCAGGAACACGACGCCTTCCTCCTGGTCACCGGCCTGACGGGCGGCGGTCCAGCAGAGGTCGCGGGCCTCGGTCAGCGAACCGGTGCGCGCCGCGATCGCCCCGCGCAGCTCCAGGGCTCTCTGCTCGTTCGACCCGCTCTCGTCGAGCAACGCGACGGCGCGCGGCGTGGTGCCGGCGAGCCAGGCCGACTCCGCCGCCGTCACGCACAGCAGGGCGTGCCGTTCGACGTCCGGGCTCAGGCGCGCGGCCCGTTCGTAGGCGGCCGCGGCGACGTCGTGCGCACCGCGTTCGTGGGCCCGCTCCGCCGCCCGTCCGAGGAGATCCGCCACGTCCGCGTCCGGTCCGACGGACGCCTCGGCCAGGTGCCAGGCCTGCCGGTCGGCGTCGTGCGGCCCCACGGCTTCCGCCACCGCGCGGTGGATCGACCGGCGCCGCTGCGGATCGCAGTCCCCGTACACGGCGGAGCGGATCAGCGGATGCCGGAACTCGACCAGGCCGTCGGCGATCCGGACCAGCCCGGCGCTCTCCGCTTCGGCGAGCGAGCCGACCGTGACACCGAGCAACCGGCACGCGTTCGCGACGACCCGCAGGTCGTTGCCCGCCACCGCGGCGACGGTCACCGCCGCCCGCCCGTCCTCGCCGAGTGACCGGGCCTGCGCCGCGAACTCGTGGGCCAACGCCGCGGACACCGGCAGCGGCGCCTCCGGAGAGACGTGCTCCAGCCGGTGCGCGGCCAGTTCGATCAACGCGAGCGGGTTCCCGGCCGTCGCCCGGTGCAGGCGCGCGATCAACTCAGGCGTCAGGGCCGTGCCGGAACGGCTCGACACCAGCTCACCGGCGGCGGCGAGATCGATGCCGGACAACGGCAGCGCGGGCAGTCCGGGATCAGGGGAGCGCGAGGTGGCCAGCAGCACGATCGGATCGGCCACCAGCCTGCGCGCCGCGAACGCCAGCGCGTCCGCCGACGGCCGGTCGACCAGGTGCAGGTCGTCCAGCAGCACCGCGACCGGCCGTTGCTCGGCGAACCGGCAGAGCAGGCTCAGCGTGGCGGCCCCGACCGCGAACCGGTCGATGGCGGGCCCAGGGCTCAGTGCGAGCGCGACGGACAACGCCTGCGCCTGAGGTGCCGGGATCTCGTCGAGACGGTCGAGCGCCGGCCGCAGCACCTGGTGCAGGGCGCCGAACGGGATCTCCCGCTCCGGCTCGCTCCCGGCGGCCTGCAGGACGGTCATGCCGGTGGCGCACTCGGCGGCGAACCGCAGCAGCGCGGTCTTGCCGACACCGGGCTCTCCGGTGATCGCGAGGACGCCGCCGTGCCCGAGCCGGGCGCTCGCGACGAGCCGCTCGACCTGTCGACGCTCGGACTCGCGTCCCATCAGCACACGGGGGAGTGTAAGCAGACCACTGCACTAGGTGGGGCACCTGATGCGACCGTCCCGTTGGCGCTCATAGGTTCCGACCCTCACCGGAGGGAAGAGCAGATGACGACGACAAGACCCGAGGTAGACACCGACAAGCTCATGCAGTTCGTGTTCCGCGCCGTCGACGAGGTGGGCGCCACGCTGAACGCCGCGCTCGTCGTGATGGGCGACAAGCTCGGCTACTACCGCGCGATGGCGTCGGGCGACCCGATCAGCCCCGCCGAACTCGCCGACCGCACCGGCACCGCCGAGCCCTACGCGCGGGAGTGGCTCAACGCCCAGGCAGCCGGCAGTTATGTCACCTACGACCCCGCTACCAGCCGATACACGCTGCCGATCGAGCACGCGGTGGCGTTGACGGTCGAGGACAGCCCCGCGTTCCTGCCCGGCATGTTCCAGATCGCGCTGGGCACCGTGCACGACGCCGGACGCGTGCTGGACGCGGCCCGCAGCGGCTCCGGGGTCGGCTGGCACGAGCACAACACCGACGTGCACCTCGGCTGCGAGCGGTTCTTCCGGCCGAACTACGCGGCGAACCTGATCGAGGGCTGGCTGCCCGCGCTCGACGGCGTGACGGCGAAGTTGCAGGCCGGTGCACGGGTCGCCGACGTCGGCTGCGGCCACGGCGCATCAACGATCCTTATGGCACAGGCGTTCCCGAAGTCGTTCTTCACCGGGTCGGACTACCACCCCGAGTCGATCGAGATCGCTCGCGAACGGGCGGCGGCCGCCGGAGTCGGCGACCGGGTGACGTTCGAGGTCGCCTCCGCGAAGGACTTCAGCGGCAGGGACTACGACCTCGTGACCATGTTCGACTGCCTGCACGACATGGGCGACCCGGTCGGGGCGGCCCAGCACGTCAGGGACGCGGTGGCGTCCGACGGCACGTGGATGATCGTCGAACCCATGGCGGGCGACCACGTCGAGGACAATCTCAACCCCGTCGGCCGCACCTACTACGGCTTCTCCGCGCTGCTGTGCACGCCGGCCTCGCTGTCGCAGGACGTCGGACTCGCGCTCGGCACCCAGGCCGGGCCCGCGCGCATCCGCGACGTGGCGGTGGCCGGCGGGTTCACCCGGTTCGCCGGGGTGGCCCAGACCCCGTTCAACCAGGTCCTCGAAGTCCGGCCGTGAG
The DNA here is from genome assembly GCF_044387305.1 of Lentzea sp. NPDC020367. Taxonomy (NCBI): domain Bacteria; kingdom Bacillati; phylum Actinomycetota; class Actinomycetes; order Pseudonocardiales; family Pseudonocardiaceae; genus Lentzea; species Lentzea sp. NPDC020367. The sequence continues at coordinate 74,835 of NZ_JBIRVV010000023.1, read as the reverse complement.
AGCCGAGCCGCGCCCGGTGCGCGAGGCAGACCAGGCGGGGTTCGCCGAACGCGCCGGGGTGCGGCTCGCGTTCCGGGTCTACGACAACCCCGGCAGGCCGACGGTGCTGATGATGCCGACGTGGTCGATCGTGCCGTCGAGGTTCTGGAAGGCCCAGGTTCCCTACCTGGCACGGCACTTCCGGGTGGTCACCTTCGACGGACGGGGGTCCGGCGATTCTGACCGCCCGGTCGGCGGTGAGTCCTATGTGGATGCCGAGTACGCGGCGGACGCGATCGCCGTCCTGGACGCGACGAACACCGAACGTGCTGTGCTGGTGGCGTTGTCGCGCGGGGACGCCTGGTCGGTGCTCGCGGCCGCGCACCACCCGGACCGGGTCTCCGGCATCGTCGTGATCGGCCCGGCCAGCGGTTCGCTCATCGGCGCGCAGGCGCAGGAGAAGGAGGCCTGGGAATCAGCGGAGGGCAAGTACAACCGGCGATACTGGCTGGACGGCGGCTACGACGACTTCGCCGACTGGTTCTTCGCGCGGATGTTCCCCGAACCCCACTCCACCAAGCAGATCGAGGACGCCGTGCGGTGGGCGCACGAGGTCGAGCCCGCCACACTGGTCGACACGACGATCGGCCGGAACAGCTCCGCGTCCATCGAGGACGACTGCCGCAAGGTCCGCTGCCCGGTGCTGGTGATCCACGGAACCGACGACCGCATCCGCCCGCACGCCATCGGGGAACGCCTCGCCGAGCTCACCGGCGGCTCGCTGGTGCTGCTCGACGACTCCGGGCACGGCGTGCACGCCCGCGACCCGGTGCGGATCAACCTGCTGATCAAGGAGTTCGTCGATCGCGTGCATCCCGTGGCCCGGCGCACGAGGTCGTCCAGGGCGATCACCAGGCCGCCGCGAGCGCTCTACCTGAGCTCGCCGATCGGCCTCGGCCACGCCCGCCGTGACCTCGCCATAGCGTCCGAGCTGCGCAAACTGCATCCGAGGTTGCAGATCGACTGGCTCGCGCAGCACCCGGTCACCGAGGTGCTCGGCCCGGCGGGGGAGCGGATCCACCCGGCGTCCGCGTGGCTCGCGAACGAGTCGGCCCACGTCGAGGACGACGCGGGCGAGCACGACCTGCACGTGTTCGAGGCGTTCCGGCGCCTGGACGCGGTGCTGGTCAACAACTTCATGGTCTTCAACGACGTCCTCGACGCCGAGCCGTACGACCTGGTGATCGGCGACGAGGCCTGGGACGTCGACTACTTCCTGCACGAGAACCCCGCCCTGAAGCGGTTCTCGTTCGCCTGGCTGACGGACTTCGTCGGCTGGCTGCCGATGCCCGACGGCGGCGCCCGCGAGCAACGCCTGACCGCCGACTACAACCTCGACATGATCGAGCAAAGAGCCCGCCTGCGCCGCGTGCGCGACCGCTCGGTGTTCGTCGGCAACCCGGATGACGTGATCTCCCTGCCGTTCGGCGAGGGCCTGCCCGCGATTCGCGAGTGGACGGAGCAGAACTTCGACTTCTCCGGCTATGTAACGGGATTCGACCCGCCGGACGAACGCGAGCGCGACGCGTTGCGCAGGCAGCTCCGCGTCCGTGACGACGAGAAGCTGTGCGTGGTCACGGTCGGCGGCTCGGGAGTGGGGGAGTCGTTGCTGCGGCGAGTGCTGGACGCAGTGCCCGCCGCGACTCGGCGGGTACCGGGCCTGAGGTTCCTCGTCGTCACCGGACCGCGCATCGATCCGGCCTCGCTGCCGAGCCACCCCGGCGTCGAGATCCGCGGCTACCTGCCGGATCTGCCGCGGCACCTCGCCGCGTGCGACCTGGCGGTGGTGCAGGGCGGCCTGACCACGTGCATGGAACTGACCGCCGCCCGGCGCCCGTTCCTCTTCGTCCCGCTGCGCCACCACTTCGAGCAGAACTTCCACGTCCGGCACAGGCTCGAACGCTACGGAGCGGGCCGGTGCATGACCTACGAGGAGGTCGTCGACCGTCAGGTGCTGGCCACGGCCATCGCCGAGGAGATCGGACGTGAGATCGCCTACCGCGCGGTCGAGTCCAACGGGGCCTCGGTCGCGGCCTCCCTGCTCGCCGAACTGTTGTGAACGGCGGGCAGGTCGCGCGTCCGTGCGGCGTGCTCGTGCCAGCCGCGCTGGTCCCGCCGGAAGACCGGGAAGACGAACGCGCCGCCGACGTACAACGCCACGACGACCAGGTCCCACCAGCCGATGTCGATCAGCGGCGACACGACCGTCGCGTAGGCCATGAAACCGGTGAACCCGAGGAGTTCGCGCAACGCGAGCTGGGCCGGGTTGGCGCGCGACCCGTCCTGGGAGCGGATCCGGTAGTGCAGCAGGATTCCGCCGATCGTCATCCCGTTCGCCGCGGCGGGCAGCACGACGCGGAACGCCACGAGCACGCAGACGGCCCACAGCGGGTCCGAGTGCAGCACGAGCTTCGCGATCACGATCACCAGGACGAGCTCGGAGACCAGCCCGATCAGCCTGCGCGGCAAGGTGACGGTGCCGATCGGCGCCGCCGCCTCGTCCGACGAGGGCACCCTCGGCACCACGATCGCGGCCGGTGCCAGCATCCAGCCCAGCAGGCCGCCGAAGGTGTTGGAGATCAGGTCGTCGACGTCGGCGATCCGGTACGGGCACGGGTAGAAACCGAGGTTGCCGGTGTACTGCACGACCTCGATGGCCAGCGACAGGCCCATGGCGATGGCGATCACGGCGAGCGGCCCCTTGCCGTACGCCTTGCGCAGCACCACACCCAGCGGGACGAACAACGCGACGTTGAACAGCTGCTGCAGGAACGCCTGCGACCGCACCATCGCCCCGATGCCGGAACGTCCGTACGCCGCCATGTTGTTGTTCATGTCGGTCACCCACTGGAACGGGACCGTGGACAGCATCTGGTCGCCCGTGCACAGCTTCGCCACGTCCGACGGGAACGGCAGGAAGATCAACGCCAGCGCGACGAGCCCGTAGGCCAGCAGGCCGTACAACACGAAGGCCCTGCGCGGCTCCACCCGCCGGAATCGGAAGTAGTGCAGCAGCACGAGCGGAACCAGAACCAGCAACCCGACACCCACGAACGCCAGGAAACCGGTCCGGGCGGTCTCCCAGTACGACGCCATCATGAGCGATCCAATGCCCGCGAACGGCCGCGGCCAAACCAAGATTCTCGAAGATAGGGCGAATGGACGCGGTCAGCCGCGCTTCGCCAGGTAGACCGTGTTCGTCGAGTCACGGCCCTGGATCGGGTTGGGGAAGCTGACGACCTCGGCCCGCACGTCGGTGAAGACGCTCGCGAGAGTGGCGGTGTACTCGTCCTCGGGCGGGTCGTTGGACCACAGCGCGAACACCCCGCCGGGGCTGAGCAGGTCGCTGATCCGCCGCACGCCTTCGGGTTCGTAGAAGTCGGCGTTGGTGGGGTGCAGCAGGTGGCGCGGGGAGTGGTCGATGTCGACGACGACGGCGTCGAACAGCCTGCCGGGCGCTTCCGGGTCGTAGCCCTGCCCGGACCGGGTCAGGTCGAAGAAGTCACCGTGGACGAGCCGGCAGCGCTCGTCGGCCGCCAGCGTCTTCCCGGCGGGGATGAGGCCCTGCTGATGCCATTCGATGACCTCGCCGAGGGCGTCGACGACGAGCAGCGCGCCGACCCGCGGGTCTTCGAGAACGGTCTGCGCGGTGTAGCCGAGTCCGAGGCCGCCCACGACCACGTTCAGGCCGTCCCCGGACAGTTCCGCGAGTGCCAGGCGGGCCAGTTCGACCTCGGCGACGACGAAGAGGCTGGACATCAGGAACTCTTCGTTGAGCTTGATCTCGTGGATCTCCCTGCCGGTGCCGGGTTCGAGCCGGCGGCGGAGGGTGAGCTCACCGAGCGGGGTCTGGCGGTAGTCGAGTTCCTGGAACCGAGCACTCATGCGACGGCACGGTACCCCGTGGACCTGGACCCGATCGGGTGAGCACTGTCCTGCGGGTTCGCCGAACCCGCAGGACAGCCGCGTACCGCCTACGGAGTGACCTTCGCGTTGGTCAGGCCCTTCTTCGCGCCTGCCACGGTGTTGGACGCGTGGACCACGTTGGGCACCCGCTTGCGCCGCCGGTGATCTGGTGCGTCTCGTAGCCGTTGGCCAGGGTGCCGGGCTTGCTGAACGTGCCGGTGTTGTTCTCCAGCAGGTAGCCGGAACCCTTCACGTCCACCCACGAGTCGGCGGAATGCTGGCCCGAGATCCCCTTGCCGTTGAACGTGTTCCCGCGGATGACGCCTTTCTGGGTGCCCTCCTTGACGTCGACGTGCTCGGCGGTGACGTTCGGGCCGATGGTGTTGTTCAGCACCTGGACCCGGTCGCTCTTGTCGACGCCGCCGCTGTTGCCGTGACACTCCCAGTTGGACTCGGCGGATCCGATGTGGACACCTTCGCCGAACCCGATCTGGACCAGGCCGGTGTCGGTGACCGTCGAGTTGCGGATGACGCTGTCGGCGGAGGACTTCCGGAAGTGGACGCCCTCCTCGTCGGTCTTGCGCACGGTCACGCGGTCGATCACCGTGTGGTGCGAGTTGTCCGCGACGATGCCCTTCTTGGACTCCGCGACCGTGAACCCGGTGAGGTGCCAGTACGGCGCGTCGACCAGCCATAGCCCGTAACCGGAGTCGTAGCCCGGGGCGGGGGCCGGGCAGTCCGGCGGCTCACCGGCCGGACCGACAAGGGAACCTCCGATGGGGGCGGCGGAGGGTGATCAGGGAGCGATGAAGTTGCCGGACAGGATGATCAGCACCTGCAGGTTGATACCGGTGCCGTAGTAGTCGTTCTTGTCCGGGCTGAACCTGGTGATCTGGGTGAACAGCTTGTCGAGCCACACCTGGCTGCCCGGGTCGTTCATCGCGGCCACGGCGAACGGCGCGGTGAAGCAGGGGTGCTCGCCGGACTCGGTCGCGGTGCCGTCGAGCTTGAAGCCCGAACCGATCTTGGCGGGGTCACCGCCGGTCTTGGTCTGGATCCAGGTGTTCATCTTGCGGACCTGGGCCTGCGCGGCGCTGTCGGACGCGGTGATCGCGTCGGCGCCGAGCCGCCACGGGTCGCGGCAGGCGTTCCAGCTGTAGGCGCCGTCGTACTCGCCCTCGAGGAAGTTCGCCGGCGCGGGCTTGATGCTGCTGTTCGTGTTCACCACGAAGTCGGGCAGCAGCCCGGTCTTGCTCGAGTACTGCGACTGGATCTTGGTGACCGCGCTCTCGTGCGTGGTGCGGATCGTGGTCCAGGTCGAGTCACCGGTCGCCTTGGCGAACGCGCGGAAGTGGCCGGGCATCCAGTCCGACGAGCGCGAGCTGTTCTTGTACTCGGCGTCGTTGCCCCAGTCGCCCAGGAGCATGTACTTCGAGCTGGAGTTGACCTCGGACTTCTTGATGGCGTTGATGACCCGCTTGGCCTCGGCCAGGTAGTTCACCGACCCGGTGCTGCCCCAGACCTTGTCGGCGACGAGCAGGCCGTACGCGATCTCCAGGTCGCCGTCGGTCGCGGAGTCGCTGCCGTTGACGCTCTTGCAGTTCGCGTCCTGCTCGGCCGCGTGCAGGTCCTTGTTGTTGACCGACGGATGCGCCTTGACGAACTTGAGGATGCCGTCGAAGATCGCCCGCGCCTGGGTGTCCTTGCCGCCCATCATCGCGGCGATCGTCATGCCGTAGCCCTCGCCCTCGGCGACGTAGGCGTGGTCGGCGTCCTTGGACAGCACGGCATAGGTACCGGAACCGCACTTGGTGCTCAGGAAGTTGGTCTTCCAGAAGTTCCAGTACTTCATCAACGCGGCGTCCTGGGTCGCCTGGTCAGCCGACGGTCGCAGCGTTCCCGGAACGTACGGGGAGGCCGCGGCTTTCGCCGCCACCGGAGCGGCGATCGCCGAGTGCGCGGAGATCAGGCTGGTGGCGGCGACAGCGGTCAAAGCCAGTGCTTGCAGGGTTTTGCGCATGTGTCCCTCACTCGAAGTGGCCGTTTTCGCTTGGAGGGCGGCGATTTTCGTGAGCGTGACACACGTCTAGACCTCTGGTCAATATGATAGGAAACTTTACATACTATAATGCCGCGAAACGGCCGATCGCGACAAATGCGGCCAACAGCAGCAGGATCACGTTGACGGGCAACGACTTCGTGTCGCCGATCTTGACGTGCGCCCGCGCGGCGAAGACCTGCACGATGACCAGTCCGACCGCCGCGATGGGCGTCAGGATCGGAGCGATGCCGGTCAGCCACGGCAGGATCAGGCCGAGCGCGCCGAGCACCTCGACGGCACCGATTCCCTTGAGGCCCGTGTCGGTGACGTCCTTCGCCCAGTCGAAGTTTCCGGACGCGATCATCTGCTCGCGTGGCCGCACCAGCTTCATGACCCCGGCGCCCAGGTACAGCGCCGCCAACAGGCCCTGGACCACCCACAGTGCGATGTTCATTCGAACTCTCCAATCCTTACCTCTTGTGCGTAGCCTCATGATGTGTCTGCAATGAGGGCGTCGCAAAAGGCACACCGATGTATGTGTCCAGGACGGGAGGTCCGGCTGTGATGGGGTTCACTCCCGGCGGCAGCTGCCCGCCGCCGATGAACGACGGGGGCGCGGTCCGCGAGGTCCTCGACCGCATCAGCGACAAGTGGAGCCTGCTGGTCGTCGGCGCGCTGTTCTCCGGCCCGTTGCGCTTCGGCGAGCTGGAGAAGACGGTCACCGGCATCTCGCAGCGCATGCTCACGCTGACGTTGAAGCACCTCGCCGAGGACGGCCTGATCAGCCGCACGGCCTACGCGGAGGTGCCGCCACGGGTCGAGTACGAGCTGACCGAGCTCGGGAAGACGTTGGTACCGCTGGTGATCGCGCTCGCCGAGTGGGCGCTGGAGCACCGCGACGAGATCAACGCGAACCGCCGCCGGTAGTCCTCACTCGAAGGAGCAGCCTGGGTTCGGCGTGCTGACGGCCAGCGGGTTGCCGACCGGGTTCTCGTAGAACACGGTCAGCACCAGTGGGGTGGCCGCGAGGTTTCGTCCGATGTGGACGTACCCGGTGCCGCTGCGCTCGCTGATGAACTGACCCGGCCGGTACACGCCGTCCACCGAGCAGTCGGAGTCGTGGTGGGTCAGCACGCCCTTGGTGACCACGCCGCGCACCGGGCCGGGGTGGTAGTGCCAGCCCGTGGCCCCTCCCGGCTCGATGGTGATCTCCCTGATCACGTACTGGGTGTCGCCCACGGTCTGGTCGAAGATCGTGACGGCGCTGACCCCGTGACCCGGCGTCGCACCCGCGACGGCCGGTGCCGCGGTGGCCGCGAGACCGACGAGCGCCGTGACCAGAGCGAGCCGGCTGATCGTCCGCATGGGCGTCTCCTCAGACGTAGAACGGCAGCGTGATCGATTTTAGCCGGGTCTCGTCCGGCGCGAGGCGTGCCCGTGAGACGATTCCGGCTTCCTAGCGGGAGATCAGATGCACTTGCCCGACATCCTTCTCGTTCACGGCGCGTGGCACGGTTCGTGGTGCTGGGAGCTCGTGGTCGAGGAGCTGCGCCACCTCGGCCGCACCGCGCACACCGTCGACCTGCCCAGTTCGGGTTCGCCCGCCGGGCTGCACGAGGACGCGGAGGCCATCCGGCACGCGATCGCGGCGATCGACCGGCCGGTCGCGGTGGTCGGGCACTCCTACGGTGGCTTCCCGGTCACCGAGGCGACGGCGGGGTCGGCCTTCGTGACGCGCCTGGTCTACCTGGCGGCGTGGATGCTCGAAGCGGGCACGTCGATCGGTGAGGCGGCGGGCATGCCGCCGTTCGAGACCGAGTTCGTCGCTCCGCCGCCCGACGCCGTCGCCCAGTTCTACGGCGACGTCGATCCCGTGCTGGCCGAGCGTGCCGTCACGATGCTGCGGCCGCAGAGCGCCCGTTCCGCCTCCGACCGGCTCAGGGCCGCCGGCTGGCTCACGATCCCGTCCACGTACCTGGTGTGCGACAACGACAAGACGATGCCGCCGGCGTTGCAGGAGGAGCTGGCCACCCGCGCGTCGGTGGTGCATCACCTGCCGACGTCGCACTCGCCGTTCCTGTCCACGCCCGCCCCGCTCGCCGTGCTGCTGCACGAGGCCACGAAGGATCAGGCGCGCGTGCGTTCGTAGTGCCGCGCGACCCGGGCCCGGTTGCCGCACACGTTGGCGGCGCACCAGACCCGGCGCTTGTTCTCGGCCAGGAAGACCATGGAGCAGGCCGGGTTGCCGCACGCGCGCAGCTTCTCCCTCTGCACGGGGTCGGCCAGCAGCCGGATCGCCTCTCCCGCGATCGCGGCCAGTGCCGGATGACCGTTGTAGTCGTCGTGCCACCGGATCTCTGCCTTCGCCCCGGCTCCCCAGCCGTCGAGCCGGGGGCTGGTCGGAACCGCGGCGGCGACGGCGTTGAGATCCGCGATCAGCGCCGGATCCGGCGCGCGCCCGGTCAGGTGAGCGTCGAACAGTTCCTGGAGCACCGAACGCAACCGGCGGGTGGCGCTCATCGCCGGTGGCGGTGCGGCGGGCAGCCGGTCCGCCTGCAGCGCCCACCACTTCGCGTGCTCGGCCTCGTCCGCGAGGAAGTCCCTGACCGGGTCGAGGCACAACGCCTGCGTGTCCACCAGGTCGAGCGCCACGAGCGGCTCGGCGCCCATCGGGAAGCCCGCCGCCTGGAACTCGGGCAGGGTCGTGGCCACACCGTCTCCTAATGGTTGAAGCGACTCTTAAGACGTTAGCAGATTCTCGTCAGGAACTCTTGCAGCGGCGAACCTAACGTGTATACGGTCGTTCTATCCATTAGGACGAACCGAGGAGAACGAGATGCCCGCGATCCGCCACCACCACGTCGAGGTCGACGGCCTGAAGGTGTTCGTCCGCGAGGCGGGTGACGCGAGCAGGCCCACCCTGGTGCTGCTGCCCGGTTACCCGTCGAGCACCCGTGCCTACGTGCGGCTGATCGACCGCCTCGCCGCCGACTGGCACCTCGTCGCGATCGACTACCCCGGCTTCGGCTCGTCCGACCCGCTGCCGGAGAGCCCGACGTTCGACCGGCTGGCCGAGGTCACCGGCAAGGTCATCGACCTGCTCGGCGTCGGCGACTACGCCGTCTACATGTTCGACTTCGGTTCTCCGGTCGGCTTCCGGATCGCGCTGGAGCACGACCAGCGGGTCAGGGCCGTGATCACGCAGAACGGCAACGCCTACGAGGAGGGTTTCGGCCCTGACGTCGAGGGCTTGAACGGCTGGTGGAGCGACAGGGCCAAGCACCAGGACACCGTCGACTGGGTCGTCAGCCTCGCGGGCACTCAGCACCAGTGGCTCACGGGCGCGAAGAACCCCGAGCACATCGACCCGGAGCAGGCGCTGGCCGACCAGGCCGTCATCGACCTGCCCGGCCGCGCCGACTACATGAAGGCGCTGCTGTGGGACTACCAGACCAACCCCGGCCGCTACCCGTCCTGGCAGGCCTGGCTGCGCGAGCGGCAGCCGAATGTTCTCGCCATCTGGGGCCGCAACGACACGTTCTTCATCGCTCCCGGAGCCGAGGCCTACCGCCGGGACGTGCCCTCCGCCGAGGTCGTACTGCTCGACACCGGCCACTTCGCGCTGGAGGAGGCGGCCGACGAGATCGCCGCGCACGTGAACACGGTGCTGGCGAAGACTTTCGCCTGACCTGACGCTATAGCCGGGCGGGCATGACCGGCCGCGAGAACGGCATTGGCGGAGCATGGCGGCGCTGCCCACAGTGGTGGTCATGGAAATGATCCGCAACTTCGTCGGTGGCGCGTTCGCCGAGCGGGACGCGGCCTTCGGTGACGTCGACCCGGCCACCGGCAGGACGCACGCGATGGTGCAGGCCGCCGACGCGCCGCTGGTCGACCGGGCGGTGGCCGCCGCGCGCACGTCCGGCTGGGACCGGGTGCCGGTGCGGGAACGGGCGGCCGTGCTGCGACGGGCCGCCGACGGCATCGAGGCGCGGTTCGAGGAGTTCGTCGCCGCCGAGGTCGCGGACACCGGCAAACCGGTGGCGCTCGCCCGCGAACTCGACGTGGCGAGGGCGGTGCACAACTTCCGGACGTTCGCGGACGTGGTGTCCGCGGCCGGTCAGGAGTCGTTCCTCACCGATCTCGCGGACGGCAGGCAGGCGCTGAACTACGCCGTCCGCAAACCGCTCGGCGTGGTCGCGGTGATCGTGCCGTGGAACCTCCCGCTGCTGTTGCTGACGTGGAAGGTGGCGGCCGCGCTCGCGTGCGGCAACAGCGTCGTGGTGAAGCCGAGCGAGCTGACCCCGGCCACGGCGACGTTGCTCGCCGAGGTGCTGCGCGACGCGGGACTGCCCGCGGGCGCCTACAACGTGGTGCACGGTCACGGTGACATCGGTGAGCTTCTGGCCGGACACCCCGGCATCGACGGGGTGACCTTCACCGGTTCCACCGCGACCGGCACCCGTGTCATGAGGACGGTCGCACCGCGCGTCCGCCCCGTGTCGTTCGAACTCGGCGGCAAGAACGCGGCGATCGTGTTCGACGACGTGCACCTGGACGAGGCGCTCGCCGGGCTGGGCCGGGCGATCTTCACCAACACCGGCCAGGTCTGCCTGTGCACCGAACGCGTCTACGTGCAGCGGACGATCTTCGCCGACGTCGCGGACGGGCTCGCCGAACGCGCGCGAGCGCTCAAGCTCGGTGATCCGTCCGATCCGGACACGACCACCGGTCCGTTGATCTCGCAGCAGCACCGGCGCAAGGTGCTCGACCACCTCGCGCTGGCGGAGGAGGCCGGGGCGAAGGCGATCGTCGGTGGCGGGATTCCCGAGATGCCGGAAGGTCTGCGGGACGGTTCGTGGATCGAACCGACGCTGTGGACCGGGCTGACCAACGCCGACCGCGTGGTGCGCGACGAGATCTTCGGGCCGGTCGCGGCGCTGATCCCGTTCGACGCGGAGGAAGAGGCGATCGCGCTCGCCAACGACACCGACTACGGCCTGGCCGCCTCCGTCTGGACGAACAACCTGCGCCGCGGCCATCGCGTCGCGCAGGCCATGAACGTCGGCATGTCGTGGGTCAACACCTGGTTCCTGCGCGACCTGCGGTCACCGTTCGGCGGCATGGGCATGTCCGGGATCGGCCGCGAGGGCGGCGAGTCGTCGCTGCACTTCTACACCGAGCCGACGAACGTGTGCGTGCAGCTGTGAACCACGCCGAGACCCTCCACAAAGCACAGACGACCGCGACGGCGATCTCCAGCTTCGGGGACCTCACGGTGGAGGACGCCTACGCGGTCCAGCACGCGCTCATCGCCCTGCGGGAACGCGACGGCGAGATCGTCACCGGCGTGAAGCTCGGCTTCACCAGCGAGGCGAAGATGAGGCAGATGGGCGTGTCCGAGGTGATCGTCGGCAGGCTCACGAGCGGGATGGCCGGCCGCACGAGCGAGAACCTCATCCACCCCAAGGCCGAACCGGAGATCGCCTACCGGCTGTCCCGCGACGTCGACGGCACCGTCCCGATCCTGGAGTGCGTGGACGCGGTCGCCGCCGCGATCGAGATCATCGACTCGCGGTACGAGAACTTCCGCTTCACCCACACCGACGTCATCGCCGACAACACCTCCGCCGCCGGGTACGTCATCGGACCTTGGCAGCCCATGACCGACATCGGCGACCGCGCCGTGCGGCTGACCGCGGGATCGTCCATTGTGGAAGGCTCCACCAGCGCGATTCTGGGCGACCCGGTCAACGCACTGGTAGCCCTCGAAGAGGTGGCACGGAAGCGGAACATCCCGTTGAAGGCCGGGTACGTGGTGCTGGCGGGCGCGGCGACCGTGGCCCTGCCACTGACCGGGGGACACGTCGAGTGCTCCATCGACGGGCTCGGCCCCGTCTCGTTCGAAGGACGGCCGCGATGACCGCACGCACGATCACCGGACTCGCCCGCCCGCGCGGACGGTTCCCGCACGTCAAGGTCTCCGGCGACCTGGTGTTCGTCTCCGGCACCAGCTCCCGGCGTCCCGACGACTCGTTCGCCGGTGTCGAGGTGGACGAACTGGGCACCACGAACTTGAACATCCGCGCCCAGACCAGGGCCGTGATCGAGAACATCGCCACCATCCTCGGCGAGGTCGGCTGCACGCTCGCCGACGTCACCCAGGTCACCACGTTCCTGGTCTCCATGAACGACTTCGGCGGCTACAACGAGGTCTACGCCGAGTTCTTCGACGAGACCGGACCGGCCCGCACGACCGTCGCCGTGCACCAGCTTCCGCATCCGCACCTGCTGATCGAGATCCAGGCGATCGCCCGCCTGCCGCGTACCGAGGAGACTCGATGACTCTGCCGCCCGTGATCAACTTCCAGGCCTGGATCGCCGAGAACCGGCACCTGCTCAAGCCGCCGGTCGCGAACAGGACGATGGCACTGGGCGACGACTTCATCGTGCAGATCGTCGGCGGCCCCAACAGCCGCACCGACTTCCACGACGATCCCTACGAGGAGTGGTTCTTCCAGATCAAGGGCGACATGCACGTCGACGTCATGACCGCGGACGGCCCGCGGACCGTGCACATCCGCGAGGGCGAGACGTGGCTGCTGCCCGGCAACACCCCGCACTCGCCGCAGCGACCCGACCCGGACTCGATCGGCCTCGTGATCGAACGCGTCCGCGAGGAGGGCACGCTCGAACGGTTCCAGTGGTACTGCCTGAGCTGCTCGCACCTCATCCACGAGATCGAGCTGCAGGTGCGCGACATCGTGGCCGACCTGCCGCCGGTGTTCGAGAAGTTCTACGCCTCCGTCGACAGCCGCACCTGCGAGAACTGCGGCGCCCTGCATCCCGGCAAGGGCTGACCATGGGCTTGATCGACGTCCACACGCACTACGTTCCGCAGGGCTGGCCGGAACTCCCCGGCGCCGAAGCACCCTGGCTGCGGCTGGAATCGGCGTCCGACGCCATGATCATGATGGGCACCCGCGAGTTCCGGCGGGTCCAGTCGAACTGCTGGGACGCCGAACCGCGGCTGGCCGACATGGACGCGGACGGCGTGGACGCCCAGGTCGTCTCGCCCACGCCGGCGTTCTTCTCCTACGGCGCACCGGCACCGCAGGCCGCCGGGATCGCCCGGATCTTCAACGACCTCGCGCTGGACATCTGCGCACCGGCGCCCGGCCGGCTGATCCCGTTCTGCCAGGTGCCGTTGCAGGACCCGGACGAGGCCTGCCGGGAGCTGGAACGCTGTCTGGCGAACGGACATCGCGGCGTCGAGATCGGCAACCACGTCGGCGACGACGATCTCGACAGCGAGGGCGTGGTGACGTTCCTGCAGCACGCGGCGTCGCTCGGCGTACCGGTGTTCGTGCACCCGTGGGACATGGCCAGCACACCGCGCAACGACCGGTGGATGGCCCAGTGGCTGACCGGCATGCCCGCCGAGACGCACCTGTCCGTGCTCGCGCTGATCCTCGGCGGCGTGTTCGACCGCATCGACTCGCGGCTGCGGATCTGCTTCGCGCACGGCGGCGGCTCGTTCGCGTTCTGGCTCGGCCGCACCGAGAACGCCTGGCACCAGCGCCACGACGTGATCGGCACCTCGCAGTACCCGCCGTCGCACTACCTGGACCGGTTCTACGTCGACTCGGTGGTGTTCGACGAACGCGCACTGCGGCTGCTCGTGGACACCGTCGGGGTGGAACGGGTGGTGGTCGGCAGCGACTACCCATACCCGCTGGGGGAGCGCCCGGCCGGCGGAGTCGTGGCGAAGAGCGGGTTCCTGACCGACGAGCAGCGCGCGTTGATCGAACGCGGCAACGCCGAACGGTTTCTCGGCTAGTTGCGGCTGTCCATTTCGGACGCGATCTCGGTCAGGCAGTCGATGAACGCCTCGGCGGACGGGCTCAGCGTGCGGGACGGCAGGGTGAGCCCGACGCTGTGCCCGACCTGGTCGAGCTTGACCGGCAACCGGGAGAGCCGGGCGTCGTCGACCGTGATCAGGCTGGGCAGCGCGGCGATGAAGTCGTTCTCCAGCAACAGTTCCCGCACGATCAGGAACGACGTCGTCTCCACCCGGTTGACCGGCAGCGCGATCTCGTGGCGCGCGAAGAACTGCTCCAGCTCCCGCCGCAGCACCGTTTCCGCGCCCGGCATGATCCACGGGTACTCGCCCAGCTCGGCCGGCCCGACCTCGCGGCCCGCCAGCGGATGCGTCGCCCGGACGACCAGGTGCACGGCCTCGTCGTAGAGCTTGCGCCGTTCGAGCTGCTCGTCCGACGGGGCTGTCAGCCGTCCCACGATCATGTCCACGCGCCCGGCCGCCAGCTCGGCGAGCAACGGCTCGGGCGCGGCCTCGCGCACGATGACGGTCAGGTTCGGCCGCCGCCGCTTCATCGCGGTGATCGCGCGCGGCAGCAACACGTTCGTGCCGGCGAGGTGCGTGCCGACGACCACCGTGCCTCGTTCGGCCTGCGCCAGTTCGACCAGGTGCCGGCCCGCCTCGTTGAGCTGCGCGAGCACGGCCCTGGCGTGGTCGCCGAACGCCGACCCGTACACCGTCGGCGTGATGCCCCGCGGGCCGCGGTCGAACAGCGTGACGCCGAGGATCTCCTCCAGCTCGTGCAACCCGCGCGTGACGACCGGCTGGGTGACGTGCAGTGCGGCCGCCGCGCCCACGACCGTGCCCTGCCTGAGCAACGCGTCCAGCAGCACGAGGTGGCGCAGCTTCAGCCTGCCGTCGAGCAGCTTCGGCGTTTTCATGATCCGACCCTACGCCTCTGACCTCGCGATTCAAGAAAATCCGCAAGGAGTCCGCAGCACCGGCTCTCCATCGTGAGGACACGGCATCTCGCCGTGCAACGAGGAGGGGACATGTTCAAGAAGATCACCGCGGCTCTCGCCGTGGCGGGGGCTGTTCTGGTGGGCCTGGCGGCACCGGCGTCGGCGGGAATCGAGGCGAACCCGGACTGCCAGAACGACAACGGCTTCCAGACCGTCGTCACCACCGGGCCGATCAAGTCCATCTCGACCGGCGACCGCATCGGCACGATCTACCTCTGCCGGCAGGGCAGCCTGTACTTCGCGTTCGCGCTGTACGAGCAGACCTTCGTCACGAACCAGACGGCGCAGGTCTGGCTCCAGCGCTACGACAACGGGAACTGGGTCGGCGAGGTCAACTGCGACACCGAGCCCGGCGGCAACCAGCACATCAAGGCGGGTGAGCGTCGCTGCTGGACCCCGAACCTGAACGGTGACGCCGCCAGGTACACGTTCCGCGCGCTGTCCGAGAAGTACATCGGCAACAACCTGATCGCCAAGGGCGCGACGGCCACCCGGCGCTGATCCGAGCAATACTGCCCATTCGATTTTCATTGCTCAGGCACGGCTGAACGATTTTGGAGCGCTCTTGGTGCTTTCTTGGAGTGCGCGGGCAGACTCCTCGATGTCAGTTGCACATCGGAGGGAGGAGCACTCATGGAGAAGACCAAGGCCAAGATGAAGCGAATCACCATTCGCAAGGTGGGCCCGGTTCGCCTCACGGCGGCCGCCTGCTCGCAGTACAACGTCAAGCCGGTCTAAGGCGCGACGCGGATGCGCTGGGTCCCGAGCCCAGCGCATCCGGCCTGACGCCGGGGAGGAACGTCGTGAGCGAGATCGATCTGGACCGGTCGGTGCCATTGCACCCGCTGGTGTTCCTGGAGGACGGCGACGAGGTGACGATCGGTCGCCCCGACGTCGATTCGTACGGCATTTTCCCCGGTGAGGGCGCCGCGCTCGTGCGCAGGCTGGTCGACGGCGACACCCCGCGCCAGGCCGCTGAATGGTTCGAGCGCGAATACGGGGAAGAAGTCGACATCGAGGACGTCGTCGCGGGCCTGGACGAGCTCGACCTCATTCGCAAATCCGGGGAAGTCACCACCGAGACGGCGCCGGTGCGTTTCAGCGGACTGGGTGCCGCGTTGTTCTCACCGGTGGCGTGGTTCGTGTACGCGGCCGTGGCCGTCTGGGGATTGTTCGCGATGGTGTTCAACGCGGACCTGCGGCCGACCTATCACAACATCTTCTTCTCCGACTATTACATGGTCATCCAGGTCGGGCTGTTCCTCGCCGCGATTCCTCTTCTTTTCCTGCACGAGTCCTTTCACGCGCTGGCCGGACGCCGGCTCGGTGTCCGTTCGAGGCTGCGAATCGGGCGGCGGCTCTACTTCATCGTGCTGGAGACCTCGCTCGACGGGCTCGTGGCGGTACCGCGCCGCCAGCGCTACCTGCCGATCGTCGCGGGACTGCTGGCCGACGTGCTCGGGATCGCCGCGTGCACCATCGCCGCCGACCTGACGCGGCACGCGGACGGCACGCTGTCGGGGCCAGGGCGGTTCCTGCTGGCCGTCGCGTTCGCCGCGCTGCTCCGGGTCATCTGGCAGTTCTTCCTCTACCTGCGCACGGACATCTACGTGCTCGTGAGCACGGTGCTCGGCTGCGTCGACCTGCACGGGGCCGCGCTCCTGATGGTCCGCAACAGGGTCCGGCGGCTCTTCGGCAAGCCGGAGACGGACGAGTCGGCACTGCACCCGGTCGACCGCAAGGTGGCGCGCTGGTACTCGTGGCTCGTCGTCGTCGGCTACACGGCCAGCCTCACGACGTTCGTGCTCGCCGGCGCTCCCGTGCTCTACCGGTTCGTCACCGGCGTCATCGGGCGGCTCACGGGGGACGGGGTGCCCACGGCCCAGTTGCTCGACTCGATCGTCTTCGGCGGCGTGGCGATCGCGCAGTGCGCAGTGCTCGGCTGGCTCATGGTCCGGGAACGCGTGCGGGCACGCCGGGACCGTCGTCTGCACCACGTCATTCACTGAAAGGACGCACCATGGACAGCCGCTACTGGATCCGCGCCGACCGGCGGCGCGACCGGGCACACGCCCTCGCCGCACTGGAACTGCCGCCGATCTGGACGGTCCTCGACGCCCACCGGCGGCTGCGCGGACCGTACACGGCTGCGGGGTCGTTGCTGCGCCAGATCGCCGACGACCTGCTGGAACGGTGCCCTGAGCTGGGGGAGCGGCACAACATCGAGCTCCTCACGACCACGCCGGAACTCGCCGGCAAGGTGCCGAGCGCCTGGCACACCCTCGAGTGGGCCGTGCAGGACAGCGAACGCACCCGCTACTACTCGCGGCTGCACACCCGCAACATCGCGAACGGCCTGGCCGAACTGCTGCGCGACTACCTCACCGCCCTGGGTGGCGGTCCGCGCACCCTCGTGATCGAGAACGCGCACGAGGCGGACGCGTCCGATCAGGAGTTCATCGCGGTCCTGTTGCGCCGTAGCGACATCCCGGACCTCACCGTGGTCGTCGGCACCAGCCGCGCGCCGCTGGCCGACCCGCTCGGCGAGATCGACGTGTCGCTGGCCCAGACGATCGCGGCACACGCCCAGATCGTCGACGCCGAGCCGGTCGCGGAGAAGGCTCTTGAAGGCGACCTGGCGCAGGCCTATGTGGACAGTGACGGCACCGCTGACGACCCACGCGTGCTGGCCGCCTACCTCGAACTGACGGCCGAAGCCCGTGCCGCGCTCCACGACGCCCGTGCTGAGAAGCTCGTGGCGTCCGAGGAGTTCTCGTTGCACCTCGGCGCGATTCCGTACCACCTGGAGCACGGCGGCGATCCGGCCGGAGCGGGCGCGAAGGCGTTGCGCGTCGCGTTGGACCATTGCCACAAGGTCGGGCTCTACCAGGCCGCGGCGGACCACGGCCTGCGCGGGCGGGCGGCAGCGGATCGGGAGACCGACCCCGACCTGTGGTGGCACCTCACGTTCCAGACGGGCATCGTGCTGGCGGCCGTCGGGCGTGCCGCCGAGGCCGAGACGCTCTACGTCGAGGGACGCGCCGCCTCCACGGACGCGGCCATCCACCTCGAACTCGCGTACTCCACGGCCATGCTGCACGCGCGGCACTACTCGGAGGCCGAGCGCGACTACGTTCGCGCACGGGCGTGGATGAACCTGGCGATCGCGATCGCGTCCCAGCTCACCGACCCGAAGAAGGAGGCCTTCCAGTCGGTCTTCACCCGCAACGGGCTGGCGCTGGTCGAGGTGCGCGAGCAGAAGCCCGAGGTGGCGCTCGCCCTGGTCAACGACGGAATGGCGAGGCTCGACCGCGACCTGGAGCCGGACGAGCACGTGCTGCACCGCCTGGTGCTGCGCTACAACCGGGCGCAGGTCTACGGCGCGATGGGCCGCCTGGACGACGCGCTCGCCGACTACAGCTACGTCCTCGAACGGGATCCGAACTTCCCCGAGCACCACTTCAACGTCGGCAACGTGCTGCGCAGGCTCGGCCGCGACGAGGAGGCGATCGAGGCCTACCGCGAGGCACTGCGCCTCTCGCCGCCGTTCCCCGAGGCGTACTACAACATCGGCGACGCCCGGCTCGCGCTCGGCGACGTCGAGGGCGCGATGAGCGACTTCGGCTACGTCATCGAACTGGATCCGCGGCACGTCGACGCCAGGATCAACCGCGCCGGGTACCTGCTCGAGGCCGGCGACGTCGAGGGGGCGTGGCGGGATGTCGCGGCCGCTCTCGAACTGGCGCCGAACAACGCACTCCTGTTGTGCCTCAAGGGCCAGCTGCTGGTCGAACGGGACGAGTACACGGCGGCGTCCGAGGCGTTGGCGGAAGCGGTGCAGCGCAACGACCGGCTCGCGGAGGCGTGGGCGATCCGCGGCACGATCGCTGTGGCGTCCGGTGAACTCACCGACGCGATCAGCTACCTGAGCCGCGCCATCACGCTCGACGACAACCCGGAGGCCCGCTACAACCGCGCCGTCGCCTACGAGGAGTCCGGCGAACTGGACGCGGCGATACTGGACTACGACGCGGTGCTCGCGGTGACCGACGACGAGGACGCCCGGCAGCGCAGGGAACTCTGCGCCGCGGCGTCGGCCAGGTAGGAGAACGCCGTGACAGCAACGGAGAACGTGACCGCCGCGCTACCGGCGGCCACGTTCACCGACGCCATGAGCCGGCTGGTCTCCGGACTCGCCGTGGTCACCACGCGCCAGGCGGGCGGCCGGCCGTGCGGGCTGCTTGTGTCCTCGATCTGTTCGTACAGCGTGGATCCACCGTCCGTGCTGGTGGTGGTCGACCACGCATCTCGTTGCTGTGAGCCGTTGACGCGCTGTGCGGAGTTCGGTGTGCACGTGCTCGGCAGTGCCCAGGAACGCACCGCGCGGACGTTCGCGAGTCGTGGTGCGGACAAGTTCGCGGACATCGCCTGGGAGTGGGACGGAGCCGTGCCCCGGCTGTGTGCGGCGCCGATCTACCTGCGCTGCACCGTGACCGCCGTGTTCGATCACGGTGACCACACCGTCCTGATCGGCGAGGTCACCCGCACCGAGGTGAGGGAGGCCGAGCCGCTCGTCTTCTACCGCCGCGTGTTCGACTGGAGGCTAAGGGGAAACCGTGTGCGCCAGCTGTAGTCCGGTGAGCACCCGTTCGTGCCGGTGTCCCCGGTCGAACGGGTCCTCCCCGTTGAGGATGAGCTGGTGCATGGCGCGGAGCCGGGGCCCTGGCTCGATTCCCGCTTGGCTCGACAGCAGCCGGTATGCCCTGGCGTAGGCCGTCAACGCGTCGGCGCGGCGTTCGGCCTGGCACAGCGCGAGCATCAGCTGTTCGTGAAATCGCTCCCACAACGGGTATGTCCGGCACAGCTCTTCGAGGTCGAACACCGCCAGGTGCCCGTCGCCGTTGCAGAGCATGACGTCGAACCTGTTGCGCAGCACCTCCAGGTACTCCCGCTCCAGTCGCGAGATGTCGTGGTCGAACATCCCCGTCTCGCGCAGGTCCGCCAGCGGAGCACCACGCCACAGTCCCACCGCCACCGCGAACGTCTCCCGCGCCCGCGCGCAGTCGCCGGCCGCCATCGCCACCTGGCCCTGTTTCGCCAGCTCCCGGAACCTGGTCAGGTCGAGCTGATGCGGTTCCAGGCAAAGGACGTAACCGGACGGCCTTGTGTTCAGGATGGGATGCGACGTTCGCGAGCTCACCCAGCTCGGCGTGAGCACTCGCCGCACCGCCGTCACGTACCCGTGCAGCGCGGCGACGGCCGACCTCGGCGCACCCCGCGACCACAGCTGGTCCACGATGCGGCTGGTCGGGACGAACTCGTTGGCGTGCAAGGCGAGCAGCGCGAGCAACGCCCGTTGCTTCGGTGCCGACGGCGTGCAGCGGCGGTTGCCTCGCGACACTTCGAACGTACCCAGGACCCGGAACTGCGGCGGTTCGTCTCCCGGTGCCACGTGAACGCCACCTCCCGGTATGTCCGACTCCGAGAGTGTTCACCAGCCGACGGTCTTTGAGGTAGTGGTGGCACCGAAACTGCCGGTTCGAGCTATGTCGCGGTGGACCAGGTGACGGGTAGCGAGTCGACAGCGCGGGGGATCCCTTTCCTGGCAAAGGAGATCCAGGACTGCCGCAACCGCCGTCCCAGCCGATCCACGTCCTCCCAAGGCATGTCACCGAGCAGGGGCGAACCGGCCCACGCCCGTGCGCACCCCAGCAGGAGCGGCAACTCGACGCAGTGCGTCGCCCCGTAGGCGGAACCGGCTGGGCGCCAAGCGTTGTAATACGTGAACACTTGCGCACCGCGCGATTTGAGACGGCGAGTGAAGTCGTGGCCCGCGAACAGACCTTCCTCGCGTGCTCCGCCGAATGCCGTCATCTCGTCGGCGTTCCACCCGTGCACGATCTCGACATCGGTCAAGTCCGATCGTGTCCACGGTGTCGCGACCGGCCGGAACGGCATGGCGACGCCGGTGTGGCGCCGTGCTGTCCCGGCCTGGGCGGCCAGGATCTCGGCGGGGGAGCAGGAGAACAGGTCACCGCCGAGCAGCCGGGAGAACGCGGCACCGGTCGCGGCGGCCTCGGCGCGGGTGAGCGGCGCGACGCCGTGCGGTGCGCTCTGCAGGACGGCGCGCCGGAAGAGTCGTTCGGGGTGGTCCAGCAGCAGCTGGATGGACATCGCGCCCGCGGACTGCCCGAACACCGTGATGGCGTCCGGATCCCCGCCGAACCGGGCGATGTTGTCGCGGACCCACCTCAGGGCCTCCACCTGGTCGAGCAGGCCGAGGTTGCCGTCGCTCACGCCGTCCGCGACGAGAAAACCCAGTGCCCCCAAACGGTAGTTGACGCTGACCACCACGACGTCGCCCTCTTCGGTCAGGGCTGACCCGTCGTACCAGTCCAGCAGGCCCGCCCCGCTGCTGAAACCGCCGCCGTGCAGCCACACCAGCACCGGCCGCCCGCCGTCGTCCGGCGCCGGGGTCGTGATCGAGAGGTTCAGGCAGTCCTCGCCCTGCGGCGGGGCGTCGAGCGGCGGCCCCATGACGGCGTCGAGGCGTGAGCGCGGCTGCGGGCAGATCTGACCGCTCGACTCCTCGGACGGTGCCCTGGAGGGTGCGCCGAAACGGGTGGCGGTGGCGTAGCGGATCGGGCCGATGCGGACTGTCACCCCTCCACGGTCAGGCCAGTCGCCATGCATCGCAAATGCGGATTCAGGCTGCCGGTATAGCCGTGCGGGCATGGCTGGTGAGCCGATCGGCATTTGTGCGGCACTGCGGCCCAGGTCACGCTTCCGTCCAACACCGTCAACCGACCTGGGCAGGCCAACATGGGTGAACGAGCCGCCACGTCGCAACGGAAGGTCGCGCTCGCGACACTCACCGGCGCGACCCTGGAGTGGTACGACTTCTTCTTGTACGGCACGGCTTCCGCGTTGATCTTCAACAAGCAGTTCTTCCCGTCGCTCTCGCCGGCCGCGGGCACGCTCGCCGCGTTCAGCACGTTCGCCGTCGGGTTCATCGCCCGGCCACTGGGCGGTCTGGTCTTCGGCCACTACGGCGACCGCATCGGCCGCAAGATGACACTCGTGGTGTCCCTGGTGTTGATGGGCATCGGCTCGACCCTGATCGGCGTGCTGCCGGGTTTCGCCACCATCGGCGTGTGGGCGCCGATCCTGCTGGTCGCGCTGCGCGTGGTGCAGGGCATCGGCCTGGGCGGTGAGAACGCGGGCGCGAACCTGATGGCCCTCGAACACGCGCCGTCCGACCAGCGCAACCGCTACGCGGGCTTCCCGCAGATGGGCACGCCGGCCGGTCTGGTGCTGGCCAACACCGTCTTCCTGGTCACCAGCACCGTGTTGCCCGCTGCCGCCTTCACGTCGTGGGGCTGGCGAATCCCGTTCCTGCTCAGCGCCGCGCTCGTGGTCGTCGGCCTGGTCATCCGCATGCGCGTGACCGAGACCCCGTCGTTCGCCAAGGCCGTGCAGCGCAACGAGATCGTGCGCTTCCCGCTGAAGGAGGCCCTGTCCGTCGGCGCCGGTCGGCTGGTGCTGACCCTGGTGCTCAGCATCGCGAACTCCGCGGTGGCGTACCTGTTCCTGGTGTTCAGTCTTTCCTACGGCACCGCGCAGCTGGGCCTGAAGCGGCAGTTCCTGCTCATCACCGTGACGGTGTCGGCGGTGTTGTGGCTCGGCGCGATTCCACTGTGGACGTCCATTGCGGACCGGCGTGGCCGGCGCGGCATGTTCGTGTGGGGCTCGGTGGCGCTGCTGGTGTGGGCGGCCGCGTTCTTCCCGTTGCTCAACACGAAGAGCCCGGCCGTGATCGTCGTGGCCCTCCTCGGCATGGGCCTGATCATCCCCGTCACCCACTGCGTGCAGGGAGCGATCGTCGCCGACACGTTCCCCGCCAACGTGCGCTACTCCGGTTCGTCGCTCCTGCTGCAGTGCGCGGCCCTGCTCGGCGGTGGTCTCGCGCCGCTGATCTCGACCGCGATCCTGAACGGGACCGGCGCCACGACCGGCGTCAGCGCCTACATCACCGCGGTGTGCGCCCTGAGCCTGCTCGCCGCGGTGCTCGCGTTCCGCACGGCGCCGGTCCCCACGAGGATCGACGCTCCGGTGGCCGCCCGGCTGTGACGCGGTCTGCGATCATGCTCCGCCATGGACCGCTACGAACAGTTCCGGCACGCGGCGATCGACCGGGGTCTGCCGGAGGACGAGGCCGCCAAGTTCGCCGCCCACCTCCGCTTCGAGATCCGGCTGGGCGCCGGCCCGGACGAGAAGGTCGTCGCGCAGTCAGGAGGACTTCCGCGGTTACCGGTGGGCGTGGAGTGGCCGGCTTCCGGCAACGGCTCCCCGTTGCCGTTCATCGCCTCGATCGACTGCGGGCTCCTCCCGCGGGCGGAGGGGCTGCCCCTGCCGGTGGACGGATCGCTGCTCCTCTTCCTGCACCACGAGGAGGACGTGGAAGCGGAAGCCCACACGAGTGAACCTGACTACGCACGTGCTCTGTACGTCCCGGCCGGTGCGGACACGGCGGTCGCGGCACCGCCGCCCGACGACGCCACCAGGGCGTTGTTCTACGAGGACGACACTCCGTTCCTCCTGCCGGAGGGCCAGATGTCCGCGTGGATCGAGCCGGTCCTGCCGGACTGGATCGAGGCCGAGGACCCGGAGTCCGAACCGGAAGCGGTGAAGCAGCTGCTCGACGAGCTGAAGCACGTCGACGAACTGTGCGAACTGGTCGACGAGCTGTGGCCGGAGCCGGACGGGAGCTGCTTCCTGCGCCTCGGCGGGTACTGCGAGGAGATAGGCGGCCAGAACCCGCCGTGGACGCAGATGGCGGACGCCCACCTCAGGAGCAGCGCCGACGCCGGCCTCCGGGGACCGGAGCGGTTCCGCCTGCTCCACGAGGAGGAGCACCGGCTGATCCGGGAGTGGGTGCCGCTCGCCCAGTTCTACACGACGAGCGACCTCTACTACGGGTGCTTCCTGATCAGCCTCGACGACCTCGCGGCCGGGCGCTTCGACCAGATGCGCTCGTTCACGATGTTCACCGAGTAGGGCGGCTAGCGCAGAGCGGCCTCGATCGCCTCGGTGATCGAGGCGTCCTCGGGCTCGGTGCGCGGGCGGAACCGGTGGAGCACCTGCCCGTCGCGCGAGACGAGGAACTTCTCGAAGTTCCACTGCACGTCACCGGCGGTGCCGTCGGCGTCGGCGTGCTTCGTGAGCTCCTGGTAGACGGCGTGCTGACCGGGGCCGTTGACCTCGATCTTCTCGTACAGGGGGAACGACACCCCGTAGGTGGTCGAGCAGAACGTGGCGATCTCCTCGGACGTGCCCGGCTCCTGGCCCATGAACTGGTTGCACGGGAAGCCGACCACGGAGAAACCTTCGGTCCCGTACTTCTCCTGCAGCCGCTCCAGACCCGCGTACTGCGGGGTGAGGCCGCACTTCGACGCGACGTTGACGACGAGCGTCACCTTGCCCCGCAACGCGCTCAGGTCGCCAGGCTCACCCGCGAGCGTCTGGACCGGGATGTCGTAGATCTCCATGCCACCAACGTAGTTCATGTCTTCTTGGGCCCGGGAGTGGGCACGATCCGCGCGCTGATCGAGGGCGGGGGAGCGGCGAGCCCCGGTCCGCCCGCGTCGACCCAGTCGATCACGCCCCGCACCGCGTCGTCGTCCAGCACGGACCCGACCCACACCGGCTTGGCCCCGGCTGCGCGTGCGGTACGGCTGGGCTGCACGACGACCACGTTCGACACCTCGCACGCGTCCAGGCAGTCGGCGACCCGGACGTCCGCGAGCTTCTCGCGCAGCGCCTGGAGCTGGCGGTCGTGGTCGACCTCGGGGTGCTTGCGCTCGGTGCCGCAGCAGCACCCTCGGCAGACCGTGATCCGTGACGTCATGATCACCGTTCTACCCAGTCGACGGTTCGTTGCACAACGATCACGTTCCGCTGGCCGTCCGGGGACATCGCTGCGTCAGAGTCGAAGTCGTGGCTGGTAAAGGAAGTTGGACGGCGCTCCTGCTCGTGGTGGTGACGGCTTGCACACCCGCGGGACCGCAGTCGATGAGCGCGCCGGTGCGGGTGACCGAGGACGGCAGCATCCCGAAGAACGAGAGCATCTCGCTGGACGACGACAGGCACGCCGCCATCGCGAACCTCGACCCCGCGCTGCTCACCGCGATGCGCAAGGCAGCGGTGGACGCGAAGGCGGCCGGGGTGGAGTTGCGGGTGACGTCCGGCTGGCGCAGCGCCGAGTACCAGCAGCGGCTGCTGGACGAGGCCGTCGAGCTGTACCGCAGCGAGGAGGAGGCCCGGCGTTGGGTGCTCCCGCCGGACAAGTCGGCGCACGTCACGGGCAAGGCGATCGACATCGGCCCGACGAACGCCGACGACTGGCTCATCCAGCACGGCGCGGACTACGGGCTGTGCCAGGCCTACGCCAACGAGATGTGGCACTTCGAGCTGCTGACGACTCCCGGCGGTCAGTGCCCGCAGCCGCAGTCCACCTAGCGCCCGTGGATCACGGCCAGGGCGTGCTCGCGGGCCGGTGCGCTCAAAGTGGTGTTGAGCTGCTCGAACAACGCTTCCGCGGTCACGCCGTTCCACCCCGGCGGCAGCAGGGACAGGGGCAGGCCGGGGTCGCTGTAGGGGAGACGCCGCCATGCGGTCAGCATCGGCACGTACGTCTGGAAGGCCCGCTCCGGCGACAGCACTCCGGCGTCGAGCACGGGGCGGTGGCGGCGCAGGAAGTCCGCGTACAGGTCCGTCAGCTCGTCGAGGTCCCACCAGGCACGGACCTTCGAGCGCAGGTCGCCGAACGCGAAGTGCCGGCCGCTGAAGATGTCTACGTACTCGGACAGGCCGCGGCGTTCGAGGGTGCGGCGGGTCTCGGTGGCGAGGTTGCCGGGCGCGATCCACACGCCGGGCGCCGTGGTGCCGAAGCCGAGCTGGGTCAGGCTGGTGCGCAACGCATGGCGCTTCTCGCGTTCGGACTCGGGCACGGAGAACACGACCACGAGCCAGCCGTCCTCGGCGGTGGCGCGGCGGCGTTCGAAGATGCGGGTGTCGCCCTCGGCCAGGGTCTCCAGGGTGGTCTCGGCCAGGGCGTAACCGGCGCCGTCGCGGCGTTCGGCGCGGACCACGCCGCGGCGCTTCAGGCGGGAGATCGACGAGCGTGCGGCCTGGCCCTCTACGCCGAGGTCGGCCATGAGCTGCACGACGGACGCCACGGACAGCCAGTTGTGCTCGCCGCGCGCGTAGAGGCCGAAGATCGTGATGATGAGCGGGCCGAGCCGGTCGCGCCCGGTGGGAGCAGCGGCTTCCACGGTCATGTCCGCGACGTTCAGTGCCCTCTCCCTCACGTTGACCATCCGAGCTTAACTCGTGCCGAGATCGGTCAGCGTGACGGTGTTGCGCAGTTCGCCGAGGCCGCTGACCCGCGTCACGACGACGTCGCCATCGCGCAGGAAGAGCTGCGGCTCGCGGGCGTTGCCGACGCCGCTGGGCGTGCCGGTCAGGATCACGTCGCCGGCGCGCAGGGTCATCCCGTGGCTGAGCTCGGCGATGATCTGCGCGAACGAGAACGCCATCTGCGCGCTGGTCGCGTCCTGCAGCAGCACGCCGTTGACCTCGCACTGCACCCGCATCGCGGCGAGATCATCGACGGAGTCGATCGTGGTCAGCCACGGGCCGAGCGGCATGGTGGCGTCGAGGCTCTTGCCCTTGAGCCACTGGCCGCCGTGCGCGCGTTGCAGGTCGCGCTGCGAGACGTCGTTGGCGACGAGGAAGCCGAACACGTGGTCCAGCGCCTTCTCCTCCGGGATAGACCGGCCGTCGCGCCCGATGACCATGGCGATTTCCGCCTCGTAGTCCCACTTCTGCGACAACGACGGGTCGTACGCGATGCCGTCGGACGGTCCGATGACGGTGTCCGGGCCCTTGGTGAAGAAGGTGGGGCGCAGCGGCCGTTCCACCGGATCCTGGCCCTCGCGCTTGCCAGCGGACTCCTCGAAGTGGTCCCAGTAGTTCCAGCCCGTGCACAGGATGTCGCGGTTGAAGCGGTGCAACGGCGATTCCAGTCGCACCGACGCCAACGGCAGCACCTCCGCGGTCTCGATCGGCGCGCCCCGCACGACGTCGTCGACCGTGCACGACAGCAGCGCGATCGACTCACCGTCCACGACACCGCCACGGCGCACGCCGTCGACGGTCACTGAAGCCAGCTTCACCCGCGAACCTCCCCGAATATGGCGTTCATGTTTCGTAGATCATGAAAACGCTATCGATTCAGCTGGGCCTGACCAGCCGCTCCTCCGGGATCACGGCGACGCCGAGGATCTCGATGAGGGCCTCCGGCTGCCACAACGCCGTGCAGCCGATGCCGGCCATGGCGGGGTAGACGGCCCCGGCGAGCTCGCGCCACACCTTGCCGATCTCCCGGCCGTGGGCCTGGTAGTCGGGGATGTCGGTGAGGTAGATCGTGATGCTGACCAGGTCCTCCGGCTCGCCGCCAGCCTCGCGCAACGTCGTCAGCACGTTGCCGAACGCCTGGCGGAACTGCTCGACGATGCCGCCGGGAACGATCTTCATGTCGGCGTCCATGGCGGTCTGCCCGCCCAGGTGGAGGGTGTTTCCGGCGAGCGTTCCGTGGGAGTACCCGCTCGGGGCGGGCAGGCTGGCCGGGTTCACTGCTACGGGCCTCATGCGTATTGACAATATCTGACGGCGGTGAAGAATGCGATATATGGAGCCCGACCTCAGCAAGTACCGGCTCGAAGGCGACAACTCGATGTACCGGCTGCCCAGCGGACTGGTCGCGCCGGTCGTGACGCGCGGCGGCGCCGAGAACCCGGACACCGCGAACTCCGGTGGCGCGATCCGGATCTCGGGCGTGAGCATCCAGCACACCCCGGCCACGAGGCTGTGGTTCGGCAAGGTCACCAACGAGCCCGGCTACCGCTCGGTCTCCCACCACCACGGCGAGGCCGAGACCGGCGGGTACGTGCTGTCGGGCCGGGCGCGGATCTACTTCGGCGAGAAGTTCGAGGACTACCTCGACATGGAGGAGGGCGACTGGGTGTTCGTCCCGCCGTTCATGCCGCACATCGAGTGCAACCTCGACCGCAACAACCCGCTCACGTGGATGACCACGCGGACGCCGGAGAACATCGTCGTGAACCTCGACGACGTCCCGGACGACGAGCTGCGCGACTGGCTGACCCGATGACCGCCGGAATGACGTCCGCGATCTTCACCGAGGCCATCACGCTGGAGAAGGCCGAGCCGGAGCACTTCGACCTCGCCTTCACCGCGGTCACCCAGCCCTGCCCGTGGCCCAAGGCCTACGGCGGGGATCTGGTCGCCGCCGCAGCAGCCGCCGCCATGCGTTCGGTCACCGACGGCAAGACGCTGCACTCGATGCACAGCTACTTCCTGCGCCCGGCCGACATCGGCGCGCAGGTGCGCTACGAGGTGGAACTGCTGCGCGACGGCCGCGGGTACAGCACCCGGCAGGTCCGCGGCTACCAGAACGGCAAGCCCCTCTACGTCTGCCTGGCCAACTTCGCCGCGGGCGAGCCGAGCGGCAGTTTCCGGGCCGAGTTCACCGACGACCTGCCCGGTCCCGAGGAGTTGCCGAGCTCGGCGGACTTCCTCGCCGAACGCTCCGGCGGCTCGATGACCGAGGAGTCGAAGGCGTACTGGGCGGGGGGCCGCAGCTTCGACATGCGGCACGTGCCCGGCCCCGTCTACCTCGCGGTCGAGGGCGAGAAGGTGCCGCACCAGGCCGTGTGGATCAAGCCGTTCGACCCGCTGCGCCCGGTCGACGGGCTCACCGACGCCCAACGGGACCTGGCCGCGCTGGCCTACGTCTGCGACTACACGATCCTGGAACCCGTCCTGCGCGTGCTCGACCTGCCGTGGGCCCGGCCGGGCCTCGTCACCGCGAGCCTCGACCACGCCATGTGGTTCCACCGCGAGGGCCCGATCGGCGACTGGCTGCTCTACGTGCAGGAAGCCGTCGCCGCCGACGCGGGCAGGGGCCTCGGGTACGGCCGCTTCTTCACCCGCGATCAGCAGCACCTCGCCACCGTTGCCCAGGAGGGCATGATCCGCGCTTCCTGACCCGCCGCCCGCGGAAGGACTCACCATGGACACCTTCGCTCGCGACCACCTCCCACCTGCGGCGTTATGGCCGACGATCGAGTTCACGACGCCGGAGCTCCAGTACCCGGACCGTCTCAACGCCGCCACGGAACTGATCGACGTCCCGGCGGCGAGGTACGGCGACGACCGCCCGGCGTTGTGCACGCCCGCCGGTGAGGTCTGGTCCTACGGCGAGCTGCGGACGCGTGCCAACCAGATCGCCCAGGTGCTGATCGAGGACTTCCGTCTCGTTGCGGGGCAACGGGTTCTGCTGCGCTCACCCAACAACCCGTGGACCGTGGCCGCGTGGCTCGGCGTCCTCAAGGCGGGCGGCGTGGTCGTGACGACCATGGCCGCGCTGCGCACCCGCGAACTCGCGCCGATCGTCGAGCGGACCCGTCCGTCGATCGCCCTGGTGGACCAGCGGTTCGCGGAGGACGTGCAAGCACTGCCCTCGCTGACCGTGGTGGCGTACGACGACCTCCAGGTGCTCGCCGCGGTCAAGCCGGGGGAGTTCACGGCCGTGGACACCGCCGCCGACGACGTGGCGCTGCTGGCGCCGACGTCCGGCAGCACCGGGTCGCCCAAGATCACCGCGCACTTCCACCGCGACATCCTGTCCATCGACAACACCTTCGGCCGGCACGTGCTGCGGCTGGCCGAGAACGACCTCGTCGCCTGCACCGCGCCGTTCGCCTTCACGTTCGGCTTGGGCATGCTCGTCGTCTTCCCGTTGCGGGCCGGTGCCTGCGCGTTCCTGACCGAGGCCGCGACGCCGGTCCAGGTCGCGGATCTGGTGCAGGAGCACGGGGTCACGGTGCTCGCGACGGCGCCCACCGCGTACAAGGCGATCCTGCGCGATGGCACGGAAGGAAAGCTCGCCGGACTGCGAACAGCGGTGTCGGCTGGGGAGCACATCCCGCAGGAGACCTGGCGACGGTTGCACGACCGGCTCGGGCTGCGGGTGATCGACGGCATCGGCGCCACGGAGTTGTTGCACATCTTCATCTCCGCCGCCGGGGACGACATCCGGCCCGGTTCCACCGGCAGACCGGTGCCGGGCTACCGCGCCACCGTGCTCGGCCCCGACGGCGAGGAACTGGGCCCCGGCGTGCCGGGACGGCTGGGCGTCATCGGCCCGGTCGGCTGCCGCTACCTCGACGACGAACGGCAGAAGGACTACGTGGTGGGCGGCTGGAACGTCACCGGCGACGTCTTCCACCGCGACGAGGACGGCTACTTCCACTACCACGCCCGCAGCGACCACATGATCGTGTCATCCGGTTACAACATCGGCGGGCCAGAGGTCGAGGAGGCCATCGACACCCACCCGGACGTGCTGGAGTCCGCCGTCGTCGCCAAGCCCGACGACGAACGCGGCTCGGTCGTGTGCGCGTTCGTCGTGCTGCGCGACGGCACGCTGGGCGACGACGCGAAGGCGCGCGAGATCCAGGACCACGTGAAGCGGACCATCGCGCCCTACAAGTACCCGCGCGAGGTGCGGTTCCGCACGTCGTTGCCCCGCAACGCGAGCGGAAAGCTGCAGCGCTTCACGCTCCGCAAGATCGTCGAGGACGAGGTGCCGTCATGAAGATCGCCATCGTCGGCGGTGGGCCCGGTGGCCTCTACTTCGCCGCGCTGATGAAGCAGCTCGACCCCGCGCATGACGTCACCATCTGGGAACGCGACGCAGCCGATGTGACGTTCGGCTTCGGCGTGGTGTTCTCCGACGAGACGCTCGGCGGGATCGAGAACGCCGACCCGGAGTTCGCCGACGCCATGGCACGCCGGTTCGCCCGGTGGACGGACATCGACATCCACTACCGCGGCGAGAGCCACACCGTCGGCGGGCAGGGGTTCGCCGCGATGAGCCGCAAGGAGCTGCTCGGCCTGCTCCAGCGACGGTGCCGCGATCTCGGCGTGGTCGTGCACTTCTCGACGCCCGCGCCCGCAGTCGGCGTCCTGCGTTCGGAGTACGACCTCGTGGTCGGAGCGGACGGCGTCAACTCGTTGGTGCGGCGGTCCTCTGACGTCTTTCGATCCACTGTGGACCAGCGGCACAACAAGTACATGTGGCTCGGCACGGACCTGGTCTTCGAGGCTTTCCAGTTCTTCATCAAGGACACCCCGTGGGGCACCATGCAGGTCCACGGGTATCCCTACTCCGACACCGGTTCCACGTTCATCGTCGAGATGCACGAGGACGTGTGGCGCCGTGCCGGTTTCGACACGGGCCAGGAGTTCCCGCCGGGCGCCTCGGACGAGCCCGCCGTCGACCGGATCCGCGACCTGTTCGCCGAGGAGCTCGACGGGCACCAGGTGTTCGCCAACAACTCGAAGTGGCTCAGCTTCACCACCGTGCGCAACGAGCGCTGGCACGACGGGAACCTCGTCCTGGTCGGCGACGCCGCGCACACCGCGCACTTCTCGATCGGCTCCGGCACCAAGCTCGCGATGGAGGACTCGCTCGCCCTCGCCGCGTGCCTGCACGAACACCGCGACGTCGAGACCGCGCTGACGGCCTACGAGACCGAACGCCGGCCCGTCGTGGAGTCCACCCAGCGCGCCGCCCAGGCGTCCCTGGAGTGGTTCGAGAACATCGGCATGTACGCGGACCAGGAACCGACCCGGTTCTGCTTCAACCTGCTCACCCGGTCCCGCCGCATCACCTACGACAACCTCCGCACCCGCGACTCGGAGTTCGCCGACCGCGTCGACGCCGCTTTCGCCGCCTCCCAGGGACTCCAGACCACGGCCCCGGCGATGTTCCAGCCATTTCGGCTGGGGCGGCTGGAACTCAAGAACCGCGTGATCGTCTCGGCGATGGACATGTACTCGGCCGTGGACGGCGTGCCGGGCGACTTCCACCTCGTCCACCTGGGCTCGAAGGCCATGGGCGGGGCGGGCCTGGTGATGACCGAGATGGTCTGCGTCTCCCCGGATGGTCGCATCACGCCGGGCTGCACCGGCCTGTGGACCGACGAGCAACGCGACTCGTGGGCGCGGATCGTCTCGTTCGCGCACGAGCGGAGCACCGCCCGCATCGGCCTCCAGCTCGGCCACTCCGGTCGCAAGGGCTCGACCCGCCTGATGTGGGAAGGCATGGACGAACCGCTGCCCGAGGGCAACTGGGACGTCGTCGGCCCGTCCCCGCTGCCGTACGGGCCTGGGAACGCCGTTCCGGGCGAAGTCGACCGTGAACGGATCACCGCCGAGTTCGTGGCGGCGGCGCAACGAGGTGCCGAAGCGGGCTTCGACCTGCTCGAACTGCACTGCGCGCACGGCTACCTGCTGTCTTCGTTCCTCTCACCGATCGCGAACCAGCGCACCGACGAGTACGGCGGCACGCTTGCCAACCGGCTGCGGTTCCCCCTGGAGGTGTTCGACGCCGTCCGTGCGGTCTGGCCCGCCGAACGACCGATGATCGTGCGCATCTCCGCGACCGACTGGATCGACGGCGGCAACACCGAGCACGACGCCGTGGAGATCGCCCGCGCGTTCATCGCTCACGGCGCTGACGCGATCGACGTCTCCACCGGCCAGGTCACGGCCGACGAGCGCCCGGCGTACGGCCGCAGCTACCAAACGCCGTTCGCCGACCGGATCCGGCACGAGGTCACCGGCGCGGCGGTCATCGCGGTCGGCGCCATCGCCTCCTACGACGACGTCAACTCCATCCTCCTGGCGGGGCGTGCCGACCTGTGCGCGCTCGGCCGCACGCACCTCTACGACCCGCACTGGACCCTGCACGCGGCCGCGGAACAGGAGTACCGCGCCGAGTGGCCGGTCCAGTACCGGGCGGGCAGCCGCAAGCCGCCCTCCGCGCGCACCGACGCCGTCCGGCCGAGGTTGTCGCTGCTGCGGGCCGACCCTCCAGATCGGAACGTGCACCTGCGCTGGACCCCGCGCCGCGAGCATTCGGTTCTCGGATAGGCACTTCAGGCGCGTTCAGGTGAAACTTCATTCGGCTATGAATTGGAATCTCCTGTCAGGTCACATGTTGCGCGCGTCCGCATTGGTCTGATGGGGCAGACCTCCCACGCACGCGGGTGAGGGGGTGTTTCGAGCACGAGTGCGGTCCCTAGCGTCGGCGTTCAGTTTCCCGAACTCCGCCACCGCTGAAGGGACCTGCTCGTGCGAAGACGTTTGCCGGCAATGCTGCTAGCGGGCGTGCTCGCTGGCAGCACGCTCACGGCCGCCGTGCCCGTGGCCGCCCAGCCACCCGTGTCCACACTCACCAAGTCCGTGCAGGGCGTGTCCGATCCCGCCTCCCACGGCGACAACGCCACCTGGGTCGTGTCCTATGCGAACGGCGCCAACGGTGCCGCCACGATCACCGACCCCATCGGCCCCGGCCAGACCCTCGTGTCCGGCTCGCTGCAGGTACCGCCGGGCTGGACCGGCACCGAGGGCAACCCCGTCACCGCCACGAACCCCAACGTGCGCAACGGTGGCAAGGCGTTGTCCAGCCTGCTCACCCCGCCCGTGCAGGCCAGCGCGAGCAGCACCGGCGGTGACGGCTTCACCCCGATCCTGCAGCGCACACCGGACGGCCGCTTGCAGGCCTGGAACGTCTACCACCACGTGGGCCCCGCCGCCCCGAAGCTCGTGTGCACCGATCTCACGACCAGTGCGCTCTGCGCGGGCGGTCCGTGGCCGAAGCCGCTCAACACGGCGCCCGGCCCGTTCGGCTCGGGCAACACCGGTGACATCGGCAGTCCACTCGAACCGCAGTACGTCCGCGACGAGGCGAATCCCGCTCGCGTGTACTACTCGGCCGTCACGGCGTCCTCGCTCGGCGTCGCCTGCCTCGATCTCGCCGCGCCCGGCAACTGCGGGTTCTGGCCCCTGACGCCACGGGCAGGGCAGAACGTCGAGATGGCGGGACTCGTCAAGGTCGGCGGAAACCTCTACGGCGTCACAACTTCCGGCAGCGTGGTGTGCTGGACGATCGCCACGCAGAGCGCGTGCGGAGGCCAGCCCTACGCGCCGATCGTGCCGCCCACCAGCAGCAACAACTACTACCTGGGCGCGCTCACCGTCACCGATGGCAAGATCTTCGCCTCGTCCTCGCCCAGCGGCGGCATTCCCAGGATGGGCTGCTTCGACCCCGGCACCAACGCCGCGTGCGCGGGCTGGGCCTCCCCGAAGCAGATCGGCCCGTCCGGCAACTACACCTACAACGCCTACACCGCTTACAGCACAACAGGTGCGGAGATCGGCGCGTGCTCCAGCACGACGGGCCAGAACGGCACCACCTGCTACGCGATCGACGGCTCGTCCCTGCCCACGCCGTCGGCGTTCGCGGGGCTGGAGAGCGGTGTCCTCTCGTTCAACCCCGAGGTGGTGCGCACCGGCAACCGCGTCCGCAGCTTCCTCGCCATCTGGGGTGGCCCGTACGTGGGCGCCTCGGTGTGCCACGACTGGAGCACCGGAACCTCGTGCGCCGGCGTGCCCGCGCGCATCACCCATCCGAGCGCCAACAACGGTGTGACGAGGGACTACGGCTACGCCTACGACGCTCCCACCGGGTGCATGATCGGGCTGGGAGACGCGGGCGTGCTGTTCTCGATGGATCCTGACACGGGGGCGTCGCCGTGCGTACGCAGTGGCGCCTCCGTGTCGCTCAACCCCTCGCAGTTCTACTGCGACGGCAAACCGCACGCCACCACCTACACCAAGGCGCGGCTGGTCGGCGTGACACCGGCGAACGTGAACCTCGGCGCGTCCACCGTGAAGGCCGTGGACGGCGGCGGAAACCCCGTCACCGTGCCGAGTTTCGCCCCTGACGGCACGGTCGACCTGACCGGCGTCACGGCGGCCTCGCTGACCCTCACGGCGTCGCTCGTGCTGAACAACGCCGCGGACTTCGGCGGCGGCAACCAGCCGTCACTGGCCGTGGAGTTCAACGGTGACGCGCCTCAGGTGTGCTTCCGCACCACGATTTCCGCGGACTGCCCGGTGACGTCCGTCGCGAACACCGCGAACGGAACCGACCCGACCGGCGCGTTCTCGTCCAACACGGTGACCCGCCAGGTCGCGCCGGGTTCGGCGTGCATGCCGAACGTGGTGGTGAACAAGGAGATCTGCGGTTCGTACACACCCGCCCACTGCAAGGCGGGCGGCGCCGGTCCGTGGGTGAAGCAAGCACCCGTGGGCGTTCTAGGCCTGCTGAACGCCACCGCGTACTGGCGGATCACCGTGACGAACAACGGTCCGATCCCGATCGTCGACGCGTACGTGGTCGACGACGTGGAACCGGCCTGCCAGACCGGGCCGTTCACGCTGCAGCCCGGTGAGTCCAAACAGGTCCACTGCTCGACCTACGCGCTGCTGTCGCTGTTCCCCTTGACCAACAAGGCGAAGGCGAAGTACACGCCGGTCAACGCGACCCGCGTGTACAGCGACTGGTCGTCCGCGAAGGCCTGTTCGCTGCTCTGCGTGCTGAACTGAGTCGCCAGTGGAGGAGCATCAGCCGTACTCGGCCAGATAGGTCAGGACGGCCAGCACCCGGCGGTGCTCCTCCACGTTGGCGGCCAGTCCCAGCTTGGCCATGATGCTGCCGACGTGGGTCTCGACGGTGCGTTCGGTGAGCCAGAGCCGCCGCGCGATCGCGACGTTCGTGCAGCCCTCGGCCATCAGGCCGAGGACCTCGCGTTCGCGCGGGGTGAGTGACCCGGTGGCGGGCCGGCCGAGCAGCCTGCCCACCACCTCCGGGTCGAGCGCCGAGCCACCGGCGGCGACCCGCGTGATCGACTCCAGGAAGTCGTCGACCTCCAGCACGCGATCCTTGAGCAGGTAACCGAATCCGCCCTGGCTGACCAGGTCGACGGAGTGCCGCGTCTCGACGTGCTGGGAGAGCAGCAGAATCCCGACGCCGGGCTGGGCCGACCGGATCCGCCGGGCGGCCCGTGCGCCGTCGTCGGTCAGGTCGGGAGGCATCCGAACGTCCACAATGGCCAGATCGGGCTCCGCCTGTGCCACGACCTTCACGAGGGTGTCCGCGTCGCCCGCCCGGCCCACGATGTCGTGACCCGCGTGGGAGAGCAGGCTCGCGAGCCCTTCCCGGAACAGCGTCGAGTCCTCGCCGATCACGATGCGCACGGCAGCACCGCCTGGATCGTCGTGCCGGTGCCGGGTGTGCTGTTGAGCCGCAGCGATCCGCCCAGTGCGGCGACGCGGTCGGCCAGCCCGGCCAGACCGGAACCGCCGCGCGGATCGGCACCGCCGCACCCGTCGTCCTTCACCCACACGTTCACCTCGTCCTTTTGTTGCGTGACGCGGACGGTGATGGCGCTGGCGTGCGCGTGCTTGGCGGCGTTGGTGATCGCCTCGGCGGCGACGAAGTAGGCGGTGATCGCGATGTCGTCGGCCAGTGGTTCCTGCATGATCTCCAACTCCACCGGGACCGGCAGCTTGTTCGTGAGCGCGGCGAGCGCGGAGTGCAGGCCGTCGTCGAGGCTCGTGGGACGCAGGCCGTGGGCGATCTGCCGGAGTTCGGCGATGGCGGTGGCCAGTTCGGCGACGCCCTGGTCGAGCAACGCGTGCACGTCGACCGACCCGGTGGGCAGCTGTCGTTGCGCGAGCCGCATCGCCATGCCCAGCGACACCAGCCGCTGCTGGGCGCCGTCGTGCAGGTCGCGTTCGAGCCGGTGCCGTTCGGCGTCCCCTGCCTGGATGATCCGGGTGCGGCTCGCCTCGACCTCGCGCAGGGCGGTGGCGAGCTCGCCGCGCAGCCGGGCGACCTCGACCAGGCTCGCGGCGGCGGTCGCGACGACCTTCAGCACGGCCGGGGTGGTGCCGGACGCCGTGAGCACGCCGATCTGGGTGCCGCCCAGGGTGATCGGCACGAGTCCGGTGTCGGTCACCGGCGCGCCGCTCGTGTCGATGAAGCACGTCGACGCCGGCAGCAGCAGCCCGACCTTGAGCGTGGGATCTCGCAACTCCGTGCGCAGCGTCGCTTCGAGCTCTTCCGGTTGGGCGGCTTGCGTGTGCACGCGGTGTTGCAGGTCCTCGATGGCGAGCAGAGCGGCCCTGGTGCGGGGGAAGAGCCGTCGGTCGACCTCCCGTTGCAGACGCCTCCGGACGGGAGTGAGCAGCACGGCGCAGACCGCGGTGGCGCCGGCCGCGGCGGCGGGGGAGTCCTGGCCCACCACGAGGCCGAGGGTGAGGGCCGACAGCGCGTACGCACCGATGAGGACGAGCAGGACGATCGTGTAGCTGATGGTGTCGGCCAGCACGCGGTCCACGTCGTAGAGGTCGTGGCGCAGCATGGCCACTCCGACCGAGCAGAACAGCGCGAAGATCGTGACGATGCCGAACACCGTTGCCACGACACCACTTCGACTGGTCACGACGATCTCGGCGAGGCACACGACCGGGTAGGCGGTCACGGCCAGCCCGGCGAACGCCAGCCACTTCAGCTGTGCCCGGACGATTCCCCGGGACGCGCGGAACCGCACCACCAGCGAGACACCGGCCGCCAGCAACGTCAGGATCAGCCCGATGTTCACGACGTAGCTGAGGACGTTGACCACATCGGACGGTGGTCCCCAGGGCTTGGCCAGCCCTTCCATCGGTTCGGTGAACGGCTCTCGTGGCGTCGCGCCGAACGCCTGCTGCGCCAGGGCAAGGACGACGATCAGCGGTGGCAGGAACGACCATCGTTTGGCTGGCAGCGTGCCGTCCGGGAAGTGCAGGAGCAGCAACGCGACGGCGGCGAGCAGCCACCAGCCGCTCTCGTTGAGCACCGCTACCACGCGGGAATCCAGCGGCACCGAAGCCGGATCAGCGAGCCAGCTCTGGTAGTAGACGTCCCGCGCGGCCAGGAAGACCACGATCGTCCCGACCCAGGCGAGCAGCGGGCCGACGGGGTTGGCGCGCACCCGGAACTCGATCGTCACGCCGAGCGCCGCCATCGCCAGGCCGAGTGTCGCGAAGCCGGCGAACGGGCCGGCCAGGTCGCTCGGCGTGCGGAACAGCAGCCAGCCCGCACCCGCCGTCATCAGGACGGCGATGCCCAGAAGCGCCAGTCCTGCCGGCCTCGGCCACGTCATCGCCCCAGGGTAAGGCCGGTGTGACGGCCTGGCTTCAGTGCTGGCACGGAGAACGTGTCCGGGGCCGGTACCGATGTGTCCGGTGCCCCTCCGCCGGTTGCATGGCACCACCGAATCCGGTGCAGGGCGAGAACGGACGTGTCCGGTGCCCTCCGCCGGTTGGCACCACCGAAACCGGTGCAGTGGCGAGGACCGACGTGTCCGGTGTTCTTCGCCGGTTGCGTGGCACCACCGAATCCGGCGTAGGAGCGGGGACCGACGTGTCCGGTGTTCCTCGCCGGTTGCGTGGCACCACCGCATCCGGTGCGGGCCAGCACCAACGTGTCCGGCGCCCCTCACCGGTCGCGTCGAGCCACCCGATCTCTTTGGAAGGGCAGGGACCATGTCCGTCGACATCACCGCGGCGCCCGACACCGCCGCAAGCTCCACGCGGGGACGCGTCGCCGTCCTCGCGGTCGTCCTGGGTGTCACGTCCGTCGCCGCCGTCGCGGGCGGAGTGCTCTGGCCGGAACCGGCGGGCGGCGGCGAGACCTACTCCTACTCCGACATCGCGGCCCATCGCGACCTGTGGTGGACGCTGCTCACCGGTCTCGCGGCCATGCAGGTCCTCAACATCCCGTTGCAGGCGCTGGCGACGCTGTTCCTCGTCCGGCGCCGCGGCGGCGCCTGGGCGACCTGGGGTGCCGCGCTCATGTGGATCGGCGGCGGGCTGCAGGGTGCCGGGGTCGCGGGCTGGGCGGCGGCCTACTTCTTCCCGACCGACCCCGGCGTCGACGCTGCTGTCGGTGGCGCGGTGATCCAGGCGGCCAACAACGACACCGCGCACCTCTTCGCGTTCATGATCCCCGGTGCCGCACTGGTGTTGCTGGGCACCGTTCTTCAGTGCGTGGGCCTATTCCGCTCGCACGCCGTCCCGAAGTGGGTGCCCATCTCGTTGCTGTTCGTCGTGATCACCTTCGTGGTGCCCGGCAACGGCCTGGCGGGCCTCCTGACCAGCATCCCGATGGCGGCCGGCGCGATCGGTCTCGGCTACCACGCCTGGCGTGCGGCGGAGTGAGGCCAGCCAGGCGACCACCGTGACCGCGACCGCCGGAACGGCCGCGGTCGCGGTGAACGCCAGGATCACGAGGACGATCACGAACGCGGCCGCCGCGGCGACGCGCACCCCGCCGGACAGCAGCTTCCACGCGGCGGCCGTGCACCCGAGGTACACCGCCAGGAACATCGCGCTCGGCACGGCCACCAGCGACTCCAGTTCCAGGACACCGGCGCCGAGCAGGCTGATCAGCACACCACCGGACCCGAGGATCGCGGCGTTCAGCCAGCGCGGCGGAGTGTCCAGGCCCTCGTCGTGCGACGTCAGCGCGCGTGCCAGGGTCGCGGCGCCGGAGACGTAGGCGTTGATCGTGCCGATGGTGAGGACGACCGCCGAGACCGACGCCAGCACGACGCCGGCCGGTCCGACGGCGAGCACCAGGAGTTTCGCGACGGGAGTGGAGCTTCCGGCGTCCGGACCCAGCGCGGCGACGGTCACGGCGGCCAGCGACAGGTACAGCAGGCTGGTCACGGCGAGCGTGATCGCGACGATGCGCGGTAACTGGCGCCGCGGGTTCGTCAGGCGCGCGGTCAGCGGTGCGGCGGCCTCCCAGCCGACGAACGACAGCATGAGCGGCGCGGCGGCCGAACCGACGGCGGCCCATCCGTGCGGTGCGAAGGGCATCCAGTTCTCGGCGTGTGCCGCGAACGCGCCGCCCACGACGCTGATGGCCACGACCGCGAGGAGCAGCAGCACGAGTCCGAACTGGACGGTCGACGACGTGCGCAGCCCGCGGGACGTGATCACCAGAACCGCCACCAGGATCACGGCCGCGATCACGCACGCCGTCACCCGGCCCGCACCGGCTAGTTCCGCGACGTAACCGCCGCCGATCACGCAGACGATCGGGGCACCGGCGATGATCCCGGCCAGGAACGACCACGACGTCGCCACCGAGGCCCTGCGGCCGAGCCCGAGCGCGACGTAGCCCTGCACGCCGGATGCGGAGGGCATCCGGATGCCGAGTGCGGCGAAGACCCAGCCCAGCAGGCCGGAGAGCACGAGCAGGGCGGCCCAGGTCAGGACGGACGCCGGACCGGCGACGGCCGCGGTCAGGCCGGGCAGCATCAGCAGACCGGGGCCAAGCAGAGCGCCGACGTACATCGCCGACCCGCGCGACACGGTGAGTGGTGAAGACATGCCCGAATTCTGAGGCGCGGAACGAGACAGCCGCTGCGAACTTGAAGCGCATGGAGCTTGGTTCACGCAACTGAGTTGCGCAGATTCGAACTATCCTCGAATACTGTGCACATGGACCAGTTCGACGCTGTCGACCGGGCGATCCTGCGCCGGCTCCAGATCGACGGCCGGGTGCCCAACAACGAACTCGCCGAAGCGGTGCGCCTCTCGCCCTCCGCGTGCCTGCGCCGGGTTCGCGCGCTGGAGAGCGCCGGGATCATCGCGGGCTACCGGGCAGAGCTGGACCGCGCGAAGGCGGGCCTGGGCCTCACGGTCTTCCTGGAGCTGAAGGTCAACGGCCACTCCGCGGAGACCGCCCGTGAGGTCGAGGAGGCCCTGCTGGCGATCCCGGCCGTGGTGGCGTGCCACCTGGTGACGGGATCGGCCGACTTCTTCGCCGAGGGCGTGCTGCCGGACCTGCCGTCGTACGAACCGTTGCTGCTCAACCACGTGCTGGCCATCCCGGCGGTGGTCGACGTGCGCAGCTCGTTCGCCATCCGGACGATGCGGTCCCGGGGGCCGCTGCCCGTCGACCACCTGAGGTGAACTACGCGGTGACCGCGCCGTGGGCGAGGAGGCTCTCGGCCGTCTCGGCGATGCTGTCCTCGATCGGCCGCGGCTTCCATCCGAGCAGCCGTTCCGCCTTGGCGCTGGTGGCGTTGAAGTCCTGCCCCAGCTGAGGGCGCAACGCGCGCATCTGCGGGTTGACCAAGGCCATCGCGCGGGCGACCGCCAGCGGGATCTCCTTCGTGGGGGCCTTGGCGGCACGCTCACCGAG
Source organism: Lentzea sp. NPDC020367 (assembly GCF_044387305.1). Taxonomy (NCBI): domain Bacteria; kingdom Bacillati; phylum Actinomycetota; class Actinomycetes; order Pseudonocardiales; family Pseudonocardiaceae; genus Lentzea; species Lentzea sp. NPDC020367. Next base: position 33,748 of record NZ_JBIRVV010000023.1, on the reverse strand, counting down.
CCGTGCGCGCAGGATTTGGGATACCTCCACCATCCGGAGGCTGGGCCCCGCGGTGGCCAGGAAGCGCTCGCCGACGGCGGCCGGGTCGGTCATGGCACGCAGGTGCAGGTCGGCGACGTCCCGCACGTCGACCCAGCCGGTGCCGAACGGGGGACAGGCGGGCAGGCTGCCGTCGAGCATGTTCCGGATGGCGCGCAGCGAAGGCGGGTCGTCCGGGCCCAGGACCGGGCCGATGACCGCGGCCGGGTGCACGGCGGCCATCTCCAGGCCGTCGCCCTCGGTCCTGACGAACTCCCAGGCCGCGCGCTCGGCCAGGGTCTTGGACCGCTGGTAGGGCGCGATCTCGGCGTCGACGTTCGTCCAGTCCTCCTCGGTGAACGGCGTCGAGCGCTTCGGATGTCCGTACGCGATGGCGCCGAGCGCGCTCGTGAGCACGACCCGCTTCACGCCCGCGTCGCGGGATGCCTGCGACACCCGAAGAACGCCGTCACGAGCGGCCGAGATCATCTCCTCCTCGGTCTCGGTCCCGTGGCGCAGCGTGGGCGACGCGACGTGCAGGACGTGGTCACAGCCCGCGACCGCCTCCGTCCAGCCCTCGTCACTGCTGAGGTCGGCGCGCACGACGGTCAGGCGCGAGTCATCGAAGTCGGTCGCCCCGTGCAGCAGGGCTCGCAACCCGGGTTCCCGTTGCAGGTCGCGGACCGTGGTGCGGACGTCGTGACCGGCCTGCAGCAGCGCGAGCGCGCACCAGCTGCCGATGAACCCGGTTCCGCCGGTGACCAGCACGTTCGACATGGATTCCTCCTCGGAGCCAACTTGCGGAGAATCCTCCGCAAGTGCTTCCGAAACTAGCGGAGGATTGTCCGCGAGTCAATCGCAGGGCATCATCGACGGCATGGACGACCAGGCGCCGGGCACGTACGGCACGCAACGCAAGGCCGCCGCGCGCAACCGCGTCGCGATCATCGAGGCCGCCCACGAGCTGTTCGCGGAGAACCCGCTCGTGACGCTCAGCGAGGTCGCCAAGCGCGCGGGGGTCGGCGCGGGCACGCTGTACCGGCACTTCCCGACCCGCGAGGACCTGATCCTGGCGGCCTACCAGCACGACATCGAACGCATGACCACCGCCGCCGACGAGGTGCTGACCCGCAACCCGTCGGCGAAGGCCGCGTTCGTGGAGTGGTTCGAGATGCTGTCGGCCTACATCCGCCTCAAGCACGGCCTCGGCGACGCGCTGCACAGCGAGGCGGCCCAGGAGATGGTCCGCGCGTCCTGGGGGCCGGCCACCGCGGCGGTCACGAAGCTCGTCGGCGCCTGCGTGGCCGAGGGCACGATCGCCCCTGGTCACGACCCCGCGGACATCATCATGCTGATGAGCTTCCTGTGGCGGGTCCCGAACAACGACGCCGGCGTGGCCCAGGGACGGCGCCTGATCGCCGCCGTGTTCTCGGGCTTGGAGAACGCGCCGAAGCCGCTCTGATCAGCCCTGCGCGAAGATCGCCAGGGGATCGGTGTGCCGGGGCGTCCAGCCGAGTTCGGCCTGGGCGCGTGCCGGGGTGAACCGCTGGTCCAGCGCGAACGCGTCCGCGATCGGGCCCATCTGCGCGCGGGCGTCGGTCAGCGAGAGTGAGATGGTCTTGCCATCCAGGCCGGCGCCGTGACTGATCGCCGTGGCGATCGCGTGCGTCGTCGGGTCCACTCCGCCGACGCCGTTGTACACCGATCCGGCCTTGGCGTTCAGCGCTGCGACGTAGAGCTCCGCGAGGTCGTCGACGTGCACGAGCGACCAGTGGTTCGTGCCGTCGCCGAGGTAGGGGATCGCGCCGGATTCCTTGCCCGGCTTGGTGAAGAACACGTCGATCAGGCGGTTCTCCCCGCCGTACAGCAGGCCGGGCCTGATCACGACCGGGCGACCGCCGCTTTGGGCGCGGGAGAGGACCTTCTCCTCGACCTCCTCGCGCCACGCGACGATCGACGGTGGGTTCCAGGCGGCGTCCTCGTCGGCGATGCCGTTGGTGTCGCCGTAGACCCAGGTTCCGCCGGTGTGGACGTAGGTGCCCGCGCCGACGCCGTCCTGCATCGCGGTGGCGGCGGCGAGATCGGCCTCCGCGCTGTCGGCCTGCGCGAGGTGGATGACGGCGTCCGCGCGGCTCGCGGCGGTGGTGAGGACGTCCAGATCGGACAGTCCGCCGCTCACCGGCGTCGCGCCCGCCTCACGCACGGCCGCCGCTGACCTGGCGGAGCGGGCGAGTGCCTCGACGACGTGCCCGTGGCGCAGGAGAGCCGCGACCGCGGCCTTGCCGATGTAGCCGGAGGCCCCGGTGATGAACACCTTCATGGCGTTTTCCTTCCTTCGTGGTGCCTCCAGCCTCTGCGGACTTCGTCGGGCCGTCCAAGACTTGCTGAGTCGTCCTTCATGCCCACAGGGCATGGCGCTCGAAGGTTCGGGTAATCTGGATGATGAGAACATCCCAAATGCGACCGGCGGGAGTGGCGATGGTTCGGCTGACTCGGGTGGAGCAGCAGGCGCGCACGCGTGCCGCGGTGCTGGCGGCGGCGCGGGAGGAGTTCGCGGAGCACGGCTTCGGGCCGGCCAAGGTCGACCGGATCGCCGAGCGGGCGGAGCTCACACGCGGTGCGGTGTACTCGAACTTCCCGAGCAAACGGGCCCTGTACCTGGCCGTGCTGATCGACCAGATCGAGAAGGGCGCTTCCGGCGAACCGCAGGCGTCCGTGTCGCCGTCGTCGAGGGTCGACGCGCTGGGCGTGTTCGCGAGGGTCTGGCTCGAACGCCTGCCGCTGGTGGGCGACTCGGCGCCGGGCGGGCGGCTGCAGTTGCGTTCGCTGGACGGCGTGTTCGAGGACGAGCACGGTCCGGCGGTGCTGGCGCAGGTGGCGCGTCTGGAGGCGTTGCTGCTGGCCATCGCCCTGGAACGCGGCGCGCCGGAGCGGCGGGTCCGGCTGGCCGAACTGGTGCTGACGGTGCTCGACGGCGCGGGGCACCGGGCCGAGACGTCGCCGGGGTTCGGCGACCCGTTCGACGTGGCGCACGCGTGCAGGCATCTGGGCACGATCGACCTGAAGGACACCTGGGCTCCTCCGCACCTGCCCTATGTCGCTCCAGCGCGGACGTGCGCGGACGCCTGGAGTGCTCCCGAAGGCCTCGTGGACCAGATCAGCGGTGATCCGGTCGACCTCTCGGACGGTCTCGTGGTGGTGCTGGGCGCGGCGCGGCTCGGTGCGGCCGAGGAAGCGGTCCGGTCCGGGAAGCCCGGCGAGCAGGTCACGGTGGTCGTCGTCACCGGCGACGCGGAGGAGACCGGCCGTCTCGTCCGGCTCCGGGTGACCGATGCCGTCGGCTGCCTGCGCAGGGTGTTCGCGCCCGATGTCTGGCCGCACGTCCGGCTGGTGCTCGACGACGCCGCGCTGGTGGCGTCGTCGATCGGCCTCGCGAATCCCGGCGACGACACCGAGTCCGCGGTCAGCGTGCGCGACGGCGTGATCGTCGCCCGCGCTGATGGCCGTGGTGCCGGTCACGCGGCGGGTGCGCGCAGGCGGGAGGCGACGGCGTGAGCGCGAACCTGTTGGTGCTGCACGCGTTGCGTTGCGTCGGCACCACCGGACTCACCAGGGTGGCTTCGTTCACGGGGCTGGAGGAGTCCGAAGTGGAGTCCGAGCTGATCGACCTCGCGGTCGCCGGTCTCGTGACGCACCACAGGGGGTTCGGCGGGTGGGCGTTGACCGAGTCCGGCCGGGCCGCCGACGCGTCCGGCGTCAAGGCCGAACTGGAGTCGGCCGGCACCCGCCCCGCGCTGACCGAGGCGTTCGAGGCGTTTCTCGTGCTCAACCCCGAACTGCTCGACCTCTGCACGGCGTGGCAGATCCGTTCCGCGGACGGCGTCGTCAACGACCACACCGACGAGGTCTACGACGCCCGAGTCCTGGCCTTGTTCATCGACTTCCACGCCCGCGCCGTGGTGGTCATCGCCGCACTGGCCGCCGCCGTCCCGCGATTCGCCCGCTACGACCCGCGCCTGACCGAAGCCCTGACCCGTGCACAGGCAGGTGAACTGGACCACCTGGCCGACACCATGGACTCGTTCCACACGGTGTGGGCGGAACTGCACGAGGACCTGCTCGCGACGCTGGGAATCGCCCGATGGGCTGGGTGAGGCACCTCGACGCCGAGCTGGCCGAACCGCCGGAAGTGCTGGGAGGCAAGGCTCACGGCCTGGTGCTGCTGCACCGCCTCGGCCTGCCGGTGCCCGCCGGTGTCGTCATCACCACCGAGGCCTGCCGCGCCTTCCTCCGCGACGGCCGGCTTCCCCACGGGTTGCGCGAAGAGCTGGCGACCGCCGTCGAGCCGCTCGGAACGTCGGTCTCGGTGCGCTCCGGCGCAGCCGTGTCCATGCCGGGCATGATGGACACGATCCTCAACCTGCACCCCACCTCCGAGGTCCTCGACGACGCGGTGAAGTCGGTGTTCGCGTCATGGGACACGCCCCGCGCCCGCACCTACCGCACCCTGCACGGCATTCCGCACGACCTCGGCACCGCCGTGATCGTGCAACGGATGGTGTTCGGCGACCGCGACGACCACAGCGGCTCCGGAGTCGCCTTCAGCCGCGATCCGGACACCGGCGCCGACGTCCCGTTCGGCGAGGTCCTCTTCGGCCACCAGGGCTCCGACGTCGTCTCCGGCCGCTCCCTGACCCGTCCTCTGCACGACCTGGCGGCCCGCGAACCTCAGGTGTGGCAAGGCCTTCGGGCCGCGCTGCACCGCCTCGAACAGCACTACCGCGACGCCTGCTACGTCGAGTTCACCTACGAGTCGGGCGAGCTGTGGCTGCTGCAGGTGCGGCCGGGCGGGTTCACCGGAGCCGCCGCCGTCCGCCTCGCCACCGACCTGGCCGACGAGCAGGTGATCAACCGCGACGAGGCATTGCTGCGCGTCTCGCCCCAGCACCTCCGCCACGTGCGCACGTCCCGCATCGCCCCAGATGCCGACGTCATCTCACGCGGGCTGGGCGTGTGCCCAGGGGTGGCGTCGGGCCGGGTCGCGGTCACGGCCGACGAGGCGGTCCGGATGGCGGCCGACGGCCCGGTCGTCCTGGTGCGGCCGGAGACGTCACCGGACGACATCCGCGGCCTGGCGGCGGCCACCGGCATCGTCACCGGGCGGGGCGGCCCGGCCAGCCACGCCGCGGTCGTCGCGCGCTCGATGGGCAAGCCCGCTGTCGTGGGGGTCGCCGACCTCGTCGTTGGCGCGGACTCGGTGACTGTGGGCGGACGCGTTGTCGGCGTGGAGGAGCTGATCACCATCGACGGGACCGGCGGGGAGGTCGCTCTCGGCCGGCCCCACCTCGTGACGGCGGCCGAAGACCCTCATCTGCACCGGCTGCTCGACTGGGCGGACGAGGTGTCAGGGAACCGGTCCGGCCGCGGTGAGGCAGAGCGCCTCACCGCCGCGCACGCCGTGCTCCGGAGCCGGCCGGATTGATCGTGTGCTGTTGTGGCAGGCCGGTGACGGTTTCGTGCTGCGGCGGGCTGGCAGTGACGGTGTGCCGGTCGACCTCGATGAGGCGGGACGTCTCACCGGTGCGGGCGGCAGTCGGGCTGGTCGCTGTCGTGGCGGGCGGTGGGGGCGTCGGAGCCGGCCTAGGTGCTCCGGTTCGAGAGCGCCTCGCCGTCGCGCAGGCCGTGCTCCTACGCCGGCAGCCGGCGGGTCGGTGGCGGCTCCGCCCCGCACCTCGATGCTGTGGTGCGCACTTCGACCTCGGCGAAGCCGGCGCTGAGGTCGTCGTGCGAGGCGGGCGGCTGGTCTCGCCGAGGTGAGCCGGGCGGCTTCAGCGCTGCGGCGGGGTGGTCACGGCCGCGGTCCCTGGCCGAAACCCGTCCAGCGCAGCTCCTCCGGCAGGTGGCTCATGTCGTTGTACAGCACCAGGGTCGGCGGTGTGCCGGTGCGCTGCTGGATCACCGTGAGCGCGGTGTTGCCGCAACTCATCGCCAGCCAGCGGGCGGGCGGGGCGTCGAGGGCGTCCCGCACCAGCCAGGCCACCTGGTAGGCGTGCGTCACCAGGACCTCGTGCGACTCGGTCTCGGCAGGGCGGGCGAACCGCTCCACCAGCGCCTGCGAGAGGCGTGCGCCGGCGGCGGCTTCCGCCGCGTCGAAGCCGTCGAAGAAACCGGCCCACGCCGCAGGCATCACCTCCGGCACGTGCGGTACGTGGTCCACCAGTTCGGCTGCCTCGGCCACCGCGGCGTTCGGCAGGTGTTCGGCCAGGATGCGTGCGGTGCCTGCGGCTCTGGCCAGGGGTGAGTGCCACACGGCGTCGATCGGCAGGCGGGCCAGGCGCTCGCCGAGCAGGTGCGTCTGTCGTTCGCCGGTGCCGGTCAGTTCGCCGAACGGGTCCGCCGCGCCGTGCCGCACGACGTAGAGGTGCCGAGTCGCCATGTTCGCCCACTCCCAGTTTGTCAACATCCGGATGTTAGCAACATCTGAAAGGTCGTGAGACCCGATAGCTGTCCCCAATGCGCTGCTGCGGACGGGTGAACTGCGAGCTGCTCGTCATGCAGCGTGTTTGAGGCCGTTCGACCATGTCTCACATGGAACGGCACTGAAATCGTGCGCGGGGGCGCATTCCAGTCGGGGCCGACTGTGTGAGGAGGCAGTGAGTCGATGCAGCGGCTCGACGACGTCCAGGCCAGGGAAGTGACCCTGGCCGCGGTGGGCGCGGTCAACAGACGTGATCAGCTGTGGTCCATCGAGGCCGTGCGGTGCCTGGCATCGGAGGAGCGGACGAGGATGGTCGCGATCGACACGTGCGCGGCGATCCTGTTGCGCGGCGTCCCGCGCGGATCGCTCGATCCGTCCGTCCGCATTCCGATCTCCGTGCCCGCGACGCGAGGAGACGAGAACCGGGCGCAGGCCACTGAGGCCGCCGAAGCGGTGCTGAGCGGCCTGGCGTGCGGTGACGACGGGCGCGTCGCGGTGGTGCTGGGGGTGTTGACGGAGGAACAGCGGTTCGACGCGCTGCTGGTGCTGGTGCGCGCCGCGGCGGCGTGGATCGACACCTACGTGGGCATCGACGGCGACACCGTGGACGCCTACTACGCGATCTCCAAGGCGGAGATGACCTGATCGCAGCCGGCCAACGAGCGCAGTCCGTCTGTTGTGCGGACTCGCCGTGGCGCCCATACGGTCGTTGCGTGAGATCGGTGATGCGAAGCCCGTACGAGCGCACGATTCCGTCCGATGTGGACGAACAGACGCGCGCCCGGCGCTGGAGGACGCTGTGATCGTCGTGGTGGGAGCCGGACTGGCGGGCCTGAACGCCGCGCTGGAGCTGGCCGCGGCCGGCGTCGAGGTCACCGTGCTGGAAGCGGGTGACGAGGTCGGTGGTCGCGTGCGGACCGACGTCGAGGACGGCGTGCGGTTCGACCGGGGCTTCCAGATCATGCTGCCCGCGTATCCGGAACTGGAGCGGCTCGGGCTCGATCCGTTGCCCCTCAGGCACTTCAGGCCCGGCGCGTTCGTGCACGACGACGGCAGGCACGACCTGCTCGCCGATCCGCGCAGCGGGCCGTCCGCGTGGGACGGCTTCCTGCGCCAGCACGTCCTCGGCCTGCGGGACGTGGCGGCGGTGGCGCGGTTCTCCGGCCCGGACGCCTTCGGACCGGCGCGGCCGTTGCTCACCGCCCAGGACCGCTCGACGAGCGAGGAACTGCGGCGGCTGGGGGTGTCCGCCCGAGCGGTGGAGGCGGTGTTCCGGCCGTTCCTGTCCGGTGTGTTCCTGGAACGGGAGCTCAGCACGTCGTCGAGGTTCTTCCACCTGGTGTGGCGCAGTTTCGCCCGAGGCGGCGCGGCGGTGCCCGCACTCGGCATGGGAGAACTGCCGAAGGCGATGGCGGAACGCCTGCCCAGCGACGCCGTCAGGCTGGAGACCGCCGTGAGGGCCGTGCACGACAACGGCGTGGACCTCGAGGAAGGCGGCCGGATCGCCGCCGACGCCGTGGTGGTGGCGACGGACGGCACGACCGCGGCCCGACTGCTGCCGGGACTGGCCGAACCCCGCTGGAACGGCGTGACCACGTGGTACTTCCGCCCGCCGAAGTCACCGCTGCGCGACGGCTGCCTGGTCGTCGACGCCGGCGGTGGCCCGGTCGTCAACACCGCGGTGATGTCGGAGGTGTCGCGCCCGTACTCGCCGCACGCTCCACTGGTGCAGGCCTCGGTGCTCGGCGAAGCCGGCGAGCACGCTGTCAGGGCGCACCTGGATCGCCTGTACGGCACGGACACCAGCCGGTGGGAGGTGCTGAAGCGGTACGACATCCCGCAGGCGATCCCCGCGATGACGGCGCCGCACCGCCTGAAGCAGTCCGTCCGCGCGGGTGGCCGTCGATACGTGTGCGGCGATCACCGCGACACCAGCTCGCTCCAGGGCGCCCTCCACTCGGGACGCAGAGCCGCGCACGCCGTGCTGGCCGACCTTCGTGGTGACCAGTGACGACGTTGTTGCTGTTCGGCGACCAGCTCGGACCGCAGTTCCACACCGGCCACGACGAGATCGTGCTGATCGAGTCGGCCGCGGCGTTGCGCCGCAGGCCGTACCACCGGCAGAAGCTGCACCTGGTGCTGTCCGGCATGCGCCACCTCGCCGCCGAGCACCCGGAACGCGTCACGCTCCTGCGCGCGAACACCTACGGCGAGGCCATCCGCGACCTGAACCGCCCGCTGGTCGCCTACCAGCCGGGTTCGGCCGCCGCGCAGAGGATGCTGACCGAACTCGGCGTGGAAGTGCTGCCCACCCCCGCGTTCGCGTTGTCCCGCGACGAGTTCACCGCGTGGGCAGGACCACGCGAGCGGTTCCTGATGGAGGACTTCTACCACTACCAGCGCACCCGGTTCGACGTGCTGATGGAGGGCGACGTCCCGGTGGGCGGCCGCTGGAACTTCGACACCGAGAACCGCGAACCGCCGCCGAAACGCGGGCGGCTCGGCGTTCCGGCACCGTGGTGGCCGGAAGAGGACGACATCGACGCACAGGTGCGTGCCGACCTCGACGCGATGGACCTGCCCGCGGTGGGCAGGGACGGCCCGCGCCGCTTCGCCATCACGCGAGAAGAGGCGCTCACGGCGTTGGAGGTCTTCCTGCGCGACCGCCTCCCGCACTTCGGCCCGCACGAGGACGCCGTCCTGACCAAGGACTGGACGATGGCGCACTCGCTGCTGTCGGTGCCGCTCAACCACGGACTCCTGCACCCGCTGGAGGTCGTCTACGCGGCGGAGGACGCCTACCGCGACGGTGCCGCGCCACTCGCGAGCGTCGAGGGCTTCGTCCGGCAGGTGCTCGGCTGGCGTGAGTACGTGTGGCACCTGTACTGGCACCTCGGTCCGGAGTACCAGCAGCGCAACGGTTTCCGCGCCACCGCCGGGCTGCCGTCGTGGTGGGCGGAGCTGCGGCCGGCCATGGTGCGCGCGGCGTGTCTGCGCACCGCTCTGGAAGGCGTCCGCGACCACGGCTGGGTGCACCACATCCAACGGCTGATGGTGCTGGGAAACCATGCGCTGCAACGGGGTTACGACCCGGCCGCGCTCAACGACTGGTTCGTGACGTCCTTCGTGGACGGCTTCCCGTGGGTGATGCCGGTCAACGTCATCGGGATGAGCCAGCACGCGGACGGCGGCGTGATCGCGACCAAGCCGTACCTCAGCGGCGGCGCCTACCTCAACCGGATGACGGACCACTGCGGCACGTGCTGGTTCGACCCGAAGCGGCGCACGGGCGAGCGCGCGTGCCCGTTCACCGCCGGGTACTGGGCGTGGCTCGACCGGCACGAGGAGCAGGTGAGCGGAAACCACCGCATGGCGCGGGCCGTGCAGGGGCTGCGTCGCATCGCGGAACTGGACGAGGTGCGCGTGCGGGAACGCGACCGCGAGATCTTCTAGGCGCCGGTGCGGTCCACGACCAGCCGGATCGCCTCGGTGAGGGTCGCCGGCCGGTGGACGTACGACGGCAGCTCCAGGCCGTCCCACCCGGCCCCCGCGACCGCGAGCACCGTGCCCGGTCGCGCGCCGAGCTCCTCCAACGGCACCCGCAACGCCAGCTCAGGCCGGTGGGCCCAGACCAACGCGACGGCGGGCCGCAGCCGGGTCACCGCGTCGTACAAGGCGTCCGCGGGCACACGGGCTCCGAGGTTGCGCCACATGCGGCCTTGTTCGGACAGCGCCGCGCCGAGCGCCTCCAGCGGCAGCCAGTGTTGCTCGTCCGGTGCGCACGACAGCAGCGCCGAGAGCACCCCGGGGCTGCTCGCGCGAGGGATCCCACGCAGGGCGAACAGCACGCTGCCGCTGGCCAGGTGCTCGATCTCCACGCCCTGGCCGGTGTCGGCGACCAGTTCGCCGAGTTCCACGAGTGCGGGGACGAACACGGCCTCCCAGGCGGAGACGACGCCGTGGTCGGTGATGAGCTGGTCGGCGAGGTCGGACATCATCGGTTCGTCGAGACGTTTCGCCGCGGCCAGGAAACTCCGCTGTGCCGAGAGCGCGTCCTGCCAGGTCAGCGGGGAGCGGGCGAGGCTCGGCCGGGCCTGGGGTTCGTGCCGTGCCAGCACGGCGGCGGACGACGCCGCGACACCCTGACCGGTCAGCACGACCATTCTGCGCAGCACTTCGACGTCCGCGTCCTCGTAACGGCGGTGGCCGCCGTCGGTGCGGAGGGAAGGGCCCAGCCCGTAGCGCTGGTCCCACGTCCTGAGCGTGGTCGGGGCGACGCCGAGCATCCCCGCCACCGCGCGCGGTGTGTAGGTCACGTCCTACGGGCGCGTTTCGCGAGCATCGCCCTCAACTCACTTTCCCCGAGTCCACCCCAGATGCCGAAGGTCTCTTGAACCTCCAGCGCGTGCGCACGGCATTTTTCCATGACCGGGCAGCGCTGGCAGATGGCCTTCGCCGCCGCCTCGCGACGGTCTCGCGCCAGGCCCCGTTCGTTGGGCGTGTGGAAGAAGGAGGCGCTGTCCATGCCGCGGCACAGGCCTTCGAGCTGCCAGTCCCACGACTCCGCGACCGGCAGGGGCAACCGTGACAGTTCGGGCATGGCGCACGTCCTCTGAGATCGGCCCGGGGTGGGAGGCCAGCCTAAAATCGACTCAGAAACGACGCAAGTCGACAGGTCACCATGTCGGGTGAATCTCGTTAAGGTGGGCCGCTCCACTGCAACGCCGGAGGGGGCATCGTGCGGTCGGTGAGGCGGGCACTGGCGACATCGGTCGCAGCCGTGGTCCTGGTGCAATCAGCAGTAACGGCACATGCCGAACCTGAGCGGTCCATCGTGTGGGCGGCGTGCCAGGACAACCCGGAAGGCGAGTGCGGGACGCTGAACGTCCCGTTGGACTGGAACAAGCCGAATGGCCCGCGCATCGGAATCGCGATCGCACGGCACGCCGCCACCGATCCGGCACGGCGGGTGGGCGTGCTGATGGTCGACCCCGGTGGTCCTGGGGGATCGGCGGCCGAGTTCGCGCTCTCCGGCCTGTTCAGCCAGGAGGTCCGGGCCAGGTTCGACATCGTCGGCATCGACTCGCGCGGCACCGGGAACAGCCTCCCGTTGCGCTGCGCCGACCTCATGGACGGGCAGCCGTCGACCTACCCGCAGGACGAGGCCGGGTTCGCCGCGCTGCTCACGCACAACAAGAACGTGCTCGAGAAGTGCCGTGCGCGCAGCGGGCCGATCTTCGACCACGCCGACAGCGCCGCGATCGCGCAGGACATGGACGCGGCGCGGCGGGCGCTGGGCGAGCGGAAGATCAGCTACTTCGGGCTGTCGTACGGCACGGTGTTCGGGCAGATGTACGCCGAGAGGTTCGGCGGCAAGGTCCGCGCGATGGTCCTCGACAGCGTGGTCGACCACAGCGTCGACGCCCAGCGGTTCGTCGGGGACCGGGCGGCCGCCGCGGACGACTCGTTCCGCGAGTTCGCGAACTGGTGCCAGAGCTCGACCGACTGCGTGCTGCACGGACAGGACGTGAGAGCGGCCTGGGAGGCGGCACTCGTCCGCGCCGACGGCGAGCAGGGAGGGCGGCAGGGTCTGATCGACTCCATGTACTTCGCGCTGCGCGGCCCCGACTGGCTCTGGGCCGCCGACCTGATCGCCGGGCGGCCGCTGCGGACCCAGGCCTTCGAACCCAACTACGAGTCCGTCCGGCTCGCCACCGTCTGCCAGGACTTCTCGCTGCGCGTCCGGAACTTCCGGGACTACGAACGGCTGCGGGCCGAGGAGCTGCGCCGTTCACCGATCATGCGCGGCAACCTCCTCGGCCACGACGAGGCCACCGCGTGCGTCGGTGTCCCCGGACCGCCCGCCAACCCGCCCCACCGCCTCGACATCGGTGACGCGCCGAAGATCCTGGTCCTCAGCGCGAAACACGACCCGACGACGCCGTACGAGTGGGCCGTCAACATCAAACGGCAGGCGCCGCGCAACACCGCGTTGCTGACCTACGAGGGCTGGGGCCACATCGCCTACCCCCGCAGCGCCTGCACACGGGCCAACGTCGACGCCTACCTGCTCGACCTGAGGACGCCAGCGGTCAGCTGTCCTGCCGTGCCGTAGTGATGAACGAGCGGTACCAGTGGTAGCTGGCACGCGGCGTGCGCTGCAACGTCTGGTAGTCGACGTGGATCAGGCCGAACCGGTGCTTGTAGCCGTGCGCCCACTCGAAGTTGTCGAGCAGTGACCAGCAGAAGTAGCCGCGCAGATCCACCTCCGCGGCCTGCGCTGCCGCGATGTGGTCACGCAGGTACGAGATGCGTTCGGTGTCCTCGAAGCCCTCCGAATCCGGGTAGACGCAGCCGTTCTCCGTGACGTAGACCGGCGGCAGGCCGGGGTGCCGTGCCTTGAGATCGGTCAGCGCGAACGTGAGCCCGGCGGGTTCGACGGGCCAGCCCATGCCGGTGCGCGGGACGTCCGGGAGCTGGGTCGTGTCGACGCCGATGTCGTGGGCCGTGCGCTTGGCCGGGTCGGGTTCGCGGTGCGGCGCGTCGGCGACGTGCAGCCGGTAGTAGTAGTTGAGGCCGACGTAGTCCAGCGGCTGACCGATGATCGCCAGGTCGCCGTCGTGCCGGAACGAGAAGTCGCTGATCTCGCCGAACATCGACGTCATCTCGTCCGGGTACGCCGAACCGAACAGCGGGTCGGTGAACTGCCGCCGCAGCAGGCAGTCCTGCCGGCTCGCCGCGGCGACGTCGGCGGGGGAGTCGCTGACCGGCACGGTGGGGGACTGGTTCAGCACGATGCCGAACTCGCCGCCGGTGCCGTTGGCGCGCATGGCCTGCACCGCGAGTCCGTGCCCCAGCAACAGGTGATGTGCCGCCGCCAGTGAGCCGTGGCCTTCGCGCGCGCCAGGTGCGTGACGACCTTCGCCGTAGCCCACGACCGAGGAGCAGTACGGCTCGTTCAGCGTGGTCCACTTGGTGACGACGTCACCGAGCGCCTCGTGCACCAGAGCGGCGTAGTCGGCGAACCGGTGCGCGACGTCGCGGTTGCGCCATCCGCCCTGGTCCTCCAGCGCCTGCGGCAGGTCCCAGTGGTACAGGGTCAGGAACGGCTCGACGCCGTTGTCCTGCAACGTCTCCACGAGTCGCCGGTAGAAGTCGAGGCCGCGCTGCTCGATCCGTCCGGTGCCCTCCGGCAGGATCCGCGACCACGACACCGAGAACCGGTACGCGTCGACGCCGAGGTCGACGAGAAGCCGCACGTCCTCGGCCCAGCGGTGGTAGTGGTCCGCCGCCACGTCCCCGGTGTCGCCGGACGCGACGGCGCCGGGCACCTGCGCGAAGGTGTCCCAGATGGACGGACCGCGGCCGTCGAGCCTGGCCGCCCCTTCGATCTGAAAGGCCGAGGTCGCCACGCCCCAGCGGAAGCCGGCCGGAAAACTCACAACAGTCTCCAAAGAAGGTCAGCCCTTGACGGCACCCGACATGATGCCGCCGACGATCTGGCGGCCGAACAACAGGAACACGAGCAACACCGGCACCGTGCCGATCGTCGCGGCGGTCAGCACGAGCGTGTAGTCGGTGGTGTAGCCGCTGGCCAAAGTGGACAGAGCGGTCTGCACGGTCGGGTTCTCCGGCACCAGCACCACGAGCGGCCAGAAGAAGTCGTTCCACGCCTGCATGAACGTGAACAGCCCGAGCACCGCCGCGGCAGGACGCGCCGCGGGCAGCGCGACGTGCCAGAACAGCCGCAGCGAGTGGCACCCGTCCATCCGGCCTGCCTCCAGCAGCTCGTCCGGGATCGCCCGTTCGAAGTACTGCCGCATGAAGAACACGCCGAACGCGGTCACGAGCCCCGGCACGATCACGGCGTGGATCTCGCCGGCCCAGCCGAACTCGCTCATCATCATGTAGAGCGGGATGATGCCGAGCTCGGTCGGGATCGCCTGCGTGCCGATGATGAGCAGCAGCAACACGTTGCGGCCGCGGAACTTCAGCTTGGCGAACGCGAAGCCGGCCAGCGTGGAGAACAGCACCACCGAGACGGTCACCGTGCCCGCCACCACGATCGAGTTCATCAGCGCCAGCGCGAAGTCGGTGGTGTCGAAGACGCGCGCGATGTTCGCGAAGAGGTGGCCGCCCGGCACCAGGACGGGCGGCACGCTGTCGATCGCGTCCGGTGTCTGCGAGGACACCACGAACGACCAGTACACCGGGAAGGCCGATCCGGCCAGGATCGCGATCAGCCCGGCGTACGTCCACGGCCCGGCCACGCGACGGGCCAGTCTGCGCGCCCGCCCCGCGGGGCCGGTGGGCCGCACCGGCGCGGGACGTTCCAGCACAGCGGTCATGGGGTCACTCCGTCCGGATCCGTTTGGTCACCAGGTAGCCGAGACCGGCGACGATCACCGTGGCGATGGCCAGCACGACGGCGATCGCCGAGCTGTAGCCGAAGTCGTAGTTCGTGAAGCCCTGCTCGTACAGGTACAGCGCGGCGGTCTGGAACTGCCGGTCGGAGCCGCCGGTCGCGGCCGCGGCGCCGGGGTTGAACAGCAGCGGTTCGGCGAGCAGCCGCATGTTGCCGGTGGTCGCGATGATCGTGGAGAAGATGATCTGCGGCCGCAGCAACGGCACGGTGATCCGCCAGAACTGCTGCCGCCCGTTCGCGCCGTCCAAAGTGGCCGCTTCGTACAACGTCGACGGGATCGCTTGCATGGAAGCCAGGAAGATCAGCGCGTGGTAGCCGGTCCAGCGCCACACCACCATCACGGCGATCGCGATGTGCGAGGACGCCGTGCCCGCCTGCCAGTCGATGTGACCCACGCCGAACAGCTCCAGTACCCAGTTGATCAGGCCGAAGTCCCGGCCGAACAGCTGCGCGAAGATGATCGTCACCGCCGCCACCGAGGTGATGTTCGGCAGGATGACGCCCATCCGGAACAGCGTGCGCGTGCGGACCTTGCGGTTGAGCAACTGTGCGATGAAGAGCGCGAACAGGATCTGCGGCACCGTCGTCAGGAGCCACAGGCTGAGCGTGTTGCCCATGGCGTTCCAGAAGTACGGGTCCGCCATGAGCGCCGCGTAGTTGTCGAACCAGACGAGGCTCGCCGCGTCGGACTCGAGCAGGTTGCGGTCCTGCAGCGAGACCCAGACGGTGTAGAGCAGGGGGAACAGCCCGAAGACACCGAAGATCAGGAAGTAGGGCGCCACGTACCCGTACGGCGCGAACTTCGTGTCCCAGCGGTGCCTTCTGGCCGTCTTGTCGATCAGGACCATGTCAGCTCGTCACTTCTGGACGTCGCCGACGAACTGGCGCCACGAGTCCTCGCCGTTCTGCTTGCCCTGTTCGACGCGCTGCATGGCGTTGCCGATCGCGGTCTGGATGTCGCCTGCCTTCGGCCCCTGGTACTGCGGGTTGAGCTTCTTGGCCGCGTCGGTGAAGAGCTTGCCGATCGGCGCGTCGTTGAAGTACGGGTTCTTGTAGTCGACGATCGACGGGTCGTCGTACAGCTTCGGGATCGACGGCAGCAGCCCGGCGCTCTTGAACACCTTGGCCTGCTGCTCGGGCGCGGTCAGCCAGGCCGCCAGCTCCACGGCCTTGTCGACGTTCTTGCCCGCCTTGGGAACCGTGAGGTACGAGCCGCCCCAGTTGCCGCCACCGCCGGGCACGGAGGTGACGTCCCACTTGCCGGCGGCCTCCGGTCCGGCCTGGTCCTTGATCTTGGCCATCTGCCAGGCAGGGCAGGTCACGGTCGCGAACTGGCCCTGCTTGAAGCCCGTGTTCCAGACCGGCGTGGAGTACAGGAGCTTCGAGGACAGGCCGGACTGCACGCCGTCGACGACGAGGTCCCAGCCCGCCTTGATCTCCTTGTTGTCACCCACGACGATCTTGTCGGTCTTGTCGTAGTAGCCGGTGGAGGCCTGGCCGACGATCGCGTTGAGTACGGTCGGGCCGCCGTCGAACCACTTGACGCCCTCGGGGGCCTTGGCCTGGAACGTCTTGCCGGCGGCCATGAAGTCCTGCCAGGTCGGCCACAGCGCCGCGACCTGGTCGCGGTCGGCGGGCAGCCCGGCGTTCTGCAGCAGGTCGCGGCGGTAGCAGATGGCCAGGCCGCCGATGTCGGTGCCGTACCCGATCTGCTTGCCGTCCTTGCTCAGCGACGCTTCCCACTTCCAGGCCAGCCAACGGTCCTTGAGCTCGCCGCCGCCCTTCGTGTTGAGGTCGACGAACTTGTCCGGCGTGGCCTTGAACTGGTTGACGTACCCCGTGTCGACCGCCTCGATGTCCGCCGCACCGCTGTTGGTCGCGAGGTGCGCGGCGAGGTTCTTGTGGTGGTCGGAGTAGGAGGCGGTGCGGTCGGTGATCTCGACGTCCGGGTGCGTGCTCGCGTACTCCTTGAGCAGCTCGGCGTAGCCGAAGTTGCCGAACAGGCCGATGGTCAGCTTCGTCTTGCCACCGGACGCGGTGTCGCTGCCGCAACCGCTGAGCACCATGGCGGTCGCCAGCGCGACGCAGCCGATGGCGAGTGCTTTGGGGCGCATTTTCCAGGCCTCCGTTGGTTTTTGGGCGCGCTGAAGCAGAAGAAGTGCTTCGTGGAGAAGGTGTGTGGCGCCAATGACAGCGGTGTTACGCGGTGTCCGTCAAGTAACGAGATGATAAACAGATCAACTTCGGCACCCGTTTGACTAGGGGAAGTGCTGCTCGTAGGGTCTATGTAACCGCTTACGGTAAATCGGGAGGTCCGATGGCGACCGGGCGAGAGATCGCCCAGCTCTGCGGCGTGTCCGTGGCGACGGTGTCGCGCGTCTTCAACCAGCCGGAAACGGTGAACGAGGAAACGCGTGAACGCGTGCTGCGCGTCGCGAAGGAGCTGGACTACCGGCCGAACGAGTCCGCGCGGGCGTTGTCGACGAAGCAGTCGACGATGATCGGCCTGGTCTGGGACACCGACCACCGCAGGCCCGGCTGGCGGCACCCGTACCTGCAGGACCTGTTGATAGGGCTGAAGTCCGCGCTCAGCGCGCACGGCTACCACCTGCTGATGCTCGCGACCAGCGGCGACTCGCGCGAGGTCGGCGCGTCGCTCGCGGACCCGGTCGGTTACGTGAACATGACCCGCCGCCACCACCTCGGCGGGCTGGTCCTGATCGACAGCGGTTCGGACGCCGCCGCGTTCGAAGCCTTCGCGCAGTCCGGATTTCCGTGCGTCGCGCTGGACGTGGCCGTCGACGGACCGCGTGCCACGTACGTGACGTCGGACAACGAGGGCGGCGCACGGTCGGCCGTCCAGCACCTCGTCGGTCTCGGCCACTCCCGGATCGCCACGATCACCGGCCCGCTGGGCAACCAGCCCTCCGAGGCCCGTGTTTCGGGCTACCGCAAGGCGTTGCGGGAGGCGGGCGTCGAGCCGCGCGACGACTACGTGGTCGCGGGCGACTTCTACCGGGCGAGCGGAACCGCTGCCCTGCACCGGCTTCTGGCGCTGGACGAGCCGCCCACCGCGGTCTTCGCGGCCAGCGACGAGATGGCGGTCGGCGCGCTGCTCGGCGCCCGTGCCGCCGGCCTGCGCGTGCCCCAGGACCTGGCGCTCGTCGGGTTCGACGACATCGAGATCGCCTCGGTGGTCGACCCGGCGCTGACGACGGTGGCGCAGGACAAGCCGGGGTTCGGGGTGGCGGCGGCGAAGACGATCATGGCCATGATCACCGGTGCCGGGCGCGAGGAGCCCGTGGTGCTGCCGACCCAGCTGGTGGTCAGGGATTCCTGCGGGGCCGGTTGGTCGGGTGGCGTGAGTGTTGCTGGCCCTGCGGGTGGTTGAGGGTTGTTGCGGGGCCGGTTGGTCGGGTGGCTCGAGTGTTGCTGGCCCGGCGGGTGGTCGAGGGTTGCTGCGGGGCCGGTTGGTCGGGTGGCGCGAGCGTTGCTGGCCCTGCTGGTGGTCGAGGGTTGTTGCGGGGCCGGTTGGTCGGGTGGCGTGAGTGTTGCCGGCCCGGCGAGTGGTTGAGGGTTGCTGCGGGGCCGGTTGGTCGGGTGGCTCGAGTGTTGCCGGCCCTGCTGGTGATCAGGGGTTCCTGCGGAGCGTGTTGGCGGCGTGGTCTGAGCGCTGCCGGGCTGGTGCGTGGTCGGGCGTGTCCTGCCGAGCGTGGATTCGGCCGCAGACGGGCCGCTAGTCCCTTGTGGACGTCGCGGCCGCGATGAGGGCGATCAGCTGCTGCCGGAAGTGTTCGTAGTCGTCGACGGCGCCGAGCAGCGTGTCGGACTCGCGTTCCTCGCGGCGGGCGGCGGCGAGGGCGCGGCGGCCTGCCGGGGTGATCTTCACCGACGTGCGCCTGCGGTCCTGCAGGTCCTGGCTGCGCACTACGTGGCCGCCGCGGTCGAGGTGTTCGATGGTGCGGCTCATGGTCTGGTCCGTGACCCGGCACAGCACGGCGAGCTCGCGCTGGGAACGCGGGCCGTCGGCGAGGTGGTGCAGGGTGATCATGCCCGCGTGGGTGAGGCCGCGGCCCGCAAGGAAGTCCTCGAAGCGCTTCTCGACCACGCGCGCCGCGACCGACAGGAGCCTGCCGGTCGGCCAGGAGTCGACGTCCACCTGGTCCGGGCGGTCTGGCACCGCCGGCTCGTCTCCTTCGGCCACGGCGCCATCATCCCAGACCCACCCGATCACCCCACGTCGGTCCCGAACGGCATGCCCGTCACCGGCGTGTCGCCCGCGAGCGCCGCCGCGATGGCCGCGGCCGCCGGCGGGTAGGCGAGTTCACCGAGGCCGCCGAGCGGAGCGGTCGACGGCACGATCGTCACGTCGATGTCGGGTGTCTGGTTGATCCGCGCCCACCGGTAGTCACCGAACGACGACTCCGCGACGTGTCCTTCCCGGACGGTGATCTGCGCGCCGAGCACAGTGGACAGTGCGTCGGCCACGCAGCCCTCCACCTGGGCGCGGACCCCGGACGGGTGCAGTGCCACGCCGACGTCCACGGCCGCGTGCACGCGCAGCACCCGGCGCGAGCCCGGTTCGGCGACGGCGATCACGGCGATCGCGGAACCGTATTCCTCCAGGCAGGCCACGCCCCGCGAAGTGCCAGGGGCGGGCGGTGTGCTCCAGCGGGCGCGGTCGGCGACGGTGTCGAGCACCTTGTGCAGCCGGGAGCCCGCGGGCAGCAGCGTCCGGCGGAGCGCGACCTGGTCGAGGCCGGACCTCGTGCCGATCTCGCTCAGGAAGTTCTCCTCCGCGTAGAGGAACTGCCCCGCGTAGACGGACCGCCAGAACCCGGTGCGCAGCGGCGCGGGCCGCACGGTGACCGTGACGTCGCCCGGCACGGTGTAGGGGAAGTGGTCGCCGCTCGCCTTGATCAGGGCGGGGTTCGAGAAGATGGGCAGGACGGTCAGCGGCCAGGTGACGACCTCGTGCGCCCTGCGGACGGGAAGGCCGTCGGCGCCGATCTCCGCGGACATCCTGTGCACCGACATCGGCCGGTAGGAGTCGTTGCGCATGTCGTCGGCACGAGTCCACAGCACTTGGACGGGGGCGCCCGCGCGTCGTGAGCAGGCCACCGCCTCCAGCACCGGATCAGGCTCGATGCGCCGCCCGAACGCGCCACCGGACGCCGCCGTCTCCACCCGCACCGCCGTGGCGGGCAGGCCGAGTTGGCGCGCCAGCTGGGTGCGCAGGCTGCCGGGGTCCTGCGTCGGCGCCCAGATGGTCACGCCATCCGGACGAACGTGGGCGGTGGCGTTCATCGGTTCCATCGGCGCGTGCGCGAGCAACGGCATCTGATAGACCCGCTGCAGGCCGTTGATCGGGCTCTGCGCGGGCAACGCCGAGTGCAGATCGGCGAGCCACGCGCGGCTGTCCGCGCCGGGTGTGCCGCCGCGCCAGGTGATCCGCAGCGCGTCACGTCCCCGCAACGCCTGGTGGGTCGACCGGGCGATCACCGCGACGCCACCCTGCCCCTCGGCGGGCGCGGTGAGCGTCAGGACGTCGACCACGCCGGGCAGGGCTCGGGTCGCGGTGTCGTCGATCGTGTCGGGCACCGCGCCGATCCACGGCGGCCGCGCCACGACCGCGACCATCCCACCGGGAGGCCGGGAGTCGATGCCGTAGCGGACGCGGCCGGTGACGACGTCGCGGGCGTCGACCCGGCCGCCCCGGGTCTTGCCCAGCAACCGCCACTTCTCCGGCGGCGTGAGCTCGACGGGCACGGTGGCGGGATCGAGAGCCGCGGCGCCGCGCACGAGCGCCCGGTACGGCAGCCGGCCCCGGCGCGGATGGCGCACGGCTCCGTCTTTCGCCGTGCACTCGCTGACCGGCACGCGCCAGCGTTGCGCGGCGGCGGTGACGAGCAGACAGCGCGCGGTCGCGGCGGCCGTGCGGATCGGGGTGGAGAGCTGGCGCACGGACGTCGAGTTGGCGACACCTTGCGAGCCGAAGCGTTCGGTGTCGCCGTGCGCCTGCTCCAGCTTGATGTCGCCGGCCTCGACCGCGAGTTCTTCGGCGACCATCAGCGCGACCACGGTCCGCACGCCCTGACCGGTGTCCGGCCGGGGCACGGTCGCGGTGATCCGGCCCGCGTCGTCCAGCCGCACGAACACGTTCGGCACGAGGCCCTCGGCCGCGAGCGCGGGCACCGGCACCGCGACGACCAGCGCGCCGACTCCCGCGCCGCGCAGCAACGTCCGCCTGCTGATCATCGTTCCTCCCGCATGATCCGGCTCGCGCGGCGCACGGCGTCGCGGATGCGGTGATAGGTGCCGCACCGGCACACGTTGTCGCGCAGGGCCTCGTCGATGGCCGCGTCGTCCGGGTCCGGATCACGGGCGAGCAGCGCCGCGGCGGCCATGACCTGGCCGGGCTGGCAGTAGCCGCACTGCGCCACGTCGAGCTCCCGCCACGCCCGCTGCACCGGGTGGTCCCCGTCGCGCGAGAGCCCCTCGATCGTCGTGATCCGGGCCTTCGCGCTGTCCGCGGCGGTGCGCACGCAGGGCCGCGCGGCCTGACCGTCCACATGGGACGTGCAGGCACCGCACAGGCCGACCCCGCACCCGTACTTGACCCCCGTCAGCCCCAGCTCGTCCCGCAACACCCACAACAGGGGAGTGTCGCCCTCGACGTCCACCTCGTGCCGTTCACCGTTGACGCGCAACAGATATCGGGCCACCGCGCTGCCTCCTGATTTGCTCAGTGCGCTGAACGTATCACGACAGACCGTGCATAATGCTCAGCATGCTGAACGATCTGCGGCGGCCCGGTCGGGGTGTTCTGGTGTGGGGTGTGGTGGCGAGCGCGCTGCTCACCGGCCTGGTGTGGGTGCTGGGTCAACGGCTGCACGGCATCGCGTTGCTGCCCGACCAGGGAGCCTCCTGGTACTACTGGAAGCTGCCGGATCCGACCTTCTGGACCAGGGCGTCCGCCTGGTTGGGCTACGCGGCGCACCAGCTCGTGTCGTGGGGCCTGATCTACTACGCGCAGACCAGGGTCCGGCGCTACACCACCGGCCTGCACCGCCTCAACGTCGTCGCCCTCGCCGCGAACGGCGCGTTCGTCGGCCTGCACGCCCTGCAGACGCAGGTGTTCTACGACGGCCTCGCCCAGGACGTCTCCATCTTCAGCTCGCAGGGCTCCGTCGTCCTGCTGCTCGTGGTCGTCCTGCTGATGGAGAACCGCCGCCGCGGCCTCGTGCTGACCTGGTCCGCGCCGATCTCCGCGCAGGTCGTCGGGTTCGCCCGCCGCTACCACGGCTACCTGTTCAGCTGGGCCGCCATCTACACGTTCTGGTACCACCCGATGGAGTCCTCGAGTGGGCACCTCATCGGGTTCTTCTACATGTTCCTGCTGCTCGTGCAGAGCAGTCTGATGTTCACGACATCCCACACGAACCGCTGGTGGACGCTGACCCTGGAGCTGCTCGTGGCCGCGCACGGCACGCTTGTCGCGGTGATGAACTCCGGCCCGAACGGGATGTGGCCGATGTTCTTCTTCGGGTTCGTGGCGATCTTCGTGCTCACCCAGATGCACGGCGTCGGGCTCAGCAGGGGAGTGAGGTGGTGGATCGGCGGCACGTACGTGGTCGCCGCCCTCGCCGTCTACTCCTGGCGAGGGCTCGGCAGGATCGACGAGGTCGTGCGGATCCCGCTGATCGAGTACCTGCTGGTGGCGGTGCTCGCCCTGCTGATCTGGGCGGGCGTCAGGCTGGCTCGTCCGGCTGCGACACCGACTCCAGAAGCTTCGCCGCCACGTCGCGGAGCTTGACGTTCAGCCGCTGCGACTCCGCCACGAGCAGCGCGAACGCGTCGTCGGCGGTGCACGTGTGCACCGCCATCAGCACACCTTTCGCCTGGTCGATCACGGCGCGCGACCCCAGGGCCCGCTCCAGTTGCCGGACCTGGCCCTGCGAGTGCCGCCACCGCTGGGCGCTGGTGATCGAGGCGGACGCGGCCGTGGTGAACAGCCGCATGAGGCCTTCGTCGAACGGGTCGAAGGCCGCCGCCGTGTAGCTGTAGATGTTGAGCGTGCCGATGTGCCGCGCCTCGGCGTCGTCCGAGGCCGGCAGCACGACCGGCACCGACAGGTACGCGCGCACTCCGGCCTTCTCAGCAGCGGCCTCGAACTCGGGCCACGAATCGCGGTGCTCGCCGATCACCGCGCGCACGGGCGTCAGGTTGAGCGCTGAATCCAGGCACGGCCCGCGACCGGAGTCGTACTGCTTCTGGTCGAGCTCGACGAGCCGCTGGTCCGTGGCCGCCGCCGTGTGCGGCTTGTCGTCCGTGACCACGGAGACGGTGACCGCGTCGGCGTCGGGCACGGCCCTGGCCGCGGTCTCCGCGACCCGCTGCAACGCGTCCTCGATCGACTCCTCGCCGGTGAAGGCGTCGTGCAGCTGTGTCAGCGCCTCGGTGGTCTCGTCGAGGCGCACGACCGGATCGGGGCGTTCGCCGTCGACCGATCTCACCGATCCTGATTGCACGTAGTCCGCCATGCCGCGGCGCCCCTTCGTCGCTCTGTGGAGTGTCCACGGGCGCCAGCTGCTTGACGCGCGTTCAGCGCATCGTACGGCCACGGGCAACGCGCGGTCCGGAACGGACGCACTGGAACCGGCGCCGGCGGCGGGTCGCTGCAAGGTCTCAACGTCCCGTGCCGACGCCGGCCGGACCACCCGAGGGCGGTCCTCCGGTGCGAACACGCGCGTGTTCGGCGTTTTGTCAGTACCCCGCCGCAGCCCTGCTCACACGGTGCGGACCACCTCGGTTCGCGGACACGGCGCGGTCGCGTTCCCGGTCGCGGTATCGGCACGCAGAGGTCTGGACCACCTGGCTCCCGCTGTGCCTTAATCCGAGTGTCGGTCGCCCGGTGCCCTCCCTGCCGTACCGGAAAGGAACCCCCATGCCCAGAGGCTTCTTCACGCGTGCCTGGAAAGCGCTTGCCGCCGCCGTCGCGGCGGCCGCTCTGGTCGCCGGTCCCGCGGCCGTCATGCCGCAGGCCGAGGCCGCAGCCCCGTTCAAGGTCCTCGCCTTCTACAGCGAGGCGCAGGACCAGGCGCACCGCAGTTTCCAGCGCGAGGCCAACGTGTGGTTCCCGCAGCAGTCCGCGGCCAACGGGTTCACCTACACCGCGACCAAGGACTGGAACCTGCTCACCACCATCACGCCCGGCCAGTACCAGGTCGTGATGTTCCTCGACGACAAGCCGCACACGCAGCAGCAGTACGAGGGCTTCAAGCGCTACCTCGACGCCGGCGGCGCGTTCTTCGGCTTCCACGTCTCGGCCTACTCCGACTCCGGTGACCAGGCCTACACCCGTTGGTACCACTACGACTTCCTCGGTTCCGGCCACCTCGCCGACAACAGCTGGGCGCCGACCGCCGAGACGTTGCGGATCGAGAACAAGGGCAACCCGGCCACCGCGAACCTGCCGGACACCATCCTGTCGTCGGCCAGCGAGTGGTACGCGTGGGAGAAGAACATCCGGCAGAACCCGAACATCACAGTGCTGGCGTCGCTGGACCAGTCGACGTTCCCGGTCGGCGACAACCCCGGCGAGATCTGGTACTCCGGGGATTATCCGATCATCTGGACGAACAAGAACTACCGGATGCTGTACGCGAACTTCGGCCACAACAAGATGAACTACGCCACGGACACCGCGCTGTCGTCGACATTTGAGAGCGCACAGCAGAACAAGCTGATCCTCGACGGGCTGCGCGGCCTCGGCGGTGGCGGCACGGGCGACCCCGGTGGCATCGACCCCGCCGCCTGGTACCCCGTGGTCAGCAAGGTGAACGGCAAGTGCGTCGACGCGAGGGCCGCCGGATCGAGCAACGGCACGGTGATCCAGCAGTACTCCTGCAACGGGACCACCGCGCAGCAGTTCCAGTTCCAGGCGACCAGCGGCGGCTACACGCGCGTCAACAACCGCACGAACGCCGCGCTGGTGCTGGACGTGTCCGGGGTGTCGCTCGCCGACAACGCGGCCGTGCAGCTGTGGACGTACGGCGGCGGCAACAACCAGCAGTGGCAGACGGTCTCCGAAGGCGGCGGCTACTACCACCTGGTCGCCCGGCACAGCGGGAAGTGCCTGACCGTCCCCGGTGGTTCGGCCGCGGACGAGGTGCAGCTGGTGCAGGCGGCGTGCAACGGCGGCGCGGCGCAGTCGTTCCGCGTCGCCTGACCCGCACGACCGTGCTCCGGGCCGGCGAGGCCCGGAGCACGTCAGGCGAACTCGACGACCGCCCGGTACCGCACGCTGCCTTCGCGGACGCGGTCGAGTGCCCGCTCGAAGTCCGCGGCCGCGAACGTCTCCACCTCGGGCCGGATGTCGTGACGGGCGGCGAAGCCGAGCATCTGCCGGGTCTCGGCCACAGTTCCGACGATGCCGCCGACGACCGCCTTCGCCTCGGACACCAGGCCCAGGGCGGACAGGGTGACGGGGTGCGTGGGGATGCCCGCGACGCACAGCCGGCCCTGAGGGCTCAGGATCGCGAGGTAGTCGTCCCACGGCAGGTCGGCGGAGACGGTGGACAGGACGAAGTCGAACGAGCCTGCCGCCGCTCGCAGCGCTCCCGGCTCGCGGGAGGCGATGAAGTCCGTGGCGCCGAAGCGTTCGGCGTCGGCTCGCTTGTCCGATGTCGTCGAGATCGCGGTGACGGCGCAGCCCCACCTGGACAGGAACTGGAGGGCCAGGTGGCCCAGGCCGCCGATGCCGACCACCGCGACGCGATGCGTGGGCAGGACCCCGTTGGCCAGCAGCGGTGAGAACACCGTGGTGCCCGCGCAGAGCAGTGGCGCGGCGTGCTCGGACCGCATCCCGTCGGGGATCGGGTGGACGTGCCGCCAGTCGCTCGCCCGGACGTGGTCGGCGAACCCGCCGCGGTCGCCGCGCAGGACGAGGGCGTCGCGGCGGGGGCACAGGTTGGTCCGGCCGCTGAGGCACCAGTCGCAGTGGAAGCAGGATCCCGCGAGGGCGCCGACGCCGACCCGCTGTCCGATGGGCAGGGCATCGGGATTCACGGCGTCACCGACGGCCACCACTTCGCCGACCACCTCGTGCCCGGCCACGGCGGGGAACCGGCCGAGTCCCCACTCGTCGTCGATCGCGGCCAGGTCGGTGTGGCAGATTCCCCCGTGCGTCACGCGGACGTCGACCTCGTTGGGCCCCAACGGTTCCGCCGTGTACGCGTAGGGCAGCAGAGGTGCGCCGGCTTCGTGTGCCGCGAACGCGTGGACCTTCATGCGACGTCAGGTTCCTTTCGGAGGGCCGAGGGTCATGGAGGCGAGGACGATCTCCTGCGCCGCGCGGATCGTGGCCGGGAGGGCGGCCGGATCCCGGCTGATGCGGTCGATGCCCGCGCGCATCGCCCCGGACAGCAGTTCCACGGTGAGCCGCACGTCGTCGACGCCGTGGAACTCACCGCTGGAGAGCCCGTCCTGGACGACGTCCTCCACCTGGACCACGAGCGCGGTGAACGGGTTGTCCGGCCCGTCCGGCAGTTCGGCCACCAGCGAGCCGGAGTTCGGCAGGAACATCAGCCGCATGGCGTGGTTCGTGGACGCCGACAGGATCGCCTCGACGATCTCCCGCAGCCGGTCCGCGGCCGGTTCCGGTGAGCGCGCGGCGATCGAGGCCACCTGCTCGGCCAGGGGACGGCTCGCCCGCCGGGCGAGTTCCAGGACCAGCGTGCGCTTGTCGGCGGCGTAGTTGTAGAGGGTGTTGCGCGCGAGTCCCGCCTGGGCAGCGATGTGGCCCATGGTGATCGACTCGTAGTCGCGTTCGAGCAGCAGGTGCCGCAGCGCCTCGGTGAGGTCCGCCCACACCATCTCGTGGTGTTCCTCGATGGTGGCGGCGCGAATCCGCGGCATCTGATCGTTCTCCTCGGTCGTGGGAACCGTCCGCTACCGCGCGGGCGCGACGTCCGGCATCGTCGGCTGGTTCTCCTGGTGGATCGCGGTCAGCTTGACACGGGTGAGCCGCCAGCCCTCCGGCGTGCGGACCGCCTCGTTGTCGTAGAAGCCGACGACCAGCCAGGGAGCGGCCGCGAGTCCGTCCGGCAGCCAGTGCTCGGCGCGGACGTGCGCGTGGATCTTCGCGGTGTCGCCGTCGAGGTCGACCACGTGACCGGTGATGGCGTGGTGCGTCGCCTTGAACGGCGCGAAGCTGGCGCGGAGGGCCTCGACGTAGTCGCTCAGCGGGACCGTCATCACCGGCATGCCCGTCACGGACTCGAAGTCGAGCGTGAGCACGTCGGTGAAGACCCGGCCGGGCAGGGTCGTGAACTCCTTCAGGTCCGCGATGTCGGCGTAGTGGCTGATCAGTTCGACGAGTTCGGCGCGATCTTCGAGCGTGCTCACGGTGACTCCTGACTTTTACGACAACCTGTCGCAAAAGATTACGACAGGTTGTCGTAAACGGCAACCGGGAACCCTCGATCCGGCTCCGGGCGGCACCCGCGCCGTGTAGAACGACGGTGGCGGATCGCTGCGGGGATGGGCCGGAGCGGGACGCCACGTGTGGGGGACTCCATCAACGGAGGACGAATGAGTCGACGAAGTGCGGCGGTTCTGGCGATCGCGGCGGCGTTCGGGCTGGGAATGCTGGTCCCCTCGGCGGCGCCCGCGGCGGCCGCGGAACGGTTCTGGGAGCTCCAGCTGAACCTGTGCAACAGCGGCGTTGCCGGGGTGAGCTGCTACGCGCAGGGCCGATCGATCATCGAGGGCGGCGACCTGATCGCCCGGCTGCGCCCGAACATGGTGACGCTCAACGAGATCTGCGCCAACGACCTGCCCAACTACCTGGTGCCGTCGCTCGAGAGGGCGTGGCCGGGAGATCGGGTGTACTCGTACTTCGCGCCCGCCCTGCGGCGGGACACCGGCGCGCCGGTGAAGTGCGCCAACGGTCAGGACTACGGCAACGCCGTGATCGGTCGCGTGGCGGCGGCGAACTACCAGGGCGTGAAGACGTACAGCGGCAGGTACGCAAGCCAGGACGGCGGCAACGAGCAGCGGACGTACGCGTGCGTGTACGCGATCGGCGACCACCTGGGATGCGCGACGCATCTGTCGGCCAGCAGCGAACCGGTCGCCCTCGCGCAGTGCCGGTCCCTGCTGTTCGACGCCATCCCGCAGATCCGGGCGGCGGAGGGAGTGACGGGGAAGACGATCGTCGGCGGTGACTTCAACCTGGAGTACGACACCTCCGATCCGGAGAACGCGCAGAACTGCGTTCCTCCCGGCCACATCCGCAAGGGGGACAACGACGTGCAGCACGTGGTGTTCTCCAACGACATCGCGTTCGTCAGCACCTCCAAGTACGGCATGAGCCACACCGACCACGACGGGTTCCTGGTGCGGCTGACCAAGCCGTGACGGCGTGAGCGTCGCCCACCACGAACGGTGGGCGACGCTCGTCAGCCAATCTGGTGAGCGATCGGCTCCGAACCACTCGCGTGAAGGCAACACGAACGATCCTCATCGGCCTGGTGTCGGTGGCCGCGGCGCTGGCGGCTGGACACCTCGTCGCGGGACTGGTGAGCCCGTTGGCCTCGCCGTTCCTCGCGGTCGGGAACACCGCGATCGACCTGACGCCCCACCCGGTCAAGGACTTCGCCGTCCGCACGTTCGGCGAGAACGACAAGCTGGTGCTGCTCGGCGGCATGGCGGTCGTGCTGGCCGCACTGGGTGTGGTGGCGGGGCTGCTGTCCCGCCGCAGTCCCTGGCCCGGCACCGCCCTCGCCGGTGTGCTCGGACTGCTGGGGATCGCCGCCGTGCTGGCCAGGCCGACCACGACCGCGTGGTCGGTGATCGCACCGCTGGCCAGTCTCGTCGTCGGGGTCGCGGCGTTCCGCTGGTTGTGGTCCCAGGCGCCGGTGGTGGTGCAGGGGAGGAGGAAGTTCCTGTTGTCGACGGCGGCGATCGCGGCGGGTGCCGGTCTCGCGGGGCTGGGCGGGCAGTTGCTCGCCGGACGTGTGGACGTCGAGGCCTCCCGGCGCGGCATCAAGCTGCGGCCCAGGGAGACCGCGCCGGAGATCCCGTTCGACGCCGACTTCTCCCGCGAGGGCACACCGACCTTCCTGACGCCGAACGACAAGTTCTACCGGGTCGACACCGCGCTCACCGTGCCTCGCCTGCGAGCGGAGGACTGGCGCATGCGGGTGCACGGCATGGTGGACAACGAGATGGTGCTCACCTACGACGACCTGCTGCGGCGTCCGATGGTGGAGAAGACCATCACGCTGGTGTGCGTGTCCAACGAGGTCGGCGGGCCGTACATCTCCACGTCGAACTTCATCGGCGTCTCCCTGCCCGACCTGCTGCGGGACGCCGGCGTGCGGCCCGGTGCCGACCAGCTCGCGACGCGCAGCGTGGACGGCTGGACGTGCGGCACGCCGGTCGAGTCGATCATGGCGCCCGGATCGAACGCGATGCTGGCACTCGGGATGAACGGTGAGCCGTTGCCGCTGGAGCGCGGCTTCCCGGTGCGCATGGTCGTGCCGGGTCTCTACGGGTACGTCTCCGCCACGAAGTGGCTGGTGGACATGGAACTCACCACCTTCGACGCGTTCGACCCGTACTGGGCGCAGCGCGGCTGGGGGAAGAAGGCGCCGGTCAAGGTCATGTCCAGAGTGGACCGGCCGAAGTCCTTCGAGCGGGTGCCGGCGGGCAGGTTCGTCGTGGCGGGCATCGCCTGGGCCCAGCACACCGGCATCGACGGCGTCGAGGTCCGCGTCGACGGCGGGCCGTGGCAGAAGACCACGCTGAGCACCGAGGTCAACGTCGACACCTGGCGGATGTGGCGCATCGAGCTGGATCTGAAGCCCGGTAACCACACCGTGGAATGCCGCGCCACCGACCGGAAGGGCTACACCCAGACCAACGAGCGCGCCGCTCCCATTCCGGACGGCGCGACTGGCTGGCACTCGATGGTCTTCACCTCGGTCGGCTGACGCGGGTGAGCTCGCACCGATGAGTTTCGCGCGGCGCGCCTGTCCACACGTCTCAGACCGGCTGACGGAAGGATGGCGCCATGCGCAAACTGATCTACGGCATGAACCTGAGCGTGGACGGCTACGTCGCCGCCGAAGACGGCGACATCAACTGGGGCGTGTCGAGTGACGAGCTGTTCCAGTGGTGGCTCGTACAGGAACAGGCGATCGACCTGTTCCTGTACGGGCGCGGGCTCTGGGAGATGATGAGTTCCCACTGGCCGACAGGTGACCAGAGGCCGGGTGCCACCGCGGCGGAGATCGAGTTCGCGCGGAACTGGCGGGACACGCCGAAGGTGGTGTTCTCCTCGACGATCGGCGAGGCCGACTGGAACACCCGCGTGGTGGCCGGCGACGCGATCGCCGAGATCACCCGGCTCAAGGCCGGGGACGGCGGTCCGATGAGGGTCGGTGGTGCGACGCTGGCCGGGGCGGCCATGCGGGCCGGCCTGGTCGACGAGTACGAGATCGTCACCCATCCGGTCCTGGTCGGCGGCGGCAAGTCGTTCTTCGGCACGCTGGACGGCGGGGTGAACCTGAACCTGGTGGAGACGCGGACGTTTCCCGGCGGGACGGTCCTCACCAGGTACGAGAGGCGCTGAGCGCCCTAGGCGTCGTTCGCCGCACGCTCTCGCAGCACTGCGAGAGCGGTGTCGGCGTGCACGGTGAACTTCAGCTCGCTCTTGATCACTTCCAGGATCCGGTGGTCGGTGTCGATGACGAACGTGTGCCGCTTCGCGTGCAGGGGGCTGAAGCGCCGCCAGACGCCGAACCGCTTCGCCACCGCACCGTCCACGTCGGACAGCAGCGGGTAGCCGAAGCCGTTGGTGGCAGCGAACTCGCGCTGCCTGCGCACGGAGTCCGGGCTGATCCCGACCCGGTGGGCGCCGACTTCGCCGAACTCCTTCGCCAGGTCGCGGAAGTGGCAGCTCTCCGCGGTGCAGCCGCCGGTCATCGCGGCCGGGTAGAAGAACAGCACGACCGGGCCGGAGTCCAGGAAGCCGGACAGCGTGCGGGGATCGCCGTTGTCGTCGGGCAGGATGAAGTCCGGGGCGGTGTCTCCTCGTTTCACAGCCGTTCTTCGATGCCGGGAGCACCGCGGATTGGTCTCCCGGCACGACTCGACCCCGATGCCGCGAGGCCATCGGGGTCGAGTCGTCTCTGCTGGTGTTCAGAGCCAGGTGGAGAGCGCCTTGACGATGTCGGCGCGCTTGCGCGGTGCGGTGAGGGTCGCGACGGGCTGTCCGCCGGAGAACAGCATCAGCGTCGGGATGCTGAGAACGCTGTAGCGGACGGCGATGTCGGGATGGGCGTCGATGTCGACCTTCACGACGGAGATCTTGGCCTGGTGTTCCTCGGCGATGCCGGTGACGACCGGGCTCAGTTGCTTGCAGGGACCGCACCAGGGTGCCCAGAAGTCGACCAGTACGGGCTTGTCCGCGCCGAGGACGTCGGTGTCGAAGGAGTCGGTGGTGACGTCAGCGAGTGTCATGGTGGTGTTCCTGATCATCCGAAGGTGAAGGAGAAGGCCTGGACGCCGGGGCCGACGGTCGCGGTGAGCGAGCCGCCCTGGATCGTCGGTGTGGCAAGGAGTTGGTAGGAGTTCGGGGTTCCGTCGACCTGGACGGTCTTGGTCTGCCCGCCGTTCTGGACGGTGACGGTTCCCTTGCCGGACAGCACCATCCGGACTTCCTTGGCGCGGTAGTTGAGCTTGATCTGCCCGGAGTCGCCGGTGGGCGTGATGGACTGGGTGTCGAGTTTCCAGGCGCCGGCCAGGGCGAAGCTGTCGGTGCCCTGCTTGTCGGGGAACTGGAAGGCCTTCTCGCCGCTGGTGTAGTCCTCGGTGCCGGCGAAGTTCACGCGCTTGGTGGAGCCGAGATAGGTCTCGGGGGTGATGTCTCCGACGACGGGGGTGTCGTCCTGCAGTTCGGTGGCGGCGGGGAGTTTCGTTTCGGGGTTGGCGTCGGTCAGCAGCTGCCTGATCAGCTTCTCCGTCACCTGGTAGTCGCCTTCACCGAACTTGATGTGCCGCACGGTGCCCTGGGCGTCGATGAGGTAGTGGGCGGGCCAGTAGCGGTTGCGGTAGTTGGTCCAGGTGCCGAGGTTGTTGTCGAGGGCGACGGGGTAGGTGATGCCGAAGTTCTTGGCCGCGGCCTCGACGTTCGCCGGTTCCTTCTCGAACGCGTATTCGGGGGAGTGGACGCCGATGACCTGCAGGCCGGCGTCGCGGTAGGCCTTGTCCCACGCGACGATGTGCGGGATGGAGCGCTGGCAGTTGATGCAGGAGTAGGCCCAGAAGTCGATCATCACGACCTTGCCGCGCAACGACTTCAGCTCCTGCGGCTGGG
Organism: Lentzea sp. NPDC020367; assembly: GCF_044387305.1. NCBI lineage: Bacteria > Bacillati > Actinomycetota > Actinomycetes > Pseudonocardiales > Pseudonocardiaceae > Lentzea > Lentzea sp. NPDC020367. Next base: position 1,441 of record NZ_JBIRVV010000023.1, on the reverse strand, counting down.
AGTTGATCCACTGCTGGATGCCGGTGATGTCCGGCGCGGTGCCGCAGCTCTCCAGCTCGGGTGCGCCGTCGGAGCACTTGTCGAGGTCCTTGTTCTGGTCGTTGACCAGCCCGCCGAGGTTGAGCGCCCGCTTGACCTGCTCGGAGTTGTTCACCTTGTCCTGCAAAGAACTCGTGTAGTCCGGGATCACCCGCTGCAGCAGCTGCGGCAGGTTGAACACCAGCCCGAACGCCAGCGCGATCATGACAACGCCCGCGGTGATGCGGATACCGCGCTGACGCTTGCGGAACGACCGCACCCGCTCGGCGACCCGGCGCCCGGCGAGCGCGAAGATCAGCAGCGGGATCGCCGCACCGACGGCGAACGTGAGCGTCAGCACCACGGTCTCAGTGCCGATCCGGCCGGTGGAACCGGCGACGGTGATGGCGGCCAGCACAGGGCCCGCGCAGGGCACGTAGACAGCGCCCAGGGCCAGGCCGAGGGTGAAACCGCCGCGGGTCGCGTCCGGGTTGCGTTGCGGGATCCAGCTGAACGGCTTTTCCAGCAGTTGTTCGAAGCGCGGCACGATGAGGCCGATGCCGATCAGGACGAGCACGACGATGCCGCCCCAGCGCAGGACGTCCTGCGGCAGGTTGAGCACGGTGAGCAGCAGCGATCCGAACAGGGTGACGAGGCTGAAGCTGACGACGAGTCCGGCGATGACGAGGTAGGGCCTGGTGCGGGAGGCCGGTTTGGTCGCCACGGCCACCGCGCCTGTGCCGGAGTCCGTCGCACGGGCGCTCTGGGTGCCGCCGGAGAAGAAGATGACGGGAAGGACGGGCAGGATGCACGGTGAGATACCGGTGACCAGGCCGCCGATCAGACCGATCAGTGCGAGGGTCAACATGTGGGGCCCTACTCGGGTTGACGGAACTGCGTGATGTCGCTGATTCGGCGCCGGCCCGCGGCCGGATTGGCCACCGCTGCTGTCCACTGTGGATGATCGGGACGTTTTGCCTGGTGGGGCGTGATTTCCGGATTGTTCGGTAACGGATCGATAACCACACCCATCCGTTCCCCCCGGGGTGGCGAATCACCAGCAACCGACCGAACACCCTTGGAGATGTCCTGTCATGAACAAGACCGTCCGCAACACCGTCCTGGCCGTCGGCGCCGTCTCGCTCGCCCTGTTCGGCGCGGCGTGCGGCTCGGGTGACATGGCCAGCAGTGGTACCTCGTCCAGTGCCGCGCCCACCTCGACCGCGACCTCGTCCGCCGCGATGGCCGACCCGGCCAAGGACCTCGTCGGTCCGGGCTGTGCCGACTACGCGAAGCAGGTTCCGTCCGGCGCGGGTTCCGTGAGCGGCATGGCCGCTGACCCGGTCGCCGTCGCCGCGTCGAACAACCCGCTGCTCAAGACGCTGGTCGACGCCGTGTCCGGCAAGCTCAACCCGAAGGTCAA
>NZ_JBIRVV010000022.1:32599-100219 GCF_044387305.1 Lentzea sp. NPDC020367 | reverse complement strand
ACCAGACCTGACGGGTCACGATGGGGCCGTTTTCGGAGCACCTTCCGAAGGCGGCCCCATCGGCATGTTTTACCTGTTCAGACCCATCGCGACTCATTGGGTCTCGACGAGAAGGGGCCCAGAAGGGGCCCCAGAAGTCCATAATGGACGGTCGCTGTGATCCACAGTGGACTTCCTTCGACCGGCAATGGTCCAGCGCACGACGGCGCACCCCCTTGCGATCAAGCAGCGCGCCGTTCTCCTCCGACGAGCGACCTCACCCTCATGGCGGACCGAGCCACGGGCTGCGTTGCCTCCGCTGTGAACTGGACGGCCTTTACCTAAAACCAGCTTCGGACAACAAGGCGCCAGAAATCAGACGGCCCGAATCGCACACACATCAAAAGGAAGTGCCAGCAAGGCCTGACCGAAGGTAATGTGCCGCAACCCGAGAAGCCGGGAAGGAGAGGTGCAGTGGCAAGCCAGCTGAGAGTACCCATGGCTGACAAGCTGGTCTGGGCGCAAGTGATGCGACCAAAGATCCCGCTGGTAAACCTCGACCTGAATCACATCGTCGCGATGGCGAGAGTGCGGACAGGTCATCCGAAGGCTGTCCAGGCATACGGTCGCCTGTTCGAATCGGCGCGTCGCGCAGCATGCGAACGTCGTGCGATCTTTCCGCTGAGCGAATCCCATGTCTGGGAGAGCGCCAAGATCGTCGACCCGAAGCAACGCCGTGCCCTGGCGGACGTCCTCGAACCCCTCACCGGGTATCAGTACATGCTTGGTCGCCCCACCTTGGGGCATCTTGAGTTCATTGCCGGCATCGCCTCGATCACTGGTGAACCGTTGCCCGATGAACTCGGCTACCCGCTCATAAGATCGACTATCGGACATGCATTCGGTCTGGTCGGCGGACTCAAGATCGTCGACGAGCACGGCAATGGCAAGACTGAAGACTTTCGTCGCGCCACCGGCACCGTGGAGTTCGACCGCACGATGGCCGAGTTCAACTTCAAGCTTGAGCACGATGCCCTGCGTGGCCCGGCCGACGACGAAGTCGACGATCTGCGCAACCAGTACGGGTACCGCCCAGAAATTCCGTTGGCAACTCATGAGAGCCGCGTCGGCTTCGAGCGGGATACAGCCCGCGTTCTGAAGGAGAATCCGAAGCTGCGCCGCGGTCGGCTACGAGATCTCATCGCGGCCCGAGAGTTCGTGCATGAGTGGCTCGACATGTTCACACGCATCAGAATCGAACGAATCAACGCCGGCCGGCCGGCGTTCGAACCCACCGATGATCAGATGCGAATCCTCCTTGCCTCGATGCCGCACGCACAGGTGGCAATCAGCATGAAGACACGGTTTCACCAGAACCCCGCTCACGTGTGGAAGTCGAATCACGTCACCGACATCGACGCCATGTCAGTGGCCTACGCCTACTGCGATGCCGTGTTCACCGACAAGGAAGTGCGGAGCGCGCTGCTCGACTCGCCAGAGCTTCGCGTCTTGCCCACGTTCGTACCACGTCACGTGGAAGAGCTTGCGGATTGGCTCGATCAGCTGCCGGCCCGCGTCGCGCCGGACATGCTTGTGCCACATCCACTTCCTCATGAGTCCTTAACCGTTGGGCGACGAAACCACTCAAGGTCATAGCCCGGCCGTTAGGCCCTATCGCAGCCCAAGGATCATCACGTGTCACCGAGCCGCCAGGAAACCGTCGAAGCCTTCGTCGTCCGTGCTCGTCGGATCGAAGCCCACTCGCTCGTCAGAGATCCCGCCGTTCTGGCAGGCCATGCTGAAGATCGAATCGGGATACGTCTGCTCACAGACGGGACCGCACGCCTCGTACACGTACTCCCGCCGGATGAGGAGGTGTTCGAGTCGCTAGCTGCCCGCGTCCGGCCTCTCTTGCTGGGAGGTGAATCGATCTATCACTACGCGGTGACGAAGGCGCTCAAGCGCACGCTGGACGCGTCGCCGGACCCGGCTGTCGAGCAGTTCCGAGACGAACTCAACGATCTGCGGAGTGCGTGGAAGACTGCGGCTAGCGGTGAGACTTACAGCCTCGTCCAGTGGGCTCGATCGGACGATCCCTATGGCGCCACTCCGGTATCCAACGTGTTGCTGGCTGAGGCGTGGATGTACATCGACCTCGTTCATGTAGACCCGGATGCGACCAGACGCGCTGCGTTGGACTATCGGATGCGGACGCGCTACGTGGCCGCAGTGCGCTACTACTGCCAGATCGCACAGCTCGCGGTCCGCACGTTGCGATACGTGGAGAAGCTACGCGAAGCCGGCTTGATCGACCTCGACATCACGACGTGGGAACGCGAGGTCGTGGTGGGCTCCGAGTTCGTCGAAGAGGCGGCCCTGTACACGGCACCGATCGGAACGGAGCCAACAGCGGAGGACTACAGCGAGGAACCTGGTGGGCAGTGGACGAGGTTCACGATCATCGAAGCCATCAGACAGGATCCGGCACGGCGGCTGCGGGTAGTGCTCCGCAACAGCGATGGAAGCTCACTGGCCGAGTACGACGCCGCCTTCGTACCGCGTCCTCCCAACGGGTCGGAGGAGCATCGCGTCGACGTGCTGATCACCGACGGCGTTGTGTGCCATCTACAGCTACCGTCGGCGCTAGGCGGACTGGGTCCGGCAACGATGGAGTTGAAGGAGCGGTGCGAGAGCAACAGCGCGGATCTGGCTCGACACCGTTTCCACTTGTTGATCGACGAAGCTGCCACGATGGAGTTCTACGGCGAGCAGGACGAAGAACCGAATCTGACCTTCGTCACGCCTGATCTCACCGACGAACAACTGCTGCGAGCACGCGCGTCCATCGAGGTGCTCGAAGATCTTCAGGTCGTGGAGGACCTGACCGGCCGGCGGCTGGGCCGTTTCACCGGCATCAACAACGATGTGGAGCGCATCCTCCTCAGGGTGACGAGGATGCTGTACGAGGGCAGCGTGGTCGAATTCGTTCGATCAATCGGACCACGAGTGGAGCCCAACGGGGAACTTCCTCGAGAAGAACACAGCTGCTTCCTTCGAGAGGAACCGAAGACGATCACAGTCGCCGGAGTCGAGGTCCCGATGCCCAGGTTCGTCCTCTGGCATCCGCAAGTCTCGACCCAGGACTTGGGGCCTTCACCCGAGCACGGCTCTGAAGCCAGGCTGTTTCAGGTCGTCGCCCCCGCAGGGCAACGCTTTCTCGCGCTCGCACCCGACTTTTGCCCCGTCGCCCCAGAGGACGTGGCGCAGCACGCCACGGCCTGGAACCTGCACGGGATCGAGCAGCACACGCATCCGCTGTGATCAGTTTGCGCGCACCTCTCAGCCCCCGGCACGCCTCGTTGCCCCAAAACGAGCAGGTATCGGCGCGACCAATTCGAACGACGAGCAGCCCTTTAGCAGCTGGCCAGCCAGCAGCCGCTTCCCGGAGAACACTGCCGATTCAATCCAAAGTGGACAATTACTCTCCTCGCCCGGTTCCAAGACATCGCCTCAAGGTGCATTCAGCTCGACACCTTCGGGCGAGCGGCTCGCAGCACGAGGATCGTGAGCATGCTCGGAGTCCTCACGCTCTCAAGGCCGATGCAGATCGATGATCGACGAGAGCTTCGTGTTGAACACCGCGTCGTCGAGGAGCTCACGCGGGTTGTCATCGATGAAGCCGTCCGCGATGACATCGCTGTTCTCATCGAGACTCATCCCCGTGTCACTCCGTCGTGCGTTCACCGCCTCCCGGTAGTCAGCGGTGACCGCCTCGACGTCGTAGTCGTCGACGGCCGGGCCCAGATGTTCACGGACCAGATCTTCGAGAGTGCCGCCCTCGCCGTCCATGTCGTAGAGGTCTGCCAATCCGCCAAGAAGTCGATCAGTTATGCCGGTGATGATCCCGACCAGGGGCCTCACCTGATCGATACGCCCGCCAGCGCTCGACGAGCGTCAGGAACGACATCTTAGCCGCGATTCGCGCCTGCGCCGTGAGACGCTCCTTCACCAGCGCTGCCGTCCTCTTGAGCGCTGCACTGAGACACGCGAGCACGAATTTCTCAGTCGCTCCCCCCGATGGGCACCCGCCGCACGACTTGTCATGTAGCAGGACAACCTGACGAGGCAGGAGCTGAACGTGGTGGGGACGGTGAGACCTGCGTGACCGCGTCCGTGGGCTGCGGCACAGCCGCTTGGAATGGTGCCGGCGAAAGTCGCCGGCCAGTCACAGCCGCGCCTTTCCCACGGCTCGGTCACACGTCGGATCAGGAGGCCACCGACAAGTGATCGAGTCCCAAGTCGGTGACGACGCTTCAGACGACAACGCGGACGAGTGTCTGGGGACGTTCGCGACCAGGAAGCAGGCTCGCCTTGTCGGTTTTCTACGGCGGCGCGGCGCGGATCCACAGGTAGCAGATGATCTCGCACAGGACGTGTGGCGGTCGATGATCATCACCGAAGCTGAGCGCGGACGGCCTCGTAGCCGAATCGCGCTCATGTACCGAACCGCTCGCTGTCGACTCGTGGACTGGCTGCGAGATAAACGAAGAAGAGCGTCGAACGAGGTTGGCATGGACAGCATCGCCTTGGAGCTGGCGGCGATCGGCGAGGTGGTGCGTGACCACGACACAGGTCTGACGTGCACGGCCGCAGCGGACCTGCATGACGCCACGATGCGGCTGACGACCCGGCAGCTCGAAGCGATCGCGCTGGTGAAGATCGACGGACTCAGTTATCGAGACGCTGCCGCCGTGCTGGGAATCCAGCCCAACACCCTCAAAGAACACCTGTGCGAAGGCATGAGGCGGCTCAGAACAGATCTGCGGCAGAAGGGTTACCGGCAGTCTACGCAGACCGACAAGGAGAGGGACGCCCAGTGACTGACAAGCCGATTGATGTGATTGATCTGCTGGCACGCATCCGGCGCACCTCACTCGGTGAGGAGAACCACCAGTTCACCACAGCGCCGCTCGACTTCGCGGCCCTGCAGCGAGAAGTGGAGGGGATGAGCGCGGCGGAGCGTCGTGCAGCGGGTGAGGTGGCGGTTCGAGCTCAGCTCGGGGGTGACGCGCGCACGCTCGCCGAGCACGCGTTCGAGCTCGGCGACCTCCAGCGCAGCATCGACCTGCTGACCGTCGCGGTCGCCTACGACTATCCCGGCGCTTCCCGGCGCAGGGACGAGATCCAGGCAATGTTCGCTACTGTTGACAGCACTGCCCCCACGCCCCGCACGATCATCGACGCGAGCAGGCCGGTACCGGTCCAGTTGCCCCTTCACAACCCGGTGTTCGTCGGCCGCGAGGACCTGCTGGCCAAGCTGGACGAAATCACCGAGCGCCCAGGACTCGTGACGGTCTCAGGCGCAGCCGGAGTCGGAAAGACGGAGCTCGTGCTCCGATGGGCACACCAAGCACAGCACCGGTTCCCTGGCGGCGTGCTCTTCACCAACCTCCGAGGCTTCTGCGACGGCCGGGCCCTCCAGCACACCATTGTGGCTGCCCAATTCCTCGTTGGGCTCGGCGAACCGTTCGACGGCATCCCGGCCAGCGGACCCAGCGCTGCGAGACTTCGGTCGTTGTTGAGTGGCCGGAAGGTGCTGGTGATACTCGACAACGCACGGGACATCGAGCAAGTGCGTGAACTGTTGCCGGTGCTGTCCGAGTGCGTTGTGGTGGTCACCAGCAGGTCGTCTCTATCGGGCGTTGCCGTGCGGGAGTCCCCTGTCCAGCTGTCCGTGCCGCCGCTGTCGCCGGAGTCGTCCGCGCGCCTGGTGACCGAGCACATCGGACGGCGGGCACGAGTTGAGCACGAAGTGCTCACCAGGCTGGTCAAGCCGTTCGGCGGCATCCCGCTCGCGCTGAGGGTCCTTGTGCAGCACGTCGTCGACCATCCGGCTGTGCGGTTCGCCGATCTTCTCAACGACTTCAGCCGGAAACGGCGAGTGCTGGACCTCGGTCTGGGGAGCGACACCGCCCGCTGCGGTCTTCGCGCGATGTTCGCGCAGTCCGTTCGTGTGCTGGACGAAGATGCGCGTCGGCTCTTCCGCTTGCTCGGCGCACACCCCGGCCCTGATTTCGGCGTCGAGATGACGACCGCGCTCTCCGGTCTGCCGTCGGCCCAGGCGCAGCACGCGCTCGACGTGATGGCGGGTCTGCATCTGCTGGAGCGGCCCAGGTCGCAGCGCTACGGGTTCCACCGTCTGGTTCACGAGTACGCCGGTGACCTGATCGATCACACGACGGAACGCTTCGAAGCGGAACAACGCCTGTTCAGCTTCTACATCTGCAGTGTTTACGCCGCAGCCCAGCTGCTCTTCTTCGCTCCGACACGTGCCCGCGTCACAATCGTCGATGACGCCGGCCTGGATTTCACCGGCGAAGCCTCAGCCAGGGCCTGGTGTATCTCGGAGCGTCAGAACATCCACGCACTCGTGCGGCTGGGCGCGCAGTCGGGACACCACGAGCACGCAGCCGCCCTGTCCCAGCTGATCGGGCAGGTACTGCTGCGGTACGGGTTCGTGGACGAAGCACTGGCTCTGATGCAATTCGGGCTGGCTGCTGCGGCCTCCGCAGGAGCGGTACATGAGGCAGGCGTGCGACACACCATCGCGCTTGCTCATCTACTGCGCCAGGAGTTCGCGCTGGCGCAACAGCATCTCCACATGGCACACGCACAGTTCGCCGACACGGCCGACGACATCGGTCTCGCCATGTGTCTGGAAACCGGCGCAAGGATCATGCTTGCCACCGGAAACGTACTGACGGCAATCGATTCCCATGAACGCGCGCTGAGTCTGATCCGTTCCAAGGGCCAGGCCAGCATGGAAGCGGCGTTCCTGTGCAACGCCGGACAGGCCTACAACGCGGCGGGGGCGTTCGATCAGGCTGAGATCTACTACCGAGAAGCCTTGTCACTGGGATCGAGGTCCGGCGACATCGCCCGCTGTGGACGTGCACTCTTGTTGCTCGGCTCGCTCGTGTTCGACCAGGGGCGAATGGACGAAGCCGAGATGTTCCTTCACGTGGCGCTGTCACAACTGTCGAAGATCCACGATCTGGGGGCTGTCGGCAGGACGATGGATCTGCTCAGCCAGATCGAGTTCGACCGCGCACAGATCTTCGAGGCGACGCAGTACGCCCGCCAGGCGGTGAAGCTCTGCCGCAGGGCATCTGACAGGAGCGAAGAGGCCGAAGCCCTGATCACTCTTGGACGAATTCTCGCGCTGACCGCTCGATACGACGGTGCGGCGGAGGCCTGGGAACACGCGAAGGCGATCTACGACGACCTGGAACCCTCACAGGCAGCCTCGCTCGCCGACGCGTTGCACGATCTTGGTTCCCGTCTTAGGGCAGCGAACGAGGTCACCATGACCACTCCCCGCGGCGAGGTAGCCCCGCGTCACCCCAGGCGGGAGCTGGGTGCTTCCTAGATCGGTGGAAGCACGGACGTGGCGAGAAGACCGACTCAAGGAACGGAAGGATCAGGATGAGCGTCCCACCGGCCAGCACGTGCACCGACTCGGGTTCACACAGCGAGTGTTCCCCAGCGGCTGCCCACCAGGTGACTCCGCCGCAGACAGGGCAACAGCCGGAGTTCATCAGCGTGCGGTCGGCGCTGATAGTCCTGTACGCCTTGGTGTTCGGGCTGGTGGTCGGCTGGCTTACCCTGGTAGCCCACGGAAACCCGGCTGTGGGCGTCCTGACCGGACTCGGCGCCGCAGGCGCCACGCTGCTCGCCATGCACACCTTGCTGCGCAACTGCGGACAGAACTGACCTTCAAGGCTGCCGGACGCGCCGTCCTCGAAGCGATCCGTCTTCTCCACCAAGAGGAGGCACGGCGAACCTTCAGGGTCTGGGACGCCGCCGTGTCACCAACCGAACTCACACTTGCCCGCTAGTGGTCTTCAGCACCGCAGCACGGACGATCGGCTGGCGATAATCACCGTTCAGAGTTTCGGCGGAGGCGGTAACAGCTGGGACGGGGTCTTCGACGTCGTCATGTACGAGAACAAACCCTGAACCTGAGTTGTGTCACACGATCTTGGCGGGTTGCGACAGGCCGTTCATGCGCATCGCCATAGCCGCCACCCTGCTGTCGCTGACCACCGCCTGCACTCCCGCGCCGCCCGCCACCGTCGCCGCGAGCACACCCACATCGACAACTGCGGCGACCACCTCCGCCCCGATCCAGACGACGACCTCGGCAGGCACGGCAACGGCCGCACCGGTGGCACCCGCGGTGAAGACCTGCACGATGCCCAATGTCGTCGGCCTGATCCACCAGACCGCCCAGGACACCATGCAGAAGGCCGGCCTGCTCTTCCTCAGCGAGGAAGATGCGAACGGTCAGGGTCGACTGCTCATCAACGACCGTAACTGGAAGACCACGAAGCAGAACGTCGCAGCCGGAACGGTCGTCGACTGCAACACGAAGATTCTGCTGTCCGCCGAGAAGATGGACGGCTGACCAGTTCCTGCCAAACGCGGTCTACTCTGGGTGCTGGGCCGTCGTTCACACATCTTGGGCCCTGTAGGCGGCAAGCGCCCACACCACCAAGTCTGCGGTCAGCGCTCCAGTATCAGCTGGGCGCAGTACAACCGGTACCGGTCCTCGAACCTGCTGACGATGCCGAGGAACGACGTGACCGCCTGCTCGATCTGCACTCGGCTGGAGATCTGGAGCCACAGGTCCTTCAACGCGGCGCGAACGACTGTGTCGGCGATTTCTGGCTCTGCGGCTTCAAGAGCGCGCACCACCGCCGGTAGCCGATCTTGGTTCCCATCCATTGATGCGAGCGTCACGAGGAGGAACATCTTCAGCCGTTCTTCGATGTCATCTGAGCCGAAGAGATCACGTACACCGGAGAAGGCTGCATAGGACCAGGTTGTCGCGGCGTTCGCATCAGGCGCCCTCCCAAGCCCTTCGAGATAGAGGGCAAGTGCTTGCCGATGCTGCCTCCAGGCGGCACCGCGACTCAGGACGGTGGCGACAGATCGCGGTTCCCAGTTCTGCTCTGCCGCGACAGATCGAAGCAACTCGTGATCGAAAGGCAGGTCGACGGTGTACTCGCGGATCAGTTCGCGCCTTGCTTCGCGAGACGTGGTTGCATCGATCCGGTTGCGCTCTTGGGCGATCACCAGAAGCTCGTATGTGCTGAAAGTCTTGATACCAAGCGAATGCGCGACTGTTCTGAGGCCTGTATCGTCCGCCCACAGAGCGATCCCGTGGTGTTTCGCCGCGTCCAGAGTGAGCGCCCACACGGCCTTGCGACCAGATGGCGGAGCTGCGAGATCGACAAGTTCCGGATGGGCGATCCGGCGCAACGTGCGGGCAGTGGTGAGCATCGCGCGCGCTTGGTTGCGCTGTCTGTCCATGGCTTCGCCATCAACCTCGATCGCCACGACCCTCGCGGCGCTGCGATCGTAGGTCAGCGTGCCCTCGCTCGGCATGCTGACCATGTCGTCGGTCACGAGCAGGTCCAGCAGGCCCCCGTCGGTGATCGCTGGCCTGGAGATCAAGGCCAGCAAGGTCGATGCGACGTCGGGCAGCAGGCTGAGCGTGTAGAGCGCGCTGGCATCGACCACTACGCTGCCGTCCAGCGAGGCGCGCGCGGCATCGAGATCGACCGCCCGGTCGCCCAGTCCTGGGTAGACCATGCGGTGGTGTCCCAATGGCCGGTACAGGAAGATCGCTGCATAGGGCTTGGCCACCACTCTGTCGAGAACGCCGAGCGGGTAGCCGTCGTCTCTGATTGAGCGCATCACCTCCTCGTAGGTCTCCGCCTGTTGACGCAGCAGCGGTTCGAGCTCAGCCAAAGGGTTATCGGGGTCGAAGGCTTGGGCGGTGAGCAACGGGCTTTCCGGGTAACGGTGTAGGAACGCGTGCCATGCCTGCGAAACCTGCGCTCCGAGTCCGTCCGGCAGTTCATCGCGATCAGCACGCATCGTCACGGCGTGAATTGATCTCGCGTGGACTTCCTGATCGTCGGGGAACAGCTGCAGCATGGCGAGAGCCGTTCTCGCGACTTCGTCAGCTGATGCGAACCGGCGAACGAGGTCAAGCAGGAAATAGGCGCGGCCCGGCGTGGTGGGTACCGGACGCGTCCCGACCCTGTTGAGGGTCCGCCACGCCTCATCTGGATCCCCGCCGCGGTGCAGTGCCCAGGCCAGGCTCCATCTGACGTCTTCGTCGTTCGGATCAGCGATGAGCAAGGCACGCGCTGTCCGCGACGCTCCCGCCCAGTCCAGCCGCAAGACCTGAATATCGTAGAGCCGCTGCATCACGATCGTCCTGCCGGGCCACGAAGCCGCGTACAGGCTGAGGAGGGCGTGCGCCGCCTGCTCGGCTTGAGGCAGCAGACCGGCTTCCTGGTAGCAATCCACGGCCAACAGGTGCAAACGTGGGTGCTGCCATCGCTCCGCCGCGACCAGCAAGAGCTCCGCTGCCGCCTCGGGGTCGCTGTGACGGAGAAGTTCTGCGCGTTCGACCGTCGCAAGAGGACTTACAGCCTCCAGTTCCCGAAGCCGTTCTTCTCTGCTCGCTCCTGAGACCGTGTGGATCTCCAAGATCACCTCGACATCGGCCACAGCCTCCGGCCACCGTGACCGCAGTTCGTCGAGCGCCTCGTTGTCGGTATCCCCTGCTATGGCCAGACCCCGGAGAGCATGGATCTTCTGCTCATCGTCGGACGCTGCTTCGAGTGCGGACCGCCAGGCGCCGGCGGCCGAATCCTGCTGGGCAGCTGAAGCGATCTCCGCTTCGACGCGTCGACGGGCGTATCCGTCGGCAAGAGAGACGAGTTCGCGAGCTTGCGCGGTCCTTCCTGTCATCGCCGCCCCCGCTGCCGCCAGAGGAAGCACGCTGGGGTCAGATGCTTCGGCGTCCGTTGCGTGTCCATCTGGCGCCGGACGAGTCAACGTCCACACCAAAGCAGGATCGTCGGCGGTCATGGCCGCTTCCGCGGCCACTGCGACCGCCTCTGTGCTGTCACCACGCCAAATCCGGCGCAGATTGCGCACGCGAACCGCGACCTCCACCGCGTGCTGGGCATCGAGGAGCCGACTGTCGCCGGTTCCTTCCACCGCTCGAAAGCGCAGGAACCTGGACAGAAGAAGCTGGCCGGAGGTCCCGATGGTGTCCTGGCTGAGCCTCTGCTCCAAGAACGCGATCGCCTCGTCGAGTTGCCCCAGGAACCGCAGAGCGATCGCTCGGTAGAGGGCAGCGACGTCACGTTCCCAACTACAGGAGGGCTGCCACTCTGCCAGCTCTTGCGCGATCTGTTTCCATTCCTGGTCCTCGCTGGCGCGGACGGCCCGTGCGAGCGGATATGCCGCGTCGAACCGCTCAACCTCGGCGAAGGCATCCCGGTACTCCCGCGACTCGTCAGAAGCGAGTTCCCCATGCAGTTTCGCAATGCGAAACAGCCAGTAGGCCCGAGGCGTCACACCGTGCCTCACCGCCGCCTGGAACTGGAGGATCGCGGACTCGGGCTGGCCGTAGGCGCAGCACAGCTCAGCTACCACAAGCCGAGCTGTGACAGGCAGGTCAGCAAGGGCAGGTGGCGGCGCCGCGGCCCACTCCTGTGCCAGCACACGGGGATTCACGGCAAGGTCAGTGAAGGGCATGATCAACTGCCAGGTACGGTCGCGTGTCGCTGGTTCGGCGCGCAGAAGCAGTTCACGGGCGTAGGGCGGTAGTCGTTCCATCCCTGCTTCAGCGTCGGCTTGCACTTCCAGCTTGGCGAGGTGGTCGTGGAGGCCATCGACATCGTCTCGTGAGGCCTGACGTGGTCCAGCCGTGTTGAGAACGAACGTGATCACTCCAAGAAGCGCCAACAGGGCTACGGACCCCGCCATGAACCACAGCGGGTGAGCTCTGATCAAATCCAGCTGACCGGGCAGCTTCGGCAGTTCGCTGGCGAAGTTGGTGGCAAGCCCCAGTACTGAGCTCACGAACACCGACGCGAGAAGAAGCGCCACGCCGGCTACCAGCGCCCACCATCCTCTGGACATCCTGAATCCTCACTCGCGGCGCCGCATGCCGTCCCGCACCAGCACGTCGAGGGACGGGTCTTCATGCTTCGCGATCCAGCGACCCCGTGTTACCAAGTGGACACTTGAGCATCTCTACTTCGGCGTTCAGGGATCTTCTGTAGCAGCAATCAGGCCTACGGCACCCGCCTGCTCAAGCGGTTGCCGGGTCGGCACGGCGGCGACATGCGGACTTTCGAGGCCCGTGGCGCTCCTGCTCGGAATCGTCGCCACTGGAGCGGAACTCGGTCCGAGAGCGGACGAGGCTGTTCGTCTCGCTTGTCGCCGCAGCAGCGGTTCAGCGCCATCGAACCTGGAACGTGGTGCTCTCCCTCCCAAGGCAACGACGCTCCCGCAGACCTGGAAAGGCCCACATCTCCATGATCGCCGTGACCACCCCTGCCAGCAGCGCGAAGCGCTCGGTCGCTCACCGTTTGACGCGTGCGCGAATCGCCAGCAAGGCCAAAGCCAGCAGCAGAGGGCCTAGCGCGCGTCCGAGGTTCACCGTCCAGCGGCCGGCCTCAGTAAGTTGCTGGTCGGTGTCGCGAAAGACCACGGAGCCTGTGGCCAGCCTTGTGGCGCGCTCAAGTCTGAGCAACGTCCAGCGGTCGCGGAGCGGAGGAAGCTGCACGGAGGGGTTGCGAGCCTCAAGAGTGATCTGGGCGGAGTTGGTAGATCCGGATACCGGCTGGACGAGGCCGCTGAGCTGTTGGGCTGGAGCGCTAGCGGGTAGCCCAAAGGTCAAGAGCAGGGCGGTGAGGGTGACGAGGAGGACTGCCAGCACAGTAAAGGCGCGCCCAGCTCGCTGGCCGTATCCGGACACCAACCAGTAGACCGTGAGCAGCCAGCGCTCGAACTGCGGCGTCGTGTTGGCATGCCGGCGTGCGTTCATCTCGCCGTAGTAGAAGTCTCCGGCGCCGGGCTCGTCCTTGGCGTCCTCTCGTGCCTTGCGCAGCGCTCGGTAGATGACGGCGAGACGCTCCCAGGAGACGCTGTCGTGCACCCTCCAGTTCACCGCTCCGGCGGCCGACAGCCTCGCTCGATCACGGCCGTACCAGTCGAGCCAGTCTTCAACATCAACGCCAGAGCCTTTGCGGTCGAGCGCGTCTTTCAGCTTCTCCTCCGCCAGGATCACTCGACGACTGCTGCGTCGAGAGCGCAGTCCCCGAGGTTCGCCTGCAGGCTGACCGCCGGTCGGCAGCCACGTCTCCCCCTCGATCCTGAGCTTGTCGAGGTTCTGAGCTCCAGCGAAAAGGCATTGCGACAGAACGATGTTCGCAAGGCCGAGGTGGGTGACATCGGTGTCCTGCAACGACAAAAGCTCCGCCTCCGGCGACATTGGAGCAGCACCGTTCTGCGACAGCCGATGGGCCACGCTGACAACGCTGGCCACAGTGGACGGAGAGCCCAAGTGCGTGCGGCGCATGCTGATGAGCAAGCGCTCGTCGAACACCCGAAGTTCGAGGCCTTCATCAAACTTCGCACCATCAAGCGAACAATGCGCAGCCAGCAGCATCACCGCGCGACGCTCGAACGAGGCGTTCGAGAAGTCCACGTACTCAGCCTTGACCTGCTCCAGGTAGGCGCGCTCCGTGAATGTCGCACCAGCGAAGGAGAGCTGGCCCGCTTCGACATTGAACCAGCCGGTGTGACGCCCCTCGAAGGTTGCGTCTGTGAACAGTCCGATAGCGAACTGGGTGTCCAGGAACCAGACATCACCGCTGAAGTGCGCGCGGTCAAAGGAGACGGCGGCTCGAAACTTCGTATTGTTGAAGAACACGGGTCCTGTGAACCGAACACCCGAGAAGTCTGCGGTGTCCTCGAAGGTCGCTTCGCTGAAGTCGAAAACCACTGGCACTTCGAGTGATCCGTACTTCGGCGGACGCCTGCGGCTCTTCCAGGAAACCCCAAGGTCATCGGCATCGCCTGACGGCTTGAACACGCAGCCGCGGAAGTCGAACCGTTTGGCAGGGCACTCCCGCAGTACCTGGCGCAAATCGTTGCTAGTCAACGTGGTGCCGCGAAGATCCACGTGTTCGTCGGACTTCATGGCGTTCCGCGCGAATCCGCGATGCTCGTCGCTGGCGTGCGAGTAACACACTTCCGGCAGGTTTCGAAGGCGCTCGCCACGAATGCTCCGACCGTTGCACCCACTGCGCTGACAGCGGTCCCAATCTGGTGCGCCACGCTCAGTGAGACCGTGCACAGTCCTGACAGCGGCATGCCAGGGGGCGCTCATCGGCGCTGCCCGCGACTGACTGGGGCCTCACACTTCATTGTCACGGAGGCATCCTGCCTGTTCCTGCGACCGAACTGCGGTCGACACACGCGACCCGCAATCCAGAAGGACACGCACCGAGTATCGGGCTGACTGGCCGGTCCATGCCTGGTCTCGTCAGGACACGCCGACGGAGACTCACTCCACCTCGGCAGCCGCAGCAGGCGATCTGCCCGGTCCAGCTGCCACAACGCGTCCGATCGAACATATGTGCGAAGACAGTGATAGGTTCCCGAGTCATGGATCGGCAGCTTCTCAAACCGTCCCAAATGGACGGCAAGCTCACGTACAGGCACGACTCAATTGGCCAGCTGGTCGCGCTCTTGCCCGCGAGGTGCAAGCTGGGCCGGCACACGCTCGGTCACTCAGAGTTCCACGCGGTCGTGCGGGACGGCGAAGCCCTGATCCGCTGCCTCGCTTGCGCGAACGACAACACCGACCACTCGTGGCGGCTCTCCTCCACAGAGCCCGCTCCCCTGTGCGCAGAGCTGTCCGAGGAGTTCTACTTCGCACTCGTCCAGCAACGGCATGAAGCACTGAACTCCAGTGGCGGTGAAAATGCTTAACAGCCCGTTCACCACCTGGGAAGGCGACGACGTACACGGCCGGAGGCCCGTCGTCACCGCCGTCTCACTCCAGCTGGACCAGCTGTTCGCCCGCGTGCCCGGCTCCACGAGGCATGTCATTGCCACCGGCCTCGACCTGACGGGCACCGCGAAGGGTGTCCTTCACGGACGTTTCCCGAGCGTCGAGGGCGACTGGCTCGGCGTCGTCAACTACGAGCTCGGTTATGCCGACGGCCGCCGGGACAAGCTCTACCTGGTGGACCAACTGGTGCCGTTCCACTTCCTGCGCAAACGATAGCCAGGATCCACTCGAACGCCGGCACGCCAGCCGAGAAGCTGCATCGAATGACGGCCACCACCTCCGTCGCCGGGTTGTTGGGTTAGGCGTTCGACTGCTGAGCCGCCGCGATCGCGCTGTCGAAATGATCGATGATCACGCCGCTCACGAGCGTCTGCTTCATGTCGAACCTCGGGTCGACCACAACACCGATTCCGTCCAGGAGTGCTCCCGAGGCGAACGCGTCGAACTGGTCGTCCGACTCAATGAGCACGGTGGCCAGCGCTGGTACGTCGAGTCCCGTCGCGGTCCAGTTCGCGACGGCATCGTTCATGGCCAGCGGATCGGTCAGCAGCACGAAGGCCCCGAACAGGGTGAACCGCTCGTCGTTGTCGCGATCGACGAGCACGACGAGCGGTGCGTAGTAGTTGTCGGTCGTCTGGTGCGCGATCATGGTCGCGCGGTCCAGCTCGACTGCGGACGCCTCCGTTGCCCGGACTGGCTGACGGCTGGCGGGAATCCGGATCAGTCGTGAGTACGGGCCGAACGCGTCGTCGTCCGCTACGCAGAACGGGTCGCCGCGATCCGCTGCGGCAGCGAGGTGGTCGTTCATGGTTTCGGCGGCTTTGAGTGCCCCCGCTTCCGAGAAGCGCTGCACTCGGCCACGGTTGCTCACGTAAGACCGCCGATCGTCTTCGAGTTCGTACGCGACGCCCCACGTTCCCGTGGCGTACCGATCCCTGTCCGGCTTCCAAGAGACCCGGGCCGGTCCGCTCGTCACCTTGCCGGCGCCGTTGAAGACACCCTGGCCTGTCGGGCGAACCCGGAACCACGTGTTGTAGTCGAAGTCCTTGAGGTGCGGATAGGTCTTGAACAACTCGCTTTGGAGTTCGCCCACCACCCGATGCGCTGGGCGCAAACACTCGCGGTGAACGAGGCCCACGACCGACTCGACGTCGTCCTCGTCGAGCTCAACGAGATGGGCGCTGTCGTCGGAGACGGGACGGGAGCACACCAGACATGAGAGAGGCGCCGGGTTCTGCTGCCAGAGCTGCTGGCACAACTCGGTGTGGGCAAGGGCGATCGGCGCAACGTCGAAGTCCTCGTCCGAGTTGATCTCGGTCACGACGACCTTGCGACCTTCGGTCAGTTCCGGGTTTGCCTCGATGAGCCTCAGAATGCCCTTCGTCGACGAGGCGCGCCGGAACAACGGGCACGGTTCGCCCCCGATGTAGACCTGGCCGTCGGCAAACCGCACGCGCTTCGAGCCGTCACCGTTGAAGCGAATCATCTCCGCGACGAGCAGGCTGCCCTCGAGTTCCGCGAGCACGATCTCACGCCCTGACTGCATACTGGGGCCCGCGAACACGATCTGCAGCTGGTCACCGTCGGTCGGTTCCGAGATGGCGTCGCCTCCGAAGTAGCGGCCCATCATCTCGACGAGCCGTTCCACCGTGACCGACTGCCTGTTCTTGGCGAACGACAGACAGGTCGTCACGAGGCTCTGCCACACGATCACGGGCGCGAGACCGGATCGGCTCGCGACGACGGCTATTGCCGCTCGTTCGTGGGCGCCGCCTGCCTCGACATCCACAACAGTGACCACAACGCGCCCGAGAAGGCGGTTGACAACTTCGTCACCCGCGCTCTCACCGCTCAACTCCTGATAGTGATGCTTGATCAGGGCCCGAGTGGTGTCCAGAACCGTGCGCTCGCTTGCGGACATCGGATTTCCGCCGTACGCCGCAGGGTTCAGACGCACGGACTCAGTCAACTTTCGAAGGTCCTGCCGGATCGGTTTGGACGCCGCATAGGACGTTGCAAGCACGTATCGATCGTCCACGTCGGGGTGTTCCAAGTACTGCCGTACGAACTGCTGGATCACCGACGAGTACTCGGAACTGCTCCCCGACGACATCGACAGGCTTCGCTTCGCCTGCACGAGATAGCTGCGCCGCCCAGTCTTGATCACAAGATCATCGATGCCGTCGTTCGTCTCGAAGCAGAGCTCCGCGATGTCAGCGCCTGCAAGATCATCGAACACCAGATCGACCCCGGCGAGAACCGAGAGCATCGCCAGCGCGCCAACCCGGTGCTGGAAGTCGATACCGGAGTTCGTCGCCGCACCGCCAGCAGTCATCACACAACCCTACTGCTCACTCTTGTCAGCACAGGCGGTGATCCACACGTACAAGCCCCGAGCCTTAACCGTCCAGGGCCACGGCGAACCAGAGACCTTCAAGACCATCTCCGGCTGCATCGCCGGCTTTCCCATGTGACACGCTCAGCCCCGTGCGCATCGACGTACCCCAGCCGACCGCGAACCTCGTGGTGACCTCGTGACCGGCTCCGCCGTCGCGGACGTGGCGATCGCCATCACCGCGGGCCTGCTGCTCACCTGGCTGGCGCTGGTGATCGTCCTGCTCATCGCCAGACCCCGAGGCGGCCTGCTGCGGGAGGCACTTCGAGTACTTCCCGACGTGCTGGGGCTGATCCGCCGCCTGGCTGCGGACAAGACGCTGCCCCGCGGTGTCCTCGTCCGGCTCTGGCTGCTGCTGGTCTACCTAGCCGTCCCGATCGACCTGATCCCCGACTTCATCCCCGTCCTCGGATACGCCGACGACGCGATCATCGTCATCGCCGTGCTGCGCGGTGTCGTGCGCCGCGCCGGACTCGACGCGGTCCGGGCGCACTGGCCGGGCACCGCGGACGGTTTCGGCGCCCTGACACGACTGACCGGACTAGCCAGCCGGTCCGAGCCGTACGTCGAACTGTTACTCGCGGCCGACTGCCCGAACGCGGCGGTAGCCAGGGCCATGGTGACCGAGGCGCTGCGAGAACTCGATCTCACCGTTCCGGTAGTGGAAAGGATCGGCGACTTCCCATCGCCCACGGTCCTGGTCGATGGGATCGACGTGATGAACGGCCACGAAGGCGCACCGGACATGCGCGCATGCCGGCTGGACGTACCAACAACTCAGAAGGTGATCGACGCTGTGCGGCGCAGCACCGCCCGATGAGCCGACGTCAGCCCCTGGGCGCGTACATGATCACGGCAACGCCGATCAGGCAGATGCCCGCACCCATGTAGTCCCATCGATCCGGCCGGAACCCGTCCAGCACCATGCCCCAGGCCAATGATCCGGCGACGAACACTCCGCCGTACGCGGCGAGGATCCGTCCGAAATTCGGGTCGGGCTGGAACGTCGCGACGAAGCCGTACGCCCCGAGCGCCAACACACCACCGGCGATCCACAACAGACCCCGGTCTTCCCGCAGTCCTTGCCACACCAGCCAGGCGACGGCGCCGGCACCACGCGACGCGCGATCGTCCACACCGACAGGCCCCGCGGGCGGCAGACGATGGCGGTCGGGGCACACTCCTGCGCTATCAACTGCGACGATCCCGCTCGAATTACCGGGCAGGACGACGGTGATGTGCCTGCGCGCCGACCGGCAGGCCGCCCGCTCAGTGCGATCGTGCAGCGGCGGGATGGGCACCGAAGGCGCTGCCCATCCCGATCCCTGTTCCCGCCGGTCGCGGTCGCGTGGGCTGGTGGTGTGGGTCAGTGGCTGCCGGTGAGTTCGCCGGTGAGCGAGCCGTGGATCTTGGCGCTGTGCTGGTTGAGGCCGATGATCTGTACGGTCTTGTTGCGTGCGGCGTACTTGGTGGCGATGGCGTCGAGCGCGGCGACCGACGAGGCGTCCCAGATGTGGGCAGCGGCCAGGTCGATGATCACGGTGTCGGGGTCGTCGGCGTAGTCGAACTGGTAGACCAAGTCGTTGCTGGAGGCGAAGAACAGCTCACCGGTGACGGTGTAGACGACCTTGGTTCCGTCGGGGTCGCGGACGGGTTCCACGGTGGCGAGGTGGGCGACGCGGCGGGCGAAGATGACCATCGCGGTGATAGTGCCCAGCACGACGCCGATGGCGAGGTTGTCGGTGACCACCACGGCGGCGACGGTGACGACCATGACGGTGATCTCGCCGGCGGGCATCCGCTTGAGGGTGGCGGGGGCGACGGAATGCCAGTCGAAGGTGCCGAACGCGACCAGGACCATCACCGCGACAAGGGCCGCCATCGGGATGTCGGAGACGATCGGCCCGAATGAGATGCACAGGACCATGAGGAACACCCCGGCCAGGAACGTGGACAGGCGGGTACGGGCACCGTTCTTCACGTTGATCATGGTCTGGCCGATCATGGCGCAGCCGCCCATGCCGCCGAAGAAGCCAGTGACGACGTTGGCGATGCCCTGGCCGATGGACTCGCGGGTCTTGTTGGAGTGGGTGTCGGTGAGGTCGTCGACCAGTTTCGCGGTCATCAGCGACTCCATCAGCCCGACCAGGGCCAGCGCGAGCGCGTACGGGGCGATGATCTTGAGGATGTCGAGGGTGAACGGCACGGCGGGCAGGCCAGGCACCGGCAGCGCGGAGGGCAGTGCACCCTTGCCTCCCACGGTCGGCACCGCGATCCCGGCACCGATGGTCAACGCGGTCAGCGCGATGATCGACACCAGCGGAGCGGGAACGACGGTGGTCAGCTTCGGCAGCGCGATCATGAGCACCAGCGCGCCGGCGACCAGCGGGTAGACGACCCACGGCACGTCGACGAGTTCGGGGACCTGGGCCATGAAGATGAGGATGGCCAGGGCGTTGACGAAGCCGACCATCACCGAGCGGGGCACGAACCGCATCAGTTTCGCCACCCCGAGCCCGCCGAGCACGATCTGGATCAGCCCACCCAGGATGACCGCTGCGACCAGGTAGGCCAAGCCGTGTTCGCGGGCCAGCGGGGCGACGACCAGGGCGATGGCCCCGGTCGCGGCGGAGATCATCGCGGGTCGTCCGCCGACGATCGAGATGACCACGGCCATCGTGAACGAGGCGAACAGGCCGACACTGGGATCGACACCGGCGATGATGGAGAACGAGATCGCCTCCGGGATCAGCGCCAGCGCCACGACAAGGCCGGCGAGGACTTCGGTGCGCAGCACCTTCGGGCTGCGCAGCCACGCCGGACGCGGCAAGGACCGCAGACGCGAGAGGGGCGAGGGCGGTACGGATGTGCTCAAGGATCAGCCTTCGGCGTGCTCGGGCACGGCCCGCGCCGGAGGCGGGCGTGCGGGACGGAACGGAACCGGCTCGTGTGCGCGGGATCATGTGGGCGACCCGGCGCACGTCGTCGCAGCCGTCGCTGGCGAGGGGACGACAGCGTGATCAGGGCAAGGGTGTGGTGCCGCGTTACGGTGGACAGGACACGGAACGGGGCTGGCGCGAGTACACGCGGCATCCTCCTGTCCGGTCCAGTGGCGGCTGTTGGCGGGACGACGTCGTCCGGGCCTGCGGGGTGGGTGGACTCACCACCACCGATAAACCCTACCGTGACGGAGGAGTTAGAGATCGATACGGGACGGACGTGATGTGGCCGAGAACACCTAACTAGGCGGCCTCCCGACTCGCGATGGCGTGAAGGCCAGGTTGGTGCACATCGAAGTGTTCACCAGACGTCACAGCGGTGATCACGGGCTCGCGACCTAGCACGGACGCTCGCAAGGTAATAAGTCTGAACAGGACAGGGTTCGCCTGCTTGAAACTGAAGTAGGTCAGTTCACGTCGCGCCGAGCTGCCCGCGATGCGAGAGCGGGGACGGCAGCGATTTTCGCTGGATCCAGCTCCGACCACAGGATCCCCGCCGGCCACCGAGGCGGACCACACTCTATGACCTGAGTCGCGGTCACGATCACGTCGACCGAAAAATCGTGACTGGTCTCCGGAAGATCTCCCTCGACGATCTGGAGGTCGTGGACCATCGTGACGATCGTCGTATCCCGCGCCCCTACCCAACCTGACTCCCGGCGATTTACCGCCACGGTTCCGCACACGAGCAGGTCAATCGTGGGCATCTCGTCCGTAACAACGATCCTCGCGAACAACGCAGCCTTCTTCGGCACCGCCGCTTCCTCAGGCGAAACAGGCAGTTTCGCCGGGCCAAGTTCGTAGAACGGCTTTGCGGCCGCGATCTTCGGAACCGCCACTCGCGTCTCCGATGGCAGAGCTCGGTGTGACTTAGCTACCGCTGACGTTCCGAAGCTCGATGTCCCGCATTGTGATCAGCACCGACCAGGCCTTCCGCTATACGGGGCGGCTGAACTGTGGCGGCGAACGCGGTCAAGCGCTGCGCACGCAACTGGGCATCACCGAGGACTTCGCCGCGATGCTTCGCTCGCACCTGCCCTCGAACTGAGCGGGCGTCAAACAAACCGGGCCTGGCCGAGCGGTGTTCGGTCGTGTGTCAGCCGTGCCCGCAAGGCTGCGTACGCATCGGCACGGGCGAGGTCTTTCGGCCGAGGCGGGTCAGGCACGCGGTCGAGCACCTCGTGTGGATCGCACACCCACACCGGCACTCCAGCCAGCTCCAGTCTCGTCGCGCCTTCTCTCAGTTGGGCGTAGGTGCCGGTGAGCTTCGGCGGGATGTCGACCATGCCCAGCCGGGTGACGAACAGATGATCCAGCTGCTCGAGAGTCAGCGGTTCCGGGCACCAGGCTCGGCATTGCGCCAGCGTGAGTCCATTGCGCCAACTCGGGTCATGAGCAGGTACGGCGTCCAGTTCCAGCAGGAGGTCCGCGACGCGCCGAAGGTTGACTGGATCCGGTGACGCCACGACGTCGAGGTCGTTGGGTTCCAGTTCTACGCCGTAGACGGCAAGAACAGTGGAACCACTCATCACCCAATCGACGCCGCGCTCGTGCAAGCCTTCCAACAGTGCGCGCATACGCAGTCGTGGCCGGTCTCGTGGATCAAGCATTCCGCTGAGGTTAGCGGGACCTGGAAGATGTTGCTCATGATCATCTCCAAGGAACCGACTATACTCTCACGTTAAGGTAGAATCTTGTCCGGTTGCACCGAATAGCCGCGCCCCTCATCCCATGGCCGCGATTGAGGGACTGCAGCCGCAGTCGCTGACCAGGGTGCTCCACGCGCTCGATCACAAGGACCTAGTGGCGCGGCAGCCTGACGAGCGTGATCGCCGCACCCAACGGATCGTAATCACGAAGAACGGCCACGCCGCGCCGAAGAAGCACGTGCGCGACGGAAACCGACGGCTCGCGCAGGCCCACTGACCTCGGCCGAGCAACATGTCCTGCGGATCGCGGCAAGACTGCTGCAGCACGTCGCGAAACACCACGACAGTCCTCATCGGACGGTGCCGGGCTCGCCCGGCAACAGCACGGCCGCAGCGGGCGCGGCTCCCACGGTTGTGACCGGGGTGCGGTCGGCGGGGCAGACGGCAGGAAAGCTGTCTCCCGGTGGTGTGCGGATGCTGGTGGTCCTTGCCGGGCTCACGGGATCGGCGCCGTTGGCGACCGACACGTACTTGCCGGGACTGCCCGAGATGACCCGCTCGTTGCGAGCAACGCTGCGGAAACTGCAACTGTCGCTCATGGGTTACTGGTCGGCGTGGTGGTCGGCCATTTCGTCCTCGGCCCGCTGTCCGACCGCGTGGCGCGGCACAAGGTGCTGCTCGGCGGCGCACTCGGGTTCGCCGTGGAGTCCCTCGTGGTGACCGTCGCCCCGACCGCCGAGGTGCTCAACGCCGCCAGGTTGATGCAGGGAGCGACGGGCGCGGCCGGGCTCGTCGTGGACCAGAACGGTGGTCACCGACTGCTATGACGACCGGGAATCCGTGCGAGCGTTCGCCCTGCTCGGCGCGATCAGCTCCGCGGGTCCCATGCACGCGCCGTGCTGGCGGTGGCGCCGTGGCGTGCTGGCCGAGCGCCGGTTACCGGGCCGGCATCGGATCCGGGCTTCGCGGTGATGGCCGCTTCCTGCGCCGATGGCGGCCGGCCAGGCTGGTGCTCGCCCGAGCCTCGGCGAACGCCGCGATCTTCGCCTACCTCACGGGCACGTCCTTCGTCTTCACCGCCTTCGGGTTCTCCGCCACCACTACGAGCCTCGTGCTCGGGATCAACGCTGCCGGTTGTCTCCTCGGCTCACTCGTCTGTGGTTACTTCGTCAACCGCATCAGCCTGCGATCACTGCTGTGGTCGAGCACGGCCATAGCCTCGGCAGTCGTACTCGCCATGGCGGCACTACTGACCGACGTCGGAGCCCTGCTGACCGCGATGTGCTTGTTCATCAGCATCTTCGCGTTCAGCGTGTTCTTCCCGCGGTGACCGCTTCCGCACGCAACCTCGACCGAGAGGCACCCGGCGCCACCTCCGCCCTGCTCGACTGCACCCAGTTCCTCATCGGGACCTCCGTGTCACTTCAGGTGGGCGTACTGGGAGCGACAACAGTCTTCTCAATGGCCGCGATCATGGCTGCCTGCCTGGTGCCGGCGCTATTGACCACCGTCATGGTGGCTACGCCCGCTAGGTGGTCAGCCCCCAGACGATGCTTCCACAACCTGCACCTGAGATCCGGAGACAGCCTTCGCCGACCTCAGCCGACAGCACCATCAAGGTCGACCCGATCTCCATGCTCAGAGAAGCTGGCCAGGTGCAGCGGTCTGACCAGACCCGACGGTCAGCTGCGATCCCGGATCCGGCCCGTGAAGTGAGTGGCGACAACACTAACTATTCACTCGCGTACTGACATAGCGGCACAACCGGTCCAGCCCGTCCGTCAAGTCAGGCACGCTCACGCCACTACAGGATATCCGCAACTGACGCTCACCGCCTCGAGAGTCATAGAAATGCGACATGGGGGTCCATAGCACCCCGAACTCCTCGGCACAGCGCACGAGCTCGGCGTCATCGGCCACAAACGGAACAGTCAACACCACGAAGAAGCCACCTGAAGGCGTATTCCACGACACCTGGGGATTGTGCTCAGACAGCCTTTCATCAAGACGAGACAGCACCAATCTCAAGTTGTCCTGATAGAAGGATCGTTCTCGCTCATTGGCTGCGGCGAGGCTGAAGCCATGAGAGACAAGCTTTCCTGCGACCACACCCTGAGCCACGGGCGAGGTGTTCACCGTGAGCATGCTTTTCACACTTGCCAGGTGTCGGGCCAACGGGGCGTGCTTTCCTTGGCTGTTGACCACCGTTTGGTCGGCGACGACGTAACCGACCCTAGCTCCTGGCATCACCGTTTTGGCGAAGGACCCGAAGTAGATCACTCTTCGTTCCCCATCCATCGCCTTCAGGACAGGAAGTCGCGCACCCCCGCCATGGAAATGGCCGTACGGATTGTCCTCCAGCAGGAGAATGTCCTCATCTTCCGCCATCCTCAGCAAGTCGGTACGGGTGTCCAGATCCATGCTGGCTGCCGCGGGGTTGGCGAAGTCCGGCATGACATAACACGCACGTGGCCGATTCCCTTCCCGTCGGCACCTGCGCACGGTCGACACAAGGTCGTCGAGATCAACGCCTCGCGGACCTCCCGCCACCGGTATCACCGGCATGTCCACCAACCTGGCGGCGCCGGTCAATCCGACATATGTCGGCGCGACAGCCAGCAACACATCCCGGTCGTCCGTGCGCAGCGCACGGGCCACCAGAAAGATCGCCTCTTGGCATCCGACGGTCACCACCAGGTCGGCTGGCTCGACCTCGATCCCTTCGTCAATTGAGAGATGCTTCGCGACCACGTCATTGATCACCCCGGACGCTGCTCCGTACTGGAACAACGTTCGAGTGATCCGCGCGTGGTCGAAACCTCGGACATCGGCGAGATACTGCTGGAAGGTCTGCAGGTGTTCGCCCACTGAGTCGACGTCGAAGAATTGCTCCGAAGGTCGTCCTGCAGCCAACGAAATCGCGGTTGGGTAGCTCTCCGCGACTTCGTTGAGGAAGTCCATGGACCGCAATGCCGGGTCGTCCAGGGAGCCGTGCAGCTCAGAGATCCGTAGTTCCTGGTGTTCTGCCCTCGCAGTCGAGGTGCGCGTGCTCATGGGGCCTTGCCGATCGCGAGATCTCGGGTTTGGGAGATGTCGGCACAACCTGCCAACGTGAGAGCATCCGCCAACTCATCGCGCAGCAATGACATGACCTCGGCGACTCCGACTCGTCCTCGCACCCCGAGACCCCACAACGCCGGCCTACCCACCAGTACGCCGTGAGCACCCAAAACCAACGCACGCAACACGTCGGTGCCGCTGCGGATGCCGCTGTCGAACATCACTTCGCATGCTCCCTCTACGGCCCGGACCACGGCGTCGAGCTGGGTGCAGGCACCTGGTGCCGCGTCGAGTTGCCGTCCGCCGTGGTTCGAGACCACCACGGCGTCCGCACCGCACCGCACCGCCATGACGGCGTCTCGCGGATCGAGAACTCCCTTCACCACCAGGGGAAGACTGCTCCACTCGCGCAGGCGCCGGACGTGCTCCCAGCTCAGGCCCGCCAGGAAGGCCGACGCGGTGTGCGTCGCGACGGCCGACCCGATCCCTGGGGCATGCGCCAGGCTGTCACCCGTGGTATCCGCCAGCTGTACGGCGCGCACGTCCGTCGGCAGGACGAACTGATTGCGGATGTCCCGCAACCGGCGGCCCAGCACCGGGACGTCCGCCGTTACGACCAGCGCCTGACAGCCCGCGTCCTCGGCTCTTCGGACGAGTTCACGCACGAGGCGTTCGTCCGCCAGCCAGTAGACCTGAAACCACAAGGCCGCACCGGTTTCCGCGATGTCCTCGATGTGACAGCTGCTCAACGTGCTCACTACCAAGGGGATTCCGCACTCCTTCGCAGCCGCGGCCGTCTCGACTTCCCCTCCGGGATGGACCAGGCGGTGGTAGGCCATCGGCGCCACTGCGAGCGGTGCGGCCACGTCGGTGCGCAACAGCTTGCTCGACGTGTCCGCCCGCCTTCCGCCGGCCAGTACCCGCGGCACCACCGACACCGAGTCGAGCGCTGCGCGATTAGCCCGCATTGCTGTCTCGTTTCCACTACCGCCCGCGATGAAGTCCCAGATCTCGGCGGGGAGCGTGGATCGGCACTCCCGCTCCACGTCCGCGAGGCTGACCGGCGAGGAACCGTCCACTAGAGACGCTCCTGCTCGACCGCCTCGTAGAGAGCCTTGATGTTGCCGCTGCCGAACGTCTTCGCGCCACAGCGTTCGATCACTTCGGTGAAGTAGGTGCCACGGGGGTGGGTGGACCGCGCGAAGATCTGGAACAACTGACCGTCGTGATCCTCGTCGACTAGCAGATCCAGTTCGCGGAGTTCGGTCACGGAGTGGCGGTCAAGAGTCAACCGGCCGTCCAGAAGATCGTAGTAGCTTCCCGGCGTACTGAGGAATTCCACTCCCCTGGTGCGCAACGTGCCCACGGTCGTGACGATGTCGTCGGTCGACAGTGCGATGTGCTGGACGCCAGGGCCGGCATGGTTCTTGAGGAACTCGTCGATCTGTCCGGGCTCCCGGTCGAGGTCGGGTTCGATCAGGGTCAGCGTCACTTTGCCGGATGTGCTCTGGACGACCTCGGAGTTCATGGCCTGCGTGCCGACCACGATGTGCTCGGTGAAGATCGACCGGAATCCGAGGACGTCGAGGTAGAACCGCACCGTCGGCCGGAGCTGTCCGGCCTCCAGGCACACCGCGAAATGGTCGATCTCACGAAGTCGGGAAGTGTGCTCCTGGCGGCTTTCTGCGATGGGTGTGACACCAGGCAGGTGGTCTGCGGGGACACCGTCGAGGCGCTGCACGAACGTGTGCGCCACGTCGCCGAACCCCATGATCGTCGCAGTCACGACGCCTTCCCTCGTCACCGGCGGAGCGACCGGGCGCGCCCCGGCCGCGACCGCCGTTGTGAACGCGGCCTGCACATCGGATGTGCGCAGGGCGATGTCGGCCACACCGTCACCGTGCAGGCCGACGTACCCGGTCGCCGGGTGATCGTCGATCAACGCCTTCGTGAGCAGGTACCGCACCTCCCCGGTACCGAGCAGCACAGAGGAATCCCCCGCCGCGGTGGGATCCGCGCTCTTCGCCAGCGTGTGCAGGCCATAGCAATGACGCAGCTGCTCGCCGGCCTCGGCGAGGTCTGCAACGAAGAATTTGACGTGGTCGATGGAGAGGTGATCGAACGCGGAAGAATCGGCTGCTGTCATGGCTCTTCGCCTCCTTGATGGTGGACCGACCCGAGATGCGGGCGTGAGCTGGGCGCTGCACACCGATGCAGCGACGGGCCCGGATTCGGTTCCGGACTCCGTGTCACGCCTGTGCGCCGTCCATCTGCTCGGCCAGGCTGCGGGGACGCATGTCGGTCCAGTTGTCGCTGACGAACTGAAGGCAGGCATCCCTGGTGTCTTCGGGATGCGCCACCGTCCACCCCGCGGGGACGTCGACGAACGTGGGCCACAACGAATGCTGGCCTTCGTCGTTGATCAGAACGACATAGCGGCCTTCGGAGTCTTCGAACGGGTTGGTCATGGTGGTTCCTTCCATTGGTTGCTTGCGGAGGCTTCAGCCGGACATCAAGGCCGCGTCGAGGTGCCGGGCGATCTCCGCCAACGGCTCCGGGCGGGCGAGGTCCCAGTGCCCGGCGTCGATCGGATGCACATCGATGCGTCCGCCGACGAACGGCCGCCAGTCCGCCGGGTCACTGACCCGTCCACGGGTCGCGGTGAAGATCAGCACATCGCCGCCGAACTCGGCCGGTGTGTATCGCTGCGCCAGTCGAACGCTGTTCGCCAAGCTCGCCAGCAGGTCGGCTGTCTGGTCATCGGTCAACGCGTCGGGAGACAGGGCGACGCCGACATCGCTCGTCAAGGCGTGCGACAGCAGCCGTCGGAGGTCTCCTTCGTCGAACTCCTCGTCGGGCACCGCAGCCCCGGGGTACGCGTCCAGGAGAGCCAGCAGGGCAACACGTTCGCCCTGCCGTTCCAACTGGGAAGCGATGGTGTGGGCGACCTGCCCTCCGAACGACCACCCCATCAGCTGGTACGGACCCGCAGGCTGCACCTTGCGGATCTGCTCGACGTAGTCCGCTGCCATCTCCTCGATCGATCCTGGCAAAGGCTCGTTGCGGCCCAGCCCGCGAGCCTGCAACGTGTGGACGGGCTGGTCGGCGTCCAGATGGCTCAGCAGACCGGAATAGGCCCAGCCCAGTCCGCTGATCGGATGCACGCAGAACAAAGGTGTGCGTCCGCCGTGCGCACGGGGACTCCACAGCACGTCGTAGGCGTTGTCGTTCGATCCGTCCTCGATGTCGCTGAGCAACGCGGCGACGGTGGGGTGTTCCATGAAACGCCGCACCGGTATCTCGATGCCCAGGGCCGAACGGATCCGGCTGGTCAGTCGGGCGGCTGCCAACGAGTGTCCGCCCAGCTCGAAGAAGTTGTCGTCGACTCCCACCTGGGGAACACCCAGGGTCTCGGCGAAGAGGGCGCACATCGTCTGCTCGCGCAGCGTCGACGGTTCGCGGCTGGTGCCCACGTGGGGATCCGGATCGGGCAGTGCCGACCGATCGAGTTTTCCACTGCTGTTACGCGGAAGTTGATCCAGCACCATTACGGCGGACGGAATCAGCGCCGATGGCAACCGGGTGCGCAGATGCTCGCGGATTCGGCCAGGCGACGGGGCTTCCGCGACCGCGACGACGTAGGCGAACAGGCTGTCGCCACCGAGCCGGTCGCGTCGCCGCACGACGACGGCCTGGGCGATCCCGGGTACGAGCAGCAGCGCCGACTCGACCTCCGATGGTT
This sequence comes from Lentzea sp. NPDC020367, assembly GCF_044387305.1. NCBI lineage: Bacteria > Bacillati > Actinomycetota > Actinomycetes > Pseudonocardiales > Pseudonocardiaceae > Lentzea > Lentzea sp. NPDC020367. The sequence continues at coordinate 71,439 of NZ_JBIRVV010000022.1, read as the reverse complement.
CGATGCGAACACCGCGTATCTTGACCTGGCCGTCCGCCCGGCCGGCGAATTCCAGTGCGCCGTCGCGGTACCGCCCCAGGTCTCCCGTGCGGTACATGCCGCTCCCCGGTAGGCCGAACGGGTTGGCAACGAAGCGCTCGGCGGTGAGGCCCGGCTTCCCTAGGTATCCCCTCGCAAGACCAGGCCCTGCGATGTAGAGCTCGCCGATCACACCGGGTGGGACCGGGCGGAGTGCACTGTCCAGGACGTAGACGCGGTAGCTGGGGAACGGACGGCCGATCGGGACCGGGCGTTCATCGCCAGATGGCTTGCACGGGCCCATGGTCGCCACGAACGACTCGGTCTGCCCGTAGAGGTTGACGACGCGGTGCCGCGCCGCCCAACGCTCGACCAGAGCCGGAGGCATCTCCTCGCCCGCCACTACAACGGTCAGGTCGTCCGGCACCTGAGCCGGTGACAGCGCTGCCAGGACGGAGGGCGTCATGGTGGCGTGGGTAACCGCTTCGCGCTTTAGCAACTCGGCGGTCGGCTCTCCCGGCATGCGTTGCTGCTCGGTAGCGACGATGAGCGTGGCCCCCGACAGCAGTCCCATGCACAGCTCCCACACCAGGACGTCGAAGGTGAGGGAGGACAGCTGCGCGATGCGACTTCCAGAACCGACACCGAGTTGCGCCAGCTGACCGGCGATGACGTTCGAAAAGCTGCTGTGGGTGACCACCACGCCCTTGGGACGGCCGGTCGAACCGGATGTGTGGAGCACGTAGGCGGGGTGTTCGAGTCGCAGCGGCGAGTGCCGCTCGGAGTCGACCAGCGACGACGATTCGGCGCGAGCGACAGCTCGCTCGGTTCCTGGCGTGTCCAGGACCAGCACCTGGGTGTGTCCGGGCAGGTCCGGCAGGCGCGTTTGCGCATCGGCGACGGTGAGCAGAACCCCAGGTCGCACGTCGTCGATCAGGAGCCCCAGCCGCTCCGCCGGGTGCTCGAGATCGAGTGGCATGTACGCGGCACCCGCTGTGAGCACGGCCAGCATCGCGACAACGAGGTCGGCGGAACGCGGAAGGGCCAGCGCCACGAAGGTCTCCGGGCCGGCGCCGTGCCGGATCAGCACGCGGGCCAGGCGGTTCACACGTTCGTGGAGTTCCCGATAGGACAGTTCATTGCCGTCGCACCGGATCGCCAGGGCGTCGGCCTGCAGACCGACCTGTTCCTCGAACAGCGCGGGCCAGGTCCGCAGAACCGCCGCTGGTGCGATGTCGTTGAACTCGGTCAGGACGTGGTGCCGCTCCTTCTGGGTGAGCAGGTCGATGCCGTGGATCGGCCGCTCAGGTTGGTCGACGACGGCGGCGAGCAGCCGCACGAAGCGGTCGACGAGATGGTGCACGGTCAAGGCGTCGTACAGGTCCGCCCGGTAGTGAACACGTCCGAGAATGCCGTCTGCGGTACCGGTGGGGCCGTGCTGTTCAGTCATCGTGAGCAGGAGGTCGAACTGAGAGTTGCCGGTCTCGACAGGGGTCTGCTCAACAAGTAGGCCCGGCATGGAAATGTCCGCCTGCTGGTTGTTCTGCAGCACGAGCATCACCTGGAACAACGGATGCCGTGCCAGCGATCGGGCCGGATTGATCACTTCCACCAGTCGTTCGAACGGCAGATCTTGATGCTCGTAGGCGGTCAGGCAGGTTTGCCGGGACCTGGCGAGGAGTTCCTGGAACGTCGGCGCCCCAGATACGTCGGTGCGCAGGACCAGGGTGTTGACGAAGAAACCCACGAGCTCGTCGAGCGCCTCGTCGGTCCGGCCGGCGATGGCAGTACCGATCGGGATGTCGGTGCCCGCGCCCAGCCGGTTCAGGAGCGCGACGAGCCCGGCCTGCAGCACCATGAACAGAGACGCGTCGGATCGCCCAGCAAGCGCGAGCAGTCCGCGGTGCAGTTTCGGCGTGATGGCGATCTCGGCTGCGCCGGCTCGCCTGGCGGTGTCCTGGCGCCGGGGCCGGTCGGTCGGCATCGCGAGTTCGTCGGGAAGGTCCCGCAGTGTGTCCTGCCAGTGGTCGAGTTGCCTGCGGATCGTGCTGGACGTGTCGGTCTCATCGCCCAGGACAGCGCGTTGCCACAACGCGTAGTCGGCGTACTGCACCTGAAGTGGTGCCCAGTTGAGCTCGGATCCGGTGAGCCGCGCCGCATAGGCTTCTGAAATGTGGCGTGTCAGCGGTGCGGCCGACCACCCGTCGCAGGCGATGTGGTGCAGCACCAGCGTGAGTGCGTGTTCGGCGGGGCCGACCGTGAACAGCCGGGCGCGCAGTGGGATCTCGGTTGCCAGGTCGAATCCGTCCGCTGCGAAGGCAGTGAGCGCCGCGCCGAGTGCCTCTCGATCCGGTAGGTCCACAACGGACAGTTCAAGGGTCGCGGAGCCGGTGGCGAGCACCTGTTGACACGGCTCGCCGTTCGCGTCGGGAAACACGGTCCGCAGGCTTTCGTGGCGGGCAACGACATCGGCGAGTGCCGCCCGCAGTGCGGCTACGTCAAGCCGGCCGCGGAGCGTGACCGCCAGTGGAACGTTGTAGGCAGCCGTGCCTGGGTCGAGCCGGTTGAGGAACCACAACCGGCGCTGGGCGAACGAGAGCGGTGCCAACGCGGGTCGGGGTGAGGCCACCAGAGGTGGCCGGAAACCGGTCTCGTGATCCAGGTGGTGGGCCAATTCGGCGACGGTGGGCGTCTCGAACAACATCCGCATGGACATGTCGACACCTAGTGCGGTGCGGATCCGACTCACCAGGCGGGTAGCGAGCAGTGAATGTCCGCCCATCTCGAAAAAGTTGTCATGCCGCTCGAAAACGGGCAGGCCGAGGACGCCCGCGGCCAGCTCGCAGAGCAGCTTTTCCTTCTCCGACTGTGGTTCGCTGTGCTGCGCGTCGCGGTCGAGCTGGGGGTCCGGGAGTGCCTTCCAGTCGACTTTCCCATTGACGGTCAACGGCAAAGCCTGCAACGCGACGACATGCGACGGGACCATGTACTCGGGGACGAGGCCTGCGAGGAACCGCCGGAGCTCGGCGGTATCGATGCCTGTGTCCGAGTGGCGGCCGACCACGTACCCGACCAGCTGCTTGTCGCCCGCCTGCGATGTACGGGTCGTGACGGCGCACTCGGCGACTGCGGGGTGCCGCCCCAGCGCGGCCTCGACCTCACCTGGTTCCACTCGGAAACCGCGGATCTTGACCTGATCGTCGGCACGCCCGAGGAACTCCAGCACTCCGTTGTGCCAGCGGCCGAGATCACCCGTGCGGTACATCCGGGATCCTGCCGGGCCGAACGGATCGGCGATGAAACTCTCGGCGGTGAGCCCCGGTTTCGTGACGTATCCCCTGGCGAGGCCCGCGCCGGCGGCGTACAGCTCACCGGGGACCCCTTCGGGCACGGGTTGCAGCGCCGAGTCGAGAACGTAGAGCTGCCGGTCGTTCATCGGCCGGCCGATAGGTATTGCGCCGTCGGGTGGTGCGGACGACCGCATGGAATGGCTGGTGCAGGACAACGTGATCTCGGTCGGCCCGTATGTGCTGGTCACCGTGATATCGGGGTTGTGCGCCAGCACGCTGCGAACGGCGGCAGGCGACACCAGATCGCCACCGGTCCACACCTCGCGCACCGCCGCGAAGGCACTCGGTCGCATTTCGGCCATCAGCCGGAACAGGCCTGCCACAAAGAGCACGCCGGTCACCCGCTCGGTGACGAGTATCCGCTCGTACTCATCGACGTCGGGTTCACCAGGTGGCGCGATCACGATCGTGTTGCCGGTGAGCAGCGGTGCCCACAGCTCGAACGTCGACGGATCGAACGCGTGTGGCGAGTGCAGCAGTACCCGTTCCTGACCGCCGTTGTGCCAGCAGCGGTCGAAGGCGAGCTCGAGCACGTCCCGATGGGTGATGCCGATGCCCTTGGGTACGCCGGTCGAGCCGGACGTGTACATGACGTACGCCAGCTGGTCGGAATGGATGAGGACACCAGGGTCGGTGAGAGGATCCGCGGCTTCGGCCTCGTCGTCGACCAGAAGCACGCGTACGCCTGGGATGGATGGCGGCGGGGTGACCCGGTCGGTCAGCATGATGGCGGCGTTGGTCTCGCCGGCGACCAGAGCCGTCCAGGCGGGCGAATACCTCCTGTGCACTGGAACGTAGGTTCCGCCTGCCTTAAGCACCGCCAGTGTGGACACCACAAGGTGTTGCGATCGTTCCAGCGCGATGAGCACCGAACTCTCCGGACCGACTCCGGCGCGGATCAGCCGGTGAGCGAGCCGGTTCGCCTGGTCGTCCAGCTCGCGGTAGGTGACGGATCGGCCGTCGGCGCGCAGGGCGACCGAACCGGGAACCCTGGCCACCTCGAGGGCGAATCGTTCGGTGATGGTGCTGGCGGTTCGCGGGTCCGCGCCGGCGGTGTCGTTCCACTCGCGCAACACCTTGTGCAGTTCGTCCGGCGTCTGCAGCCCCGCCGTGTGAATGGAAGCGTCCGGGTTGGCCGCGGCCCAGGTCAACAGACGCACGAAGCGGTCGGCTACCGCCCTGGCGGTGTCCTCGTCGAACAGGTCGAGAGCGAAGACGAGATCGCCGTGAATCCCGCCCGGCAGTCCTTTCGGGGTGTGCCGCTCGGTCATGTTGATCGCGAGGTCGAACTTCGCGGCGGGTTCACCGACCGGTCCTGTGGTGATGCGCAGGCCGGGTAGCTCGATGGCCGGCTGCGGCGAGTTCTGCACCGCGAGGAACACCTGGAACAAGGGGTGCCTGGCCAGCGAGCGTTCGGGCTTCAGCAGTTCCACCAACTGCTCGAAGGGCAGGTCCTGATGTTCGAACGCGGCCAGGTCGACACTGCGGACACGGTCGAGCAGCTCGCGAAAACTCGGCCGTCCCGAGGTGTCGACTCGCAGCACCAGCGTGTTGACGAAGAAGCCCACCAGGTCTTCCAGTGCCTCGTCGGTCCGACCGGCGACCGGTGTCCCGATCGGAATGTCGGTGCCTGCGCCGAGCCGAGTGAGCACCGCGGTTAGGGCTGCCTGCAGCACCATGAACATCGTTGCCCCGGCCTCCCTGCCCAGGGTCATGAGCGCACTGTGGAGTTCGGGCTCCACCACCAGTGGCACGGATCCGCCGCGATGGGTGGCCACCGGCGGCCGGGGCCGATCGGTGGGCAGGGTGAGTTCCGGTGGCGCTCCATCGAGTTGCCCGGTCCAGAAACGGATCTGGGCGCTGCCCAGTGCGGTGGGCGAGCCGTCGCCGAGCAGGCGCTGTTGCCAGGCCGCGTAGTCCGCGTACTGCACCGCCAGTGGTTTCCACACAGGTGGATGTCCGGCGCTGCGTGCCGCGTACGCCGCGATCAGGTCCTGTGCGAGCGGCCCGAGTGACCAGCCGTCCGCAGCGATGTGATGCAGGACCAGCGATAGCACGTGGTCGTTCTCGCCGAGTGCGAACAGCCTCGCTCGTAGTGGAAGGTCGTGGGTGAGGTCGAACGCCTGCCGCGCGTTGGTGTCCACCGCGGCGGCAAGCTCGTCGGCGGTGACCGTGGTGGTCGTCAGGCGTGGCCGGTCAGATCCAGATTCGGAGATCGCTTGCCACAAGGTGCCGTCCGCGTGGCCGATCCTGGTGCGCAGGACCTCGTGGCGCTCGACGACATCGACGATGGCGTCCGCCAGTGCCTCCACGTCGAGCGGGCCGGTCAGGTGGAGCGTGAGCGGAATGTGATAAGCCGCACCCGCGTCGCCCATCTGGTGAAGCAACCACATGCGTCGCTGGGCAAACGAGACGGCGGGCTTCTCCGGCCGTGCCGCACGGCTGATAGCGGGGCGTCGGCGTTGGGTGGTGTCGAGGAGCTCGGAGAGCCTGGCCACCGTCGGAGCCTCGAACAGTGCGCGAATCGGCATCTCGACGCCGATCGCGGCCCGGATGCGGCTGACCAGTCTGGTCGCCAGCAGGGAGTGCCCGCCGAGGAGGAAGAAGTCGTCGTCGATGGTCACCGCCTCGCGGCCGAGCACCGCGGCGAAAACACCGCACAGGATCTCCTCGCGTGGCGTTCGCGGTGGCCTTCCATCGCCGGCGGTGCGGTACACCGGTGCCGGGAGCGCGCGGCGGTCGAGTTTTCCGTTGGGAGTCAGCGGCAAGCTGGGGAGGACGGTGAACGCCGAGGGCACCATGTGCTCGGGCAACTCAGCGGTGACCTGCAAGACGATGGCGTCCAGGTCGATCGTCCGGTTGGCCGCCACGAGGTAGGCGACCAGGCGGCGGTCTCCGGGATGATCCTCTCGTGCGATGACGCCGACCTGGGCGACGTCGGGGTGCCTGGCGAGCACCGCCTCGACTTCCCCCAGTTCGATGCGGAATCCGCGGATCTTCACCTGGTGGTCCGCGCGGCCGCTGTACAGCAGAGTTCCGTCGGGAAGCCAACGGACCAGGTCGCCGGTGCGGTACATCCGGGAACCGGGCGGACCGAACGGGTCCGCGACATACCGCTCCGCGGTGAGTTCCGGACGGTTGGCGTAGCCGCGTGAGACTTGTGCTCCTGCGGTGTACAGCTCCCCGAGCACTCCGATCGGGACCGGCGCCAGCAGTCCGTCCAGGACGTACGCGCGCGAGTTGGGTGCTGGTCCGCCGATGGGCACCATCGCGGGCCACAGCGACACGTCGGGAGGCAAAGTGTGCGCGGTCGTCGCTCCGGTCTCCGCGGGCCCGTAGATGTTGTGAGCACGCCGCCCTGGCAACTTCCGATACGCCTCACGTACCTGTGCGCTCGGTGAGAACGCCTCGCCGCCCTGCAGGACGTCGGTCAACGACATGAGGTCGCTGCCCGCCTCGCTCGCGGCTTCGAACAGCGCCTCGATGGCCAACGAGGGAGCGAACAGCTCGTTGACCTGCTTGTCGTCGATCCAGGCTGCGAGTTCGTCGCCATTGCGGCGTGTGCGTTCGTCCGGGATCACAAGGGTCTTGCCCGCGACGAGGGTGGTCAGCATCTCCTGCACGGTGAAGTCGAACCCGATTGCCAGGAACTGCGCGGTCCGGGTACCTACCCCACCGGGCAACTGGTGGACGTGCCAGGTGAGCAGGTTCACCAGCCCGGCTGTCGACATCAGCACGCCCTTGGGGCGTCCGGTCGAACCCGACGTGTAGACCAGGTACGCCGGATTGAGGGGGTGCAGCGGCGAGTTCCTGTCGGCGTCGGTGAGGTTCGACGCGGGGCGCGCCGCCACCTCGGTGGCGACCTCGACACGGTCGAGAACCACCAGTCCGTCGCCTCGAACGCGCTCAGGCAGCTCTCCCACCAGATCCTCGGTGACCAGAACGCAAGCCGGATCGGCATCCTCGATCATCAACGCGATGCGCTCAGCCGGATATGCCGCGTCGATCGGCAGATACACGGCGCCCGCCTTGAGCACCGCCGTCAACGCCACCGCCATCAACTCCGAACGCGGCAGCAGCATCGCGACCACCTGTTCGGGGCCGGCACCTCGGTCGACGAGCGCACGCGCGAGCTGGTTGGCGCGTCGGTTGAGGTCGTCGTAGGCCACCTCGACGTGTCCACACTCGACCGCGGGCCGGCGTGGGGTCCTGGCCACCTGAGCCTCGAACATCTCCGCCGTGGTCACGGCAGGGACCTCGCAGCCGGTGTCGTTCCACCCGTCGATCACCAGATGGCGCTCGGCATCGGTGAGCAGGTCGATCCGGTCGATGGCGTGGTCCGCATCAGCTGCCACGATCTCCAGCACGCGTACCAGATGCCCTGTCAACCGTTCCACCGTGCCGTGATCGAACAGGCTGGTGCTGTACTCGACGAAGCCCCGCACCGAACCGTCGGGGTCTCCCTCGATCAGGTTGAGGAAGAGGTCGAAGCGCGACGTCGCCGTCGCCACCGGTTCGGCGACGACCTTCATTCCGTGAAGGGCGATGTCCCGCTGCGGTGTGTTCTGCACCCCGAGCATGACTTGGAACAGTGGCGAGTGGCTCAGCGAACGGTCCGGACGCAGCTCCTCCACCAGCTGTTCGAAGGGCACGTCCTGGTTCTCGTACGCCTCGAGCGTGGTGTCCCTCGTCCGGCGGAGCAGTTCGCGGAACGTCGGTCGGCCGGACAGGTCGCCGCGCAGCACGAGAGTGTTGACGAAGAACCCGATCAGCGATTCCACTTCGGACTGCGTCCGGCCGGCGATCGGCACTCCGACACACACGTCGAGCTGGCCGCTGTGGCGGGACATGACCACCTGGAACGCGGCCATCGCGACCATGAAGAACGTCGCGTGCTCTCCGTTTCCCAGGGCTCGAAGTCGCGCGACCAGATCCGTGGGCAGCTGGAACTCGTGTGTGGCGCCTTCCAGTGAGCGGGTAGCTGATCGCGGCCGGTCCGTCGGCAGAGCGAGCATTGGCGGACTTCCGGCCAGCTTTTCGCGCCAGTACTGCTGTTGCCCGGCGAGCAGTCCGTCGTGCAGTAGTTCCTGTTGCCACCTGGCGTAGTCGCCGAACTGGAGCGCGAGCTCGGGCAGCGAGGTCGGAACACCGTTCGCGAACGACCGGTACAGCTTGGACAGTTCTACGAAGAAGAGCCGAGCCGACCATCCATCGAACACGATGTGATGGAAGGTCAGGCACAGCAGGTGTTCCTCTTTCGACACCTGGACAACGGCTGCCCGGAAGAGCGGTCCGCCCGAGAGGTCGAACGGTTTGCGAACTTCGGCCTCGGCCCACTCGCGAGCGAACTGCCTGCGACCGTCGATGGAATCACCAACCGCCTGGCACACCGGGATGTCGGTGACCAGGTGCTCGGACACGACCTGCAGCGGAACGTCGTCAGGAGCGATGAACGTCGTGCGCAGCACCTCGTGCCGCCGGACGATCTCCCTCAACGCACGGCGCAGATGCCCGATGTCCAACTCGCCCTGCAACCACAAGATGTAGGGCATGTTGTAGAAGGCGCTCTCCGGTGTCAGCCGGTCGAGAAACCACAGCCGCTGCTGGGTGAAAGAGGCGGGCAGTACCAGCCCCGCAGGCATGCCGGAGGGCGCCGCCGCGGCACTCACCTTCTCGACTTCCTGGTCCGGTGAAACAGACATGCGCATCCCATCGTGCCGGAGGGCCTGGCTCTCGCGATTCGAACTGGCTGGAACTTGTCAGTAGTTCACCCGTGAATCTGCAGCAATGCGGTTTGCACGGAACTCGTGCGGACCACAGTTCTGTTGAGCTACTCCAGCATCACGAGTTTTCCAATAATGTCGATGCGTCCGACCGAGATGCACACTGGGTGAACTGGGCCATGAGTTCAGCTAATTCAAGGTGACGACTCGACTGGCGCCGGGAAAAAGACCCGCAGACGCTCTCTCTGACCTCAGGGTCCGAATCCTGACTAAGCTTGAACATGCCCTCGGCGTGCAGGACATCGATGCGGAACGCACCCACCGCGGGCAGAAGCGTGTGAAAGTAGTCCAGCGAACTCGTCATGTCCCAGCCCGCACCGAATGCACCTTCAAGCGTTCGCACGGTCGCCGTCACTACTTCCATCGTCTGTTCGGCGGAGTCGAGCTTCCTGAGGATTCCATGCACGTGCACAGAAGCGAAGTTCCAGGTGGGCGCGGCCGGCGTGACGCCGTGAACAGTCGGCGAGACGTAGGCGTGGGGGCCCGTGAAGACCACTAGGACCCGGCTTTCGGCCGGAAGCGACGCCCAGTGCGGGTTCGCGCGATTCATGTGTCCGAACAGCGTGGCGCCCGCAAGCCGGTGCGATGACTCTGCCGCCGGATCTAGGATGATCGGTAGATGAGAGGCGAAAGGGCTGCCGTGAGCGGGACCGTTGGCGACGAGCAACGCCAGCGGATGACCGCGAACCAACTCGTACGACCACGATCCGTCCGGATCGCGATATTGACCTGGCACGAACATCAGGCAGACCTCCTTTCGACTAGCCGTGGCTCGAGAAAGCCTCAAGCGACTCGGACGACACACGTTCCGCGAGCAGTGAGCTCAGAATGTCGCCCGCCCGGACGGCCACGTTCGACAGCAACGAAGAGGCAAGCCCATGACTGTGTTCCGTCGGGCCCTGGACGTAGATCCCGCACCGCACATTCGCCGCCGTGGCGACCCGGTAGTTCAGCTCGGTTCGGAGGCGATTCTCACTGTCGCATTTGCACAACTCCGCAGCTTGGCCGAGAACACGAAGTGGATCAGCTGGCCGATATCCGGTTGCATACACGAGCACGTCCACGTCGACCGAGGTGACATCACCGGAGGGCAGGTACTGCACTTCGACCTGCACGCTGTCGTAGCCAGGCAGCACGGCAGTCACCTTGGACATGTTGAGCAGGTGCAACCGACGCTGACCGCTGACCTTCTCCTGGTAGTGCGAGGCGTACAAGCTGCGAATGAGGTCTGTGTCGACAACCGAGTAGTTGGTGTTGCGGTGGTAGTCGAGCAGCATCTCCTTGATCTCGGCCGGCGCGTTGAAGAACACCGGGACCGTCGCGGGATCGAAGATGCCGTTCGCGAACGGACTGTCGTCGGCGGGACTGAACCCGAACCGCGAGAACACCGAGTGGACCTCGGCCTCGGGAAAACGGCGGTGCAGGCACTCCACGGTCTCCGCGGCGCTCTGCCCCGCTCCGACGACCATGAATTTCGACGCGGATCGCACAGTTTCGCTGCTGAGCCTGTCCATCAACTGACCGTTGTGCCAGATGCGATCTGATTCACTCATGGCCGCAGGCATCGAAGGCGTGAGGCCGGTGGCCACCACGACGTTCCGGCCGCGGAAAACAGCGTCGGTCCCCGAACCATCTTCGGTTGTCGCGACCACGTCGAGGGCGACCACGTCACCGTCTTCGACAACCGGCCGAACATCGGTGACCAGGCTGCCGTAGCGGACGTCGCCCGCGATCCTGGCAGAGGCCCACTCCAGATACCGGTGAAACTCCAGCCGGCTGGGAAACAGCCGCTGATGGTTCGTGAAGTCCACCAGGCGGTCGTTGTCGGCCAGGAAGGAGACGAAGCTCAGGTCACTGACCGGATTGCGGAGAGTCACCAGGTCCTTGAGGAACGAGATCTGCATCTGCGCGTCCTCGATGAGCATTCCTTTGTGCCAGCCGAACTTCGTCTGCTTCTCGACGAACACGTAGGACACTTGGCCTGCGGGCTCCACGGACCTGTTGTGCTCGTCGATGGCAATGGCAAGTGCCAGGTTCGCCGGCCCGAAGCCGATACCGACCACGTCGTAGACGGCGCCGGAGAGGGTTCGCCCCGACTCCGTTTCCTGCTCGTCCATCTGAACCCTTTCAGGCGATCGATTGGTTTGGGCGCGTTCAGCTGCCAGGAACAACCGGACAGCGTCTACTTCGCGTGATTTTGGGCGTGCTCTTCCTGGCGATTCACCTCTATCGTGAATCACCGCAAGCGACCATCGCGAACGCTACAAAATAGCCCCAAATTGCCTAGTCCGAGTTGACCTAATCAAGCCGACGGGCCTAGCATCCGAACGGTGACCGATAAGACGCGATCCACGATTGCGAACTCCTCCGGAAATTCTCCCGACGCAACTTCGGACGCCGCGCGACGCAACTTCGGCGTGCTTTGGCTGGGACAGGCGGTGAGCCTGCTCGGATCGCAGATCACGATCGTGGCCGTGCCGCTGCTGGCCGTCCAGGTGCTCGGCGCCGGACCTTCCCAAATCGGGTTGCTCCAGGCATGTGGCAGCGCCGCGTTCGTCCTGATGGGCCTCCCGGCCGGCCCGCTGGTCGACCGCGTCCCCAAGCGGCGCATCCTGCTGACGGTCAACCTGCTGAGCGCCGTGCTGATCGGCGCACTGGTGTTCGCCCACCACATCGGCGCGCTTGCCCTGCCGTACCTGTACGTCTCGACGCTGGTTCTCGGCCTTTGCGCGGTCGTAGCGGGAGTCGCGTTCCTCAGCGTCGTGCCGGAGGTTGTGTCCGGAAGCCACATTGTCGCGGTGTCCGGACGGCTCAGCGTCGTGCAGACCGTCGCACAGGTCGTGGGCCCCGCCGCAGCCGGTTTCCTGATCGGTGTTGTCGGCCCTGCGGACGCATTGATCTTCGACGGACTGAGCTTCGTGATCGCTGCTGGATCGATCGCACTGCTCCGGATCACGGTGTCCGAACCGGCGGCGCCTCCCGCCAGGGAGCGGATCACCACGCTCATCGGTGAAGGCATCCGCTACGTCACGCGTACTCCGCTGCTGCGCTCCATCACACTCGCCTCGGCGGCGTCCATGCTCTTCGGCGCAGTCTGGCAGGCAGCGCACATCGTGTTCCTGGTCCGCACCCTGCACGCCAGTTCCCTGGTCGTCGGCCTGGTGATCGGCCTCTCCGCGGTCGGCGGTGTACTCGGCGGCCTGACCGCTCCAAGGCTGTTCCGCCGTTACGGCCGGGTGGTGTTCCTGCGGTGGGCGATGCCGGTCTCCAGCGTTCCCGGACTGCTCATGGTCGCCGCACAGCCAGGCTGGGCCGTTCTGCTGGTCGCGGCGGCTGACTTCTTCATGATGTTCGGGGCCATTCTTTTCAACGTCGCGCAGACCAGCGCCCGACTGGCGGTGTGTCCGCGTCCGATGCTCGGCCGTATGAACGCCACCATTCGCACGGCGGTGTGGACGGCGAGCACCGTGGGTTCCCTGGCAGGCGCCGCGCTGGGTGCGGTGTTCGATCCCCGTGTGATCATCCTTGTCGGCATCCTCGGCACAATTGTGGCCACCGCCGCATGTGGCCTGCAGCGGGTCGGCGACGTCCCGGACGAGCCGGCCGATGTGAGCTGAGCCCCGTCGCATCGTCTCCTCCAGGAGGTACCGAAGCCCGCGTTGCGCAACGGCCCCTGGGCACACCAGGTTCTCGGCAGAAGACATGCGAGATTCCAATCCAACTCGTCGATCGGGAGTTGTGGCGCAACGGCTCAGAAGATGACGCGCGCTGACGCGGCGGCCCTGGCGGCACGCGATTTGCGCGGGTCACGCGCGACGTTGATCCGCTTGAGCCATCGGTCCGTTCCGTCGAACCGCGCCTTGAACGGCTTGCGCCCGTGCACGGTCTTGTAGTTGTCGATGAAGAGCACGTCTCCCGGTCGCAGGCTGCAACCTGTCATCACGACGTCGATCTCGTCGATGATCGTCTGGAGTGCGGCCGACGCGTCCTCGTCGAGCACGGAGGTGTCCATGAAGTACGGATCGAGCCGGACGTAGGGTGAGTCGGGGTGTCCGAAAAGGACCTCGATGCGCTCGGGTTGCTCATCCAGCCTGGTGATCCACTCATAGCTGCGCTGGAGAAGTTCCTCGGTACCGGGAATCGTGCGTGCGTCGGCGGACTTGTTCCGCGGCAGGTGTGAGTGGTCCGGTCGAATGGGATAGCGGGGCTCACGCAGCAGCCGGCTCGTTTCGTCGTCGAGCTTCACGTCGTCGATCACCGCGTAGGTGGTCTCGACGCCGTCCGGATTGCGCAGGCACATCAGACCGACGTAGTCCGTCCGCAACGGGTGGAAGGCGTCTTCCGTGTGCCAGGTGAGGAGCTGTTCGCTGCCGGACCCCAGCTGCTCGTTCTCATGTCCTTTGATTGGAAAGATGTCGTGCATGAGGTAGCCGTTCTGCTGCGTGGCCCACCCGATCGGGTCCCCGAGCAGACAACCGCACAGGAAGAAGAAGATCTCTTCCTCCAAGGTCGCGGGGTTGTCCTTGCAGTCCTTCCAGTGAGCGGGCGTGGGGCCGATGCGCGACTGGTCCACCTGGTACCCGCCGACCACGCACACACCATCCGGCTCTTCCAGACGAAACCTGTTCAACCCGGTGCGCAGCGTGCGAGGAAGCTCATGCGCGAAGGTGGTGGCCTGTGCGAGGAACTCGGGGTCTTCCACGGAGCCGTACCTGCCGGCCAGCTCGCGCACGAACGTGCGGACGGCCGCCACGTCGTCGGCGGCCAGATCCACTCGAAACATCTTCCACTCCTCTTTCTCAACCGGCCGACTTGTTCCGCAGTACGCCGCCCACCACGTCCAGCCCTTGAGCCAGCGTTTTACCCGATCCGCCGAATCCGAGGCGGACCCTGCCGGGGCGTTCGAACGCCTCACCAGGCACCAGAAGTACGCGGTGGTCATGCGCCAGCTCGCGACACAGCGTCACGGTGTCCGCGCAACCCTTGATCCGCGGAAAAGCAGTCACACCGCCACGAGGTGCGGCGAAATCGACGAGATCCGCGTGCTCTGCGGCCCATCGAATCAGCAGCTCGCGATTCTCCCGAGCTTGCGTCAGCCGCATTCCCACAAGCTTGTCCGCGTGCCTGGCGACCTGCCTGCCGAGAAACTCGATGAGCGGGGAGAGGTGGAGCGTCATCCGGTCACGGAGATGCACCATCGCGGCAAGTACGTCCGGATGCGCTGTGCACCAGCCGAACCTCAGTCCCGGCAACCCGTACCCCTTCGAAAGGGTGCCGATGGAAATGGCGCGGGCGTAATCGTGGGTGGGATCACGCAACGGGTCGGCGTCGTAGACAAGATCAGCGAACGCCGCGTCCCACACGAGATAGGCGCCGGCTTCGTCAGCCAGGTCGATCAGTTCGCCGCGCTGCGCCTCCGTGATCGTCGTCCCGGTCGGATTGTGCGGGAAGTTCACGACGATCGCCTTGGTCCGGCTGCTGATCAACTGCCGCAGCTCAGCCAGGTCGATCGCGAAACCTTCGTTTTCCCGCAGCTTCCACGGCACGACGCGGCTACCCAGGGACCGCGCGATCGAGGTGTGCGAGTGGTAGACCGGCTCGACGGCGATCAGCTCGTCACCGGGCTCGAGCAAGCTGCTCATCACGAGGTAGATGGCTTCACTCGCGCCGTGCGTCACCATCACCCAGTCGCTGTTGCCGTTCCCCCACCGATCAGCGACCGCCGCGCGGAGTTCATCCCCTCCGAAGGAACTGCTGTCACGGAGAACAATGTCGTCCAGTTCTCCAACAGAAATTCCGAGCAAGGAACGCAGTTCACGGAACGAGAAGTCCTGCACACCACTGCTACCGATGTCGAAGTCGACGTCGAAGTAGTAGTCCCGCATCCAGTCTTCGAGCAGGGAAGATTCGAACTTCATTTTCACCCCCAGGCGGTCGCATTCTTCTGAAATCCCGCAAACGTTGCGACCGATCGACTCTCACACGAGGTTTGAACTTGTGTCAAAACCCGCACTTGAACACCTGACACACGCACAGGGGAACGTGAGCTCCTGCGCCGCGCAGAATCACCGTCTGAATCGACTTCTTAGACGTCAGCGGTCATCAGGTCCTCGTCACGGTTCGACCACCGTCAGACGGCCCGTCCCCCGCATGGTCTCAACGTTCAACTCCGCAACGCACCGCACGTCCACCTGGTTCAACCGCAATCCGCCCGTGAGGCGCACGACGGCCGCCTCCCGATCGAGGTCGTTCGCGGCGTGGTTCACCGCCTCGTCGTCGAGCCGCACGCCCAGCTCGGTGCCTCCCCTTGTGCCTTCGAACTCAAGCAGCAAGTAGCCGCGGCCGAGGCTGCCGCGCAGTTCGTCGACAGACCCGATCCTGCTAGCCGTGATGTCGTGTTCCGCCGTGCAGAGTTGTTGGACCAGTGCATCCATGTGACTTCACTCCAATGTTCGTCTCAAGTGGACAGCGGCCCGATCAGCCGACCGCGATGATCTCGGAACTGAGGTGCTTCGCGAGTTCCCGCACAAGCGGCTCGCGCACGAGGGTGTAGTGGTCGCCGTCCAGAAGCTGCGCATCCACGGTGCCGTTGACGATCCGCTGCCATGCCGCTCGCCCCGTGCCCGACGAGCCGTCTTTCGCGTTGTACAGCTGCAGCGAGCCTTCGTAGGGCTGCGGCTCATAACTGCGCCAGGCGTCCAGGTTGGCCTGAAAGACCTCCAGTTGCCGCTCGGCCTGCGCCGCTTGGCTCGGCGACGTGAGCAGGCCCTGGTCCTGCATGACTCCTAGGAGGTGCGAGGGCCGCCGGTACGGGTCGACCTCGGTCAGCTCCGCACGGCTGAGCTTCAGCTCGCGCTGCCTGAGCTCCGCGTAGTCACCCGCGAACGACAGCAACACCGCCACTTCGTCGAGTTCGTCGGTGTCCTCATCGGGTGCAGGTGTGTCGATCAGCGCGAGAACACCGACCTTCTCCCCTGCCGCGGTGAGCCGGCGAGCCATCTCGAAAGCCACCAGCCCGCCGAACGACCATCCCGCGAGCACATGAGGCGTGTTGCTCGGCTGGACCAGGCGGATGGCGTCGAGATACCGGGCCGCCATCACCGAGATGTCTCGATCAGGGTTGGAGCCTTCGTCGAGCCCGCGTGCCCGCAGCGCGTACACCGGTCGGTCGTGTCCGAGGTGGTTGGCAAGATCGACGTAGCACGCCACGCCGCCCGAGACGGGGTGCACGAGGTACACCGGAGCGCCGGATCCCCCTGGCACGATCGGGACCAGCAAGCCCCGATCGGTGCTACGGGTCAACGGTCGACGCGCGGCCGGCTTCGGCCCCGGTCGCTCAACCAGCGCGGCCAGGGCGGCGATCGTCGGGTTCTCGAAGAACGCGACCAACGAGACGTTCACGTCGAACCGCTGCTTGATTCGCGACACCAGCTGGGTGGCGAGCAGGGAGTGACCGCCAAGGGCCAGGAAGTCGTCGTCGCGGCCGACCAGCTCGACGCCGAGAAGCTCGCCCCAGATGCCGGCCAGATCCCGTTCGGTCGGAGTGCGCGGTGCCACGTACTCCGCGCTCAGTTCCGGCCGCTCCGTTCCCGGCGGCGGAAGTGCCTTGCGATCCAGTTTGCCGCTTGGGGTGCGTGGCAGAGCGCGCATCGGAACGAACGCACCGGGCACCAGGTGAACGGGTAGTCGTTCGCTCAGGAAGTCACGTAGTCCTGCTACCACGACGGCGCTGCGGGACACCACGTAGGCAACGAGTTTCGGTGTGCTCGCGGGCATCTCGTGCACATCTACCGCTGCCTCGATCACGTCCGGATGCTCACCGAGCACGTTCTCGATCTCACCGGGCTCGACGCGGAAGCCCCTGATCTTCAGCTGGAGGTCGGCTCGCCCGACGAACTCGAGCAGCCCGTCCGGTGACAGGCGGCACAGGTCTCCAGTCCGGTAGAGTCTGCCGCCCGGCGAGCCGAACGGGTCAGCGATGAAGCGCTCGGCTGTGGCCCCAGAACGCCCTAAGTAACCACGGGTGACGCACTCCCCGCCGACGTACAGCTCACCGGTGACACCGGTCGGCACCGGGTGCAATGCCATGTCCAGCACGTACGTCTGCGCGTTGGCGAACGGTGTGCCGATCGGCGCCCACCGAGCGTTCAGCCGATGCGGCTCGAACGGCCAGACGGTCACGTCGACAGAGGTTTCGGTCGGGCCGTACTGGTTGAACACCCGCGCCGAGGTGATGTCACCCAACCGACCGGCAAGCTCCGCAGACAGAGCCTCGCCGCCCGCGAACACGCGGCGCAGACTGGTGCACTCGTGCAGTTCCGCCTCCTCTGCGACGAGGCGGAGCATCGAAGGCACGCCGTGGACAGCGGTCGCGGCTTCCCTGCGCACACCTTGGACCAGCAGGCCCGCTGCCTCCTGCTCGGCGCTCTCCGCCAGCACCACGGTCGCCCCGGCCGCAATGGGCGCGAACAACTCCCAAAGCGAGAAGTCGAAACTGAAGGATGCCGTGTGGAACACCCTGTCGCCGCTGTCGAGCGGGTACCACTGTGTGCCGGCGAGCAGGCGGTTGACGATGCCGCGGTGCGGTACCAGGACACCCTTCGGCTGCCCGGTGGTACCGGAGGTGTAGAGCACCGAGAAGAGGTTGTCCGGCCGTACGCCGAGGTCGAGGTCACCATCCGCCTCCGCACGACAGGTCGCGGGATCGACGCACGCCACCTGCCAACGGTCCGACCATTCAGGACCTCCGACTCCGAACCTGGCTCCGGAGTCCCGCAGCAGGTAGGTGATCCGCTCCTTCGGGTACCTGGTGTCGATCGGCACCGCACACCCGCCCGCCTTGCTCACCGCCAGCAGTGCCACGATCGTGTCCAGCGCACGGCCTGCGGGCACGGCGACCGGTGTCTCGGTCCGCACACCCGCCCGCCGAAGTGCGCGAGCCAGGCGATTGGCGTTCGCGTTCAGCGCGGCGTAGGTCAGGTGATCACCGCCCGCGACCACGGCCACTCGATCCGGCGCCAGCTCGACTCGTTGTTCGAAGAGCTGGTGCACTGCCACCGGTTCGACCCGCACTGGTGCTACCGAGGCTGACGCCGCCAGCACCTTCTCGCGCTCGGCGGGGTCGATCACCGGCAACGCGCCCACCGGTGCGTTCGTCATGAACGGCAACGCGTCCAGCAAGGCGGCGACATCTGCCGCGTGACGTGTCGCCTCAAGCTCCCCGCAGCGTTGGCCGTCGTATCGCAGTTCGGCCACGACCTTGTCGCCGTGCCGCGTCACCACCAGGCCGAGCGCAGCTCCGGCGACGTCGAGTTCGAGGTCTTCGATTCGGAACGTGACACCTGCTGCGGCATGTACGTCACGCAACGTCCTGAACTCGTAGGAGATCCGGGCCGCTCCAAACACGGGGACGCAACAGTCCTGCCAGTCACGCGCTACGGCCATGCCCTCCGCCACGCGCGTGACAAGCTCGCCGAACGGTTCCGAAGCGGTGACGCCGCAGGCGACAGGTACCGTCCGAGCACACAGGCCGACCGCATCGGCCAGCTCCTCGAACGTCCGCCCGTCGCTGACGACACCGACTACCTGATCTCGGGCTCCGGTCGTCCGGGCGAGGTAGGCCGACCAAGCCGCCAGGAACAGGTCCGGCAGTTCGACACCGTGCTGCTCCCCGACGACGCCCAGAGCGGTGGGAGTGCTTTCCGCCAGCGGCACGCTCACCCGGCCAGGCGAGCCGGCCGCCACCGCCCGATCCCACCCGGCCTCGGCAGAGCCGATGACCCGCCGCCAGTGTTCCCGGCCTGGACCAGCTTCCGGCGACTGCAGCAGGTCTTCGAAGACAGCGGCGAGATCGGCGTACTGCAGCACGACTTCCGGCGGCTCATCGCCTGTCCGCTCTGCTTCGTAGCACGCTGCCAGATCGGCGACAATGTTGTCCAAGCCGATCGCGTCGGTACCGGCGGCAGGCAGCACCACCAGCAGCACGTGCTCGTCGTCCGCAACCCGCACGAGACACACGTCCAAGACCGGACCGTTCCCGAGGTTCAGGTCACCGCCGGACCGCTCGTGCACAACACCGTTGAGGCCGAGCGGTCGTGACGACGTGCGGAGATCCTGCTCGCTCCAGGAGTACACCGCGTCCGCGAGCACGTGCTGGAGATGGCCACGCAGCCCTGTCGGCCGCCGATAGACGGTCCGGAGGACCTCGTGGCGGTCCACCACCTGGTTCAGGGCGGCGCGCAGCGCCACTCGGTCCAGTTCGCCCAGAATCCTGACCGCGCACCGTGCGACGGGGATCCTGTCGGCGGACAAAACCGCGTGCTGCTGTGGTGACAACGCGAAACCCACGTCAGCACCGGCTTCGGCATCTGAGTGCTGGATCGTCATCGACGCCTGTCCTTCACCTGCGAGTCCACATCGGACCAGCCGATCGGAGCGGCCATCGCGACGAGGATCTTGCGTGGTCCCGTGTACGGCGTCCTCGCGTGCGCCATCAGCATGTTGTCGAGCAAGAGCAGGTCACCCTGCTCCCAGTCGAACTCCACCGTGGCCGTCTGGTAGGCGTCGCGCAATGCGCTCAGTACCTCGGGTTCGATGGGCGAACCGTCGCCGTAATAGGTGTTGTACGGCAGGTCCTCCTGGGCGAACTGCCCGAGCAACACTCCTGCGGTCTCGGAATCCAAAGTGGACACGTGGAAGAAAGTGGCGTGGTTGAACCACACCACGTCACCAGTACGCGGATGCCGCAGCATCGCTGGCCGGGCGTGCCAGGTGCGCAGCCTGCCACCCGAGCGCCATTCCCAGCTCATCCCTCGTGCCCTGCACGCGTCCTCGACCACCGCCTTGTCGTTGGTCTGGAACGCCGTGGACCAGCTCAATCCGAGGCCGTCACCAAAGTTCCGCACATATCGAACTCCGAGCCGGGCGAACTTGTCCGTGATCTCCCCGTCCAGCAGGCCGTGCACCACGCGCGTGTCCGCAACCGGCGTGCGGCCGCCGGACTCGGCGGGCAGT
Source organism: Lentzea sp. NPDC020367 (assembly GCF_044387305.1). Taxonomy (NCBI): domain Bacteria; kingdom Bacillati; phylum Actinomycetota; class Actinomycetes; order Pseudonocardiales; family Pseudonocardiaceae; genus Lentzea; species Lentzea sp. NPDC020367. The sequence goes on along the minus strand of NZ_JBIRVV010000022.1, from coordinate 51,275 downwards.
GCGCAACAGAATGCGATGCGTTCCGGCCAGTCGCTGCTGTACGACTGTTCGTTGTGCAAGAAGATCGACTGATCGGCCGGATGATCCGTCGACGTGTACACGTGTCCGGCAACCTGACTGCGCGGCGACGAACGGTCCTGATAGGCCAACGGGGCACCGGCCAGCGCCTGGACGGCCTCCTCGAACTCGGCAGCCTGCTCGATCCCGAACCCGCGGAACAGGATTCCGCCGGCCCGCCCGAGATTTTCCTCGACCTCGGTCAAGTGTTCCCTCGCCCACGCCGCCAGATCGACCGAGGTACGAGCCGGGCGCGCCACGACAGGCGCCGCTCCTGCCCACATCGAGCCGAAGGCAACTAGGTCCTCGTCGCGGACGTCGATCGTCCTGCGCTTCAGCGCCGGGAGCTCACCGAGCCTGCGGCCACGTAGGGGCTGCTGTGTCATGACCTTTCTCCTTCGCTGTCGCCCATCGCCTTGCGCTTCACCGATCGCAGGATCCGGCCTGCAGCCGCGCGCGCCTCCACGGTCCGTTCGCTCAACCTCGCGGCTCGCGCGGAGTGAAGTGCCGCGCTCAACGCGCCGAGGGTCGCGCCCTGGCGCAGCGCAACCTCGCCGAGCAGGAAGGTGAAGTCGGCGGCGAGCTCACGGATCATCTGTTCCGGGAACAGATCGGTGCTGTACCTCAGCGCTCCTTCGAGCCCCTGCCTCGTCTCGGTCAGGTGCACGCTCAGATCGAACGCCGTCGACCGCGTTCCCGCCGCGAGAGTCACGGGCCTTACCGCGATGCCTTGCAACCGCGTCCTGTCGAGCACCGGCTCCTGCAGCACGAGAAGCACCTGGAAGAGCGGGTTGCGATCGAGGCTTCGACGAGGTGCCAGATCGGCGACGAGAGCCTGGAACGGCAGGTCCTGATGGTCGAACGCGTCCAAGGTGGTCCGCCTGACCTGCGCCAGCACGTCGGCGAACGACGGATCGCCTGACAGGTCGGCTCGCAGCACGAGCTGATTGACGAACAGTCCGACGAGTCCGTTCGTCTCTCGCCGTGTCCGGTTCGCGATGTCGGTGCCGATGGCGAAGTCGCGCTGGTCGCTGTGGTGGGCCAGCAGAACGGCGAACACAGCGGTGAGTGTCATGAACATCGTCGTGTTGGACGCTCGTGACAGCTTCCGCAGTTCGTCTGCGACCTCGTTGGGCACCACGAAGTCTTGGTGATCGCCGCGAAACGACTGCCTGGCCGGTCGTGGACGCGCGCCCCGCAGTTCCAGGGTGTTCGGCACACCGGCGAGGCGGTCGCGCCAGTGCTCTCGAAGCGCGTCCAGGCGGGGGCCGGTCAACCGGTCGCGCTGCCACGCCGCGAAGTCCGCGTACTGGATCGCGGGATCCGGCAGCGGCACGGCTTCTCCGGCGACGAGACCGTTGTAGGCGGTGGACAGACCTTCGATCAGGACGCCGAACGACCATCCGTCGGCGATGATGTGGTGCAAGGTGAGGATGAGTACGTGCGCTCGCTCACCGAGCTTGACCACGAGAGTGCGAAGCAGCGGCCCGTGCTCCAGGTCGAACGGATGCTCCTCTTCGTTCGCGACGAGTGACCGCACGGCCTCGCCGTGCTCGGACTCGGGCCGGTCCGCGAGATCGAGAAAGCGCATCGACCACGAGGTGGTCGGTTCGACGATCTGCACGCCACGACCGTCCTGCTCGCGGAACACGGTGCGCAGCGCCTGCTGCGACTCGACGACAGCGGCGAAGGCCTGCTCAAGCGCCCCGGCGTCCAGCTCCCCCGTGAGCTGGATCGCCTCGGTCAAGTTGTACGCGACGTTGCCCGGCGACATGCGGTCCATGAACCACAGACGTTCCTGCGCGAAGGACAGCGGTGCCGAGCGTTCCTCAAGACGGGGAATCGCGTCCTGCTCCGGCCGGGTGGACGCCCGATCTCGCAGTCGTGCGTGCAGAGCTGCGAGTTGCGCGGGCGTCAGCTCACCGATCCTGTTCGCGATGTCGCTCACTGGCTTCCTTCCAGAGCTGCGAGCTCGCGGGCGACCTCGTCCTGGTCGAACGACACCGCCTGTTCCTGCACCACACGCCGCGCCAGTGACTCGACGGTCGGTTCGTCGAACATCGCCCGCAGCGGCACGTCGACGCGGAACCGCTCACTGACGCGGAACACGACCTGCGTCGCGGCCATCGAGTGCCCGCCCAGGTCGAAGAAGTTGTCGTGCACACCGATCCGAGCCACCCCGAGCACCTCGGTCCACACATCGGCGATCTCCTGTTCGAGCTCGTTGCGCGGTGCCAGGTACTCGCGCTCGGAGAACCGCCGTGCAGGCCCCGGCTCAGGCAGCGCAGGGAAGTCGAGCTTGCCGTTCGCGTTGAGCGGCAACTCCCCCAGCAGCACGTACCCGGAAGGAACGGCGTGCCGAGGCAGGTGCTTCCGGCAATGAGCCCACAGGAGGTCGACGGTCGCGTCGTGCTCCTCCGCGGGCACGATGTAGGCGACGATTCGCCGGTCGCCGGCACCGTCGTCGACCGGATTCACCGCGACGTCACGCACCAGCGGATGCCGTCGCAGCACGGACGCGATCTCGCCGAGCTCGACCCGGAACCCCTGAACCTTGATCTGATGGTCGCGCCTGCCGAGGTGCTTGATCGTCCCGTCGGACCCCCAGCGCGCCAGGTCACCCGTGCGGTACATCCGGGCACCGGGCACGAAGGGATCGGCGACCATCTTGCCCGCGGTCATCACCGGCTCGTCCAGGTAGCCGCGAGGAACAGCGGCGCCGCCAACGTACAGCTCGCCTGTCGCGCCGATCGGGACCGGCCGCAGGTAGCGATCCAGCAGATACACCTTGTTGTTGCGGTTGGGCCTGCCGATCGGCGCGTTGGCCGGCCATGACGCCGCAGCTCCCGCCAGCGTGTGAGCGGTCACGATGTGCGTCTCGGACGCTCCGTACTGGTTGTGCAGCGGGCAATCCGGAAGGCGGTCGAACAGGTCGCGGAGGTGCTCGGTGATCTGCAGCGGTTCGCCCGCCGTCGCGATCGCCTTCAATCCCGTGGGGAAGTCGTCGTTGTGCACCGCAACCTGCGCGAAGAGCTTGAGCGCACCGAAGGGAAGGAATAGCCGTTGCACGGATTCCCTGTGCAGCAACGTGATTAGCTGCTCCGCGTTGGTACGGACCTCGCTCGGCGCCATCACCAGCGTGCCGCCCTCGGCGAGCGTCGTGAAGATCTCCTGGAACGACACGCAGAAACCGAACGTGCTGAACTGCAACGTGCGCGACTCACCCCGCAGGCCTCGCTCATCCTCCTGCCACACCATCATGTTCCGGAACATCCGGTGCGTGACGCCGATCCGCTTCGGCACGCCCGTGGATCCGGACGTGTAGATCGCGTAGAGGACCTGATCCGTCCACACCGGAACATCCGGGCGGTCGATGCGCCGTTCTGCCGCGCCGCCGCCGTCCGCGTCCAGAACGATGACGTCGTCGACGCTGCGGGGGACGAGACCGCGCAGATCCTCTGTAGTCAGCAGCGCACTCAGGTTCGCGGAACTGAGCATGAGGTCGATCCGGTCTGCGGGGTAGGTCGGATCGACGAACACGATCGACCCGCCCGCCTTGACGATGGCGAGCGCACTGATCACTCGCTCGATCGACGGTTTCAGCAGGATGCCGACCAGCGACTCACTCACGACGCCTTGGGTGCGCAACCTGTGCGCGAGGTGGTTCGCGAGCTCGTCGAGGCACCGATAGCTCACGTGCGTGCCGTTGAAGACCACCGCGGTGCGATCGGGGACGAGATCCGCACGGTGCTCGAACAGCACGTGCACCGGCTCATCGGCCTCATCAGCCGCACCTGTGTCGTTCCACTCGTCGAGCACCTGCGTGAGTTCGCCTGCCGGCAACACCCGCAGGCTGGACAGGTGACCGTCCGGTTGCGCCGTGACCTCCTCGAGCACCGCGCGGAACTGGTCCAGCAGGCGGGTCATCCGGTCCTGCGCGAACAACGCGCTGTTGTAGACGAGTGGACCGTCGATGACGTCGCTTCCCTCGGTGAGGAACAGCGACAGGTCGAACACGACTTCGTACTCGAGGTTCATGCGGCGAATTCGCAGGTCGACGATCGTGGGCAGGTCCCCGCGCACGTTGTCGAGACTGAAGTTGACCTGGAACAGCGGCTGGTGACCGAGGTTGCGTTCCGGCCGCAGCTCCTCGACGAGCTTCTCGAACGGCAGGTCCTGGTTCAGCTGCGCTTCGGTAGTCTCCTGCCACACGAGCCGGAGCACGTCACGGAACGTCGGGTTCGCGGGCAGTTGCGTGCGCAGCACGATCTGGTTGACGAACATGCCGATGAGGGGCTCGACGTCCGGCGTGTTCCTGTTGGCGACCTCGGTGCCCACCACGATGTCGTGCTGACCGGTGTAACGGTGCAGCAGGACGGTGAACGCCGTGAGCAAGGTCGTGAAGACCGTCACTCCCTCCCGGCGGCTCAGCTCCCGCACCCTCGCTGTCAGGTTTTCGTCGATGCGGAAGAACACTTCCGCACTCGTGTGGACTGGAGTCGCGCCCTGAGGGTGATCGCGGGGGAACTCCAGCACCGCAGCGCCGAACAGGGTCTGCTTCCAGTACTCCAGCTGCCGGTCCAGCACGTCACCGGTCAGATGCTTGCGTTGCCAACTCGCGAAGTCCGCGTACTGGACGGACAGGTCAGGCAGCGGCGACGGCTTGCCCTCCGCGAAGGCCTCGTAGAGCAGAACCAGCTCTCGGGTGAACACCTCGCGCGACCACGCGTCTCCGACGATGTGGTGCATGGTCAGCACCAGGACGTGCTCAGTGGTGCCGAAGCGCAGCAGCCTCATCCACAGCAACGGCCCGGTGGCCAGATCAAGGGGCCTGCGCTTCTCCTGCGCCACGACCGCCCGGACGCGCTCCACCCGCGTCCCGGACTTCTGTCCGGCGCAATGCTCAAGAGGCAGGGGAACGAACAGGCCGGGACGAATTCGCTGATGGGGCTTACCGTCCAGGGTGGGGAAGGTCGTGCGCAAAACCTCGTGCCGCCGGACGATCTCGTTGACCGCTCGCTCGAGCACGACGAGATCCAGCGGCCCGAAGATCTCGTACGCCGCAGTCTCGACGTACGGGTTGTTGTCCCGTTCGAGATCACGATCGAGCTCGTTCAGGAACCACATCCGTTCCTGTGCGAAGGACAGCGGCAGTGGCCCCGCGCCGCGGTCCACGGGTTGGATCTGCTGCCTGACCCCACCGCGGCCCGCTCCCCCCAGCACCTCCACGATCTCCGTCCGGTGCTCACGCAGCCGCGCCATCACTGCTTCCGACATCACTCCCTTGGGAGCGCTGTACCGAAGCCGTCCTTCGTCCACCCACAGCAGCACACCGAGCCGTCGCAGTTCGGCCAGCACCTGGATCGCCGTCACAGTTCGCCTTCCTCCCTCTCCTCGCCGGCGACGGCGCTTTCCGCGGTACCCGCCCACAGAACCGTCTCGACGTACTCCGCCAGCTCCTCGACGGTCCGCGACTCGAGAAAGACGTGCAGTGGCACCATCACATCGAGCTCGTCACGCACCCGGGAAACCAGCTGGGTAGCTAGCAGCGAGTGACCGCCGAGCTCGAAGAAGTCGTCCCGCACACCAACCTGGTCAATGCCGAGCAGGTCCTGCCAGAGCCCCGCGATCCCCTTCTGAATCGGGGTGCTCGGGGCCACGTACGAACTGCTCAAGTCCGGCCGCGGATGCGCAGTTGCGGCGCGTTCCGCGAGGAGCGATGTTGCCTTCTGGCCTCCCAGTCCCGCCGTGGCAACGACCACCTGGGGTTCGCCACTGGCAAGCGCACGAGCGAACGCATCGACACCATCACGCGAGGAGAGGCCAATCTCCTGCTGCTCCAGCAGCTCCCGCACCAGATCCCCGTCGACTCCGGTCACTTGCCGCACCGCCATACCGGCTTCACGCCAGGTGTCCCAGTTGATCGACACGACGTTCTCGGCAAGTCCGGCCTGGGACCACGCGTCGAGGTAGGCGTTCGCGGCGGAGTAGTCGGCTTGGCCGACATCGCCTACCAGCGAGCTGTGCGAGGACATCAGCGCGAAGAAGTCGAGGTCTTCGGAGGCCAGGAGACTCCACAGCACGGATGTCCCCTTCACCTTGGGGGCGAGCACCTCCTCCGTCCTCGTCCGGTCCGCGTACTGGATCAGTCCGCTGCCTGGGACACCGGCCGCGTGGACGACACCGTTGATAGGGCCGAACCTGGTCCTCGCCACCTCGACGACTTCACTCATACGAACGCGATCCGTTACGTCGGCCGCGAACACGAGGACGTCCCGTCCCAGAGTTTCGACCCGCCGGCGCACGTCCTGGTCTTCCTTCGTACCGCCTGCCTCAGGCAGCCCGCGCCTGCCGACCAGGACCAGTTTCGCCGCGCACTCGTGCACGAGGTACTCCGCGATGGCGAGACCCATGCCGCCGAGGCCACCAGTGATGAGGTAGATGCCACCCTGTCGGAACGGCGGTGCCGCTGGTGCCGGTACGGGACGTTGATCGAGCTGCCGAACCCACCGCCGTTTCCCGCGGTATGCCACGGTTTCGTCACTGTGCTCAGCGGTGAGCTCCGCGTGCAACATCGCGACGACCGACCCTACCTCGCCCTTCCGGGGCGCAGAGCCGACGTCGACGGTCGCGCAGCGGACAGCGGGATACTCCAGAGGCACCACCCGGCACGGTCCGAGCACCGTCGCCCGCGCGGGCACGGTCGCCTCCTCGCCCGTCACCGCGTGCATGTCGGTCGACACAACGGTGATCCGCAGGGGGTCTTCCTGCCCGTGCTCGTTCCACGCACGTGCCAGCTCGACCAGACTGTGGAAGCCAAGTGCCAACTCGGTGTTCGCGTCAGATCCGCCCTGGCCGCGCACAGTCCAGAGGTGGACGATCTCCGAGGGAGTCCGGCCACGTGCCGCCAAGCCGGCCAGCAACGCGGACAGTCCATCGCCCGTCGTCGGCTCCACCGTGTGCTGCCGAGCCGGACCGGCGACGGTCACGTGGTGGCCGTCCGCGACCAGCAGATCGGCCAGTCCGTCCGCCACACCGAAATCGTCGGCGAGCAGCAGCCAACTCGCGGGTTCGCGGTGTGCCGGCCGCAGCCGAGGTGCCTGACTCCACACTGGACACGAGAACCACCCCTCGGGACCATCGGTCGAGAGTGCACCGCCTGCGTTCCTCGCTGACGACACGCGGTCGACCCAGTACTCCTGGCGCTGGAACGGATAGGTGGGCAGCGGCACCCTTCGCGTCTCCGCTGTCGTACCCGGCACGGCCACGTTCACCGGCAAGCCGTTGGTCCACAGGCTGCCCGCGGAGGCGAGCAGGTGGCGGCTGTTGTGCCCGGCTTCCCGCTCGCGCCGAAGGCTGGTGAGCACCTGTGCCGCGGCGGGTTTCGCTGGGTTGGAGCGGGCCAGTGCGGCGAGGGTGTCGCCAGGGCCGACCTCCAGGGCGATGTCGCACTTCGACCACAACGTCTGCAAGCCGTCGTCGAACCGCACGGTCTCGCGGAGATGACGCGTCCAGTACTGCGGTGAAGTCGCTTCCGCCGGCGTAACCCAGGTCCCGGTGACGTTCGAGATGTACGGCCTCTCGGGCTCGGCGAGGCCGATCCTGGCCACCAACGACTCGAACTCCGCCAGCACCGGATCCATCGCGGCCGAATGGAAGGCGTGCGAGGTCACCAACTCGCGGACGGCGACACCGTTGCCGTCGAGAATGCGTCGCAGTTCGGCGATGGCCTCGCTGGGCCCCGACAACACGCACTGGCTCGGTCCGTTGACCGCCGCGAGGCCGATCTCGCTGCCGAGCAGGTGACGCAGCCGGGCCTCGGGCAATGCGACCGACAGCATGGAGCCTTCTGGGAGGGCCTGCATCAGGCGGCCTCTGGCGGTGACGAGCCGCAGTGCGTCCTCGAGGCTGAAAACACCGGCCAGGCAGGCCGCCACGTACTCCCCCACGCTGTGCCCCAGCATCGCGTCAGGACGCACTCCCCAGGACGACCAAAGCCTCGCCAACGCGTACTCGACCGCGAACAGAGCAGGCTGGGTGAGCTCCGTCCGGCGCAGGCGAGGCGCTGCGTCATCGTCCGGAGCCTCAGGGTGAAGAGCGGCGAGCAGGTCCACGCCCGCGCACTGCGTGACGATCTCGGCACACTTGTCCAGGGCTACCGCGAACGCGGAGTGCTCGCGGTACAGGTCTTGAGCCATCCCGACGTACTGGCTGCCCTGTCCTGGAAAGAGGAAGCCGATCACCGGACGGGTCTGCCTCACCGGATCTCTACGCGGCGATGCCGCTCGCAGTGCCGCGACAGTTTCTTCGGCGTTCACTGCCACTACTGCAGACTTGTGGGCGAAGTGCCTGCGCCCCACGCGGAGCGTGTGAGCCACGTCTGCGAGTACGAGGTCGGGATGCCGCTCCAGATGATCGGCGAGGGCACCGGTCGCCTCTGCCAGTGCGGCGGCGGTCTTGGCCGAAAGCTGCAAGAGCTGCGGTGCGGCGGAACGAACGGAGCGAGCGAGCGCCGGTGGTTCTTCGATCACCACGTGGGCGTTGGTGCCCCCGATGCCGAACGAGCTCACGCCCGCACGCCGCGGCACCTCACCACCCTCCCACCGCCGCAACACCCCGTTCACATAAAACGGACCACCCTCAAAATCAATCTCCGGATTCGGCTCAGAAAAATGCAGACTCGGCGGCACCAACCCCCGCTCCACCACCAACACAGCCTTCATCAACCCAGCCACACCAGCAGCCGCATCCAAATGCCCCACATTCGACTTCACCGAACCCAGAGCACAAAAACCCACACCACCCGCACTCTCCCGAAACGCACGAGTCAACGCCGCAACCTCGATCGGATCACCCAACCGAGTCCCCGTCCCATGCGCCTCCACATAACCCACCGAACCCGCATCCACACCCGCCACCGCGAGGGCTTCTGCGATCACGGCGGCCTGGGCGTCGACGCTCGGCGCGGTGAAGCCCGGCTTGCGCGACCCGTCGTTGTTGACAGCGGAGCCTCTGATCACCGCGCGAACGGTGTCTCCGTCCGCCAGCGCGTCCTTGAGTCTCTTGAGCACAACCACGCCCACGCCGTTGCCCGGCACCGTTCCCCGCGCAGCCGCGTCGAATGGCCGGCAATGGCCGTCCGGTGACAGGATGCCGCCCTCCGCCGACACATATCCGCGCTGCTGCGGCACAAGCACTGTCGCACCGCCCGCGAGCGCCATGTCGCAATCACCGCTGAGAAGAGCCTGGCACGCGGTGTGCACCGCTACGAGGGAGGTGGAACAGGCCGTCTGCACACAGACGCTCGGCCCGTGCAGGTTGAGGTGATAGGAGACCCTCAGCGGCATGAAGTCCTTGGTGTTGCCGATCATCACGTCGTAGTGGCCGACCACGCCTGATCCGTCGTCCACGTTCGCCAATAGGTTCTGCAGCAGATAGCTGCTCATCTCGGTACCCGCGTACACGCCGACGACGCCCGCATCCGGGCCTGGTGCGTGCCCTGCCGACTCCATCGCGTGCCACGCCGTCTCGAGGAACAGCCGGTGCTGCGGATCGAGCAGCTCGGCTTCTCTCGGCGAGAAACCGAAGAACGCCGCGTCGAACGAGCCGACGTCTTCGAGCACGCCAGCAGCGGCCACATAACCTGGCGATGCCGAGATACCGGCGTCCACGGAGGACTTCGCCAGCTCTTTCCGGTCGAAGAACGAGATCGACTCCACTCCGTCGCAGAGGTTCTGCCAGAACTCCTCGACGTCACGTGCGCCGGGGAACCTGCCCGCCATGCCGATGATGGCGATTCCGGCGTGCTGCGAGTCTTCGGTCTCTGCTTCAGCCACGGTCGCTCTCCCTCGCCGCACGCGCTGCCTGCCTGCGTTGTCTGCTGTCGTTCTGCCGTCCCGCAGACTGCCGCCTGCCCACCGCACGAGCGGGTTCGTCACCAGACGGCTGAGCCTCCGGTTCGTCGAACATCGCGGCCTGTGTGGCGACCGTGGGACGCTTGAACAGCTCGATCATGGAGACCTCTTTGTCCAGCACCCGGCGCAGGCGGCTTTGCAGCCGCGCGGCCATCAGCGAGTGCCCACCGAGATCGAAGAAATTCTGGTCGCGCGGTACGTGATCCACACCCAGAAGTTCCTGCCAGATCTCAGCGATCTGTTCCTCGATCGCGCTGCGCGGCGCCTCGGAGGTACCGGCCGCGCTCCGCGTCATGAGGCGGACGGCTCGGCGGTGGAGTGCGGCGTCATCGATCTTCCCGTTCTGCGTCAATGGCAATTCGGCGACGAGGTCGACGACGCTGGGCACCATGTGCTCGGGAAGGAGGCCTCGCAGGAAGCCCCGGATCTCGGCAGCGGCCGGCGGATTCTCCCGCACCCCCACCACGTGTGCGACCAGTGTGGCGGCAGCTCCTGCCGCCGAGCAGACCGTGACGGCCGCGTCGGTCACCCCCTCGTGCTGCCGCAGCGCGTTCTCGATCTCGCCCGGTTCCACCCGGAAGCCGCGGATCTTGACCTGTTCATCGACCCGGCCGAGGAAGTGGAGGTTTCCGTCACGGCCGAGACGAACACGGTCGCCCGTGCGGTACATCCGCGATCCCGGGACCGAGCTGAAGGGATCTGCGACGAACCGCGCCGCCGTCAACGCGGAGAGGTTGAGGTATCCGCGCCCGACCGCCGGGCCTGCCACGTACAGTTCGCCCGGAGTGCCCGGTGGAACCGGTGCGAGATAAGCGTTCAACACGAGCAGGCTGTTGTTGGGCAACGGTGCGCCGAGCGGAAGGTTCTCGGTCAGGCCCTTCTCCACCGCGTAGTCGGCGTCGAACATCGTCGACGTGACCGTGGTCTCGGTGAGCCCGAAGACGTGCACCAGCGGGATGCCGAACTCCTGCCACTGCACCAGCCGCTGCGGGAGAACTCGTTCTCCGCCGATGATGACGAGCCGCAACGTGCTCGGCAGCTGCGTCCCGGACTCCACGAGGTCCCGCACCCATTCGTGCCAGTACGCGGTGGGGAGTTCCATCGCCGTTACGCCGGCGGCCGTCACCGCGCTGGTGAGCTCCTGGTAGGACAAGAACATCTCGCTGCGCGGCAGCACCACCGCTCCGCCGCTCGCCAACGTCGGGAGGATCTCTTCGAGCATCACGTCGAAGCCGAGCGGGGCGAACTGCAGGAACCGGTCCGTGTGTCGCAGGCGGAGTCGCTCGCGAACTGCTTCGACGTATCCCGCGGCGGAACCGTGACTCACCACCGCGCATTTCGGCGCACCGGTCGACCCGGAGGTGTAGATGCCGTACGCGGCGTTCGCGGGCCGTGGTTTCGGCCCCTCGATGCCAGCCTCTGCCAATGGCGGATCCTCGTCCAGGCACAGCACCGCCCAGGGTCCGTCCGGCACTGCCAGCAACAACCGCTTCTCGGTCAGCACCACCGCAGGTTGGGAGTCCGTCAGGATCCTCGCGATTCGCTCCGCCGGCTCACCGGTGTCCAAGGGCACGAACGCGGCGCCGGACTCCAGCACCGCACGAAGTGCCACGACCTGCGCCACCGACCGTTCCAAGTAGACGGCCACCAGCGTCTCCGGTCCCACTCCCCGGTCCCTCAGGACCGCGGCCAGGGAATCCGCGGCGGATGCCAGCGCACCGTGGGTCAGGTGTTCCTCCCCGCACACCACCGCGACGCGGTCAACGAACTCCTCGGTTCCCCTTCTGAGGGTGTCGGTCAGCAGACCCCCCGCCGTCACTTCGTGTGCCGCTCCAGTCGCTGCGGCGATCAGCCGCTCGTCCTGATCGGCGACGAGGCTGAGATTGCCAAGCGGCTGTTCGGGATCGTCGGCGAACGCGGTCAGGAACTCGGCATAGCACTCGCCGAACCGTTCCATCGTGGCCGCGTCGAACAGATCCACGCAGTACTCCAGCACACCCCGCAGTTCGCCGTCCTTCTCCTCCACCGAGAGCGACAGGTCGAACTCCGCCACGGCTCGGTCTTGGCGCATGGGCAGCAGTGAGAGACCGGGAAGCTCCATCGCGGGCATTGGGGCATTGCCGAACTCGAACATGATCTGGAACAGCGGTGTGTGACTCAGGCTCCGGTTGGGACGGAGGTCCTCGACCAGCAGCTCGAACGGCAGCTCCTGGTGCGCGAAAGCCCCAACTGTCGTTTCCCGCACCCGGTCGAGCAGGGTGCGCAGCGGGGGGTTACCGCCCGCGAACGTGCGCAACACCAGGGTGTTGACGAAGTACCCGATAAGAGGTTCGAGCTCAACACGGCTCCTGTTCGCCACCGCGGTGCCGATGACCAGATCGGTCTGCCCCGTGCTGTGGTGCAGCAGCGCTTTGAACGCGGTGAGCAGCGTCATGAACAACGTCGCTCCCGAACGAGCGCTCAACTCCTTCAGCCGCTGCGTCAGCTCTGCGGGCAGAGTGAAGTGGTGGCGAGTGCCAGCCGTGGACCGCACCGACGGACGTGGCCGGTCGGCCGGGAGCTCGAGCACTGGCAGGTCTCCCCCGAGACGGCCGCGCCAGTACGTCAGCTGCTCCTCCAGGTGATCGTCCCGCATCCGCTGGCGCTGCCAGTGCGCGAAGTCGGCGTACTGGATGTCCAGTGGGCGCAACAGTGCCGCGCCGCCCTCGACGCGTTGGCGATAGGCAGCGGCCACCTCCTGCACCAGCACACCCATCGACCAGCCGTCGGTGATGATGTGATGCAGGACGAGCGACAGGATCCAGCCCGTGTCGTCCATCGTGTACAACGTCGCCCTGATCAACGGCGGGTCGGTCAGGTCGAAGGGCTTGTCACGTTCGGCCTCGGCATGTCGCAGCGCAGCCGACTCCCGCTCGGCAGACGGCAGAGCGCGGAGATCGACCCGGTGCAGGGCGAGTGCCATCTCGTCCGAGATCGCCTGCGCTGGTTCACCGTCAACCGCCACGAACGACGTCCGCAACGCCTCGTGCCTGCACACAACGTCGTTGAGGGCCCCTTGCACCGCGTCGGCGTCCAATGCCCCGTCAAGACGAAGCAGCACTGGCAGATTGTGGATCGGCGCGCCGTCCACCAGTTGCTCGACGAACCAGACACGACGCTGGGCGAACGAGGTCGGGAAGACCCAGACGTCGCCGTCGACGTCGGTCACGTTGTCCGTGATTGTCATCGGCTGGTCTCCCCCGCCTTGCTCATGAGTTTCGTGCGGCTGACCCTGCGCTCGCTCCTCGAGACGGCGACCAGTGCGGGGCGGCCGTCCTCCTCCAGTTCGCCGACACCCACCATCGGGTCGACCACAACCGTGAGGTCGTTCACGTCCACGTCGAAGTTGAAGTCGGCCACCGGTGACGTGATGTGCTTCGGCGTGGGCGGAGGCTCGGGCATCACGACGCTCAAGACGCGCGGTCCGTCCTGGAAGATCCACCCGTACCGGCGGAAGCGCGCCAGCTGCTCGGCGGGATCGGCTGAGCCGCTCGACTTCAGGCGATCCGGCCGTTTCGGTTCGAGCAGTTCGAGCAGCAGATCCCGATCGGCTTCGGAGATCCGACGCTCGGCCGCGGTGCCGGACCTCGAGTCGAACACCAGCAAGCCGTTCTCGTCCTCGGTCAGGTGCAACTGCGGGCGCACGGTGTGGTGCTTGCCGTGCCAGCGCATCTGCCAGCCGAGCACCAGCCGGCGGACCTTGTCGAGCCAGCCGACCATGTTGGAGAAGTACTCGGCCTCGTAGTTGCGGTCCACGAAGTAGTAGGCCAGGTCGCGCAGTGAATCTGCCTCGAACGGATACGTGAAGTTGTAGAAGTCCAGCGGTTCCAGGTCGAGGCCGTACTGATCCGCCTCGTTGAAGTAGGGGCTGTACCTGTCGAAGCGGACCGGGTAGACGCCGGTGGGCGGTGGGAGGTGGGTCAGCAGCGGCAGGTCCTTGACGTACTTCGGGTAGACCGCCGGGTCCTCGTTGGGGAAACCGACGAGGAGGTTCCACGTCGGGTACACGTCGTGCCGCAGGCAACTCTGCAGGAACCTCACGTTGCGGAAGGAGCTGACGCCCTTCTTCATGAGCTTCAGCGTCGAGGTCGCCAGGCTCTCGATTCCCGGCTGCACCAAGGTGACGCCGGCCTTCGCGAGCGCGGCGATCTCGTGGTCCTCGAAGTCCGCCTTGACCTCGTAGAAGATCGTGGCGCCCTCCGGAGCTTCAAGGTTCGCGAAGACTTCGGTCACGTACTCACGGGGCATGATGTTGTCCACGCAGATGTACTGCTTGTACTTGTCGCCGTAGCGTTCGAAGAGCGATCGCAACAGCGAGAGCGCGTTCTCCGACGCCATGCTGCGGAAGTTCATCGACAGGCTGTTGAGGCCGCAGAACGTGCAGTGGGCGCGTTCGCCCCACCAGCACCCGCGTGAGGTCTCGAAGGGCAGAACGGCCTCGACTCCGCCGTCCGGGAAGTTCAACTCGACGTCCTGCAGGAACGAGTCGTAGTCCAGCTCAACGTTCGCGTTGACGTTCAGCTCCTGCCCCATCGGGAGTATCGCGCCGGGCGGCATCAGCTGGTGAACCTTGCTGGCACCAACTGCGGCCTTCGCGCGCATCACCTTGTCGACGTTGCGGCGGGAGAACACGCCGTTGATCCGATGTACCCGGACGTCGTCTCCGTCGAGCAGGCAGCCCACCAGTTCAGGGAAACTGCGCAGGGCAGGGCCGGAGAAGACGAAGTCGACCTGCGGCACGCCCCTGACCATCTGCTCGCCCATCGGCGTCTCGCAGTTCGCACCACCGATCACGATCACCGTTGCGGGGTTGCGTTCCTTGATCCGCTGGGCGAGCGCGAAGCAGGCGACGCTCTGCGCGAACATCGACGTGAGGCCCACCATGTCCGCGCTTGCCAGGTCGTACTTGTCGACGAGCTCATCGAGGAACGCGACAAGGCCGGCGCGCTTCTCCGCGACGTAGACGCGGAACTCGGTGATCTCCTTGGTGCTGGCCGGGTAGTAGCGCTGGAAGAACTCGTCGAAGTTGTCCGGTTCTTCCGGAAACGCTGCCTGCCGGAAGAGCCAGTCTCCGATGCCGGAGTTCTGATGCTCGCCGAGCGCGCTGATGTCCCGGTACATCTTCATGGTGAAGAAGTGCGCGAAGTCGTGGTTCAGATAGTGGACGTGGACATCCGCGCGACCTGCGTGCTGCTGGCGCACGACGGAGCGAAGCTGCGTCAACCCCAGCGACGGAATGTGCAGATTCGCGAACGGCATGTTGATCAAACGGATGTCGTACATGTCAGCCTTTCCTCCCCGACGACGCGCGCCTGGGTGTGACGTCGGTCAGATCGGACTTCCTGGCTCGGCGGGCTTCCCGCGACAACGCCACGAGCACGGGTGCGCCCGGCTGCTCCGCGGACCTGTCCGCTTCCTCCAGTGCCGCGACGAGGCTGTGCACCGTCGGCGACTCGAACAAGGCCTGCAGCGGAAGCTCACGACCGATCGCGGAACGCAACCGCACCACGAGTTGCGTCGCGAGGATCGAGTCCCCGCCCAGCTCGAAGAAGTTGTCGTGCACACCGACCGGTTCGATGCGCAGGAGCTCCTGCCACACCCGTGCCACCGTGTGCTCGAGCTCCGAATCCGGCAGGACGCAGGCCTGTGCGAGCTCAGGCCGTGTGTGCAGAGGAGCGTCCTCTTTCTTTCGCACGCGGCTCAGGGATTCCCGCGCCTTGATCTCAATGTCGCCGTCCGAGACGAGGAGCTGCGGTGCACCGCGAAGCCCCGCGACGGCCGCGAAGATCTCCGCCCCGCGCAGGCCATCGAGCACGTGTTCGCCGGCGCCACCAGTGCGCCACACGTCCCAGCCGATGCTCGTCCACTGTGGACGTTCACGCCCGTTCTGCTCAAGCGCCCAAGCGTCCAAGAAGGAGTTCGCTGCGGCGTAGGCGGCGAGGCCTGGACCGCCGAGCACCGTGGCGAGCGACGACTGCAAAACGACGAAGTCCGCAGGCGGATACTCCGCCAGCGCCGCCGCGAACGCCATCGGCGCGACGACCCTCGGGCTGAGGATCTCCTCGCAGCGTTCCACGTCCAGGTCCGCGATCGGGCACAGCACAGCGGCGTCGGTTCCACCCGCCGCGTGGATGACCCCGTCCAGCGCGCCGAACACCCGATGTGCGGTGTCCACAACGGAACGGATCGCCTCCGCATCCGTGACGTCCGCGGCGAGCACGAGCACCTCGGCGCCCGAGCGCTCGAGCTCCTCGACGGAACGAATTCGCACAGACACCTGGTCATCGGCCGCGTGACCGGCGAGCCAAGCAGGCCACTCGGCTCGGTCCGGCACGACGGTGCGACCAACGATCACCAGCCGTGCATGGGCAGTGGCGGCCAGGTGCCGTCCGATGGCGAGACCGATCCGGCCGAATCCACCAGTGATCAGGTAGACGCCGCGGTCGCGCAGGCCACTCGGCACGTCGTCGATGTCCACCGGCTCGAACGTCTGCACCCAACGGGTCGTCCCTCGGTACGCCACCAGCGGTTCCGGGCGTGCGGTTCGTGCTTCCTCCTCCAACCGCGCTGCCAGTCGGTCCAGGCCGCCTTCATCACGGGGCAAGTCGACGTCGACCACACGGCAGGACACCTCGGGGATCTCTTGCGGGATCACCTTGCAGGGTCCGAGCACGGTGGCTCGCTCAGGCCGAATCGACTCGTCACCGGTCACGGACTGCGTGCCGGACACCGCGAACACCACAGACAACTCCGACAGGTCTCCACGATCCACAAGCGCACTTCCGAGCGCCAGAACACTGTGCAGCCCCGTCGTGAGTGCACTGTCCAGTCGTTCGTCGGGTCCCCCCGGCTCCTGGTGGTGAAGACTCCAGAGGTGGAGCACGTCGGTGGGCCACCGACCGACGGCGGCGAGGTGGTCGAGCAACCGCCGGTAGTCGCCGCGGTCGCCAGGACGCACCACGTGGCGGTCACCGCTGTCCGCGTGGAAGCCGTCACCGGCCACGACGATCGTGACCACGTCACCCCGACCACGCAGCCGACTCGCGACCCTCGCCGCGATACCGTTTTCGTCCGCGAACACCAGCCATGCCCGTGATCGCTCTGAGCTTTGCGGCCAGGCCCCAAGCTCCAGCGGGACCGAGCGTCGCCAGCCCGGCACGTACTGGCGCACACCACGGACGGCCTTCGGCGAGTCGGGCGCGGCCTCGATCCAGTACCGCTCGCGCTCGAAGGGGTAGGTGGGCAAAGGCAACCGCCGGTGCGAGCCAGGTGGCACGACGGTCCGCCAGTCGACCCGGACCCCCGCTGCCCACAGCCGGCCGACGGCGTCGAGCAACCCCGCGAACGTTCCTCGTTCGTCACCGGGCCGCGTGCCTGTCGCGATCACCGGTTGGTCGGCCCGCGTGTCGTGGTGCCTGGCCAGGGTTGTGAGGCTCTGTCCCGGTCCCACCTCGAGCAGCACCCGGTGAGGTTTGTCGAGCAGCGTGCGCAGTCCGGCGTCGAAGTTCACGGTCTCGCGGAGCTGCCGGACCCAGTATTCCGGGTCGCACACGTCCTCTCCCCGGACCCAGGTTCCAGTGAGCGTCGAGACGTACGGCGTTTGCGGCTCGTTCAGCTCGACCGTCCGCACCACCTCGCGGAACCGGTCCAGAACCTCGTCCATCGCCGGTGAGTGGAACGCGTGCGCGGTCTTCAACCGACGGTGGGATACACCCTCCGCGTCGAGCGCGGACTCCACACGCTCGATGGACGCGTCGGGTCCGGACAGAACACCTGATGCCGTCGTGTTCACGGCAGCGATCGCGACGTCCGCGGACTCGAAGCGGCGCAGCACCTCGTGCGGCGCGTCCACCGACAGCATCGCTCCATGTGCGGTGCCCTGCATCAGGCTGCCGCGCTGACTGACCAGATGAAGTGCGTCGGCCAGCGAGAGCACGCCTGCCAGACAGGCCGCGACGTACTCACCGACGCTGTGCCCGATCATCGCTTCGGGCCGGATCCCCCACTCGGCCAATGCACACGCCAGGGCGTACTCGACGACGAACAACGCCGGTTGAGCCAAGTCGGTCCGCTGCAACTCCTCTGCCACGCGGGCATCCGTGGAGAGCAGGCACCGCCCGACATCACGGCCGAGTCTCGGCTCCAGCAGGCCCACGCATTCATCGACTGCCTTCCGGAAAGCGGGTATCCGGTCGTACCACCCCACCGCCATGCCGGCACGCTGCGATCCCTGGCCGGGGAACAGAAAACCCACCGAAGGGCTGTCGATGGCCCGGTCAGGCTTCGCCGTCCCAGATCGCAGCGTTCGTGCGACGGCGGCCACATCAGGACACACCAGTGCCTGCCGGTAGGCGAAGTGCTTGCGACCGGAACGCAGGGTGTGCGCCACATCAGCGAGGTCGAGATCGAGATGCCGCTCGAGATGATCGGCCAGCCGCTCGCGGACTTTCGCCAGGGCCGCCGGTGTGCGCGCGGAGATCATGAGCAGTTCGTCCGCGTGTTCAGAACGTGCTTTCGGGGCTGACGGTGGTGGCTCTTCCACCACCACGTGAGCATTGGTGCCCCCGAACCCGAACGAGCTCACGCCCGCACGCCGCGGCACCTCACCACCCTCCCACCGCCGCAACACCCCGTTCACATAAAACGGACCACCCTCAAAATCAATC
>NZ_JBIRVV010000022.1:0-32502 GCF_044387305.1 Lentzea sp. NPDC020367 | reverse complement strand
GAGTCAACGCCGCAACCTCGATCGGATCACCCAACCGAGTCCCCGTCCCATGCGCCTCCACATAACCCACCGAACCCGCATCCACACCCGCCACCGCAAGCGCACGACCGATGACCTCGGCCTGACCCTCGATGCTCGGCGCGGCGAAGCCGACCTTGGACGAACCGTCGTTGTTCATCGCGGCGCCCTTGATCACCGCACGGATGGTGTCTCCGTCCGCCAGCGCGTCGGAAAGTCGTTTCAGCACGACAACACCCGCACCACTGCCGAACACCGTGCCGGTGGCGGCAGCGTCGAACGGCCGGCAATGTCCGTCGGCCGACACCGGGCCGCCTTCTCGATGCGCGTGTCCTCGCTCCGGCGCGACGTTGACCGCCGCGCCACCCGCGAGCGCCATGTCGCATTGAAAACCGAGGAGGCTCTCGCACGCGGTGACCACCGCGACGAGCGACGTCGAGCAGGCGCTGTTGACATCGACGCTCGGTCCACGCAGGTCGAGGTGATACGACACCCGCGTGCTGGCGAAACCCTTGTCGTTGCCCATCATCACGGCGAGGCCGTCCTGGTCGAGATCGACTCGCCCCGGCGCGTTCGCCAAGTTGAACAACAGGTATGTGGGCAGCCCGGTACCGCAGTAGACACCGACGGAACCGGGACAGGCAGCTGGGTCGTACCCGGCCGATTCGAGGGCTTCCCAGGCACACTCGAGCAGCAGACGTTGCTGGGGATCGAGCACCTCGGCATCCCTTGCCGAGTAGCCGAAGAAGGGCGCGTCGAACATGTCCGCGCCGTCGAGGATGCCCGCTGCGGGCGGACCGCTGGGCTGGGGCGTGATCGACTCCGTGCCGGCGAGAATGTTCTGCCAGAACTCCTCCACGTCACGTGCGCCGGGAAACCGGCCGGCCATGCCGATCACGGCGATGTCGTTGTCCACAGCGGAAATCTCAACCACGGCCGCCACCCCGTGCCACCCGATCACGGCGCGCCCGCCGCGCCTCGCGCTGCTTTTCGGCCCGCTGACCGCCAGCAGCCACCCGATCCTCCACGTGGTCACCGGCGAGGTACTGGGAAAGTGCTTTCACCGTTGGATGTTCGAAGAGCGTGACCAAGGGAAGCCGATGGCCCAGCTCCTCGCGCAGCCGATGATGAACCTGCACCATGCGCAGCGAGTTGCCCCCGACCGCGAAGAAGTTGTCGTCCAGGCCGACCTGATCCTTGCCGAGGACGTCCTCCCAGATCGAAGCGATCGCACGCTCGGTCTCGCTCACCGGGGCGGTCACCGCACGGCTGCGCTCGAGAGCGGTGCCGAGCTTGTCGCTCAACGCCTTGCGATCCAGCTTCCGGTTGGGCGTCAAGGGAAAGTAGCTGAGCACCACGAACTGATCCGGAACCATGTGTTCGGGCAACCTGGTGCGCGCGAAGTTCCGCAGTTCGTCGGCGGCCTGTTCGAGCCGTTGCCGGTCGGCCGCGGTCAGATAGGCCACGAGCCCTGTCACGGTCGCACCGTCCCGCCGGGCGACGACCGCGGCGTCGGCAACCGCCGAGTGCTCGCGCAGCATGGTCTCGATCTCGCCGAGCTCCACCCGGTGGCCCCGGATCTTGATCTGGTTGTCGAGCCTGCCGAGAAACTCGATGACGCCGTCCGGCCGTCGCCTGGCGAGATCACCAGTCCGGTACAGCCGCGCTCCCGGCGTCGAGCTGAAGGGATCGGCGACGAAGCGCATGGCCGTCGATGACGCGTCACCGAGGTAGCCCGTCGTAACGCCGTGACCGCCGATGCACAGCTCGCCGGCCACGTTCACCGGCGCGACCTGTAGTCGGCTGTTCACCACGTGGAGCTGAGTGTTGGCGAGCGGCGCTCCGATAGGTACCGGATCAGCAGGTGAGCTCAGGGTGTAGGAGGACGACCACACCGTGGTTTCCGTTGGCCCATACATGTTCATCACGACAGGAGCCGCAGTTATCAGGCGTGCTGCCAGGTCAGCGGGCAGAGGCTCACCACCGAGCAACAGGGTCCTCAGGCCAGACAGTTCCTGCTCGAAGTTCTCGTCCGCCAGGAGCAACCGCATGGTCGACGGGGTGCATTGCATGAGGGTGACGTCGTGCCGGGCGATCTGCTCCGCCGCCGACAGGGCCGGCATCGTCGCACGACTCGCCGCCGTGAGACGTCGCAGCTCGTTGAGCTGCGGCAGGCTCGCGCGCACCAGATCCTCGTCGACGCCGAAGTCGATCAAGCACGCGATCTCGCCGACGCCTGCCTCGTGCAACCGCTCGACCAACCGCCGGCAGTTCTGCGGAGTGCCGAACAGCGCGCTGGTTTCGGCGTACCTGGTGAACGCGACGTCCAGCAACGCGGCCATGTCGCTGTCGTCCAACGAGTCGAGATCGTTGATGCCCAAGCTCGCCGCCAGCCTGGCCACCAGCCCCACCGAGGAGCGAAGGTAGTCCTGGAACGGTTTGCGCACGATTTCCAGAACAGCGTCTTCGTCGTCTCCGACGAACGTGTGGACCATCAGCGTCACCACACCGGCAGCGGGATCGTGTCCGTGCTCCGCCAGCGACCTGCGGTACAGAGCGATCTTCCCGGCCAGCTCCTCGACACTCTGCCCCAGCAGATGGGTCAGGACGTTGGCACCGAGCTCACCTGCCTTCGCGAACGTCTCCGGGCTGCCGGACGCGGTGATCCACACCGGTAGTTCCCGCTGCACCGGTCGCGGGAACGTCCGCACCTCGACATCGTTGCCCGCGCCGCCGCGAACGGTGATCGACTCACCGCGCCACAGCCTGCGAACGTCCTCGATACCTCGCCAGGTGTGCTGGTGTCGCTCGGCGTACCGATCCGGGAAGAAGGCGAAGTCGTCGGGGTGCCATCCGGAGGCGAACGCCACACCGGCCCTGCCGTTGGAGAGGTTGTCCACCATGGACCATTCCTCTGCCACCCGAATGCTGTCGTGCAACGGCATCACAACGCTGCCCGCCATGAGGCGCACGCGACTGGTGATCGTGCTGAGTGCGGCGCTCGTCAGCGCCGGATTGGCGTAGGGGCCGCCGAACGCGTGGAAGTGCCGTTCCGGCGTCCAGACTGCCTTGAAGCCGTGGTCGTCGGCGAACCGCGCTCCGTCCACCAGCAATCGGTAGGGCGAGGACGAGTCCTCGTTCGCGAAGTAGAACAGGCTGAAGTCGACAGGTCCCGCGGACGGCGTACGGCGGCCTCGGTCGCCGGTGATCGCTTCCGTCGACAGCAGCACGACCTTCGCTCCGCGAGCCAGCGTCCACAGCAACTCGAGCACCGAGATGTCGAAGCCGATGCCGGTGAGCGCGAGGAAGGTGTCCCGCTCGTCGCAACTCACCGCGCGGTCCAGCCCGGCGAACAGGTTGAGAACGTTGCCGTGGCTGACCATCACGCCCTTGGGGCGGCCAGTCGAGCCGGACGTGTGCATCACATACGCGATGTCGTCGACGGTGATGCGATGAGGCATCGCGACGTCGCTCGATACCGAGCCGTCGAAGGCCTGGACATCCACCACTGGGACTTCACCTGAGCCGAAGAGCCCTCGCGCTGAGGAATCCGCGACGACGACAGCCAGGCCGGCATCACTGATCATCGCGCTGCGCCGGACAGCTGGATGGCTCGCGTCGAGCGGAACGTACGCGGCACCCGCCTTCAACGTGCCCAGCATCGCGATGAGCAGTTCGACCGACCGCTCCACGCAGATTCCCACCGTCGTGCCCGGTCCCGCACCGATGCTCTGGAGGCGTGCTGCGAGCGCGTTGGCGCGCCGATCAAGCTCACCGTATGTGAGGTGAACGTTCTCGTGCACCACGGCGACCGCTTCCGGTCGTCGCTTCGCTTGAGCGGCAACAAGATCGTGCACGAGCCTGCGTTCGCAGTACTCCGCTTCCGTAGAGTTCCAGTCCCGCAGCAAGCACGACTGCTCGCCCGCCGCGATGATGGGCACGTCGAGGATCCGCTGTGCCGGATCAGCAGCCATGGCGGCCACCACGGCCCGGAAGCCGGCGAGCAGGCGATCCGCCGTCTCCGCGTCGAAGATGGAAGTCGCGTACTGCAGCGATGCCGCGATCCCCTGTGCCGACCGCGCGGCGGTGAGCGTGACATCGAACTGCGACGGTTGACCGGCCAGTCTCATCGGTCGCAAGGCCAGGCCGGCCCGATGGGTGACGCCGCCTTCTCCACCGAGGATCAGCGCTGCGAGCTCACCGTCGTCGCCTGGTGCCTGGAGCAGCACGAACATGGCCTGGAAAACCGGCGCCCTGGCTGGGTCACGGGCAATCCCGAGTTCCTCCACCAGCAGGGGGAACGGCAGGTCCTGGTGGTCCAGGGCAGCACGCACGAGACTGGCCGTGTCGGCAAGCAGGTCGGCGAAACGCGGGTTGCCGCGCAGCTCCGCACGCAGCGGCACGGGATTGACGAAGTACCCGACGACGTCTGTCCATTCAGGACGTGTGCGAGCCGCCAGCGGCGAGCCGACGATCACCTCGTCCTGATTGGTGAAGCGGTGGAGCACCACCTGGAACGCGGTCAGCAACACCGTGTACAGGGTCGTGTTGTGCCGGCGAGCCAGCTCTTCCAGGCGCTCGGCGAGAAGGGCGTCTAGCACCAGGCTGCGGTTGTCACCAGCGAAGTCCTGCGTGGCGGGACGAGGGCAGCCGACGGGCAGGTCGAGCACCGGCAGATCGCCGTGCAGTGCACGGGACCAGTACCTGCGCAGGCGATCGCCTTCCGGACCACCGAGCAGCTGTTCCTGCCAACGGACGTAGTCACCGAAGGAGTGTTCGGGCGACTCCTCCACAAGAATCGCACCGTCGCACGCCGCCCGGTACGCCGACGTCAGCTCAGTGCACAACAACGACAACGACCAGAAGTCCGCGATGATGTGGTGCACGACCACCAGAAGCACGCTTTCGGACGCAGACCTGCGAAACAGATGAACACGCAGGAGGGGCGCCGAGGCCAGGTCGAAGGGTCGCCTCCCCTCGTTCCGCAGGCACTCACGCAGGTCGTCCGGCGACAGTCCTTCCGTATCCGTGACGAAAACGCAGTCCATTTCGTCGAGCACCCGCCGGGCCGGCACTCCGTCGCGGGGTTCGAACACCGAGCGCAGAACGTCGTACCGGCTCACCAGAGCGGCGACAGCCCGCCGGAGCGCGTCCTCGTCGAGCCCTGGCGTCACGTTCAGCGCGGTCGCGATGTTGTAAGCAGCGCTCTCGGGGTTCATCTGCTGGAGGAACCACATCGCCTGTTGGCCGCGCGAAAGCGGCCCGTCCTCTCGCCGATGCCCTGCGACAGGAGCTGGACGGTGGGGCCGCTGGCGATCAGCCTCGTCGAGTTGAACCGCCAGCTCCAGCAGGCTCAGGTCTCCCAGCAGTTGCCCGGCGGGCACGTGAACGCCGTACTCGGTCTCCACCAAGTGCTGCAGGGTGATCGCCCGCAGCGAGTCCAATCCGGACTCGTTCAACGGCCGCGACGGGTCGATGTCGCGGGAGTCGGGAACCGAAAGAGCGGAGGCGACGAGATCCCGCAAATGCCCGACGACACCGGTCTGCCACGTCGCGAGTTCCGGCGTCGCGTCGCCGGTTCGCTCGCCGGTGTGCACGTCCAGCACCGGCAGAACGCCCTCGGTGAACAGGGACCGGCAGCGGTGGCGCTGGATCTTCCCGCTGGAGGTCTTGGGCAGCGCACCGCTCTGCACCAGGAGGACCGTCGCCACCGCCAGTTCGTGCTCGTCGGCCACCGCCTGCCGAACAACGCGGCCGACGGTTTCGGCATCTGCGCTCGTCCGCTTGACCTCCAGCGCGACGATCACCCGCAGCCCGTCCTCGTCGTCGACGGTGAAAGCCGCGCAGAGGCCGCGGAGGACATCACCGACCGCGGTCCGCACCGTGTGCTCGATGTCCTCCGGATGATGGTTGCGGCCGCGGACGATAATGAGGTCTTTGGCCCTTCCACTGACGAAGAGCTCGCCTTCACGCACGAACCCCAGGTCACCGGTTCGGAAGTACCGGGTTCCCTCGTCGTCGGTGAGCGCGGCGTTGAAGGCGGGATCATCCGGCCGTCCCCAGTAACCACGAGCGATGCTCGGGCCTCCGACCCAGATCTCGCCCTCGACGCCATCAGGCAGCGCCGTCGTCGTCTCCTGGTCGACAACGGCAAGACGGTGGCCTTCCACCACCGGTCCGCAGCTGACCAGTCGCCGCCCGGCGGCGTCGACCACATGCGGAACACCCTGCCTGCCGGCCACCAGCAACGTGGCCTCGGCGAGGCCGTAACAGGGCAGGAACGCTTCCTCACGGAACCCGCACGATGCGAACTTCTCGGCGAATCGCGTAAGCGTCGATAACCGCACCGGCTCCGCACCACTGAATGCCACGGACCAGCTCGACAGGTTCAACGAAGTCATTTGTTCGGGCGTCACCCGGTCGACGCACCAGTCGAACGCGAAGTTGGGCCCACCGCTCACCGTGGCCGATGTCTGCGTAATCGCCTGAAGCCATCGAAAGGGGTTCTGCACCATCTCGGCCGGGGACATCAACGTGACCGGATAACCAGCGTAGAGGGCTTCGAGAATGCCGCCTATCAACCCCATGTCGTGGTACGGCGGAAGCCAGATCACCGCACTGCTGTCCCGGCCGAGCCCGAACCTGCGCTGGATCGACTCCAGGTTGTGCAGCAGGTTGCCGTGCGACACCACCACACCTTTCGGGCTCCCGGTCGAACCAGAGGTGTACTGGAGGAACGCAACAGCGTCGTGGTCGAGCGGTGGCGCGCTCCACCTGCCCGCCTCCTGCTGCCCGCTCACGGTCATCAGGAGCAGTCCGGCGAGTTCCCCGTCGTGCTCACCGCGCCGGACAGCCTCCGCTGTTTCGGCGTCCACCAGGGCGTATCGCGCCGAACAGTCCTGGATGATCGCGTCCAGCCGTACCGCGGACCGGTTGGGCCTCGGCGGGTAGACGGGTACCGCAACGGCCCCCGCGAACAGGCAGGCTCCGAACGCGACCAGGTAGTCCAGTCCCGGCTGGCAGAGCACCAGCACGCGCTCGCCCAACGCGCCGACGTTCTGAAGTTCGCCTGCCAGCCGCCGCACCCGAACGTCAAACTCCGCGTAGGTGAGCGCACCGATCACCTCGCCGTACCGCCGGAATGAGAAAGCGACGTCCTCCGGCTGGTTCAACGCACGCGATCGGACCACCTCGACGAGCGATGTATTTTCGGTCGCCAAAATGTTCTCCACTGACACGTGACCCCCCAAGGAACCGCCAGTTTGGCGAACTAACCAAAATACGCAGTAGACGCATTTGAACAGGCAATTTCAACCTAGTGCCCGAAAAAACCCAGGTCAACGACCGTTCAACTTCAGTTGAACAGCCTTTCCCCAATTAGCTTTTTTGCCGCGAACAGCTCCGTCTGGTCGCTGTGGTGTGGCGATGCCGGATCGGTCGACTGCGAATACGCGAGCACCGTCTTGACGTCCGCACCAGACCGGCTCATCCGGGCGGCGAACAGGTGGCTGGTTCCGAGCAGAACTTCCGGAGACGCTCCGAGGCCGAACGCCGCACCGGTGTACACCGCGTTGTAGCAGCCTGCGGTGCCCGAACAACCATGAATCGGGATCGAAACGGGAGAACCAGTTGTGTGCTGCACCGCGCCGACAGAGACGTCCAGCGGCAGACCCATCGACTCAAGATCTCCTGCCGCCTTGGTCAGCGCGTCCCGGACGCCGCTGTCGTCGGCCCGCAGCCCCGCCGGCGTCGTCAAGGGTGCGGCGGCGTCAAACGGCTTCGCCCAACCACGTCCGGGCACAGCGCGCAGCCGCTGCCAGAACACCTGCCAAAGCACAGCTCCCCGGCTGTTCGTGTCCGCTCGCCGATCCCACTTGGTCAGCACTTCACACGCCTTGGCCAGGGCGTGCTCATGACGTGCGCACATTGCGAGCACGTCCGGCATTGTGAGCTCTGCGCTGTACACGCGGTTGTCTAGTACGAGAGACAACAGGTCGTCCCGCGTGACGCCGGACGCCGTGCTCGCGAGCCGCTGGATCTCCACCGCTCCGAACCTCGTGCGCAGATTCCGCTCGGTGCCGGAGTCCCCGACGATGCGCGGCGTGCGTTGCGGTGTGGTGGGATTCGTCAGCCATGCACTGTCGTTCGAGTTCGCCACCCAATCCGTCCGGGTCATGCGCGGCAACGCACGCGGTCCAAAGGTGCCCGGCTGGACTGCGTCGGAATCGTTCCCCAGCGCGCAGGCGGACGTCGCGCCGTCGATGATCGCGAGTCCGGATGCCTGGAAGATCGGTTGATCAGCGGCCGCGATGCATTGCCGCGCCCGCCCGTCGGTCAGGTTCGGCACCACCGACACGCTGTCGAAGTACACCCGGCCACGGGAGTCCGCTGCGGTGGTCGTGAAAAAGGGAACTCCCTGCCACCGTGCGTGCGCACGTTCCAGTTCCTCGACATCGTCTGCTTGGGACTCCGCGAGGAAGGTGTCGATCTGACGGAGGTTGCCCTCGTTCGCGTCGTCGACCGCGTACGCGGTCGATGCCGTCCACCTGTGGTTGGCGTCGAGCTCGACGATCCGGCCGAAATCTGTGCGATAGAGGGTCTTGCGCACCGGCGAGACCACGCCGTCCGCTCGACGCACAGGAACGTCGATCACCTGGGACATCATCTTCCTCGGCTTGCCGTCCACCAGGTACGTCGTCGGATCCCCCTCTTGGAGGGTCAGCTTGCGCACGATCATCGGGGTCGCGGCGGAGACGGTGTGCGTCCAGGCGAGCTGCCTGTTGTAGCCGATGCCGAGGATCGGAACGCCGAACGGAGCCGAGCCCGCGGCGTTGAGGCGTCCCGGCACGGTGAGCCGCATCCGGTAGAAACGCCCGTTGCCCACCCAGGGAAAGTGCGGATTCGCCAGCAGCACACCTGAGCCATCACGGGTGAGGTCACCGCCGACAGCAATCGCGTTGCTCCCGGCCGCTGCCTGCTCCTTCACCGCTGTCACCCTGTCCAGCAGGGACGACGCCGGCGCAGGAGCCTGTCCGGAACCCGGTGGCTGTGCGTTGAGCACACCGGGCGCCAACACGGCGGACCCCTGCATGCCGAAGTGGTGAACGTGCCGCCAGATGTCGAGTTCGGTCAGCGGGTTGACCCAAGGCGCGTCCTTGCACTCACCGGGAAGTGATGCCGTCCTCAGGTACCGGTTGAACCCCCGCACGTAGCCTTCGACGAGCGCGCGTGCCTGCGCGGAAGGTCCCTGCGGCACCGGTAGTGCGAGCAACCGTTCGACCTCGCCCGCGTCGTTGATCGACCGGTGGTAGAGGTCGCTCTCGAGGTTCGTCCTGAATCCGGTCAGCAGATCCGGCGCGGGCGCCGTACCAGCGCCGTGCCAGCGCGCACGTTCACCGCGGTTCGTCACCTCGATTTCCAACATCGCGCAGGCGTTGTCCGCTGCGAACGCCTGGCCGATACCGTCGCCCAGCCGCGTGAAGTCCGATGCCACGACATGCGGGACACCCCAGGGATCACGAATGACCAACGCTCCCCCGGTCCCGACTCCCGCCGCAGAGGACGGAGTGGCCGAGCCGGCACCGGAGGCCAGCAACACGACGACGAGCGCCGAACCTGCAATTCGTCGCAACGATCGCATGGTCATCTCCCCCAAGATGTGGCAGGTAACTGCGGAGAAGGGGCCGGTGGTTCTCGGCCCCTGCGGTTTCAGAAGGTGTAGCCGGATGCACGAGTCCGCGCCTCACCGCGCGCAGTCGCGAGCGGTCCCTGCTTGCGTTCACACGAGAGAGCGCAGGCCCTCCAACCCATGGCGCCACGTCTTCCGGTGCGGTCCGTGGCCTCGCTCAGATCCGGCTCATGTGCTCCGCTCGCGGGCGAGGCGGTCTCGCAGACTCAGCGGTCGGATGTCGATCCCCATTCGCTCAACGTGTGCCAGGCATTGGTCTTCACTTCCTACAAAACCTTCGACAGCCCAGCGTCATCTTCTCGGTCAGGCATCACACAGCTCTTGGACACGCGGGACGGACAACGGTTTTCGACGTTCGAGAATTCGGATCGATACACAGATGCGCCCGGAAGATTGCGATCAGGATTCTGATGCTAGAACCAGAAGTTCCGCGACAGCAAGGCCAGACGGGTTCACATCTCCGATGAACGCCTGTTCAAGTTGACCGCGAAATACCGCCAAACGTCAGCACACCTGTCAGCGGCCTCGGCAACAGTCCGGGCGCAATGTGGTGGCACCTGGTCGATGAGACGCAGCCAGTTGCCACTGTTCATCGAGTGGGCGTCGAACAACCGCAGGATCACCCGGCCGGTCTCGCTGAACCGCAAGGATGGATCGTTGCGCAGGTGTGCCAGCATCAGCGATATCGCCGCGGCACCGGCCTCGACGTCGTACTCGGCATCATCAAGATCACCGGACGGAGGGACTGGTGCCGGCCTGACCATCTCGCTCCTGGAGCTGGCACGCCGCTGGGCCGGCACCGGGTCCTCTCCTGCGACCACGCGCTGACGCACGTCGCGGGCCGTCGCCACGGCAATTCCCGCCTCCGCCGCGATCTCGCGCAGAGACGCGTCCGGTTTGCGCCCGAGGAACTCGGCAGCCCGCACACGCCCCTCTGCAGCACTGGTCGGCCGGACCCGTCCGTCCAAGCCCATCCGCCTGTTCATCTCCGGAATCTCCGCAGACGAACTCCGTCGCAGCGCCGCGACCGTCTTGTCGGAAAGACCCACCTTGCCCGCGATCACACGGTTCGACAGGTGTGGATGGGTACCGATTACGCGTGCGGCCGCGGCTGCGCGGTCTCTCCTGCTCAACGGGAGCCCATGCGCGACGTTGCGCTCCACCGCGATGAGGAACGCATCGGCGAGCGTGCCGTCGAAGTATTGGACGTCGACCCGTTCAACACCGCGCAGCTTCGCCGCGCTCAGGCGATGCAGACCGTCGATCACCTGCATGGTCGGCCTGTGCACCAGGATCGGCGGAAGCTCGTCGAAGGTCTCCGCCAGGAGGCTCACGTGGCCCTCGTCCTGTCCGCCGAACCTGGGCGACTCCCCCGGCGACAGCAGATCCAACCTCACCGATTCTGTGACAGATTCCTCGACCTCGCCGAAGCCGACGTCCACCAGCCTGATGTTCGCGTTGCGCCCTTCCAAATCGCGCAATCCAGCGTACGCGCGTGCCACTGATCCCCCCAGACCTTTGGTCGGTGTCACTTCAAATCGGACTTCACCGGTCCGACGAACTCCACCGCCGATGATTCGAGCACGATGATCGCCGCCCCGCAATCCGAGCAAACGAGCACTCCACAACCCTCATCGTGAGCAACCACGATTCGGCACTCACCTGGCCCAACCCGTGACTACCTACCGAAACCAGGGACCGAACCCCTCTCAATCGAAACCACCTTCACCGCCTAACAGCCACCGGCAGCGTCCCGGTCACCCGACCACCACTTTCCGGCAACTCTCAAGCCGAATGCTGGTCGCACCCGCTGTCACTTCGATGACGGACCAATGACGTGTCCTGTGACGGTCGGTCGATACAGTGCCTTCACGTGGGCCACACGGCGGATTCGAACGCCGTTGTGTGCACACCAGACACGTTCACCGCGAGGGGAGACTGTGCGTGGCACTCAAGATCCGAGGCGTTCGACTGCCGGAACGTGACGAGGTTGTTCTGCGCATCGACGGCGACCGGCTTCGAACCTCGACCCTCGAGGAAGACGACGTACTGGTCATCGACGGCGGATGGCTGCTGCCGGGGCTGGTCGACGTGCACACGCACCCCGGCACGGAGAAACCGGGTGACCAGTTCGAGCTCGCACTCTTCCGCGAGCACATGATCCAGCACCGCGACGCCGGCGTACTCGCCGTACGTTCACCTGGATCGGCTGATCCAGACTCGGCCCGGGTGCATGACGACATCGAGCTACCTCGGCTGTACACAGGCGGACGCTGGCTCGCCACGCCTGGCAGGTTCTTCGCGGGTTTCGGTCGCGATGTCAGCGAGGCGGAACTGGCCGATGCGGCGGTCGAGGAGGCCAAGGCGTCCTCGGGCTGGTGCAAGATCATCGGGGACTGGCTTCCCGGTGATCCGCCTGTATCGCTGGAGGCGCTGACCGCAGCGGTGAGGGGCGTGCGGGCGATCGGCGGCCGGGTCTCGGTGCACTGCCAGACAGCGGAGGGAAGCAGGAACGCCGTACTGGCCGGAGCGGACAGCCTCGAGCACGGCATGCATCTCGACCATTCGCTTCTCCCCAGAATGGCCGAGCAGGGCACAGCCCTCGTGCCGACCTTCACGACGTTCGCCAAGACCGTGGGCCAACTCGGCCGCGGCGAACCGGAACACATCCGGGAGTGGCTGCAGACCGGATGGGACGGTCTGTTCCAGACGACGCGTGCCGCTCACAACGCCGGCGTGACCGTGCTGGCCGGGACCGATCACAAGCCGTGCGGCGAGATCGCGGGCGAGATCGAGTGGCTGATCCGTGCCGGGCTGCCAGCGGACGCGGCCGTCGGCGCGGGCTCGTGGATTGCGCGGTCGTGGCTCGGCCTGCCTGGCCTGGAGGATGGCGGGTGGGCTGACGTCGTCGCCTACGAGACGGATCCCACCGAGGACCTCACGGTGCTCAAGCGTCCGAGCAGGATCGTCCTCAGAGGACGCGTAGTGCGCTGACCAGGTCTTTTCACACACAGCCGACTGAGCAGGTCGCATGCATCGCACCGATGAGTCACCGTCACCATGCGGTAGCGTGAATGCGCG
This sequence comes from Lentzea sp. NPDC020367, assembly GCF_044387305.1. NCBI lineage: Bacteria > Bacillati > Actinomycetota > Actinomycetes > Pseudonocardiales > Pseudonocardiaceae > Lentzea > Lentzea sp. NPDC020367. The sequence goes on along the minus strand of NZ_JBIRVV010000022.1, from coordinate 19,715 downwards.
GACAGTCACAGCTGGTGGTGAGAAGGGAACGACACGTGGCAGGCGGTGAAGAAAACCACGTGTCGTTCGGCATTCTCGGCACCTTGACGGCGAACGTGGCCGGAGTGCCAGTCCCGGTCGGCGCGGCCAAGATGCGCATCGTCCTGGCAAGCCTCCTGCTGCAGCCCAACCGGCCGCTGTCGTTCGACGACCTCACCGAAAGGTTGTGGACGACGGACAGCCCGAAAGGCAGCCGGAACGCGGCGCAGACCTACGTCATGAGACTCCGCAACGTCCTCGGTGATGCTGGTGGCGCAATCCGCACGCATCCGATGGGATACCTCATCGAGGTATCTGATGACGCCGTGGACCTCGGCCGATTCCACAAGCACCTGGCGCTCGCGAAGAAAGCAAGCAGCGCCAATGACCTGCACACCGAAGCACAAGAACTGCGCACCGCGCTCGCACTGTGGCGGGGCGCGCCACTCGCTGACGTGCCGTCGGACTTCCTGCAGCAGTACGAGGTGCCGAAGCTGGCCGAAGAACGCCTCGAGGCCCTCGGGCGCCGGATCGACGTCGATCTCGATCTGGGCATGCACACGGGCCTGGTCGCGGAACTGCAAGGCCTCACCGCCGAGCATCCCCTGCGCGAGCGCTTCTGGGGCCAGCTGATGCTCGCGCTGATCCGATCCGAACGCCAAGCCGACGCCTTGGCGGCGTACCGCGAGGTCAGCCGCCTGCTGAGGAATGAACTCGGAGTCGACCCCGGAGAACCCCTGCAGAGGCTGCACCACCAGATCCTCAACGGAGAGTTGGCGCCGGCTGCCACCCACGAACCTGTGGTGGCAACCGGCACACCGACCGACCCGTGGGTCGCACCACACCAGATCCCCCCAGGCGTGGCCGGTTTCGTGGGACGGCTGAGCCCGGTGCAACAGATCGAGGAGATCACCAATCCGGCCAGGCAGAACTCGCACGCAGTGCCGATCGTCCTGCTGGCCGGGCCGCCTGGTGCCGGGAAGACCGCATTGGCGGTCCACGCGGCTCACCGGCTCATCGCCCGGTACCCCGATGGTCAGCTCTACATCGACCTCCGCGGGTACTCGACGAGTCCACCGGTGGCACCGTCCGACGCGCTGACCCGGTTGCTGCGCGCGGTCGGTGTCCCGCCCGAGCACATACCTGCCGAACGGGACGACCAGAGCGCACTCTTCCGGTCCGTTCTCGGCGATCGGCGGGTGCTCGTCGTGCTCGACAACGCCGTCAGCCCCGACCAGGTACGGCCGCTGCTTCCCGGCAGCCCGAACTGCGCGGTGCTGGTGACCAGCCGGGACAACCTCAACGGTCTCGTCGCGGTCAACGGCGCCCGCCGAATTCCTGTCGGCCTGCTCGGCGAACAGGACGCACGGGAGTTGCTGTCCACCTTGCTCGGTGCCGACCGCGTGGCCGACGATCGCCGGTCCGCCGACGAGCTCGCCGCCGCCTGCGGGTACCTGCCACTCGCGATCCGCATCGCCGCTGCGAACGTGGACGTCCTCGGCCTGGATATCGCGGACTACGTGCGGGAACTCCGCGACAGCGACCGGTTGGCCGCAATGGCCATTGAAGGCGACGAGCAGGCTGCGGTGTACCTGACGTTCGACCTCTCCTACAGCGTTCTCAAGCCGGGGTTAGCCCGGTACTTCCGGTTGCTCAGCCTCATTCCCGGACAGGACTTCGACAGGTACGCCGCCGCGAACCTCGCGCACGTCACACCAGCGTCCGCTGCGCGCATGCTCACTCAGCTCACCACCGCCAACCTGATTCAGATCAGGTCGGCTGGGCGCTACCACTTCCACGATCTCATCAACGAATTCGCGCGCACGAAGTGCATGGCGGAGGACAGCACCGACGAGCGACAGCAGGCACTGAAGCGGCTGTTCGGCCTGTACCTCGAGACAACGCGGTCCGCGGAGGTCCTCTCGCATCAGAACAGCGGGATGTCCTCGGGCACTACCGCGTCCGGCGATCTTGAACTGCCGCCGCTGTCCACAGCTGCCGAAGCGCGCCGGTGGCTCCAGGAGGAGGCCGCGAACATGACCGCGCTGGTCTGCGACACCTCCAGCGACAGCGCGACACTCCCGACGTGGAACCTGACCAAGGAGCTCAACCCCTACTTCCAGCGACAACGGCTCGACATCATGTGGCGTGCCACGCTCACCGCTGCGGCTGCCGCCGCCAGTGAGCGTGGCGACGGGCCAGCCAACGCCGAGGTGGAAACCGGCCTGGCTAGGCTCGAGTTCTACCAGTCCCGGCACGCGTTGGCGCGCGCACACTTCTCCCGTGCCTCAGGTCTCTTCAACGAAGTCGCTGACAAGGCGGGAGAAGCGCGTGCGCTCTCCGGCGTGGGTTCCGTCACCTTCGACGAGGGCGACTACAACTCCGCCATCAGGTACTTCCGCCACGCCACGGCGTTGTTCGAAGAGGCCACCGACACCGCAGGCCTTGTCACCGCGCTGCACAATCTCGGTACCGCGCTGATGACAATGGGCCGGACGGCCGAAGCGATCCAGCAGTTCGTCGCGGCACGGGAGCTGACCGGTTCACCTGACCTGAAGCCGATGGACGCGCGGCTGATCGCCAGCATCGGGGTCACCGAGCTGTGGCGCGGTCAGTTGTCCAACGCGCTCTCGAACTTTCAAAACGCTCTCGCGACGATGCAGGAGTTCGGATATCCGCAGTACGCCTGCGAGGTCTTGCGGAGCATCGCCGAAGTTCACTTGGAAGCAGGACGGTTCGACCAGGCCGACGCGGTCGGCAGACAAGCCCTCGAGATCGCCGAAGGGGTGAAATCGCCGTGGCTGATCACCGGGTTGAACGCCCTTCTCGGCCACATTGCGCTGCACCTGGACAACGTTGACCAAGCCTTCGCGCACCTATCGGTCGCCCAGGAACGCACCACCGATCGAGTGCGTCACTGGCGCTCGGCGGTGGCCCGCGGACTGGCTGCCTGCCACCGCCGACGTGGCGAACTGGTGATCGCCGCAAACCTGATGTCGCACGGGCTCACCGACGAGCGTCCCCGAGAGCGTGGGCGAGCCCACCTCGAACTGGCCGAGATCCTCAAGGCTCGCGGTGATCTCCGCGCAGCCGCGAACGAAGCCGAGATGTCCGCGGAATCGGCCCGCGCCCACGGCTACCTCCTTGATGCCGCAAGGGCTTTGAGCACAGCAGCCGAGCTGTGGTCCTTGTTGGGAGACGACGAGGTCGCACACACACTGACGGCTCGGGCCGCACATCTCTCTTCCGAAACGCACGCCGACGATCCAGACAGAACGGAACCAGCACATGTCTCACGACCGTGACGAGCCGGCCACCCATTACGAGGTGCTCGTGGTCGGTGCGGGAGCAGCCGGCCTCGCGGCCGCCGCGTTCCTGGGGCGCTGCAAGCGAAAGGTGGCGGTGATCGGACTGGCCGACCGCGCCAATTCGTCGGCGGCGAAAGTGCACAACCTGCCGTTCGCCGAAGGCGTCACGCCGGAAAAGCTCTACGCCACGATGGAGGCGGAGCTGGCAGAGTTCGGCGTTGTCGTTCTACGGCAAGAGGTGGAGAAGATCCAGGTCGACGACGACCTGCGACGCGTTCAGGTGTTCACCGCCGCCGGCCAGATCACCGGAGCGCGTTTGCTCCTCGCCACCGGGCTGGACTACGACGTGCCTTCGTGGGTACCGGCTGAGGCCTGGGGGAAGTCGGTCTTCACGTGTCCGTTCTGTCACGCGAGCGACCACGAGGGTGAGGCCTTCGCGGTCGTCGGCGCGGATGCGCAAGCCGTCCACACGGCTTTGCTGTGCGCCGCACACGCCAGCACTCTCACGGTCGTCGTCGCGGATCCCGCTGCTGCCCAGTCCCCCGAAGCCGATCACATTCGCTCGATCGGTGGTGAGGTCGTCGTGGACACCGTCGCCGACGCGGAGTTGCTCTCCACCGGCGAGGTCGAAATGGTGACCGCTGGTGGTCGTCGCATCCATGCAGGAGCGGTCCTGCTTCTCGGTGTCATCCGAGCGCGGAAGACGCTCAGCGAGATGCTCGGTCTGCCGCCGTCGTGGACAGGACTTCCCGAGGTGGACCGCGAAGGGCGCAGCCAGCACCCGTTGATCTGGGTCGCCGGTAACGCCGCCATGCCCTACTACCTGCTCGTGGAGTCCATGGGCAGCGGGATTCGCGCAGGCATTTCCATCCACAAGGATCTGACGACCGAACTCGTGAAATGACGGTCAGGCTCCTGGGTGAACGCGTGCAAGGTTCAGGGAGACTCCCGGCACGATCACCTTGACGACCGCGATCTCGTCGATGGTCGTGAGGTCGACGAGCAGCGGTTCGCGTCCGATCACGTTCGTGACCTCGCACGAGATCCAGTCGAGCTCTGCCTTGACGCCTGTGAACTTTCTCCTCGGCACGTCAGGAAGATCCTGCCAGGCCACCACAACGGCCGGAGGCGGAGGCTCCTCGTTGCCGAGCTTGACGGTGTCGTAGATGGCCGGCAGGTCGTCGCGCGTGCCGGCGATACCGCCCAGCCTGCTCTGCGCCGCCTCAGTGATCGCCCGGGACAGCGCGATCTCCGGCGCCGGGTGGGCTCCCCATCCGAGGCTCATGACGGGGAAGTCCGGGCTCCAGATGCGAGCGCCGAAGCACGGCACCCCGAAACGACTCGGCAGATGGCTGAGGTCGACGCGGGCATCGGCGGCCCGCACCTTCTCGATCAACCGCGAACACAGCTCGTCGTCCACGGAGGCTGGATCGACGTAGGTCAGCTCACCGGGCTCGCCGTTGCGGCTGATCGCGTCGCGCTCCACGATCTCGAAGAGGGCGTGAAGTGCGGCTTCTTGCACCGAATTGCCCGAGGCAAGGCCGTTGGTGCTCCACTCGAGGCCACGAGGACGCCACCCACGATCGGTGGACCAGCGCACGAGCTCGTCCGGCACGGGAATCCTCAGCCCGCTGATCATGCCCGTCGCGGCCACCCAGTCGAGCGGCATCAGGTCGCTGGCCAGCCCTCCGGTGGCAGTCACGAGGTCCTCGATCCGATACGGCAGGTCGACGGCACGGGATGGCGCGTTGACGTGACATCTGTCGAGCTTGACGTGCTCCGCGTGCCAGAGCTCGATCGACTCCATGGCCGCTGATACACGGGCGAGCAGCAAGGTTTGCCCTTTGCCCTGCGACACGCTCAGGCTCTTCGCCCGTGGCCGCACCGCCATGGTGACCGGGATGCCGAGCGTGTCGAGTCCGGTCACGTCCGCGACGCGCGTGATGCCGAAGTCCCGGAGGTGCGGTTCGATGATCCGCCAGGTGTCCTCCGGACGCCGGATTCGGTGGGTGCCGTCGAGGAACACCTTGTCGTCGTGAGGCCCCAGCTCAAGTGCGGCTTCTCGTGCGCTCATACTGCCCGCCCTCCGGGGGTGGGGTCATTGGCCGCGTTGAAGTGGGCACGCAGGTAGAACGGCCGCACCGCACGTATCGCCTCGTCCAACGACCTCAGACCCCGATCGCGGGCCGCGGCGAGCAACTCCTCGTCAACAGGTGACACTCTCCAGACACCTGCGAGGTGGTTGCGCAGGACGTCAGGCTTCAAGTGGTCGATGCTGTGGGTCGCGCCCCACGTCGCGACCTCCCGGTTGATCAGAGTCGCCTCGGCCACGGCCTTCTGGGCGTCGGCGTCCTTCACCAGATCGGGATTGGCCGCCATCAGATCGTGCGCGGGACTCTGCGAACGGTATGACCTGCGGAGCACCTTGACCATCTGCTCGTGTACAGCGGCCGCGGACTGTTCCTCCGCCGTCAACCACTCGGCCCGTTGACCTGCCGTGAGCGTCTCGTAGGTCAACCCGCTCACCTCCGCCGCCGCGACTGCCCGGTCTTCGACCGGTGCCGCCGGGTCGTCCTCTTCCGATGACTGGGCGATCCGCTCCAACGCGAACGCTTCCCACCGCCGAGGGAAGTCCGCCAGGTAGATCTGCTGGAATCTCAGGACATCGCCGTTGCCGACATGGACGCCATCGATCACAGTGCCCGAACAGTCCGCGCGCCATTCGCGGACATAGACGTTCTCCGTGTCTCCGTTGCTACACGGGCTCGCTTTGACACCAACAAATGAAATGAGCTCGTCCAACCTGCTCAAGGTGTCCAGCGCGTCAATAGCTTTGACGTCGAAGTCGGCACCGCCGGCAATCTTGAATGCTTCTATTCGCGCGAACGCGGCACTCAACTCAGCTACGTCGCGTGATATCAACGCACCCAGCGCACGCCAGCTCCTTGCTGTGTAAGGAAGTTGCCGCGCGAGTGCGACGACGGCATTCCCGTCCGTTGACGAGACAAGGCCTTCCCGGACGGCGCGCGTGACAACGTAACGGATGGCAACGAGCGGCTCGCTCAGCTTTCTGTACTCCGGCGCCGGCGTGTGTGCGACCGCGACCTCGTCATCTGCGTCCACAGCGCGGTCGCGGAACATCTCGTACACATAGCCGTTGCCAACCATGCCGTACACATCGAGTTCCGCAGCGCGCAGCGCACCCATGCTGGAACAACCCACCACCCTCACGTCGGCGTCGAGCAAGGCCAGGATCTCCTTGTGACGAACGGCCGCCGACTGGTGGTAGTAGCCATCGACGATCACAACGACATCGCTCGAGGCGAATGGGATCCGCAGTAGATCCCCGTACGCCACAGGCGGGTGCACGAGGGCATGGGGAACAACCTCAAGCACTGCCGCGCCGGGCAGCGTGGGTCCGGCGAACACGTGAACAGCCACAGCACTTCCACCCGAGAAATTCAGCTCCGACAGGCTCCAACTCGCCTGCGAGAGGCATCTGAAGCTCGATCGTCGCGTCTAAAGAAAAAGCGGCGCGCTGACCTGCAGCACGCCGCCTTCGCCACGAACGCCCCAACAGGGGCGGAGTTCATCGAGCGAAAGTCACATGCCAGGAACGGTCGATGAGCAGCAAGCCATCTCACCGGTCGACTTCGAATCGAAAACCTCGGCCAGATTCGCCTGCTCGCGGAGGGCCTTAACCCTCTCCACCAGTTCTTCCACGACTGAGCCTCCCCATTCGGCGGGCCGCCCTGGGCCCGGACGAACGGCAGCGTAGCAGTGTTCAACCAAGTCCACGATCGCTATGTTGAATTCACATGCGAACGAAGGCCCTCACCTCGGGGAGGCCACCTGAGCCCCTCATGGCACAGTTGTTCCGCAGTTGACCAGATCAGGCCATTTGAGACTCTCGACCGGTCTCCTGGCGTGTACTTTGGGGGCGAGCACGACCGTGAGGACCGAGCACGGAACCATCCACCGGCAGGGCAACCTGCTCCAACATCACGACTTCCGCCTGCTCTGGTTCGGACAAACCGCCAGCCGGTTCGGCAGCAGCGTGTCGACCGTGGCCGTCCCTCTGGTCGCTGTGTCCACTTTGGATGCGCCGCCACTGTTGCTCGGCATTCTCCACGCCGCCTCCTGGCTTCCCTGGTTGATCATCGGACTGCCTGCCGGAGCGTGGGTGGACCGCCTGCCCCGTCGACCGGTGATGCTGCTGGCCACTGCGATCGCCATGCTGAGCCTCCTCAGCATCCCGTTGGCCGCATTCCTCTCTCAGCTCACGATCATTCATCTTCTGGTCGCGATTCTGCTGGTCGGCACCACGACAGTCTTCTTCGAAACAGCGAGCAGCGCCTACTTGCCATCCCTGCTGAAAAAAGATCAACGGCAAGAAGCCAACGCCAAACTCCAAGGCACAACAGCCGCCGCGCAGGTGGCGGGACCGGGCGTTGGCGGTCTCATCGCACAACTCTTCGGTCCGGTCACCGGCATTCTCGCCGACGTCGCCGGCTACGCAACGTCCTTGATCTGCCTTACGAAGATCAAATACCGCGAGAACTCCGCGCCCGCCGCGGCAACGAGTCACCGTTCGCTGTACCGGGAGATCGCGGACGGAAAGCGATTCGTCGTGTCCGACCCCTACCTGCGCGTGTTCACCTTGTATGGCGCCATCTGCAACCTCGCGACCGCCGGATTGGCCTCGATGTTCGTGGCCTTCCTCGTTCGCGAAGTAGGCGTGGCAACCGGCATCACCGGAGCGATCGTCGCTGGCACGAGCGTCGGCGGCGTTCTTGGAGCGCTTATCGCCGGCAAGGTGACAAGGCGGTTCGGCACAGGCCGTGGCTCACTCGTGTGCGTCATGGCCACGATGCCGTTCGGGCTGCTAATGCCGCTGGCCACTAGCGGTCCGCTAATCGCATTCACCGTCATCGGCGGCCTGATGGTCAACGCCGGCGTCGTCAGCGGCAACGTGATCAGGAGCAGCTTCCGGCAGAACTACTGCCCTCCTGAGCTCATGGGCCGCGTGACAGTCACCATGCAGTTCCTCAACTACGGCACGATCCCGTTCGGAGCACTCTCCGCGGGAGCCCTTGCCACGTCTCTCGGCATCCGGACCACGATGTGGGTCATGACCGGCATCCTGGCCCTTTCGGTGCTGATCTTGCTGATCGGCCCGACCAAGAACGCCCGGGACCTCCCTGACCAGCCGCGTACCTCCTGAGGCGCCGCATCCGGCGATAACCATCATGTCCGACACGGGTCCTATACGTCTGTGCGCTCGGACGCAAAGCGCTGACGACCACTCCAGCAACTCTTGAGGTCGCTGGGGGCCGCTGCTGCATAGGCGTCGTCGGAGACGCGATCTTCTTCAACGATCCTGAGCGGGCAGTGCGCCAGTCACCACGCACGCGGCCCCGGAGAGGTTCGCGCGGACCGCAGCCGCTACCGAGACGGCCGCGGAAAGCTCGACCGGCCCGAGCCTATCCGCAAGCAGGCGCTGAGCGTCTTCCGCGTCACCGTCGGAGACCTCGATCACTGTGGCTCCCGAGCCTTGCGCGATGGACCAGCAAAGTCGCCCTGGGGTGGTGGCTCTTAGTGCGTCGCATCGGGTGGACGTCGACGCCAACTGGATCCGTCGCCCACGAGCAAGCGAGAGTGCCATTGCGTTGGCACCTGTCGGCTCGGCTCCAAAGACATGGACATTAGGCCTGGTATCCGCAGCGTGAATCGTGCCAGCGAAGAGGCCGCCACCGCCTACAGGTACGACGATGGTGGAGATATCAGGTCGTGCCTCCAAGATCTCCAACCCCACAGTCGACTGGCCAACGATCACAAATGGATCGTCGTGGGACGAACAGTAGGAACCGCCCCGATCCGCCGCCAGCCTTCGCGCCGCAATGTCCCGAGCCGCGTTATCTCCGTCGATCACGACTACTTCGACGTTTCTTGCCTCAGCGAGCTTTCGCACCTTCGTGCGATCGGCGGTAGTTGTGACAACGACAACAAGTCGTCGAGTGTCGTTCTTCCGAGCGAGGACCCACGCCAGCGCGGCCGCATGATTCCCTGAGCTAGCGGTGACCACTGGGCCGTCAGACGACGTGCCAGCGACCCAGACAGCAGCTCCGCGAAGCTTGAACGATCCGGTCGGCAGCTGGCGTTCGTCCTTTATCCAGATGTCCGGATCCGACAGGTGGACGAGAGGAGTGGGCGCGACAAGCGCGCGGACCGCGCGCCACCCCTCGCCGAGGTCAGGTCTCATTCCAGCGGTCGGCCCGTTCTCGTATGAATGTCCCGACCCTCGTCATCTCGTACTTTGTCAGAACGTGCTCGCCGTACAGCTCGAGACGTTCGACCGCGGCGAAGCGCGGCAGAAGGTTCGGGTCCGCGTCGAACCGCCGGCGATCCTCGGGGGTCTGCATCAGCAGTACCGGCGGAAGTACTCCGCTCGATACAGGCACGATCTGACGGAGGGCGAGGTCCGCCTCGAGTCGGCGCGCCAGCTCGAACTCGGAGTACGACGCGTCACTCCCCACGCCGGGGGTCGCCGCCGACGCGGCAACAAGATCGACTGTGTCCCTGCCCGAGATGCTCGGGTTGATCCCGACGAGGCCCGTCACGGGCTGCATGCGCTCGATCTCGAGTGCCCGAACCGCGAGACAGGCGATAATGAAGCCGACGCTATAGCCACACAGGACAACAGGTCCGTCGATCTCGCCCAGCTGACGGGTGGTGGCGTGGACGTAGGCGTCCAACCAAGCGGCGACGGTCCCAGGCCGGTCGTCAGGCGAGGGCCGGCGTGCGACGGCGACGTTCATTCTCCCGGCGAGCGCTGTCGCCACAGGGGTGAAGGTCGGAGCGTCGCCACCGGCATGGGGGAAGCAGACGAGTGCCGCAGGAGCTTCGCGGTCGACCTCGGCGGTGAGCCATGAGAGACCGAGGTGTCCGACTCCGTGAGTGGCATTTTTCGCTTCGCGATCGGATCGGCCGACGAGCTCCTCCAGCGTAGCCATTCTCGGGGAGTCGAAGAATCTCGTGGCTGCGGCGCCCCCCGTGGACAGGAGACTCAAACGTTCAAGTAGCTCGATGGCCTGGAGGGAGTCCAGCCCGAAATTGAACAGCGACTGCGTCGGATCCTCCGGCACAGACCCGAGCACCTGTCGAATCGCCTCGGTCACGTCACGTCGGGCTGCGACCTCGACCTCGCTGACGTGGGAGACCACGAGCGGTTCAGGACGGACGCTGCGGTCAATCTTGCCGTTCAGGAGGCGCGCCACCGGGCCTATGAGCAGCCGGCGTGGAATCCCCGCCGGCGGCACCTTGTTCTCCAAGAAGCACTGGAGCTCTTTGAGGCTGATGGGGTTCTCGTGGAAGGCGACAGTGCCGACGACCAAGGGGAGGCCTCCGAGCTCATCGAGGTGGACCACTGCGTCGAAAACGCCAGGATGGCTGCGGATGGCCGCCTCGATCGCTTCCAGGTTGACTCGCTCCCCGTTGACCTTCCACTCTGAGTCAACCCGACCGAGCAGGCGGAGTCCGGTCTCGTCATCGAGCAGATAGCCACGGTCGCCCGTGGCATAGGTCCAGTTCAGCCGACCGCCGACCTGCCGACGCGCGAACGGGCTCGTCTCCGGACGGTGCGTCCCTACATAGCCGCCCGCGACTCCCGGGCCAGCGATGACGACCTCGCCTGTGCATCCGCTCGGCACCTCCACCCCTCGGGAATCGACGACATGGACCGTGGACCCAGGTATCGGCCGCCCGACGGGCAGTCGCTCATGCGAGGAAAACGACTCGCTCACGGCCAGATAGGTGACGGTCATGGTGGTCTCAGTCGGCCCGTAGAGGTTGAAGAAGCGACACGCGGGGAGCGCTCGCTCAGAACCGAGCAGGTCCGAACAGAAGAGGGGCTCACCGGCCACGCACACGAGTCGGAGGTGCGAGACGGGCTGCAGACCACGCATTGTCGACACCAGGCGGCGGAGCTGAGGTGGAGTCATGGCCAAGATTGCGGAGATGTTCCCGTCGAGGACGGCTGAGTGGAGGGCGGGTCCACTAAGGCGTTGCTCGTCAGGCAGTAGCACTAACGTCGCGCCAGCACGCAACGGCGCGATCATGTCGCGGACCAGCGCATCGAACCCAGGCGAGGCCAGTTGGAGGCAGCGGTCATCAGTCGAGAGCTGGGTGACCACCTCGACCCAGTCGAGGTAAGCGAGCACCCCGGCTAAGGGTGCAGGCACACCTTTGGGGCGGCCGGTCGAGCCCGACGTGAAGGTGACGTAGGCGGTGTCCTCAGAGAGAGGTGATTCCGACGTCGTCGGATCCCGTAGGCACCCTCGAGCGGTGGCTACGACACCGCGATTGTCAGCGGCCAGCTTGAGCACCGCGCCGACCTGGTCGGCCAGCTCTCCGTCTACGTCCAGCCCGGCTGTCCGTCGGCTCATGACCGGCACCATGTCTGCGGACAGCACGGCGAGCAGCGCTGCTACGAAGTGGGGGCCGCGCGGAACATCCACGACGACGGTGCCACGGGGAACTATTCCTGCACTCTCCATCGTCGCGACGACCTCGTGGACGGCGATGGCAAGCTCCGCACGCGACCAGCGGCCGCCATTCCACTCCAGGGCGGGCGCGCCTGGGTGAATACGAAACCACTGCTCGATGGGCTCGACCAGCGACCGCGGCCCAGCCTTGGCAGCGCACGGCTTGGACGCCGCGACGGCTTCGACAGCCGACGTCCGGGATCTCGAGGGGACCAGCTCCGCCTCGATGAGCCGCTGCAGCACCGGTAGCCGCTCTGTGTCAAGACTGCGGGCGTCGACGGTGACCCGCCCCTGTTGGGACCTTCCGTCGTCTCGAACCTCGAACGACATCTGATAACGCGGCTCGGTCGATTCGAGGTACTCCAGGTCGATGTGCGACGCAGGGAGTTCGATGGCTTGCATCGCCACCGGCAGGAGCTGGCTGGACACGGCGACCAGCGGGTTAGACAACCCTCGGACTTCTAGGTCGAGCTCGCTAGCCAGTTCGTGCAGTGGTAAGTCGCGTCGCTCCAGACCGTCGAGGACCAAGTCTCGAGTCCGTGCCGCCGACCTCACCAGTGGTTCGTCGGGGATCATCTGGATTGGTAGGACCACCGAGTTTACGAAGAACCCGGCAGTCCCCAACTCGGTGCGGCTACGCCGCGTCGACATGGGGACCGAGATCGGAAGCTCCCAGCGGTCGAGCAGGGTCGCGACGGCTCTCGACCATGCCGTCAGCCACACCACGAACGGCGTGCTCTCGACCTCGATCGCTACTCGCCGTGCGGCGTCGGCCACGTCGCCCGGGACCTGCCAGACGGACGTCGCACTAACGCCACGACCGGGCCCGACGGGAAGCAGTGGACTGAGGTCGACCGCACCCACCTCGCCGGCGTAGTCGCGCAGACGTTGCTTACGTCGAACGTCGTTGGCTGCCCTCCAGGTCTCGGCAGCCAGGTCGAAGTAGCTCGCTGAAGGTGGCCGTCCGGGGGCGGTCTTGGGCTCCGCGCACCGGCTTCGAAGGTCGTCGAGCAGCAGCTCAAGCGTACGAGCGTCGGTCGCGACGTGGTGGAAGGTTAACTGGCAGACATGTCCCCACGGACCCGTCCACCACGCGATGCGCAGCGGCGCCTCGACCGAGAGGTCGAAAGGGCGGTCCAGCTCGCACCGCGTACGGTGTGGAAGATCGGTCTCCGACAGTTGGACCGTGTTGGTGATCGCAGCCGCAGGTGGTCCGTCGACCGCAACCCAGCCGTCGGGTCCGCCTCGACGAAAGCGATACCGCAGGTTGTCGTGTGCTGCCGCCATGGAGGGCACGGCTGTCCGCAGGGCACCGGCGGCCGCCATCGAACGAGGTCGGAGCAGCACCGCGTGGTTGAGCGCAGATGAGCCGGGGTCGACGTGCTGAGCGACTAGTAGTCGGATTTGGTGCGGTGACGGGCGCACGGTCATCGGCTCAAGAACCAGACGTTCGAGTGCTGGGCCAGACACTCGGGCAGACGTAGGGGTCACGGTAGTCGGGGGTTCCGTCAGCACCTCGACGACAGAGAACATCATTGAAGTGCAAAGCGGGTGCCCCGCAAGGCGGTGGCACGTAGTGGTTCTCGTCGGGCTGAAGGTGGATCGCGAGCGCAACTCGGGGGTTCACGGTGTGGTTGGGTCCGCTGCCGTGGACCGTCCGAGCATGGTGGACCGAGACCTGGCCCCGCCTGACCCGTAGCGTGCGCACCGCCCCGACCGGCCATGACGAGGTCTGCTCCTCCGGCGCGGATGCGTGGAATCCGCGGAGGGTGTTGTGGTCGATGTCCATCAGGTGGCTTCCATCCACGACCTGAAGGGCGCCGTTGCTGGCGTCGACCTCTTGCAGCGGCACCCAGACCGTGAGCATGTCCTCGGATGAGCAGCTCAGCCAATAGCTGCGATCGGTGTGCCACCCGACAAGCCCGGGACCGGGCGCTTTCGAGATCAGCTGGTCGTGGAAGATCCGCACGCCGGCATGCTGACCGAGCGTGCTGGCCATCTGTCCCAGGGTCGGAGTCGTGACAAATTCGCGTAGCTCGTCCACCTGCAGGCTGACGTAGTCGTTCTGGAGCGACCGCGTGGCTGTCGGGTCGGGCTCCGAGTCGCCAGGGGGTACCGCAGGCAGTCGGACGTCCAGGTCGCGCGCGTAGAAGCGGTCGATGCCGTAGGAGAGGGTCTCCAACTCATCTTCGGTTAGGACGACGGAGGAAACCCACCAGCCGTGCTTCGCGAACCACGCGACATCCTCATCGCCAGGTAACCCTCTCGAGTGTGGATCGTGGTCGTTCATGAGGCCTCGTATTCGAAACGGCTGGCAACCCATCCGTAGAGGAAACGGACGGCGCTGCCAGCGTGGAGAACGGGGTCTGTGTGGACAGCCGTCTCGAATCCTCGGGATTGGAGGAGCCGCTGCAGCTCTGCCAGCTGCGTACCTCGGTCTTGGACCTCCACCACAACGCGGTCAACACGCGCCCAATCGGCGTCATCGAGCCCTGCGAGCACGTCCTCCTCGCCGTGCTGCACGTCGACCTTGACCAGGCTGACCCTGTCCCACCCGTACTCCGACAGCACGTCCGACAAACGTACGGTCCTGACCGCCTGTGATCGAGAGATCTCGCGGGCCGCCGCCACAGATGCCGGACTTCCAAACACGGCCGCGCCGACGCGGGAAAGCTGGTTGTCGATTAACGTCGCCATCAGGCCGTAGTCGTAGTCGGGCTCGGGCTGTAAAGACGACATGGCAGGCATCTGGTCGTACATGTAAAGGGTGGCCTCGCCGCGACTGGCGGCCGCAGCAGCCTCGATGACGTGGGCTCGGTCTCCGAGGTTGGCTCTGAGTGCCTCGGCGAACGCGGGGTGTGGTTCCAGAGCAATCACCCGTGCGCGTGGATGTCGGTCAAGCACAGCGAGCGCGAAAACACCGATGTTGGCCCCCACGTCGAGCACGGTCTTCAATGGCTCATCGGCGATGCCGAACTGCTCGTAGTTCCTCGAGGCCACCACATCAAGGTAGAGATGTTTGGCCTCCGCCGAGGAGACGCATCTGATGGTGCCGAACCTCGGCAGTGTGACGGACGCCGAGGCAAACTCGATTTGCTTCTCTGGGGCATCCAGGCTGGTGCCTGTGGCTGTATGCGCACCTCCCACCTGGGCCTGCAGGTGCCGGAGGGTGGTTCCCGCGAGGAGCTCTCGCAAGGAGATAGTGACTCCCACGGCGTCCTGCAACGAGGCAGCCAGATCAACGGCCGCGAGCGAGTCTCCGCCGAGTGCGACGAAAGTGGCGTCCTCGTCGAACTCGTCGACTCCAAGACACCGGCACCACAAGGAGCGCACCATCTGCTCGGCGTCCCCGGAATCGCTTACCTGGGCGCGGAACTGACTCTCGGCGAACTCGGCGACGAGTCGCCGGTCCGCCTTGCCGGACGACGTTGACTCAAGGCGCTCCCGGACCACGATCTCTGCTGGTCGCGGCATCATGTACGGCGGCAGCCGGTCGGCCATCTCGCGCAGAAGCGCACCTCGGTCCAGATCGTCGGCACCCGCCGTGGGGACCACCGCGAGTCCCAGCCGCTCAACGGTGGAGCCTTTGCCGAGCGGGAAGGCAACGACCTCCGTCACACGCCCGGTCGCGAGCGCGGCAGCCTCGACCTCTCCCAGCTCTACGCGGTAGCCGCGCACCTTCACCTGCTCGTCGCCGCGGAGCAGGAACTCGAAGGTCCCGTCAGGACGCTCTTTGACGATGTCACCGGTCCGGTAAGACCGGATGACGGAGATCCCGTCTTCGCCGGTTTCGCGAACAAACTTCGGGTCCTCGCCGTGGAGGTAGCCACAAGCCACCGTCTGGCCGGAGATCACTAGCTCGCCCGGTGTCCCGACGGGAAGTCGATGACCGTCCACGCTCACGACCCTGGCTGTGTCTCCTGGGACCGGTGCGCCGATCGAGGGATGGTCCGGCCATGTGAACGGATCGCCTTCGACGAATTCGGCCGTGCACACATGCGTCTCAGTAGGCCCGTATTGGTTGTCGAGCCTCGCATCAATCTCTCGGAAGACACGTCTGACCGAGGCGGTGATGACGAGGGGTTCGCCTGCACAGACGACCTCGCGAAGCGACGACAGCAGGGAGGCGTCCACGGCCGCCAACAGCGCATGCAGGCCCGAGGGAGGTATGAAGACCCGCTCGACCTTCCAGCGCTGGATCACCGACGCTGTGTGTTGCAGGTCCTGACGCTGGCCGTCTGCCGGGACTAGCAGGGTTCCACCGTCGGCCAGCGTGGACAAGATCTCCTGGAGAGCGACGTCGAACGACAGGGCGCTGCGCTGGAGTGTCCGCGGCCGCGTCCCAGCTCCAGACCGTTGCACCTGCCAGTCGACGACCGAGTCGAGGGTCCGTCGAGTCTGGACGACTCCCTTGGGGATACCGGTGCTTCCGGAGGTGAAAAGGATGTAGCCGGAAGCCTCGGGGGCAACGGCGACCGGCACGTCACCTCCCAAGGTGGCCTCGTGCCGCGGTGCCTCGTCGTCGCTGATCTCGACAACGCGCGTCCGGTTCTGCGGCACCAGCGCGCAGATCCGCTTGGCCTCCGCCAGCCTCGGCTGGTTCGCGAGAAGCACACGGAAGTTCGCAGCCGTTGCTGCTTGCCCCAGTCGACGGGTTGGGCTCTGTGCGTCGAGAGGGACGGGAACGGCGCCGACGTGGAGCGTCGCGACGAGGCTCGCAACGTAGGTTGGTCCGGCCGCGACGAACAATCCCACCCGGTCGCCCAGCTTGACGCGCTCGGCCACCAGGGTTCGGGCGATGGCGAGGTATCGGTCGCGGAACTGGCCGTAGGTGACGGTGGCGTCTGCAGTGACGACTGCGGGCGCATCGGGATCTCGGATGACCGCGGCCGCGACCGACTCGGCCACACTCGGAGGGGCGTAGAGCCTTGCTCGTGCGACATTGGCCGTACGGGCGGTGACTGCGTCGTTCAGCACATGGCTGACGATTTCCTGCCCGCGTCCCAAGGCTTCGAACAGAAAGGCTACGTCGGCGGTCCACTCATCAATGACGGACCGGTCGAAAAGGCGGTCGTCGAAGAGGACGTGCAGCGAGCCGTTGACGGTGTCTACGGTGACGTCGTTGTCCAGTGTCCGTCCTACCGGCTCGATGCTCTCATCGGCGACAAGGACGGAGAACAGGGTACGGCGGCCACCATCGCGCTCCTGCCCGATCAGGAGCTCGATTTCGTCGGGCGCAAGATGCCCGAAAGCCTTATCGGCCTCATCGACAGCCGTCGCGACCGTGTCGAGCCACTCCCTGCACGAGACATCGCCGGGCGCATCCACCACGACCGGAACGGTGACGACCGCGCTTGCAGCGGCACGGAGCAGCCCCATGCGGATAGTGGGTCGGTCCGAGCCGAGGCGACCCTCGCGCTGGCTCAGGACGCCGAGGCACGCAGCAGCAAGCATCGTGGCCGATGGCTGGCCGCTAAGAGGCACGCTCACTTCGCCACTGCCCCGCCACGGCAGCTTCGACCGTCGGATGAAGAACGGCGGACTTGCGGGCGTAGCTCTCGAGCATCGCCGGATAGTGTCGAGTACGGAACGGCCCTGAGGCGTCATGAAGGACCCGCTTCCAACACTCGCTCGGCGTCAGCTGGAGAGCCGGCGAACAGCTCGGGCGACACGAAAGAGTCGGAGTAGTCTGGATTACCGTCGCCTCGCCGCTTGCACAGCAGGTCGTTGACGTGGACGGAGTGTCGTCCCGCCGGTGGCGGGACATACTCGTTGGTCTCGTCCTGGAAGTGCACGGTGATCGCGCAACGAGGCCCCGCGGAGCGGTTCGGAGCGCTGCCGTGGACCGTCCGGCAGTGGTGAAAACTCATTTGTCCGGGTGTGAGCTCGAGCGTCACGACCTCAGGCTCGACTCCGTCGGGTACCGCGATTTGACTCAGGGAGACACCGTGTCTCTGAGCGAAGAAGTTGGCGAGATTGTCATTGCCCGGCCACCGGTGACTGCCCCGCACGAACGACAGCGCGCCGGTGACCTCTGAGACCGGCGTTAGAGGTACCCAGGCGGTTAGCATCTCGTTGGAGCTGCAGGTCTGCCAGTAGGCCCGGTCCGTGTGGAAGCCGACCACGTTGGCGTCGACCTTTGCGGGATTAGCGACATGGTCCTTGTAGATGATCTGGTCGTGGAAGAGACGGATGCTCGGCGAGCGGCTGAGGATCGCCGCCATGGCGGCGATCGGTGGATACGTCACGAGGCCACGGACGTCTTCGTTCTGCAGGGACACGTAGTCGTTGATTCGGATACCCGGTGGATCCCCAGGTCGCCAGTCCAGGTAGCCGAGGCCACTGGGTAACTCGACGTCACGTTCGCCGGCATG
Organism: Lentzea sp. NPDC020367; assembly: GCF_044387305.1. Taxonomy (NCBI): domain Bacteria; kingdom Bacillati; phylum Actinomycetota; class Actinomycetes; order Pseudonocardiales; family Pseudonocardiaceae; genus Lentzea; species Lentzea sp. NPDC020367. The sequence goes on along the minus strand of NZ_JBIRVV010000022.1, from coordinate 1,472 downwards.
ATGCCGCTTGACGCCGTACTGGGCCTGTTCAACTACTGCATCTGGCAGCAGGCCGTCGACCACAACGAAACCATCGCGCTCATAGTTCTCCATGAGAACTTCAAGGCTGCCAACTGCCACGTGCCCGTCCCTCAGTCGGTTCTCTGCCAGCTCAATGCTCATTACCCGCCTGCTCTACTCGATCATTTACCCCTACGCGGTCACCGTCGCCAGATCAACCCGATAATGGCAATGCCAAAGGCAACAAATTGGCGATTCTTCATATTACCTCGTGCACGCCCCCAGAGAAATGCCACTACCCGACTTGTCACTATTATGTCCACTCTGTGCGCAGCCGAACTAGCGACCGCGGGCGGGAAATAACGTGCGGGCGGAAGAAATGGGCGCTAGCCGACAGGGGATCACTCGCCCTCAGCGGCCCAAGCCAGTCGCTCTTTCCTCACCGCGCGCCAGCTGTGGACTACCAACCACAGCGCACATGCCGGTCCTCTCGCCTGCCCGTACCTACTCAGCGCGCCGCGCGCTACTTCGCCAGAAGTTGGCGGTTGTGCTCGACGTTGGCGCTGTCCTCGGGGCCAGATGTGCAGCTGTTCGTCCAGGTTCTCGGCCAGCTCGGTGGTCGCCGCGACTCGGTTGTCGTTGTCGTGGCGCGCCTTCGCGAGCTGGACCGGGTCGCGAACGTAGTGCCGTGTTCCGCCCCGAGGATGCGGGTGTAATCAGCCAACAGGATGAGGAGGTGGTCAACCGCCTCGTCGAGCCGACCTTGCCGCACAGACTGGCGTGCGCGTGGGGTGCCGAAACTCGGCTCAACAGCCTGACCTGCGCATCACGCTGCCAAGGTTCAACATCGTTGATCAACCCACCGCAGGCCCGCCAGCCGAACCCGAAGAGGAACGTCAGCCCCACGACCGCCGCGATGATCACCGTCACCGCACGAGCCACGTCCTGCAAAATCCCTGACTGCGAGCCTGGGACGGGCCCGAGAAGCCTGACCTGCGGCGACACAGACTGACACCGCGCACCAGAGGCGGATTCGGCACCTTGTACTTGAGGTGCGGAAACGGCACTCGACGACATCGACCGACACCTCCGTCAGAGTCCACCGAGGACTCTTAATCAGCGGGTTGCGATGACCTCATGCCCCACAGCCGCGACATCCAGGGACTTGCGGATGACGCCTGGCTAGACAGCTGATCTCACCATCTCCGATCGCAACCCAAGATCAAGGCAAGGCCAGCGACCAGCTAATGTTCATGATCGAATTGCATGACTCAGAAGGGGCCCACAGGGGCCCCATGATCAGAATTTGCGCCGATTGGGACGCGTTTCCACAGGTCACACTGCTACCGGGCGTGTCGCCAAACCATGTGCGACATGATCCCCAACGCAGAACATTGGAGGGTGTCCGTCTGGGAAGCCCAGGAACTTCAGCACGCGATCATGGGCTACCTGCCCGGCTACGCGACGCCGCG
>NZ_JBIRVV010000021.1:0-107405 GCF_044387305.1 Lentzea sp. NPDC020367 | reverse complement strand
GGGGGGGGGGCGGGCGGGGGGGGGGGGGGGGGCCCGGGGTGGGCCGCTCCACCCCCCCCGGCGGGTGGGGGGTGGGGGGGGGGGCCCCCGGCGGCCCCCCCACCGCATTACCGGAGATCCGGTCAGTTCTGGCTCGAGGTCCAGGAGCAGAGCGTGCAGAGGGAGTTGTCCTCCATCAGCAGCGCGTCGTCCTCGAAGCCCATGGTCAGCAGGTCGGTCGCGTCGACGATCTTCTCCATCGGAAAGCACCTCCGTGTAGTGGTTCTCGGTGTTTCAGGCCCCGTTGCGGCCTGGCCCAAAATCTGCCCTCCACCAGCGAAAACCTCATCCGTGGCGGCCACCACCATTCGGAAACCGCAGCTCGGCGGCACCGCGGGGAGGGTTGCGACCGACATGCGCTCAAGCGATTCGCGAGCGGCATGGGTGAGCATGCGTAATGGCCCATGCGCAGCGGCGGGCCAATGGTGGTGTTCTACACCCATGACCCGCCGGTAGTGCCCTGGCACGCTTCGTCTCATGGAGATCGCCTGCCGCGTCACACCCGCTCCCACGGACGTGTTCGCGCACGTCGTGGAGCCTTGGGTGGCCGCGGCGAGCGCCCGTCTGCACGCCGCACTCGCCGCACTGCCCGAGACCGCCGTCGACCCGTCCGCACTGGTCGCCTCGTGCGCTCAGCTCCTCACCAGCCGGCTCACCCGCCTCGCGGCGCCGGTTCTCGTGCACGAGCTGGGGCAGGCCGACGGCCTCAAGGGCGCGGACGAGCACGAGCGGTTCCAGGACTTCCTCACCCGTGCCCACGTCGAGCACTACCCGGTGCTCGTCCGGGAGCTGGACGGCGAACGCGACACCGCGGTCGAGGTCGTCACCGAGCTCGCCACGCGCTACGCGGCCGACCAGGACCGTCTGACCGGCACGCTGCTCGACACGAAGTCCGCGCTCGTCGCCGCCCGTCCCGGCGGAGATCGGCACCGGGGCGGACGGGCGACGACGGTCCTGGAACTCGCGGACGGGCAGCGGCTGGTCTACAAGCCGCGCGGCGTCGACGCCCACCTCGCGCTGGCGCACGTGGTCGAGCTGGTGAACGACCTGGTCGACCTCGGTCTCGCGACCGTCAGGGCGGTGCCGGGTGACGGTTACGGCTGGACCGAGCACGTCGAGCCGGCCCCGCTGCCCCGCGACGACGCCACGACGTACTTCCTGCGGCTCGGCGGCCTGCTCGCGGTGCTGCACCTGCTGCGCGCCACGGACATGCACCACCAGAACGTGATCACCCGCGCCGACCAGCCGTTGCTGATCGACGTGGAGACCCTCTTCCAGGCCCAGCTTCCCGGCGAACGGCCCGATCCCGCAGTCGTCGCGCTCGGCCGTTCGGTCGCGCGCACCGGTCTGCTGCCCGCCGTAGCCGGACGGCACGGGCTCGTCGACATCTCCGGCGTCGGCGGCGACGCCGGCCAGGAGACCTCCAGCGCCACAACGGAATGGCTCGACGCCGGCACCGACCGGATGCGCGCCGTGCTCAGGCCGGAGTTCGTGATCGGCGCCGCGAACCGCCCGACGTGGCAGGGCCGGCCCGTCGAGGCCGCCGACCACGCGGACGCCGTGCTGTCCGGGTTCCGGCAGACCTACGACGCGATCTCCTTGCACAGCGCGGAGTTCGCCGCCCTGCTCGCCGGGTGCGCCTCGGTGCCGGTGCGGATCGTGCCCCGGCCGACGGCCCAGTACGCCGGTCTCCTCGCCGCCGCCCGCGCACCGGAGTTCCTGCGCGACGCCGACGTCCGGCTCGCCGCGTTCACCACGGCCTGCGCCACGGACTTCCTGCCCGGCCTGGCCGAACTCGAGGCGGCCGAGCTCGACACGGGCGACGTCCCGCTGTTCACGACCCGCGCGGACGGCCACGACCTGGTGTCCGCCAAGGGAAAGCTTGCCGGCGTGCTCGCCACGTCCGGGCTGGAGGACGCGCTCGCGTGCCTGTCCGCGTTCGACGAGTTCGACCGCGACGACCAGGAATGGGTGATCGCCGCGTCACTGGCCACCCGCCGCGTCGCGGTCACCGGAGCAGGGCCGGGCAAGGTGCGGCAGCACGCCGTCGGCACGGACGAGGTGCTGTCGGCGGCCTGCACGATCGCCGACCGGATCGTCACGACCAGCTACGGCACCGAGCGGATCAACTGGATCGGTCTCGAACCCGTGGGCGACACGCGGTGGCTGGTGCTGCCGATGGGCGCCGGACTCGCGCACGGCTACACGGGAGTGGCGCTGTTCCTGGCCCAGCTCGGCCGGATCAGCGAGGTCTGCCGCTACACCGACGTCGCCCGCCGTGCACTCGCGACGGTGCCGGACCTGCTGGCCGGGCTCAGGGGCAACGACGACCTCATCGCCGCGGTCGGTTCCGGCGGCCTGACCGGGTTCGCCGGAATCGGTTACGGGCTCGCCAGAATCGCCACGCTGCTGGACGACGACGAGGTCGCTCGCTGGGCCCGCACGACCGTTCGGCTGGCAAGTGCCGCGGCGGAGTTCGAACCGGAACACGGCCTGGCGGCGGCGATGCGGGCGCTGGACGCGGAAATCGGCTGCTCCGACGCACGTGAGCTGGCCGAGCGGTACCCGGACGGACCGGCCGGACCCGACCGGTGGTGCCAGCACGATGCTTCCAAATGGACGGACGACGACTTGTCCTTGTGCCACGGGGAACTCGGCCATGCGGACGTGTCGGTCGGCGGCTGGTCCGCCGCGACCCGGCACCGCCGTACGGGCGAAGTGCTGGCGACGTTGCGCCGCGACGGTCCCCGCTGCGTCACCCCGGACCGCGTGCCCACCCCCGGACTCCTCACCGGACTCGCCGGACTCGGGATCGGCCTGCTGCGCCTGGGATTCCCGGAGCGGACGCCGTCGGTCCTGCGCTTCGAGCCGGGCAACTGATCTTCCCCGTTCACCGGGGTCGTGCAAGAAACCGTTACTCACCAACAGGAGAAGCAATGAGACTCTCGGAGACCCACGACCAGTCCGCCTCGGCTCGGGCCACCACCAGGAAGATCGGCCTGCGGATCGCCGCGCTGACGGGCGTCGTCCTCTCCGCAGGCGTCATCGCCGCAGGTCCGAGCGCCGCGGCGCCGACCAGCGCCGACGTCGTGCTCGACTCGGTCGTGTCCGTCAACGGCGGTGGGAACGGTTCCACGTGTTGCCGTCCGGAAAACTGACGCCCGATTTCTGACCGTATGTCACCGTTTCGTGGCAGGTCGTGATCTCATGTGCGAGTGGCATTACGTGCACCAGTCGTCGTCGGTCGAGACCATGAGCTGGGACTGATCAGGACGACGTTGGCGAAAGTCGCTGCGGGGAGGGGTCAGGTCGTATTCCTGACCGGTGAAGCCGGGATCGGCAAGTCCCGGCTCGCCACCGCCGCGACCGACCTCGCCTACCAGAGCGGAATGAGCATCATGCGCGGCCGGGGCAGCGCCATGAGCCGCACGATCCCGTTCCGCTGTCTGAGCGAGGCGTTGCTGTCGCTGCAGCGCCTGGGCACCACCGTCGACATCGACGAGCTGGGCCCCTACCGTCCGGCACTCGCCCGGCTCAACCCCGACTGGGGTTCTGCGTCTGACGACGCGTCGAGCAGCTCGCTGATCGTGCTCGCCGAGGGCGTGCTGCGGCTGACCGAACTCGTGGGCCGTGAGGGCGGATGTGCCGTCGTCATCGACGATCTGCAGTACGCCGACCCCGATACGTTGGCAGTGCTCGAATACGTCATCGACAACATCTCGCACCAGCCGACGTTGCTGCTCGCGACCATGCGCGACGACGACAGCGCGGCGCTGGAGTTCGCCCGCGCCACCAGCAAACGCGACTCCGCCACGCTCATCGAGCTCCGGCGTTTCAAGCACGAGCAGGTTTCCGTGCTCGCGGGCGCGTGCCTGGAGGGTGCTTTGCCCGCGCCCGCACTGGATCTGCTGTGGGCGGGCAGCGGCGGGCTGCCGCTGTTCGTGGAGGAACTGCTCGACGAGATCGTCTCGGACGGACACCTCGTGCGGACCGGGGACGTCTGGAGCATGGGCGAGGCCGGTGTGCCGCCGTCCGCGTTGGTGCACAGCGTGGCGGGCCGGTTCGGCCGGCTGAACGACCAGGCGCGCGAGTTCGTGTCGGTCGCGGCCGTGATCGGGCTCAGGTTCCCGCTCACCGTCGTCCGCGAGGTCACCGGTCTCGACTACCGGACGTTGCTGCGCCACCTGCAGAGCGAACCCGTGGCGCACCTCATCGGCCCCGACGACCACACCCCCGACTGGTACCTCTTCACGCACGCGCTGGTCGCCGACGCGGTGCTGACCCTGATCCCCGAGGACGTCCAGGCGTCCCTGGCCCGGCGTGCGGCCGACGCCGTCGAGAAGCGCTACCCCGGCGTGCCCGGCGACTGGTGCCACCTCTGCGCGACTCTCCGTGAGGCGGCCGGCCAGACCGCCGCCGCCGGTGCGCTCTACGCGGAGGCCGGACGGCGAGCACTGGCCCAGGGCGCCGCGCAGTCGGCCGTCACGTTGCTGGAACGCTCGCTCGAGCTCGTCGAGGACCCCGTCCAGCGCTTCGAGGCGCTCGAAGCCCAACTCCTGGCACTCACCGAGGCCGGCCAGGTCGACCGCGCGCTGGCCATGAGCTTCGACAGCTCGGGCCTCGACCGCCCGCACCGCGCCCGCCTGCACACGCAGCTCGCGTGGGCGGCGAACCTGGCCGGCCGCACGTCCGACGGCCTGGCCCAGGTGGAGATCGCGAGGGCGTTGCTGGGCGACGCCCCACCTGAGGAGTGCGCGCCCGTGGACGTCGTGGCCGCGCACCTGGAACTGGACCGCTCCGAGCCGGGCAGCCTCGAACGCGCAGAGGAGACCGCGCTGCGTGCCGCGACCGTGGCCGAACGCGTCCCGCTCCCCGTCGTCGCCTGCCAGGCGTGGCAACTCCTCGGGGCCCTGACCCGCCGCCGCGACCCGGCCCGCGCCACGGCGTACCTGGAACGCAGCCGCGCCTTCGCCATCGCGCACGACCTGCCCATCTGGGAGATCCACGCTCTGGTGAGGCTGGGCCTGGACGACGCCCTGCGCTCTGGCGACCTCGGCCGCCTCGAACAGGCCCGCGACCTGGCGTCCCGGATCGGCGCGGTGATCGCCCGCTACCAGTCCGAGGTCAACATCGGCCTGCAACTGGTCCTACGCGCCGACTTCGCGGCGGCCTCCCTTGTCGTCGACGACGTCTCTTCCGCCGCGAAACGCCTGGGCCTGCAGGAGATCAGCCAGTTCATGGCGGTCCTGCGAGCCGTCCTGGCCGGCCACCGCGGCGACCGGACGACGTTGACCGAGGCCTGGTCGGTGCTGTCCGAACCGGGCGGCGAACAACACACCGCCCGACTGCACGGCCTGGCGGCAACGTTCTGCTCGCTCCTCGAAGAGGACAGACCGAGGGCGCGAGCCGACCTCGCTCTGGCTCTGGCCGCCGAACGCACCACCCCGACCACCTACCACCTGACCGGCCGCCTGGGCCTCTCCCTGTTGCTCAGGGCCGTGGACGGCGACCTGACCCGCGCCGAGTACGACTCCGTCGTAGCCGATCCCGCCGCCGGCCTCCGCTGGGACCACCACTTCGCACTGCTGGCCTCCGCCGTCCTGGCAGGAGCCGAAGGTGACAAGGACGCTGCACTGGCCCAGGTCCAGGAGAGCGGCGACGTAGGCCACCCCTACCCGATGGCCCGCCACCTGGGCCTGCGCCTGGTGGCCGAGGCCGCGGTCCGCGACGGCTGGGGCGACCCGGAGACCTGGCTGCGCAGCGCAGAACACCACTTCCACGACGCCGGCATCGCCGCCGTGGCCGGAGCCTGCCGCGCCCAGCTGCGCCTGATGGGCGTGCGGGTGACGCAGCGCCGGTCCGGGGTCGACGAGGTGCCGGACGAGCTGCGGCTGGCCGGGGTGACCGTGCGCGAGTACGAGGTGCTGCGGCTGCTCGGGGTGCGGCTGGCCAACAACGAGATCGCGGCGCAGTTGCACCTGTCGCGGCGGACCGTGGAGAAGCACGTGTCGAGCCTGCTGACCAAGACGGGGCTGACCAACAGGCACGCGCTGGGGAAGCTCGCCACCGAGCAGCCGGACTAGCGCGCGGCGAGGTCCATCCGGAGGTACTCCTTGATGCGCAGTGCCTTGGGTGGCCGTTTCACCTCATCGGCGAGTGCCGCGAACGCCTCCGCCTCACCGACCACCCGTGGCGCGGTCAGTTCGAGCTCCTCGCCGTCGACCGTCAGCCGCGCACGGCCGGCCGCCATGACGTTGCGGACCCAGTCCGAGTTCGATCCGTAGACCAGGACGACCAGGTAGCCGCCGTCGACCGGGTGCGCCTCCATCGGGGTGCGGTAGGGCATTCCCGAGCTGCGGCCCACATGCGTGAGCACCGCCCACTTGCCGCTCTTGATCGCGCGCGGGTTGAACACGCGTTTGTTGATGTGGCCCCACCATCTGGGCATCGGCATGTCGGACTCCTCTCCTCGTCCCAAGACGCCGTTCGCGGGCGATCTGTTGAAGTAGCGTGCGCGCGTGGAGATCACTGACGACCGGGACTTCCCCGCCGCACTGGCCGCGCTGAGCGGCATCGACTTCCCCTGGGAGTACGACGAGAAGGCCGACGAGCCCTCGCCCGGCAACATGGACTACGAGCCCTACCAGGAGTTCGACTCCGCCGAGGAGACGACCGACTGGATCAGGTCGTGGACCGGCAACAAGGAACTGGACGGCGACGCGTTCCGGCCGTTCGGGCAGGACGGCACCGGCGGGCTGGCCGTGCTGTGGCTGGTGCGGGAGGGGCCGCTGACCGCTCAGCCGGTGATGTTCTTCGGGTCGGAGGGCGAGGTCGGGCCCGTGGCGACGAGCCTGGGCGAGTTCCTGTGGTTGCTCGCGGGCGGCGTGGGACCGCACGAAGCCGTCGAGTTCGGGTCGGACACCGGTGTGCCGCACGCCGAACTGCGTGCCGTCGCGGAGAAGTACTCCGGGATCGAGCCGCGCACGCCCGCCGAGGTGCTGGCCGCGGCGCGGGCCGAGTTCCCCGACTTCGCGGAGACCGTGCAGTCCTGGTGCCGTTAGGGACGGGCAGGGGAACCGGTCCTCGTTCCGGTTCCCCGATGGTCTATACCACTTTGTGAACGCAGGTTACGCTCGGCGAACCCTGTTGTGCCGCAAGGTAAACAGGACCTCGTCCCCCGGAGGTCTGCCCTGTGAGAAAGCTCCTCGCGGCCGCACTACTGATCAGTGCCGCCGTCATCCCCACCGGTACGGCCGCCGCGGCCGACCCGATCTACAAGGACCCGACGCAGCCGATTCCGGCGCGGGTCGCCGACCTGCTCGGCCGCATGTCGCTCGACGAGAAGGTCGGGCAGATGACGCAGGCCGAGCGCAACGCGGTCAGCAACGCCGACCTGACGAACTTCCGGATCGGGTCGCTGCTGTCCGGTGGCGGTTCCGCGCCGTCGCCGAACAACGCCACGTCGTGGGCCAACATGTACGACAACTTCCAGCGCGCGGCGATCGCCACGCCGCTGGGCATTCCCATGATCTACGGCGTGGACGCCGTGCACGGCCACAACAACGTCGTCGGCGCCACGATCTTCCCGCACAACATCGGCCTGGGCGCGACGCGCGACCCGGCGCTGGCGCAGCGGATCGGGCGCGCCACGGCCGAGGAGGTGTCGGGCACCGGCATCGACTGGGACTTCGCGCCGTGCCTGTGCGTCGCGCGCAACGACCGCTGGGGCCGCACCTACGAGTCGTTCGGTGAGACGCCCCAGGACGCCACGTCGATGACGACGATGATCACCGGCCTGCAGGGCTCGAAGCTGTCGGACTCCGGCTCGGTGCTCGCCACGGCCAAGCACTACATCGGCGACGGCGGCACCACCAACGGCACCGACCAGGGCAACACGCAGGTCAGCGAGGCCGAGCTGCGCGCGACGCACCTGCCGCCGTTCCGCGAGGCCATCGCCAAGGGCGTCGGTTCGGTGATGATCACCTACAGCAGCTGGAACGGCGTGAAGCTGCACGGCCACAAGTACCTGATCACCGACGTGCTGAAGAACGAGCTCGGCTTCAGCGGCCTCGTCGTGTCGGACTGGAACGCGATCGACCAGATCGACGGCCAGGCTGGCTTCACCGCCGCGGAGGTGCGCGACTCGATCAACGCGGGCCTCGACATGATCATGGTGCCGACCGCGTGGCGTCAGTTCATCACCTACCTCAAGCAGGAGGTGCAGGCGGGCCGCGTGCCGATGTCGCGCATCGACGACGCCAACCGCCGCATCCTCACCAAGAAGTTCGAGCTCGGCCTGTTCGAGAAGCCGCTGACCGACCGCACCTACACGCCGACCGTCGGCAACGCCGCGCACCGCGCACTGGCTCGTGAGGCCGTGCGCAAGTCGCAGGTGCTGCTGAAGAACCAGAACGGCGTGCTGCCGCTGCCCAAGACCGCGTCGAAGATCTTCGTGGCGGGCAAGAGCGCGGACAACATCGGCTACCAGAGCGGTGGCTGGACGATCTCCTGGCAGGGCGGCAGCGGCGCGGTGACGCCGGGAACCACTGTGCTGCAAGGCATCCGCTCGGCCGTGTCTACCTCGACCACGGTGACGTACAACCGCAACGGCACCGGCATCGACGGCACCTACCAGGCCGCGATCGCCGTCGTCGGCGAGACCCCGTACACCGAGGGCGCAGGCGACCGGCCCGGAAGCCTGGGTCTTGACGCCGAGGACATCGCGACGCTGAACACGTTGCGCGCCACCGGTGTCCCGGTCGTGGTGGTGCTCGTCTCCGGCCGCCCGCTGGACATCGCGGCCCAGCTGCCGCAGTGGCACTCGCTGGTCGCCGCCTGGCTGCCGGGCACCGAGGGCAACGGCGTCGCGGACGTCCTGTTCGGCGACTACAAGCCGACCGGCACGCTGCCGTTCACGTGGATGCAGAGCGCCTCGCAGCAGCCGATCAACGTCGGCGACGGCAAGGCACCGCTGTTCCCGTACGGCTTCGGCGCCCAGTTCCCGGCCACGCAGAACGCCTACGCGTTGATCGGGGCCTCGTACTACGACGAGCAGAGCGGCACGCAGGTCGAGCGGTGCACCGACTCGGGCTGCGGGCAGAACGTCGGCTACCTGACGCCGGGCGACTACGTGGCCTACGCGGACGTCGACTTCGGCGCCACTCCCCCGACCTCGGTGACCACGCGGCTCGCGTCCGGCTCCACGGCGAACGGCACCCTGCAGTACCGCCTGGACAGCCCGACCGGCCCGCTGGTCGCGACCGTCTCGGCGGCGGGCACGGGTGGCTGGCAGACGTGGGCGAGCCGCACGGCCACAGCGTCCGGCGCGACCGGGGTGCACCGGTTGTACCTGGTGGCGACCGGCGGCACGGGTGGTGACCTGGCGAACGTGAACTGGTTCCAGTTCGCCCGCTAGGCGATGTGGCTGAGCGGCCCGTCCAGACCGGACGGGCCGCTCAGCTCTACCGCTGCTCCTTGTACAGCCATTCGCACCCCTCCTGCACCCCCGCGGTCGGCGATTCGCTCCAGGTCACCCGATACCCGCCCCACCACAGGTTCGCGCCGACCTCGAACTCGTTCGGCGGCGGAACCGAGGCGGCGCCGTAGGCCACGAGGAACGCGTGCACGCTTTGGTACTGGGCCCACTGGTCGGAGTGAATCCTCTCGTGCTCCTCGAACCGCGGGAACCCGGACTCCAGGTGCTGGGCCGGCATCGGCCACGCGGTCTTGCGGATGTCCGCACGCTTGATCGCCTCGCACCTGAGCTGGGTCTCGAGGACACCGCGGCTGCGGTTGTAGAGCAGGTAGTCCCCGACCGTCATCGGGTTGTCGGGGCTGAAGAATCCGCGCGCGTCGTAGCAGACCCGCTGGTACCTGGTGTAGCCGCAGTCCTTGCCCGCGGTGAGCTCCCTGGCCCTCGCGTTGGACCCGTTGGCCTCGTTCGCCGGGCGCCAGGTCGCCGTCCCGGCCGTCTGCGCGATGGCCCACGGCACCGAGGTGCGGCCGCTCGTGCCGGCCGCGTTCGTGGCCCGCACCTGGAACTCGTAGACCTCCTGCCACGCCAGCCCGGTCACGGTGATCGACGTCTGCGGCAACGGGTACGGCAGTGTCGTCCACTCCTCGTACCAGGGCTGCTGCGGTGTCGTGGGCGGGCCCGCCTGCCGGTAGGAGACCCAGTACCAGGCGTTCGGGGTCGAACTCGGGCTCCACGAGAGGTTGATCTGGCCCGCGGCGGAACCCTTGCTCGCGCTCACACCCCACGGCGCGGCGGGGAACGGCGGCATCGGGGTCGCCTCGACGGTGTTGGTCGAGGCGCTGGTACCGCTCATGTTCGTGGCGCGCACGCGGAACTGGTAGCCGACCGCGTTCGTCAGCCACATGCTCTGGTGGGAACAGCAGTTCGCGGGCAACTGCCGCCACGACGACGCGCTCGTCTCCTTGGTCTCCACCACATAACCGACCCACGGGGTGGGGCTGGCCTGCCAGGCGATGTTCACCGTGCCGTCACCGACGGACTGGACGACCAGGCCGCTGGGCGCGGACGGGAACGGCGGCATCGGCCTCGCCCGCTGGGCGGCCGTGGGAGGACCGTCACCGGCGATGTTCGTGGCGCGCACCCGGTACTCGTAGGTGTGGCCGTTGGTCAGGTACGTGTGCACCCACGACGTGGCGGGGCTGAGCGTCTGCGCGGAACGGAACTGCTGGCCCGCCGTGACATCGCGGTACTCGACGACGTACCAGGCCCCTGACACCGCCGCCCAGTTCAGCGTCACCTTCCCGTCGCCCGCGGCCGCCGTCAGCCACGCGGGCGCGGCGGGAGCGGGTGGCAGCGGGCGCACCTGAACCGAGTTGGACCAGGGGCCTTCGCCGTGTTCGTTGGACGCGGACACGACGTACTCGTAGGTGTCTCCGTTGATCAGGAACGCATCCGCGAACGAGGTCTCCTGGATCGGGAGGGGGAACTTGGTGAAGCCCTCCCCCGCGCTGACGTTCCTGCGGTGCACGAAGTAGTAGGCGCCCGCCTGCACGGAGTTCCACGTCAGCGTCGCCCTGCCGTCACCGGGCGCGACCGAGAGCGACGGGGCGGCCGGGGTGCCGCCGTGCGCGGTGATCTGGATCGGCGCGGACTGCGGACCCTCACCTCCAGCGTTCGCGGCGGCGACCCTGAACTCGTAGACGTGGCCGTTGATCAGCGGATCGGCCACCGCCTGGGTCGCGCTCAACGGCAGACCCCAGCGGAAGAAGGCCTGGCCGGCGGTGACGTCGCGCTGGTAGACGAAGTAGCCGATGTTCTGGCCGACGCTGTTCCAGTGCAGGAACGCACTGCCGTTCGGGCGGGCTAGAGCGCTCAGACCCGTGGGTGCGACGGAGGGTGCTTGGACCCGCGACGTCGCACGGGCCGGGGCGGAGAACGCGGACTCCTTGCCCGCGAAGGCGGAGGTCACCTTGAACTCGTAGACGCTCAGGTGGTCGAGCCAGGCCGCGGTCGCCGTCGTACCGGACGTCACCGGGTAGGGCCACTTCGTGAACTCGTTCTGCCCCTTGGTGACGTCGCGCTGGTACACGAAGTACCAGAGCTGGTCGCGCGGCGCCGTCCACTTGAGACCGATCGTGCCGTCGGCGGCCGCGGTCGCGATCAGATCGGCCGGCGGCGGCGGGGCGGCCACGTCGGCGACCACCTGCACGGCGTTGGAGAAGGCCGCGCTGTCACCGGCCTGGTTCGTCGCGGCCACCTTGAACTCGTAGGTGTGACCGGGCACGAGGTAGCCGGCGGTCGCGGTGTCGCTGTCTGCGACCGGCAGGTCCCAGCGGTAGAACTCGGTGTCGCCCTCGGTCACGTCGCGCTGGAGGATCCACGTCCAGGTGTTCGGCGGCCTGGTCCAGCTGAGCTTCACCGTGCCGTCGCCGTTGCTGACCGCGGTCAGGCCGGTGGGCGCGGGTGGCGCGGCCATCCGCGAGGTGGCCTGGACCGGCGCCGACTGCGCACCCTCGCCGCCGCGGTTGGTGGCGGCGACCTTGAACTCGTAGGTGTGCGTGTGCGTCAGGTAGTCCGCGTCGATCGTGGTGTCGCCTGCGATCGGCAACGGCCACTTCGTGAACGCGTTCGCGGGATTGTCGGAGATGTCGCGCTGGTAGACCCAGTACCAGACGCCGGGCGCGGGCGCGTCCCAGCTCAGGCTGATCTTGCCGTCGGACCGGGGCGTGGCGCGGAGGTTGGCCGGCACACCGGGTTTGGCGTAGCGGGCGGTCGCGCGCACGGCCGTGCTCGGCGCGCTGGCCTGACCGGAACGGTTCGTCACCACCACGTACTCGTAGACGTGGTCGTGTTCGAGGTCGACGTCCGTGACTGCGGGCGTGCCGGAGTCCGGGAAGTACACCGGCGCGCCGGTGCCGGGACCGTTCGTCACGTCCGTGCGGAACACCTGGTACCACAGCAGACCCGGGCTGGTGCTGCGATCCCACGTCAGCGCGACACCGCCCGAGTCGTTCGCCGCGGCACGCAGGTTCGCCGGAGGCTCGGGCGCTTTGACCCTCACCGTGAGGCTGAGAGTGGCCGACGTCGGGCCTTCGCCGTTCGCGTTCTGAGCGGTGACACGGAACTCGTAGGTGTGACCGTCACGCAGGAACGGCACCGCGGCGGTCGTCCCGGTGTACGCCTTGGGGTGGCGGGAGAAGAACTCCTGGCCGTTCGTGACGTCCCGCTGGTACACCCGGTAGCTCGCACCGGACACCGGCTGCCAGGACAGCGTGGCTCCCCCGTCGTTGTCGTCCCGCACCCCGAGCCCTCCCGGCGCACCGGGCAGTCCGGACGGGTCCGGCGCCGGCGGTGGCCACGTCACGTCGACGAACCGGGGCCGGTAGATCCGGACGTCCGCCTTGGTGTCGGCGGCGTCCAGGCTGTTGACGTTGTAGGAGACGACCAGTGTGCCGTTCTGACCGAGCTGTGGATGAACGGTCGCGTCGTAGACGATGACCGGCCTGCCGTCGGCGCCCGCCTCCGGTGCCTCGTACAGCGGGCGGGGGTTGCCGAACGGGCCGGTCGGCGCGGAAGCCGTGTACGCCACCAGGGTCGGGTTGAACGTCAGGTTGCCGTCGATCGTCATCAGCACGTACTCGGCGCCCACCTTCGTGACCGAGAACGCCGTGCCGGTGCCCGTCAACAGCCGCGCGGAGTCCGCCTCGCGGGCCGACCACGCCGAGCCGGTCCAGAACTCCCAGGTGCCGTCGAGGCCGTTGGTGCGGGCCAGGTGCAGACGCTTGGGTTCGTCGCCGTTGGACTCCGAACCGTAGACGTAGGTGCGGCCGCCCTCGGTGAAGACGTCCTGGCCCCATGCGATCTTGTCACCCAGTGGGAGGGTGCGTACGCCCGTGAGGCTCAGGGACGGCAGGCTGAAGGTGGCCAGTGCGGTGCCCTTCAGCTTCAGGTCCAGCACACCGCCGCCGGTCGACTCGATCTGCATGTAGAGCACCTTGAGGGTGTTGCCCTCGACGATGCCGTCCGCGACCCAGTGCGACAGCGACGAGCCCGCGATCTCGACCAGTGAGGACGGTGCCGCGGGCGTGCCGCCGTGCAGTGTCGGGCCGAGCTGTCCGTTCTGCTCGACGACGATCGTGTTGTGGACCATCGGCGAGTTCGCCGGGCGGCTGCCGTCGGCGTTCACCGTGCCGAGGAAGGTGTCCGAGAACAGCCACGCGGTGCGCCCGTCGGGCAGTGGCACGGACGCGGTGCGGTCGCCGCCGGTCCAATGGCCGCCCTGGTTGCCGTACGTGTTCCACTTGGCGTTCAGCGCCGCGTTCGGCACCGTCGTCGGTGGTGGCGCCGCGGTCGCGACGGACACCACCGCCGGAACCAGCCCGGCCATCAACACCATCACGAACACAGCACGATGAACTCGCAGCATCTCACGCCCCCAGTTGGCAGATCCGCGCAGTGAGTGGGGATGCTACGGCTCCCGGAGTCGGCGCACACGGAGCCGTTCGGCCCATCATCCCCAGGTGGGAGCCCCGTTCAGCTCACGCCCCCACGCACACGAACCCGTTGGGCCGGTCCAGTTCCTCCTGCGCCTCGGCGAGCGCCTGGGCCGGCGAACGGCCCTCGCGCAACCGGCGGTGCACCCCGAGCATCAGGTCCTTGGTCTCGGCGTCCGGCACCGGCACGACCGGGGCGATCAGCTGCGCGGTCCCGCGTTCGAGGAACGTGGCGGCGAGGCCGAGGAGTTCGTTGCCGGACACGACGACCGAGCGGCCGGCGTCGCACGCGGCCATGATCACGGTGTCCGGTACCTGTTCCAGGCGCTGGACGTCGTAGACCACGAGTGGGCCGTCGTGCAGGGACAGCGCGGAGAACAACGGGTTGTCCGGGTTCAGGCGGCCGTGCGCGGCCAGGTGCACGGTGCTGGCCGTGGCCAGCGCTTTCAGGACGTCGTCGACCGTCGCGTTCGACGGGCTCGCGACGGCGTGGAGGTCCGCGACGGCCTGCGCTTCCTCCTCGGCGCCGGGGAGTCCTGGGCCACTGGCCACGGCGAACGTGCGCGGCCGAACGGGCCGGGCCGCCGCGCTGCGCCACGACGTCGCCGAAGGTGCGACGACGACCGGTTTTCCACGGCACGACGGCAAAGTCGACCACGGGACGTTGTGCAGCAGACCCGTCGGCACGACCACCAGCGGCCTGTCGCAGCGCGGCAGCAGCAGTGAGTCCAATGTGGACGTCGTGGTGCGCAGCAGCCGCAGGATCCCCGGGCTCGGGCGGCGGGCCAGGTGCCGCAACGCGAACGGCACGCGTTCGAGCAGATCGGCGACCTCGCGCAGCGGGCCCACGACACGCAGGTCCAGGCGCCGGTCGGTGAGGGTCAACGCGAGCAGGTCGCCGTCGGCCTCGACGTACTGGACGAGCACCCGGCCGCCGAGATCCAGGTCGGCGGGGCGCACCGGTTCGGACGGGCCGGGGCCGGTCGCGCGGAGCAGGCGGCTGCGGTTCTTGATCCGGCGTTCCAGTTCCACCTGGCGGTGGGCGAACTTCGTGGCGCGCAACGACTGCAGCAGCGCCGCGAGTTCGGGATCGTCCGGCGGACGGACCGGTCGGTGCAGGAAGCGGCTCGCGCGGCCGCGTTCCGCCCACTCGAAGACGTCGGCGAGGTCGCCGGACCTCAGTGCCACGCGCAGGCCCAGTTCGGCCAGATCCGCGCGGTGAGTGGCCGAGTGGGCGCGGAGATCGCCGGCACCGAGGGCCGCGTGGTTCTCGTCGAGGACGCGCAGGCCTCGTCTGGCGGCGGCCACCGCGCGTTGCGGGCTGGTGCGTTCGTGCAGCAGGGCTTCGGCGTACCAGCCACGCGCCCGCAACGTCGCCGGGCCCCGTGCCCGCGCCTGGCTCGCGGTGGTCAGGTGCGCGACCACGCGAGCCGGTTGTCTTCGGCGCCCGGCGACCACGGCGAGGTCGATGTGCGCCTGCACGGCGAGCCTGCCGTGCAGGGCGGTCACCATCGCGTCGGGATCGCTGATCCGGCACGGCTTTCCGGCGCTCAGCGTGGCGCGCAGCACCGTCGCCCGCGCGAAGGCGGCGTGCTGGTCGCGGCCCTGGCGGACGAACTGCGCGAGCGCCGCGCGACCGTGCCGGCCGGCAGCGTCCCAATCTCGGCCGAGCAACGCCGCGTCGGCCAGCAGCAACAACGTCTCGGGGACCATCAGCCGCCGTCCCTCGGCACGGAACGCCGCGACCGCTTGCGAAGCGTGCTCCCGCGCTTCGCCGGCCAGCCCGACCGACAGCAGCAACTCGGCGCGGTCGAACAGGACGGGCGCGAGCCGGCCGCCGTGCCGGGTGATGATCTCCTCGGCCCGGTCGAAGTGCGCGAGCGCGGCCGGGACGTCACCACGGCGGCTCTCCACGAAGCCCAGGTTCTCGGCGATGATCCCGACCACGAGGTCACGGCCGAGGTCGCGCGCCAGCCGTTCGGCCTCCAGCAGGTCCTTCACGGCGTGAGCGAAGTTCAGGCGCTCGGCCTGCACGATGCCGCGGTTGACGAGGTTCCGTTGCACGGCAAGCTTCTCGCCGCCCCGGCGCAGTGCGCGGTCGGCCGCCTGGTAGTCGGCGAAGGCGTCGTCGAGCCTGCCGAGGTGGTAGAGGATCACGGCGCGCTGGCTCCGAGCGCGCGCACCCAGCAGAGGAACGGCCAAGTCCACCTCACGCAGCGCGGCCGTGGGTCTTCCCTGTTGCACGAGCGCGAACGCGAGCTTCATCCGGCTCTCGGCCGCCGCCCTGCCCGTCCCCAGCCGCACCGCGCGGCGCAGGTGCGTGACCGCCTCACCGACCTGGCCGGTCTGACCCAGCGCGTGGCCCCACGCCTGCTCGGCCAGCGCGAGGGCGGGTACTTCGGCGCGGGCATTCCCCACGACCTGTGCTGCCAGCGGGATCGCCCTGATCGGGTCCACGTCGGCGAGCCGCATCGCTTCGCGCGCCGCGCGCAACACCGATCCCGCCAGCATGATGACCAATGTGCACGGCGACGACGTACTCCGCCAGGTATCACGGCGAGGCGTTCCGGCATCGGTTCACCGGAGACCCCTATCGGAGGCTGAGATGAACCCCGAACAGGACAACACGACCGCCGTCCTCGACGAGCTCGTCGTCGACACCCACCACCTCGGCGCCGTGCGGCGCGTGCTCGGCGAACTGCGCATCGAGGACGCCGTCAAAGACGCCATACCCGAGTTCGACCTGACACTGCTCACCCTGAAACACGGGGACACGCAGGACCCGGTCACCGATCTCGACCCGGTGCTCACCGAGGTGCGCGCACGGATCGCGGGACGCAGCGGCGGCTGGACACCGGTGATCGGCAAGAACCGGAAGATGGGCAGCGTCTTCGGTGCCTACCCGCAGACCAAGAGCCAGGCGTTCTGGAACCCGATGGCCGCCGACCACGTCGGTCCGTGGCTCGAGGGCGACGCGGGCCGGGGCGTGCGCGTCGGCATGGTGGACACCAAGATCTACAAGCACGCCCAGCTCACGGACTCCGTCCTCGCCGCAGAGGACGACTGGTTCACCAAAGATCGGCTGGGAACCAGCTACTTCGAGGAGGGCCACGGTGCCTTCGTCGCCGGGCTGATCCTCAAGAAGGCACCCGGCGCCACGGTCGTCGCGCGCGCCGCGCTGCGTCCCGACGGCAAGGCCGAGGCGTGGGAGGTGGTCAAGAAGCTCGCGACGTTCCTCGCGGACAAGCCGGAGGACCGCGTCCACCTGATCGTGATGGCCAACGGCTGCCGCACGCACGACGGTCAGCCACCGCTGATCCTCGAACGGGCCGTCGAACGGCTCAGCCCGCACATCACCATCGTCGCGGCGGCCGGCAACCACGGGGGCTTTCTGGGCATGACCTCGTCCACGCTGATCACCCGCAACTCCGCGACGTGGCCCGCCGCGCTGCCCGGTGTCATCGCCGCCGGCGTGCCCGTCTCGTCCGACCCGGACCCGACCACGCACTACAGCCCTGATCTGCCGTGGGTGACGCACATCGTTCAGCCGGAAGAGGGCGACACGTTCACGAGCACCTATCTCGACTCCGCGACGGTGACGATGCTCAAGGGGGACCCCGCCAAAGACCTCACCACGGGGTACGCGACGTGGCGAGGCACGTCCTGCGCCGCCGCGTACCTCGGCGGCCTCATCGCCGCGCGGATGCCCGAGTCCGGCATGGACACCGCTCAGGCGCTGGCCTGCGTGGCCGCCGGCCCCCTGGTCGACGACTTCGTCTGGCCGCGCGACACCGAGACCGCACACCAGTAGAGGAACCCGAGACCCAGCCAGACGTAGGTGTTGCCGACGAGGTGCTGCCACCACGTCCACTCCAGTTCACGGTCGCCCGCGGTCGGCAGCAGCCAGTGCGGGCCGACCGCGAACACCGCCACGACCGCGATCCTCACCCAGCCGTGCAGCAACAGCAGTGCGGGCGCGATCCACACCCAGTGGTGTGACCAGGACACCGGCGAGATGAGCAGACCCGCTGCCGCGACGGCGACGAGGGCCGTGAGGTCGTCGCGCAGTCGCGGCAGCAACCAGACGGTCAGGGCGAGCACCGCCAGGATCGCGGCGAACCACGTCGGCTCGGGCGCGCCGAGCCGGAACAGCAGGCCGCGCAACGACTGGTTCGCGCTGTAGGAGAGGCCGCCGACGCGTTCCGGGTCGAGCATCGCGTGGAACCAGAACTGCTTCGACTGGCCCGGCGAGAGCACCCAGGCGAGCAGACCGCACGCCGCGAACGTCGCCACGGCGGTCAGCGCGGGCCGCCATCGCCTGCGGGCCAGGAAGAACAGCACGAAGATCGCCGGCGTCAGCTTGATCGCGGCGGCGAGCCCGACGAGCAGACCGCGCGGCCACGGCGTGCGCGGCAGCAGGCAGTCGGCGGCGACCAGGCCGATCAGGATCATGTTGACCTGGCCGAGGTCCAGGCCGCCGCGCAACGGTTCGAGCAGCAGCCCCAGCGCGGCCAGGCCCAAGCCCGTCCGCAGACTCGGCGCCGCCACGACACACGCGGCGGTGAAGAGCGCGATGCCCGCCGCGGTGAACAGCACGGCGTTGAGCGGCAACGGAAAGATGGTGAGGCCGCTGAACAGCAGCGCCGCGAACGGCGGGTAGGTGAACGGCAGATCTCTGGGGGCCTGGAATTCCGCGCTGTAGAGATCCGTGCCCGCCTGCCACGCCTCGCCGCCCGCGAGGTACACCCGCAGGTCCAGCAGACCGGAACCAAAACTCCGCACGAGCACCCACGCGAGCAGCCCGGCGACCACGACGGCCCAGATCCGCCGGCCACGAGCCCACCGCACCTGATCCAGCACAGTTCAGAACCCTTCGTCCGCAACGAAATCCGTTGTGGACGAGCCTGCTGGCGGAGCGGGTGCCTCAGGATCGGCCGCGAAGCCGCAAGATCATGGCCGTCGGGACAGCCACTGACCGAAGACTGGCCATCCGGCCATGGTCAGCTGGCCACCACGTGCGCGCGGAACGCCCACGCGACGATCTCGACGCGGTTGCGCGCACCGACCTTCGTCTGCACGGACGCCAGATACGCCTTGACCGACGACACGGAGACCTTCATCGCGGCGGCGATCTCGTTGTTGCTCAGGCCCTGGGCGACGCGCCGCACGACGTCGAGCTCGCGTTCGTTCAGCACGCCCGCGTCGGCGCTCGCGACCGGCGGCACCGACCGTCGCAACACCCGCAGCACGACCTGGGGCGACACGAGCACGTCGCCGCGCGCCGCCGACCTGACCGCCTCTGCCAGCAGTCCAGGGCTCGCGTCCTTGGTGAGGAACCCGCACGCGCCGAGGTCCAGCGCCTTGTTCAGCACCTCGTCGCTGTCGAACGTCGTCACGACCACGACACGGGTGTGCAGCGCGAGCTGCCGCGTCACCTCCAGCCCGTCGAGGCCGGGCATCCGCACGTCCACCAGGCACACCCGCGGCTCCAGCTCACGAGCGCGCTGGACGGCGCTGATCCCGTCCGCCACGTCCGCGACCACGGTGATGTCGGGCTGCGCCTCCAGGATCAGCCGGAACCCGGCCCGCACCATGTCCTGGTCCTCGGCGATGAGCACGGAGATCACGCGCGCACCTCGCGCGGCAGCTCGGCGGTGACCAGCCAGCCCTCCCCGGTGGAACCCGCGAAGAACCGCCCGCCGAGCTCCTGCACCCGTTCCCGCATGCCCACCAGCCCGAACCCGCCCGACTGCGCCGGTCTCACCGTTCCGTTGTCCACAACGGACAGCAGCACGGCCTCCTCGGTGAGCCGCACCTCCACCTCCACGCTCGTGGCGTCGAAGGCGTGCTTGCGGACGTTGGTCAACGCCTCCTGCACCAGCCGCAGCACCGACCGCCCCAGCTCCGGCCGCACGTCCTCGGCCAGCTCGATGGTCGTGCGCACCGGCAGTCCCGACCGCTCCGCGAGCCGGTGCAGGTCGGCGGTGAGATCGCTGGTCGCGGTCGCGGCTCCGTTGTCCCGCAACGTCCTGACCATCGCGCTCATCGCCCCCAACGCCTCCGTGCCGCCCTCGACGATGCCGGGCAGCATCGCGCAGGCCTTGTCCTTGTCCTGCACGGCCACCACGAGCGCGGCCTGCGCCTGCACCAGCATGCCCGTGACGTGGTGCGCCACCACGTCGTGCAACTCCCGTGCCATGTCCAGGCGTTCGTCGCGCCGCGCCTGGTCCTCGGCCGCCGCCGTCAGCGCCGCCCGCGATCGTTCCCGCATCCGCAACAGGAGCCCGGCGGCGACGGTGACGATCATCAGCATCAGCATCAGCTGAACGGCGTCCGCGCGGGAGAACGAGATGTGGGGACGGTAGAAAGCGGCGTGTTCGAGGACGAGCACGAGCGCCACGATCGACGGTATGGCCACGAGCAGACGTGTCCGCCACGCGTGCACGAACACGAGGACGAGCACGACCGCCGTCTCGACGATCGTGTACGACGGGTCGTCGAACCGCGTCTGGCCGACGCCGGGGCCGCTGATCAGGTGCAGTGCCCGGTCGAAACCGATGATCCGGCCGGTGGCTCCGAACACGGCGGCGCACACGACGACGGTGGCGATGATCATCGGCCGGCTGCGTTGTTCCCCCACGCCCGCGATCGTACGAGCAGGGCCTGTCACCTGCCTCGACCTTCCAGCCGAGGCAGGTGGCCAAGTGGTCAGGCCGAGCCGATGGCCTCGTCCAGGATGCCCAGGCCCATCGCCAGCTCCTCCTCCGACGCCGTGAGCGCGGGCGCGATCCGGAAAACCCCGCCCATCCCCGGGATCTGCACGATGTTCATGTGCAACCCCAGTTCCAGGCACTTCTGCGTGATCGGTGCCGACAGCGACTCGTCCGCGATCTCCAGCCCGACCAGCAGCCCGCGCCCGCGCACGTCCGACACGAGCGAGTGGCGCGAGGCGATGTCGTCGAGCCCGTTGCGCAGGAACGCCCCGAGCTTCGCGGCCCGCTCGTCCAGCCGTTCCTCGATCAGCACGTCCAGCACGGTGTTGCCCACGGCGGCGACCAGCGGGTCGGAGACGTGGGTGGTGAAGAACAGGTAGTCGCGGGCGTGCGCCTCCGCCTCGATCTCCGCCGAGGTGATCACGGCGGCCAGCGGCAGCCCGGCGCCGAGGGTTTTCGACAACGTCAGGATGTCCGGCACCACGCCGTCGCGCTCGAACGCGTACCAGTTGCCCGTGCGGCACAGCCCGGTCTGCGCCTCGTCCATGATCAGCAGCATCCCGCGCTCACGGCACTTCGCGGACAACGCGGCGAAGTAGCCCGGTGGCGGTTCGAGGATCCCGCCCGAGCTCAGGATCGGCTCGACGATGCACGCCGCCAGCGAGCCCACGGACTGCGCGTCGATCAGGTCGAACGCCAGGTCGAGCTGCGCCTGCCAGTCGCCGGACGGCGCCGGGATCGCGAAGTTGCCGGGCGTGGCGGGGCCGTAGCCCTTGCGGCCCGCGCTGTAGGTCGCGGCGGCCGCGGCGGCGGTCATGCCGTGCCACGAGCGGGCGAACGCCACCACCTCGTGCTTGCCGGTGACGAGCTTGGCCATGCGCAGCGCGGCCTCGTTCGACTCGGCGCCGGTGGTGAGCAGCTGCACCTTGGACAACGACTCCGGCAGCGTGTCGGAGAGTCTGCGGGCCAGGTCGACCACCGGGCGGCTGAGCATGCCGCTGAACAGGTGGTCGAGGTTCGCGATCTGCCGCTGCACGGTCTCGACGATGCGCGGGTGTGAGTGGCCGAGGATCGCGCTCATCTGCCCGGACGTGAAGTCCAGGATCCGGCGGCCGTCCTCGGTGAACAGGAAACT
This sequence comes from Lentzea sp. NPDC020367, assembly GCF_044387305.1. NCBI lineage: Bacteria > Bacillati > Actinomycetota > Actinomycetes > Pseudonocardiales > Pseudonocardiaceae > Lentzea > Lentzea sp. NPDC020367. The sequence goes on along the minus strand of NZ_JBIRVV010000021.1, from coordinate 85,550 downwards.
CCCCGACGCGCTGTCGATGATCTCGCGCGTGAACGTGCCGCCGTAGCGGACGAGGTGGCGGTCGACGTCGTCCCAGAAGGTGTCCATGGGAGAAAACGCTACGAGCGGGTGAGCATCAGGTCCATCTCACAATTCCACGCTCGCTGTTCGGAAATACTGCACAGCATGACGCTGAACCCGTGGCGCCTGCGCCTGCTCAGCCAGCTCGACGCGCTGGGCACCGTGCGGGCCGTGGCGCAGGCCGCGAACCTGAGTGCCTCGAGCGTGTCGCAGCAGCTCGCGGTGCTCGAGAGCGAGACGCGCACCCAGCTGATCGAACGGACCGGGCGGCGCGTCCGGCTCACGTCGGCCGGGCACATCCTGGCGAGGCGGGCGCGGTCGATCCTCGACCAGATGGACGCCGTCGAGGCCGAGCTCAGAGGCCTGAGCCAGGAGCCGTCGGGTCTCATCCGGCTGGGCGCGTTCCAGAGCTCGATCCACACCCTGGCCGTGCCCGCGATCCAACGGCTCGACCACCCTCACCTCGACGTCGAGATCGTCGAGCTGGAACCGCACGCCAGCATGCCCGCGCTGCTCGCCGGCGAGGTCGACGTGATCATCACGACCACCGACTTCGTGGAGTTGCCCGTGCCGAGGGACATCGACGTGGTGCCACTCGGCGAGGACCCGATCGTGCTGGTCACACCACCGAACCATCCCGCGGCGGACATCTCGGCGTGCAAGGACGAACCGTGGACGTTCGACATCCCGGGCTCGTACATGGCGAAGCTCGCGACGCGGCTGTGCCGGCAGGCGGGGTTCGAGCCGAGGGTGGTCGGGCGGTTCAGCAACTACATGCTCACGCTCAAGCACGTCGAGGCCGGGCTGGCGGTCGCGGTGCTGCCCGCACTGGCCGTCGACCGGCGGTTCGACGTGGTCACCAGGGAGCTGCCGGTGACGAGAAGGATCACCGCCGCCGTGCGCCGCGACTCGCGCGCCGCGATCACCGTGGTGCTCGACGCCCTGCATACTCGGTCGCAGTCGGACGAGAGGTGATCATGAGCAAGCGCGTCACGATCAACGACGTCGCGCGGGTCGCCGGGGTCTCGCGCCAGACGGTGTCGCGGGCGCTCAACGACAAGGGCGAGATCGACGCCGGCACCAAGCAGCGCGTTCTCGACGCGGCGCGGGAGCTGGGCTATCGGCCGAGCCGGTTCGCCCGCGGCCTGGTGCGGCAGGACAGCACCACGATCGGCCTGGTCATCCCCGACCTGCTCAACCCGTTCTTCACCGAGGTCGCGGCCGGGGCGCTGGAGGCGGCGCGGGCCCGCGGCTGGCACGTGATCGTCTACGACACGGCCGACAGCATCACCGAGGAGCGCGGCACGCTCGAAGTCGTCGTGGCGCAGGTGGACGCCGTGGTCGGCTACTTCAGCCTGGACGAGGCCGAACTCGACCGGCACCTCGGCGGCATGCCCGCGGTCCTGATAGGCCGTGACCACCGCTCGCCGCGCTTCAGTTCGATCCGCATCGACGGCGAGAAGGGCGTGCACGAGGCCGTCGACCACCTCGTCGCCGCAGGTCACCGCAGGATCGGCATGCTCGACCACGCCGGACGCGCCGAACCGAGCTTGCGCCGTGACTGGTTCACCGACGCGATGGACGAGCACGGGCTGCACGCTCCCGTCGTCGGCAACGCCGTGCAGTCGGCCGACGGTGGCGCGGAGGCGTTGAACGAACTGCTCGAGCAGCATCCCGACCTCACCGCGGTGTTCACCTACAACGACATCATCGCCATGGGCGCGCTCAAGGCCGCCCGCAGGCTCGGCAAGGCGGTGCCCGGCGACCTCGCGGTGATCGGCTTCGACGGGCTGCAGCTCGGCACGGTCGTCGATCCGGCGCTCACGAGCGTCGCGCTCGACACCCGCCGGATCGGCGCGCTCGCGATAGCGCAGGCCGGGCGGCTGGTCGCGGGCGAACCGTCGTTGCCCGACGAAGAACTGCTGGTCAGCGCCGTTCTGTTAGTGCGCGAATCTGCCTGACCCTTGACAGGGTCACCCGTTCAGCTCATCATTCGCGGCAATCCGTGAACGCTCACGGGAGCGTTCACGGGCTCTCCGGAGGGTCCCCGATGACGTTGACTCGACGCAGGTTCCTGACCGGCGCGGCCGCACTCGGCGCCACCGCACTGGGCGCGACCGCCTGCACCAGCCCGACCACGGCCAACCCAGGCAAGATCACGCTCTGGTACTCCACGAACGGCCTGTCGGAGAAGGTGCTCGGCGAGGCCGTGCGGCGATTCCCCGCCCAGAACCTCACGCCGTCCAAGGTGAGCGGCGAACTGAACCGGCGGCTGCTCGCCGCGCTGTCCGGCGAGGCCTACCTGCCGGACATCACGATGCTCGGCGACGGCATCTCCACCTACTTCTCCGCCACGGACAGGTTCGCCGACCTCAACGCGCTCGGCGCGAAGCAGGACGAGGCGCACTACCTGCCGTGGAAGTGGCAGGCGGGCCGCAGCCCCGACGGGTTCCAGCTCGGTTTCCCGATCGACACCGGCCCGGCCGCGCTCTACTACCGGCACGACCTGTTCGCCGAGGCCGGCCTGCCGAGCGAACCGGACGCGGTGGCCGCCGCACTGTCCACTTGGGACGACTACTTCGAGTTCGCGAAGCGGGTCAAGGAGAAGCTGCCCGGCCGGTACCTGATCACCGACACGAAGATGGTGTTCACGTACTCACTCGCGCAGGAGAAGCAGAAGTACCTCGACCGGCAGAACCGCTACCTCGAGGACCAGTCGCAGGTGCGGCGGGCCTGGGACCGCGCGGTCAAGGCGTTCCAGCAGGGACTGACCGCGGGCTACGCGGGTTCGGCCACCGGTGAGGGCGTCGACCGGCGCGCGGCCTGGACCAACGGCAAGGAGGTCGCGTTCGTCAACGCCTCCTGGATCACCGGCAACCTCAAGCAGTCCGCGCCGGGCACGTCCGGCCAGTGGCACGTCTGCCAGGCGCCCGGCGGTCCCGGCAACCAGGGCGGGTCGTTCCTCGCGATCACGAGGTACTGCCCCGATCCGCAGGGCGCCTACGAGGTCGTGAAGTGGCTGATGTCGCCGGAGAACCAGGCGACGACCTACCTGGAACTCGGCCTCTTCCCGTCCAGCCCGGCCGTCTACTCCGACCCGAAGGTGCTGGCGGCCGAGGAGTTCTTCGGCGGACAGGCCACGATCCAGGTGTTCGGCGAGATCGCGGAGAAGGTCCAGCCCGTCTACTTCTCGCCGTGGGACATCACGATCTCCGACACCTACACCGACGAGCTGACCAACGTCGAGAGCGCCGGCAAGGACCCGGAACAGGCCTGGCAGGACGCCAGGACGGCGGTCGAACGGCTGCTGCGCCGGCAGGGGGTGCTCGCGTGAACCGCAGGTGGAAGTACCTCCCGCAGTACCTGGCCATCGCGCCGTTCTTCGTGCTGTTCGCGATCTTCGGCGTCTACCCCGTCGGGTACTCGCTGTGGCTGTCGTTGCAGCGCTGGAACGGCGTCAGCGAGATGAAGTTCGTCGGGCTGGAGAACTTCGCGTTCCTGCTCACCGACACCGCGTTCTGGGACGCGATCGGCAACACCCTGATCATCTGGGTGATGTCGACGATCCCGATGCTGGTGCTGTCGATGCTCGTCGCTTTGGGGCTCAACTCCTCGGTGCGCCACAAGGGTTTCCTGCGAGTGGCCTACTTCCTGCCCAACGTCACGTCGATCGTGGCGATGTCGCTGGTGTTCGGCTCGTTCTTCTCCAGCGAGTTCGGTGTCCTGAACTGGTTCCTGGGCCTGATCGGCGTGGACCCGGTGCAGTGGCTCACCGATCCCTGGGCGATCCGGACCGCCATCTCGGTGATGATCATCTGGCGCTGGACGGGCTACAACGCGATCATCCTGCTGGCCGGCCTGCAGGCACTCCCCCAGGACGTCTACGAGGCCGCGAAGCTCGACGGCGCCGGCCCGGTGCAGACGTTCTTCCGCGTCACGCTTCCGTTGCTGCGCCCGGTGATCCTGTTCTCCGTCGTGATGTCGGCGATCGGCGGCCTGCAGATCTTCACCGAGTCGCAGATCCTGCTCGGCGACCGCGGCGGACCCGAGGGCGCGGGCATGACGATGGTCCTCTACTTCTACAACACCGCGTTCGCGGACAACGACTTCGGCTACGGCGCCGCCATCGCGTGGGGCATCTTCGTGGTCGTGGTGCTGTTCTCGATCCTCAACTGGCGGCTCGTGCAGCGCCCGGCCCGCGTGAACGGAGGCGACAAGTGAACCGGACGAAACCCGGCACCCTCCTCACCTACGGCGCGTTGGTGGTCGGTGCGCTGATCACGCTGTTCCCCTACTACCAGCTCGCGGTGATGGCCTCGAACACCACCGCGGACATCTACTCGTCGCCGCCGAAGTTCTGGTTCGGCGGGCATCTCGCCGAGAACATCGGCGAGGTGTTCGCGAAGGTCGACTTCTTCGGGTCGGTGCTCAACACGCTGGTCGTGGCGATCGCGATCACGGTGCTGGTGCTGTTCTTCGACTCGCTGGCGGCCTTCACGTTCGCCAAGTACGACTTCCCCGGTAGCAACGTCCTCTTCGGAATCCTGCTGGCGACGTTCGTGGTGCCGACGCAGCTCTCGGCGATCCCGCAGTTCGACCTGATGGCGAAGTTCGGGCTCGTCGGCAGCCTGAACGCGCTGATCATCCCGGCGGCGGCCAACGCGTTCGGCATCTTCTGGATGCGCCAGTACGCCCGCGGCGCCATCGCGGACGAGTTGCTGGAGGCCGCTCGGGTCGACGGCGCGGGCTTCTTCCGCACCTACCTGTCGGTCGGCCTCCCGGTGCTGCGGCCCGCGCTGGCGTTCCTCGGCATCTTCACGTTCGTCAACGCGTGGAACGACTACCTGTGGCCGCTGGTCGTGCTGATCGACTCGAACCACGTGACGCTCCAGGTGGCGCTGGCGCAGCTCAACGGCCTGTACCTGCAGGACTACGCCGTCGTGATGGCCGGGACGCTGGTGGCGATCGTGCCGCTGGTGATCGTGTTCCTGATCGGCGCGCGCCACTTCATCCGCAACATCGCCGCCGGCGCAGTGAAGGGCTGAAACACTTGTCCTACCTCGAGGAAATGGGTCCCGGCACCGGTTCTCTGCCGCCGCGTGCGTTCTTCACCTCGGACGCGGCCTCGTTGTCGCTGGACGGGACCTGGAGCTTCCGTCTCGACGAAGGCGACTGGGGCACCATCACCGTGCCAGGGCACTGGCAACTGCAGGGGCACGGGTCGCCCGCGTACACGAACGTGCGCTACCCGTTCCCGGTCGAGCCGCCGTTCGTGCCCTCCGACAACCCCACCGGCGACTACCGGCTGACTTTCGACCTGCCGACGGACTGGCCGGACGAACCGGCGGCGCTGCGCTTCGACGGCATCGACTCGTGCGGACTGGTCTGCCTCAACGACGTCGAACTGGGGGTCACCCGCGGCAGCAGGTTGCCCTCGGAGTTCGAAGTGGGGCACCTGCTCCGCCCTTCCGGGAACGTGCTGACCGTGCGCGTGCACCAGTGGTCGGCCGGCAGCTACCTCGAAGACCAGGACATGTGGTGGATGTCCGGGATCTTCCGTTCGGTCGCGCTGCTGTCGCGGCCACGCGGTGGTGTCGCCGACTACGAGATCCACGCCGCGTACGACCACGTCACCGGGTCAGGGACACTGTCGGTCGAGGGCGGCCTGCTCTCCGTGCCGGAGCTGGAGGTGACCGATCTCCTGCCGGGGCAGTCGTTCTCGCTGCCCGTCGAACCGTGGAGCGCGGAGAGCCCCCGGCTGTACGACGGGGTCGTGCACACCGAGGTCGAACGCGTGCCGGTGCGGATCGGGTTCCGGACGGTCGCGATCGAGGACGGTGTGCTGAAGGTCAACGGCACCCGGATCGTGTTCCGGGGCGTCAACCGGCACGAGCACCACCCCCGGTCCGGCCGCGCCATGCCACGGGAGGTCGCGTTGCAGGACGTGCTGCTCATGAAGCGGCACAACGTCAACGCCGTGCGCACCAGCCACTACCCGCCGGACCCGTACTTCCTGTCGCTGTGCGACGAGTACGGGCTGTGGGTGATCGACGAGTGCGACCTGGAGACGCACGGGTTCGGCGAACTGGGCTGGGCCGGCAATCCCAGCGACGACCCGCGCTGGGCCGAGTCCTATGTGGACCGGATGCGCCGGATGGTCGAGCGGGACAAGAACCACCCGTCGATCGTGCTGTGGTCGCTGGGCAACGAGTCGCACACCGGCCGCAACCTGGCGGCGATGGCGTCGTGGACCCGTGACCGTGACCCGTCGCGGCCGGTGCACTACGAGGGCGACCATGCCTGCGAGTACGTCGACGTCTACAGCCGCATGTACGCCTCGCACCAGGAGGTTGACCAGATCGGACGCGAGCACACGCACGGGCTGCCGTTCGTGCTGTGCGAGTTCGCGCACGCCATGGGCAACGGGCCGGGCGGGATGCTCGAGTACCGCGAGCTCTTCGAGCGCTACCAGCACGTTCAGGGCGGGTTCATCTGGGAGTGGATCGACCACGGCCTGGAGAGCGACGGGCACTTCGCGTACGGCGGCGACTTCGGCGAACCGCTGCACGACGGCAACTTCGTGATCGACGGGCTGGTGTTCCCGGACCGGACGCCGTCGCCGGGCCTGCTGGAGTTCGCCAAGGTCTTCGAGCCGGTGCGGATCACGGGCAGCGAGGCCGGGATCCGGATCGAGAGCCTCTACGACCACATCGGGCTGGACCACCTGCGGTTCGACTGGGTGTACGAGGACGACGGGGTGGAGGTCGCCTCAGGCACGCTGGAGGTGGCCGAGGGGAACTCGACGGACCCCGCGCAGGCCGACGCCTCGCTCACCCGCGCCACTGCCCCTGCCCACGCTCCCGCCACTGCTCCCGCAGACACGGCCCCCGGCCACCACCTCGACCTGCCACTCCCGCCACTCCCCCTGGTGTCGGGCGAGGGCTGGCTGACCGTCCGCGCCTCCCTGGCCGCCCCCACCACCTGGGCCGACGCGGGCCACGTCATCGCCTGGGGCCAAGTCCCCGTCTCCCCGGCCGCCCCCTCCTCCCCGGCCACCGGCACCGAACCCCTCCACCTCGGCGGCACCCTCACACTCGGCCCCGGCGAGTTCGACCCGGTCACCGGCCGGCTGACCACACTCGGCGACCTCACCCTCGACGGCCCCCGCCTGGACCTCTGGCGTGCCCCCACCGACAACGACCGCGGTTCCGACCACCCCGACGAACGGGCGTGGCGCGCGGCGGGCCTGCACCGGCTTCAGCACCGGGTCGTGGAGATCGTCCACGGGCCCGGGTTGCTCGTGCGCACCCGTGTCGCGCCTCCGGCCTGGGGCTTCGGCATGCTCGCCGACTACCACTGGACCGCGGACGGCGACCGTCTGCGGCTCCAGGTCAACGTCACCCCCGACGGCGAGTGGCCGTGCACGCTTCCTCGTCTCGGCCTGCGCCTGGCACTGCCGGGCGCGGACGCCGTCGAGTGGTTCGGCACGGGCCCCGGCGAGGCGTACACGGACAGCCGCCAGGCCGCCCGCGTCGGCCGGTTCTCCTCCACCGTGGACGCGCTCCAGACGCCGTACGTGTTCCCGCAGGAGAACGGCAACCGCGCCGACGCCCGCTGGCTGCGGATCGGCGGCGTGCAGATCCAGGGCGAGCCGGTGTTCGACTTCACCGCCCGCCGCTGGACCAGCGAGGACCTCGACGCCGCACGGCACACGTCCGACCTGAAGCCCAGCGATCGCGTGCACCTGAACCTCGACCTCGCCCAGCACGGCCTGGGCACGGCGTCGTGCGGGCCGGGCGTGCTGCCGCAGTACCGGCTGCACGCGCGGAAGGCGTCGTTCGCGGTCACGTTCGTTCCAGAATCTGGACGTAGTTGAGACGTCACCTAAACTGGGAGGGAGACCTGGATCGAGGAGGGTTCCGTGCCGCGGAAGTCAGAGCCGTTGCGAAAGCTGGGTTTTCTCACCATCGGCCTGTTCGACGAGAACGACCCGGGAGCGGGCCACCGGTCCACGCTCGACGTCATCGTGCTCGGCGAGGAGCTCGGGTTCGACAGCGCGTGGGTGCGGCACCGGCACCTGCAGTTCGGCATCTCGTCGCCGGTCGCGGTCCTGGCCGCCGCCACCCAGCGGACCAGCCGGATCCAGCTCGGCACCGCGGTCATCCCACTGGGCTGGGAGAACCCGCTGCGGCTCGCCGAGGACCTGGCCACGGTCGACGTGCTGTCCGGCGGCAGGCTGAATCCCGGCATCAGCGTCGGGCCTCCGATGCACTACGACGACGTCAAGCACGCGCTCTACCCGGAGACCGCGGACGTCGAGAACTTCAGCTACGACCGCGTGCAACGGCTGCTGGACTTCGTCGGCGGCGAGAAGGTCGCGTCGTTCAGCGGCGTCGAGGGCATCGAGGTCTGGTCGGACCGCGTCCAGCCGCACGCCCAGGGCCTGCGCGACCGGATCTGGTACGGCGGCGGCAGCCTGCGCTCGGCGAAGTGGGCGGGCGAGCACGGCCTGAACCTGCTGACCAGCAACGTGGCCCAGTCCGAACTGTCCGAGGACTTCGCCGAGACCCAGCTGTCGCACATCAAGACATTCCGCGAGCACGGCGGCAACCGCGTGTCCCAGGGCCTCGTGGTGATCCCGACCGACTCGGCCACCGCCGAGCAGCGCGCGAAGTACGAGGCCTACGTCGAGGGACGCGCGGCGCGCGCCGGCAAGACGTTCGGCCCGCGCAAGTACATGTTCGCCCCCGACATCATCGGCACGTCCGCCGAGATCGCCGAGCAGCTTCACGCGCACCTCGGGTTCCAGGAGGTCGACGAGGTCGCGTTCGCGCTGCCGTTCAGCTTCGCCCACGAGGACTACGTGCAGATCCTCACCGACATCGCCACGAAGCTGGGCCCGGAACTGGGCTGGTCACCCGCCTAGGGCCTGTGTCGAAGTCCGGTTCGATGAGAGTCGAGCTTGAGGTGGTTCCTGGTGGTGCGGCCGGACGGCCCGCGTACCGGTGTTGTACGTGGGCCGTCCGGCCGTGCCGCCAGGGGCCGCCTCGGGCCCGGCTATCGCGGATCAGACTTCGACACAGGCCCTAGCGCCCACCAGGTGTCCATCCGCGGCACCGACGTCAGGTCGCCCTGTTCCACGCGGCCCGCGTGGAACAGGAATCCGGCGATGCCCGCCGCGCCCTGCATCCAGCCGATGCCGGGCGGCAGCAACGGGTCGTCGTTGCGGTGTTCGGTGAACCGCCAGCACACGCCCGCGCCATCCGGGATCGCCCGCTCCACGATCACGTCCGCCAGGTGGAGCGCGAAGTCCGTGTGCTGTCCCGAGTCGAGCAGCACGTCGCCGACGCCCGCCGTGCCGCAGCACAGGCCGTCGTTGTCCCAGAATCCCGGGTACCTCCGTTCGGGCAGGCCGGAGACGCGAACGCTGTGCAGGCACCGGCGACGCCACTCGCCGACGTCCACGCCGGCCACCTCGGACACACCCGCGTGCCGCAACGCCGGCCACAGCAGCGAGGTGCCGGTCGGGCCGTGGCACCAGCCGTAGGAGAACCGTTCCAGTTCCTCGAGCTGTGGAAGGCGCATCGGGACGCGGAAACCCCCGTCGGAGGTGTCCGCCAGCGTCACCAGGTGCGCGGCGCCGGCGGTGGCGGCCTCGACGAGGTCCGGGCGCTCGAACTCCGCACCGGCCAGGGCCAACGCCGCCGCGATGCCCGACAGGCCGTGCGAGAAGTTCGGCATCTCCCTTTGCACGACGCAGAACCGCACCGGCACCGCACGCCAGTTCAGCCCGCCGGGTGCCTCCTCCCGTTCGGCCAGCAGGATCTCGGCCGCGACGCCGGCGAGCTTCTCCGCACCCTCCGCCCGGTGGCGCCGCGCCCACACCGCGCCGAGCAGCACCCCGGCCGTTCCCAGCGTCAGGTCGTGAGGGCGCGCGCCCTCCTGGTACCGCGGCGGGCTGTAGTACTCGTGCGCCCAGCCGTCCGGTGTGGACAGTTCGAGCAGCTTGGTGACGGCCGCGCAGGAGCCGGGAGCGTCCAGCGCGGTCAGCACCCCGATCGCGCTGACCAGTCCGCCGAAGAACGACCAGTCCGTCGCCGTGTCGATGCCCGCACGCACCTGCTCCGCGACGGCGTCGGCCAGCCGTCGTTCCTCGGCGGTCCACTCGCGGACCTGACGGATCTCCGCCAGCGTGTGCGCCAGCCCGCCGACACCGGCGTACATGCCGTCGCGGTCCTCCGGATCCAGTTCCTCGCCCACGGCCGCCGGAATCGACACGACGTCGTCGTAGCGCACCTGATCCAGCACCCATCGCCAAGCAGCCTCGGCGGTCCCCCGGTACGTCCCCATGCTCGATCATTACATTGGCGGAGGTGATCGTGCAGCGAATCCTCGAGGCCGCCGGGCTCACCGGCGCGACGACCAGACCGTTGGGCGGCGGCACCTACAACTCGGTGTTCCGCGTCTCGGCGCGCGAGGGCGACTTCGTGCTGAAGGTGTCGCCGGGCGACCAGCCGGGACTGACCTACGAGCGGCACCTGATGCGGACCGAGGCGATGTTCTGCACGCTCGGTTCCAAGGTCGCGCCGGTGCCGGAGGTCGTCTACGCGGACGACACGGCGCTGCTGGCCACCTGCCTGCCGGGCGAGCCGGTGTTCGGCCGGTCCGACGTCGACCGCCCGCTGCTCCGCCGTCAGCTGGGACGAACCGTGAGAGCGCTGCACGAGGTGACGGGCCCCGGCTTCGGCTATCCACAACTGGGCCTGCACGCGACGTGGACCGAGGCGTTCTTCGGGATGTTCGACGCGGTGCGAGCCGACGCCCAGCGCTACGGCGTGCCGCTCCCGGCCGCTGATCTGCACCGGCACGCCAAGGCTTTCGACGAGGTGGAACGGCCCGCGCTGGTGCACTTCGACCTGTGGGACGGCAACGTCCTCGCCGACACCGGGCTCACCGGACTCGTCGACGGCGAGCGCGCTTTCTGGGGCGACCCGGTCGCGGAGTTCGTGTCGCTCGCGCTGTTCGGGTCCATCGAGGACGACGAGGACCTCCTGCGGGGCTACGGCTTCGAGTTCACCGGCTCCGCACGCCTGCGGCTGGCCGCCTACCAGGCCTATCTCTACTCGATCATGCTCGTCGAACGGGTGCCGCGCGGCAGCACCGACGAGGGGTTGGAGAGCATGATCACCGGCGCGCTGAGGCGCGCACTCGGCGTTCTCGCCTGATCGCCGCACATGATCTGGGAAGCTTGACCTGTGCGTGTGGCATTGCTGGGGCCGACGAGCGTCGAGGCCGACGACGGCACACCGGTCGACATCGGTGGTGCCCGCGTTCGCATGCTCGTGGCCCGCCTCGCGCTCGACCCCGGCCGGGCCGTGCCGACGACCACGCTGATCGACGACCTGTGGGGCGAGCAGCCGCCCGCCGACGCCGTGAACGCCCTGCAGTCGCTCGTGTCGAGGCTGCGCAAGGTCTGTCCCGTCGCGCTGGAGCCGGGCGGGTACCGGCTGGGCGTCGCGACCGAGGACGTCGACGTGTTCCGGTTCGAACGGCTGCGCGCCGCCGGGCGGCTGGACGAGGCGCTCGGGCTGTGGCGTGGTGACGCACTGGCCGACGTGCGGGACGCTCCGTTCGCCGCGCCCACCGCCGCCCGTCTCGAAGAGGCACGCCTCTCCGCGGAGGAAGACCGGTTCAAGACCGGCGAGCTGGACGTCGCCGCGCTGACGGCGATGCACGAGAAGCACCCGTTGCGGGAACGGCTGGCCGGGCTGTTGATGCGGGCGTTGTGCGCGCAGGGCAGGCAGTCCGACGCCTTGCACGTCTACGCGGAGGTTCGCGGCCGGCTCGCCGACGAACTGGGCGTGGACCCGTCGCAGGAGTTGCAGGACGTCCATCTCGCGGCCCTGCGCGGCGAACTCGGGCCGCGGGCGGTCGTCGACCGGTTGCCGGTGCGGCTCACCAGCTTCGTCGGGCGCGACGACGAACTCGCGGAGATCTCCGGGCTGCTCGGTCAGGTCCGGCTGGTCACGCTGGTCGGGCCGGGCGGCGCGGGCAAGACGCGGCTCGCCACTGAGATCGCGGCGCGGCATCCGTTGCACGGCAAGGGACGCGTGTGGTTCGCGGCGCTCGCCGGCATCCGGGAGGCGGAGGACCTGCCGGGCGTGGTGCTCAAGGCGTTCGAGCTGCGGATGGGCGGCGACCCGATGCGCCGGCCCAACGAGGGCATGGACCGCATCGCCGAGGTGCTCGGCGCCGGCGAGTCGTTGCTGGTGCTGGACAACTGCGAGCACCTGATCGGGGCGGCCGCGGAGTTCACCACCCAGCTGCTGCGCCGGGTGCCGAACCTCAAGGTCGTCGCGACCAGCCGGGAACCGCTCGCGATCGACGGCGAGTCGCTGTGCCCGATCGGCCCGCTGTCGGTGCCGAACGGGCAGGCGGACGTGGCAGGGTTCGGCTCGGTGCGGCTGTTCCTCGACCGGGCGGAGGCGGTCAAGCCGGGCTTCCGGCTTGACGAGTCCACTGTGGACGACGTGCGGATGGTCTGCCGCAGGCTCGACGGCATGCCGCTGGCACTGGAACTGGCGGCCGCCCGGTTGCGGTCCATGACGATCCGGCAGATCACCCAGCGCCTGGACGACCGGTTCCGGCTGCTCACCTCGGGCAGCCGCACCGCGCTGCCCCGCCAGCGCACGTTGCGCGCGGTCGTGGAGTGGAGCTGGGACCTGCTGACCGAGGACGAACTCGTGCTCGCCCGCAGACTTGCGGTGTTCCCGGCGGGCGCCGACCTCGCGGCGATCGAGGCGGTCTGCGGCGAGGACGCGCTGTACGTGCTGACGTCGCTGGTCGAGAAGTCCATTGTGGACGTGATCGAGCTCGACGGCGAGGCGCGGTACCGGATGCTGGAGACGATCCGGGTGTACGCGGACGAGCAGCTCGACGCGTCCGGGGAGAAGCTGGAGTTCGTCGGCAGGTTCCGGCGCTACTACCGGGACCTGACCGTGCGCTGGGAGCCGTTCGTGCGCACCGGGCGGCAGATCGAGGCGATCAAGGTCTACCAGGCCGAGCAGGACAACGTCGTGGCCGCGCTGCGCGGGGCGATCGACGACCGCGAGGCCGGCCTGGCGGCGGACCTGCTCGGCGGGGTGTTCTGGTACTGGCTGATCAAGGGCGACAACGAGCGTTCGGAACGGTCGGTGCGCGAGGTGCTGGCGCTGGCCGACGACCTGCCGGCCGACGTCGTCGCCACCTTCCGGGCGATGCGGATGATCATGTCCGCGATCCCCGGCCTGCCGGAACCGATGGAGGCCTCGCAGGTCATCGAGGACTGCGTGAACACCGGCGCCACCCAGAAGTACCCGTCACTCGCGATCGCACTGCCGATGCTCGCGTTCCTGAGCCAGAACAAGGAACTGGCCCGCCGCGAGGTGCACCGCGCCGCGGCGAGCGAGGACGCGTGGGCGCGGGCGGGTGCCGACTGGGCGATGAGCTTCATCCTCACCGAGGACGGCGATCTCGCGGGTGCAGAACAGGCCCGCGACCGCGCGTACGACCAGTTCACGGCCGTGGGCGACCGGTGGGGTTCGGCGATGACGCTCGGCATGAAGGCCGCGTTCATCTCGCACACCGGCGACAACCTGGCCGCGATCGCGCTGTACCAGCAGGGGCTGGAGGTGGCGCGGGAGCTGGGATCGGCGGAGGACGCCGTGCAGCAACGGTGGCGGCTCGCCGTGGAGTACGCCCGCTTCGGCGACAACGAAGCGGCCGCGCGCGAGGTGGCCGAGGCCGAGGAGTACGTCCACGACGCCGGCAACGACCAGCTGAACCTGATGATCGGCTACGCGAAGGCCGAGGTCATGCTGCGCTCGGACCGGACGGCGGAGGCGCGCGAGCTGAGCGCGCGGTTCCAGGAGGCCACCACGGTCGCGACCTCGCTCACCCCGTTCGTGACGGAGTGGTCGGCGATCCTGGATGCGCGCATCCTGCTCGCCGAGAACCGGCCGGACGAGGCGGAGGCGTTCGTGGCGGTCGCGGTCGGCACCACGTCGGAACGCGGTGACATGCCGGATCTCGCCGCGGTGACCGAACTGCTGGCCAGGGTCCGGCAGGCGCAGGGCAGGACCGCCGCGGCGACCGGGTTGCTCGCCCTGGCCCAGCTGATCCGCGGCCGGCTCGACATGGGCGACCCGGACGTGCGGCGGATGGTCGCGGAACTGGGCGAGCCGGAGCCGCTGACGATCACCAAGGCCGAGGCGCTGCGGCAGGTGCGCGAAGAGGTGGGCCTCAGCACCGGCTGAAGCCCACCCCGGTTCTCCGGACGGTCACACGCGCTTGCGGTAGGCCCACATCGCCAGCGGGAAGAACACGGCGACCGCGCCGGCCATCCAGATCAGCGAACCGGTGAGCGGCCCGGCGATCGCGCCGCCGTTGAGCAGCCCGCGCAGCGCGTCCGAGAGCAGACTGACGGGGCTGATGTCCGCCCACGCCTTGAGCCAGCCCGGCATCGTCGAGGTGCCGACGAACACGTTGCTGCCGAACGTCAACGGCATGATCAGCACGAACATGATGCCCTGCACGGCCTGCGGGGTCTTGAGCAGCATGCCCACGAACACCGACGCCCAGCAGAAGCACAGTCCGAAGAGGATCGTCAGCGCCGCCGCGATCAGCAGTTCCGCCGGGCCGGTCTGCACCCGGAAGCCCATGACCGTCGCGACCACCAGCAGCACGACGATGCACACGACGTACCGGACGATGTCCGCGAGCACCGCGCCGACCAACGGCGCCGAACGCGCGATCGGCATCGAGCGGAACCGGTCGAACACGCCCTTGGAGACGTCCGTGTTCATCTGCACGCCCGCGGTCATGCTGGCCTGCAGGATGTTCATCACCATGATGCCCGGCACGAGCATCTGCAGGTAGGCGTCCGTGTTGCCGGCGAGCGCGCCACCGAACAGGTACGTGAACATCACCAGGAAGATGATCGGTGCGAGCGTGACGTCCGCCAGCTGCTCCGGGTTCTTGCGGATCTTGAGGATTCCCCGCCAGGCCAGCGAGAAGCCGTGGCGCACTCCCCTGTCCAACGCGATCGTGCTCATACCAGGCTCCCCTCGTTCTGCTTGCCGGTGAGTGCGAGGAAGACCTCGTCGAGCGACGGCAGCCGCAACGCCAGTTCGTCGGCGGTGATGCCGGCGTCGTCGAGCTTGCGGACCAAAGTGGACAGCAGCACCGGGTCGTTCACCGGCGCCGTCAGCAGTCCCGTGTCGTCGTCGCGGGTCGGCCGCGTCCCGGTGAGGTCACCGAGAATCCGGTACACCACGTCGAGATCGCGCAACGACGTCGGCCGCACCTGCAGCGTCTGCCCGCCCACGCGCCGCTTCAGCTCGTCCGGCCTGCCCTCGGCCACGACCTTGCCGTGGTCGAACACGGTGATCGAGTCCGCGAGCTGGTCGGCCTCCTCCAGGTACTGCGTGGTGAGCAGGACCGTCACGCCGTTCGCGACGAGCTTGCGCACCACAGCCCACACCTCGTTGCGGGCGTGCGGGTCCAGCCCGGTGGTCGGCTCGTCCAGGTACAGCACGGACGGGTTGCCGACCAGGCTGGCCGCGAGGTCGAGCCGCCGGCGCATACCTCCCGAGTACGTCTTGGCCGCGCGCCCTGCGGCGTCGGTGAGCTCGAACTGCTCCAGCAGCTCCGCGGCCTTCGCCCGTGCCCCCGCACGGGAGAAGTCGAGGAGCCGGGCCAGCAGCACGAGGTTCTCCGTGCCGGACAGGTCCTCGTCCACCGACGCGTACTGCCCCGTCAGCCCGATCAGCGACCGGACCGCCCTCGGGTCCTTGAGCACGTCGTGCCCGTGGACCGTGGCGTGCCCCGCGTCCGGGCGCAGCAACGTCGCCAGCACCCGCACCGCCGTGGTCTTGCCCGCGCCGTTCGGCCCGAGCACCCCCACGACCTTCCCCTCAGGCACCTCGAGGTCGACGCCGTCCAGCGCTTTCGTCTCCCCGTAGTGCTTGACCAGGCCTTCTGCCCTGATCGCCAGCGCCATCGTTGGTCCCTCCCTGTGTCGGGAGGAACTGTGCGCCACCGCGCTGGCAGACCGCTGTCAGACCGCTGTCAGCTTCTGACGGCGGCCGCCATCCGCGTGACCGCCTCGGTGATGATCTCGGGCGAGGTGCCGATGTTGAGCCTGACGTGGCCCTCCCCACCGCTGCCGAACCCGGCGCCGGACATGAGGGCGACCCGTCCCCGTTCGACGAAGAAGGCGGCCGGGTCGTCGCTGATGGCCCGGCAGTCGAGCCACGCCAGGAAGGTCGCCTCGGAGGGCTCGTAGCCGATCTCGGGCAGGTGCTCGGTGAGCAGGTTCTTCAGGAGCTTCCGGTTCTCGTCCAGGCCTGCCAGCAGCGCGTCGAGCCACTCACCGCCGTGACGTAACGCGGCCGTGTGCGCGATCGTGCCGAAGTGGCTGGGCCCGTGGCTGACCTCTTCCGGCAGCTTCGTCAGCTCGTCGGTGTTCGCGACCGCGACCGCCGCGCGCATCGCCGCCAGGTTCCAGCCCTTCGACGCGGACATGAGCGACATCCCCTGGTCGTCGACGCTCAGGTACGGCACGAACTTCGTGCTCTGGGACACGAGCGGCGCGTGGATCTCGTCGGCGATCACGCGGACGCCGTACTTGCCGGCCAGTCCCGCGAGCGCGGTCAGTTCGTCGCGGGTGTGGACGGTGCCGGTCGGGTTCTGCGGATTGCACAGCAGGTACACCGGGTGGTCGGCTTTGACGTGCCGGAACGTCCGCTCCAGCACGGCCGGGTCGAGGCGTCCGTTCGTGAGCGGCGCCTCGATGACGGCCCGGCCCGTGCTCCGGACGAACAGGTAGAACGGCGGGTACACCGGCGGGCTGACGATCACGGGGTCGCCGGGCCCGGACACCAGCTTGATCAGCTCGACGATGCCGAGCATCACGTCGGACACGAGCGCGGTGCGTTCCACGGCGATCCCGTCCCAGCCCCAGCGCTCGCTCGCGAACGCCGCGAGCGCCTCGGGGTAGTCCGTGCCGGCCGGGTAGCCGGTGTCGCCGAGCTCGAGAGCGTCGATGATGGCCCGCTTGATCGGCTCAGCCGGGTCGACGTCCATCTCGGCCACCCACAGCGGCAGCACGTCGTCCGGGTACTCCCGCCACTTGACGCTCTTGCGCCGCCGCAACCGTTCCAAGGACACCTGGCTCAGCGGGTTCGGCATGTGCCCCAACGTAGGTCACCCGGGATGTGCCGTCACGTTGTGCGCGGTGATCTCCTCACCGCAGCACCGGCACGCGAGGAACGCGTCGGCGGGCTTGCCGCACGAGCTGTGTTCCAGCACGATCGGCGGGCCGTCCGGGTCCGGCACGTGCCGGTCGCCCCACTTCATGAGGATCACGATGGCGGGGAACAACTCCAGCCCCGCGTCGGTGAGCCGGTACTCCTCGCGGTCCTCCGCGTACGGCACGCGGTGCAGCAACCCGGCCTCGACCAGCGTCTTCAGCCGAGCGGACAACGTGGGCCGCGGCACGTTGAGGTTGCGGACGAACTGCCCGTACCTGCGGACGCCGAAGAACGCCTCGCGCAGGATCAGCAGCGTCCACTTCTCCCCCACGAGATCGAGCGCCCGCCCGACCGATTCGCCGCGGAACCGGCGGTCGAGTGCGTCGGAGTCGATCATCGGCGTCCCTTCGCCAGCAGTGGGGAGAGCGTGGTCAGCAGCCCGCGGCCCGCCGGATCCTCTGCCGTCGCCGGCACCAGGCCCACGTGCTCGGCGCCCGCGTCGAAGTACTCGTCCACGCGGCGGGCGATGTCCCTGGCCGAGCCGATCGCGCCCACCGCCTCGATGAGGTCCGTCGGGATGGCCTGGGCCAGTTCGGCACGCGGCCTGCCTGCTCTGGCCTGCTCGACCAGGGTGCCGTGGCCGAGTGCGGTGAACATCTCGCCGTAGCCGGGCGGGGACAGGTAGACGGAGAGCTGGGCGCGGAGCTGGTGGAGGGTGGCGGGGCCGGGGTCGAGGGCGGCGGGAATCCAGACGGCCAGCGGAGGCGGCACGCTCACCAACGCACTGACCTGCTTCTTCACCTCGGCGACGTGGCCTGCGCTCACCAGGTTGAGCACCACCTCGTCCCCCACCTCGGCCGCCACCCGAGTCATGGCCGGCCCGAACGCCGCCACCGAGATCGGCGTCCCGGGAACCGGTTGCTGCAACCGGAAACCGGCGACCCGGTTCCCGTCCAGGATCGCCCGCGTGTCCCGGACCGTCTCCCGCGTCCGCCGCACCGGCTCCCAGTCCCGGCCGTGCCACTCGGTCACGATCCGCGGACTCGAGGCCCCCAGAGCCAGCCCGGCCCGCCGCCCGGTCATCGCGACCACGGTGGACAGTCCCAGCGCCAGCGCGACCGGACTCCGCACCCCGACCGCGAGCGGCCCGATCTTCAACGAGATCGCCGACGTGCGCAGCCCGGCGGCCGTGGCCAGGGCGAACGCGTCGAACGTCGCCATCTCCCCGATCCACAACGTCCCGAACCCGGTCTCATCGGCGACGACGGCGATGTCCAGGGCCTCCGCGGGCGGCCGGTCGAGCCAGAACGGCGTGACCACCCCGACCGACGTCACAGCTGCTCCGTCCGCGCGGGCACCCCGAGCAGCACCTTGCCCGGCAGCTCGAAGGACGCGGTGTTGACCTGGAAGTGCGCGGAAGCCGTGTGCGCGTCCCGGAACCGCCGCTGAATCGCCGCCCCGTCGTAGATCGCGCCCCCACCGGCCAGGTCGTACAGCGTGGAGACGACCTCGCGAGCCGTCCGAGTCGCGTGCGTGGCGGCCAGCCGCACCCCGGCCCGTGCCTCGACCGGCACCGGCTCACCGCTCTGCGCCGCCTCCCAGGCCTCCGACACCGCCTCGTAGAAGTACGCGCGAGCAGCCTTCAGCGACGCCGAAGCCGACGCCACGGCGGACTGGGTCGAGCCACGTTCGGCCAGGGTGCGGCTCGACCCGAGCGGCTTGCGGCCGGCCAGCGCGACGAAGTCGTCCAAGGCGCCGAAAGCGTTGCCGAGTGCCGCGACCGCGACCGACGCGGCGAAGAAACCGAACACCGGGAAGCGGTACAGCGCGCCGTCCCGCAGCGGTCCGTCCAGAACGGACAGGATCCGCGAGTGCGGCACGAACACCTCCCGCGCCACGCAGTCGTGGCTGCCGGTGCCGCGCAACCCGGTGGTGTGCCAGGTGTCGAGCACCTCCAGCGACGACTTGGGCAGCGCGGCGACCCTCAGCGCGCCGTCGAGCACGAACCCGGCGAACAACCAGTCGGCGTGCCCGATCCCGGAGCAGAACGACCACTGCCCGGACACCACGACACCGCCGTCGGCCGCGACGCCACGCCCCTTCGGCGCCCACACCCCTGCCGGAACCGACCGAGGATCGCCGAACACCTCCTCGGCGCCCGATTCCGGCAGGTAGGCGGCCAGCAGGCCCGAGGTCGCCGCGATCGACACGCACCACCCGGCGGAGGCGTCACCCCGGGCGATGGTCTCGGCGAGGGCCAGCGTCTCGGCCGGTGCGAGTTCGGCCCCGCCCAGCGAACGCGGGACGCCCAGCCGGAACAGGCCCTGCTCGCGGATCGCCTCCACCAGTTCGGGAGCCAGCGTGCGGCCCGCCTCCGTCTTCGGCGCGACCTCTCGCGCCAGTTCGGTGACGGTCCGCACGTCGGCCACGACGCCTCCCAGTTCAGATTTCTTACCGGTTCAGTTTCCTTACCGTAGTCAGATCAGAACGGGAGGCGCAAGGATCTCTCAGGCGAACGGCGACTTGTCGATGCCGCACGTCTTCTGAACAGGCAGCACACCGGTGAACAGGTACTCCCGCTTCACCTTCTCCGCGCACGCGCTGCGCACGTACATGGAGGTGTGCCCGTACCCCTCGACGGTCAGGAACCCGGTGCGGGCCATCTCCGCCGCACCGTCACGAGCACCGTGCAGCGGCGTCGACGGGTCGTACCTGCTGTTGATGAACAGGATCGGCGCCGAGGTCCTGCGGTTCCACGGACCGGTGTAGCGGTCGTCGTCACGGCCCTGCCAGAACGCGCAGGCCATCATGTCGAACACCACCGCACGACCCCAGTACGGCACCCGTGCGTCCTCGCTCTTGCCGTACTTCGTGTACGCGGCCGGGTCGCGCGGGAAGTCGCTGTCCGAGCACTGGACGGCGTTGAAGCCCTCGAACCGGTTCGTGACGTAGTCCGCCGACGCCGTCAGCGAAGCAGGCGCCTCCCAGACCCCCTGCAGCACGCGAGCCGTGTCCTGCCAGGTTTCCGGCTGCGCCAGCGCGTCCCACACGAGACTGATCAGCGACACGCGGTCGAACCGCCCGTCCGGTGTGGTCACCGGAGACGCCGTCACCTTCGCGACGAGGTCCGCCCACTTCTGCTTCAGGTCTCCGCCCGCGAACGCGCACTGCGCACCGGGAGCGGCACACAGCTTCAGGAACTGGTCGAACGTCTCGGCCACACCGCGCGGCACGTCCTGGCGGGTGTCCAGCGGCACGGTCGTGCCCTGGTCACCGTGCCCGGTGGCGTTGCCGATGAAGTCGAGCGAGCCGTCGAACGCGAGCGCACGAACCTTGTCCGGGAACATGTTCGCGTAGATCGCGCCGAGGTGCGTGCCGTACGAGATGCCGTGATACGTCAGCTTCTGGTCGCCCACCGCCTTGCGCAGCAGGTCGAGATCGCGAGCCGTGTTCGCCGACGAGACGTGGTCCAGCAGGTCGCCGGACTTCTCCTCGCAGCGCCGGACGAACTCGCGATAGCTGTCGTAGAAGGCGGGTTCCTCCGCCGCGGTGTCCGGATACACCGGGATGGAGTTGAGGAACGACTGCTGCTCCTCGACGCTGTCGAAGCAGCGCACGGTCGCCGAACGGCCGATGCCGCGCGGATCCCACGACACCACGTCGAACCGCGCCCGCAGCTCAGGCGAGAACAGCCACTCCCACTTGCCACGACCCCGCAGTCTGTCCACACCGGACGCCCCGGGCCCGCCGAAGTTCACGAACAGCGAGCCGATCCGCTTCGACGGATCGGTCGCGGGCAGCCTGATCAGCGCCAGATCGATCTTCGAACCGTACGGCTGGTCGTAGTCCAGCGGGACCTTCGCGGTCGAGCACTGGAACCCGTCCTGGCAGTCCTGCCAGGACAACACGGGCGTCTGCGCCTCTTCCGCGGCGAGCGCGACCGGCGCCAGCCCGATGAGCAGCGCGGCCGTCAACAGTATTGATCTCAAATGTGCTCCCCAGGTTCGATCTCTCGGTCATGAAGACGCCAGGGAGATCAACCGGGTTGCCTGCCCGCGGAAGTCAGCCGCTCAGCGCGTGCGTCGCCGTCGCCCCTCCGTCCACCACGAACTCCCCGCCCGTGCAGTAAGCGCTTTCATCGCTGGCCAGGAACAACACCACGTTCGCGACGTCCTCCGGCTGCCCGATCCGCCGCAACGCGAGTTTCTTGCCGATCGGCGAGACGTCGATCTGCCGGCCCAGCGCCTCGCTGACCATCGGGGTGTCGATCGCGCCGGGATGCACCGAGTTCACCCGGATCCCGTGCTGCCCCAACTCCATCGCGGCGACCTTGGTCATGCCGCGGATCGCGAACTTGGACGCCGTGTACGCCACCAGATACGGCATACCGCCCAGACCTTCGACCGACGACACGTTCACGATCGAGCCACCGCCGGCGGCCCGCATCGACGAGACGACGGTGCGCATGCCGAGGAACGTGCCTACCTGGTTGATGCCGATCACCCGCTGGTAGTCGGCGAGCTTCGTCTCGGCCAACGCGGAGAAGTGCAGGATTCCGGCGTTGTTCACGAGAACCGTGATGTCGCCGAACGTCTGCACGGTGAACGCGACGGCCTCGGCCCACCCGTCCTCCGACGACACGTCCAGGTGGCAGTACTCGGCGCCGAGTTCGGCCGCGAGTTCCTTGCCCTGGTCGTCGAGGACGTCGGTGATCATCACCCGTGCGCCCTCGGCGACGAACCTGCGGGCCGCGGCCGCGCCCTGACCCCGGGCCGCGCCGGTGATCAGGGCTACCTTTCCGTCCAGCCGCATCTACATCATCTCGTCGGTCAGCGGCATCATCACGGTCTTGAGCTCGGTGTACGCCTCGTAGGCGCTCTGCCCGCCCTCCCGGCCGAGACCCGACTGCTTGTAGCCGCCGAACGGGATGTGCGGCTCGAGCTGGAACCCGTTGATGCCGACCATTCCAACGCGCAGCGCCTTCGAGACGCGGAACGCGCGGCGCACGTCGTTGGTGTAGACGCCGGCGCCCAGGCCGTACTCGGTGTCGTTCGCGATGCGGACGGCTTCCGCTTCGTCGTCGAACGGAACGACGGTCAGCACCGGGCCGAAGATCTCGTCCCGGGCGATCGCCATGTCGTTGGTGGCGTCGGCGAAAATCGTTGGTGCCACGAAGTTCCCGGACGCGTAGTCGCCGTCCAGACGGGTACCGCCGGTGACGAGCCTGGCGCCGTCCTCCTGGCCGCGTTCGATGTACCCGAGCACGCGTTCGAGCTGCTTGGCGTTGATCAGCGGGCTGGCCAGCACGGCGGGGTCGAACGGGTCGCCGAACGTCACCGCGCCCGCGAGCATCTGTGCCATCGCGATGAACTCGTCCTGCGCGTCCCGCTGCACCAACGCACGGGTGTGCGCGACGCAGGCCTGCCCGGACAGGCCCATGGTGACCATGCCCATGCAGGTCATCGCGGCCAGGCCGACGTTCGGCGCGTCCGCGAACACGATCGCCGGCGACTTCCCGCCCAGTTCCAGGGACACGCGCTTCATCGTTCCGGCGGAGGCCTCGACGATCCGGCGGCCGACCGTGCGGCTGCCGGTGAAGCTGATCTTGTCGACCCCGGGGTGGGTGATCAGCGCCTCGCCGGTCGGGTTGCCCGGCCCGGTGACGAGGTTGACCACGCCTTCCGGCAGGCCTGCCTCGATCAGCAGCTCGACCATGCGGATCACGCAGAACGACGCGAACTCCGACGGCTTCACCACGACCGTGCAGCCGGCGGCCAGCGCGGGTGCGAGCTTCTGGGCGAAGAGGACGAACGGCGCGTTCCACGGCAGGATCGCCGCGACGACGCCGACCGGTTCGCGGAACGTCATCGCGAGGTGGTCGCCGCCCTGGTACGGCGGCAGGGTCTGGCCGCCGACCTTGTCGATCCAACCCGCGTGGTGGTCGAAGATGTCCGCCGCGATGCCGACCGAGGTGGCGTAGATCTGGCCGAACGACAGCGGTACGCCGTTGTCCAGCGCCTGCAGCCCGCGCAGTTCGTCCGCGTGCTCGCGGATGAGATCGCCGTACCTGCGCAGGATCTTGATGCGCTCGCCGGCCCGGCTGCGGGGCCAGGGTCCCTCGTCGAACGCCTTGCGGGCGGCGAGCACGGCCGCGTCCACGTCCTTGGCCGACGCGACCGCGAAGCTGCCGATCTCCTCGCCGGTGGCGGGGTGGTGGTGGGTCCAGGTCTCGTCGGCCTCGCGGAACTCGCCTCCGATGAGGAGCCGGCCGTCCTTGAGGCCCAGCGTCTCGCGATGCGGTTGGACGGTGAGCGGCACAGCTCCTCCTACAGATCCATCGTTTCCGTGCAGGCGAAAGTCCTTTGTGGATCGCGATCGGCGAAGTGGCCGTCGAGATCGGTGAACGCGCCGAACTTCTGCTCGACCGTCGGCGGCGCCATCAGCGCGACCATGCCGCCGTGCACGACGAAGACCTGTCCGTTGATCTTGTCGCCGGACGGTCCCGCCAGGTGCGCCACGAACTTCGCGACGTGCTCGGGCGCCAGTGAGTCGTCTCCCTCTGGCGCGTCGCCGAACACGTGCGCTGTCATCTGGGTGCGGGCGCGCGGGCAGATCGCGTTGGCGCGCACGCCGTAGCGGCTGGTGCCACGGGCGGTCGCCACGGTCAGCGCCGCGATGCCGGCCTTCGCCGCCGCGTAGTTGGCCTGGCCTTCCGAGCCGAGCAGGAACGCCTCCGAGGAGGTGTTCACGATCCGCGCGTAGACCGGTGCGCCCGCCGCCTTCGACTGCTGCTTCCACAGCGAGACGGCGTTGCGCGACAACAGAAAGTGGCCGCGCAGGTGCACCCGCACGACCAGGTCCCACTCCTCGTCGGACATGTTGAACAGCATCCGGTCGCGCAGCACACCCGCGTTGTTCACGACGACGTGCAGCCCGCCGAACTGCTCCATCGCGGCGGCGACGAGGGCGTCGGCGGTACTCCGCTCACCCGCGTCACCTTCGACGACGACGCACTTCGCGCCCAGCTCCTCGATCTCGGCCGCAGCGGCGTCGGCCGATCCCGGCAGGTCGTTGAGCACGATCGACGCACCGGCTCTCGCGAGCTCCAGTGCTTCCGCGCGGCCGAGCCCGGCACCGGCGCCGGTGACCACGGCGACCTTCCCCGCAAGGTCCACAGAAGACTCCCAGAAAGAGGTGTGTCAGTCGAAGAGGATCACTTGGCGGATCAGGGATCCGCCGCCCTTGAGCGCCTGCAGGCCTTCGTTCACGTCCTCCAGCCGGATCCTCTTGCTGATCATGCCTTCGAGGTCCAGCCGGCCCTGCCGCCACAGCGCGATCATGCGCGGGATGTCCCGGCGGAAGTTCGCCGTCCCGTAGAACGAGCCGTGCAGGGTCTTGTCGT
Source organism: Lentzea sp. NPDC020367 (assembly GCF_044387305.1). Lineage (NCBI taxonomy): Bacteria > Bacillati > Actinomycetota > Actinomycetes > Pseudonocardiales > Pseudonocardiaceae > Lentzea > Lentzea sp. NPDC020367. The sequence continues at coordinate 60,797 of NZ_JBIRVV010000021.1, read as the reverse complement.
GCAGGAAGAGTTCCTGGGCGCTGAACGACACCATCGCGTCCGCCCGACCGGCGCCGACGACGACCGTGTGGCCACCACGGCGGGTCAAGTCCCACGCCTGCCGGATGGTCGCGGGCAGGCCGACGACGTCGAACACGTAGTCGAAGCCCATGCCGAAGTTGAGCTGGTTGTTCAGGTCCGCGACGCCGTCGGGCGTCGTCGCGTGCGTGGCACCGAACTTCTGCGCCACCTCGTGCTTCTCCAGCACCGGGTCGACCGCGACGATCCGTGCGGCGGCAGCGAGCCGGGCACCCTGGATCACCGCGACACCGACACCACCGCAGCCGATCACGGCGACGCTGGCACCTGCCTCGACCTTCGCGGTGTTGAGCACGGCTCCGACGCCGGTCAGGATGCCGCACGACAACAGCGCGGCCACGTCCCACGGCACGTCGTCGTCGATCTTCACCGCGGCGTCGGCGGGCACGACCATCTCCTCGGCGAACGCGCCGAGCCCCGCGTACCCGAAGGCCGGGTTGCCACCGACGACGAACCTCGGTGACGTGAACGCCGAAATGGTGTGCACGAGGCACAAATGCGATTGGCCCGTGACGCATTGGGCGCACTTCCCGCACGGCGGCACGAACGTGATCGCCACGTGGTCGCCGACCGCGAGCGACGTCACGGCGCTCCCGATCTCGGCGATCTCACCGGCGCCCTCGTGACCCACGACGCCCGGCGCGAGGGCCGGCAACGTTCCGTCCATTGCGGACAGATCGCTGTGGCACACCCCGCAGGCCTTGATCTTGATGCGGATCTCCTGCGGCCCCACCGGGGTGGTGGTCACGTCGTCGCGGAGCTCCAGCTTGTCGTCGCCTACCTGGTTGAGCACGGCAGCCTTCACCGGTATCACTCCTCGCTGAGCTCACACGGTCGAACTACCCGTCGCACACTAGAATCTGTTCTCTTTCATGACAAGGCCCATCAGCGTGAGAGCCTCAGTGCGCCCTTGGGGCACGACGCCACGGCGCGTTCAGCGGGAGCCTCCTCACCCGAGGCCAGCTCACCGTCCCGGATCTGCAGAACCTCGTCGTCGTCAAGGTCAAACACCTCGGGCAGGATTGACATGCACTCCCCGTGCGCCTCGCACAGCGAAGGGTCGACGTCGACCTTCATCGCGGCCTCCTGACATCAAGTAGAACTTGTTCTAGAGTAGCGGTCATGCGCATCGGTTTCACGCCCGAACAGGAGCAGTTGCGCCAGGAGCTGCGGGCGTACTTCGCCGCGCTCATGACGCCTGAACGCAGGGCCGGCCTCGCCGGTGGCGGCGACTACGGGGACGGCGAGGCCTACAAGGACACCGTCCGCCAGATGGGGCTCGACGGCTGGCTGACCATCGGCTGGCCGCGGGAGTACGGCGGCCGCGACCGTCCGATGATCGAGCAGCTGATCTTCCTGGACGAGGCGTCGGCGGCCGGCGCGCCCGTGCCGTTCCTGACGCTGAACTCCATCGGACCGACGATCATGTCCATGGGAACGCCCGAGCAGAAGGCGTTCTACCTGCCGAAGATCGCGTCCGGCGAGCTGCACTTCGCGATCGGCTACTCCGAACCGGAGGCGGGCACCGACCTCGCCGGCCTGCGCACGCGCGCCGTCCGCGAGGGCGACGAGTACGTGATCAACGGCCAGAAGATGTGGACGAGCCTCATCCAGTACGCGGACTACGTGTGGCTGGCCTGCCGCACGGACCAGGAGTCGCAGCGGCACAGGGGCCTGAGCATCATCATGGTGCCGACCACCGCGCCCGGCTTCTCCTGGACGCCGGTGCCGACGATGTCCGGCCCGACGACGAGCGCCACGTTCTACGACAACGTGCGCGTGCCGGCGGCGAACCTCATCGGCGAGGAGCACAAGGGCTGGAAGCTCATCACCAACCAGCTCAACCACGAACGCGTCGCCCTGTGCTCGGCCGCGCCCCTGCAGACCGCGCTGCGCGAAGTTCGTCAATGGGCGGACCAAACCGGTGCCGCGCAGCAGGAGTGGGTGCGCCTGCACCTCGCCCGCGTGCACGCCAAGACCGAGTTCCTCAAGCTCATCAACTGGCGGATCGCGTCCGGTGGTGACGAGGCCCCGTCGCCCGCGGAGGCGTCCGCCACCAAGGTGTTCGGCACCGAGTTCGCCACCGAGGGCTACCGGCTGCTGATGGAGGTGCTGGGCGCCAACGGAATCGTGCGCACCGGCTCACCGGGAGCGCTGCTGCACGGCCGGGTGGAGCGCATGCACCGGTCGTCGCTGATCCTGACGTTCGGCGGCGGCACCAACGAGATCCAGCGGGACATCATCGCGCGCGTGGGCCTCGGCTTGCCCGCTGTGCCCCGATAAATCGCTTCGGTAGGGAGACGACGTGGACTTCACCTTGACCGAGGCACAGCGCGAACTCGCCGCGCTGACCCGCAAGATCCTCGACTCGTCGGACTCGCCGTGGCTCGACCTGGTGAAGTCCGGGGTCGTGCCGGAGCAGCCCGACGAGTTCGGCGTGCTGGAGCAGTGCTCGGTGCTGATCGAACTGGGCCGCGCCGTCTCCCCAGTGCCCTACCTGCCGGCGACGATCGCGGCGTCGGCACTCGCGGAGTTCGGCACGGCCGAGCAACGCGAACGCTGGCTGACACCTGGAACCGTGCTGTCCGTGGCACTCTCCGAGGCCGACGGCGTGAAGACGACCGTCCCGTTCGCGACCACCGCGGCCGCTTTCCTGGTGACACAAGACGAACAGGTGTTGCTCGTCGAGGCGGACCAGTTGGAGATCACCGCGCAGGAACTGGTCGACGGTTCGGACGCGGGATCGTTCGCGCATTCCGGCGGGGAGCTGGTGCCCGGCCTCTCCCCTGACTGGCTGATCACGAGGTACACGCTGGGGTTGTGCGCTCTCCAGCTCGGCGTGACCGAACGCGCGCTGGAGCTGACGGCCGAATACGCGCGGACCCGCGTGCAGTTCGACCGGCCGATCGGCAGCTTCCAGGCCGTCGCGCAACGGCTCGCTGATGCGTACATCGACGTCGCGGCCATCCGTTTGACGCTCTGGCAAGCAGCCTGGCGCCTCTCCGAAGGCCTGGACACCTCCGAAGAGGTGGCCACCGCGAAGTTCTGGGCCGCCGACGCCGGGCACCGCGTCGCGCACACCGCCGTGCACGTGCATGGCGGAACGGGCATCGACATGAGCCACGAGGTCCACAGGTACTTCACCGCGGCCAAGCGCAACGAGTTCGAGCTGGGCGGGGCGACCGCCCAGCTCCTCAAACTCAGCGCGACGTGGTGATCAGCCGCACCGGAACCAGCGCGCGGGGTGCGAGCTCCCTCCGGGGCCGTGATAGGTACCGATCAGCACACCCTCGTCGGTGACGTCGCTGTGATAGGCCTGGGCCATCACGGGCTGCTTCTCCGAGCCGAGCGCGAACCGGATTCCTTCCTGCCACAGGCTCGCGACGCCGCCCGCGAAACCGAACACCAGGTGGCCGCTGGCGGACCTGCCGGACGGCCACGTACCGCCCTCCCAGGTCATGACCTGCTCGCCGGCGAGGTTCCACTCCCCCAAGCCGGACGACGTGGGGTACAGCACCCGATCGTTGTCGAAGACCACCGGTTGACTCATGTCCGGCAGTTCCACCTGCTGCCCGCTCGCGACGTCGGTCACGAAGACCGACGTGCCCGCGACCTGCACGAGCCTGCCGTCGTCGCTGATGCCGACGGCCGGCCCGGACAGGAACCCCTTCGCGGGTCCGTCGTGCGGCCACACCACGACCTGGCGGTCGTTCGGCGTGTCGCTCCGCCAGATCTCGCCGGCCACGTCACCGAGGTTGTTGACGGCCTTCGCCTGAGAACTGTGACCGGCAGGGGTCTCCAGGAGCTCGTAGGCACCGTCGCGGTAGCGGAAGGCCAGCGAACGCTGCTCGAGCAGGAGGTTCTGGCGGCCGACGACGAGCCCACTGTCGTTCACGTCCCTGGGACGGACGGCGATCAGGTCCGAGCCCGCTGAAGGCAGCCGGGTCACCGCGCCGTCGTCCCACAGCAGCCCGCTCTCACCGAAGTCCTCACCGACCTTCGCCTCGCCGACGATGAACCGGTTGCTGTCACTGCTCCCACTGGTCCTCGCGAACTCCGAGCCTTCCGGCACCGGCAGGTCGCGCGCGACCCACCGGCACGGCTCGGCCGACGCGTGCGGCGCCCCGATCGCGGACGCGAGCACCACCCCGCTGAAGAGCACGCCAAAAGCAAGTCTCCGCATCATGTTCCCCCTGGCCCAGCCCCCAGGCATGGGAGAAACCATACGGCTCAGCGGGACAGCTTCGTCAGCCTCTCGACCGTCTCCCCGTACTCGCGGAGCAGATCCGCCATCACGTCCGCGACCGGGCGCACGTCGTTCATCCGCCCGACGATCTGCCCGACCGGCATCGACACCACGGACGGGTCGTCGGACCGGGCGATCCGCAGGTGCGCCTCGCTCACCAGGATGTTCTGCAACGGCATCGGCAACGGGTCCGGGGCGCCCGGCTCCGCCCACGCCTCGGTCCACCGCGTCTTCAGCAGCCGCGCGGGTTTGCCGGTGTAGACGCGGGTGCGGACGGTGTCGCTGGAACCGGCGGCGAGCAACGCCTCCTTCGTGCTGGTGTTCCCCAGCGTGTACTCGGTCGTGGTGAGCCAGTACGAGCCCATCCACACCCCGGAGGCGCCCAACGCCATCGCCGCCGCGGCCTGGCGTCCCGAGCCGATCCCACCGGCGGCGAGCACCGGGACGTCCACCGCGTCCACGATCTCCGGCACGAGCACCATCGACGCGACCTCACCCGTGTGGCCGCCGGCCTCGTAACCCTGCGCCACCACGATGTCGACGCCGTTGGCCACGTGTCGGCGGGCGTGCTCCGCCTTGCCCGCCAGCGCGGCGACCGGAACTCCGGCCGCGTGCACCCGTTCGATGACGTCGGTGGGTGGTGAGCCCAGCGCGTTCGCGATGAGCCGGATCGGGTGTTCCAGCGCCACGTCGACGTGCGATCGCGCGACCGAGTGCAGCCAGCCGAGCACGCCCTCGCCGCCTTCGCCGTCGGGCAGCGGGGGCACGCCGAGCTTGAGCAGCGTCTGTTGCACGAACTCCTTGTGGCTCTGCGGAATGAGCCCGGCCAGGTCGATCTGCGTGCCTTCCTTCGGCACGGTGGCGGGCATGACGATGTCGACGCCGTACGGCTTGCCGTCGGTGTTCTCGTCCATCCACGTCAACGCGCGGTCGAGGTCCTCCGCGTCGTTGAACCGCACGCATCCGAGGACTCCGAGCCCGCCCGCCCTGCTGATCGCCGCCGCCACGTGCTCGGACGGCGTGAAGCCGAAGACGGGGTGCTCGATGCCCAGCTCGTCACACAGGCTGGTGCGCATGGTCCTCCACGTGGCGCTTCGCCCACTGGTAGTCGGGTTTGCCGCTCGGGGTGCGGCCGATCTCGCCGACGAGCCACAACGACCGCGGCACCTTGTAGCCCGCCAGGGTCTCGCGCACGTGAGCGTCCAGTTCGGACAGTGTCGGCGTCGCGCCGTCGCGCGGCTGGATGATCGCGCCGACCCGTTGGCCGAGCAGGTCGTCCGGGATGCCGATCACGAGCGCGTCGAACACGTCCGGATGCGACTTCAGCACCCCCTCGACCTCCTCCGGGAAGACCTTCTCGCCGCCGGTGTTGACGCAGGTGTTGCCGCGCCCCAGCAACGTGATGTCGCCGTCCTCCTCGAACCGGGCGAAGTCGCCGGGCACCGTGAACCGCTTGCCGTCGACCTCGACGAACATCCGCGCGGTCTTCTCGGGGTCCTTGTAGTAGCCGAGCGGGATGTGCCCGCCGCGCGCGAGCTTGCCGATGACGCCGGGCACCGGTTCGAGCTTGTTGCCGTCCTCGTCGATGACGATGGTGTCCTCGTTGAGCTTCACCTTGGTGCCGTCGGTCTTCACGATCTCCTTGGGCACCGCGCCGATGCCGGTGGACCCGGTCTCGCTCGACCCGATCGACTCCAGCAGCGTCGTGTGCGGCAGGAGTTCCTGGTACTGCCTCTTGACGGTGTAGGAGAACAGGGCGGCGCTGCTGTTGAGGATGAACAGCGACGAGCCGTCGTAGGACCCGCGCTGGAACTCCTCGATCAACGGCCGGCCCATCGCGTCGCCGGTGATGGCGGCGACCTGAACCTTTTCCCTTTCGATCACCTGCCAGATCTCGACGGGATCGAACTTGGGCACCAGCACCACCGTGCTGCCGCTGAACAACGCGCCGAGCACGGCCCACTGCGCCGCGCCGTGGATCAGCGGTGGCAGGCACAGCCTGATGAGCCCGTAGTCCTTGCCGGACTTGGCCTGCTGCCACTCGTCGGTGAGCCGCTCGCCGGTCACGAAGTCGATGCCGCCGCCGAGCGTGCGCCACACGTCCTCGTGCCGCCACATCACGCCCTTGGGCATGCCGGTCGTGCCGCCGGTGAACAGGATGTAGAGGTCGTCCGGGCTGCGCGGCTCGAAGTCCCGCTCGGGTGACTCCTCGGCCAGCGCGGTCTCGTAGTCGGCGCCGGCGAAGGATTCCTCCGTCTCGTCGTCGATCACGACCGCGTGGCCGGGGACGCCGACCTCCGCGACCAACGGCGAGTACCGCCGATCGTGTACGAGTGCCTTCAGATCCGCTTCACCGAACAAGTACTGCAACTCGTTCTTGGTGTAGCGGTAGTTCACGTTGATGGCCACGGCGCGCAGCTTGAAGACCGCGAGCATGGCCTCGACGAGCTCGATCGAGTTGCGCGCGTAGAGCCCCACGTGCGCACCCTGTGTCACGCCGTTCTTTGCCAGGTGGTGAGCCAGTTTGTTGGCTCGCGCCTCAAGTTCGGCGTAGGTGACCCTCTTGGACCCGCACACGAGCGCGGTCCGGTCGGGCACGGTGTCGGCGGCGTGTTCAACGAGGTCTGCGACGTTGAGGGCCATGGTGAGCAAAGTAGAACGTGTTACTGTTCTCGACAATCCCCCGTGCGGTCAGACTCGATCCAGGAGGCGCGTGAATGACGACCACGACGGAACCACATGCGTTGGTGGACTTGGTCGGCAACGTCCTGGTCGTCACGATGAACCGCCCAGAGGTTCGCAACGCGTTGTCCGGCCCGATGCTGGCCATCATGCGCGAGGCGTGGGACCGGGTGGACTCCGATCCGGACGTGCGCGTCTGCATCCTCACCGGCGCGGGTGGCTCGTTCTGCGCGGGCGCGGACCTGAAAGCCATGACGTCCAACCATCCCAGTGAGAACGCCGGCAAGTTCGACTTCTCCGTCATCGAACCGCTGCTGAAAGGTCGTCGATTGACGAAACCGCTCATCGCGGCGGTGGAAGGACCCGCGGTCGCGGGCGGCACGGAAATCCTGCAGGCGACGGACATCCGCGTGGCCGGCGAGAGCGCGCGGTTCGGCGTCTCGGAGGCGCGCTGGGGCCTGTTCCCGCTGGGCGGCTCGGCGGTCCGGCTGCCACGCCAGATCCCGTACACGGTGGCGGCAGACCTTCTGTTGACAGGACGGCACATTCGCGCGGCGGAGGCCAAGGAGATCGGGCTGATCGGGCACGTGGTGCCGGACGGTCAGGCGCTGGACAAGGCCATGGAGCTCGCCGCGTTGATCACGGCCAACGGGCCGATCGCGGTCCAGAAGATCCTGCAGACCATGCGGGAGACCGAGGCCATGCACGAGAACGACGGGTTCAAAGTGGACGCTCGACTGGGCATGGAGGTGTTCTCCAGCGAGGACGCCAAGGAAGGACCTCGCGCCTTCTCCGAGAAGCGCAAGCCGGAGTTCAAAGGTCGCTAGATAGCTCCCGAACCAATTCGTTCGTGCCCGTAACACTTCGCGGGACTGCTCCGATCTGCGTATCAAACATCCGCGGTCCGGGGCAGGTGCAGGTCTTGAAACACTCCGATCAGTCGGCCGAGAACGACACAGCGGGGATGTCCACGGCACGTCGTTGCAGGCCACGTCGATGGGCGACGTGTATCTCGGCGAGCCCGCCCGGCCCCGGTGGCTCAAAGCCGTGCAGTACCTGGCCGTGCCGGCGGTGGCGGTCGTCGCGGGCGCCACGCTGACGGTCGTCCAGCTGGTGTCGCGTCCCCAGCCGATCACGGAGACACCGGTGGCCGAGGCGAGTTCTGTCCCGGCGGAGACCGGCACGACCTCGCCACCGGCCCCCGCGGCGGGTGCGCAGACGCCCGCCACCATGGCCGGTGCGAACCGGCCGGTGCCGTCCGGGTCGACTCCGCGCACGGCCGGCGGCACCTCGGTCACCGCCGCGCCCACGACGACGAGCAAGGCCGCCGTGGCCGCACCGCTGAGCACCGGCGTGCGGTTCAGCGGCGAACTGCGGTTCGGCAGCTTCCACCTGGACCCCGCCACCCCGCGCGACGTGCCGGAGTCGAACGTCTGGGCGCTCACCCCGACCCGCCTGCACGGCGACCCCGGTTACTGGCTGGCGGAGTGGCACAGCGACGGCGTGCCGGGGCACCAGGAGTGCGTGGCCCACCTCGCGAAGAACGCCACGCTGGACGCGGACAACGTGGTCATGGGCAGCCGGGTCTGCGGGAAGTCCCCCGAGGGCAGGATCTTCCGGATCGACGTCACCGTGCTGGACGGCAGCGCGATCACCGGCCAGGTCACCGTGTGGGAGTCCTCCTAGCCCGGGATGGTGGTTAGCATCGGATTCGTGAGACCTGTCGTCATCGTCGACCTCGACGACTGCCTGATCCCGGACGGCGCCGCCGCGCGTGCCGCCATCGCCGCCGTGCTGGACGAGTTCGCGATCACCGCGACCGAGCAGGCCGTCGACGCGGTGCTGGCCGCCGCCCGCCGGGAGTGGCGCGAGAACCGGCAGATCACCCATCGCGAGGTCGAACGGGTCGCGTCCTGGGAGGCGCTCTGGGCGGACTTCCACGAGCTGCCGATGCCGCAGGAGACCGTTCAGGCGTTGGTGGGCAACGACGTGCGGGCGTGGCGGCTCGCCCTGGACGACCTGGGAAGTGCCGCCGACGCCGCGGAAGCCGCGCTGGCGTTCCGCAGGCTGCGCAGGGCTTTGGTGCGACCGTTCCCCGGTGTGGAGTCCGCATTGGACTCGTTGCGCGAACGCCACGAGCTGTGGCTCGCCACGGACGGCTGCCGGTCGCTCCAGCGCGCGAAGATCCAGCTGTCCGGGCTGGGCGACCGGTTCGAGCGCGTGTTCGTCTCCGGTGAGGTCGGGCATCCGAAGGGCACCGCCGAGTTCACCGCGGCCGTGCGCACCGCGCTGACGGACGGCCGGACGGTGTGTCTCGTCGCGGGCGACAGCACGACCACCGATCTCCTGCTCGCGGAGACCGGTGGCTGGCCGTTCGTGCAGATCACCGACGAGGTGCGGTTCGCGGACGTGCCCGCGCTGTGCCGCTGCCCCTAGACGTCGTTGGCCGCGATGTACCCGAACGTCATGGCGGGCCCGATCGTCGATCCCGCCCCGGCGTAGCTGTGTCCCATCACGGCCGAACTGACGTTGCCCGCCGCGTACAGCCCGGGAATCACCGAACCGTCCGGCCGCAGCACGCGGGCACGTGCGTCGGTGACCAGGCCGCCCTTCGTGCCGAGGTCGCCGGGCACGATCTTGAAGGCGTAGAACGGCGGCGCCCACAGCGGTGCGAGGCACGAGTTCGGGAAGACCGCGGGGTCCGTGTAGTAGTGGTCGTAGGCGCTGTCGCCGCGTTTGAAGTCGGGGTCGCGGCCGGTCATGGCCTGGCCGTTGAACCGGCTGACGGTCGACTTCAGCGCCGCGCCGGGAACCCCGATCGCGCTCGCCAGGCCGTCCAGGGACCAGTTCTTCACCACGGCGCCGGACTGGTACCAGCCGTCGGGCAGCGGCAGGGTCGGGGCCACGTCGGCGAACAGGTACCTGTTGCGGTAGTTCTGGTCCACCACGAGCCAGGCCGGGATGCACGGGTCGTCGGGGTTCTTGTCGTACATGACGTGCACGACGTCGCTGTAGGGCGCGGCCTCGTTGACGAACCGCCTGCCCGCCGCGTTGATCATCAGGCCGCCGGGAAGCGTGCGTTCGGCGAGGCAGAAGTACGGCGAGCCCGGCGTCGGGATGGCCGGGCCCCACCAGGCGTCGTCCATCAGGTCGAGCGCGGCGCCCGCGCGTTGGCCGGCGCGGTGGCCGTCGCCGGTGTTCTCCTTCGCGCCGACCGTCCACTGCGTACCGATCGGCTGGCGCTGGTACTGGGCGCGCATCGCCGCGTTGTGCTCGAAGCCGCCGGAGCCCATGATCACGCCCCGGCGGGCACGCACGACGCCCCGTGACGTCAGCACTCCCTTGACGGCGCCGTTCTCCACGACCAGGTCTTCGAGGCCGGTGTTGAGCCACACCGGGACGTTCACCTGTTGCAGCCCCGCCCGCAGACCACCGGCCAGCGCCTGGCCCATGGTCAACGGCTTCTGGCCCGCAAGAGCGGCCGCCGTACCTCGCGCCAACGCCGCTGCGGCTGTCGCGGCGCCCTTCGCGTTGACCAGGGCCAGCGCCAGCCACTTGTAGTCGGCGCCGTAGATGACCATGCCCGCCGGGGTGGCGAGGTAGGGCGCGTTCAGGTTCGCGAGTTCGGCACCGAGGATCCGGCCGTCGATCATCTCGGGCTCGATCGAGCGGCCCTTCGCGATGCCACCGGGGTATTCCGGGTAGTAGTCGCTGTAGCCGTCCATGTGCCGGAAGCGCAGCGGGCTGTTGCGCATGACGAACGAGATCATCTGCGGCCCGTGGGACAGGTAGGCCTGCTGCCGCACCAACGGGATGTCGCCGACGACCGCCGCCATGTACTGCGCGGCCTTCGCGGGCGTGTCCGGGATGCCGGCCGCGAGGATGACCTCGTTGTTGGGGATCCAGATGCCGGCACCGGACCGCGCGGCGGAACCGCCGTAGGTCGGCGCCTTCTCCACGACCACGCAGCTCAGTCCGCGCTTGGCCGCGGTGAGCGCGGCGGTCATGCCGGCCGCGCCGGCGCCGACCACCACGACGTCGAACTCGCCGAGGTCGGCGGAGGCCGGCGACGGTTTGACGAGTCCGGAGGCCAGTGCGAGACCGGCTCCGGCGAGCACCTGACGGCGGTTCAGGTTCACGGGTTCACTCCAGACATCGTCTTCCGGTGGTCCCAGCTGGCGGTCTTGGTCGGACGGAAGATCACGGCGGCGCGCCTCGACATGGCCTTGCGCAACGCCTCACGAGCATCGGGATCGTCGCCGACCTCGCCGAAGTTGCGCGCCACGACGGCGTCCACGACAGGGCCGAGCTCGGTGAACTCGGTGACGCCCTCCATGTGCACGCCGCGCAACTGGTCGTAGGTCTCCCCCGCCTCGGCCAGCACGCTGCACCGCGGATCCCGTTGCAGGTTCACGATCTTCTGCGACTTGCGGTCGGTGCAGAACACGAGTGCGCCGTCCACCCACGCGAACCACATTGGCGCGAGATGCGGCAACCCGTTGCGGCCGATGGTGGCCACGATCAACGTCTTCTGCTCACCCAGAAAGGCCTCGACCTCTTCGGCCGACATCTTGATCGCGTCACGCACGGTCGCGCAGCTTTCGCTTGTACAGCTTGCCGTTCGGGTCACGCGGCAACTCGGCCATGTACTCGACAGTTCGTGGCAGCTTGAACTTCGCGAGCCTCGTCCGCGCGAACTCGAGGATCTCCTCGGTCAGCGCCTCCGAAGGCTCAACGCCATCGGTGGGCTGCACGACAGCCTTGATCGCCTCGCCCCAGTCCGGGTGCGGCACGCCGAACACGGCCACGTCCGCGACCTTGGGATGGCAGATGAGCTCGCCCTCGATCTCCGCCGGGTAGATGTTCACGCCACCGGAGATGATCATGTCGTTCTTGCGGTCGCACAGGAACAGGTAGCCGTCCTCGTCCAGATAACCGATGTCCTGCAACGTGAACAGCTTGCCCACCCGCGCGGCACGGGTCTTCTCCGCGTCCTTGTGGTACTCGAAGGTCGCGTCGCCCATCCGCATGTAGACCAGGCCTTGCTCGCCAACGGGCAGCTCGGTGCCGTCCTCGCCCAGGATCTTGATCTCGGACGTCGGCCACGGCAGCCCGACGGAACCCGGTTTGCGCAGCCATTCCTGAGCGGTGATCGCGGTGCCGCCACCCTCGGTGGCCGCGTAGTACTCGATCACGACCGGACCCCACCAGTCGAGCATCCGGCGCTTGACCTCCAGGGGGCACGGCGCCGCGCCGTGGATCATCGCGCGCAGCGAACCCATGTCGTACTTGGCCTTGACGTCGTCCGGCAGCGCAAGGAGCCGGTGGAACTGGGTCGGCACCATGTGGCTGTGGGTGACCTTGTGCCGTTCGATCAGCCGCAGCATGTCCTCGGGCGCCCAGTGGTCCATCAGCACGGCGGCGTGGCCGAGCTGGATCGAGATGACGACGAAGTTGAGCACCGCCGTGTGGTAGAGCGGCGACCCGCACAGGTGCACGTGCCCGTCGTGCGGCTTGATCCCGAAGATGCCGAAGAACCAGGGAGCGGACGGCGGCACGACATCGGGGTCGGCGCCGGTCAACGGCCTGCGCACGCCCTTGGGCCGGCCGGTCGTGCCGGAGGTGTAGAGCATCGGCGACCCGGTGGTGCGCCCTTCTGGACGACCTTCCTCGCCGGCCCCGAGCTTCGCCAGCGGTTCGAAGTCCGGGATGTCCCCGACCGCGAACCGGGCGTTGGCGGGCAGACTGGCCGACGCCTCCGCGGCGGCGGCCGCGAACCGTTCGTGGGCAACGAAAGCCTTCGCTCCGCTGTCCTGCACGAGGTACGCGACCTCGGCCCCGGTCAGGTGCCAGTTGGCCATCACGACGTAGAGGCCGGTCTGGAAGGCGGCGAAGTACACCGACACCAGGTCGGCGCTGTTGGGCAGCATCAGCACGATGCTGTCGCCGGGTTCGAGGCCCAGGGCCCGGAACCCGCGTCCGTAGCGGTTCGCGGCGTCCGCGAGCTCCGAGTAGGTGATCTCTCGACCACTCGGATCGACCAGCGCGGTCAGGTCCGGCTGATCGGCAGCGATGTTCCAGAGTCCTGTGACCACACCCTCAAAGTAGAACGCGTTTCACCTACTGACAAGCCTCCGACAAGGCCTTGATCGAGGCAACGTCGCGGCATCCGACGAGCAGCGTCGTCACGCCCGCCTTCTCCCAGCGGCGAACCTCGTCTCGCACGTGCTCGGCGGTGCCGACGATGCTGATCTCGGCCACCAGCTCGTCCGGAACCACCTGCGCCGCCTCGTCCTTGCGGCCCGCCTGGAACAGCTTGCCGACGTCCTGGACGACCTCGCCGTATCCCATGCGGGTGAAGACCTCGGCGTGGAAGTTCATCCCCGGCGCGCCCATTCCGCCGATGTACAAAGCGACGAACGGCTTCAGCATGGCCCTGACAGCAGCCGGATCGTCCGTCACCACGACCTGACACGTGGCCGCGACCTCGAAGTTCTCCCTGCTACGACCCGATTTCGCGAACCCTTCGTCGAGCCACTCGTCGTACATGCCGGCGAGCCGCGGCGCGTAGTAGATGGCGAGCCACCCGTCCGCGATCTCGGACGTCAGCGCGACGTTCTTCGGACCCTCCGCGCCGAGCCAAATGGGCAGGTCAGCGCGCAGCGGATGGGTGATGGGTTTCAACGGCTTGCCCAGCCCCAGGGCACCGGGCCCCTGATAGGGCAACGGATAGTGCGGGCCGTCGTTGCGGACCGGCGCCTCGCGGGCCATCACCTGCCGCAGGATCGACACGTACTCCCTGGTCCTGGCCAGGGGTTTCGCGAACGGCCGCCCGTACCAGCCCTCCACGACCTGCGGCCCGGACACACCCAGACCGAGCACGAACCGCCCGCCGGAGAGGTGGTCCAGGGTCAGCGCGTGCATCGCGCAGGCGGCCGGTGTGCGGGCCGACATCTGCACGACGGACGTGCCGAGCCGCACCCGCGAGGTCGCGGATCCCCACCACGCCAACGGGGTGAACGCGTCCGACCCCCACGCCTCGGCGGCGAACACCGCGTCGAAGCCGAATTCCTCCGCCGCCGCCACGAGTTCGGCGGCGTTCTGAGGCGGACCGGCGCCCCAGTACCCGAGCTGCAGACCGAGCTTCATGCCCTCATCTTGCCACCATTTCGAGAACCTGTTTCACTTTGATCTGTGACTCGGCCGCTGAGTGCTCCGCTCGACGTTGGCTTCGACTACACGCGCTCGCTCGGCCCGACGCTGGGCCGGTTCCTCTCGGATCTCCGCCGCCGCAAGGTGACCGGGATCCGGGGCAGTGACGGGCGCGTGCACGTTCCACCGCTCGAGTACGACCCCGTGACCGCCGAACGTCTCCACGAGTTCGTGGACGTGACGGCGACCGGTGTCGTGCGCGGGTGGTCATGGATTCCCGAACCCCTCGAAGGACAGCCGCTCGACCGGCCGTTCGCGTGGGCGCTCATCCAGCTCGACGGCGCCGACACCTCGTTGCTGCACGCCGTCGACGCGGGTTCACCGGACCAGATGGCGACCGGAACACGCGTGCGCGCAAGGTGGCGTGACGAACGCGTCGGCGCGATCACCGACATCGAGTGCTTCGAGATCTCCGACGAGCCCGCCGACGAACCCGTCGACGCCGAGGCCGTCACGATGGTCACGACACCGGTGAACCTGCACTACACGCACTCGGCGTCGCCGACGGAGGACCCGTTCCTGCGCGGCCTCATGGAAGGCAGGCTGATCGCCCAGCGCTGCCCGGTGTGCGAGAAGGTCTACTTCCCGCCGCGCCCCGCCTGCCCCGTGGACGGCGTGCCGACGACGGACCAGATCGAACTGTCCGACCGCGGCACCATCACGACGTACTGCGTGGTCAACGTGCCGTTCCTCGGCCAGCGCATCCCGCCGCCGTACGTCTCGGCGTACGTGCTGCTCGACGGCGCGGACATCCCGTTCCTGCACCTGCTGCTCGGCGTCGCACCGGAGGACGTGCGGATGGGCATGCGGGTGGAGGCGGTCTGGAAGCCGCGCGAGGAGTGGGGCCCGACGATGCAGAACATCGACCACTTCAGGCCGTCCGGTGAGCCGGACGCGCCGTTCGACTCCTACTCCCAGCACCTGTGAGGCTCGCGTGCGTGACATTGCGGTAGTCGGCTTCGCGCAGACGCCCTGCGTGCGCGAGACCGACGGCACCACCAACGGTGTCGAGATGCTGGTGCCGATCTTCCACGAGGTGCTCGGCGGGCTCGGGATCACCAAGACCGACATCGGGTTCTGGTGCTCGGGCTCCTCGGACTACCTGGCCGGGCGCGCGTTCTCGTTCGTCTCCGCGGTCGACGCGATCGGCGCCTTCCCGCCGATCGCCGAGTCGCACGTCGAGATGGACGCGGCCTGGGCGCTGTACGAGGCGTGGGTGAAGCTGCTCTGCGGCGAGATCGACACCGCCCTGGTCTACGGCTTCGGCAAGTCGTCGGCGGGCCAACTGCGGCGGGTCATGGCGATGCAGCTCGACCCCTACCTCGTGACGCCGCTGTGGCCGGATTCCCTTGGCCTGGCCGGGATTCAGGCGCGGATGGGCATCGAGAACGGGCTGTGGGACGAACGCGCGATGGCCGCCGTGGCCGCGCAGAGCCGTTCCGCCGCCCTCTCGAACCCGCTGGCCCAGCTGTCCGGTGAGGTCGACGCCGACGAGTTGCTGACCTTGCCGTACGTCGCGGATCCGTTGCGCCGCCACGACTGCGCGCCGATCACCGACGGCGCCGCGACGATCGTGCTGGCGGCCGGCGACAAAGCCCGCGAGCTGTGCGAACGACCGGCGTGGATCACCGGGTTCGAACACCGCACCGACTCGCCGTCGTTCGGCACGCGCGACCTCACCACGTCGCCCTCGGCGGTGGCCGCAGGCAAGGCGGCGGGCACCGACGGCGTCCAGGTCGCGGAGCTGCACGCGCCGTTCACGCACCAGGAGATCCTGCTGCGCCAGGCACTCGGGCTCGGCGACGACGTGACCGTGAACCCGTCCGGCGGAGTGCTGGCGGGCAACCCGATGTTCGCGGCCGGGCTGGCGCGCATCGGTGAGGCAGCCCGCCGGATCCACGACGGCACCGCTCAGAAGGTCCTCGGGCACGCCACCAGTGGCCCGCTGCTCCAACAGAACCTCGTCTGCGTGATGGAAGGGCGGCAGTGATGCGACCGGCAGCAGTGGTCGGCGTCGGCCAGACGCACCACGCCGCGAAACGCCTCGACGTGTCGATGGCGGGCCTGTGCCGTGAGGCGATCGACCGCGCGATGGCCGACGCCGGCGTGGACTGGTCCGACATCGACGCCGTGGTCCTCGGCAAGGCCCCGGACCTGTTCGAGGGTGTGATGATGCCCGAGCTGTTCCTCGCCGACGCCCTGGGCGCGGTCGGAAAACCGTTGCTGCGCGTGCACACCGCCGGTTCGGTCGGCGGCAGCACGGGCAACGTGGCCGCCTCGCTCGTCCAGTCCGGCGTGCACAACCGCGTCCTGGCCGTGGCGTTCGAGAAGCAGTCCGAGTCGAACGCGATGTGGGCGCTGTCCGTGCCGACGCCGTTCACCATGCCCGTGCACGCGGGTGCGGGAGGCTACTTCGCACCGCACGTGCGCTCGTACATCCGCCGAGCCAGCGCTCCCGAGCACATCGGCGCGATGGTCGCGGCCAAGGACCGGCGCAACGGCGCCAAGAACCCCTACGCGCACCTCAAACAACCGGACATCACCGTCGAGTCGGTGCAGGCCTCCACCATGCTGTGGGACCCGATCCGCTACGACGAGACGTGTCCGTCGTCGGACGGTGCCTGCGCGGTGGTGATCAGTGCGGAACCCACGTCGGGCCGGGCCGCCTGGATCCGCGCGACCGCGATGCGCACCGAGCCCACCACGTTCGCCGGACGCGACCAGGTCAACCCGCAGGCCGGTCAGGACGCGGCTCGCGCGCTGTGGAAGCAGGCGGGCATCACCGACCCGCTGTCCGAAGTGGACGCCGCCGAGATCTACGTGCCGTTCTCGTGGTTCGAGCCGATGTGGCTCGAGAACCTCGGCTTCACCGACATCGGCCAGGGCTGGAAGCTCACCGAGGCCGGCGAGACCGAGATCGGCGGGCGCCTGCCGGTGAACCCGAGCGGCGGCGTGCTCTCGTCCAACCCGATCGGCGCCTCCGGTCTGCTGCGCTTCGCCGAAGCCGCCATGCAGGTCATGGGCACCGCGGGAGACCACCAGGTCGACGGCGCGCGGGTCGCGCTGGGCCACGCGTACGGCGGTGGTTCGCAGTTCTTCGCCATGTGGGTCGTCGGATCGGAGAAGCCATGAAGTTCACCGTCGGCATCGCCATGAGCCCGCTCGACCAACTGACCGAGTTGGCCCAGTGCGCCGAGGAGTGCGGTTACGCCTCGATCGCGTTGCCGGACTCGTTGTTCTTCTCGGAGAAGGTGTCCGCGGACTACCCGTACACCCCGGACGGGTCCCGCATGTGGAACGCCGACACGCCGTGGGTGGACCCGTTCGTCGCCGCCGCCGCGATGGGCGCCGTGACGTCCCGGATCAACTTCTACACGCAGGTCCTGAAACTGGGCTCCCGCAACCCGTTGCTGCTCGCCCGCCAGGTCGGGTCGGTCGCGCACATGACCGGCAACCGGTTCGGGTTCGGCGTCGGCCTCGGCTGGTCGCCGGAGGAGTTCGAGTGGTGCGGCGTGCCGTACAAGAACCGCGGCCCGCGCGTGGACGAGATGATCGACGTGCTGAAGCTCGTGCTCGGCGGCGGAATGGTCGAGTACCACGGCGACTACTTCGACTTCGACCGGCTGCAGATGTCGCCGGCCCCCACGTCGCCGGTGCCGTTCTACGTCGGTGGGCACTCCGCCGCCGCGTTGAAGCGCGCCGCCCGCGTCGGGGACGGCTGGACGTCGGCGATGATCAAGTTCGAGGAGCTCAAGTCGGTGATCGCGCAGCTCGACGATCTCGGCTGCTTTGAGCGGCCGTTCGAGATCCAGGCCGTGTGCATCGACCGGTTCGGGCTCGACGGCTACAAGCAGCTCGACGAGATCGGCGTGACCGACACGATCGTCGTGCCGTGGCTGTTCTACGGCGTCGGCTTCGACGGCAGCCTGCAGGCCAAGAAGGACGGACTTCGGCGCTTCGCCGACGAGGTGATCGGAGAGTTCGCGTGACCGCAGTTACCTGGACGGCGTCCAAGACGGAAACCCCTGCCCGCGTGGCGTCCTGGCGTTCCATGGAGGCCGTGTCGAGCGGTCTCAAGGAAGACTGGCTGGCCCTGTTCGCCGAGGACGCCGTCGTCGAGGACCCGGTGGGCCCGTCGATGTTCGACGCCGAGGGCAAGGGCCATCACGGCAAGGAGGCGATCGCGGCCTTCTGGGACCTCGCGATCGCCAACGTCGAACGCTTCGAGTTCGCGATGCACGACTCGTTCGCGGCCGGTTCCGAGTGCGCGAACGTGGGCACGATCAGCGCGTTCCTGCCCGGCGGGGCGCGCGTCGACACCGAGGGCGTGTTCGTCTACAACGTGGGCGAGGACGGGCTGATCAAGTCGATGCGGGCGTTCTGGGAGACGGAACGGGCGATGGCCACCCTGCGCGTCGAGTCGTAGCAGACATGAGTGAGGGCCCCTCCGCGACACCGGAGGGGCCCTCGGCCTTTCTCACGAGTACTGGACTCGGAACTCCTTGATCCCGTTCAGCCAACCCGAACGCAGCCGCCGCGGCTCCGCGACCTGCTTGATGTTCGGCATGGCGTCCGCGATCGCGTTGAAGATCAGGTCGATCTCCAGGCGGGCCAGGTTCGCGCCGATGCAGAAGTGCGCGCCGCTGCCGCCGAACCCGAGGTGCGGGTTGGGGTCGCGCAGGATGTCGAACTTCTGCGGGCTGTCGAAGACGTCCTCGTCGAAGTTCGCCGACGAGTAGAACATGCCGACCCGCTGCCCCTGCTTGATCTCCACGCCGCTCAGTTCGGTGTCGGACATCGCGGTGCGCTGGAACGACACGACCGGCGTGGCCCAGCGGACGATCTCGTCGCCGGTGGTGGTGGGCCTGGAGTCCTTGTACAGCTCCCACTGCTCGGGGTGGTCGAGCAACGCCTTCATGCCGTGCGTGATGGCGTTGCGGGTGGTCTCGTTGCCGGCCACGGCGAGCAACAGCACGAAGAAGCCGAACTCCTCCGACGCGAGCCCTGCGCCGTCCACGTCCGCCTGGACGAGCTTGGTGACGATGTCCTGGCGCGGGCACTTGCGGCGGTCCTCTGCCATCGTCCACGAGTAGCCGAGCAGTTCCGTGGCGGCGGTGAGCGGCTCGATCTCGAACTCGGGGTCGTCGTAGGCGATCATCTGGTTGGACCAGTCGAAGATCTTGCGCCGGTCGTCCTGCGGGATGCCGATCAGCTCCGCGATGGCCTGCAACGGCAGTTCGCACGCGACGTCCGACACGAAGTCGCCGGTGCCCTTGTCCAACGCCTCCGCCACGATCCGCTCGGCCCGTTCGGCCAGCGCGTCACGCAGGCTGTTCACGGCTCGAGGCGTGAACCCGCGCGAGACGATCGCGCGCTGCTTCGTGTGTGTCGGCGGGTCCATGTTGAGCAGGAGCAGCCGCTGCATCTCGATGTTGTCGCGCGGCATGTCGTCCTTGAACCGGATGATCGCCGTGTTCTCGCGGCTGGAGAACAGCTCGCTGTTGCGCGAGACCTCCTTGACGTCGTGGTGCTTCGTCACCACCCAGAAGCCCTCGTCGGGGAACCCGCCCTTGCCCAGCGGCTTGGAGTTCCACCAGATCGGCGCGGTCTGGCGCAGTTCGGCGAACTCCTCGAACGGCAGCCGGCTCGCGTACATGTCGGGGTCGGTGAAGTCGAAGCCTTCCGGGATGCGCGGCTTGCTCACAGGCACCTCCTAGGTGGAACGCGTTCTATCCGATTCAAACACGGTTGCGCCTTGTGTTGAAGCCCCCATGCGGCCAATCTGGAGCCATAGAGGAACGTGTTCTAGTTTCCAGGAGGCTCGCGTGGGCAGTCCGGTGATCGTGGGAGCGGTGCGCACGCCCATCGGCAGGCGCAACGGCTGGTTGTCCGGCCTGCACGCCGCCGAGCTCCTCGGTGCGGCGCAACGAGGTCTTCTTGACAGGACAGGTCTCGATCCGTCCACTGTCGAACAGGTCATCGGCGGCACCGTCACCCAGGCGGGCGAGCAGTCGAACAACATCACCAGGACGGCCTGGCTGCACGCGGGCCTGCCGCAGACCACCGGCTGCACCACCGTCGACGCCCAGTGCGGCTCGGCCCAGCAGTCCACGCACCTCATCGCGGGTCTCATCGCGGCGGGTGCCATCGACGCCGGCATCGCGTGCGGGGTCGAGGCGATGAGCCGGGTGCCGTTGCGCAGCAACATCGGTGAGACCGGCATGCCGCGCCCCGACTCGTGGACCATCGACCTGCCCAACCAGTTCGTCGCCGCCGAACGCGTCGCGGAACGGCGTGGCATCGGGCGCGAGGAGGTCGACCGGTTCGGCGTCCAGTCGCAGAACCGCGCTCGGGCGGCGTGGGCGGCGGGCCGGTTCACCGCCGAGGTGGTGCCGGTGAAGGTCGGCGAGGAACTCGTGGACACCGATCAGGGCCTGCGGGAGACCTCGCTGGAGGCGTTGGCGGCGTTGAAGCCCGTTGTGCCGGACGGCGTGCACACGGCCGGGACGTCGTCGCAGATCTCGGACGGCGCGTCCGCCGTGATGGTCGTGGACGAGGAGTTCGCACGGGCGCACGGGCTCAAGCCGCGCGCCCGGATCGTCACGCAGTGCCTGGTCGGATCGGACCCGTACTACCACCTGGACGGGCCGGTCGACGCCACCGCGCGGTTGCTGAAGCGCAGCGGGATGAAGATGGCGGACATCGACCTGTTCGAGGTCAACGAGGCGTTCGCATCCGTCGTGCTGTCGTGGGCGGCGGTGCACCGGCCGAACCTGGACCGGGTCAACGTCAACGGCGGCGCCATCGCGATCGGTCACCCCGTGGGCAGCTCCGGGACGCGGTTGATCACGACCGCGCTGCACGAGCTGGAGCGCAGGGACGGAACAACGGCGTTGATCACGATGTGCGCGGGCGGGGCCATGGCGACCGGCACGATCATCGAACGGATCTGAGGTCCTCGGCCGGGTACGGAGTCCGCCGGCTCTCGTGCTGGAACCGTCGGTAGAAGTCCTTCATCACCGCGGCGACGTCGTTGTGGCGGTTCAGGACCGCCGCGACCCGTGGCGGAACTCCCTGTGAGCGCAGCTGGTACGCGAACCACATCACCAGGTGCGTGACTGTGTAGTGGCGGTCGTAGTCCTGGTTCTCGGCGAAGAACGCGATCTCCTCCCCGGACAGGTCGAACCGGGAGGAGATCGCGAGGCCGTAGTCGGCGAAGTACAGGCGTTCGCCGTCGGTCAGGATGTTCTGGAAGTGGCCGTCGAAGTGCAGCAGGCCGCGGGAGTTCATGAACTCCACCCCGGCCGCCATCTCCCGTTCGACCATCTCGCAAGCGCTTTCGAGGTCCTCGTGGCTGTTCAGCCAGTCGTGCAGGTTGTGCGGGAAGCACTCCAGGAACAGCACGATGCTCGCGCTGGACTCCCGCAACGCCTCGATGCGCGGCCGCACCTCCGGTCCCCAGTAGTCGACAGCCCTGTCCAGTTCCTCGGGAAGCTCCTGGGCCGATGGCAGGACCCGCCAGTGGTACGTCAGCGGAAAGCCCTCGTGCTCGCCCGCCAGCACCCAGTCCGTCGTCATGGTGTGCACGGCCAGCTCACGCCAGGCACCGAAGCCCGCCGACCCGACCAGCCCGACGCCGTAATGGGCGTGCACGGGCAGGTCGTAGAGGTTCGCCGTCGATCCGGCGTGCCGCAGCTCCAGGTCCGTCAGCGGCAGCCGCTTCACGAAGACCGGGATCCCGCCGACGTCCGCCACCGCCGTCGGCCCGCCGATTCCCGCCCCTCTCGGCTCGGCGCGGTCCACCAGGTCACCGAGTTCGCGGTCGCTGAGCTGCGCCAACGCGGCCGAGACGGTCCTGTGGGAGTCCAGACGGGTCACCTGATCGAAGTTACTCGGCTCCGTAGACCGGCGTCGGGTGATCGTCGGCGACCAGCTTGCGGACGACGCTGCCTAGCTCGTCGGACGACCAGCGCTCGCCCTTGTCGACCTCCGGCCCGCGCTGCCAGCCGTGCACGACGCAGACGCGGCCGCCGTCGACCTCGAACATCCGCCCGGTCACGTCCCCGGCCTCCTCGCTGCCGAGCCACACGACCAGCGGCGAGATGTTCTCCGGGGCCATCGCGTCGAACCCGTCCTCCGGCGCCGCCATCATGGTCGCGAACGTCGCCTCGGTCATCCTGGTCCGCGCTGCGGGGGCGATCGCGTTGACCGTGATGCCGTAGCGGGCCAGTTCGGCGGCCGCCACCAGGGTCATCGAGGCGATGCCCGCCTTGGCCGCCGAGTAGTTCGCCTGCCCGACGCTGCCGAAGATCCCCGCCCCGGACGACGTGTTGATCACCCGGCCGCTGACGGCACCCCCGGCCTTGTGCACGGCACGCCAATGCGCGGCGGCGTGGTGCAAGGTCGCGAAGTGGCCCTTCAGATGAACGCGGACGACCTCGTCCCACTCGTCCTCGGCGCAGCTCACGATCATGCGATCGCGCACGATGCCGGCGTTGTTGACGAGCACGTCCAGTCCGCCGAACTCCGACACCGCGGCGTCGATCAGCCGTTTCGCACCGGCCCAGGTGCCGACGTCGTCGGTGTTGACGACGGCCCGCGGCCCGATCAGCTCCGCCACCTCGCCCGCGACCGCGGCGGACAGGTCGTTCACCACGACCCGCGCGCCGGCCGCACCGAACGCCAGCGCGTGGGCGCGGCCGATGCCCCGCCCGGCCCCTGTCACGATCACAACCCGGTTCATGAAGAGCCCCCATCGGCAGCGGTCAGGAACGCGGGTGCCTCTCCCCCGCCGTGCACGACCAAGGTCGCGCCGCTGACGTAGGACGCCAGCGGTGAAGCCAGGAACACCGCACACGCGCCGACCTCGTCCGGCGACGCGAGACGCCCCAACGGCACGGTCTTCGCCACGGCCTCGATTCCGGCCTCGGAGCCGTAGTGCAGATGCGACTGCTCGGTACGCACCAGGCCCACGGCCAACGCGTTGACCCGCACCTTCGGCGCCCATTCGACGGCCAGCGACGAGGTCAGGTTGTCGAGCCCGGCCTTCGCGGCACCGTAAGCGGCGGTTCCGGGCGACGGACGCCGTCCGCTCACGCTGCTCACGTTCACGATCGACCCGCCGGAGTCCTGCTTCTGCATGACCTCGTTCGCCACCTGGGAAACCAGCAACGGCGCCAGCAGGTTCAGCTCGACGATCTTGGCATGGAACCGCGGCGAGGCCTTGTCCGCCAACGCGAACGGCGCCCCGCCGGCGTTGTTGACCACGACGTCGAGCCGGCCGTGTTCGGCGACGATCCCGGCCACCAAGGCAGCCACCTGATCGGCATCCCGCACGTCACAGGGCACGAACGACGCCCCGTCGACCTCTGCGGGACGCCGGGCACACGTCACGACGACGGCCCCGGCCGAGAGAAACGCGCGGGTAATGCCGAGACCGACACCCCGCACGCCGCCCGTCACGAGGACGACTGCTCCGTCGAGGTCCAGTTCCACCAGCACCTACCCCGCTCGCTCCGGCACTGCTAAGTTACCAAGCAATCGCTTGGTTCGGAAGGCGGCTCCATGGGAATCTCCAGCAGCCACACCGAAAACGGCATCATCGAGGTCACCGTCGACTATCCCCCGGTGAACGCCATCCCGTCGCAGGGCTGGTTCGAGCTGGCCAAGGCCATCACGGCCGCGGGTGAGGACCAGGACGCCCGCGTGGTGATCCTGAGGGCCGAGAACCGCGGCTTCTGCGCGGGCGTCGACCTGAAGGAGATCCAGCGCGCCGAGGGCTACAACGCCCTGGTCGCGGCCAATCGGGGGTGTGCCAAGGCTTTCGCGGCCGTGTACGACTGCGAGGTGCCGGTGATCGCCGCGGTGAACGGGTTCTGTCTAGGCGGCGGCGTCGGGCTGGTCGGCAACGCGGACATCATCGTGGCGTCCGACGACGCCACGTTCGGGCTGCCCGAGGTCGACCGAGGAGCACTCGGCGCGGCCACGCACCTGGCCCGGCTCGTGCCGCAGCACCTGATGCGGACGCTCTACTACACGGCCCGCAACGTCAGCGCGCAAACCCTGCACCACCACGGCAGCGTCGTCGAGGTCGTGCCGCGCGCACAACTCGACGACGCGGCGCGCGAGATCGCCAAGGAGATCGCCAAGAAGGACACGTCGGTGATCCGCGCGGCCAAGGAGGCCATCAACGGGATCGACCCGCAGCGCGTGCACCAGAGCTACCGCTTCGAGCAGGGCTTCACCTTCGAACTGAACCTCACGGGCGTGTCGGACCACGCCCGGCAGGCCTTCCTGGACGGAAACCATGCGCGACAAGCGAATGACAGCTGACGAGGTCGTCGGCGAGATCAAGGACGGGATGACCGTCGGCATCGGCGGCTGGGGCTCGCGGCGCAAGCCGATGACCCTGCTCAAGGCGTTGCTTCGATCCGAGGTCAAAGATCTGACGGTCGTGACGTACGGCGGCGCGGACGCCGGGTTGCTGTGCGCGGCGGGCAAGGTGCGCAAGCTGGTCTACGGCTTCGTCTCGCTCGACTCGATCCCGTACGACCCTTGGTTCAAACGGGCGCGCGAGACCGCCGCGATCGAGGTCCTGGAGCTGGACGAGGGCATGTTCCAGACCGGGCTGCGGGCCGCCGGTCACCGGTTGCCGTTCCTGCCGATCAGGGCAGGCCTCGGTTCGGACGTGCTGAAGTACGCGCCGGAGCTCAAGACCGTGCGATCGCCCTACGACGACGGCGAAGAGCTGGTCGCCATGCCGGCGTTGAAGCTCGACGTCGCTCTGGTTCACCTGAACCGGGCGGACAAGCACGGCAACGCGCAGTACCTCGGCCCGGACCCGTACTTCGACGACCTGTTCTGCCTGGCCGCGGACCGGCGTTACGTCTCGTGCGAGCAGATCGTGGAGGCGTTCGACGGGCCGCCGCAGACGTTGCTGCTCAACCGGATGATGGTCGACGGCGTGGTGGAAGCACCGGGTGGGGCGGGATTCACGAGCTGCGTCCCGGACTATCCGCGCGACGAGGCCCTTCAGCGCGAATACGCCTCAGCGGCCACCGATCTGGAGCAGTGGCCGGAGTTCTACGAGAGGTTCCTGGGATGAGCGACATCACGCGAGCCGAAGTCTGCGTCGCCGCCTGCGCCGACCTGTTCCTCGGAGCCGGGGAGACGCTGGCCAGCCCGATGGGCCTCATCCCGTCCCTCGGCGCCAAACTGGCCCGCCTCACCACCGAACCGGACCTGCTGCTGAGCGACGGCGAGGCGTTCCTGCTCACGCCCGAGTCCACTGTGGAGGGCTGGCTGCCGTACCGGAAGGTGTTCGACGTCGTCGCGCACGGCCGGCGGCACGTCGTGATGGGCGCGAACCAGGTCGACCGGTTCGGCAACCAGAACATCTCCGCGATCGGCGACCACGCGCGACCCACCCGGCAACTCCTGGGCTTCCGCGGCGCGCCGGGCAACACGATCAACCACCGCACCAGCTACTGGGTGCCGCGGCACAGCACGCGCGTGCTGGTCGAGGCCGTGGACGTGGTGTCCGGCGTCGGCTACGACCGCGCTGTCGGGCCGTTCCACGACATCCACCGCGTGGTCACGAACCTCGCCGTGCTCGACTTCGGCACCCCGGACCACTCGATGCGCATCGTCTCCGTGCATCCCGGCGTGTCGGTCGACGAGGTCCAGAAGCAGACGTCGTTCCCGCTCGTCGCCGAGGACGTCACCGAGACGCGGCTGCCGACCGAAGAGGAACTGGACCTGATCCGGACGAAGCTCGATCCGGGCAGCAAGCGGGACAAGGAAGTCCCGCAGTGAAGACCGCTCTGACCGAACTGGTCGGCGTCCGGCATCCGGTCGTGCAGACCGGCATGGGCTGGGTCGCGGGACCACGGCTGGTCTCCGCGACCGCCGAAGCGGGCGGACTCGGCATCCTGGCCTCGGCGACCATGACCTACGTCGAGCTCGAAGCCGCCATCAAGGAGACCCGCGCTCGCACGTCCGCGCCGTTCGGCGTGAACCTGCGAGCGGACGCCTCCGACGCGCCGGAACGGATCGACCTGCTGATCCGCGAACAGGTCAAGGTCGCTTCCTTCGCGCTGGCACCGAAACCGGACATGATCGCGAAGCTGAACGACGCCGGCGTCGTCGTGATCCCGTCGATCGGCGCGGCCAGGCACGCGGAGAAGGTCGCCAAGTGGGGTGCACACGCCGTGATCGTCCAGGGCGGCGAGGGCGGCGGCCACACCGGCGGCGTCGCGACGACGCTGCTGCTCCCGAGCGTGCTGGACGCCGTCGACATCCCGGTGATCGCGGCCGGTGGCTTCTTCGACGGCCGTGGTCTCGCGGCGGCGCTGGCGTACGGCGCGGCCGGCATCGCGATGGGCACCAGGTTCCTGCTCACCCGGGAGAGCACTGTCCCGGACGCGGTGAAACAGGCCTACCTGCAACGGGATCTGAACGGCACGGTCGTGACCACCCGCGTCGACGGCCTGCCGCATCGCGTCCTGCGCTCGGATCTCGTCGAGCACCTCGAGAAGTCCGGCCGGATCAGCAGCCTGGCACGAGCGGTCAGCAACGCTGCCAGGTTCCGCAAGCACACCGGGTTGTCGTGGCCCGCGATGATCCGCGAGGGCCTGGCCATGAGGCACGGCAAGGACCTCACCTGGTCGCAGGTGATCATGGCCGCGAACACGCCGATGCTGCTGCGCGCGGGCCTGGTCGAGGGCAGGACCGACGCGGGCGTGCTCGCGTCCGGTCAGGTCGCCGGACTGCTGGGCGACCTGCCGACGTGCGCGGAACTGATCGAGACCATCGTGAAGGACGCCGAGTCGGCGATCGACCGGCTCAGAGACGTTCGATGATCGTCACGTTCGCCTGACCGCCGCCCTCGCACATCGTCTGCAGCCCGAACCGGCCACCCGTCCGCTCCAGCTCGTGCAGCAACGTCGTGAACAGCTTCGTGCCGGTCGCGCCGATCGGGTGGCCAAGTGCGAGCGCTCCCCCGTTGACGTTGACCTTCCCGAGGTCGATCTTGAGTTCCTTGGCCCAGGCCAGCGCCACCGACGCGAACGCCTCGTTGATCTCGAACAGGTCGATGTCCGAAAGGGACATCCCGGCGCGTTCCAGCGCGTACCGGGTGGCCCGGATCGGCGCGGTCAGCATGTAGATCGGGTCGGAGCCGCGCGCCGACATGTGGTGCACGCGGGCCCGAGGCGTCAGCTTGTACTCGCGCACGGCCTGCTCCGACACCACCAGCACGGCCGAGGCGCCGTCGGAGATCTGCGACGACAACGCCGCCGTCGTCCGGCCGCCCGGTCGCAACGGTTGCAGCGCGGCCATCTTCTCGACGCTGGTGTCCGTGCGCGGGCATTCGTCGGCAGCGACACCGTTCACCGGCGCGATCTCGCGGTCGAACCGGCCTTCCTTGATCGCGGTGATCGCCCGCAGATGGCTCTGCAGCGCGAACTCCTCCATCTCGCGGCGCGACAGGTCCCAGCGCACGGCGATCAGGTCGGCCGCCCGGAACTGGTTGACCTCCTCGTCGCCGTACCGGTGCTGCCAGCCCTCGCACCCCTCGAACGGGCTGACGGTCATGGCCGACCCGATCGGCACCTGCGACATGTTCTGCACGCCGCCCGCGACCACGACGTCGGCCGTGCCGCTCATCACCGCCTGCGCCGCGAAGTGCAGCGCCTGCTGGCTCGACCCGCACTGCCGGTCGACCGTCACGCCCGGCACCTGCTCCGGGAATCCCGCCGCCAGCCAGGACGTCCGCGCGATGTCACCCGCCTGCGGGCCGACCGTGTCCACGCACCCGAAGATCACGTCGTCCACGTCCGTCGGGTCGACGTCGACCCGGTTGAGCAGCGCCGTGATCACGTGCGCGCCGAGATCGGCGGGGTGCACGTGGCTCAGTTCGCCGCCACGCCTGCCCGCCGGAGTCCGCACAGCCTCGATGATGTACGCCTCGGCCACGAGGGCCCTCCTTCTACGGCTTTGCTACGTCTTGGAGTTCTTCCTGCGGCCCGTGGCGATGCCGTCGAGCAGGATCGCGAGGTACTGGTCGGCGACCTCGTCCGCTGCCAGGTCACCGTCCGGCCGGTACCACCGCACGGCCACCCACACCGTGTCGCGGATGAACCGGTACGCCACGTCAACGTCGAGGTCGGCGCGGAACACGCCCGCGCGCATGCCCTCCTCCAGCAGCACCGTCCACAGCTTGCGGAACTCCACGCTGCGATCGTCCACGTAGGAGAACCGCTCCAGCGGCATGAGGTGCTTGGACTCGTTCTGGTAGATCGCGACCGCGGCGTGCCGGGTGTCGATCGCCTCGAACGACGCCACCACCAGGGCTTTCAGCGTCTGCTTCGGCCCGAGCCCCGCCTCGACGATCTCCCGGTACCGCGTGAACAGCTCGTCCAGGAAGGTCCGCAGGATCTCGTCCACCATCGACTCCTTCGAGTCGAAGTGGTGGTAGAGGCTGCCGGACAGGATGCCCGCCGCGTCCGCGATGTCCCTGACCGTGGTCTGCCCGTAGCCACGTTCGGCGAACATCTTCGCGGCGAGCTCCAGCAGCTCGGCCCTCCGGCTACTCATCGGTCGTTCCTTCCTCACGGGTGCTGACTGCTCACCGAGACGACCTCGCCCGTGAGATAGGACGAGTAGTCGCTGGCGAGGAACACGATCACATTCGCGACCTCCCAGGGCTCGGCGGCGCGCCCAAAGGCCTCTCGGGACGCCAGTTCCGTCAGCAACTCCTCACTGGTGACCTTGGTCAAGAACGGGTGCGCCGCCAAGCTCGGGGCGACCGCGTTCACCCGGATGCCGTGCTCGGCGACGTCCATCGCGGCGCATCTGGTCAGCGCCATGACCCCGGCTTTCGCTGCGGCGTAATGGGCTTGACCCTTCTGGGCGCGCCAGCCGATCACACTGGAGTTGTTAACGACGACACCGCTTCGTTGGACGACCATTTGGCGTAGTGCGGCCCTGGTGCAGCGGAAGGTGCCGTTGAGGGTGACGTCCAAGACGCGCGACCACTCGTCGTCGGCCATGTCCAGCACGGACTTCTCGCCGCCGAGGCCGGCGTTGTTCACCATCACGTCGATGCGGCCGTAGCGCTCGACCGTCTCGTCGATGAGGTTTTGGACTTGCTGCTCGTTGGTGACATCGCACGGGACGGCGTGATCCGTGCCCAGCGCCTCATGGGTTTCCTTGAGGCGGCGCTCGTGCCAGTCGCTGATGATCACGGTGGCGCCCTCTTCGAGGCACCTCTTCGCGGTCGCCGAGCCGATGCCGGTGCCCGCCGCGGCCGTCACGACGACGATCTTGTCCTTGAGCAGGTCGTGGCCGTTCATCGGGGCAGCCCCAGGATGCGGTGGGCGATGATCTCGCGCTGGATCTCGTCGGAGCCGCCGTAGATCGTCTCCGCTCGGCTGAACAGGAACATCCGCTGCCACTCGTTGTCGTCGATCATCGACTCGGGGCCGAGCGAGTCCATCGCCAGCTCGCCGAGCCTGCGGTGCCAGCTTCCCCAGAACAGCTTCAGCACGGACGCCTCCGGACCCGGGTCGTCGTTGAGCGTTCTCATCGTGTGCGAGCGCATGACGTGCAGTTCGAGCCATGCCCTGGTGAGGCGCTCGTCTTCTGGCGCCTTCGCCATGATCGCGTCGAGCTGCCGGCGGAAGCTGACCTGGTGGCCGAGCATCGCGGTGCCGCGTTCGAAGCCGAGGGTCGCCATGGCGATCTTCCAGCCCTCGCCGGGCTGACCGACGACGTTCTCGCTCGCCGTCACCGCGCCGTCGAAGAAGACCTCGTTGAACTCCGACGTGCCGGTGAGCTGGCGGATCGGCCGCACCTCGATGCCCGGCTGGTCCATCGGCACGAGCAGGTACGACAGGCCCCTGTGCCGTTGCGAACCGGGTTCGGTGCGGCACAGCACGAAGATCCAGTCCGAGTAGTGCGCGTTCGACGTCCAGATCTTCTGGCCGTTGATCACCCACCTGTCGCCTTCGAGGGTGGCCTTCGTCGTGACGGAGGCGAGGTCGGACCCCGCGCCCGGTTCCGAGTAGCCCTGGCACCACAGCTCGTCGAGCGAGCGGATCCTGGGCAGGAACCGTTCCTTCTGCTCTGGCGTGCCGAACGCGACGAGCGTTGGGCCGAGCAGGCCCTCGCCGACGATGTCGACCTTCGCCGGAGCGTCGGCCTCCGCGTACTCCTCGTGGAAGATCACCTGTTCTTCCACACTGCGCTCGCCGGGCCAGCCGAGGCACGTCCACCCGCTCCGCGCGAGATGCCGATGCCACCGCAGCCGTCCCTCGAACGCCTCGTGCTCGCGGCCCGGTCCACCCAGGCCGCGCAGCTCAGCGAACTCACCGACGAGGTTGGCGGACAACCATTCCCGCACCTCGCGCCGGAAGGACTCCATGCGCCATACTCTAACCTACCAAGCACTTGCTTTGGAGGGTGTGATGGCGGACGTTCCAAGCAGGCAAACGGTTTCAGCCGTGCTCGACCGCGCTGCTGCTTCGTACATCGACGCGGAGGCGTTGGTGGACGGGGAGGTTCGCCTCACCTGGCTGGAGTTGCGTTCGGCGGTGCTGGACGCGGCGCGCGCACTCGCGGGGATGGGTGTGCTTCCCGGCGATCGGGTGGCCTTGTGCGCGCCGAACTCCGCGCACTGGGTGGTCGCGGCACTCGGGGCGTTGCGGGCCGGTGCGGCGCTGGTGCCGATCAACACCCGGTTCACCGCGACGGAGACGTTGGACGTGCTGCAACGCAGTGCCGCTCGCGTCCTGATCGTCGAGGGCGAGTTCCTCGGGCGTGATCGGGAGGCGGAACTGCGGGCGTTGTCTCCAGAGCTGCCGTCGGTTGTGCGACTACCGGCCGAGTGGGTCGCCACGGGCGTGGATCTTCCCGACCTGGCTGAAGATCAGCTTTGCGACGTCATGTTCACGTCCGGCACCACCGGGCGCAGCAAGGGGGCGATGAGCGCGCACCGGCAGTCGCTCGGGGTGGCCGAGGCCTGGGCCGGCTGCGGTGAGCTGACGTCCGCGGACCGCTACCTGATCGTCAACCCCTTCTTCCACACCTTTGGTTACAAGGCGGGGATCCTGACCTGTCTGCTGACCGGGGCGACGATCGTGCCGCAGCCGGTGTTCGACGTCGTGGAGACGATGCGGCTGATCGAACGGGAACGGATCACCGTGCTGCCCGGTCCGCCGACGATCTTCCAGGCGTTGCTCGACCACCCCGACCGCGGCTCGTTCGACCTGTCGAGCCTGCGGCTGGTGGTCACCGGCGCCGCGGTGGTGCCCGTCGTGCTGATCGAGCGGCTGGCGGAGCTGTCGCTGACC
Organism: Lentzea sp. NPDC020367; assembly: GCF_044387305.1. NCBI lineage: Bacteria > Bacillati > Actinomycetota > Actinomycetes > Pseudonocardiales > Pseudonocardiaceae > Lentzea > Lentzea sp. NPDC020367. The sequence goes on along the minus strand of NZ_JBIRVV010000021.1, from coordinate 29,228 downwards.
GTGCTCACCGCCTACGGGCTGACCGAGGCCGTCGTCGCCACCATGTGCCGCCCTGGCGACTCTCCCGAAACGGTCGCGCACACGTGCGGTGCGCCGATGGCGGGGTTCTCGTTGCGGCTGGGCGCGCAGGACGAGGTGCTGTTGCGCGGTCCGAACGTGATGCTCGGCTACCTCGACGATCCGGAAGCGACGGCGCTCGCGATCGATTCCGACGGCTGGCTGCACACCGGTGACGTCGGCGCGGTGGACTCGCGGGGGTACCTCTCGATCACCGACCGGCTCAAGGACATGTACATCTGCGGCGGTTTCAACGTGTACCCCGCCGAGATCGAGCAGGCGCTGGCCCGGTTGCCGGGAGTCGCGGAGTCGGCCGTGGTCGGGATGGCCGACGCCCGGCTGGGTGAGGTCGGGGTGGCGCACGTCGTCACGGCGCCCGGTTTCTCGCTCTCCGCGGACGAGGTGATCGCGTTCTGCCGGGAGCGGCTGGCGAACTACAAGGTGCCGCGTGCCGTCGAGTTCCACCCGGCGCTCCCCCGCAACGCCATGGGCAAGGTCCTCAAAACCCAACTGCGCAAGGAGAACGCGTGACAGTCTCGTATGAGCGGCGGGACGCGGTCGCCGTCGTGACCATGAACCGCCCGGAGTACCGCAACGCGCAGAACTCGGCGATGACCTACGCGTTGGACGAGGCCTTCACCCGCGCGGTGAACGACGACGAGGTCAAGGTGATCGTCCTGGCCGGCGCCGGCGACCACTTCTCCGCGGGCCACGACATCGGCTCTCCTGGCCGCGACGTCGATGTCTCCTTCGAACGCAAGGCCGTGATGTGGTGGGACCACGTCGGCCGCGAGGGTGGTGATCTCCGGTTCGCCCGCGAGATGGAGGTCTACCTCGGCATGTGCCGGCGGTGGCGGGAGATCCCGAAGCCGACGATCGCTTCTGTCCAGGGCGCGTGCGTGGCGGGCGGCCTGATGCTGGCCTGGGTGTGCGACCTGATCGTGGCGGCCGAGGACGCGTTCTTCGCCGATCCCGTGGTGCGCATGGGGATTCCGGGCGTCGAGTACTTCGCGCACCCGTGGATGCTCGGTCCGCGCGCCGCGAAGGAGGTGCTCTTCACCGGCGACCGGTTCTCGGCCCAGCGCGCCTACGAGTGGGGCATGGTCTCGCGTGTCGTGCCGCGTGCGGAGCTGGAAGAGTCGACTTTCCAGCTGGCGTCGCGCATTACCGCGATGCCGCGCTTCGGGCTAGCGCTGGCGAAGAAGGCCGTCAACCAGTCCGAGGACCTGATGGGCCTGCGTGCCGGGATGGATTCCGTCTTCGGTCTGCACCACTTCGCGCACGCGCACAACGCCGAGGTGAGCTCCGACGCGTTGGCCGGGATGGACGCCCGTTCGATGAAGAAGGCCTCCGGCTGATGGATCTCTCACTGGACGCCAGGACTTCGGAGTTCCAGGCGGAGGTGCGTTCGTGGTTGGCCTCCAATGTTCGCCCTCTGTCCTCTATGGACACCGCCGCGGGCTTCGAGGAGCACCGCGCGTGGGAACGGCTGCTCGCTTCTGAACGACTGTCGGTGGTCTCCTGGCCTACTTCTTACGGCGGCCGGGAAGCCTCGTTGCTGCAGTGGCTGGTGTTCGAGGAGGAGTACCACGCTTCGGGTGCGCCGGGCCGTGTCTCGCAGAACGGTATTTTTCTTTTGGCGCCAACGTTGTTCGCTCACGGCACCGACGAACAGCGTGCGCGGATCCTGCCCGCGATGGCGCGCGGCGACGAGGTGTGGGCGCAGGCCTGGTCCGAGCCCGAGGCCGGGTCCGACCTGGCGTCGTTGCGCAGCACCGCCGTCCGGTGCGACGGCGGCTGGCTGTTGCGCGGGCAGAAGACCTGGAGCTCGCGGGCGGCGTTCGCGGACCGGGCGTTCGGCCTGTTCCGCACCGGCGACGGCGAACGTCACCGCGGCCTGACCTACCTGCTCTTCGATCTGAGGGCGGACGGCGTGACCGTGCGCCCGATCGACCAGCTCGACGGCGAACCGGGCTTCGCCGAGATCTTCCTGGACGACGTGTTCGTGCCGGACCACGACGTCGTGGGCGAGGTCGGCGACGGCTGGCGCGTGGCGATGAGCACGGCGGGCAACGAGCGCGGCCTGACCCTGCGCAGCCCGGGCCGTTTCACCGCGGCGGCCTCCCGGCTGGTCGAGCTGTACCGCAAGAACCCGGACCCGGCGTTGCGCGATCGGGTCGTCGACGCGTGGATCGGCGCGCAGGCCTACCGGCTGCACACGTTCGGCGCGCTGGCCAGTCCCTTGTCTGGGCCTGCCGCCAGCGTCACGAAGGTGTTCTGGTCCGAGCTGGACGTGGCTCTGCACGAGACCGCGCTAGACCTGCTCGGCGAGGTCGCGCCGGGGTGGCGGGACGGGTGGCTGTTCTCGCTCTCGGGCCCGATCTACGCCGGTACCAACGAGATCCAGCGCAACGTGATCGCCGAACGACTCCTGGGGCTGCCGCGATGATGTTCACGCTCTCGCCGGAGCAGACGGACTTCGCCACCGTGCTGCACGGGTTCCTGGCCGCCGGCAAGACGGACCTGGCCTCGCTCGGGGTAGACGAGGTGACCGATCCGGTCGACCTCGTGGTGGTGTTCGAGGAGTTGGGGCACCACGCGGTGGGCGGGCCGCTGGTGGAGTCGTTGGCGGTGGTGCCGGCGCTGGTGGGTGGGGCTGAGGCTGGCGGCGGTAGCGGTGGCAGCGGCGGCGGTAGCGGCGGCGGCAGCAGCAGCGGCAGCAGCGGCGGTGGCGACGGCGGCGGTAGCGGCGGCGACGGCAGCGGCAGCAGCGGCAGCAGCGGCAGCAGCGGCAGCAGCGGCAGCAGCGGCAGCGGCAGCAGCAGCAGCGGCAGCGGCAGCAGCGGCGGTGGCAGCAGCGGCGGTGGCAGCAGCGGCGGCGGCGGAGCTGGGACCTGGTCGGTTGCCTTCCCTCCCTTCATCCCCCACGCCGTCGAGGCCGACCGCTACCTCCTAGTCGACGGCGACACCCTCCGCGAAGCCTCCCCCACCACCGAACTCCAGTCCGTCGACCCCGCCCGCCGCCTGTTCGAACTGACCGCCGGCCCGGTGATCGCCACCGACGTACCAGCGGACCGCGCGTTCGACCTCGGCGTCCTGACCTGCTCGGCCCAACTCCTCGGCCTCGGCCGCGCCATGCTGGAGATGACCACCGCCCACGCCAAGGCCCGCGCCCAGTTCGGCAAGCCGATCGGCCAGTTCCAGGCGGTCAAGCACCACCTCGCGAACGTCCTCATCGGACTCGAACTAGCCCGCCCGCTGGTGTTCGGCGCGGCCGTGACCATGTCGTCCCGCGACGTCTCGGCGGCCAAGGTCGCCACCTCCGACGCCGCCTGGCAGGCCGCCCGTACGGCACTGCAGGTCCACGGCGCCATCGGCTACACCGCGGAGCACGACCTGGGCCGTTTCCTGTTGCAGACCCGAGCCCTGCGCACGGCGTGGGGAAGTCCGTCGATGCACCGAGCACGCGTGCTGGAGGCGTTGTGACACCGGAACAACTCGCGTTGCGTGACGCCGTCCGCAGCCTGCTCGACAAGCACTCCGACGTCCGCGCGGCCATCGAGACCCCGCACGGCTACGACAAGGCCGTGTGGGCGCGGCTGTGCGACATCGGCGTGCTCCCGATCCCGGAGCGGTACGGCGGTTCCGGGGCCGGCCAGGCGGAAACCCGCGTGGCGCTGGGAGAACTCGGCCGCACGCTCACCCCCGCTCCCCTGCTCTCGTCGGCCATCGCGGCAGAGGCGATCCTGGCCACCGGCGACGACGAGGCGTGCGGACGGCTGCTGCCGAGGATCGCCGAGGGGACGGTCGCCGCGCTCATCTGGCCGTGGCACGAGAACACCATCGGCGACACGGCTCGTTTCGTCGTCGACGGCGACCTGGCCGAAATCCTTCTCGTCACGGACGGCGTCGACCTGCACGAGGTCCACCTGTCCGGCGTGACCCGCGAGCACACGCCCACGATGGACCTCACCCGTCGCCTCGCCACGATCCACCTGGCGAACGCGGCGAAGACCCGTCTCGGGTCGTGGTCACCTCATGTCCGCGACGTCGCCATCGCCGCGTTGTGCGCGGAACAGGTCGGCACCGCCGCGAGGGCCCTGGAACTCACCGTCGAGTACACCAGGACCAGGGTCCAGTTCGGCAAGCCGATCGGCTCGTTCCAGGCGCTGAAGCACCGCATGGCGGACATGCACGTCCTGGTCGAGACCGCCAGATCGGCAGCAGAGGCCGCTGCCGACGAGGTGTCCGCGGCGGTGGCCAAGGTCTACTGCTCGGAGGCGCTCTTCGCGGTGGCCGCGGAGATGATCCAGTTGCACGGCGGGATCGCGATCACGTGGGAGCACGACGCGCACCTCTACTTCAAGCGGGCGCACGGAAGCGGCCAGTTGTTCGGCAGTCCGCGCGTCCACCTGGCCCGACTCGCTCGTTTCGTCCCGTAGGCAACCGCTTTCCTGCCTAGACTCCAGCCTCGTGGACGAACCCCTCCTCGATCCGAACGGCGCGCGGGAGCGCCTCGCGGCGTGGAAGGGCAGAGTCGACAAGCTGGCCGCCGACACGAAGGCGATGGGCGATCGCCTGCAGGAGCTGCGCGTCGTCGCGAGCGATCCCGGGCGGATGACCGAGGTGACCGTCGACTCGACGGGTCAGTTGGTGGGGCTCCGGCTCACCGACCGGATCGACCGGGTGACACCGGACGTCGTGGCGTCGACGATCATGGCGACGCTCCGGGCCGCGCGCCGCGAGTTGGCGGAGAAGTCCCAGGAGGTCGTCGCCGAGACCGTGGGAACCGAGTCCGCGGCGGCGCAGGCCATCTCGGCGAGCATCGCGAAGCACCTGCGGACCGAACCAGGCCCGCGCACCGCGCCGTCTCCGCCGCCCGGTTCGGTCCCGGTACTGCCCGCCGCCCGTTCTCGCCGGCCGCCTCCCCTGCCCGACGACGAGGACGACAGCCCCAGCGTCATCGACGATCGGTGGTGAGCATGACCGGGTTCGAAGTGGAAGCGGAACTGCTGCGGCAGCACGCGACGAACGTCGACGCGATCCTGCGGCGGTTCGCCGGGGTCCAGTCCGCCAGTTCCCACATCACGAAGGACGACCAGGCGTACGGAAGGCTGTGCAGCTGGCTGCCCGGCAAGCTGGACGCCAGGCACGTCGCCATCGACACCGTCATCGCGACCGTCGAGAGCAATCTCCGGACCGTCGTGAAGGAACTCCACGCCAGCGCGGACACCTACATGGCCGTCGACGCGGACACACGCGAGAACATCCTCAGGGCCGCGGGTGCGCAATGACGGACAAGACGCTCATCGCACCGGAACAGTCCTCGCACAGGCCGTGGACGGGCGCCAGCCTCCCGGACAGCATCGAGGGACTCGTCGAGGCGATCAAGAGCGAGGGCTGGGTCGACGACGCCCTCGCCGGCGCACAGACCGGTGTCGAGGTCGCCTCTTCCGTCCTGGACCCCGTCAGCGCGCTGCTCGCCAACGGGCTCGGCTGGGCGATCGAGTACTTCCGGCCACTGCGCGAGGCGCTCGACGACGTGACCGGCAAGCCCGATCTCGTGAAGGCCCACGTCGCGACGTGGGACAACATGGCGACCGAGCTCTCCTCGATGGCCGACGACCTCCGCGCGGACCTGGAGACCGACCTGTACGGCTGGAACGGCGACGCCTCGGAGAGCTACCAGCGGTTGATGGCCAGCAACGTCGAGGCGATCGCCGCGATGTCCGGTCTCTCGTCCGCGATGGCCGCGGCGTCGAAGGGCGCGAGCGGCCTGGTCGAGATGACCAGGGAGATCGTGCGCGACCTGTTCGCCGACCTGGTGGCGCGGATCATCGTCTGGCTCGCCGAGTCGTTGCTCGTCCTGACGATTCCCTACGTCGCGGTTCAGATCGTCGCCGCGGTGGTCAAGTGGTCGGGCCGGATCCTCACGTTCACGACCGGCCTCGTCAACAGCGTGACCAACCTGACCGCGCTGCTGGACGGGTAGGGCGCGATGGCCCCGAGGACGAAGAGCCCGAGCGGCACCGGAGGCGGTCCGCCCAGACACCCGTCCGGCGGCCCGGCCGCGGGCGTGACCAGTGCGACGCACGCGGCCCAGCAGGCCGCCACGGCGGGCACGCCCAACGCGGCGAGCGGCACCGGCACGCCCGCACCTCCGCCGGCTGCCCGGCCCGCGCAGCCGACGCACCCTGCCGGGGCTCCGCCGATGCCCACGGCACCGCTCAACGCAGCCGACATCCACCACAGCGCCAAGTCCGTGGAGCACATCGCCCACGGCGACGGTGGCCGAAGCGGAGGCCACCTGGCCGGCACGGGGTTCTCGGGCAAGACCGAGTTCCCGAGGAGCTGGAACGTGGCCAAGATCAAGGCCGCCACGTACGAGGTCACCCAGATGGGGCCGCCGGTCAAAGGCCCGCTGCTCACCAGGGACGCCGACGGCAACCCGGCGTGGGCGTACAACTACGAGGGCATGGTCGACGGCGTCAACATCAGGACGGTGGTGCTGGAGACCGGCGAGATCCGCACGTCGTTCCCGAAGAACGGTCGCGACATGGGCGTGATCGAGAATCCCCCCGCACCCCACCCGCCCCCGCCCGGGATCCCCCAGGGGGTTCCGCCCCGATACAGCCACCCCAGCCTGGGTGGTGACGGCAGCTGGACCTGGGAAGGTCCCAAGGGCAACGAGATCCGCAAGATCGTGAAGGATGCCCACGGTATCGTTCACGGCCCGTTCGTACTCGGCCCGTACCAGAAGAAGTGACCCATGGACGTGAAGACCTACGCCACCGTCATCGACGTCTGCGCCCGGCTGGCCGGGCGGCTGGCCGACGACGTCCTGGGCTCGGTGCGCGAGGACTACTACGGCGGCGAACCCTCGCAGGCCGAGGCGACGCTGCTGCTCACCCTGGCGTACCAGAACATCGGCGTCACGGCGCAGGAGCGAGAACTCATCGCCTCCACTGTGGACGAAGCCGGCCTCGCCGATCTGGCGGCGGTACCGCACCTCGACGAGGTTCCGCCGGTCGCGTACCGCTTCAGTGCCGACGCGCCCGCCGGCGCGCCGGATCCGAGCAAGGCGGACATCGTGCTGACGGCCGACGCCGCGCTCCACCGCGTCCATCGCGTGCGCCGCGCCTGGCGCGAGCCGCTCGACGGCGCACCGGACGGCGCGAAGTGGGTGTACGTGCTGCAGACGGGCGCGGACGTCAACCCGTTGGGAGTCTGCTCGGGGCTGTCCGGCAGGTTGTGGGTGGTGCTGAAGGAGAAGTGGCCCCTGGAGGTCGTGGTCGAGGGCAGGGCGCTGCCGCCGTACCAGGCCGCGGCGGTCACGGTGGCGCCGCAGATCTGGCCCTAAAGGCCGAGCACGCGGCGGAACGTCGGGCACTCCAGGTGCGTCGGCGCCGGGCAGGCGGCCGCGTGCCGCAGGTCGTCGCGCATCAACGCCAGCTTCTGGATCGTCACGTCCAGCTCGTCCGCCTTGGCCGCGAGCATCGCGCGGTTCGGCGACGGGCTGCCGTCGGGCGAGAACATCAGCGTGATCTCGTCCAGCGAGAACCCCGCCGTGCGGCAGACCGCGATCAACGCCAGCTGCTCCAGCACCGCCGCGGTGAACACGCGCGTCAGACCTTGCCGTCGCACGGACGCGATCAGGCCGCGCTCCTCGTAGTAGCGCAAAGTAGAGGCCGGCACGCCCGAACGCCGGACCACCTCGCCGATGCCGATCTCGGTTTTGTCCACGACACTTGACCTCAAGCCGACTTGAAGTAGGACGGTAGGAGCATGACAGCAGAGGTGAACAGCGAGCAGGCCGCCTGGTGGAACGCCGCGGGGCAGGGCTGGGCGAACGTGCAGGACATCGTGGACCTGATGCTCCGCCCGTTCCAGGACCTGCTCGTCCAGGCGGCGCTCGAACGGCCGCGCGAACGGGTTCTCGACGTCGGGTGCGGCACGGGTGGCGTCACGAGGGCGATCACGGAGGCCACCGGAGCGGCCTGCGTGGGCGTCGACATCTCCGAGACGATGCTCGCCGCCGCACGCGAGCACGGAAAAGCGCAGTACCTCCTGGCTGACGCGCAGGTGCACGCGTTCGACACCGGCTTCGACCTGATCGTGAGCAGGTTCGGGGTCATGTTCTTCGACGACCCCGTCGCCGCCTTCCGCAACCTGCTGCGAGCCACGTCGCCCGGCGGTGACCTCTGCTTCGTCACGTGGCGCGGCGCGGACGAGAACCCGTTCATGACCACCGCGGCCGACGCCGCCTCCCCGTTGCTGCCGGACGCGCCGGCACCGGATCCGCGCGGACCTGGTCCGTTCGCCCTCGCCGATCCCGGCAGGACGCGCAAGATCCTCGAGGAGGCCGGCTGGGACGGGATCGACATCCGGCCGGTGGACCACGTCCGCACCCTGCCCGAGGAACTGCTGGTCCCGTACCTGAGCAACCTCGGACCGGTCTCCCGTGCGCTCACGGAGGCAGAGGAGTCCGAACGGCCCCGGATCATGGCGCGGGTCCGGAGTGCGTTCGACGGGTTCGTGCACGGTGACGAGGTGCGGATCCCCGCCGCGGTCTGGCAGGTCACCGCGTCAGCTCCACTCTGACTGGCGCTGCCAGGTCAGCAGGTTGTCGAGGACCTCACCGGACCAGCCGCGGGTGTCCAGCTCGGCGTGCGTGGCGTAGCGGCCGCGGTAGAACAGCAGCGGCTGCGCCTCGCGCACCGTGCCCAACTCCACGACCGAGCCGACGACCATGTGGTGGTCACCGGCGTCGTGCACCACCGACACCTGGCAGTCGACCCACGTCAGCGCGCCGTCGAGCACCGGCGCGCCGGTCGCCGACGGCGTCCACGAGACGCTGGAGAACTTGTCCGTGCCCGACTTCCCGAACACCGTCGACACCTCGCGCTGGTCCTCGGCCAGCACGTTCACGCAGAACGAGCCGGCCGAGGCGATCGCGGCCCAGCTGCGCGAGGTCCGTTGTGGACAGAACACCACCAGCGGCGGGTCCAGCGACAGTGCGGCGAACGCCTGGCAGGCGAAGCCGACCGGCCCGTCCGCGGACATGCCGGTCACCACGGTCACCCCGGTGCAGAAGTGACCGAGAACTGAACGGTAGCGGGCGGTTATTTCTGACTGCATTACTTCTGGACGCCCACGCTGAAGTCGTGTCCCCACAGGCTCACCGCCGTGCTCTCGCGTGCGATCCAGTCCTCATCGTCGACCTGCCGTCCCTCACAACCGAACTCGACGTCGAACCCGCCGGGCGTCTTCATGTAGAACGACAGCATCAGGTCGTTGACGTGCCGGCCGAGCGTCGCCGACATCGGCACCTTGCGCCGCTGAGCCCGGTCCAGCGTCAGGCCCACGTCGTCGGTGTTCTCGACCTCGACCATCAGGTGCACGATCCCGCTCGGCGTCGGCATCGGCAGGAACGCGAGGCTGTGGTGGCGCGGGTTGCAGCCGAAGAACCTCAGCCACGCGGGCGGTCCGTCGGCGGGCCTGCCGACGAACTGCGGTGGCAGGCGCATCGAGTCCCGCAACCGGAACCCGAGCACGTCGCGGTAGAAGTGCAGCGCGGCCTCGTCGTCCGAAGTGGACAGCACGACGTGCCCGAGGCCCTGCTCCTCGGTCACGAACCGGTGCCCGTACGGCGACACGACCCGCCGATGTTCCAAAGCCGCGCCGTGGAAGACCTCCAGCGTGTTGCCGGACGGATCCTCGAACCGGATCAGGCCGGTGACCCGCCGTTCCGCCAGGTCCTCCGCAGAGCCTTCGACGTACGCGACCCCGGCCGAGGCCAGGCGTTTCGCGACCTCTTCGACCTCGGCCTCGGTGGCGGCCTCCCAGCCGGAAGCCTGCAGCCGGTCGGTCTCCCCCGGCACGATCACGAGCCGCGCCGGGAAGTCGTCCATCCGCAGGTAGAGAGCGCCCTCGGTGGAACCCTTGCCCTCGACCATGCCGAGGACCTTCAGCCCGAACTCGCGCCACCGGTTCATGTCGGTGGCCTCGATCCGGAGATAGGCCAGGGACCTGATGCCCATCACGCCTCCGTCAGAAAGTCGAGGGCGAGCCGGTTGAACTCGTCGAACTTCTCCAGCTGCGCCCAGTGCCCGCACCCGCCGAACACGTGCAGCTGCACGCGCGGGATCAGCTTCGTCGCCAGCAACGCGCCGTCCAGCGGGTTCACCCGGTCCTCGCGGCCCCACACCAGCAACACCCGCTGGCGCAGCTTGTAGGCCTCACGCCAGAGCATGCCCTGCTCGAAGTCGGGACCGGAGAACGACTTGCCCAGCGCCGCCATGGCGCGCAACGACTCCGGCTGGCGTGCCGCCTCGAACCGTTCGTCGATCAGCTCGTCGGTGATCAGCGACTGGTCGAACACCATGATCCGCAGGAACTCCTCGATCTTCTCCCGCGTGGGTGTGCGAGCGAACGCGCTCAGCTTGCGCACGCCCTCGGTCGGATCAGGCGAGAAGACGTTCAACGACAACCCGCCCGGACCCATCAGCACGAGCCGGCCGGCACGTTTCCCGTTGTCCAGCGCGAACCGGACCGCGGTGCCGCCACCGAGCGAGTTGCCCAGGATGTGCGCCCGCTCGATCTCCAGCGAGTCCAGCAGGTCCTTCAAAGCCCTGGAGGCGAAGGAGAAGTACTGGTCGTGCTCGGCGGGCTTGTCCGACTGGCCATAACCCGGCATGTCGACCGCCAGCACGCGGAACGACTTCGCGAACACCGGGATGTTCGCGCGGAAGTTCGACAGAGCCGACGCACCGGGCCCGCCGCCGTGCAGCAGGACCAGCGTCTCGGCGTTGTCGGTACCGGCCTCGTGGTAGTGCAACCGCACGCTCATCAACGCCCCCTCAGAACAAGCCGTCGCGGACCTGGATGCCGAGCTCGTTCTTGCCGTACAGCACAAGCACGCGCTCCGGGTCGTTGCCCGCGTGCACTCGTGCGGCGTGGGCGTCGCGCCAGAAGCGGGGCAACGGCAGACCGGCGTTGATCGCCTTGCCGCCCGCGCTCTCGAAGAGCAGGTCGATCGCGGCCAGCGCCCGCCCGCTGCCGAGCACCTGGTCGCGCCGGGCCCTCAGCCGCAGGTCGATCGGGATCTTCGTCTCGGCGACCGCGTGCGCCCACTCGTCGTTGATGTCCTTCTCCAGCGTCCACCACGCCACGTCGACGTCGGCCGCCGCGGTCGCGATCCTGACCTGCGCGAACGGGTCGTCGACCGACTTCTCTCCCAGGTACGCCGCCCGGACGCGCTCACGGGTCGCGTTGACGTGGAGCGCGTACGCGCCGGTCGCCATGCCGATGATCGGCGCCGTCACCGCGTACGGGTGGATCGTCCCGTACGGCATGCGGAACAACGGACCGGGATTGACCTCCTGGCCAGGGCACTTGCACCGCGCGGTGTTCGACATGCTCAACGCCCGGTACTCCGGCACGAACACGTCCTCGACCACGATGTCGTTGCTGCCCGTGCCGCGCAGGCCGACCGTGTCCCACACGTCGTTGATCGTGTAGTCGGAGATCGGCAGCAGGAACGTGCGGAAGTCGATCGGCTTGCCCTCGTCGTTCATCACGAGGCCGCCGAGCAGCACCCACGTCGCGTGGTCGCAGCCGGACGAGAAGCTCCACTTGCCGCTGAACCGGAACCCGCCCTCGACCGCAGTGGCACGACCTGTCGGCGCATAAGAAGACGAGATCCGGGTGTCCTGGTCCTCGCCGAACACCTCGTCCTGCGCCCGCACGTCGAACAGCCCGACGTGCCACGGGTGCACGCCCAGCACGGACGCGACCCAGCCCGTGGATCCGCACGCGCTGCCGATCAGCCTGACCGCCGTGTAGAAGTCGAGCGGATGCGACTCGAACCCGCCGTACCGCGCGGGCTGCAGCATCCGGAAGAACCCGGTCTCCTGCAACGCCTTCACCGACTCCGGCGGCACCCGGCGCAGTTCCTCCGCCTCGGGCGCGCGTTCGGCGAGCGCCGGCAGCAGTTCCCGCACCTTGCCGAGGATTTCCTCGCTCATCGGACTTTCTCCCTGCTCAGCTCCAGTGCGATGTCGATCAGCTGGTCCTCTTGCCCGCCCACGAGCTTGCGTTCACCCGCGCGGACGAGGATCTGCGCGCCGGACACGCCATAGCGTTGCGCCTGCGTGTACGCGTGTTTGAGGAAGCTCGAGTAGACGCCCGCGTACCCCATCATCAGCGCCATCCGGTCGAGCAGGCACTCGTCAGGCATGACGGGCCGGACGACGTCCTCGGCCGCGTCCACGATCTTGAAGAAGTCGACGCCGGTCTCGAACCCGAGCTTGTCGCAGACGCCGACGAACGCTTCGAGGGGCGTGTTTCCCGCGCCCGCGCCGAATCCGCGCACGCTGCCGTCGATCTGCTTCGCTCCCGCGCGTGCGGCGGCAACGGAGTTCGCGACGCTCAGCCCGAGGTTCTCGTGCCCGTGGAACCCGACCTGGGCATCAGAACCGAGCTCGGCGACCAGGGCCTCGACCCGCTCGGACACCTGCTCCAGCACCAAAGCGCCGGCCGAGTCGACGACGTAGACGCACTGGCACCCGGCGTCGGCCATGATCCGTGCCTGCTTCGCCAACGCCTCCGGCGGCTGCGAGTGCGCCATCATCAGGAATCCGACGGTCTCCAGCCCACGTTCGCGAGCCAGCTGGAAGTGCTGGACGGAGACGTCAGCCTCGGTGCAGTGCGTGGCTATCCGGACGATCGAGGCGCCGTTGTCCTGCGACACCAGGATGTCGTCCTTCACCCCGACACCCGGCAGCATCAGCACGGCGATCTTGGCCTGGACAGCCGTCTCGACCGCGACCTTGATCAGCTCTTGTTCGGGGGTGTGGCTGAAGCCGTAGTTGAACGACGACCCGCCCAGCCCGTCGCCGTGCGTCACCTCGATCACCGGCACCCCGGCACCGTCGAGGGCGGCGACGATCGAGCGGACGTCCTCGGTCGTGAACTGGTGCCGCTTGTGATGCGAGCCGTCACGCAGTGACGTGTCGGTCAACCGCAGTGTTGGATTCTTTTGGTGCACGGGCGATCTCCTCCCCCACCTTGGTCGCGGCGGCCGTCATGATGTCGAGGTTCCCGGCGTACTCGGGCAGGAAGTCGCCCGCGCCCGCGACCTCCACGAAGATCGCGACCCGGCCGGCGTCGAACTGCGGCTCCCGCAGCAGCCGGAATCCCGGGACGTAAGAACGGATGTCCGTCTCCATCCGCGCGATCGAGTCCGTGATCGGGTCGGGATCGGTGTCCTCGGGAATCGCGCAGAAGATCGTGTCGCGCATGATCATCGGCGGGTCCGCCGGGTTCAGCACGATGATCGCCTTGCCCTTCGAAGCACCCCCGATCGCCTCGATGCCACGACTGGTCGTGCGGGTGAACTCGTCGATGTTGGCCCGCGTGCCCGGACCCGCCGACACCGACGCCACGCTCGCGACGATCTCCGCGTACGACACCGGAACCACCCGGGAAACCGCGTGCACCATGGGAATCGTCGCCTGGCCGCCGCACGTGATCAGGTTGATGTTGGGCGCGTCCCGGTGCTCGCCGAGGTTCACCGGCGGCACGACGTAGGGCCCGACCGCGGCCGGTGTCAGGTCGATCGCCCGGACGCCCGCCTCGGCGTAGCGCGGGGCGTTGGCCCTGTGCACCGCCGCGGACGTCGCCTCGAAGACGATGTCCGGCAGCTCGTCCTGACGCAGCAACCACTCCGCGCCGTCGACCGAGACCTCAAGCCCGAGATCGGCCGCGCGGCGCAGTCCCTCGCTGGCCGGGTCGATGCCCACCATCCAGCGCGGTTCCAGCACCTGCGAGCGCAGGAGCTTGTAGAGCAGGTCGGTGCCGATGTTGCCGGAGCCGACGATGGCCGCCTTCACCCAGTCACCCCTATTCGAACTTCAGGTCAACGGAGCCGAGTCCTGCGAACTCGGCGTGGAACTCGTCACCGGGCCTGGCGTCGATGGCACGTGTGCACGAACCGGGCAGCACGATGTCCCCGGCCAGCAGCCGGACGCCGAAGCCCGCGACCTTCGCCGCCAGCCACGCCACCGCGATCGCCGGATCGCCCAGCACGGCGTCGCCACGTCCCTCGGCGACCACCTCGCCGTTGCGCCGCAACGTGGCCGCGACGGCGCCGATGTCCAGTTCGGACGGACGAACGCGCTCGGAGCCCAGCATGAACCCCGCCGACGACGCGTTGTCCGCGATGGTGTCCTGCAGGCCGATCCGCCAGTTCTCGATCCGGCTGTCGATCAGCTCGATGGACGGCACGACGAACTCGGTGGCGGCCAGCACGTCCTCGACCGTGCAGCCCTCGCCGGGCAGGTCGCGGGCCAGCAGGAACGCGATCTCCACCTCGACCCGCGGATACAGGTACGCCGACGCGTCCGCGGTTCCGGCGAGCTGCATGTCGTCGAGCAGGTGGCCGTAGTCGGGTTCGTCGACGCCCATCATCTGCTGCATCGCCAACGACGAGAGACCGACCTTGTGACCGATCACGTCCCTGTTGCGGTGCCGGACGTTGAGCAGCTGGATCTCGTACGCGTCGACCACGTCGATGTCGGGATACAGCTCCACCAGCGGTTTGATCGGCACGCGGTCGCGTTCCGCCGTCCGCAGCAGTTCGGCGGCCGCCTCCCGTTTCTGGATCGTCAGCACCGGGCCTCCCCTGCTCGAGTCGATTTGGCTACGTGTTGCCCCGCACGGCGGCCCGAGAAGACGCAGTCGGCGAGCGCGAGGCCGCTGACGTAGGACTCCGAGCACACCCCGACCGCGGACCGGCCCGCCGCGTACAGGCCTGGAACTCCTTGCACCTGACCGGTGTCCTCGTCCACGACGAGCCCACCGAGCGTGAGCATCGGGCACGGGTAGCCGAACCCCGCGCGCACCGACACGTTGATCAACGAATAGGGCGGCGTCCCGAACGGCTCGGGCACCGCGATTCCAGCCTTGGCGGCCACTTCCTCGATCGTCGGCGCGGTCACCATGCCGCGTCCCAGCAGGTAGCGGACCTGCCAGCGCTGGAACGGCGCCGTCTGCGTCTTCACCTGGGCCCGCGCGACCTGGAGGATCTCGTCGTCGATCAGCAGCCAGGCCTTGCCGCCGCGTTCGACGATCGCGCCTCCGTTGGCGGCGCCGTACAGGGTCGCGTCGCCGAACCGCTGCCCGGCCGAGTCGACCAGGACCCCGCGCTGCAACGCGCTGGGCGGCGTGACGAACCGCCACACCGAGATCTTGTCCATCCGCGCGGTCTTCCCACCGGCTTCCACACCGAGCCGAATCCCGCCACCGTCGTCACCAGGCGTGCCCAACGCGAGGCCACCGCGATACGCCGGAGCGTTCTCGTGCACCAGCGCCCGGTTCGCGATGAAGCCACCGGCCGCGATGATCACGCCCTGCCCGGCGGTGACCACCAGCGGCCGGCCGAACTGTTCGAGCCACGCTGCCAGCCCGAACAGCCTCTTGCCCAAAGGCGGGTAGTAGAGCCACGGCTTCGCGCCCGCCTTGGACAACGCCCCGTGCAGAAGCCGTGGAAACCCGGTGAGGGTCCGGCACCGCACGCCGGTCACCCTGCCGTCCGTGCGGATCAGCTCGACGGCCCTGGTCTGCGGCATGATCCGCACGCCCGCGCGCCGGGTCGCTTCGGCCAGACGAGTGAAGAAAGCCTTGCCCGACGTGCCCTTCGCCCTGGTCCGGTGCCCGCGAGGAGCCGGATCGGGCCAGGCGTCCTCGCTGCCGGACAGGTAGAGGTAGTAGTCGTCAGTCGGGTAGGAGGTCTTGAACGGCGACACCCGCGCGTCGAACGGCACGCCCTGGTCCTCCAACCAGGCCAGCATCTTCGCGCTGTCCTCGCAGAACCGCCGAAGGGTCTCCGCGGACACCGCGTCCCGGACCTCGTGCCGCAGGTAGGAGAACATCGCGTCCACCGAGTCGGCGACACCGGCCTCGACCTGCTGCCGCGTCCCGCCACCCGCGTAGACGACACCGCCGGACAACGCGGTCGCGCCCCCACCGGCGAACCGGTCCAGCACCACCACGGACGCACCAGCCGCCGCGGCCTCGACGGCGGCGCACGCGCCGGCCGCGCCGAAGCCGATGACGACCACGTCAGCGGTGACTTCCACGCAACCCTCCAGAAACAGGTTCTTGGTGAGTCGACTTGCCTGGAACTCCTACACCATAGCGCCAAACCGCCTCAGAACTATAACCTGTTCTAGTCTGAGCTTCGGGAGGGTGCGATGTACGACGTGATCGTCGTCGGCAGCGGCGCGGCGGGCATGACTGCCGCGCTCTGCACCGCTCAACACGGCTTGCGGACCTTGATCATCGAGAAGGCCGCGCACTACGGCGGCTCGACCGCGCGGTCGGGCGGCGGCATCTGGGTGCCGAACAACGCCGTGGTCGCCGCCAACGGCATACCCGACTCGCCGGAGCGGGCCAGCACCTATCTCGCGCACATCGCGAGCGAGGTCCCGGCCGAGCTGCGGGAGGCGTTCCTGGACGCCGGACCGGCCATGCTGGCCTTCATCTGCGCCCACACGCCGTTGAAGTTCCGCTGGGTCCGCGAGTACTCCGACTACTACCCGGAGGCGCCAGGAGGGCAGCCACGCGGCCGCTCGGTGGAACCCCTGCCGTTCAACGCGGCACTGCTCGGCGACGAGGTCAAGGACCTCGAACCGCCGTACGTGCCGACGCCGGCGGGCATCGTGATCACCCAGACCGACTACCGCTGGCTGACGCTGATCGGACGGCACCCGCGCGGCATCTTCACCGCCGCCAAGGTCTTCGCCCGCCGGTTCCTGCCCGGCCGCCGGCTGACGATGGGTCAGGCGCTGTCCGCGGGGCTGCGAGCAGGGCTGAAGGCGCTGAACGTCGAGGTCAGGCTCAACACCGCGATGACCGACCTGCACCACGAGAACGGTCGCGTGGCCGGAGTGCTGGTCGGCGAGAAGCTGATCCTGGCGAAGCACGTGGTGCTGGCGTCCGGCGGGTTCGAGAACAACGAACGGATGCGCAAGCAGCACCAGGACATCGGTACCGAGTGGACAGTCGGCGCCAAGGCCAACACCGGTGACGGCATCGAGGCCGGGCAACGCGCTGGCGCGGCCGTCGGGCTGATGGACGACGCCTGGTGGGGCCCGTCCGTCCCGTTGCCGCGCGGCCCGTTCTTCCTGCTCGCGGAGCGTTCTCTGCCCGGCTGCGTACTGGTCGACAAGACCGGCCGCCGGTTCGTGAACGAGGCCGCGCCCTACATCGACGTCGTCAACGCGATGACCGGCGACACCTGGCTCGTCTTCGACCACGCCTACCGCAGCCGCTACCCGTTCTGCGGCATCCCGCCGCGCCGCCCGCTCCCCCGGCGCTGGAAGGACTCCGTGATCACGGCGCCCAGCCTGGAAGAGCTGGCCCAGCAGGCCGACCTGCCGGAACTGGCGGACACCGTGCGGCGGTTCAACACCCTGACCGTGGAAGGCAAGGACGCCGACTTCCACCGCGGCGACAGCGCGTACGACCGCTACTACGGCGATCCGCGCACCAAGCCGAACCCCAACCTGGCGCCACTGACGACCGGCCCGTTCTACGCGGTCAAGATCGTGCCCGGCGATCTCGGCACCAAGGGCGGCCTGCGCACCGACACCCACGCGCGGGTGCTGCGCGAGGACGGGTCGGTGATCGACGGCCTCTACGCGGCGGGCAACACCAGCGCGTCCGTCATGGGCCACACCTACGCGGGCGCGGGCGCCACCCTCGGACCGGCGATGACGTTCGGATATCTGGCCGGCCTCGACATCACTGGAGGAAAGCGATGACGCAGGACAGCGTGCGGACGATCGACGCCGGCGCGCCTCCAGCGAGGTTCGCGCGCGGATGGCACTGCCTCGGCCTCGCCAGTCACTTCCGCGACGGCAAACCTCACCCCGTGGAGGCGTTCGGCACGAAGCTCGTGGTGTTCGCCTCGGAGGACGGCAAGATCAACGTCCTGGACGGGTACTGCCGGCACATGGGCGGCGACCTCACCCAGGGCACGGTCAAGGGCAACAACATCGCCTGCCCGTTCCACGACTGGCGCTGGGCGGGCAACGGCAAGTGCGTCGACATCCCCTACGCCAAGCGGGTTCCGCTGCGGGCGCGCACCCGGTCGTGGATCACGCTCGAGGAGAACAAGCAACTCTTCGTGTGGAACGACCCGCAGGGCAACCCGCCGCCGGAGCACATCACGATCCCGCGCATCGAGTCGGCGTTCAGCGACGAGTGGAGCAACTGGACCTGGGACTCGGTGGTGATCGACAACGCGAACTGCCGCGAGATCATCGACAACGTCGTGGACATGGCCCACTTCTTCTACATCCACTTCGCGTTCCCGACGTACTTCAAGAACGTGATGGAGGGCCACGTCGCCTCGCAGTACCTGACCACGCGCGGCCGTCCGGACGTCGCGATGGGCTCGAACTACACCGGTGACGTGGAAGTGCGATCCGAGGCCGCGTACTACGGGCCGTCGTACATGATCGACTACCTGTGGAACGACTACAAGGGCCTCGAGATCGAGACGGTGTTGATCAACTGCCACTACCCGATCTCGCCGACCTCGTTCAAGCTCCAGTGGGGCGCGATCGTGAAGAAGCTGCCGGGTGTGGACGACGTCCACGCCGACAAGATCGCGGAGAAGTTCGCGCGCGGCATCGGCGTCGGGTTCCTGCAGGACGTGGAGATCTGGCAGAACAAGTCGCGCATCGACAACCCGTTGCTGTGCGAGGAGGACGGGCCGGTCTACCAGCTGCGCCGCTGGTACGAGCAGTTCTACGTCGACGTGGAGGACGTCAGCGACGACATGGTGCGGCGCTTCGAGTTCGAGGTCGACACGAGCCGGGCGATCGAGGTCTGGGAGAAGGAGGTCGCCGAGAATCTCGCCCGTCAGGAGTCGGCGACGTGAGCGAGCGCGACGAGTTCCTGGTCGGTGGCATGGTTCCGGTCCGGTGCGACTGCGGGAACCGGGTGCTGGTCAAGAAGAACAGCCCCCAGCACACCAGCGTGCAGTGGCTCTCCGACACGTCCACGTGTGTCGAGCTGTGCGGGCCGCGATCCGCGTTCGTGCCCACGTGTCTGCGGCTGCGTGACGGCATCGAGAAGGCAGTGCGCGAGGGAACGCTGGAGGTCGCCGATGGCTGAGGTGCACCGGCTGCGGGTCGACGCCGTGATCGAGGAGACCGCCGACGCGCGTTCGTTCGTGCTGTCGGGCGTGGACTTCGCGGTGAAGCCCGGCCAGTTCCTGACGGTGCGGGCGGGCGACGTGGCGCGGTGCTACTCGCTGTCCAGCGCACCGGGTGAGCCGTTGAAGATCACGGTCAAGCGGACGCCGGACGGGTACGGGTCGCACTGGATGTGCTCGTCGCTTTGTGAGGGCATGGAACTCGACGTACTGGCGCCGGCCGGGGTGTTCACGCCCTCGTCGCTGGACGGGTCGTTGCTGGCGTTCGCGGCCGGGAGCGGGATCACGCCGGTCATGTCGATCATCCGGGCGGTGCTCGGCGAGGGTTCCGGGCGGGTGTTCCTGGTGTACGCCAACCGGGACGAGGCTTCGGTGATCTTCGCCCGCGAGCTCTCCGAGCTGGCGCGCTCGTACCCGGAGCGGCTGACCGTCGTGCACTGGCTGGAGTCGGTGCAGGGACTGCCTTCTGTTGCTGGACTGCGGGCGTTCGTCCGGTCGTGCGACGAGGCGTTCGTGTGTGGGCCGGGGCCGTTCATGGAGGCCGCTCGCAAGGCGTTGCACGACGTTTCGGTCGTGCACGTCGAGAAGTTCGTGTCGCTGTCAAGTGATCCGTTCTCCGACGTGGTTCCGGTGGTCGACGATCGGCCGGACGCGGTGGTCGAGGTCGAGCTGGACGGTGAGCAGCACCGGTTTCCGTGGCCCGCGCGGACGAAGTTGCTCGACCTGTTGCTGGAGAAGGGACTCAACGCGCCGTACTCGTGCCGGGAGGGTGCGTGCAGCGCGTGCGCGTGCCGGCTGGTCGAGGGCGAGGTCAAGATGCTCAACAACGACGTGCTCGACTCCGACGACATCGCCGAGGGCATCGTGCTGGCGTGCCAGTCGGTCCCGGTCACCGACATCGTGAAGATCAGCTACGAGTGAGGGGCGCCTGATGCCGATCGATCCGGACGTCGCTGTGGGAGCGGAACTTCCCGAGCTCAAGTTCTCGTGGTCCGAGTCCGACGTGCTGCTCTACCACCTGGCGCTGGGGGCGACCGAACTCCGCTACGTCTACGAGCAGGGATTGCGGGTGCTGCCGACGTTCGGCGTTGTCGCGCCGCGCTTCCACGAGACCGCGCCGCCCGCCGTGTCGTTCCCCGGCATCGACATCGACCTGGCTCGGGTGTTGCACGGTACGCAGGAGATCACCGTGCACGCTCCGCTGCCTGCCGAGGGTGAGGCGGTGTTGCGGACGCGGATCGCGGACGTGTGGGACAAGGGCAAGGCAGCGGTCATCGTGCAGGAGTCGACGGCTGTGACGCCGGACGGGACCGCGCTGTACACGACCCGGTCCAGCATCTTCGCCCGTGGCGAGGGCGGGTTCGGCGGCGACCGCGGGCCTTCGGGCAAGGTGGAGGTGCCTTCGCGCGCGCCGGACTTCGTGATCGAGACCCCGACTCTGCCGCAGCAGGCCTACCTGTACCGGTTGTGCGGTGACCGGAATCCGCTGCACGCCGATCCCGAGTTCGCTGTCCGGGCCGGTTTCGACGCGCCGATCCTGCACGGGCTGTGCACGTACGGGGTGGTGTGCAAGGCCGTGATCGACGCGATGCTCGACGGACCGGAGCAGGTGTCGTCGTTCGAGGCGAAGTTCGCGGGCGTGGTCTTCCCTGGAGAGACGCTGACGACGCGGGTGTGGCGGGACGGTCTGCGGCTCGTGCTGACGACGTTCGCCGGGGACCGTCCGGTTCTCGCTGACGCGGTGCTCACGACCGTGTGACGGCTTCCGTGCCTTCGTCCCAGCGCCAGCCCGGCTGACTTCCTCGCAGGTGGACGCCGCCGATCCACCTGTCGACGCCGTTGAGCGTGACGTGGTCTTCCCTGCCCGCGAGCACCTGTGCCCCGGCGCCGGTCAGGCTCAGTCGGGTGTGGCGGGTGATCCGGTCGTCCGACGAGGTGAGCAGTGGGACCGGCGCGTGCGCCAGCCGTTCCATGATCAGGAACGACCACGAGTCACCGAGATAGGGGCGCGTCTCCCTGGCTGCGGCACGGACGAACGCCGTGCCCGCGTCGGCTGCCCCGCTCGCGACGGCGGCCAGCACGCGGCGTTCGGTGAGCGACAGACCGTCGCGAGTGGACGGATACTCACGGCCGAGCCGGTCGAACGCCTCGCCGAGGAACCGCAGTTCGCCGGAGCGGCGGGCGGCGATCTCCGCGATGCGTTCAGGCGTGGGCGCCCGGAAGGCCGCCCACGCGTCGACGGCCAGTTCCAGGGCGTCCGGGGTCAAGACGGCACATGCCTTGGTCGCGGGCAGTTCCCGCAACTGGTCCGCCGTCAACTCGCCGAGGCCGCCGAACCGGGCGATGCCGGGGTACTCGCCGATGCAGATCAGCGTGATGCGGTGCGCCGGAACGCCCAGGCCGGCCAGGCGGTCGAGGATCTGGATGATCTGCAGCTGGTCGTACAGGTCGGCTTCGAACCACAGCACGTACTCGCCGTCCCTGGCTGTCTCCAGGACCCCGTCGCGCTCGGCGAACATGGCCGAGCCCTCCGCGCGGTCGTCGACGCCGCTCTCCGTCAGGAAGGCGGCCCTGATCCCGCGCAGTTCCTCGGAACCCACGTCGGGCACGGGGCCTTCGTGCAGCGAGTCACGCCAGTACAGGACGCGCTGGGCCGGCACGTCCGTGCTGTCGCCATTGCTCACGTGCAACGCGGTCATGGTCGGCCAGTTTAAGCCTCCCGGCCGAGCACGAGGCCGCTCGTCGGGACGCCGGTACCGGCGGTGACCAGGACGTGGTCGACGTTCGCGACCTGGTTCACCGCGGTGCCGCGCACTTGGCGCACCCCTTCGGCGATGCCGTTCATGCCGTGCAGGTAGGCCTCACCGAGTTGCCCACCGTGCGGGTTGAGCGGGAGCGTCCCGTCCAGTTCGAGCGCCCCGGACTTGATGAAGTCCTTGGCCTCACCACGACCGCAGAAGCCCAATTCTTCGAGCTGGACCAGGACGAACGGCGTGAAGTGGTCGTAGAGCACGGCGACGTCCACATCGGACGGACCGATGCCCGACTTCTCCCACAGCCCCCTCGCCACCACGCCCATCTCGGGCAACCGGGTCAGGTCGTCGCGGTAGTAGCTCGTCATCGTGAACTGGTCCACGCTGCTGCCCTGCGTCGCCGCCCTGACGTGCGCCGCCTTGTTCGGGAGGTCTTTCGCGCGTTCCGCGGACGTGACGACCAGTGCGACGCCGCCGTCGCTCTCCTGGCAGCAGTCCAGGAGCCGCAGCGGTTCGGCGATCCAGCGCGACGACTGGTGGTCGTCCAGGGAGATCGGGCGGTTGTGGAACCAGGCGTGCGGGTTCGTGGCGGCGTGCTTGCGGTCGATCACCGCGATCCGGCCGAAGTCCTCGCTCGTGGCGCCGTACTCGTGCATGTACCGACGGGCGAACATGGCGACCATCGCGGCCGGCGTGCCCAGCCCCATCGGGTAGGACCAGCTGTTGTCGATGTTGGCCGCGGCCGCGGTCTGGACCTGCCCGAACCGGTGCCCGGAACGTTCGTTGAACGCCCGGTAGCAGACGACGACCTTCGCCGCACCGGTCTCCACGGCCATCGCGGCCTGCTGCACGGTCGCGCACGCCGCCCCGCCGCCGTAGTGGACGCGGCTGAAGAACGTCAGCTCCGGGATGCCGAGTTCGCGTGCGACCGCGATCTCGGCGTTGGTGTCCATGGTGAAGCTGACCAGGCCGTCCACATCGGACGGTTCGAGGCCCGCGTCCTCGAGTGCGGCTCGGACGGCCTCGGCCGCCAGCTGGAGTTCACTGCGGCCGGAGTCCTTGGAGAAGTCGGTCGCGCCGATTCCGACGATCGCGGCGTTCACGCGGGCACCTCGATCTTCACGGTTCCGGTGACGTGGTCGCCGTGCGCGGTCCGGCCGACTACCTCGATGGTCAGGTCCTGCTGCTCGCGTTCGATGACCTGGCCGAAGAACTTCAGCGTGTCGTAGGCGAAACAGGGTGCGCCGAGCTTGATGTTCACCTGTCGTACGAGCACTTCCGGGCCCGCCCAGTCCGTGACGTAGCGCTGCACCAGGCCGGTCGTCGTGAGGATGTTGATGAAGATGTCCTTCGAACCGCGCTGGATCGCCAGGTCGCGGTCGTGGTGCACGTCCTGGAAGTCGCGGGTGGCCAGCGCGGTGCTGATCACGAACGTCGGGGTGGCCTCGACGTGCCACTCCGGCAGGGAATCACCGATCCGCACGGGGCCTCCAGCTCGGCATCGTCAGGTCGTCGTCGACCTTGGTGAACACGACCTCGACCCGTTGCCCGACGCTGGGTTCGCCGTCCAGTTCACCCAGCATCCGCACGCCCTCGTCCAGTTCGATCAGGGCGATGACGAACGGGGTCTGCTTGCCCGGCACCTGCGGGTGGTGGTGCACGACGTAGCTGTAGACCACGCCGTAGCCCTCCGAGACGAGGTACTTCGGCTTCGTGGCACCACATTCCGGGCACATCGGACCTGGCGGGTGACGCAGGAGACCGCAGCCACCGCACCGTTGGATGCGCAGCTCGCCCTGCCGGGTGCCTTCCCAGAAGTACTCGGTGTCGCGGTTGACGGACGGGCGGATGGCCTGGGGTTTCACGGCTTCGGGCTTCGGTTCCGGCTTCTGCGCGGGCTTGAACTTCAGCACCCGGAACCGCATCTCGGCCACGGCCTCGTCGCCGACCCACCAGGTGCTCCTGGTCGTGACGAACCAGCCCTCGCCCAGCCCGGTCCTCTTCGGCCCGGTCACGTCCTCCAGGCTCGTCGTCACCGACAGGTGCTCGCCGACCTTCAGGTAGCGGTGGTAGGTCTGGTCGCTGTTGGTCGCGACGACCGAGGTGTACCCGGCCTCGTCCAGGATGGTCATCATCGCGCCGAGCGGGTCGTCCAGGGTGCGCTGGCCCTTCAGCCCCGCCATCGTCCAGACCTGGACCATCGCGGGCGGCGCGGTCCCGTCGTAGCCGGGGTGTTCGTCGCCGATGGCCTCCAGCCAGTTGTTGATCATCGGCTGGTTGACCGGGTCGCGGGCCAGTCGTGGCGCGCACTCGCCCTGTTCGGCTATGCGGGCGGCCTCTTTCTCGATGTCGATCATCGCACCACCCGCGGTAGTCCGAGCCCGATGTTCGCGATCAGCTCGCGCTGGATCTCCTGCACTCCCCCGCCGAACGTCAGCACGAGGTTGCGGCGTGCCTGCACGTCCAGCCACTTCGTCAGTTCGGCTGGTGCGCCATGGCGTCCGACCAGCTCTTCGAGCAGCCGTCCTATGCGCTGGGTCCGGTCCGCGGCGAACACCTTGGTCGCCGACGCGTCCGCGACCTCCAGTTCACCGCCGGCGACCTGCCAGTTGAGCAGCTCGTTCACGCGGTGGACGGCCCGCGCCTCGGCGAGTGCCCGGCGCACGTCCGGTTCGTCGAGGAGCTGACGTTCCGCGGCCCAGCCGTGGACCCGTTCGACCAGCGCGCCGAGCCGTCCGGACGGGCCGAGCATGACGCGTTCGTGGTTGAGCTGGGTGGTGATCAGCCGCCAGCCCTTGTTCTCCTCGCCGACCCGGCGGGCCTCGGGCACGCGGACGTCGTTGTAATAGGTGGCGTTGACGTGGTGGGCGCCGTCGCACGTGATGATCGGCGTCCACGAGTAGCCGGGGTCGGTGGTGTCGACGATCAGGATCGTGATGCCCTTGTGCCGCGAGTCCGCGGCCCCGGTGCGGCAGGCCAGCCACACGAAGTCGGCGTCGTGGCCGCCCGTCGTGAACGTCTTCTGCCCGTTGACGACGTAGTGATCGTCTTCGCGAACAGCCTTGGTGCGCAACGCGGCCAGGTCGGTGCCCGCGTCCGGTTCGGTGTAGCCGATGGCGAAGTGGAGGTCACCGCTGAGGATCTTGGGCAGGAAGAAGTCCTTCTGCTCCTGGGTTCCGTACGTCTGCAGCGTCGGGCCGACGGTCTGCAGCGTCACGTACGGCAGCGGGACGTCCGCGCGAGCGGCCTCGTTGACGAAGATCTGCTGCTCGATCGGGCCGAACCCCAGCCCGCCGTACTCCTTCGGCCAGCCGACGCCGAGCCGTCCGTCGCGCCCGAGTCGCTTGACGAGCTCGCGGTAGGTCACGCCGTGCCGTTCGGTCAGCATCGCCTCGCGTTCGGCGTCGGACATGACGGTCGCGAAGTACTCGCGCAGCTCGTCGCGCAGCTTGAGCTGTTCGGCGGTGAGGTCAATGAACATCGATGGCTCCCAAGCGGTGCTCCACTCCGCCGACGAACCGCGTCAGCTCCTTGGCCATGCCGTAGTAGCGGTGCATCGGGTAGGTGATGTCGAGCCCGAGGCCGCCGTGCAGGTGGTGGCAGGTGTGCACGGCCGGCAGGGCTTCCGCCGCGAGCCAGTAGGCCGCCGTGTCGAGGTCGTTGTCGTCGAGGCTCCAGGCGGCCGTCAGCGCGGCCAGGTGCAGCGTGCGGGAGGCGATGTAGACGTCCGCGACCAGGCACGCCGCCGCCTGGAAGGTGGCCAGGGGCTTGCCGAACTGGTGACGGGTGCCGACGTGCTTCACGGTGAGGTCGAGGGCTCCGGCCAGCACGCCGTCCGCCACCGCCGCCGCTCCGGCCAGCGCGAACCGGCCGATGCCCTCCTCCGCGCCTGCCAGCAGTTCGCCTTGAGCGCCGTCGAGACGGACGGTTCCCTCCGATGTGGACACACCGGGTTGCGCCGGGTCGACGACGAAGACTCCGCTGCTCGTGCTGACGAGGATTCGCCGCGCCTCAGAGGCGTACGGCACGTTGATCTTCACACCGAAGATGCCGTCCGGTCCTGCCGTGGTCTCCGGCGCGGAAGGCAGAGGTCTCGAAGGTTCGCTCAACGCCGCTGTCAGCACGCCGTGCTGTTCGGTCACCAACGGCAGCAAGGCGTCCTGCTGCTCCGGAGTGCCGTACCGGACGATCGGCAACACTCCCAGCGCGAGCGTGGCCAGTGCCGGAACGTCCACCGCCCGCCGGCCGACCTCGGTGAGCAGCACGGCCGTCTCCAGCACGCCGAGCCCGTCGCCACCGAGCCGTTCCGGAACGGCCAGGGCCAGCAATCCCGCCTCCCCCAACGCCTTCCAGGGGGTCGCGCTCTCCCTGCCCAGCACGTCGGCCGCCAGGGTGGCGATCTCGCGCTGGGTCTCGTCGAGCTGGAAATCCATCAGGGCTCCCTCGGTAGACCGAGAATGCGTTCACCAGCAAGGTTCATCAGGACTTGGGTCGTTCCGCCCGCGATGCTCAGACACCGCGTGAGCAGGAACTCGTAGATCAGCTCACCTTCGACCGCCGCGTCCGGGCCGAGCACCTCGACCGCGAACTCGGCGACGTCCTGCCGTTGCCGCACCCCGGCCAGCTTGCGCACGCTGGACTCCGCGCCCGGCTCCTGCCCGCTCAGCACCCGCAGGCTCGCCCGCAGGTCCAGCACGGACACCGCCAACCCCTGGGCCACCAGGGCACCCAGCCGTTCCGCGTGATCGGCAGCCGCCGGTGACCTCAGAACCTGTTCCAGCGGCTCGCCGAGTGCCGAGCCCATCGCGACGCGTTCGTTCGCGAGGGTGGTGCGGGCCAGCCGCCAGCCGTCGTTCACCGCGCCGACCACGCAGTCGTCCGGCACGAACACGTCGTCCAGGAAGACCTCGTTGAACCGCGCGTCGCCGGTGATCTCCCGCAACGGCCGCACGTCCACGCCGTCCGAGCGCATGTCGACCAGGAAGTACGTGATGCCCTTGTGCTTCGGGACGCTGGAGTCCGTGCGGGCCAGGCAGATCGCCCAGTCGGCCTGGTGCGCGAGCGACGTCCAGACCTTCTGCCCGGTGAGCTTCCAGCCGCCGTCGGCGCGCACGGCCTTGGTGCGCAACGAGGCCAGGTCCGAGCCTGCCTCGGGTTCGCTGAACAGCTGACACCAGGTCAGCTCCCCGCTCAACGTCGGCGGCACGAACCGTTCCTGCTGCTCCGGCGTTCCGTGGCGGAGGATCGTCGGCCCCGCCCAGCCGCCGATGATCAGGTCCGGCCTGCGCACCCCGGCGCGGACGAACTCGCTGTCGATGACCATCTGCCTGGCCTGGTCGGCGTCCTGCCCGTACGGCCTGGGCCAGTGCGGCACGAGGAACCCGCTGTCCGCCAGACGTTCCCGTTGCGCGGCGGCGTCGAGCCCGGCGATCTCCTCCGCGAAGGTCCGCACGCCGGGATCCGACTCGACCTGGACGGTGAGCGACCGGCGTGCCCCGGCCAGCGCCAGTGCGGCGACACGTCGGCGCCAGAACGCCACGCCGCCCGCGAGTTGCTGCAACGCCAACGCCCGGCGCAGATAGCGATGCGCGTCGTGCTCCCAGGTGAAGCCGATGCCGCCGAGCACCTGGATGCAGTCCTTGGCGTTGCGGACGGCCGCGTCGAACGCCACCGCCGCCGCGACCGCCGCCGCCAGCGGATGTTCGTCGTCGCCCACCGACCGCGCCGCGTCCCAGGCCACCGACGACGCCTGCTCCGCGCGGCACAACATCTCCACGCAGAGGTGCTTCACGGCCTGGAACGACCCGATGACACGCCCGAACTGCTGACGCTGTTTCGCGTACTCCACAGCGGTGTTCAGGCACCACGCGGCGATCCCGCTCGCCTCGGCGGCCATCAACGTGACCGCGAGATCGGTCGGGTCCGCTGTCACGTCCCCAGGCGTGTTGACCACGACCGAGCCGAGTGAACGTGAGTGGTCGACGGATTCGAGGGCTTTGATCGACACCTGGTCGACCGGTACGAGCATCCAACTGTCCGTTTTGAGCAACAGGTGCGTCGCTTCGGCGGCACCGACCACATGCTGGGACGAGAACCCGAACCCCGCTATGCCCTCGAAGTCCGGGAACAGCACCGACACCAGCGCCGTGGGCAGCAACGGCCCCGGCACGAGGTTCTCGGCCGCCCGCTCCAGCATCACCGCGAGATCGGCGACCGTGCCGCCCTCCCGCGTCACCTCGAAGAACCCGACCTTGACGAGATCTGCCCACTCACCCTTGGCGGCGTCCACGCTGTCGCGCAGGGCGCGTTGTTCCCCGGTCGTGGCGATCGGCATGCGGCCTCCTCCAGTACGTGAAGAAGTTTATAGAACGTGTTCTATTTCCGGCAACAGATCATGGCTGGGAAACCGATCGAGTATGATGCGAAGGCAGCTGCAACACGTTCCAGGAGGATCATCTCCGTGTCACCTTCGAAGTCGCGCACGGACGCGCTCATGGCGGGCGACGAGCTCAGCTCAGCCGCCCAGCGCGAGCGTCGCAAGCGGATCGTCGACGCGACCATCGCGCTGGCGTCGAAGGGCGGGTTCGACGCCGTCCAGATGCGCGCCGTGGCCGACCGCGCGGACGTCGCGCTGGGCACGTTGTACCGCTACTTCCCCTCGAAGGTCCACCTGCTCGTGTCGAGCCTCGCGGTGGAGCTGGAACGCGCCCAGGAGAAGATGGACCGCACCACCGTCCCGGGCGAGAGCCCGTACGAGCGCGTGTTGTTCGTGCTCGGCCGCATCACCAGGGGCCTGCAGCGCAACCCGCACCTCACCGAGGCGATGACGCGCGCGTTCACGTTCGCCGACGCCTCCGCGGGCGCCGAGATCGACCGCGTCTCGCTGCTCATGGAGAGCATGTTCACCAAGGCGATGAGCGACGACGCCCCGACCGAGGAGCAGAAGGCCATCGCCCGCGTCATCGGCGACGTGTGGCTGTCGAACCTGGTCGCCTGGGTCACGCGCCGTGCCACCGCCACGGACGTCGCGAACCGCCTCGAACTCACGGTGCGCCTGCTGCTGAAGTGAGCCCGCCGGCGTCGCGACGTCACTAGTGGTGTGGCTCGGAACGTAGCCGGGGGAATTCGCGGTCAGACGGGTGCATCGTGGTGTCGCCCCCACGTCCTCGTACTGGTTGTACGGGGCGTGGGGG
>NZ_JBIRVV010000020.1:0-108952 GCF_044387305.1 Lentzea sp. NPDC020367 | reverse complement strand
GAGTCGCGCCACAGCTCTTGCTGCATCAGGTCAGGGGTGTCAACTCGACACGCTTTTCGTCGAGTTGACACCCCTGACCTGATGTGGCCCGCTCTTGGTGCGGCTCGTGACGGGACCCCACCGCCAACGCAACCCTCAAAGCAACGCGCAGCCGCCCAAAGCAACAGGCGTGCCATCAACCCGCGAGTGGCGCGGACCCCCCGATCAGATTGCCGGGGGTCTGGGGGCAGAGCCCCCAGGGGAAGCACGCAAGGCGACCAGGCCGCCCGCAAGGCGACCACCAGCAAGGTCGCGGCCCACAAGGTAACGACCCGCCCGGTGTCCACCCGCAAGGTCGCCGCCCGCAAGGTCGCCGCCCGCACGGTGACCCACCCAGCCGGTCGCGCACAGCACCGATGACCACGCTGACGCAGGCGTCCCCCCGATCCGGGAACCCCTACAACTCAACCTACTCAGAGGGTCCGACAAGATCAGCCGAGCAGAGCATCCACAAAAGCCCCAGGCTCGAACGGCGCCAGGTGGTCGGCGCCTTCACCAAGACCGACGAGCTTCACCGGCACGCCGAGTTCGCGCTGCACCTGAAAAACAATCCCGCCCTTGGCCGTACCGTCCAACTTGGTCAGCACGATCCCGGTGATGTCCACCTGCTCGGCGAAAACCCGAGCCTGAGTCAGCCCGTTCTGCCCGGTGGTCGCGTCCAGGACCAGCAGAACCTCATCCACCACGGCCTGCTTCTCGACCACGCGCTTGACCTTGCCAAGCTCGTCCATCAGGCCCTTCTTGGTGTGCAACCGCCCAGCGGTGTCGATCAGCACCGTGTCGACCCCGGTGTCCATCCCCCGCTTCACCGACTCGAAGGCCACCGAAGCCGGGTCCCCACCCTCAGGCCCGCGCACGGTCTCCGCGCCGACCCGCTTGCCCCAGGTCTCCAACTGGTCGGCGGCAGCAGCACGGAACGTGTCCGCGGCACCAAGCAGAACAGTCCGACCGTCCGCCACGAGAACGCGCGCCAACTTGCCGGTGGTCGTGGTCTTGCCAACGCCGTTGACACCCACCACGAGCAGCACGGCGGGCTTGCCGGCGTGCGGCAGCGCCTTCAAAGACCGGTCCATCCGAGGCCCGAGAGCGTCGACCAGCACAGTGCGCACCAACGCCTGCGCCTCAGCCTCGGTCCGCACGCCAGCGCCGGCGATCTTCGAACGCAACGTCGAGACGATCTCGGTCGTCAGCGCCGCGCCCAGGTCCGCGATGAGCAGCGTGTCCTCGACGTCCTGCCACGAGTCCTCGTCCAGGTCTCCGGCGCCCAGGAGGCCCAGCAGCGACGTGCCGAACGCGTTGCGCGACTTCGAGAGCTTGCCGCGCAGCCGTTCCAGGCGGCCGGAGGTGGGCTCGATCTCCTCGACCTCGGACGCCTCGACGGGCAGGTCGACCTCGACGAAGCCGCGCTTCGCCGAGTCGCGCGGCACGGAGGCGTCGTCGCCCACGCCCGGCTGGCCGTCGACCTCGGTGCGGTCGGCGACCGGGTGCTCGACGGGAGTCACCTCGGCGACGGCCACCGCTTCGGCGGCACTCGCTTCGGGGGCGGCCGGGGTCAGCGAGATCCCGGACGACGCCTGGTATCCGCCAGGCCTCGGCGCCTCCTCCTTCTGGGTCAGGCTGATGCGACGGCGACGCGTCAGCACCACACCGGTCACCAGCGCGGCGATCAGCACGACCGCCACGACGACGAGGATCAGGACAAGGGAGGACGTCGGCACGAGCTCATGCTTTCACAGACCATCATGTGACCTGTCAACCATGTATTGCTCATTTAGGCGAAGATTTCACCAAGGCTCTTGCGTCCCGCCACGCTGTGGAATAGACCACACGTCGTGAGGGTGATCGGACTGATTTCCGGCACGTCGATGGACGGCATCGACGTCGCCGTCGCCGACCTGTCGATCAACGGTGACGTGGTCGAACTCGTGCCGGTGCAGTGCGCCGAGCACCCCTTCCCCAAGGACCTGCTGGAGAAACCGCGGGACCTCGCCGAAGTGTGCGCCTTCGACACGTCGCTGGGGCAGGCTTTCGGCGAAGTCGCCGCCGGGTACCTGCCGGCGGACCTGATCTCCTCGCTCGGGCAGACCGTGCACCACGAGGTCCAGGACGGCGACTGCCTCGGCACCCTGCAACTCGGCCAGCCCGCCTGGATCGCCGAACGGACCGGCGTCCCGGTCGTCGCCGACCTCAGAGTCCGCGACGTCGCCGCAGGAGGCCAGGGAGCCCCGCTGGCCTCCACCCTCGACGCGCTGTGGCTCGCCGGCATGGCCGAGGACGCGCCCGCGATCGCGTTGAACATCGGCGGCATCGCCAACATCACCGTCGTCAGACCCGGCAGCCGGCCGATCGCCTACGACACGGGCCCCGGCAACGCGCTGATGGACGCCGTGATGGAGGTCCTGAGCAACGGCGAACGTCGCCAGGACACCAACGGCGAGTTCGCGAGAAGAGGCACCGTCAGGGAAGACGTGCTCAAGAAGCTCCTCGCCGACCCGTACTACGCGAAGCCGTGGCCCAAGTCGACGGGCAAGGAGCACTTCAACGCCGAGTACCTCCAGGGCTTTCCCACGGTCCAGGCCGAGGACATGCTCCGCACGCTCGCCGAACTCACCGCGCGCACTATCGCGGACGCCTGCCGCGCCCACGACGCGAGCGTGGTCGTCGCGTCCGGCGGCGGCATGCGCAACCCGGTGCTCGTCGAGGCGCTCACCCGAGCGCTCGACCCCGTCCCGTTGAAGATCAGCGATTCACTGGGCCTGCCGCGCGACGGCAAGGAGGCCTACCTCGCCGCGCTGCTCGGATTCCTGACGTGGCACGGGATCGCGGGCAACACGCCGTCCGCGACCGGTGCGTCCGGACCGCGGCTGCTCGGCAGCATCACGCCCGGCAACGGGCCGCTCAGGATGCCGGAGCCCGTCACCACCGCCGTGACCAAGCTGAATGTGGGGGACCCGAAGTGCGCGGACTAGACCTCGCGATCATCGCCCTGTTCCTCGTCGGGATGCCGTTGCTCGGCATGTGGATCGGCGGCAGGCAGAAGTCGTCCACCGACTACTTCGTCAGCGAGAAGCGCATCTCGTGGTGGGTCGTCTGCCTGTCGGTCGTGTCCGCGGAGACCTCGACGCTCACGGTGCTGAGCGTGCCGGTGATCGCGTACATGGCGACGCCCGCGCAGGGCGGCATGACGTACCTGACGCTCGCGCTCGGCTACATCGTCGGCCGGATCATCGTCAGCTTCGTGCTGCTGCCGCGCTACATCGCCGGTGACCTCGTCACGGCGTATGCGTTCCTGGGCAAGCGATACGGCAACGGCATGCGCGCCACGGCGTCCGTGACGTTCCTCTTCACGCGACTGCTCGCGGACGGCATCCGGCTCTTCGCCACAGCGATCCCGATCAAGCTCGTGCTCGCGCAGTACGGCATCGACGCGAGCTACTGGGCGATCATCCTGGCGCTCGGCATCGCGATGGTGTTCTACAGCTTCTTCGGCGGCGTGCGCGCGGTCGTGTGGGTCGATGCCATCCAGATGCTCTGGTACGTGCTCGGTGGCGTCGTGGTGATCTGGTGGCTGTCGGGTCAGCTGCCGGACGGCTGGTTCTCGAAGGCCGTCGACGTCAACAAGTTCCAGATCTTCGACTTCACCTCGTCACCGCTCACGGGCGCGTACCCGTTCATCGCGGCGTTCTTCGGCGGCGCGCTGCTGTCGATGGCCTCGCACGGTGCGGACCAGTTGATCGTGCAGCGGCTCATGTCCACGAAGGACGTGAAGTCCGCGCAGAAGGCGTTGATCGCCTCCGGTTTCGTGGTGTTCCTGCAGTTCGCGTTCTTCTTGTTCATCGGCGTGATGCTGTGGGCGTTCTACAACGGCGTAGACCCGGTGAAGAACCTGAAGCTCGGCAACAAGGACGAGCTCTTCGGCTACTTCATCGTCAACTCGCTGCCGTCCGGCCTGTCCGGCTTCGTGATCGCCGGCATCCTCGCGGCCGCGCTGTCGTCGTCGCTGGGCGCCCTGGCCTCCAGCACGGTCACCGACGTCTACGAACGCATCCGCAAGACCCCGATGACCGACGACGAGCGCCTGCGCCACGGACGGATCTGGACCCTCGTGTGGGCGGGTCTGCTGATCGTCTGCGCGGGCCTGTTCGCCTCCTCGAACAAGACCACGGCGGATCCGATCGTGGTGCAGGCGCTCGGCATCGCCGGCTACACCTACGGCGCGCTGCTCGGAGCCTTCCTCCTCGGCCTCATCTTCAAGCGCGTCACGCAGGTGGACGCGATCATCGCGTTCGTGTCGACGGTGCTGGTCGTCGGTTTCGTGATTCTCGGTGTCAAGTTCGCCGGCAGCACGCCGACGATCGACTTCGGCAAGGCCACCGCTGACCTGAAGTCCTTGACCGGCTGGTGGAACACGCCCCTGGGGGTGGCGGTCACCTTGCTCGTGGGTGGGTTGTTGTCATTGCGGCATTCACGCGGTGTGGCGGTACGCGACGAGCTCGATGTGAAGGCGGAATCCTAGTCGGGCGAACATGTTCTGCGACGACTCGTTGCCCGCGTGGATCGACGCGGCGGCCTGCGGCCTGGCACCGTGGTCCGCCGCGAGTTTCCACAGCAGTTCGGTGATGAGCGCAGCGCCCACGCCCTGACCGCGAACATCGGGTTCGACGGCCACGAAGTCGACGTAGTACTCCTCGGGCTGGGCTTTGCCCGCGGCGTACCCGAGCACGCGCCGGCCGTCCATGGCGACGACGATCGTGCGCTTCTGCGGATCGGATTCGACGAGTTGCTTCCCGGACAGGTAGGTCCGCGGGAAACATCGCTCGTGCAGGACCGCGACGGCCTCGTGCACGAACCGATCTGTCGGGAGGACGCGCATCTCGCGGTCGCTGGGACATTTGGCGTCCCTGAGCAGCAACGTGCGCAGGTCCCCGTTGTCGAGTATGTGGATGGCACTCGCCTTGCCCGCGCTGAAGGCGTGCCTCTCGGCGAACGCCGCCAGTCGCTTGTGGGCTGTGTGCCCGTAGAGCTCGAGATCGGAGATGCCGGTGAGGAGCTCGGTGGCGCGCCGGAACATCGCGTCGGCGGTCTGGTCCCAGATGCGGCTGCCCGCGGGGTGGTTGACCGGTACGTCGACGAACGGTCCGTGCAGCCACGCACGACCGAGCTCGGCGTCGATCTCCACGCTGAGCATGCCGGTGATGTTGTCGTCGGCGTCGACGGCCACCACCGTGCAGTCCGCCCAGCTGGGCTCGAACTCGCCGAGCTCCGCGCGGAGCTCTTCGACTGTCTCACCGAGGTACCCGATGTGATGCGCGTTGTCGGCCTGGAGCCGGACCAGCAGCGCCATCGTGGCGCCGAGGTCGCCAGGTTCGGCGAAACGGATGTCGTACATAGAAGGAATGGTTGCTCGCACGGCCGTTCGAAGCGAGGGAGTTTTCCGCGGTCTCAGGTCACGATCGTGCGGCTCTGTAAAATGGCGTGGATGTCGTCCGTCCGAGACCTCGAAGAGCTGGCAGCCAGGAACGCGTTGGCGCAGGCCAAGGCCCATGCGGGTGACTTCAGGGGAGCCGCCGCCGAGTTCAGGTCGCTCGTGAGGGACCACGTGGCCGCGGTGGGCGCGGACGATCCACGAACTCTCGCCGTTCGCCTGAACCTGGCGCAGGTGCTCGGCACCGCCAAGCAGTACGGCAAGGCCATCGAGGTCTGCGCGCCGCTGCTGCGCGACCAGACCCGCGTCCTCGGTCCCGAGCACGACGACGTAATGGAGACCACTCAGCTGCTGGCGAACCTTCGCTACCAGGCCGGTGACGCCGAGGGAGCGGTCGAGGATCTGGAGCGGTTGCTGGCGGCCCTGTCCCGCGTGCTCATGCCCACCCACGACCGGATCGTCAAGGTGAAGCGCGAGATCGCGTACTTGAAGCGCCCTACATGACGTAGGAGACAACACTCACACCGGGGCACTGCGCGGCGCTGGTATGCCGTAGCACGAACACCGACGTCCCGGGCACAACACCCAGATTCGGGCTTGCAGGGCAGGTGAGGGTGGGGGACTCTTCTACGGTGAGTGAGGAAACGATCCAACTCGATCTCAACGAATCCGGGGTGGCCGTCGACCTGCCCTTGCCGGCGAACATCCGGGACGGTGTCCAGGGAGTTCCGTATCGGCCGGTCGAATTCCGAGACGATGATCTTCCGTCAGCTCTGGAACGCGCTGCCGCCTGGTTGCGGCAGACCCAGGACTGGCTGGGCGAACCCGTGGACGTGATCGCAGTCCATCTCGACTACGACGACACCCACGGCAACCCGTACTACGACCTCAAGCTGCTGTGCAACGACGAGGATCTGGCGGGCGTGCCAAAGATCATGCGAGAACACGAAGGGGCTCCTACCGGCCAGTAGCTTTTCCGGCTACCGTTCGGAAGATGTCGGATCGCGTATATCCCCCGGTGATCGCCGCAGCGAAGCTCATGTTCAAGGTGCTCGACGTGCGGCTCACCGTGGAGGGGGCGCACCACGTCCCGCGCACAGGTGGAGCGGTGCTGGCGTCGAACCACGTCAGCTACCTCGACTTCATCTTCGCGGGCTACGGGGCGCGTCCCTCGGGGCGCCTCACGCGGTTCATGGCGAAGCACGAGATCTTCGCCAACAAGATCGCAGGCCCGCTCATGCGCGGCATGCACCACATCCCCGTCGACCGGAGCGCGGGCCAGGCCTCCTACCAGCAGGCCCTGTCCGCGCTCCGCACCGGCGAGGTCGTCGGGATCTTCCCCGAGGCCACCATCAGCCGGTCGTTCACGGTCAAGGACATCAAGTCCGGCGCGAACCGCCTGGCCTACGAGGCCGGCGTGCCGATCGTCCCCATGGCGTTGTGGGGCACCCAGCGCCTGTGGACCAAGGGCCGTCCCAAGGACCTGACCCAGCGCCACGTGCCGGTCACCATCCTCATCGGCGAGCCGTTCGAGCCCTCCCCCGGCGACTCCGGCGACGACGTGCTGCGCAAGCGGATGCAGGAACTGCTGGACACCGCGCAGGCCGACTACCCGACCGAGCCGGGTGCCTGGTGGGCGCCGGCGCACCTCGGCGGCACCGCTCCCACGCCGGAACAGGCGGCCAGGCTGGACTCGCGCGGCGCCTGAACCAGGTTTCTCCAACGCTCCCTTGCGAGGCTGGTTCCCCGACCAACCACCTCGACCGGGGGATTCGATGAAGATCGGACGTGCGGCGGTACTGCTCGCGGTGATGGCGTTGTTCCTGGGACTGACGCCCGCGGCCCAGGCAGACGTGACCTGGGTGATGAAGTCCAGGTTCAACAACTACTGCCTGGACTACAACCCCACCGACGGCGTGCACACGCGACAGTGCAACGGCGGTGACTTCCAGCGTTGGGACCCGACCTACTACTCGGACGGCACGACCAGGTACATGAACGTCGCCACCAAGATGTGCCTGGACGCCAGCGAGTTCGGCGTGCGCGGGTGGGGGTGCAACGACCTGAACTACCAGCGCTGGACGCGCAGTTCGTTCAACGCCACGGAGTTCCAGCTGTTGCACCAGCGCAGCAACCACTGCCTCGACATGAGCGAGTTCGGCGTGCGCACCGTCGGCTGCAACGGCCGAATGTGGCAGCGCTGGGTCAGGGTCAACTGACTGATCGGCCCCTGACCTGGCGATACAAGGTTTCCACAAGCATCGTCCGGCAGAGTGGTCCGTGCGCACCTGGAGCGATGAGGTCGATCTGGGGGATCTCATCCCTTCGGGCGCGTAGAGGCCGCGGCCGGAGTTGGTTAAAGCCCCCCAGGCACCGCTCCGGCCGCCCTCTCAGGCTTCCGCGTCCGCCGGTTCGGGCGAAGGTTCCGCCACCGGCTCCTCGGTCACGACGGGCTCCTCGGTCACGACCGGCTCCGCGGCCTCGACCGGCTCCGCCACCGCGACGGGTTTCGCCGCCGCACGCGCGGGCACGTCGCTGGACGTGCGCAGCCGCTGCGAGATCACCTGCGAGATGCCGTCACCGCGCATCGAGACGCCGTACAGGGCGTCCGCGA
This sequence comes from Lentzea sp. NPDC020367, assembly GCF_044387305.1. Lineage (NCBI taxonomy): Bacteria > Bacillati > Actinomycetota > Actinomycetes > Pseudonocardiales > Pseudonocardiaceae > Lentzea > Lentzea sp. NPDC020367. Next base: position 100,874 of record NZ_JBIRVV010000020.1, on the reverse strand, counting down.
TCTCCATGGTCGGCTTCTGGTGCGTGATGATCAGCAGCTGCGACTTCTCCCGCAGCTGCTCGAACAGGGTGATCAACCGGTGCAGGTTCGTGTCGTCCAGCGCGGCCTCGACCTCGTCCATCACGTAGAACGGTGAGGGGCGGGCGCGGAAGATCGCGACCAGCATCGCGACCGCGGCCAGCGACTTCTCGCCACCGGAGAGCAGCGACAGGCGCTTGACCTTCTTGCCGGGCGGGCGGGCCTCCAGCTCGATGCCGGTGGTCAGCATGTCGTCGGGCTCGGTCAGCACCAGCCGGCCTTCGCCACCGGGGAACAGGACCTTGAAGACGATCTCGAACTCGCGCGCCACGTCCTCGTAGGCCAGCGTGAAGACCTCGAGGATCTTGTCGTCGACCTCCTTCACGACGGTGAGCAGGTCGCGGCGGGTGTCCTTGATGTCCTCCAGCTGCGTGGAGAGGAACTTGTAGCGCTCCTCCAGCGCCGCGAACTCCTCCAGCGCCAGCGGGTTCACCTTGCCCAGCAACGACATGTCGCGTTCGGCGCGCTTGGCTCGGCGGGTCTGGGTGTCGCGGTCGAACGGCATCGGCTGCGGCTCGGAGACCTGCTCGCCGCGTTCCTTGGCGGCCTGGTACTCGGCCATCTCGGCGGCCGACGCGGGCACCATGACCTCGGGGCCGTACTCGTTGATCAGGTCGTCCAGGCCGATGCCGAAGTCCTCGGCGATCTTGGTTTCCAGCTGCTCGATGCGCATGCGCTGCTCGGCGCGCAGGACCTCGTCGCGGTGCACGGCGTCAACGAGCTTCTCCAGCTCACCGGACATCTCGCGCGCCAGGTTGCGCACCTGGGTCAGCAGGAGTTCGTGCTGCGAACGACGTTCCTGGGCCTGGTCGCGTTCACGGGCGGCACGGGACAGCGAGATCTCGATGCGTTCCAGCGCCTGCTCACCGCCGCGAGCGACGGCCTTCGCCACCACGGCGCCACGGGCGCGGTGCTGGGTCGCGCGGGCGTGGCGTTCGCGTGCCTCACGCTCGGCGCGCGCGGCACGACGAAGGCCCTCTGCTTTGCCCTGCAACGCCCGTGCGCGCTCTTCCGCGGTGCGCTGCACCAGACGCGCGTCCATCTCGCCCTGACGCGCCTGAGCGAGCTCTGCAGCCAGTTCGTCGCGCTGCTCGGTGTCCGGCTCGTCGTCGAGGGTCTGCTCCTCCTCGGCCATCAGCAGCCGCTCTTCGAGTTCGCCCAGCTTCATCAGGGCTTCCTCGCGCGACCGCTCGACCTTGGCGCGCTGCTCGGAGATGCGGCTGACCTCGGCCTCCGCCGACCGCACGGCCGTGGCCATCCGGTTGAGCCGCTCGCCGGAGCGGGCCTGGCGGACCTTGGCCTCCTGCATGGCCTCCTTGACCGCGTCGAGCACCTTGCGGCGGGACTGCTGCTCGGCGCGGGCACCCTCCAGCGCGGCCGAAGCGTGCTCCAGCGCCCGTTCGGCGGTCGCGAGCTGCTCCTGCGCCTCGTCGACGGCGGCCTGCACCTCGATGACGCTCTGGCCCTGGGCACCCGAACCACCGACGGCCCAGTCCGTGCCGAAGAGGTCGCCCTCCCGGGTCACCGCGCGGCCGTGGAACCCGGCCGCGGTGTCCAGATCTCCCACCACAGCAAGGCGATCGAGCGCCCGGGCCAACGCCGGACGCAACGCCTCGGGGGCGTGCACGACGTCGATCGCCCACCGCGCGCCGTGCGGCAGGTGGCCCCACTGACTCGTGTCCACAGTGGACCCGTACGAGCCGATCAGCACGCCCGCGCGGCCGGCGTCCTTCTCCTTCAACAGCTTCAGCGCCTGCAACGCGCCGTCGCCGGACGACACCGCGACGGCGTCGGCGATCGGGCCGAGCGCGGCGGCCAGCGCCACCTCGAAACCGGGCTCGACGGTCAGCAGCGCGGCGACGGAACCCAGCAGGCCGGGCACGTCCGACGCGAGCAGCGCGCCCGCGCCGTCCTTGCGCGTCAGTCCCAGCGAGAGAGCGTCGACACGGGCCCGCCACGACGCGATGTCGCGTTCGGACGTGCGTTCGGCCTTGACCAGTTCCTCGACGCGCTGCCGTGCCGCGTCGTTGGACTGCACGGCCTGGCGGTGGCGTTCGTCGAGGCCGTGGTCGTCCTCGTCCTCGGTGCCGGTGATCTCGCGGGCCTCGGCCAGTTCCATCGACGCGTACTCGACGCGTTCGGAGGCCTCGGACAGCGTGACGGACAGTCGTTCGATCTCCTCGGCGGTCGCGCTCGTCTTGCTGCGCAACGCTTCCACCTGACCGGACAAGCGGGCGAGGCCCTCGCGGCGGTCGGCGATCGCGCGGACGGCGGCGATGTGCGCCTTCTCCGCCTGCGAGACCATGCGCTCCAGCTCGGCACGCGTCTCCACGGCCTCCGCCAGCGCGATGCGGGCCTCCGTCACGCCTTCCTGGAGCTCCAGCTCCATCTCGGCGGTCTCCTCGGCCTCGCGGTCGAGGTCGTCGGGGTCGCGGCCCCTGCTGGGCGCGTCCACGACGTCGGAGAGGTGGCGGGCTCGTTCGGCGGCGAGGCGCACGGTGCCGCGGAGGCGTTCCTCCAAAGCGGACAGCCGGTACCAGGTGTCCTGCGCGGCCTGCAGCCTCGGCGCGTCGGCGGCGACCCGCTCCTCCAGCTCGTTCTGCTGGTACTGGGCCGCCTGCAACGACTTCTCGACCTCGGCGCGGCGCACGCGGGCCTTCGCCTCGTCGTGCTCCTCCTGCGCGATGGTCTCGCGCTGCGTCACCAGGTCGTCGGCGAGCAGGCGGAGTTTGCTGTCCCGCAGCTCGGACTGGACGACCTGCGCGCGGCGGGCGATCTCGGCCTGCTTGCCGAGAGGCTTGAGCTGGCGGCGCAGTTCGGCGGTGAGGTCGGTGAGGCGCGTCAGGTTCGCCTGCATCGCCTCCAGCTTGCGCAGCGCCTTTTCCTTGCGCTTGCGGTGCTTCAGGACGCCGGCGGCCTCTTCGATGAACGCGCGCCGTTCCTCCGGTTTGGACTCGAGGATCGCGGCGAGCTGGCCCTGACCGACGATCACGTGCATCTCGCGGCCGATGCCGGAGTCCGACAGCAACTCCTGGATGTCCATCAGGCGGCACGAGTTGCCGTTGATCTCGTACTCGGTGGCGCCCTCGCGGAACATGCGGCGGGTGATCGACACCTCGGTGTACTCGATCGGCAGCATGCCGTCGGCGTTGTCGATCGTCAGCGTCACCTCGGCGCGACCGAGCGGCGCGCGGCCGGACGTGCCGGCGAAGATGACGTCCTCCATCTTGCCGCCGCGCAGGTCCTTGGCTCCCTGCGTGCCCATCACCCAGCGCAGCGCGTCGAGCACGTTGGACTTGCCGGACCCGTTGGGGCCGACCACACAGGTGATGCCGGGCTCGAAGCGCAGCGTGGTAGCCGAGGCGAAGGACTTGAAGCCCTTCAGCGTCAGGCTCTTGAGATGCACGCCGGGCAGAGTACCCAAACGCTTGCGGGTGATGCGGGACGCGGGCCTTGACCTGCGTTTCTATGGACGGAGAGTAACCAACAACCCGCTCTCGTCCGACACCTCCAGACGTTCGATCTGGTCGACCCGGAACGACGTCGAACCGGGAATCCGCTCGTCAGCCCCGTGATCGGAACCCCACCAGCCGCCGATCTCCCGCTGGCCCTGCCGGTCGAACACGATGACCTTGCAGCGCGCGCCGGGCTTGACCTCGCCGAGCTTGAACCACATCTCGGTGCCCCAGGTCTTCGAGACCATCGACACCTCGCCGTTCACGCCACTGGCGGCGTCCTTGGCGGCCCAGGTCGGCGTGGGCGGCTGGGACGACGAAGGCGGTGTAGCCGTGGGCTGCGACGGCGTCTGCCGCAGGAAGAAACTGCCTCCGACCAGTGCGAGGAGGACGAGGGCTGCCGCGCATGCGATCAGAACGCGGCGCTGGTTGTGCTTCGGCGCCGGAGGGCAGGCGGGGATCTCGTCGAGGTTCTCGACGTCCTCCAGGGTCAGGCGGCCGAGCAGGCCCGGCAGCGGGGCCAGCCGCAGCATCTCGGCCTGGCAGCAGTCGCAGGTGCCGAGATGACGTTCGAACGCGGCTCGTTCCTTGAGGTCGAGCGAGCCGAAGAGATAGGCGCCGACATCGACGGTGTGCTGGCAGCTCACGCCTCGGTCACCCCTCTTTCCTCCAGCGCGTCGCGCAGCGCCCGCAGTGCGTAGAAGCAGCGCGACTTGACCGTGCCCGGCGGGATGCCGAGCGTCTTGGCGGCCTCCGCGACGGTGCGGCGGCGGTAGTAGAGCTCGATGACGACCGTCCGGTGCTCAGGCGTGAGCGCCCGCAGCGCCGACGCGATCTGCCACGTCTGCAGCACGTGCTCGACCTGGTCGCTGACCGGCGGCAGGTCCACCGGTTCGAGCGGCACCTCGGTCGCGCGTGCGTTGCGGCGGCGGTAGCCGGAGATCACCAGGTTCTTCGCGACCGTGTAGAGCCACGGCGCCGCGTCGTCCGGTTTCAACTCCTCGTGGTGCCGCCACGCGCGGAGCAGGGTCTCCTGCACGACGTCCTCTGCCTGCTGGTAGTCGCCGTCGACCAGCCGCAGCACGTAGTGCAGCAGCGGGCCCCTCCAGCGGTCGTACAGCTGGATGAGGACGTCTTCCGAGGAGTCCACGATCTCCTACTACGCCATCTCGTCCGGAAAGGTTCAGCGCTCGATGAACCCTGTCAGGTCACCCCTGGCGTCGGACCACTGCTCACCGACAGATTCGACGTGTCCGGGGGTTTCACCCGAACGGAGAGCATTCAGCAGTTGTTCACAGTTCTCCCGTGACCCCTCGGCAACGACCTCGACCCGGCCGTCCGGCCTGTTCGAAGCACTCCCCACCAGGCCGAGTTCTAGCGCCCTGGCTCGCGTCCACCAGCGAAAACCAACACCCTGAACCCGTCCTCGCACCCACGCGTTTAGTCGCACGTCCACCTCCGAATGGTTGCGTAGTCACGCCAGGTGACCGAAGACGCACTCTGGGGTTGTCACCCATTAGTGGTACGGTCCCGGCTCGTGAGTGCCCGCAGCCTCTTACTCGGCCTGCTGATCGGTGCAACCGGAATCGGCGGCCTCGCCCTCTCCGGTACCTCTCCTCTCGGCATCGGTTTCACCAATGCCGCACAGCAGGAGACCACCGACGCAGCGAACCAGTTCGGAACGGGCAACGCCGCCGCACCCAACGGCAACAGACCGCAGTCCGACGGCGGCAACGCCGACGTTCCAGCACCTCAGACGTCCTCCTCGGTGCCCGCCACCTCGACGACGTCTGAAACGCCTTCCTCCACGCCTTCGACGCCGGCGTCCCCGTCCACCACGACGCCACCCCCCGAGGCGCCGAAGCCGCCGGCCCAGACGCAGCCGCCCACCGGTCAGACGCCGGAGCAGGCCGTGCTCGCGCTCACGAACGACGCCCGTGCCGCAGCAGGATGCAAGGCCCTCGTGATCGACGACCGCATCACGACCGCCGCGCAGGCCCACAGCACGGACATGGCGACCAAGAAGTACTTCTCGCACACGTCGCAGGACGGCAGGACGTTCGACGTGCGGATGAAGGAAGCCGGTTACCCGAAGCCGGGCGGCGAGAACATCGCGATGGGCTACCCGACCGCCGCGGCGGTCGTGGACGGCTGGATGAAGTCCACCGGCCACCGCGAGAACATCGAGAACTGCAGCTTCACCACGATGGGCGTGGGACTGGACACCCGCGGCAACTACTGGACCCAGAACTTCGGCCGCTGACCGTTCAAACAGGGGAAACTTCGTGTACGAGAGCCCGGAACCGGACTCGCGCTCGCGCTTCTTCCGAGGTGCACCGCAGGTCGTCCTAGCCGCCTCAGGCGTCGTGCTGGCGACCGTCTTCGCCGCCGTCGCCTCCTTCGCGGCAGGCTCGGACTCCGCATCCGAGTCACCGGCGACCCAGCCGCCCCGCAAGGAGGCCGTGCGCGACGCCCTGAGCATCGTGCCGACCTCCGCACCGACCTCGAGCGTCGAGCAGACGTCGTCGGCCGCGGAGACCACCACCGCCACCTCGGCGACCACGACGACGAAGAAGCAGACGCGCGTCACGACCATCACGCGTCCCGACGGCACCACGACGACGGTCACGACCGACGACCCGCCGCCGGTGATCACCTCGTCGTCCACGACGACCACCACGTCGAAGACCACGACCACGACCACGTCGTCGACCACCACCACGACGGACCCGACGACAACGACGACGGCGCCCTAGGGTTACGCCCGTCACCGCCAAGTGACGCAGAGCTACACGAAGGTGTGGCTCTGCTGAGGCGATGGTTCGTTTCCGCCGATAACTCGAACGCAAGTCCATCCGACCGGGTTTCCCCCGAGGAGCGAGTGGTGTTCGAGGAAGATCATCCGCAGTCACCGGCCGAGCAGGCCCAGCCGAAGAAGCGCGTGGGCACGGCAGTGATGCTGGCGGCCGGCGGTGTGGTCGTGGCGACCCTGTTCGCCACCGTGGCCTCCATGCTGGCCGCCTCCGGCCGCGAAGCGAGCCCGGAACGCACCGCGGCCGACGTCGTGCAGACCATCACGAGCGTCGCGCCCGACGGCAGCACCAGCACCGTCGTGGTCACGGTGTCCTCCGGCGCCCCGAAGCCGGCGTCCGCACCGGACCGCAAGCAGGCCGCCCGCCCGCAGGACCAGCCGAAACCGGGCACGCCGGACCAGCCGCAGCTGACCACCGACCCGGCCAAGCCCACGAAGCCGACGCAGAGCACCCCGCCGCCGTCTCAGACCGAGCCGCCGTCGTCGACCCCTTCGTCCTCGGCGTCGCCGACCACCGAGCCGCCGGCGTCCTCGTCGTCGAGCACGCCCCCGCCGGACCCGAAGCCCTAACGGCCACGAAACACCGCCGCAGGAATCCCGTCGAGGGCACAGAGCCGGTAGTCGTGCGGCGCGGCGAGCCAGAACGCACGCGAGCCCGGCCAGAGCACGACGGTCCGGGAGGCGTGCGCCTGGCCCCAGGGATGATCTGCGAACGCTCCCAGCTCGGGTGCGCGCTGATCTCCGCAGGCAGTTCGATCACGGGCGCCCGGCGACCTCGTCCTCTTCCACCCGTCTCAGCCCGTCGGACGGCGCCCCGGACAACGCTCCCCCTACAGCTCGAACCGGTACCCCATGCCGGGCTCGGTCAGCAGGTGCCGCGGCCGCGCGGGCTCCGGCTCCAGCTTCCGCCGCAACTGCGCCAGGTACACCCGCAGGTAGTGCGTCTCCTTCTCGTACGCGGGGCCCCACACGTCCCGCAGCAGCTGTTTCTGCGCGACGAGCTTTCCCGCGTTGCGGGCGAGCACCTCCAGCAGGCCCCACTCGGTGGGCGTGAGGTGGATCTCGGTGCCGTCCTTGAGCACGCGCTTCGCCGCCAGGTCGACGGTGAACGAGGCGGTCTTCACGATCGGCTCGTCCTCGGGGCCGGCCGCGGCCGAGCGGCGGACGGCGGCGCGCAGGCGGGCGAGAAGTTCATCCATGCCGAATGGTTTTGTCACGTAGTCGTCGGCGCCTGCGTCGAGGGCTTCCACCTTGTCGGCCGAGTCGGTGCGGGCGGACAGGACGATGATCGGCAGGCTGGTCCAGCCGCGCAGGCCCGCGATGACGTCGGTGCCGTCCATGTCGGGCAGGCCTAGGTCGAGGACCACGACGTCCGGTTTGCCGTCGGCCGCCAGGCGGAGGGCCGTGGCGCCGTCGGGGGCCGTGAGCACCTCGTAGCCGCGGGCCGAGAGGTTGATCCGCAGGGCGCGCACGATCTGCGGCTCGTCGTCGACCACCAGTACTTTTGTCACGCGACCCTCTCATCTGCGGGGAGTGAGATCACCACGGTGAGGCCGCCACCGGGTGTGTCCTCCATGGTGATCGTGCCTCCCATCGCCTCCGTGAAGCCCTTCGCCACGCTCAGACCGAGACCAACGCCACCTGGCGTGCGGTCGCCCAGGCGCTGGAAGGGGGCGAACACCTGGTCCGCCGTGCCGCTGGGCAGGCCGCGACCGTGGTCCACGACGCGTAGCTCCACCTCGGAGCCGTGTGCGGACGCGCGCAACGCCACGGCGCCGGCGTAACGCAGCGCGTTGCCGACGACGTTCGCGATCACTCGTTCGAGCAGGCCCACGTCGGCGCGCACGGGCGGCAGTGACTCCGGGACGTCGACCTCGATGTCGCCGGGCTGGCCGACCAGGGCCCGCGCGACGGCCTCGTAGTAGTCGACGGCGCGGAACTGCGGTTCCACGGCACCCGTGGCCAGGCGGGAGGAGTCGAGGAGGTTGTCGACCAGGCCGGTGAGCCGGTCCGCCGACTCCTCGACCGCCTCCAGCAGTTCGGCCGTGTCGGAGTCCGAGAGTCGCAGCTCCGGGTCGCGCAACGAGCCCACGGACGCCTTGATCGACGTCAGCGGCGTGCGGAGGTCGTGCCCGACGGCGGACAGCAACGCGGTGCGCAGCTCGGTCCGGGAGGCCTGGCGCTGGGCTTCGAGGGCCTGCTCGGCCATGCGTTGCTGCCTCAGCGCGAGCAACGCCTGACCCGCGGCCGCTTCGAGAACTCGGCGGTCGGAGGCGGGCAACGAACGGCCGCGCAGCGCCAGGTGCACTTCCGGCGTCACGGCGATGTCGACGTCCGCGTCGTCGGGCTCGTCGCACGGGCTGACGCCAACGCACGCGACTCGCTCCCAGGACCCGTCGACTCGTTCCAACAGCGCGACGGACGTCAGTCCGAAGTTCTCCTTCACCTTCTCCAACAGCCGTGCGAGCGGATACGGGTTCGTCAGCACTGTGCGCGCGTACGACGCGAGGAGCGTGGCCTCGGTGCGAGCGCGCGCTGCCTGCGTCGCACGGCGAGCGGCGTGGTCCACCACCAACGCCGTGGAGACGCCCACGATGATCATCGCGAAGAAGGTCAGGACGTTCTGCTGGGCGTCGATGGTGAACGTGTAGAAGGGCTCGGTGAAGAAGAAGTTCAGCAGCAACGCGTTGATCAGCGCGGCGGCGATCGCGGGGCCGAGCCCGCCGACGATCGCGACGACCAGCGTGACCAGCAGGTAGCCGATGACGTTGGTGGAGAAGTTCAGGCCGCTGCGCAGCGACGCACCGGCCGCGGTGACCAGCGCGGGACCGGCGACCGCGAGGAACCAGCCCCACGCGAGCCGGCTCGGCTTCAACGGGCTGCCCGCGAACCGTGCTCGCCAGCCGCTGGTCGTCGCCGGGTGCGTGACCATGTGGACGTCGATCGCGCCGGACTCCTGCACGACCGTCGAGCCGATACCTGCCGAGAACACGCGCGCGAACCGCGAACGGCGCGAGGTGCCGACCACGAGCTGAGTGGCGTTGACGCCCCGTGAGAACTCCAGCAGCGCCGTGGGCACGTCATCGCCGACAACGGTGTGGAACGTGGCACCGACGTCCTCGGCGAGCTTGCGGTACTTCTGCAATGAGTGCGGATCGGCTCCTGCGAGGCCATCACCGCGAAGTACGTGCACGACGAGAAGATCGCCACCCGCGCGCGTGGCGATGCGACGCGCGCGACGGATGAGAGTCTCGCTTTCCGCGCCACCGGTGATGGCGACGACAACGCGTTCGCGCGTCTCCCACGTGTCGGTGATCTGCTGCTCGGTCCGGTAGCGCAGCAACGCGACGTCGACCTGGTCGGCGACCCACAGCAACGCGAGTTCGCGCAGCGCCGTGAGGTTTCCGACGCGGAAGTAGTTGCCGAGCGCGGCGTCGATCTTGTTCGCCGCGTAGACGTCGCCGTGCGCGAGCCGGCGGCGCAGCGCTTCCGGCGTGAGGTCGACGAGCTGCATCTGGTCGGCTTTGCGCACGACCTCGTCGGGCACCGTTTCCTTCTGCGGCACGCCGGTTATGCGCTGAACGACGTCGTTGAGCGATTCCAGGTGCTGAATGTTGACTGTCGACAGGACATCAATCCCGGCTTCGAGGAGTTCCTCGACGTCTTGCCACCTCTTTGCATTACGGGATCCGGGCGCGTTCGTGTGGGCCAGTTCGTCGACGACGGCGAGCTGCGGCGCACGGGCCAGCACGGCGTCGACGTCCATCTCGGTGAGTTCGACGCCGCGGTGCACCGAGTGCCTGCGCGCGACGATTTCCAGGCCTTCGACCAGTTCGGCGGTCTTCGCACGACCGTGGGTCTCCACAAATCCGATGACCACATCTGTGCCGCGTTCCCGCCTGCGGTGCGCCTCACCGAGCATGGCGAACGTCTTGCCGACGCCGGGAGCGGCGCCGAGGTGGATGCGAAGCTCGCCACGTCGGGGTTTCGGACTCACCGGCCCAGTCTGCTCCTGGCCGGACATGGACCGTTCGGTGGTATGCGCTGCGCCACACGGCTAAACGAGTGCGCCTTCCCACAGTTCTGTCAGAAGATCTGTCTCGTTGAATCATGCTTCAGCACGGCGCCCGTTCGAGTGAGCTTCGCTGCGCTTTTTACGCCGTTTACCAGCACATTTAAGTGTGACGGACGCGCGCCGTGACACCCCGCGTCACCACAACGGCCGAATGGGTTATCGGCAGTTGGCGGATAGCGCGCGGAGCGTGAATGAGGGAAAGTGCCAGGGTTCGTGTCCGAATTCGGACAATCACATGCGCGCGGAGAAACGATGCCCACCACCGTCACCAACCACGAGGCACTTCAACTCGTGGTGGCCGTGCACCGGCTGGTGCGAAGTCTTCGGCAGGCCGCTCCGGCCCGCCGTTTGCAACCCACCCAGTTATTGGTGCTGTCAGAACTGAGCGCCCACGGCCCGATGCGGATCGGCGAGATCGCGGTGCGCGCCTTGTGTTCGCAGCCGACCGCCACAACCGTCGTGACCAGCCTGGAGTCCACCGGCCTCGTCCGTCGCGAGCCAGATGCCGCCGACGGCAGAGCAACGATAGTCGTGCTCACGGAAGTCGGTCGCGAGACGATCCTGTCGCTCGCTCACGGCGAAGCCGAACTATTGAGTGAAAGAATGTCCGAACTTTCGCCAGAAGACAGAGAACACCTGCGCTCGGCCATGCCGGTTTTGCGGGGCCTGGCCGAACCACAGCAGAACAAGTAGGAGCGGGACCCCCCGACGGGCCCCGCTCCTACGTTTACTTGCTGGGTGACACGGAAGTAGGTGGCACCGAGCTCGAGGTCGCGCTTCCAGAACTCGACGGTGTCGCACTGGACGTTGATGACGGAGCGGACACGCTCGGTGCCACCGTGTAACAAACACCGTTTTCGTAGTCGATCTTCGGCCGCGGATAGCGGTTAGCCGGAATGACCGGCTCAGGACCGTTACCCGGGTCATTGCAGCTGTTGTAGCTTCGCGGCGCGTTGATGGGCTGGCCGTCCTGGTCGTACAGCAGCACGTTCGTGAGCAACTTGCCGTTCTCGTCGTACGCGTAGATGTTCTGGTACGTCTCGACCATCGGCTGCGGGTAGGACGAGCGCGACGAGGAGCCGTAGGCCAGCTGGTTCGCCGTCACGTCGATCACCTGGAAGAGCAGTCCCACCGCCAGTGCCGACGCGGGCAGGCTGAACCACAGCCACCGACGGTCGATCTTGGCGCGCGGCCCGGCGAACACCGACACCACCGCGATCGCGGCGAGCGCCAGGAACCCGAGGATGTCGCGACCGGCGAGCAGCACCGCACCGAGCCCGAGCAGACCGGCCCGGATCAGCCACCACGCGGGCTGCAACGACTTCAGGTAGGTCAACGCCCGTTCCGCCGGCGTGCCCTGCTCCGGCGTCAGCCACTTCTTCAGCCGGTGGGTCTCCGGCAGGTTCATGATCTCCTGCTGGACCGGCCCGCGGTCGTACACCAGCGCCAGGCTGAGCACCAGGATCACCGCGGGCAGCAGCAGGATCGCCGGCTCCCGCAACGCCGCCGCCCCCGCGAGCAGCGTGACACCGGTGGCGGCGACGAGTCCCCACGCCGCGGCCCGAGGCCTGGTCAGCCAGCCGCCCTTCGCGGTGACCGGCAACCGCTCGGTCTTCGGCGGATATCCGGCCGCCTGCCGCAGTTCCTGCGCGTACTGGTCGGGCGACCCGAGCCGCTGCTCCAGCGTCTCGTCCTCGCCGAGCTCGGTGGACAGCTCGGCGACGTGCGCCTCGACGTCCTCCATGATCTCGGCGACCTCGTTGGGCGGCAGGTCGTCGAGGGCGGCACGCATCCCGGCCAGGTAGTGCTCGACACCGAGCGCTTGGGTGTTCATGCTGCGACCTCCTCGAGCAGGCCGTCCAGCGTGCTGGCGAACGACCTCCACGTCTCCCTCGACTCAGCCAGGCGCGCCCGCCCGGTCTCGTTGATGCTGTAGTACTTGCGGTGCGGGCCTTCTTCGCTCGGCACCACGTACGAGGTCAGCATCCCCGCGTTGTAGAGCCGCCGCAGCGTGCCGTACACCGACGCGTCACCCACTTCGTTCAGTCCCCCGGCGCGCAGTCTGCGCACCACGTCGTACCCGTACCCGTCGTCCTTGCGCAGAACCGCAAGCACGGCCAGGTCCAGCACCCCTTTGAGCAGTTGACTGGTGTCCATCGCCCCTCCGACCTCGGCTTGGTGGTCGAAATCGGCAAAGCCCATTTCGACCACCAAACGAACCCCCGTCTTTCCGAGAGTCAGCACTGTTGCGTTATGGAGGCTACTACGCAGTGCGCAGTACTGTCCAACGCGCGTTACGGCACCGAGATTTGAGACGCGGAGGTGGGTTCGACTACAGGACGCTCAGGCGCGTGCGCGGGTTGTCAGCACGTCGCGGAGCAGGGAAGAGAAAGCCTCAAGCCCGAGGGCGAGGCTGGCACCGCGGGCACGAGTACGAGGAGCGGTTCATGAACGGCTCTCGGATCATCGCCGCACCGCACCGCTTGCACGGCCGGTTCTCCTGCCCGTAAGCGTTCAGGGAGCGGTCGAAGTACCCGGACTGCCCGTTGATGTTGACGTACAGGGCGTCGAAAGAGGTCCCACCCTGGCCGAGCGCCTCACGCATCACGTCGGTGGCGTGGTCCAGCAGTTCGGCGGCCTTGACCTTGGCCAGCTTGTCCGTCATCCGGGTGCCGTGGAGCTTCGCGCGCCAGAGGGCCTCGTCGGCGTAGATGTTGCCGATACCGGACACGAGGGTCTGGTCCAGCAAAGCGCGCTTGACCTCGGTGTGACGCAGGCGCAACGCGCGCACGGCAGCATCACGGGAGAACAAGGGGTCCATGGGGTCGCGAGCGATGTGCGCGACGGAGTCGGGGACCAAGGTTCCGTCGACCTCGACCAGCTCGGCCAGAGCGAGGCCGCCGAAGGTGCGTTGGTCGACGAAACGGAGCTCGGGTCCGCCGTCGTCGAACGTGAAACGGACGCGCAGATGCTTCTCGTCGGGGGCCGACGAGGGTTGAACGAGCATTTGGCCGCTCATGCCCAGGTGCGCGAGCATGGCGGCCTTGTCGGCCAGTTCGACCCAGAGGTACTTGCCGCGGCGCTTGGCTGCCACCATCGGTTGCGAGGCCAAGCGCGCGCAGAAGTCCAAGGAACCCAGGTCATGCCGGCGAATGGCACGTGGGTGCAACACCTCTACCGAGGAGATGACCCGGCCGGCGACGTGGGCTTCGAGGCCGAGGCGTACTACCTCGACCTCTGGGAGTTCGGGCACGTCAGGCTTCGGACTTGCCCTCGTCGACGGGCTGCGCCTCGATCACGGCAGCCTGCGGCTTGGTGGGCTTGAGCACCCACACACCCGCGCGGCTCGTGTCCCTGACCAGCACAAGGCCCTGGATTCCTCCACTGCGGGAGGTGTTCACCGGCCCGCGGTTGGTGCGCGTACGGCGGTTCGTGCGGTTCCTGGTCGCATACATTTGCGGTCTCAGTCTTCCTCGGTTGGGGAGATCCCTGGCGTCACCGAGGCGCCATTCTGTCCGTTCTTGGCCACGGCCGACTCCTGCTCGGCCTTGACCCGTTCCGACAGAACATGATAAGCCGCTTCGGCGGCTTTCTGCTCGGCTTCCTTCTTGGTGCGCCCATCACCCTTGCCGTAGGGCTGGCCACCGACGAGCACCGTGGCGGTGAACTCCTTGCGGTGGTCCGGCCCCTGGTCGTCCACGCGATACTCCGGGACGCCGAGACTGGCTTGAGCGGTGAGCTCCTGCAGGCTTGTCTTCCAGTCCAGTCCAGCACCCAAAAGCGGAGCTTTGGCCAAGAGCGGATCGAACAGCCGGTGAACGAACGTTCGTGCGGTATCGATACCGAACTGCAGGTACACCGCACCGATGACGGCCTCGAGACCGTCAGCGAGAATGCTCGCCTTGTCCCTGCCCCCGGTCAGTTCTTCGCCACGACCGAGCAACAGGTGTGCACCGAGCCCGCCCTCACTCAGGTTGCGCGCGACGCCGGCCAGCGCGTGCATGTTGACCACGCTGGCACGGAGCTTCGCGAGCTGACCTTCTGGAAGGTCGGGATGAGTGCGGTAGAGGTGGTCGGTGACGACCAGCCCCAGTACCACGTCTCCCAGGAACTCGAGACGCTCGTTCGGCGGCAAGCCGCCGTTCTCGTACGCGTAAGACCTGTGGGTGAGCGACAGCACGAGCAGCTCGGCGTCGAGTTCGACGCCGAGCGCTTCGAGCAGGTCCGCGCGGTCCGCTTGCGGTGCGCGCGGCGGCTTTCCCCCCACTACGTCGCCGAGGAGATCAGGCCGGCTGAGCGACCTGGCGGCCAGCGTACTGACCACAGGCCGGGCAGGCGACGTGCTGCGGCTTCGGCTGGCGGCAAGCCTTGTTGGAGCACGCCACCAGGTGCACGGCAGACGTCTTCCACTGGGAACGGCGCGCACGGGTGTTCGAACGCGACATTTTCCGCTTCGGGACGGCCACGACTACTTCTCCTCCGAGTTGTCATCGCTGAACCGCTCTTGCAACGCGGCCCAACGAGGGTCAATCGTCTCATGCCCGTGGTCGGGCCCGAGCTCCGCCCACCTGCCACCACACTCGGAGCAAAGCCCCTTGCAGTCCGGCTCGCAGAGCGGTGCCTGCGGCAGCGCGAGAACGATGGCGTCCCGCACCACAGGCTCGAGGTCGATCAGATCGTTGACGATCCGGCTGACCTCGTCTTCATCAGTGGTCGCGTCGGTGGTGCTGTCCGGCCAGGCGTAGAGCTCGGTGATCCGGACTTCGACCTCATCGGTGAGCGGCTCGAGACACCTCGAGCACTCCCCTTCGACCTTCGCGAACGCTGTCCCCGACACGAGCAGGCCCTCCACGACCGATTCGATCAGGAGGTCGAGCTCCACTTCCCCGTCCTCGGGCACCGCGATCACCCCGAGCAGCCCCACACCTGCGCCGGGAACCGACCTCACGAAGGGTCGGCTGAGGCCGGCGCGACGGCCGATGTCCCTGGTGTCGATGACCCAGGGACCGGATGCTGTGGGACGCGTGGACGCGTGACGATGCTCAGTCATGATTTCGGGTTTTGCCGGCGGGGACCTACCACGTCCAGCCGTTCCAGGGTACGGGACGACGCCCCCGTGCGTGAAATCGGCAGGTGATCGCACCTGTCCGACGTAGCACGAATCACACGTTCAGGCGTGTTCCGAGCCGCTGGTTCGTCAGGAACCGTAGTCGAACGGCGCCGCGGCACCCGCGACGGCCGGCCCGCGCAGGTGCGAACGGCCCTTGCCGACCGACCTGAGCGTGTGCGCGAGGAGGTCCTCGAAGTCCGCGAGCTTGCCGTCCACGTACGCGTCGCACTCCGACCGCAGCCGGATCGACTCGCTCTGGGCGGCGTCGAGCAGGCGCGCCGACTCGGCGTGCGCCGCCCGGACGACCTCCTGCTCGTTGACGAGCCTCGCCTGCTCGGCGCGGCCGTCCTCGGTGGCGCGCTCGTAGTTCGCGCGGCCCGCCTGGATCATGCGCTCGGCCTCGGAGTGCGAACGCCCCACCAGGTCGTCGTACTCCTGGCGGCCGGCGGACACGGTCCGTTCGGCCTGGTCCTCCGCCTCGGCGATCATCCGCTCGGCGCGGGCGCGCGCGTCGGACAGCATCGCCTCCGCCTCGGCCTGCGCCTCGGCGAGCATGCGATCCGCGTCCGCGCGTGCCTTGGACACGCCCGACTCGGCCTCGTGCTTGGCCTTGCCGACGACCTCGTCGCGGTGGTCCAGCACGTCCTGCGCGTCGTCGAGTTCGGCAGGGATCGCGTCACGCACGTCGTCGAGCAGTTCGAGCACGTCGCCGCGCGGCACCACGCAGCCCGAGGTCATCGGTACTCCGCGCGCTTCCTCGACGATCGTGACGAGCTCGTCGAGTGCCTCGAACACCCGGTACACGTCTCACTCCCTAACCCCTGTGACTCCCACCCACAAGTGTGCCCTGCCGATCTACCCGGGAGAGGGAGATCGGCAGGGCGTGTCAGGATTTGCCCCGATCCGGCAGGGGGAAACGTGAAGATCACAATCAGGCGGGCCACGGCCGCCGATGTCCACCCGATCGTGGCGATGCTGGCGGACGACCCGCTCGGCGCGCGGCGCGAGACGCCCGGCGATCCCGCCTATCTGAAGGCGTTCGAGGTGATCGACGCCGACCCGCACCAGTACCTGGCGGTGGCGGTGGACGGCACCGAGGTCGTGGGCACGCTGCAGCTGACGTTCACGTCCGGCCTGTCGCGCCTGGGCATGACCCGCGCGACCGTCGAGGCCGTGCGGGTGCGTTCCGACCAACGCGGCAACGGCCTCGGCGAGCACCTGATGAGGTGGGCGATCGACGAGGCGCGCGCACGCGGTTGCGGTGTGGTTCAGCTGACGACGGACGCGTCACGCGTGGACGCGCACCGGTTCTACGAACGGCTCGGGTTCACCGCGTCGCACGTGGGAATGAAGCTGGCGCTCTAGCGGGTTTCGGCGAGGCGCTGCTGCAAGCGCTGCTCGATGGACGCGGGCAGCAGCGTCGAGACGTCGCCGCCGTACGTCGCGACCTCCTTGACCAGCGAGGACGCCAGGTAGGAGTACTGCGGGCTGGCCTGCATGAACAGCGTGTCGACGCCGGTGAGCTGGTGGTTCATCTGCGCCATCTGCAGCTCGTAGTCGTAGTCGCTGACCGCGCGCAGGCCCTTCACGATGGCCTTGATGTTGTTCTCGCGGCAGTAGTCGACCAACAGCCCGTGCCACGAGTCCACGCGCACGTTGTCCCATTGCGCCGTGACCTCGATGAGCATCTCCTGGCGCTCCTCGACGTCGAACAGCGTGCGCTTGTTCTTGTTGATGAGCACGGCGACGACAACCTCTTCGAAGAGGTGCGCGGCTCTCCCGATGATGTCCAGGTGACCGTTGGTTACCGGGTCGTAGGAGCCGGGGTACACGGCACGCGTCATGTGCCGGACGTTAGCACCCGATCGGACGCCTCCAGGCGTGTCCGTGGTTCTCGTCACCCATCAGAACGCACCTGTGCCCAGTACACGGCCGTGTCCCCGTAACGCTTGGCACGCAAGGCTTCCACTTGCTCAGGCCACGCTGGTTCGCCGCTTCGCGAAGCACGTTCCACGATCAAGATGGCGTCCCCGGCGAGCCTGGGCACGATCCCGCGGAGCACTTTGGCGAGTTCCTCGTCGCCCACGGCGTACGGCGGGTCGGCGAACACGACGTCGAACTTCTCCCCTTCGGCCGTGACGTACGCCTCGGCCGTGCGATTCACAACGACCGTGTTCGCGAACCCGAGCTCTTTGGCGTTGCCCTTGAGGACGTCGGCGGCCCGCTTGTCCGACTCGACGAACGTCGCGTGCTCCGCGCCCCGGCTCAGCGCCTCGAACCCGAGCGCGCCCGACCCGGCGTAGAGGTCCAGCACCTTCGCGCCGTCGAGGTCGAACAGCGCCTCGAGGGAGCTGAACAACGCCTCCCGCACCCGCTCGGACGTGGGCCGCGTGCCCTTGGGCGGAACCTTGAGCCTGCGGCCTCCCGCGGTCCCGGCAACGATTCGTGTCACCGGGCCATCGTCCCAGGTGCGCTCCGCGCGTCAGGCGAGCGCCTGCCACCAGCCGTCGACCTCGGCCGGCTTGTCGACGTCGACCCGTTCGCCAGGCCTCGGCACCGCGAGCTTCAGCCCGCCCGCCTTGACCTCCCGCCACACGCGGTCGATCGGCTCGCCCCACGGGTGCAGCGCGAGGTTGAACGTCGCCCAGTGCACCGGGATCAGCAGCTCGCCACCGAGGTCCTTGAACGCCTGAACGCCTTCCTCCGGCGTCATGTGGATGTCCGCCCACGCGTCGTTGTACGCGCCGACCTGCATCAGCACCACGTCGAACGGCCCGTGCTCGGCACCGATGGCCGCGTAGCCCGGGAAGTAGCCGGTGTCGCCGCTGTAGAACACGGCACGCTCACCGCGCTTGATCACCCACGACGCCCACAACGTCACGTTGCGCTGCACCGAACGGCCGGAGAAGTGTTGTGCCGCAGTGCAGGTGAGCGTGAACCCGTCGACGGTGTGCGACTCGTCCCAGTCCAGTTCCACGACGCGGTCGGCGGGCACGTCCCACCGCGCGAGGTGTGCGCCGAGCCCGAGCGGCACCACGAACACCGCGGACGTCCCGGCGGTCAGCGCCTGCACGGTCTCCATGTCGAGGTGGTCGTAGTGGTCGTGCGAGATCACGACGGCACTGATGTCGGGCAAATCCGACAACTCGTGCGGAACCGGGTGCAGTCGCTTGGGACCGACGTGCGCGGACGGCGAGACTCGGTCGCTCCACACAGGATCGAGGAGCACGGCGGCGCCGTCGATCTCGATCAGCGCGGACGCGTGGCCGTACCAGGTGACGTGCAGTCCGTCGGTGACCGGCGTGGCGGGCCCCACGAGCGGCACCGCCACCGCGGGCTTGCGGTCCTGTCCACCGCGCACGAAGTCGCTGATCGAGAACGAGTCCCTGTCCGGAACGGTGCGGACTTCCTTGTCGTTGTGGAACTTCCCGTCGCGGAAACGCGGCGAGCGGGACATGTGGACCGGATCCGGCTTCCCGCCGAGCTGCCGGGGCACGTCCTTGAGCGCCCAGGCCACCCCAGCCAGGCCGAGCAGTCCGGCCAACGCCTTCTTCATGTGCGAAACCCTCTTCCCCTGACTCCCGTGTCCGGTGCAACGCAGGGAATCGTCGTGGAGTTCCGCGCACTCCGCACAGCGAAAGGGCCCGGTCTCGACGAAACCGGGCCCTTCACACGAGACGAGCTACTCCAGAACGATCAGGAGGTCGCCGCCCTCGACCTGCTGGGCCCCGCGCAACGCCAGGCGCTGCACGACACCCGCCTTCGGGGCGGTGATCGCGGCCTCCATCTTCATGGCCTCGATCGTCGCGACGGTCTGGCCGGCGTCGACGCGGTCGCCCTCGGCCACCACGGCCGTCACCACGCCGGCGAACGGGGCCGCGACGTGGTTCTGGTTCGCGCGGTCGGCCTTCTCGGCGGCCGGGATGTCGGCTGCCACCGAGCGGTCGCGGATCTGGATCGGGCGCAGCTGGCCGTTCAGGGTCGCCATGACCGTGCGGATGCCCCGCGCGTCGGCCTCGGAGATCGCCTCCAGGCCGATCAGCAGCCGGACGCCCGGCTCCAGGTCGACGGAGTACTCCTCGCCGGGACGCAGGCCGTAGAAGAAGTCCTTGGAGCGCAACACCGACGTGTCGCCGTAGGCGTCGCGGTGCGTGCGGAACTCCTTGGTGGGCGCCGGGAACAGCAGCCTGTTCAACGTCGCCCGCCGGTCGTCGACGAGACCCGCCTCGTCCTCGGCGGACAGCTCCTCGACCGGCTTCGGGGCGGGGCGGCCTTCGAGGGCCTTGCTGCGGAACGGCTCCGGCCAGCCGCCGGGCGGGTCGCCCAGCTCGCCGTGCAGGAAGCCGATCACCGAGGCCGGGATGTCGAACTTGCCGGGGTCCGCCTCGAAGTCCTTCGGTGCGACGCCCGCGCCCACGAGGTGCAGCGCGAGGTCACCGACGACCTTGGACGACGGCGTCACCTTCACGAGGTGGCCGAGCATGCGGTCGGCGGCCGCGTACATCGACTCGATCTCCTCGAACTTCTCGCCGAGACCGAGCGCGACGGCCTGGGTGCGCAGGTTCGAGAGCTGACCACCGGGGATCTCGTGGTGGTAGACG
Organism: Lentzea sp. NPDC020367; assembly: GCF_044387305.1. NCBI lineage: Bacteria > Bacillati > Actinomycetota > Actinomycetes > Pseudonocardiales > Pseudonocardiaceae > Lentzea > Lentzea sp. NPDC020367. The sequence continues at coordinate 80,743 of NZ_JBIRVV010000020.1, read as the reverse complement.
CGGCCGGTCGGGCCGGGGATGCCGGACTCGAACGGCGCGTAGATCTTGCGCACCGACTCCCAGTACGGCTCCAGGTCGCAGACGTTCTGGAGGTTCAGCCCCGTCGAGTGCTCGGTGTGGTCGGTCAGCGCCACGATCGACGACAGCGGCGGCTGCGAGGTCGTGCCCGCCATCGACGCGGTCGCGCCGTCGATCGCGTCCACGCCGGCCTGGATCGCGGCCAGGTAGGTCGCGAGCTGGCCACCGGCCGTGTCGTGCGTGTGGAGGTGGACCGGGACGTCGAACTCCTTGCGCAGCGCGGTGATCAGGCGCGACGCGGCGGGTGCCCGCAGCAGGCCGGCCATGTCCTTGACGCACAGCACGTGCGCGCCCGCGCCGACGATCTGCTCGGCGAGCTTGAGGTAGTAGTCCAGTGTGTACAGACGTTCGTCCGGATTGGACAGATCGCTCGTGTAGCAGAGCGCGACCTCGGCGATCGCCGTCCCGGTCTCGCGCACCGCCTCGATCGCCGGGCGCATCTGCTCGACGTCGTTCAGCGCGTCGAAGATCCGGAAGATGTCGATGCCGGTGTTCGTCGCCTCCTGCACGAACGCCTTGGTGACCGCCTCGGGGTACGGCGTGTAGCCGACCGTGTTGCGGCCGCGCAGCAGCATCTGCAGGTTGATGTTCGGCACCGCTTCGCGCAACGACGCGAGGCGCTCCCACGGGTCCTCCGCGAGGAAACGCAGCGCCACGTCGTAGGTCGCGCCGCCCCAGCACTCCAGGGACAGCAGCTCCGGCGTCATGCGCGCCACGTGCGGTGCGACGGCGAGCAGGTCCTTGGTGCGCACTCGGGTGGCGAGCAGCGACTGGTGCGCGTCGCGGAACGTCGTGTCCGTGACGCCGACGGCCTTGCTCTCCCGCATCCACCGCGCGAAGCCCTCGGGGCCGAGCTCGACCAGCTTCTGCTTGGAACCGGCGGGCGGTTCGGCGTTGAGGTCGATGACCGGCAGCTTCTCGCGCGGGTCGACCGCGGTGGGACGCGTGCCGTTCGGGTGGTTGACCGTGACGTCCGCGAGGTAGGTCAGCAGGCGCGTGCCGCGGTCGGCCGAGTGGCGCGCCGTCAGCAGGTGCGGGCGCTTCTCGATGAACGACGTGGTGACGCGGCCCTCGTAGAAGTCCGGGTCGTCCAGAACGGCCTGGATGAACGGGATGTTCGTGGACACACCGCGAATGCGGAACTCCGCGATCGCACGGCGCGCACGGGCGACGGCGAGTTCGAAGGTGCGACCGCGGCAGGTGAGCTTCACGAGCATCGAGTCGAAGTGCGGGCTGATGGCCATGCCCGCACCCGCCGTGCCGCCGTCAAGGCGGATGCCGGACCCACCCGGCGAGCGGTAGGCGCTGATCGTGCCGGTGTCCGGGCGGAAACCGTTGGCCGGGTCCTCCGTGGTGATGCGGCACTGCAGCGCCGCGCCGCGCAGCTGGACGGTCTCCTGGGACAGGCCCAGGTCCTCCAGCGTCTCGCCGGACGCGATGCGCATCTGCGACTGCACCAGGTCGACGTCGGTCACCTCTTCGGTGACCGTGTGCTCGACCTGGATGCGCGGGTTCATCTCGATGAAGACGTAGTGGCCCTGCGGGTCGAGCAGGAACTCGACGGTGCCGGCGTTGCGGTAACCGATGTGCTTCGCGAACTTCACCGCGTCGGCGCAGATGCGGTCGCGCAGCTCAGGAGCGAGGTTCGGCGCGGGCGCGATCTCGATGACCTTCTGGTGGCGCCGCTGCACGGAGCAGTCGCGCTCGAAGAGGTGGATCACGTTGCCCTGGCCGTCGGCGAGGATCTGCACCTCGATGTGGCGCGGTTCGACCACGGCCTGTTCGAGGAACACGGTCGGGTCGCCGAACGCGGACTCGGCCTCGCGTGACGCGGCCTCGAGGGACTCGCGCAGCGCGGACGGCTCGTCGACCTTGCGCATGCCGCGGCCACCACCACCGGCGACGGCCTTCACGAAGACGGGGAAGCGCATCGTCTTCGACGCTTCGAGCAGCTCGTCGATGTCGGACGACGGCGGGCTCGACTCCAGCACCGGCAGCCCGGCCTCGCGGGCGGCGGCGATGGCGCGCGCCTTGTTGCCCGTCAGCTCCAGAACCTCGGCCACGGGGCCGACGAAGGTGAGACCTGCCTCACGGCACGCCATCGCGAGTTCCGGGTTCTCCGACAGGAAGCCGTAACCGGGGTAGATCGCGTCGGCGCCGGCCTTGCGGGCGGCCTTGATGATCTCCTCGACGGAAAGGTAGGCGCGGACGGGATGTCCGGCCTCACCGATCTCGTAGGACTCGTCCGCCTTCAACCGGTGCAGTGAGTTCCGGTCCTCGTGTGGGAAGACGGCGACCGTTCCCGCGCCCAGTTCGTAGGCGGCTCGGAACGCGCGAATCGCGATCTCGCCGCGGTTGGCGACAAGAACCTTGCGGAACATCCGTGCCCTCCCGGTGTTACTCGGCAGTCATCAGTCGTGGCACGTTACCGTGCGACTCTTGCCTGTTGGGAGGACTGTCCCACGTGATGGGTGTCATCCTGATCGGTCTTGCTCACACCAATTCTCGCGTGATGAGAGCAAAGTGGATACCCACCACCCGGTCAGACTGCGGCCGGTAGTGGGTTTAACCAGATCGAGTGACGATCTTCGCGACTATCTCGGTAGGGTGAGCCATATGGCCGGGGCTGATGGAGCCGGGCAGCCTACTGCCCGCACACCGCATTTCGACGTTGTCCTTCGTGGTTACAACCAGCGACAGGTGAACGAACGAGTCACCCGCTTGGAGTTCGACCTCAAGAACTCGAACCGCTCCCGTGACGCGGCCGCCGCGCAGGTGGGGGAGCTCACCAAGCTCCTCAACTCGATGCGCGCCGATCTCGACAAGACCAAGATCCAGCTCCAGAACCTCGCCAGCAGTCCCGTGAGCGCGTCGAACGTCACCGAGCGTGTGCGCGTGATGATGAGCCTGGCCGAGGAAGAGATCGCGGACATCCGCAAGGACGCCCTCGACAAGGCTGCCGCGACGCGCGGGGAGGCCGAGCGGTGGGCCGCGGACCAGCGCGACGCCCACCAGCGCCTGCTCGCCGAGACCGAGGCGCGCCGCAAGCAGTTGGAAATGAACTACCAGCAGCGCCACGCCGAGCTGGACCAGCAGACCGCCGGCCGCAGGTCCGAGCTGGAGGCCGAGCACTCGGCGTTGCAGGCGAAGCTCGCCGCCGAGCACGAGGCGCTGGTCGCGGAGGTGCGCACGAACGGTGAGCGCGTCGCCGCCGAGTTCGAGAAGAAGTCGGCCGACCTGGACGCCCACCGCGTCGAACTGGACGCGAAGTACAAGGCGTACCACGACGAACTGGACAAGGAGTACGACGGACTCAAGGCGACGCTGACCGCCGAGCACCAGAAGGTGCTGGCGGACGCGCGGTCCGAGGCCGAGCGGATCTCCGCCGAGGCCGAGGTCAAGCGCGTCGAGACGCTGCAGAGGCTCGACGACGAGCTCAAGGCCAGGCAGGCGGAGGCCGAGAAGGCGCTCGCCGACATCGAGGCCGAGTCGCTGGCGAAGGCCGAGAAGATCGGTGCCGACGCGTCCGCTCAGGCGATCGCGCTGGTCAGCGCGGCCGAGGAGAAGGCGGCGACGACCCTGCGCGTCTCCGAGGACAAGGCCACGGCCACCGTCGCGGAGGCCTCGCAGAAGGCCGAGGCCACGGTGCGCGAGGCCGACGAGAAGGCCGTCGCGCTCGTCCGCGACGCCGAGGCCAAGACGTCGGCGCTGGTGCGCCAGGCCGAGGAGAGGTCCGCCGCGGCCGTCGCCGAGGCCGACCAGCGCGCGGCCGCGGCGTCCGAGAAGGAGTCGTCGCTGCGTTCGGCGCACGACAACCTCGCCACGCAGTTCCACGCCGCGCAGGCAGCGGTGGAAGCGGCGATGTCGGTGCTCAAGCCTCTGGAGGACGGTTCCGCGGACGCGGACGAGGCAGCGGCCTCGCCTGCCTCGGCGGTCTCGCCGGTCGAGCAGAAGACCGAGCAGCTGCCGAAGCCGCGGCAGAAGGACTGAGTTCTATCCGGGGAACGGCGGCAGGCTGCTCGTGGCCCAGCTCGTGTGGCAGCTGCCGTTCGCCGCGAAGTCGCTCGCGAACCCGATGAACTCCCTGCCGTCGAGCGACGGCACGCCGGTCGGGTGGTAGTTCGGGCAGTAGTTGTCGCGTGCGCCAGGCACCGGAACCGGCGCGGGGATCTCGTACCAGCCGTCCCTGCCGCCGTTCTCGGAGACGAAGATCGTCCTGCCGTTGCCGGGATCGACCTTGCCGTTGGCCGACATCAGCATCTGTCCCATGAGCAGCACACGTCCCGTGGCGGTGCCGTTGGGCGCGAGCACGATCGACGGCGTGTGCGCGAAGTACTTGCCGTCCTTGGTCGTCGGCCGCTTGCCGAACCACTTGGGGTCGCCCCAGTTCACGCCGTCCGGTGACGTGCGGTGGTACGCCTCGCAGAAGTACTGGTCGGGCTGCGAGCAGATCTCGTACATCATGTAGTACTCGCCCGTCGGCAACCGCTTGACCTGCTGCATCCCCGGCCGCAGCCAGCCGGGCTGCACCGCGACGACCTTCTGCTTGGCCGACCAGATGACGCCGTCGTTGGACACGGTCCGCCCGATGTACTGGCTGTGTCCCTTCTCGGACTCGTCGGAGAAGTAGCAGTTGAGCCTGCCCTCGGCGTCGACCGACAGATCCGGCTCCCACAGCCCGCCCCCAGGCCGGGCCCGCGCGCACTCCGACAGGTACCGCCACGACTCGCCCGCGTCGTCGCTGCGCCAGATCCGCGCCTTGAGCGTCTCCGCCTTGAAACCGGCCGAGCCGGCCCACAGCACCGTGCCCGCGGGCATGTCGCCGACCCTTTGCGGCAACTCGTAGAGGTGCCCGCAGCACGTGGCCGTGGCCCCGGCGTCGTCGGTGAACGCGGCGATCTTCTTGAACCTCTTGCCGGCGCGCCCTGCTTTGAGCACGTCCACGACGTGGTCGCCGTGCAGCGCCACCAGGATCGAGCCGCGCTGAGTGCCGTGTTCGAGGCGGATCGCGTGCGGGTAGCGGGACTCCTCGCCGGTCAGCACCACCGGGCTCGCCAGGGCCGGGCTCGGGCTGGAGAGGACGGTGAGGGCGGCGGCCAGCGCGGTGATGATCATGCGACGCACGCTGGGAACGTACCGAGGTCGCGGGGCGGTTCCGGCGCCTGGCACGCGCACACCTTCAGGTGATGTGGGGAGAGAAGGGGGACCCGGCCTAGGGCAGGTGGGGTGGCGGCGAGTAATGCGGGCGGCGGGCAGGCGGAGTGGGGGGCGGCGGGTCATGCGGGCGGCGGGCGGGCGGCGGGCTGGCGGCTGGCAGGCGGAGTGGCGGGCCGCCCAGGTGGCGGGCTAGGCGGGCGGCGAGCTAGACGGGCGGCGGACAGGCGGAGTGACGGGCCAGGTGGGTGGCGGCGAGTCATGCGAGCAGCGGGCTAGCCGGGTGGCGGCTGGCAAGCAGAGCACCCGCCTCGCCAGGTACCTGGCGAGGCGGGTGGCGACTAGGCGGGTGGCGGGCTAGACGGGTGACGGCTGGCAAACCGAGCGGCGGACCACCCAGGCGACAGGCCACGCGGGCGGCGAGCCAGGTCGGGGTCGCGAGCCACGCCGGGGTGGCAGGACGCGCGAGATCGCGGGCCAAGCAGGGCGGCGACCAGGTGAGCAGGAGCTCGCACCCGTGCCGCACCCTTCCCACACGCGGCACGAACCCCAGGGCGCACACCCCTGCGGCACGCGCGCTTGTGCTAGTCCGTGGACACGCCGCTCAAACTCCGTCGCACAACCCTCGCGCCTCGCCCGCACAACTCGGCTCCGCCGCACCAACCCCGCCACACGCGGCACCAACTCCGCCGCACGAACCCCGCCCCGAGCCAGGGCGAGGCGCGCGCGACACGAACGCGCATCTCGCCCTGCCCACAGGCGGCACCAGCCGCGCCCCGCGGGCCCCGGCCGGCTAGGTCTTCTCCAGGAAGTCCGCGCGCTCCTCCGTCAGCAGCGTCGCCACCATCCCCGCCAGCCCCGGATGCTCGGCCAGGTCCGGGTCGGCGTCCACGACCTGCTGCGCTGCCGTGCGAGCGTCCGCGATGATGTCCTCGTCGCGCAGCAGGGACAGCATCTTCAGGCCCGAGCGGCGGCCTGACTGGGCGGCGCCCAGGATGTCGCCCTCGCGGCGCAGTTCGAGGTCGAGCTGGGCCAGTTCGAAGCCGTCCAGAGTGGACTCGACGGCGCGGAGGCGTTCCATCGTGGCCGTCATCTCCGGCATCTCGGTCACCAGCAGGCAGAGGCCCGGGGCGCTGCCTCGGCCCACTCGGCCGCGGAGCTGGTGGAGCTGCGAGACGCCGAAGCGGTCGGCGTCCATGATGGCCATGACGGTGGCGTTCGGGACGTTGACGCCTACCTCGATGACTGTGGTAGCCACGAGGACGTGGACCTCGTTGGCGGAGAAGGCGCGCATCACCGCGTCCTTCTCGTCCGGGGGCATGCGGCCGTGCAGGATCTCGATTCGCAGGCCTCGCAGCGGGCCCTGCGCGAGCATGGTGGCCACGTCGATCACGGAGAGGGCGGGGCGCTTGTCCTCGTCGTCGGACTTCGCCGGTTCCTCGTCGCCGATGCGCGGGCAGACGAAGTACGCCTGGTGGCCCTTCGCCACCTCCTCGCGGACTCGGGCGAAGGCTCGGTCCAGCCAGGCCGGCTTTTCGCGGGCCGGGACCACCGAGGTCTTGATCGGCGAGCGGCCGCCGGGGAGTTCGCGCAGTGCGGAGACTTCCAGGTCGCCGTAGACCGTCATGGCCACCGTGCGCGGGATCGGGGTCGCGGTCATCACGAGCACGTGCGGGTTCTCGCGCTCGCCGCGGGCCGAGAGGGCTGCTCGTTGTTCCACGCCGAAGCGGTGCTGTTCGTCGACCACGACCAGGCCCAGGGAGTGGAACTCCACCTTCTCCTGGATGATCGCGTGCGTGCCGACGACGATGCCCGCCTCGCCGGTCACGATGTCGAGCAACGCCTGACGGCGCTGGGCCGTGTTCATCGAACCCGTCAGCAGCGTGACTCGCGTCGCGTCCTCCGCGCCGCCGAGCTGGCCCGCCTGGGCGAGGTCGCCGAGCATCTCGGTCAACGAGCGGGCGTGTTGTGCCGCAAGGACTTCCGTGGGGGCGAGCATCGCGGACTGACGGCCCGCGTCGACGGCCTGGAGCATCGCCCGCAACGCGACCATCGTCTTTCCCGAGCCGACCTCGCCCTGCAACAACCGGTTCATGGGGACAACAGACTCAAGATCAGCGGAGACCTGCTCGCCGACCTCCACCTGGCCCGCCGTCAGCGTGAACGGCAGCCGCGCGTCGAACGCGTCCAGGATGCCGCCGGACCTGCGCGCACAGGCGGGTGCCGGACGGGCCGTGGAAGCCTTGCGGCGCTGCGCCAGGGCCAGCTGCACGGCCAGCGCCTCGTCCCACTTCAACCGCAGCTGCGCCACCGAGATCTGCGCCCAGCTGTCCGGCCGGTGGATCGACCGCAGCGCGTCCTCCAGGCCGATCAGGCCCTGCTCGAGACGGAAGTCCTCGGGCAGCGGGTCCTCCGGCACGCCGTCCCAGATCTCCAGGAGCTGCTTCACGCAGTTCGCGATGTTCCACGTGTTGATGTGCTGCGACGCCGGGTAGACGGGCAGGAAGGCCTGCAGGAACGACGAACCGTCCTGCTCCGCGGTGAGGACCTCGAACGCCGGGTGCACCAGCTGCAGGTTCTGCCGGTAGCGGCCGACCTTGCCGGCGAACAGCGCGCGCGTGCCCGGCAGGAGTTCCTGCTCGGCGACGAACGCGGGCTTGCCGAAGAACACCAGGTGCAGCTCCGAGGTGCCGTCGGTGATGACGGCCTCGGTCATCTGGCCGCGGCGCGCCTTCATCTGGCGCTTCTGGCACTTGCGGACCTCGGCCTGCACCGTGACGTGCTCGTCGATTTCCAGCGACCTGATGTCGGTCAGCTTCCCGCGCTCGTCGTAGCGGCGCGGGTAGTGGCGCAGCAGGTCGCCGACCGTCGTGAGGCCGAGGCCGGTCTCCAGTGCGTCGGCGGTCTTCTTGCCGAGCAACGGCTGCAGCTTGTCGTCGAAGGAGATCATCGCGCCCTATTGAACTACTCGACACCGACAAAAATCACCGCGTCCGGCTGTCCGCCCGGATACGCGGTCACCTCGACCTCCGGATGGGTGACCCGCACGTGGTCCTCCAGCACTTCGGTCAGGCCTTCGGGCGCGTCGGCGCCCAGGATCACCGTCACCAGTTCGCCGCCGCCCGCCAGCATGCGGTCGACCAGGCGGCAGGACAGGTCCATCAACGACTCCGGCGCCGCGGGACCAGGCTCGATCAGCACGACCTCGCCGTCCAGCATGCCCAGCAGGTCACCCGGCTGGCAGCGGCCCACCCACGTGAGCGCCTCGTCCGCAGCGATCGAGAGCTCACCGCGGCGCGTGGCTGCGGCGGCCTCCGCCATGGCGACAACGTCGTCACCGGCGCGCCGAGAGGAGTCGTGCACCGCCAACGCCGCGAGGGCCTGCACGGGCGAGAACGTCGGCACCACCACTACGTCCTGCCCTGCGGCCTGTGCGTACGCCACGGCCTCGTCCAGAGCCGTACGGATGTCCGGATCACCCGGCAGCACCGCGACGTGACGCGCGCGCGTCGACACGATGGCCGACAACAGGTCCGTGGGCGTCGCAGTAGTAGAAGCGAGGTCGAACACCGCGGCGCCTTCCGCGCGGAACAGGTCCACGGCGCCGCTCACCACCACCACGATCGCCCGGTCACGCACAAACCGAGAAGCCTGCGCGGCGATCTGGTCGGCGAACCGCGCCACGGTGATGCGGTGCGGACGCCCGGCGCGCACACCCGACTCGACCGCCGCACCGATGTCGTTGCAGTGCACGTGAACGGTCCACAACGAGGCCCCGTCCCCCACGACCGACACGCAGTCGCCCAGCTTGTTCAACGTGGCGCGCAGCTCCGCGACCGCCTCGTCCGAGGTGTCGTCGAGCAGGTACATCACCTCGTACTCGAACTCCGACGACCCGCTTTCCCGCTCGGTCGTCAGCGACTCCGGCGTGCGCGGCAGCAAGGGCGCGTCTATCGGCGTTTCCACACTCTGGCCGGTGATCACCGCGGCCAGTGTGTCCAACAACACAACGAGCCCTCGTCCGCCCGCGTCGACCACTCCGGCCTTGGCCAGCACGGCCAGCTGACGGGGCGTATCGGCCAGTGCGACAGCACCCGCGCGCGACGCCGCCATCACCACGTCGTCCAGTTCGTCCGACTCGCAGTCACGAGCGGCCTCGGACGCGGCGTGCAGCACGGACAGAACAGTGCCGGGTACGGGCTTGGACACAGCGGCCGTGGCCAGCTCATCGGCCCGGTGCAGGCCCTTGCGCAACGCCGTGCCGGTGACCAGCGACACCTCCTGCACGGTCTCCGCCAGGCCCCTGAGCACCTGGGACAGGATCACGCCCGAGTTCCCGCGCGCCCCGGCCAGCGCGCCGCGGGCCAGCGCCGAGAGCGCGTCCCCCACCGTCGACATGGGCGAACGCAGCAGCGCGTCGAGCGCCGACTGCATCGTGTGCAGCAGGTTCGTACCTGTGTCACCATCCGGCACGGGAAAGACGTTGATCTGGTCGATCGACTCCCGATTGGCGTCCAACGACCGCACGCAGGCGTCTGCCCATCTGCGCACCGCGACCGCATCCATGACCTGCATGGCGGCGAGAGTATCCACCCGGTTTGGTCACGGGTGAGGCCACCGGCTACCCTCATTGAGTTGCCGTGCCCGGTTGAGGCTTGTGCACGCTTGCGCGCCCACCGGGACGCATGACTTACCGCTTGAGGAACCTGAAGGAGTGGCTGACGTGGCTGCCGTGTGCGACGTCTGTGGCAAGGGGCCGGGCTTCGGCCATTCGGTTTCGCACTCCCAGCGGAAGACGAACCGCCGCTGGAACCCGAACATCCAGTCTGTGCGCGCGAAGGTCTCGGCCTCGCAGCGCCAGCGGATCAACGTGTGCACGTCCTGCCTGAAGGCCGGCAAGGTCGTGCGCGGCTGATCACCGCCACAGTTCGTTTTCAGTTCGGGGAGAGCTCGGCTTCGGCCGGGCTCTCTTCGCGTTTCAGGGCCCGGCGCACGAACACCAGGCAGGCAAAGCCGCTGATCAACGCCCCGGTGCCGCCGAGCGCGAACACCGCACGAGGCCCGATGACCAGCAGCAACCCTCCTGCGGCCGTCGTTCCGAGCAGGTTCGCGCCGATCACCATCGACCCGACCGCGGCGAACGCCCGCCCGCGCATCTCCTCAGGTGTGCGCAACCGCACGACGGCGTTCAGCGCCACGTTGTGGACCCCGTTCGACACACCGCCGATGACCCAGCCCGTCCCGGCAGCCGCGAAGAACGGGAACGCCGCCGGGACCAGCACGCCGATGCCCGTGGTGACCGCGGCGAAAGCGATCGCGTGGGCCACCTGCGACACGGTCCGCAGCCGCGCCGCCACCCGGTTGCCGACCAGAATCCCGCCCAGCCAGCACGCCTGCATCGCCCCCAGCACGAACTCGTCGCCGTGCAGCACGTACCGCACGAACGCGGGGTCGGCCACGTTGACCACCACGACCGTGCCGACGCAGAAGGCCAGCCCGACGATCGTCGCGAACAGCACGGCGTCCTGCCGCACGTGCCGAATGCCCGCGAGCGCGCTGGGACGTACCTCGTGCGTGCCGGAAGGGCGGCGTTCCGAACGCACGAAGGCCAGCATCACCGCATAGGCGAGGAACGTGCCGCCGTCGATGAGCAACGCCACGGGATGTCCGAAGAACCCGGCGAGCAACGCGCCACCGGTGACGCCCGCGATGCTGCCGAGACTGCGCCCGGTGCTGAGCCACGCGTACCCGCGAGTCGCTTCTTCTTCACCCGCGATGTGCGGGAGCAGAGCCGAGATGCAGGGCTGGGCGATCGCACGGCCGCAGCCCGAGAGGAACACGAGCGCCACCACGAACACGGGCTGCCCCATCAACGGCGCGACGGTCGCGATCGCGCCGCCCTGGAAGACCAGCGCGGCGATCAGCAGGCGGCGGTTGGGCAGCCGGTCGACGAGCATTCCGGCGAGCGGTGCGCCGAGGACGAACGGCAGCAGTTCGGCGACGAGGATCGCGGCGACCAGCAACGGACTGATCGGCGTCGCCCAGAACAGCAGGACGAGCAGTGACAGGGAATTCCCGAACTCGCTGACGGCCGCACCGGCGGCCGTCAGCGTCAGATCACGTCTTGCCGAGGCAATTACGGGAGCTTCCAGTCGATCGGGGCGGCGCCCTGCTTCTCCAACAGTTCGTTGGCGCGGCTGAACGGCTTCGAGCCGAAGAAACCGGAATGCGCCGACAAAGGCGACGGGTGCGCGGATTCGATGGCGGGCAACGGTTCCAGCAACGGACGCAGGTTGCGCGCGTTGCGGCCCCACAGGATCGAGACAAGAGGTGCGTCACGGGCGGCGAGAGCCTTGATCGCCTGCTCGGTCACCTTCTCCCAGCCCTTGCCCTGGTGGGAGTTCGCCTTGCCGGGCTGCACGGTCAAAGCCCTGTTGAGCAGCAGAACACCGCGCTCGGACCACGGGGTCAGATCGCCGTTGGACGGGATCGGGTGCCCGAGATCTTCGGCGTATTCCTTGTAGATGTTGATGAGCGACTTGGGAATGGGCCGCACGTCGGGGGCCACCGAGAACGACAGACCGACCGCGTGGCCGGGCGTCGGGTACGGGTCCTGGCCGACGATCAGCACCTTCACCTGGTGAAACGGCTGCTGGAATGCACGCAGCACGTTCTCGCCCGCGGGAAGATAGGTGCGATCTGCGGCGACCTCCGCGCGCAGGAACTCACCCATGGCGGCGATCTGGTCAGCAACGGGGGCGAGAGCTTCAGCCCAACCGGCTTCGACAACTTCGTTGAGGGGACGAGCCACGGCTGTGAACCCTATCTCACTCAATCGAGCCGACGGAGCTTCTCTCGGTACAAAGCGATGTTCTGAACATATTTCTCCACGATGAATGCCCAGGCCTGTTCTGGCACAACGTGTCCGGCACGTTCGCGAGCAGGAACTCCCAGCACCATCGTGCGTTCGCGGACGTGGCCGTCGAACGAGACCACCGCGCCGGCGCCGACGATCGCGCCCTTTTCCACGATGGAACCGTTGAGCACCACCGAACCCGAGGCGATCAGGCAGTCGTCCGCGACCGTCGCGCCCTCGATGTGGACGTTGTGGCCGATGACGCACGACGATCCGATGTGCACCGGGTGGACCTCGGTGCAGTGGATGACCGTGCCGTCCTGGATCGACGTGCGTTCGTCCACGACGATGCGCCCGTAGTCGCCGCGCAGCACGGCTTGCGGCCACACCGACGAGAACGCGCCGATGCGGACGTCGCCGATCACCGTCGCGTCCGGGTGCACGTACGCCTCCGGGTGGATCTGCGGCGTGTAGTCCCCCAGCGCATAGATGGCCATGCGCCCGAACCTACAACGACTTCCCGAAGCAGCGGCTCTCCGGGTGGTCCCGGTACACACCGAAGTTGTCGATCCGCTCGTAGCCGCTGGACGTGTACAGGGAGATCGCCTCGGGTTGGCGCAACCCGGTCTCCAGCACCATCCGCTGCAGACCCGCCTCGCGCGCGGTGGTTTCCAGATGCGCGAGCACGAGCCGTGAGAGGCCCTTGCCGCGTGCGGAGTCGACGACGTACATCCGCTTGATCTCGGCGGCGCCGTCCAGCTCGTCGTTGACGCGCCAGCCGCCGCACGCGACGGGCTCGCCGTCCAGGTAGCCGATGACGAAGTAGCCCAGGGGCGCGGCGAACTGCGCCGGATCGACCGGCGTGACGTCGACGTCGCCGTAGCGCTCGACGTAGACCTGCTGGAGGTCGGCGATCATCTTGACCGAGTCTGGATGGTCATACGCGCGCGTGCATAGTTCCACGGATTGAATCCTACGCCCGCCAGTGCTCCCAGCCAGGAGGTTTTTCGTAGTTCCTGCCGTCGACCGTGACACCTTCGCCCGCGCGGACCGTGCCGATGGTCGTCCAGTTCGGCGGAACCGCCTTGGGGCCGGGGAACGTCGCCGCGAGGGCGTGGTCCTCGCCTCCGGTCAGCGCCCAGTGCCGCGCGTCCCCGCCAAGCGCCGACGCGACGTCGAGCAGGCGCGGGTGCAACGGCAGCAGTTCGGTGCGGATGTCGATCGCCACGCCGGAGGAGTCCGCGATGTGACTCAGGTCCTGCAGCAGTCCATCCGAGACGTCGATCATCGAGGTGGCGCCCGCCTCGGCGGCCCTGGGACCTTCCTCGTACGGCGGTTCCGGGGTGCGCTGGGCGTTGACGATGCCGACCGGCGAACGGAATCCGCGGCCGAGCACGGCCAGTCCCGCGGCGGCCCAGCCGAGCCTGCCGGCGACCGCCACGACGTCCCCGACGAGCGCTCCCGACCTCGTGATCGGCTCGAGCCCGTTCATGTCTCCCATGGCGGTGATGGAGATCACGAGCGTTCCGGAGCTGACCATGTCGCCCCCGACGATGCCCGCGCCGGCCGTCGCCGCCTCCTGCCAGAGTCCCGACATGATCCCCTCGACGACGGACGCGGGGGTGTCGGCCGGACAGGCGATGCCGACGAGCAGTGCGGACGGCAGGGCTCCCATGGCGACGACGTCGGCCAGGTTCACGGCGGCCGCTTTTCGGCCCACCTGCTCGGGAGTGGACCAGTCGAGTCTGAAGTGGACACCCTCGACGAGCACGTCCATCGAGGCGACGACCCGTCCGTCCGGGACGGCGACGACGGCCGCGTCGTCACCGGGACCGAGGATGGTCGTCTCCGGCTGCGCCCGACCGGTCGTCACCCGGTGGATGAGATTGAACTCACCCACATCGGCGACCGTCTCCGCGTCGCGCGGCGGCTCCGGACGCAAAGTTGCCTCCCAATCTGAGCATTCGGAACCCCAACTGGGGTACGTTGCGTGACACGTTCCTACCTCGACCCAACCTGTCGCGACGAAGGGGCACGCCGTGGTGCATGCATACATCCTCATCCAGACCGAGGTCGGCAAGGCCGCCGCAGTCGCCTCCGAGATTTCCGGGATCGCCGGAGTAGCCACCGCCGAAGACGTCACCGGGCCGTACGACGTCATCGTGCGCGCCGAGGCGGAGACCGTCGACCAGCTCGGCCAGCTCGTGGTCGCGCGCATCCAGAACGTCGAGGGCATCACTCGTACGTTGACCTGCCCGGTGGTACATCTCTAGCTCGTGTTGTCATAGCCGGGTGACTCAGCAGGAATCCACGTCAACGCTGTCCCGGCCGCTGCTCGCGGCGGTCGGGCTCGCTGTCGTGCTCGCCATCGGTGTCGCAGGGCTCGGTCTGGTGCTGGGCACGGGAAACCAGTCGGAGGACGTACCCGGTCGCACGGGTCCCCTCGCCCTGGTCTCGATCGACGCGCCCGACGCGGGCTCGCCGACGTGCGTGACCCTGACCGAGAAGCTGCCGGTGGGGCTGCCGTCCGGGAAGGACATGCTGCCGCGCAGGGAACTCGCCTCCCCCGCACCTCTCGCGACGGTGGCGTGGGGTGACGCCAAACACGATCCGGTGGTCCTGCGCTGCGGCCTGCCGCGGCCGAACGAGCTGTCGGCGACCTCGCAGCTGCGGGTGATCTCCGACGTGCAGTGGCTGCAGCTGCCCGGTTCCGGCAGCTCCACGTGGGTGATCGTGGACCGCGGCGCGTACGTGGCGCTGACGGTGCCCGACGAAGCGGGCACCGGACCGTTGCAGGACATCTCCACGACGGTGCGCGACCTCCTGCCCAAGCAGCCGGTCAGGACCGCGCCCTAACGCAGGCCCGAGCCGCGCGCGATCGCCGTCTCGATCAACGTGGTCAGCAGCGTCGCGAAGTCGATGCCGGTCGCGTCCCACGCCTTGGGGTACATGGAGATCGGCGTGAAACCGGGCATGGTGTTGAGCTCGTTGATGATCAGCTCGTTCTGCTCGGTCAGGAAGAAGTCCACCCTGGACAGACCCTGGCAGTCGAGCGCCTTGAACGCGGTGACGGCGAGTTCGCGCAGCCGTGCGGTGATGTCG
The DNA here is from genome assembly GCF_044387305.1 of Lentzea sp. NPDC020367. Lineage (NCBI taxonomy): Bacteria > Bacillati > Actinomycetota > Actinomycetes > Pseudonocardiales > Pseudonocardiaceae > Lentzea > Lentzea sp. NPDC020367. The sequence goes on along the minus strand of NZ_JBIRVV010000020.1, from coordinate 65,553 downwards.
TCGTCGAGCTTCGCCGGGATGTCGGCCTCGTAGGAGTCGTCGACGTACTTGGCGTTGAAGTCGTACCACTCGACGCTCTCGCCGACCGGGCGCAGTTCGGCGGGCAGCGAGGCCTCGACGCGGCCGTCCGGGAACTCCAGCACCGCGAGCTCGATCTCGCGGACGTTCGGCACGGCGGCCTCGATGATGACCTTGGGATCGTGCTGGCGCGCCTCGAAGATGGCGGCGTCGAGGTCGCTCCAGTCAGAGACCTTCGAGATGCCGACGGACGACCCTGCGCGCGACGGCTTCACGAACACCGGCAGCCCGAGGTGCTCGCGCTCGTCGAGGGTGAGCGTGGTCGCGGCGCGGTCGAGAGCGACGAACTTGCCGACGTCGAGGCCCTCGGCCTGGAGGATCTTCTTGGCGAAGACCTTGTCCATCGCGGCGGCACTGGCGAACACGCCGGGCCCGACGTACGGGACGCCGCCGAGTTCGAGCAGTCCCTGGATCGTGCCGTCCTCACCCCACGCGCCGTGCAGCAGCGGGAAGACGACGTCGATGTCCTTGAGCGCCTGGCCGGGTTCGATCGCGGCGACGGTCTGGTTGCGCAGCGTGGGGAGGTTGCCGGCGCCGGCCTCCAGCGCGTTCGGGTCCGTGCCGAGTGCCCACTGCCCCTGCGGCGTGATGCCGACCGGCACCACCTCGAACCGGTCCGCGTCCAGGTAGGGCAGGACGCTCTTGGCGGACTGGCAGGAGACCTCGTGCTCGGAGCTGCGGCCGCCGAAGACCACGGCAACCCTCGTCTTGCGCTGCGTCATGCGGGCGACCCTACCCGTTTGGGCGATTGTGCCTACCTGCCAGTTAGCCTCGGTCGCGTGCTGGAGATCAAACCGCTCGACCTGGACGACGCGGCTGCGGTTCAGGCCTACGCGGACGTGCGGATCGCAGTCGATCCGGCGTCGAGCAGGGAACGGATCATCGCGTCGCTGCACGATAAGAACCCGGATTTCGACGAGGTGGTCCGCCTGATCGCCCGCCGCGACGGCGAAGGCGTCGGTATCACGTCCGCGGGTCTGCTCGGTGGTCTGAACGCACGGCTGGCGATCGGTCCGATCACGGTGCACCCGGAGCACCGCGGGCAGGGCGTCGGCACCGCGCTGCTGGACGCGTTGCTGCCGGAGTTGCGCGCCCGCGGCCGGGACACGTTCGAGAGCTGGGGTGTGATCAAGGGCAGCGTGGGCGAGCACTGGGCGGTGGCGCGCGGGTTCCGCGTGGCCGCGTCGAGGGTGATGCAACGGCTGACGTTCGCCGGCACCGATCCGGCTTCCCGGGAGATCGAGGCGCCACCCGGATACCGGCTGGAGCGGTGGATCGGCGCGACGCCGGAGCACCTCCTGGCGTCGGTCGCCGTGACCCGGCAGGCGATCCACGACGCGCCGGCCATGGAGTCCGCGCTGCGGGCACCGGCTTGGACGCCGGAGGTCGTGCGCGCCGAGGAGGCCGAGGCTCGCGCCGGCGGTGTCGAGCTGCGCGTCGCCGTCGTGGTCGAAGAAGCCACCGGCCTCGTGGTCGCGCTGACCGACGTCGCACTGCAGCCAGGCGACTCGGCGAACACGCGCTGGGGAAGCACGATGGTCGTGCCCGCCCATCGCGGCCACGGACTCGCCCGAGCCGTCAAGGCGCACATGCTGCGCTGGTTGCGCGCGGACCGGCCCGCGCTCGAGAGCGTCGACACCGGGACGGACGCGACCAACGCCGCCATGATCAGGGTGAACGAGCAGCTGGGCTTCGTCACCGACCGCGAGGTGGTTGTCGTCAGCCGTTCGCTGTGAGCAGTTCCGTCAGCACGGGCAGGGCGTTCACCAGCTGTTCCCGCGAGCACGCGCTGTAGCCGATGACCAGCCCGTGCAACTTGGCCCGGTTCACGTAGTGCCGGGCCAGGCCGTCCACCCGCAGGCCGCGTTCGAGTGCCTGCCTCGTGAGGTCACGTTCCCGTTCGGCACCAGGCAGCAGCACCACGACGTGCGCGCCCGCGTCGTCGCCGAGTACCTCGATACCGGCCTCCGCGAACGTGTCGATGATGAGCGCACGGCGTTCCGACAGCTCACGGCGCAGCTTGCGCAGGTGCCGGCCGAGGTCGCCCATGCGGGCCAGTTCGACGACGACCCGCTGGCCGGCGGCGGACGGGCTGGTGCCGGTCAGGTCGCGGTGTTCCAGCACGGTCGTGGCGATGTGCTCGGGCGCGACCATCCAGCCCGCGCCCAGGGTGGGTGTGAGGATCTTGCTCGTGGTGCCGAGGTGGACGACGACGTCCGGGGCGAGCGCGGCCAGTGACGGCAGCGGGGCGACGTCGTAGCGGAGTTCGCCGTCGTAGTCGTCCTCGATGACGAGCCAGCCGTCACGGCGGGCCCGTTCGACCAGCGCGACCCGGCGGCCCGCCGACATGCGGCCGCCCAGCGGGTACTGGTGGGCGGGCGAGCAGTAGACGGCCCTCACGCCCGCCGGCACGGCGTCCGGCAGCAGTCCTTCGGCGTCGACCGCGGCCTGGACGACCTTCAGACCGTTGGCGCGGAAGACGCCCACGGCCCGTTGGTAGCCGGGTTCCTCGACGGCCACCGCGTCGCCGCGCTTCAGCACCGCGACCGCGATCTCGGTCAGCACGGCGGTGGTGCCGCCGGTCGCGAGCACCGGGTCGGCGTTGACGGCCAGGCCGCGGTGCCGCAGCAGGTGTTCGGCGATGGCCTCGCGGTACTCGGGCAGGCCCGCGCGTTCGGGACGGGACAACGGGGGTGCGTCCGCCGCCGCGCGCCACGCCCTGCGCCAGGCCGCGCGGTCGAGGCCTCCGGCCCAGGGCGCGCCGGTGCCGAGGTCCACGAAATCGGTGATGGTGGGCGCGACGGGCTTGCGCGAACGCTTGCGCAACGGGCCGGGCGGCGTGGTGGTGACGTACGTGCCGGAGCCGTGCCGGCCGGCGATCCAGCCTTCCGCGTGCAACTGTTCGTAGGCGGCGGCAGTGACCGTGCGGGAGACTCCAAGACTGTCGGCCAACGCACGCGTGGACGGCAGCCGGTCGCCCGCACGCAGGCGTCCTTCCGACGCCGCCGAGCGGAGCGCGTCGGCGAGTTGGACGGCGAGCGGTTCGGCGGACTCGCGGTCCAGCGCGACGGGAAGTGCGGTTTCAGCCAAAGTGGCCTTCTCAGATCGATCAGAAATGGCGCTTCAATGATGCCACTTCCGCGCGCACAGTAGAGACATGACCTCTGACGTGCAGCTCTCCCCCACCCCGCGCAGCACCGTGATCCGCGGCAAGAAGCGAGCCGTCGAAGACCGCCAGGTGCTCTACGACATCCTCGACGCGGGCATGGTGTGCCATCTCTCCGTGGAGGTCGACAGGGCGCCGTTCCTCATCCCCACCGCGTACGGGCGGGACGGCAACACCATCTTCCTGCACGGGTCGACGGGCTCACGGTCCATCAGGAGCATGCTCGAGGGCAAGCAGGTTTGCGTCGCGGTCACGTTGGTGGACGGCGTCGTCTATTCACGGTCGGTGTTCCACCACTCGATGAACTACCGGTCGGCGATCATCCACGGCACCGCGAAGATCGCCGAGGACACCTCGCACGCCCTGCGCACGATCGTCGAGCACGTGACGCCGGGCAGCTGGGACTACGCGCGGCAGCCGTCCAAGAAGGAGCTCGCGCAGACGGCCGCCCTGGAGATCGACCTCACCGAGGCCAGCGTCAAGGTGCGCGCCGGCGGGCCGGGCGAGGAGCCGTCGGACCTCGAAGCGAACCTCGTGTGGGCCGGACACATGCCACTCATCCAGTCGTGGGGCGCGCCGGTGCCGCACGAGACGGACAGGGCGATCCCGCCGCACGTCAGCGAACGGGGCCGTTGACCGGGTCGTAGCGGTACGGGGTCATGGCGCGTGTGCCGTGGCGGTACACGTGGATCGACACGGCCGGATCCACACCGTCGTTGCGCACCTGGTGCACGTAGCCAGGGCCCCACACGCGGGACTGACCGGTGTGCAGCGTGTGCACGACCTGGATCTTCGTGGTCACGACCTCGGTCAGCAGGCCGCTGACCACGGTGAACGCACCGGAGGTGTGGTCGTGGTCGTGCAGCGACGCGACCTGGCCGGGGAGCCAGCTCATCAGCCAGATCTCCTGGTCACCGGTCTTGTCGACCAGCGCGGAGAAGCGCTCTTCTGGGTCGTAGCGCAGCAGGTGCTTCCAGCGGTCGCGGTCGGCCGCCCACGCCAAAGCCACCCGGACGGGGTGCAGCAGCTGGGTGTTTTCAGGCAGAACGACGCTGTTCTCGGGAACGGCGAACATCGGGGAAAAGTCCTAACCAGGCGAGTGCGCGAAAAGAGGACGCGGGACTATCGCCAGGTACAACAGCAACATGCGTTGAAGGACATGGAGCAGAGGGTCCCGAAAACGGGACCCTCCGTCAATCCAGTCCCAAAGCGTGGGACACGTCCGCGACCAGGTCTCGAGTGTCCTCACAGCCGGCCGAGAAGCGCACCAGGCCCTCGGGCACCGGGTCGCCGAACTGGGCCCGCCGGTCCGCGGTCGAGTGCAGGCCGCCGAACGACGTCGCCGCCGAGACGAGCTTCGAGCGCGACAGGAACTTCTCGACGGCGGCCACGTCCGGCAGTTCGAACGTCAGCACGCCGTTGAACCGCCGCATCTGCTGCGCCGCCACGAGGTACGAGGGATCGTCCGACGCGCCCGGCCAACGCAGGTTCGCCACCCGGCCCTTGAGCAACGCGTGGATCGCGGCGGCGTTCTCCGCCTGCCGCGCGAGCCGCAGGTCCAGGGTTCCCAGGCCGCGCAACGCGAGCCACGTCTCGAACGGGCCCGCGATCGCGCCGCTCATCGTCCGCGCGTCCCGCACCTTCGCCGCCAGCTCGGGAGAAGCCAGCGTCACGTGTCCGAAGAGGACATCGCTGTGACCCGCGACCGCCTTGGTGTCCGAAGCCACCACGACGTCCGCGCCCAGCTCCAGCGGCCGTTGCCCCAACGGCGTCGCGGTCGTGTTGTCCACGGCCAGCAACGCACCCGCGGCGTGGGCAGCCTCTGCGAGCGACGCGATGTCGCAGACGTCCAGGCCGGGGTTCGACGGCGTCTCCAGGAGAACCAGCCGAACGCCCTCGAAGGACGGGTACGGCCCTGCCGTAGGCACCTCGACCACGTTCACGTCCATTTCGGACACGAACTTCCGGGTCAGGAAGTAGCCGTCCGACGGGACGACCAGAGTGTCCCCAGTGGACAGAACCGTCCGCAGCAACGTCGAGATGGCCGCCATCCCGGACGGGAAGACGACGCACTCGCCCCCTTCCAACGACCCCAGGGCGGATTCGAGTGCCCGCCAGGTCGGGTTGCCGGCGCGGCCGTAGTAGTCCTCGCCGCCCAGGTGGTACGCCGACGCGAACACCGGCTGCGCGCCGAACGGATCTCCCGGCTCGCCGGAAACCGCGTGGACGACCCGTGTGCCGTCACCGAGTTCGGGGCTCACTGGCGTTCGTGCTTCCGGTCGCGACCCAGCAGCGCGGCACCGAGGTCCCGCACGCTCAGGCCGTCGTGGCAGACCTGGTGGATGCCTTCGGTGATCGGCATGTCGACGCCGTTCGCCGCCGCGAGTTCGCGGATCGACGAGCAGGACTTCACGCCCTCGGCGACCTGTCCGTGCGCGGCCTCCTGCGCCTGCGCGAGAGTGTCGCCACGCCCGAGCCGTTCGCCGAAGGACCGGTTGCGCGACAACGGCGACGCGCACGTCGCGACCAGGTCACCCAGTCCGGCGAGGCCCGCGAACGTCAGCGGGTCGGCGCCCAGAGCGGCGCCCAGCCGTGCCGTCTCGGCCAGGCCGCGGGTGATGATCGACGCCATCGTGTTGTCGCCGTAGCCCATGCCCGCGGCCATGCCGCACGCCAGCGCGATGACGTTCTTGCACGCCCCGCCCAGCTCGCAGCCGACCACGTCGGTGTTGGTGTACGGGCGGAAGTACGAGTTCGAGCACGCGTGCTGCAGGTCGACCGCGCGGTCGTGGTCCGTGCACGCGATGACGGTCGCGGTCGGCTGCTCGACGGCGATCTCCTTGGCCAGGTTCGGCCCGGACACCACGGCGACCTGCGACTCGTCGACGCCGGCGACCTCGCGGATCACCTCGCTCATCCGCTTCAGCGTGCCGAGCTCGACACCCTTGGACAGCGACACGAGCGTCGCGTCCGGCGGCAGCAGTTCCTTCCACGCCGACAGGTTCACCCGCAGCGTCTGCGACGGCACGGCCAGCACCACCGCGTCCGCCCCGTCCAGCGCCTTGGCCGGATCGGAGGTGGCGCCGAGGTTGGCCGGCAACGAGATGCCGGGCAGGTAGCCGGAGTTCACGCGGGTCTCGGTGATCTCCGAGGCGACGTCCTGACGCCGCGCCCACAGCACGACCTCGGGACCGGAGTCCGCGATGACCTTCGCGAAGGCCGTGCCCCACGAACCGGAGCCGAGCACCGCAACACGTTCGATCGCCATGGTGTTCAGGCCTTCCTCGGTCCGTAGAAGCCCTCGGGGGCCGGCTCCTGACGCACCTCGGCCAGGTGCTCCTTGACCGCGCCCATCAGCAGGTCCGTGACCTCGCGCAGCATCGGGAGCGTCTCCTCCCTGCCGCGGTAGGCGGAGAGGTCGACCGGTTCGCCGACGAAGTGCGTGATCGTCTTGCGCGGGAACGGCCGGAACTTCTTCGCGTAGTGGTTGTAGAGGTCGAGCGTGCCCCAGCGGGCGACGGGGATGACCGGGCCGTCGTGCTGCAACGCCAGCCGAGCCACGCCGGTGCGCGAGTTCGCGGGCCAGCCGTCGGGGTCCTTGGTGATCGTGCCCTCGGGGTAGATCACCACGATCTGACCGGTCGCCAGCGCCTTGTGCGCCTCGCGCAGGCTCTGCTGGGCGTCCGTGGTCCCCCGGTAGACGGGGATCTGGTTCGCGCCCTTCAGGATCCGGCCCATGATCGGCACGTTCCACAGGCTGTGCTTCGCCAGGAAGTGCGGCACCCGGTAGTTGCGGTGCACGAACACGGCGTCGTAGCACGGGTCGAGGTGCGAGATGTGGTTCATGACGAGCAGGGCCGCCCCCTGGCGCGGGATGCGGTCCCCGTGCAGGATCCGGTGCCTGCCCAGCACGAACGACATCGGGTAGACGATCGCCGCGGCGACCCCGACCCAAAAGCCGCCCTTCTCCCTTTTGGCCACGAGGCCTCTCCTTACCTGCGTAGATCTGCGCCCGAGAGCACAGTAGTCGCCGAATCGTGGACTATGACTAGGTGCGGGATGAAGTTGACCTAGTGGTCCCGGTCAAGACCCTCGACAGGGCCAAGACCAGGCTGACCAGCGCGACCGGCGGAGATCCGGTGTCGCACGCGGCGCTGGCGCTCGCGCTCGCCCTCGACACGGTGAGCGCGGCGATCGCCACCCCCGGTGTCCGCCGAGTGGTCACGATCACATCGGACCCGGCCGTCGCGTCCGAAATGGCCGCTCTCGGTGTCGAGTCGCTGCCGGAGCCCGCCGAGCCCGGACTCAACGCGGCTTTGCGGCACGGCGCGCGCACGCTCCGGTCGTCCCGGATCGGCGCGCTTCAGGCGGACCTGCCGGCGCTCAGGCCCGACGAGTTGCAGGCCGCGCTCGAAGCCTCGGCCGGACGGCGCGCGTTCGTCCCGGACCGTCAGGGCACCGGCACGACGTTGCTCCTCGCGGCACCTGGCGGAGAACTCGACCCGAGGTTCGGCGTCGGGTCGGCCGGGCACCACCGGGTTTCCGGTGCGGTCGCGCTGATCGGCGCGTGGCCGTCGTTGCGCTGTGACGTGGACACGGAAGAAGATCTGCGGCTCGCGCTCATGCTCGGCCTCGGCACGCACACCGCGAACGCCTTGCCCGCCTGGACAACCTGAGCAGTCCTCACGCGTCTTCCCGGGTGATCACGACTTGGGGAGACTGATGCGAGCGCTCATCGCGCTGGCGGGCGTCACTGCGCTCGCAGGCTGTGTGGCCGCCTATCCGATCGACCGTCCACCGGACTACCGGGCGGAGAACAACCTCAGCACGTGCGGGGTGGACCTGCCCCAGGACTGGAAGGACCGGCTGTCGCGCACGTCGACAGAGGCGGGCTCGCACGAGAAGGTCACCGTCGTCGCGGCGGACGCAGACGGCGGCACGACGCTGGTGAAGACCACACGCAACAGGACTACCGAACTTGTGCTGCGCGACCACGGCAAACGCCAGCAGGTGGTCGCGATGCAGAACGACGGGCAGGTGTTCGGCGTCGAGTTCGACGGCCGCTGGGTGACGTTCTCCACCACGCCCAACCCGGCCAACCTCGCCACGACGACCTACGCGTGGGACTCGCGCAACGACGGCGCACCCGCCGAGATCGGCGGCTACGGTGCCGTGGTGCACAACGGCAAAGCCGCCTGGTCGGACCGTGCGGGCGTGCACTTCTACGACCTGGCCAAGAAGAAGGACAGGATCGTCGGCCAGGGCGAGACTCCCGTGTTCTTCGGCGACGCGGTCATCTGGCAGCAGGGCGGGAAGTTCCGCGGTGAGGGAGCGCTGCCGGAACAGCTGGCGAACGCGACCCCCGGCCCCAGCGTGGCATCGGACGGCCGCACGGTGGTGTGGACGCAGGGCGACAAGCTGCGCGGGTGGCGCGACGGCTGGCCGGAACCCCGTGACCTGGCCGGGATCAAGCTCACGCCGACGAGCGAGGGCATCCTGTTCCCGCGGGTCAGCGGGGACTTCGTGTCATGGGTCTCGGGGTCGTCCCACGTCACGGACATGCGCAGCGGCGCGACCCTGCGCATGACCGACGGCGCGTACTGGCTGGAAGTCCACGGCGGAGTGCTTACGCAGCAAGGATGGCGCGTCGCGGCCACCGCGCCGCTCTCGGAGCTTTCACCGCTGAGCAGGTGTTAAGGCCGTGACGAACGCCACGAAAGTGTTGGTTTAGGCAACGCAACGGGGAACCCCGGCACCTTTACATCCGTATCCCCTGCTGCAAACGACGTATCCCCCGACGTCGTTCCCCGACGCATTGCCCCGAGGTGTACCTGCATGACTTCACTGACGCACGCCGACTACCTGGCGTTGCGCCGCTTTCCCGCTCTGGACGGCCTGCGTGCCATTGCCGCGGTCCTGGTCGTCTTCTTCCACTACGGCGGCCCCGACTGGCTCCAGGGCTGGGCCGGTGTCCAGATGTTCTTCGTCCTCAGCGGATTCCTGATCACCACGCTGATGCTGCGCGAGGAGCACCGGACCGGCGAGATCTCGCTCGGTGAGTTCTACCTGCGGCGGGCGTTCCGGATTCTGCCTGTCTACTTCGTGATCCTGCTCGTGACGGTCGCCGCCTCGGCGCTCTACGGCACGTTCGTCAGCAACGGGATCGGCTCCGCGCTCAAGTACTTCCTCACGTTCACCAACGAGTTCGCCGGCGGCAGCCCGTACGGGCAGTCCTGGTCGCTGGGCATCGAGCAGAAGTTCTACCTGGTCTGGCCACTGGTGGCGATCGCGCTGGGCACCGTCGTGCTGCGCCGCCGCGCCGGTGCCGCCGTCCTGGGCATGCTGCTCGCGCTCGTGGTCGTGAACTTCACCGCGTCGCACAGCAACCCCGGCTGGCCGCTGCACTACTTCTCGATCCTGACCGGCGTGCTGCTCGCGATCGCGCTGCACAGCCCGCGTGGGTTCGCCCTGCTGCGCCCGCTCACGAACCGGGTCGCGCAGGTGATCGTCGCGATCGGATTCGTCGCGGTGCACCTGAGCGTGAAGCCGATCGCCGCCTTCCTCGACGGGATCAACGGAATTCCCGGTCACGTGCTGGTCATCCCGGTGTACGCGCTCGCGACGGCGGTGCTGCTGACCGCGATGATCGCGCCGGGACCGGCCACGACCTTCCTGTCCACGAAGCCGATGCAGTTCGTCGGCGAGCGTTCGTACTCGCTCTACCTGGTGCAGACGATCGCCGCGACGATCATCGCGTTCTTCTGGCCCGCGTTGTCCGGTCTCGGCCAGTCCGTCGTGGTCACGGCGCTGGGGCTGGCGCTGGCGAGTGTCCTCTACGCGACCGTGGAGATCCCGATGATCAACCTCGGCCGCCGCGTGATCACCCGCCAGCGCGCGAAAGCCGCCGTCGAGGCAGGTCTTGCTCAGCAGGGTGCGCCGCAGGCTCCCACTCCGCAGTCCGAGTCGTCGCGGCTCGCGACCATCGGGCAGGCCCAGCCGTAGAACGGGTTCGGGGCGAGCGGCACGGGTTCCCGGTCGCTCTCCCTGGCCAGTTCCCTGGCGTGGTGGGCGGTCAGCGTCACGGGAGTGCCGCTCGCCTGCGCCTCGTAGGCGCCCTTCTCCAGCTGCAGGATCTCGACGCCGCGCGAGATGTCCGCGACGAACACGGTGTCGCGGTGCCAGTACGGCGCCCACGAGGTCGCGGTGTCCGGCCGCCAGTACCCGATCTGGATCGGCTTGGCGGGGTTGGAGATGTCGAGGAACCTCGTGCCCTGGTTGTACCAGGAGTAGGCGACGATCCTCTTCTGCACGTCGAAGTAGTGCGCGGAACACGTGACGTCGCCGGGGATCGTGCCCTCCTGGTCGTCCGGGCTCCAGATGCCGACGGTCCTCATCTCCTTGGGCTGCTCGCCCCAGCCCTCACCGTTGTGCGTGCCCTGCAGCGAGGAGATGACGAACCGGCCCTCGGTCTTGCAGGTCGGCGAACCGAACGCCTCCTCGGTGTGCAGCAGCAGTGAACCGGCAGGGTTCTCCCGCGTCGGCTGCGGTCCATCGCTCAGAGTCCGGCCGATCGGGCGGAACGAGTTGTGCGTGAACGAGGTCGGCATGTCCGCCTTCGGCACCGTGCCGCCCGCGTACGCGACGGGATCCCACGCCTTCGCCTCGCGGTACTTGCCGCTCAACGGGTCCCGGTGCCAGCCCTGCGTGTAGTAGCCGCGGGTGCCGTCGTCGCCCGCCACCCAGGCGATTCCCTGCGCGTCGACCTGGACGTCGTGCGTGATCTTCCCCTCGCCGGCCTTGCCACGGACGTCGACGGAGACCGGAAGTTCCTTCGGGTCTTCGGATCGCGGATGTCGGTGACGAAGATCCGCCCGGTCTTGGCGTCCGACCGGTCGAGTCCCGCCGTCCAGAGGAACTGGCAGTCGTTGACGCAGGTGCTCGTGTGGCCGGTGTTCTGCCGGTGAAAACTGAGGATCTTGAGGTCGGCGGGGTCCACAGCGGACACGATGTAGTTGCCGGTCGGGCGGTCGCCGGGCAGTGCGCGCCCGAACGAGTTGACCTCGCGCGCCAGGAACGCGAGCTTGCGCTTGGGGTCGACGTTGATGTCCTCGTTCTCCCAGAAGCGCTTCGTCGGGTCGTCGCCCGGCAGCGCCATCTCCTCCTTGGTGAGGTGGTCGAGGAGCTTGGGCTTGTCGAGGTCGGTGACGTCGAACGTCTTGAGCCCGGTCTCCATGCTCACGAACGCCACGTCGCGCTTGCCGTACTGGGCGAACGCGATCGAGATGGCCCGTTCGGTACCGGGAAGTGAGGCTTTCAGGCGGACGTTCTTCGCCGCCGCCTGGAGTCGTGGTTTGTCCACCTGGGGAGTTCTGGGTTCGGCTGAGGCAGCCGAAGCCAGTCCTGCCGTGGTGAAGGCCAGCAGGGTCGCCGCGGTGATCGTGGCCATAACCTTCATGGATCGACCCTGGCAGCGGCGCGAATGAGACGTGTAGGTCCGAACGTCTGGTGCTGTGCCCGCTAACCCTTGCCGTACGCATTCGACGCTCAGACGGGTGCATCGCGTTACCGACCCCCGCCCCCCATATCGGGCATATGGGGGGCGGGGGTCGGTGGCGCGAGGTGCCCTGCTGAGTGCCGGATGCGGCCGGTGAGGATTGCGGGCACAGCACTAGGGTTCTGGTCCGTGCAGGCGACCGTGTCTACTTTTAACAGCGACGGCTCTGCCGTCGTTCTGCGTGATGACGGCGTTCTCGTCGACGTGAGTGCCGAAGCCGTCACGGCGGGTGGCTGGCGAATGCTGCGTCCGGGGCAACGGGTGACCCTCGAACGTAGTCCCGGCGGAGCCGTTACCGCTCTTCGCATGCCTGTTCTGTGACGAGGAGTTCACCAGACGGACGTCCTGCTTGGGGGCGCTCACGGCGATAGTGCGCCACAATGCGTGACGTGAGCAAGGACGACGGCAACGACGGTAAGGCGACCCCCTCGCGACGCCGCACCCCGCGTGCGAAAGCGGAAACGGCGACCCCGCGCAAGCAGCCTCGCGCGGCGACCCGGCGAGTGTCCACGACGCGGGCGAAGGTCGAACGGGGGCCCACGGCCGCCGCCCCGTTGCGCGGCGTGCCTTCCGCGCCGCCCGCCGTGACGTCGAGCGCGCTACCGACCGACCTGCCGGACGACCGGTATTTCAACCGTGAACTGTCCTGGTTGGACTTCAACGCCCGCGTGCTCGCACTGGCGGAGGACTCCTCGCAGCCGTTGCTGGAGCGCGCGAAGTTCCTCGCGATCTTCGCCTCGAACCTGGACGAGTTCTACATGGTCCGGGTCGCGGGCCTGAAGCGCCGCGCGGAGACCGGTCTCTCGGTGCGCAGCGCGGACGGGCTCACCCCGCAGGAGCAGCTCGTGTCGATCTCCAAGCGCTCGCAGGAACTCGTGGAGCAGCACGCCCGCGCGTTCCTCGACCACATCCGGCCGGGCCTGGAAGAGCACCGGATCAGCATCGTGACGTGGGGCGACCTCACGGACTACGACCGGCTGAGGCTCTCCAACTACTTCAGCGAGCAAGTGTTCCCGGTCCTGACGCCGCTGGCCGTCGACCCGGCGCACCCGTTCCCCTACATCTCGGGGCTGTCGCTGAACCTCGCGGTGACCGTGCGCGATCCCGAGGGCGGCGGTGAGCGGTTCGCCCGCGTGAAGGTGCCGGACAACGTGCCGCGTCTCGTTCGGGTGGAAGGGGACCGGTCGTCGTCGTCCGCGACCTTCCTGCCGCTCGAGGAACTCATCGCCGCGCACCTGGGCGAGCTGTTCACCGGCATGGAGGTCATCGAGTGCCACGCGTTCCGCGTGACGCGCAACGCGGACCTCGAGGTCGAGGAGGACCGCGACGAGGACCTGTTGCAGGCGTTGGAACGCGAGCTCGCGCGGCGCCGGTTCGGCCCGCCGGTGCGGCTGGAAGTCGCCGACGACATGACCGAGCACATGCTCGAACTGTTGCTGCGGGAGATGGAGGTCGACCCGCACGACGTCGTGACCGTGCCCGGCTTGCTCGATTTGTCGTGCCTGTGGCAGCTCTACGGCATCGACCGCAAGACGTTGAAGGACCCGGCGTTCGTGCCGGCGACGCACCCGGCGTTCGGGGAGCGCGAGACGCCGAAGAGCGTTTTCGCGACGCTGCGCGAGGGTGACGTGCTCGTGCACCACCCGTACGACTCGTTCTCCACGTCGGTGCAGCGCTTCATCGAGCAGGCCGCGGCCGACCCGCACGTGCTCGCCATCAAGCAGACGCTGTACCGCACCTCGGGTGACTCGCCGATCGTGGACGCGCTGATCGACGCGGCCGAGGCGGGCAAGCAGGTCGTGGCGCTCGTGGAGCTCAAGGCGCGCTTCGACGAGCAGGCGAACATCAAGTGGGCGCGGGCGCTGGAAAAGGCGGGCGTGCACGTCGTCTACGGCCTGGTGGGCCTGAAGACGCACTGCAAGACGTCGTTGGTCGTGCGCCAGGAAGGCTCGACGATCCGCCGTTACTGCCACATCGGCACCGGCAACTACAACCCGAAGACCGCGCGGTTGTACGAGGACGTCGGCATCCTGACGGCTGAGCCGACGATCGGCGCGGACCTCACCGACCTCTTCAACGTCCTGACCGGCTATGCCCGCCAGGACGAGTACCGCGCGCTGCTCGTCGCGCCCTACGGCGTCCGCAAGGGAATCGTCGACCGGATCAACCTGGAGATCGAGCGCGCGCAGGCGGGCGAGCCCTCCGGTGTGCGCATCAAGGTGAACTCGCTCGTGGACGAGCAGGTCATCGACGCGCTGTACCGGGCGTCGCAGGCCGGCGTGCCCGTCGACGTGGTCGTGCGCGGCATCTGCGGCCTGAAGCCCGGCGTCAAGGGACTGTCGGAGAACATCCAGGTGCGGTCGATCCTGGGCCGGTTCCTGGAGCACTCGCGCGTCTTCCACTTCGTCGCCTGCGACGAGTACTGGATCGGCAGCGCGGACATGATGCACCGCAACCTGGACCGCCGCGTCGAGGTCGCCCTGCGCGTGGCCGACCCGCGGCTGACCAAGCAACTGGCCGACATGTTCGAGTCGGCGCTCGACCCGCACACCCGCTGCTGGGTCCTGCGCTCTGACGGAGAATGGGAAGCCTCGCCCTCGGACGGCTCGTCCGTGCGCGACCATCAGATGGAACTGCTGCACAAGCACGGAGCTCTTGGGTGATCAAAGCTGCTGGGGCGGTGCTCTGGCGCGATGCGGACGGAAACGTCGAAGTCGCGGTCGTGCACCGTCAGCGTTATGACGACTGGTCGTTGCCGAAGGGCAAACTCGACCACGGAGAGACGATTCCCGCCTGCGCCGTGCGGGAGATCAAGGAGGAGACGGGCTTCTCCTGTGTCCTCGGCCGCCATCTGCGACAGGTGTCGTATTCCGTGAAGGGCGTGCCGAAGACCGTCGACTACTACGCCGCGCAGGCCGTTTCCGGTTCGTTCGTCCCCAACGAAGAAGTCGACGTACTGCGGTGGCTGCCCATCGCAGAGGCGACGGAGTTGCTGACCTACGGACCGGACCGGGACGTGCTGGCGGAGTTCGCGCGCCTGCCCGCCGACCTGCTGCTGGTCGTGCTGGTGCGGCACGCGAAGGCCGGGAAGCGTTCCGAGTGGGACGGCGACGACGACCTCCGCCCGCTCTCGGACGCGGGCTGGCGCCAGGCCGCGGCGCTGCGCACGTTGTTGCCCCTGTGGGCACCGGTGCGCGTCCACACCGCGCCCAGGGTGCGTTGCGCGGACACCGTGCGGGCCGTGGCAACGGACCTGTCCGTGGAGATGGTCGAGGAGTATCGGCTGTCGGAGGAGGGCTACTGGCCCGACCCGGACGCCGGTCTCGTGCGCCTGCTGGAGGTCGCCGCGCTCGAAGGCAGGGCCGTCGTCTCCTCGCAGGGCGGCGTGATTCCGGCCGTCGTGCAGTCGCTGGCGGAGATGGGCGGGCTGCGGCTCGACGAAATCCCCTGCAAGAAGGGCAGCACGTGGGTGCTGGCCTTCACCAGGCCGTTCGGCACGTGGTCCACTTCGGACTCACCTTCGAGCTGGCCAACCCTGGTGTCGGCGCACTACCTGGCCTCGCCGCTGCCGCGTCCCTAGCCGCTGTTGCAGACGTTTTCAGCCGCCGTCTTCCCGCTCTGACGAAAGTTCGCCTGTGGCAACCAAGTCGGGCCGGAAGGCGGCGGTTTCGCTTGCGCCGGGGGCGTTCGCAGGCGTGCCGGCGTTATTTCTATTGGCGGGCCGGGGGTTCGGAGGAACCGTGCCGGGCAATCCTCCCGGCCGCGTTCCGGAATTCTGAGCGGCGCCTCAAAGTCGTGCCGCAGGTGGTCTGACTCCGGCTCGGCGGAACGTTTCCGGAGCCTCGGCACCGTCCTTCTCCCGGCTTCTCCCCGCCTTGTGGCGAATGCGGGACGGCTCTCCAAGCATGTGAACCACATGGGCACGCCGCGCGGACCCACCCCGTGTTCCAGGCGTGCCAGGCAGCTCCGCCACGCCTGTGGCGGCTTCCCGGACGCCCCAAGCGACTCCCCAGCCGCCTCCGGCGCATCCCAGGCGTGCCAGGCACCTCCGCGGCCCCTCGCTCGCCTTTCCCGCAGGCCAAGCACCTTTCCCCGGACACACGAAGGCCCCGGTGTGCGCACACCGGGGCCTTCCGCGTGGTTCTTGAAGTGACGCAGCCTCCCTGAGGAGGCCCGTCTCACTTCTTCTTGGCAGCCGTCTTGCGAGCAGCCGGCTTCGCAGCCGCGGTCTTCGCAGCAGGCTTGGCCGCAGCCGTCGTCTTGGCGGCAGCGGGCTTGCGGGCCGCGGGGGCCTTCGCAGCAGCGGCCGGCTTGGCGGCGGTCTTCGTGGCGGTCGCCTTCGCGGGCGCCTTGGCAGCAGCGGGCTTCGCCGCGGCAGCCGTGGTGGTGCGACGGGTCGCGGGCGCCTTGGTGGCGGCCGCGGCCGTGCGGGTGCGCGTCGTGGTCGTCGCGCGGGTCGTCGCGGCCTTGGTCGCCGGAGCCTTGGTAGCCGCGGGCTTCGCGGCAGCAGCGGCGGCGGGCTTCGCGGCAGCCTTGGCCGCAACAGCCTTCGGCAGCTTCTTCGCACCGCTGATGACGTCCTTGAACGTCGAGCCGGGGCGGAACGCGGGCACGTTGGTCTTCTTGACCTTCACGGTCTCGCCCGTACGCGGGTTGCGCGCGGTGCGAGCCGCACGGGCGCGCTTCTCGAAGACGCCGAAGCCCGTGATGTTGACCTTCTCGCCCTTGTTGACGCTGCGGACGATCACGTCCACGAGGCCGTCAACAGCTGCGCCGGCGGTCTTCTTGTCTCCAAGGCGCTCGGCGAGCGCCTCGATGAGCTGGGCCTTATTCACCGTCAGTCCCTCCCAGGACGCTCACGGCCCTAAGAGAGCGGGCCGACTAGAACGCAACGGTAGGCCCAAAACGCGAGAAATACCAATCGCCACGCCAGATTTTTCGTTGTGGCGTGGCTAATTGCGCCCCTTCGAGGGACAGGAGAGGCCGGATTCGCCCCTCTCAAGGGGAGAATCCGGCCCCCTCTCAGACCGCCGGAAGCGGATCCGTTGTGGGCAGCCAAGTCTGGCGATTGCCCTCGAATGCGCTGATCTCAGGCTCGTGGCGCAACGTCAAAGCGATGTCGTCGAGCCCTTCTAGAAGGCGCCAGCGGGTGTAGTCGTCGATCTCGAACGGGGCAACCAAGTCCTTGGCGCGAACGGTCTTGTCGGTGAGGTCCACCGTGACCGCCGTGCCGGGTTCGGACTCCAGCAACTTCCACAGGAGCTCGACATCGGACTGGCTGCACTGCGCCGCCACGAGACCCTGCTTGCCGGAGTTGCCCCGGAAGATGTCCGCGAACCGGGACGAGATGACGACCCGGAAGCCGTAGTCCATCAACGCCCAGACGGCGTGTTCCCGAGAGGACCCGGTGCCGAAGTCAGGGCCCGCAACGAGGACGCTGCCCGCCTTGAACGGCTCCTGGTTGAGGATGAAGTGCTCGTCGCCGCGCCAGGCCGCGAAGAGCCCGTCCTCGAACCCGGTGCGGGTCACGCGCTTGAGGTAGACGGCCGGGATGATCTGGTCGGTGTCCACGTTGGACCTGCGCAGCGGCACACCGACGCCCGTGTGGGTGGTGAAGGCATCCATGCTCAGACCTCCAGGTCTGCGGGGGCGGAGAGGGTGCCGCGCACGGCCGTGGCGGCGGCGACGAGCGGGGAGACGAGGTGCGTCCTGCCGCCCTTGCCCTGCCTGCCCTCGAAGTTGCGGTTGGAGGTCGACGCGCTGCGCTCGCCGGGCGCGAGCTGATCCGGGTTCATGCCAAGGCACATCGAGCAGCCGGCCTGCCGCCACTCCGCGCCCGCGTCGAGGAAGACCTTGTCCAGGCCCTCGTCCTCGGCCTGCTTGCGCACCCGCATCGAACCGGGGACGACCAGCATCCGTACTCCTGAAGCGACGTGCTTCCCCTTGATGACGTCCGCCGCGGCGCGCAGGTCCTCGATGCGCCCGTTGGTGCAGGAGCCGAGGAACACCGTGTCCACGCGGATGTCGCGCAGTGGCGTGCCGGGCTCGAGGCCCATGTACGTCAGCGCCTTCTCGGCGGCCACGCGCTCGTTCTCGTCCGCGATCTTCTCGGGGTCGGGGATGTTCGCGCTCAGAGGCAGACCCTGGCCGGGGTTGGTGCCCCACGTGACGAACGGAGTGAGCTCGGCCGCGGAGATGTGGACCTCCGCGTCGAAAGTCGCGTCGTCGTCGGTGCGCAGCGTCTTCCAGTACTCGACGGCCGCGTCCCAGTCCGCGCCGGAAGGCGCGTGCGGACGACCGAAGATGTAGTCGAAAGTCGTGTCGTCCGGTGCGATCATGCCGGCGCGCGCGCCCGCCTCGATCGACATGTTGCAGACCGTCATGCGCGCTTCCATCGACAGCGCCTCGATGGCGTCGCCGCGGTACTCGAGCACATAGCCCTGTCCGCCACCGGTTCCGATCTTCGCGATGACGGCGAGGATGATGTCCTTCGCCGTGACGCCTTCGCCGAGCGGCCCGTTGACGTTGATGGCCATCGTCTTGAACGGACGCAACGGCAACGTCTGCGTCGCCATCACGTGCTCCACCTCAGACGTGCCGATGCCGAACGCGAGCGCGCCGAACGCACCGTGGGTGCTCGTGTGGCTGTCGCCGCACACCACCGTCATTCCCGGCTGCGTGAGACCGAGCTGCGGGCCGACCACGTGGACGATGCCCTGCTCGAAGTCCCCCATCGGGTGCAGCCGCACCCCGAACTCCGCGCAGTTGCGCCGGAGCGTCTCAACCTGCGTGCGCGACACCAGATCCGCGATCGGCTTGTCGATGTCGACGGTCGGAACGTTGTGATCCTCGGTGGCGATCGTGAGATCGGCCCTGCGCAGCTTGCGGTTCGCAAGGCGCAGCCCGTCGAACGCCTGGGGGCTGGTGACTTCGTGCAGCAGATGGAGGTCGATGTAAAGCAGGTCCGGCTCCGCACCACTTCCGTGGCGCACAACGTGTGCCTCCCACACCTTCTCCGCGAGCGTGCGGCTCATCGCGACATCTCCCACATTATGGACGCGCCGACAGATCTGGACTTCTCACTGTCTGGGAAGTTAGTATCGGCTTGTGGGACAGCATAGCGGGATCGGCGTGCTGGACAAGGCAGTGGCCGTGTTGAACGCCGTAGCAAAAGATCCTTGTGGCCTGGCCGAGTTGTGCAACCGCACCGGCCTCCCGCGAGCGACCGCACACCGCCTGGCCGTAGGCCTCGAGGTGCACAGGTTGCTGCGCCGAGGCTCCGACGGCCGCTGGCGTCCGGGCGCCGCTCTGGCCGAACTGGCGGGCGGCGCGACAGACCCGTTGCTGGACGCCGCTTCCTCAGTACTGCCGCGCCTGCGCGACATCACCGGCGAAAGCGTGCAGCTCTACCGCCGCGACGGCATGCAACGAGTCTGCGTCTCCTCAGCAGAACCCCCGTCGGGCCTGCGCGACACGGTCCCCATCGGCGCCAGGCTCCCCATGACAGCGGGCTCAGGCGCCAAAGTCCTTGCCGCGTGGTCAGACCCAGGCACCCAAAGAGCAGTCCTGGCGGACGCCGTCTACGGCGAACGCACCCTCCTGGAAGTCCGCCGCCGAGGCTGGGCACAAAGCGTGGCAGAACGAGAACCAGGCGTGGCCTCGGTCTCAGCCCCGGTAAGGGACTCCTCAGGCGCCGTAGTGGCAGCCGTCTCAGTAAGTGGCCCCATTGACCGAATGGGCCGCCGCCCAGGCGCCCGCTGGGCAGCGGACCTACTCGCCGCAGCCGAAGCGCTGCAAAGCCGCCTCTAAAGCACCAACCGCACCCCACCGGCCGCTCTCCCAACAGGGAGGGCGGCCGCTCGCTTTCCCACCCGACACGCCGCCCATCCCAAACGACACGCGGCAAGCCCGTCTCAACAGGCCCAGGCCCATCCGGCCCAACGCACAGGAGGAAGGACCGCGCGAAGGCAGGCAGCGAGGAACGAAGGTGAGACACGGCCACGGCAAGCGGACTGAGGCGCTTACGAATGCGAGCAGCAGCCCGGACTATTGCTCGACACCGACGCGATAGGGGCCCCTACAAGGCCAGCAATGAATGCGCCCCGGTCCTTGGGTGATCGCCGTCACGCAAATCAAGGGAGACGAGCGAAGCGAGGCCAGCCCCATTCGCGAGCGAAGCGAAGCGCTAACCGAAAGGTCCGGGCAACACCCACGCCGGGGGTCCGGGGGCGGAGCCCGCCGGCTGGGGGTCTGGGGGCTCGGCCCCCAGAGGACACAGCGAAAGAGGCCTGTCTGCGCACTCCGCAGACAGGCCTCTAACACCTCTGTAGCCCCGAAGGGATTCGAACCCTCGCTACCGCCTTGAGAGGGCGGCGTCCTAGGCCGCTAGACGACGGGGCCCTAGAACTTCTTGCTGGCTTGAACCTTATCAGATCGCTCTGTCCGGTCCAAATCCGGCTATTCAGTTCTTTTCTTACCTACTGCACTTCTTGCTATTTCAGCAGCTCCGAAAGCTTACCCGAGGGCAGTTCTTCCGCAGCAGCTGGGGTACCAGGACTCGAACCTAGACTAACTGAACCAGAATCAGTCGTGCTGCCAATTACACCATACCCCATTGGCTTTCGCGATCGACTTCGTTGTCCCGAAGGAGTTCCGAGGTCCTCGTTGCTGCCGTGAGAAATACTAGACCACGCCCCCACCAGAAGTGAAATCGGCCCCCACCTGAACGCATATGCGCAGGTGGGAGCCGGTCTCGAGGCGCTTCTCAGGCGCTGGCGGTGGAGAGCTCGCAGACGAGGAGCTCCGGCAGTTCCGCGAGCGTCGTGATGGACGACAGGCCCGCAGGCAGCGTGCCACCGGTCGGGCCGGTGCGGTTGATCCAGACACCGTGCATTCCGGCGTCGCGCGCGCCGATGGCGTCGGCGTGCAGGCGGTCTCCCACGTGGACGGTGTCGCCGGGCGAGACGCCCAGGGCGAGGCACGCGGTGTGGAAGATCACGCGGTCCGGCTTGGCGCAGCCGACCTCGCCGGCGATGAGCACCGCGTCGAAGTACTCGGAGAGGCCGAGCTGGGCGATCTTCACGCGCTGGTGGCGGCCCGACGCGTTGCTGATCGCGGCGATCGGGAGACCTGTCGCCCGCAGCCAGTCGAGCATCGGGATGACGTCCGGGAACAGGCACCAGCCGGAGGTGAGGACCTCCTGGCGGCCGAGCTCGCGACGGGTGGCTTCCTCCAGCGTGAGCTCCTCGCCGAGTGCGGCGAAGAAGGCCTGGGTGCGGATGTTGCGCATCGACTCGTACTGGAGCTCACCGGCGAGCTGACGGGAGACGTGGTCGTCGGTGATTCGCTGCCACAACGACCAGGCGTCGGCGTTACCGACCATCGAGGCCAACGCGGCTCGCGATGAACTGCTGTAGTCGACAAGTGTGTCGTCGACGTCCAGGCAGACAGCGCGGATCTCGCCGGTTCTCTTACGCGTGAAAGTCGGGGACGCAGTTGTCACTCCGGAAGGTTAGGTGCGCGGGGCCCTCGTCCGATTCGGCTAACGAGGTGATTCCTATAGGTCCTTGCACGATCCAGCTGACCTTGAGGCCCCGAACGAACTAGTCACACTCCTCCGAGCGCCGAATGCAATCACCCGGTCGAGTGTTATTCGGCGGCGCAACGATCTCTGCCCGAGCGGGCGGTTCCAGGAGCGCGACACCCTAGCTCGCACAGCGACATTCCGCACCAGCCGCAACCTTTTCGGGGCCTGGGTCCCCAGACCGTCCACATTGGACCGACCCGAACGAGAGCCACGACACCGGGAATCCGGCTTGACGCACCTGGCGATCAAGAGCATGCTTGAGTTTATTCAACACCGGTTGAAAAGAGGGGATCGACATGGAGAGGACGACCTGTCTCGTCGTCGGCGGCGGACCTGCCGGAATGGTGCTGGGACTGCTCCTGGCCCGCGGTGGCGTCGAGGTCACGGTGCTGGAGAAGCACGGTGACTTCCTGCGCGACTTCCGCGGCGACACGGTGCACGCGTCAACGCTCACGCTGCTGGACGAGCTGGGGCTCGGTCCGGCGTTCGAGCAGGTGCCGCACCAGGACGTCGACAAGATCGAGGCCCTGCTCGACGGCGGCGCCAAGGCCACGATCGCCGACCTGTCCCGGCTTCCCGGCCCGAACAAGCGCATCGCGATGGTGCCCCAGTGGGACTTCCTGGACCTGCTGGCGGACGCGGGCAGGCTCGAACCGACGTTCACGCTGCGGATGAACACCGAGGTCACCTCGATCACCAAGAGCGGCAACAGGGTCACGGGCGTGAAGTACCGGGACCGCGTCGACGGGCACGAGGGCGAGATCGTCGCGGACCTCGTGGTGGCGGCGGACGGGCGGAGCTCGATCCTGCGCGCGGCCGTGGAACTTCCGGTCTACCGCTTCGGCGCGCCGATGGACGTGTGGTGGTTCCGCTTGCCGCGCAACGAAAGCGATCCGGTCAAGGGCGGCGGCGGCAGGTTCAGCGCCAGCAGCGGACTCGTGCTCATTCCACGCGGCGAGTACTTCCAGTGCGCTTTCCTGATCCGCAAGGGAACGGACCAGGCCGTGCGCGCCGAGGGTGTCGAGAAGTTCCGCGAACGCGTCGTGACGCTCGTCCCGTGGCTCGCGGACCGGGTCGAGCACATCAAGAGCATCGACGACCCGAAGCTCCTCGACGTGAAGCTGGACCGGTTGCGGCACTGGCACGTCGACGGACTGCTGTGCATCGGTGACGCGGCGCACGCGATGTCACCGGTCGGCGGCGTCGGCATCAACCTCGCCGTGCAGGACGCGGTCGCCGCGGCCACCGTGCTCGCGCGGCCGTTGCGGGAAGGCAAGGTCACGAGCGCGACGCTCGCGAAGGTGCGCGGACGCAGGCTGTTCCCGACCGTGGTGATCCAGACCATGCAGCGGGTCATCCACCGGCTGTTCCTGGGCCGCAAGCTCAACAGCACGGCGACGGTCTCGAGCACGGGCACGCCGTTCATGCTCAAGGTCGCGCAGAAGCTGCCGTTCCTGCAGGCGGTGCCGGCCTACATGATCGCGATCGGGCCCCGTCCCGAGCACGCGCCGGACTTCGCGCGCAGGGCACCGCAGACCATCGCTAGGTCGTGACGAAGGCCTCGGAGCTCTCGCCGAGCACCAACGCCACGGCGTGGGCGCGGTCACGGGCGCCCAGCTTGCGCAGGATCGCCTTCACGTGGGTCTTCACGGTGTCGTTGCTGATGAAGAGCCGCTGGGCGATGCGCGCGTTGTCCATCCCCTTCGCCATCTCGGCCAGCACGTCGAACTCCCGTGCCGACAGCCTGCCGAGCGACGCGGGTGGCGGCATCCGCGACGGCAGGCGCGCGAGTGACCCCACCCGCGCGTCGATCGTGGCGGGAGCACCCCGCACCGCGGCCGCGATCAGCGGTAACAGCTCGGCCACGGGCGAGGTTTTCAGCAGGTAGGCCACCGCGCCGGCGTCGAGAGCCGCGCGGGCCCAGCTCGGACTGTCCGCATTGGACAGCACGACGACGCGGGCGCTCGGCCGGTACTGCGCCGTGTCCCGCACGGTGCGCAGCGGTCCGGCGCCCGGGACGTCGAAGTCCGTGACGACCAGATCCACCAGAGTGCCGCGCAGGCTGCGCGCAGCCTCGGCCACGGTGTGGGCGATGCCCACAACGCGGAAGCAGTGCGTGCGATGCAGCGAAAGCCGCAGCCCTTCGGTGATGAGCTGCGATCCGTCGACCAGCAACACACGGGTGGACGCCAGGTCCGTCATGACACCGGGAAGTTACTCGCGGGTACCCGGATGCGTAACCTGCCGGACGCCGGATTGCTCCGTACGGCTACCTATTTGCGACCGGATTGGTGAGCGTGCCAAGGCCGTCCACAGTCACGGAGACCGTCTGTCCGGCCCTCATCGGCCCGACACCGGCCGGCGTGCCGGTCAGGATCAGGTCGCCCGGCAGCAGCGTCATGATGCCGGACACGTACTCGACGAGTGACGGAATGTCGTGCACCATCAACGAAGTACGGCCGTCTTGTTTGACTTCCCCGTCAACTTCGGTGACGACGCGGACGTCGGAGGGGTCGAACTCGGTCTCGATGAACGGACCCAACGGACAGAACGTGTCAAAACCCTTGGCACGCGTGAACTGCACGTCCTTCTTCTGCAGGTCGCGCGCCGTGACATCGTTGGCGATCGTGTAACCCATGATCACACTCGCTGCCTTGGCCTTGGGCACGTCGCGGCACGGCTGGCCGATGATGACGGCCAGCTCACCCTCGAAGTCGACGCGCTCGGACACGGCCGGGAGCTTGATCTCCACGTTCGGGCCGACCACCGACGTGTTGGGCTTGAAGAACAGCAACGGCTCCGCGGGAACCTCGTTCCCCATCTCCTTGGCGTGGTCGGCGTAGTTCCGCCCCACACCGATGATCTTGGTCGGCAGGATGGGAGCGAGCAGCCTGACGTCGGCCAACGGCCACTTCCGGCCGGTGAACGTGGGCGTGCCGAAGGGGTGTTCGGCGATTTCCGCGGCCTCGTCGCCGTGAACGGCGACGAAGGCCACGCCTTGGGGATGAGCAATTCGGGCGATGCGCACGGCCCCAGTTTACGAGGTCAGCTGGACCTCATGGATTTGTGCACGAGCGCGTCACACAACGCCAGCCAACTCGCCTCGACGATGTTCCCGTGCACACCCACAGTGGTCCACTCGCGCTCGCCATCGGTCGACTCGACCAACACCCGCGTCACGGCATCCGTACCGGGATGCTCCGTCAGGATGCGCACCTTGTAGTCGGCCAGCTCCACAGTGTCCAACCAGGACAGGTGCGGCAACAACGCCTTGCGCAGCGCCGCGTCCAGAGCGTGCACCGGCCCGTTTCCTTCAGCGGTCGCGATGACCCGCTCCCCGCCCACGTGCACCTTGACCGTGGCCTCGGACACGATCTCGCCGTCCGACCGGTGATCGAGGACGACCCGGTAGGACTCCAGGGTAAAGGGCGGTGTGTCCAGTTCGGACAGCTCGGAGCGCAGCAGGAGCTCCATCGAGGCGTCGGCGGCCTCGAACGACCAGCCCTTCGCCTCCAACTCCTTCACGCGCTTCAACGCGCTGCCGACCTCGGTCCCCCGGCCGGCCAGGTCGAGTCCGAACTCACGTCCCTTGAGTTCGATGCTCGCCCGACCGGCCATCTCGGTGACCAGCACCCGCATGTCGTTGCCGACGGTGTCCGGATCGATGTGGTTGTACAGCTCCGGATCCACCTTGATCGCGCTCGCGTGCAGACCCGCCTTGTGAGCGAATGCTGACGACCCGACATAAGCCTGGTGGGTGTCGGGTGCGATGTTCGCGATCTCGGCCAACGCATGGGAGACACGGGTGAGCTCGGCCAGTGCTCCGATCGGGAGCACCTCCATGCCGAGCTTGGTCACGAGGTTTCCCACGACGGCGAACAGGTCCGCATTGCCTGCCCGCTCGCCATAACCATTGGCGGTGCACTGAACGTGCGTCGCGCCCGCCTGAACGGCCGCGAGTGTGTTCGCCACCGCACAGGACGTGTCGTCCTGGCAGTGAATTCCAACGCGGAAACCGGTCTTCTCCACGATCTCCGCGACCGTCTCCGCAAGACCCAACGGCAACTGACCACCGTTGGTGTCACACAGCACAACGACGTCCGCGCCACCCTCCACAGCGGACTCCAGCACACGCAACGACGTGTCCGGCGAGAACGCATACCCGTCGAAGAAGTGCTCAGCGTCGAGAAAAACCCGCCTACCGTGGTCCTTCAAGAACCGAACGGTGTCGCGCACCATCTTCAAGTTCTCGTCGGCGTCCGTGCGCAACGCCCGCTCGATGTGCCTGAGGTCCGACTTGGCCACCAACGTGACCACCGGCGCCTGACTGTCAACCAGCGCCTTGACCTGCGGGTCTTCCTCGACCTTGACCCCGGCCTTGCGCGTGGCCCCGAACGCGACCAGCTTGGCGTGCTTCAACTCCAGATCCCCGGCCGCAGCACGAGCGAAGAACTCCGTGTCCTTGGGCAACGCGCCGGGCCAGCCGCCCTCGATGAACCCGACGCCGAGCCCGTCCAGCAGCCGCGCGACCGCGAGCTTGTCCGTGACGGAGTACGAAATGCCCTCACGTTGTGCGCCATCGCGCAACGTCGTGTCGTAGACGTGGAACTCGTCGGTCGGGCCGGCCATCGGGGTCATCTCCTCATCCGGGCAAACAAAAAGACCCCCCGCGGGATGCGAGAGGTCTGCGCGTCGGGTGCCAGGGGCGGCAACTACCCGACGCGCTCGTCAATAATGATGGCGACGTACTGAACCATGTCGGCGATGCTGCCACAGCTCAGCACGGCGTACCAAGCGACGGGAGGAAATCTCCCACTATCTGGTCACGGGTTCACGCCTGTGACTGGACGCAAGGCAACCACCCTCGCAAGGCGACAAACGCACGCAAGGCGCCCCCTCCGCTGGAACAGGAACCAGCCACCGCAAGCCCACCCGCGCGGTGCCAACAGGCACGGCCCCTCACAAGGCAACCACGTACGAAGCCTGGCGGCGCAATGCCGAAGGCGAGCCGTCTGAACCTAGACCGCCGGGTAGCGGTGCACCCCGCTCATGGCGATTGGGGCTTGACCTTGAGGGGCTGGGTGCCACCCTGTCTGGGCTCGGCCGGGGCGCTTTTCACCCCGGCTTTGAGGCCGACTACGCGCCCAGCTAGAGGCTCAAGGTCAAGCCCCAATCGCAACCCCGCACTTCGTCACTGCCTGATGGACCACCCTCGCAAGGCGACCGCCCGCACGGAACGCGACCAACCCCGCTGGAACAGCAACAGCCCGCACGCAACCCGCACCGACATCACCCCTGGGACAGGAACTTCGCGAACGCCTCAATCGAAGCCGCGTTCCGAGGCGACTCCACCAACGCCGCATACGGCAACGAGAAGAACCTCTTCCCCTTAACCGCAGGCGAGTTGGCCAGCGGAGCGAAGCCCTCCAGGAACGCCTGCTTCTGCTCGGGAGTGTTCGCCTCCCCATCCGCATAGTCCACGATCAACACCACATCAGGGTTCCGCTGCACCACGGTCTCCCAGTTGACAGTCGTCCAACTGTCGTTGAGATCCCCAAAAACATTCTCCCCGCCGGCCTTGGCAATCACATCCTGAGGCGCAGCGTTCTTCCCGGACGTGAACGGCTGATCCTGCCCGCTGTCGTACAGGAACACCTTCGGCCGAGGCTTCCCCTCCATCAACTTCCCGGCACGAGAGATCTGCTCCTGGTACCCCGCAACCAGCTCCTCAGCCTTGGCCTCGACCCGAAAAATCTTCCCCAGGTTGCGAAGATCCGTGTAAAGCGCATCCAACGCAGGCATGATCCCGCGCTGCTTCCCCACCCCGTTCCGGCAGGCCTCGGTCAGCTGGTACGTCCCGATCCCCAAAGCCTTCAACGAGTCCGGCGTGAACCCGGTGCTCTCACTGAACCCGTAGTTCCACCCGGCGAACACCAGATCCGCGTTGACCCCCTGCACGACCTCCTTGGAGATCTTGTCCGACAGGTGCTTCACACTGCCGAACTCGGCCTTCCAGGGCGAGGTCCGCACGTCGACGGTGTCGACACCGGAGACCACGTAGCCGGCCATCCGATCCTTCAACCCCAGAGCGAACATCAACTCGGTGATCCCGGTGTCGTTGGTGACCACTTTGGACGGAATCTTGTCGAACGTGACCTGCTGACCGCAGTTGGTGACGGTCACCGGGTCGGACGCGGAGGTGTCCTGGGCGACCGTGGCACCGCAGCCGGAAACCAACAGCACAGCGGCAAGGACAACGGTTCTCAAGGGGTGACCTCCTGGTCGAACAGGAGCTGGGGAACTCCCGTGGTCGGATGCCGCACGACGTGCGCGGTGACGTGGAAAACCTTGGCGATCAGCTCGGGGACCAACACCTCGACCGGTGTGCCGGACGCAACGATCCGCCCTTCGTCCAACACGTAAAGGCGGTCACAAAAAGATGCGGCGAGGTTCAGATCGTGCAGAACCGTCAGCACCGTGATCCCCAGCCCACGCGTGAGCCGGAGAACGTCGAGCTGATGGCGAATGTCGAGATGGTTCGTGGGCTCGTCCAGCACGAGCACCCGCGGCTCCTGGGCGATCGCACGGGCGATGAGCACGCGCTGGCGCTCACCACCGGACAAACTGAGGAAGCTGCGCGAAGCGAGATGCGAAACGTCCACAGTGGCCAATGCCTCGGCCACCACCCGGACATCACGCGAAGGATCGCGGTCGTGCGGCAGCCGGCCCATCTCCACGACCTCGGTGACCGTGAAGTCGAACTCGACCTGCGACTCCTGCGTCAACGCCGCGAGGTGGCGGGCGACATCGTGTCGTTTGTGGACGTTCAAGCCGTCGAGCAGCACAGTTCCGGCGTCCGGCTTCAACGCCCGGTACACGCAGCGCAGCGTCGTGGACTTGCCGCTGCCGTTCGGGCCCACGATGCCGACGACCTCGCGAGAGGCGTGCAAAGAAACGTCGGAGATGATGTTCCGGACAGCGACGTCGTGCAGCTCGACGCGCATCAGCGGCCTCCGAAGACGTAGGACTTGCGACGCATCAGGAAGATGAAGCAAGGCACGCCGAGTGCGGCCGTGATGACGCCGAGCGGGAGTTCCTCCGGCGCCGCGAGCATCCGCGCGGCCACGTCCACCCAGACCAGGAACGACGCTCCGGCCAGCGGTGCGAGCGCCAGGACCTTGCGGTGGTCGGCGCCCACGACCATGCGCGTCAGGTGCGGCAGCATCAGTCCGACGAACCCGACGGCACCGCTGACCGCCACCAGCACACCGGTCATGGCCGCGGTGACGACGAACAGGTGCGTGCGGAACCGGTTGACCGCCACGCCGAGCGTGGTCGCGGTCTCGTCGCCCATCGCCAGCGCGTTGAGCTGCCGCGCCTTGGTCGCCAGGTAGACGATGCCGGCCGCGGTCACCACGGCGGCGACGGGCAGCGACTGCCAGTTCGCCCCGCCGAGGCTGCCGAGCAACCAGAACATCGCGGCCCGCGCCGCCTCACCGCGCGGTGCCTGGAACACCAGCAGCATCGCCACGGCGGAGAACCCGTACGCGAGCGCCGTCCCGGTCAACACGAGCCGCAACGGTGTGAGCCCTCGGCTCGTGCGTGCGGTGATGTAGACCAGGGCGGTAGCGCCAAGACCGGTCAGGAACGCTCCCACCGACAACGCGTAGACGCCGAGACCGGACAGGATGCCGAGCGTCGCCACCGCCGTCGCGCCCACGCTCGCGCCCGACGAGATGCCGAGCACGTAAGGGTCGGCCAACGCGTTGCGCACCATCGCCTGAATCGCGACGCCGACCGTGCTCAGGCCGGCGCCGACGACGGCCGCGAGCAGAACGCGGGGAAGCCGGATGTCCCAGACGATGTGGTACTGCCCGGCGAGGTCGGCGGGGATCGTGCCGCCGGTCAGCGCCGCCCACAGCAGTTCGAGCGTGAGGCCGAACGGAACGGAGACGGGGCCGAGCGCGACGCCCGCGACGAGACTGACGGCGAGCACGCCGACGAGCACGCTGATCTTGGAGAGCACTGGGTCCTTCCCGCAGTCCACGGCGGAGTCGGAACTTCTCGGTCACCGTGAGCGGGTGTTCGGGCTCGTCTCCTGATCAGGAGACCTACCGTTGCGGGTCAGCGCCGGACTTCGACCGGTCTTCCCCCACGCACGACTGAGGCGACCCTACCTGCGGAAACAGAAAGTTCGAAAATTTTCGGGTGTGATGTCGATCCGGCCCACGGCCCGTTCGACCTGTGGACGTCACCGAGAAAGACACCGAGCGAGGAGATCCACCGTGAAGTACATCCTGATCATGCGCGCCACCGACGAGGGCTTCGCCAACATGGGCGAGGTCGACTTCGACAAGATGCTGGAGACGGTCGGCGCGTTCAACGAGGAGCTGATCCGCGCCGGTGTGCTGCTGGCCGCCGAGGGTCTCTCCGAGCCGTCCGAGGGCGTCGTCGTGGACTACTCCGCCGAGCCGCCGGTCGTCACGGACGGCCCGTACGGCGAGACCAAGGAGCTGTTCAACGGCTTCTACCTGCTCAACGTCTCGTCGAAGGAAGAAGCGATCGAGTGGGCCAAGCGCATGCCGCTGGCAGGCCCGGGGTTCAAGACCGAGATCCGGCGCGTGCCGACGATCGACGAGTTCCCGCAGGACAACGAGTGGATCAAGAAGGAGCGCGCGTGGCGTGAGGCCAACGGCCAGCTCTGATCGACGCGCGGAAACGCCGAAGCCCGGCCGGAGAAATCCGGCCGGGCTTCAAAACGTCGAGCGGATGAACCTCAGCCAGTGCGGACGTTCGACGACACGAGTGCCGCGAGACGATCGCCGATGGCGTAGGTGGCCCCAGGCGACTGGTGGTCCCTGGTAGCGAGATCAAAGGCCACGGAGGCCTCGATCCGGCGGGCCGACTCGTGCTCGCCGAGGTGGTCGAGCAGCAGCGCGACCGACAGCACGGCGGCCGTCGGGTCCGCGATGCCCTGGCCCGCGATGTCCGGCGCCGAACCGTGCACCGGCTCGAACATCGACGGGTTGCGACGGGTCACGTCCATGTTTCCCGACGCGGCCAGGCCGATGCCACCCGTGACGGCGGCGGCGAGGTCGGTCAGGATGTCGCCGAACAGGTTGTCGGTGACGATCACGTCGTAACGGCCCGGGTCGGTGACCATGTGAATGGTCGCCGCGTCCACGTGCTGGTAGGCCACGGTGACGTCCGGGTGCTGCAGCGAGACCTCCTCCACGACGCGCGACCACAACGAGCCGGCGTGCGTGAGGACGTTCGTCTTGTGCACCAAGGTCAGGTGCCGGCGCTGACGGTTCGACGCACGCGCGAAGGCGTCCCGGACCACGCGCTCGACGCCGAACGAGGTGTTCAGCGAGACCTCGGTGGCGATCTCGTGCGGCGTGTCCTTGCGGAGCAGGCCGCCGTTGCCCGCGTACGGGCCTTCCGTGCCCTCGCGGACCACCACCATGTCGATCTCCGGCGGGTCCGCGAGCGGGCTGCGGACACCGGGGTAGAGACGAGCCGGGCGGAGGTTCACGTGGTGGTCGAGTTCGAAGCGCAGCCTCAGAAGCAGGCCCCGCTCCAGAATTCCGCTCGGCACCGACGGGTCGCCCACCGCGCCGAGCAGGATCGCGTCGTGCTGGCGAAGCTCTCCCAGCACCGACTCGGGCAACAACTCTCCCGTGGCGTGCCAGCGCGCCGCGCCGAGGTCGTAGCGAGTGATCTCGGCCGCCGGAACGACCTCTCCGAGGACCTTCAGGGCCTCAGCGATGACCTCGGGCCCGATCCCGTCTCCTGGGATCACTGCGAGCCGCATCCACACACCTCCCAGGTGTCAGTCCCCAATTGGTGGGACTACTTTCCTTCGCGAAAGGCTACCGGCATCCAGGCCGCCCGCCGCATGCCGGACACCCCATCGGGGTGTTATCTCCCGTACTGCGGGACACCCACACGGCCCATATCCCACTTTCGAGTGTCACTCGACCGCAGGAACGGGGTCGCGTCAAGGGGTGACGGGAGGCAGTTCCTGGCCGTGACATGCCGAGAGGCCCGGTTCCAAACGAAGAACCGGGCCTCTCGTGAAACATCCGATCTAGTAGGCGCTGCCCCGGCCACTCGACTTCACCAGGACGACCGACGCGCGGTCACCGTTGGCGTTGTGGTGGTTCAGGACCAGCAGACCCTCGGACTTGTCGGCCTTCAGCGAGGCCTCGTTCTTGTTCACCACGAGCGCGGTACCCGGCTTCGCGAGGTACGAGAGCGCCGCGTCGCCGCCGCCCTGCGCCCACAGACCCGGCTTGAGCGGGTCGTAGGACAGGTTGCGGTCGATGACGTCGACGAGCTTGTTCGCGTTGCCCGGCGCGGCGTAGTAGCCACCGACGCCCACGACGTACGAGAGGCGCGCCGTGTCCTTCGTCGCGTCGATGCCCAGTGCGCTGAGCAGCACCGGCAGGACGACGACGTTGGTGTCCTGGACGTTCGCGTCGACGTCGCCGAACAGGCCGTTGACGCCCTGGATGTCGACGGTCTCGCCCGTCTTCAGGTCCACCGTGGACGCGACCAGCAGGTCGGTGTCGGTCAGGCGGGTCGCGAACACCTCGAAGTCCGCCGTGCCGTCACCGTTGGTGTCGATGTCGACGAACGGGATGGTGTTCTTGCCCAGGTTGTACCAGTTGCCCCAGGTCGCGACACCGAACGCGAGCAGCGCCTCCTCGGGCTTGCCCTGCGCCTTGGCCAGCGGGGCCGTGGAGGCCGCGCCGACGTAGCGGAGGTCGCCGCCCTTGGCGGTCTCGTTGAGCGCGCAGTTCTCGGTGACGTTGCGCTTGCAGTCGCGCAGCTTCGGCGACTGGGCCTGCAGCTCGAGAACGCTGATCAGCGAGCGGTAGGCCTGCGAGCCCGTGCCCTGGTCGATGCCCTTCCCGGTCACGTTCAGCACGGCCTGCTTGCTGTTGCCGGAGAACTTGAGGCTGGACGCGGTCTTGATGTCCGCGACCGGCTTCGGCGCCGAGTAGACCGACAGGCGCAGCGGCACCGTGGCACCCGCGGTCGGCGTGAAGGTCACGCGACCGGAGGCGTCCGCGAGGAACTGGCGCGGCACGTCGAGCTGGTTCGGCTCGACGGTCGAGTCGACCGTTTTGCGCAGCGCCTTCGGGTCGGTGATCTTCAGGGTCACCTTGACGCGCGCGACACCGCGCGGGCTCAGCTTCACCTTGTCCTGCGAGAGCACGTAGCTCACGCCGGGGATCGTCGTGGCCGCGGTGTAGCCGACCTTGTACTCCACGGACTTCGTGGACTTGTTGACCAGCTTGATGGTCTTGGACTTCTCGACCGGCTTCGAGACCTCGACGACGCCGAAGTTCGCGCTGACGTAACCGTTGTCCTCCTCGACGTACGCGAGGACCTGGTTGTCGATCGCGGACTTGCCGTCCACGCGGCCGGTGCCGACCCGGTTGGGAGCGAAGGTCTTGCCGTCTTCCTTCACGTCCGCACCGGCGGTGTTCATGATCGAGGCCTTGACCTCTTCCAGCGTCCAGTCCGGGTGCGCCTGGCGGACCAGGGCGGCGATGCCGGCGACGTGCGGGGACGCCATCGACGTACCCGAGATCACCAGGCGGTCGTTGCCGGAACCGACGGCGGTCGACGAGATCGTGTCACCGGGGGCCGCGACGTCCGGCTTGATGGACTGGCCGCGGGTGCCGCGGCTGGTGAACGCGCTCGGGGTGTCCGAAATGGACTGGTCGTACGTCGGCGTCGAGGTGCGCAGGTCACCCGCGAGGCGGACGACCAGCGTGCCCGCGTTCAGCGCCGGGCGGATCGCCGCGGTGGCGGAGCCGGTGAACTGGAACATCGGGATGCCCGCGTTGCCGGCGATGCCCGCCGCGAAGTTCTCCAAAGTGGACGAAAGGAGCACGCCCTGGCCACCGGCGGCCTGCACGTTGTTCGCGCGGACGGCCGAACCACAACGGCGCGTGGCGTCGTTGTCGTCCCACTCCAGCCACACGAACTTGCCGGCGACGTTGTCGGTGATCGCGACGCAGCCGTCGGCGTTGCCCGCCTGCGACAGCTTCACGACCGGCAGTTCCTTGTTGTAGCCCAGGTAGCCGGTGAAGCTCTGGCTGTACTGACCGGGCTTGAGGCCC
The DNA here is from genome assembly GCF_044387305.1 of Lentzea sp. NPDC020367. Lineage (NCBI taxonomy): Bacteria > Bacillati > Actinomycetota > Actinomycetes > Pseudonocardiales > Pseudonocardiaceae > Lentzea > Lentzea sp. NPDC020367. The sequence continues at coordinate 32,032 of NZ_JBIRVV010000020.1, read as the reverse complement.
TGGCCCTTCACCTCGGCGCCGTCGCGCAGCACGAACGAGTCGCGCACGGACGCGACGGTCAGCGCCTCGGGCGTGTTGCCCGGCGAACCGCCGATGTCGTAGAGGTCGCCGCCGTTGCCCGCGGAGAAGACCGGCATGACGCCGACCTTGTACAGCTTCTTCACGAACAGGCTGTCGGGGTCGTCCGGTGCGCCGTAGTCGGAGCCGAGCGACAGGTTGACCACGTCGAGGTGGTCGGAGAAGTCGCCGTCACCGTCGGGGTCGAGCGACCAGTCGAGCGCCTGCGAGGTGACGTTGGTCGAGCCCTCGCAGCCGAAGACCTTCAGCGCGAAGATCTGGGCCTTCGGCGCGGTGCCGGGGCCGATCTTCATCTCGTTGAGCTTCGCGGCGTCGAGCTTGGTGTAGTCACCCTTGAACGTGCTGCCGTCGGCGTTCTCGCCGAAACCGGCCGTGGTGCCCGCGACGTGCGAGCCGTGGCCGTTGCAGTCGATGGGGTTCGGGTCCGGCTTCGGCGTGTTGATCGCCGGGTCGGTGCTCTCCCCGTCGTAGTCCTCGCCCACGAAGTCGTAACCGCCGACGACCTTCGCGGTCGGGAAGTTCGGGTCCTTCGCGCGCGGGTCGACGGCGCGGAACGCGTCCACGGTGCCGGGGCCGCCGAAGTTCGCGTGCGTGTAGTCCACACCGGTGTCGATGATGCCGACGCGAATGTCGTCGCCGAGCTTGCCGTACTGCTGCCAGACGTTGAGCGTCCTGGTGAGCTGGACGGCGTTCGAGTTCTGGCGCTTCTTCGGCACGACCGGGTAGACCGCGAGAACGTCCTGGCGCTGGGCCAGTTCGCGGACCTTCTGAGCGTCGGCCGTCACGACGACGCCGGGGACGCCGTTGGAAGTGCGGTAGAGCTCCTTGGTCTGCGTGTCAGCGCTCTTGAGCTGGCCGACGACCTGGTCGACCGCGGCCGACGTGTCGTTCTTGGCCTGCTTGGCAGCCTGCTTCGCGACCTCTTTGCCCTGGCTCTTCTTCTCGTCGAACGCGTCGACGGCGGGCTTGCGATCCAGCGCGACGAACGCGGTGACCGAACCCGCGGCGTTCAGCCTGGGAGAAACCTTGAGGTGCAACGCTTTCGCGTCCAACCCGTGCGCACCCTTGACCGGCTGCGCGAGCGGTTCGCTCTGCGCCTGTGCCGTGGCAGGTGCGATCAGCAGTGTGGTGATGGCAGAGAACACCACCAGACTCGATCGTCTCTTCACAACGTTGCCCCAACCGAGGTGTGTGCCTTCGACCCGAAATGACAGTGCCGTGCCCTCTACGGCACCGGGTCAACCTCGTGGGGACGCTAATCGCTGATCGTGTGTCTGCGACTGCCCCGAAAGTATGAATGTGGTCTACAGATAGTTGCCTGTTACGACTTCGTTGTGAACGACGATGAACACGGGAAGGGGACTTTGCCGTCCCCTTCCCGGTTTGTCGTGACTATCCGAAGTCGACAGACCTGACCGTGCGCGCACCGACGGCCGCGCCGATCGGGTCGAGCACCTGGGTGTCGACCGGGCGGTCGACGCGCAGCACCATGACGGCGTCGCTGCCGGTCTGGCTGATCTGCGCGGCCTCGATGTTCACGCCGGCCTCGCCGAGCAGCGTGCCGACCGTGCCCATGACACCCGGACGATCCGGGTACTCCAGCAGCAGCACGGTGCCTTCGGCCCTCAGGTCGAAGTTGCGGCCGTTGATGTTCACCAGCTTCTCGACCTGCGCGATGCCGCTGACGGTGCCGGACACGGTGTTCGTCGCGCCGTCCGCGTACACGGCCTTCACCGTGACGAGGCTGCGGTGGTTCGGGCTCTCGGTCTCCTTGACGAGCTCGACGCTGACGCCCAGGTCCGCGGCGAGGCTCGGCGCGTTCACGAACGTCACCTGCGACTCGACGACCTTGGAGAACACCCCGCGCAGCGCGGCGAGCGGCAGGATCGCGACGTCCTCATTGGACAGTTCGCCGCGGACCTCGACGGTGACGCTGGTCGGGGCCTTGGGCGACAGTGCACTGAGGACGGTGCCGAGCTTCTGCACCAGCGGCAGGTACGGGCGGACCTCTTCGCCGACCGCACCGCCCTGGACGTTGACGGCGTCCGGCACGAACTCGCCGGCCAGCGCGAGGATGGTGCTCTTCGCGACGTCGGTGCCCGCGCGGTCCTGCGCCTCGGCCGTGGACGCGCCGAGGTGCGGGGTGACGACGATGCCCGGCACGTTGAACAGCGGGCTCTCGGTCGTGGGCTCGGTGGAGAACACGTCGATGCCGGCGCCGCCGACCTGGCCTTCCTTGACGGCCTCTGCGAGGGCAGCCTCGTCGATGAGGCCACCGCGGGCCGCGTTGACGATGATGACGCCGCGCTTGGCCTTCGCCAGTTGCTCGGCACCGATGAGGCCCTTGGTCTCCGGCGTCTTCGGCAGGTGGATGCTGATCGCGTCCGCCTTCTCGAGCAGTTCCTCGAGGCTGACGAGCTCGATGCCGAGCTGGGCGGCGCGGGCGGCGCTCACGTACGGGTCGTAGGCGATGAGCTCGACGCCGAACGCGGCGATGCGCTGCGCGAACAGCTGGCCGATCTTGCCGAGGCCGACGACGCCGACCGTCTTGCCGTTGAGCTCGACGCCGTTGAACTTGGAGCGCTTCCACTCGTGGTTCTGCAGCGTCTCGTGCGCGGCCGGGATCTGACGCGCGACGCTCAGCAGCAGCGCGACGGCGTGCTCGGCGGCGCTGACGATGTTGGACGTCGGCGCGTTGACAACCATCACGCCGTTCTGCGTGGCAGCCGGGACCTCGACGTTGTCCAGGCCGACACCCGCGCGGGCCACGACCTTCAGCTTGCGCGTGGCCGCGAACACCTCGGCGTTCACCTGGGTGGCGGACCGGACGAGCAGGGCGTCCGCGTCGGCGACTGCGGTGAGGAGGGCTTCGCGGTCGGTGCCGTCTACGTGGCGCACTTCGACGCCGTCACCGAGAGCGTCCAGAACGGACGGCGCGAGCTTCTCGGCGATGAGGACAACAGGTCGGCTCGTGTTGCTCACGGACATCGCTCCCAGGAAGGGTCGGATCGTGGGGCGCGGGCGTGGTCGGGGGCGGCTGGCCCGCGCCGACCGGAGCACCGCAATGTGTCCGGACTGTTAACGAGCATAGACACCGGCCTTGCGCGCGCATTCCGCCGGGTGGCTCAGGTCACCGCCCGCGTCTTGCAGTATGGGACGAAGCATGGGTGGACGTGGTGTTCACCCATCAGTGTCGGGTCCACTGCCTGGGAACTGGTGGGGTGTTGACGTAGGGCGGGTGGAGGGGCTGGTGGGGGCGGGCGGGCGCCACGCGGGGGCGGGCGACGGCCGCACGAGGGCGGGCCGGTGCCGCATGAGGGCGGGCCGGTGCCATACGAGCGCGGGCCAGGGCCGGGCGGGTGCCGTGCGAGAGCGGGCCAGGGCCGGGCAAGAGGCGGGTTGGTGCCGTGCGCGGGCCGGGTGGGTGCCGTGCGGAGGCGGGCAAGGGCGTGCGTTGGCGTGCCGGGGGCATTCGGGGGCGAGCGAGGGCCGCGCCGGGGGCATTCGGGGGCGTTCCAGGGCCGTGCGGGTCGGCTTGCGGGCGTTTGTCGCGTTCCAGCGGGGTTGGTCGCGTTCCGTGCGAGAGGTCACCTTGCGAGGGTGGGCGCGTGGGTAGTGACGAAGAGCGGGGTTGCGATTGGGGCTTGACCTTGAGCCTCTAGCTGGGCGCGTAGTCGGCCTCAAAGACCGGGGTGAAGAGCGCCCCGGCCGAGCCCAGACAGGGTGGCACCCAGCCCCTCAAGGTCAAGCCCCAATCGCCATGAGCGGGGTGCACCGCTACCCGGCGCCCTAGGTTCAGACGGCTCGCTTCGCATCGCCACGCCCGGACTCGTACGAGGTTGCCTTGCGAGGGGCCGCGCCTGTTGGCACCGCGCGCCGGGCGTGCGTCGTGGGCGCCTTGCGTTGGCGAGTGCGGGTGACAGCGTGCGCCTGGCATGCGTCATGGCGCTTTATCGCGTTGCCTGCCGTGGGACGCTTCGACTGTGCCGCTCGTGTGGATCACCGGGGCGTCGGGGGCCGGGAAGTCTGCGGTCTGCTCGCTGCTCAAGAGCAAGGAAGAACTGGCGGTCGACGCCGACTGGGAGGGTTTCAACCGGTGGGTCGACCGGGTGAGCGGGGAGATCGTCGCCGACCCGCCTGATCCTGTGCCGCAGGGGTGGCTCGACCGGTTCGGGTGGCGGATCAGCCGCGCTCGGGTCGAAGGGCTTGTCGAGGAGGCCGGGGAGCGGGATGCGTTCCTCTGCGGCTGCGTCGAGAACGAGGCGGAGGTGTGGGACCTCTTCGACCTGGTGGTGTGCCTGGTGATCGACGACTCGACGATGCTCGAGCGGTTGCGGACCCGCACTTCGAACTCCTTCGGCAAGCATCCGGAGGAGTTGGCGGCGGCGTTGGGGCACAACGTGCACGTGGAGGCCACTTATCGGGGGCTCGGTGCGGTGATCGTCGATGGCACGCGGCCCCTGGAGGAGGTCGTCGGTGCCGTGCTGGCGGCTACCAGGGCTCGTCGAACTCCCCGTCCTTCGCGCCCAGCACGAAGGCGTCCCACTCCGCCATCGTGAAGGTGAGGACGGGTTCGAGCTGCTTGGAGTTGCGCATGGCGACGTACGTGGCGCCGTCGGTGTGCTCGATGAAGGCGATCTCGACGTGGCCGTCTTCCGGTTCCGGCTCCGGCGGGCGCTTCCACTGCGCGTTGCGGAGGTCGAGTTTGCCGCGCACGTGGGCCTTGTCGTCGTAGATCGGCGCACTATCCGTCATGCGGGAAAAGCTAGCGGAAAGGCCCGCGGAGCGTCACACACGCTCCACGGGCCTCCCTTGGAGAAAGCCTTCAAGAAGGTCAGGCGGTCTCGGTGATCGGGCGGTCGACCCACGACATCATGTCGCGCAGCTTCTTGCCCGTTGCCTCGATCGGGTGGTTCTCACCCTCCTGCTGCAGCTTCTTGTAGTTCGCGCGGCCGTTGTCGTCCTCGGCCACCCACTCGTTGGCGAACGTGCCGTCCTGGATCTCGCCCAGGATCTTCTTCATCTCTTCCTTCACCGAAGGAGTGATGACGCGCGGGCCGCGGGTCAGGTCGCCGAACTCCGCCGTGTCGGAGATCGAGTAGCGCATGCGGGCGATGCCGCCCTCGTACATGAGGTCGACGATCAGCTTGAGCTCGTGCAGGCACTCGAAGTACGCGACCTCGGGGGCGTAGCCCGCCTCGGTGAGGACCTCGAAGCCCGCCTGGACGAGCGCGGAGGCGCCACCGCAGAGGACGGCCTGCTCGCCGAAGAGGTCGGTCTCGGTCTCTTCCTTGAACGTCGTCTTGATGACGCCGGCGCGCGTGCCGCCGATGCCCTTGGCGTAGGACAGGGCGAGGGCCTGCGCGTTGCCGGAGGCGTCCTGCTCGACCGCGATGAGCGCCGGGACGCCCTTGCCGTCGACGAACTGGCGGCGCACGAGGTGGCCGGGGCCCTTCGGCGCGACCATGGCGACGTCCACACCGGACGGAACCGTGATGAGGCCGTAGCGGATGTTGAAGCCGTGGCCGAAGAAGATCGCGTCACCCTCGTTGAGGTTCGCGGCGATCTCGTTGGCGTAGATGTGGCGCTGCGCGGTGTCCGGCGCCAGGATCATGATCACGTCGGCCCACGCGGAGACCTCGGCCGGGGTGCCGACCTCGAGGCCCTCTTCTTCCGCCTTGGCGCGGGACTTGGAGCCCTCCTGCAGGCCGATGCGGACCTCGACGCCCGAGTCGCGCAGGGACAGCGCGTGGGCGTGGCCCTGGCTGCCGTAGCCGATCACGGCCACCTTGCGGCCCTGGATGATGCTCAGGTCGGCATCGTCGTCGTAGAAGATCTCGACGCTCACAGTAATTCCCTACTTTCTAGTTTCTATCGAACCGCGGTGGCGGTGATGGAACGAGCGCCACGGCCGATGGCGACCATGCCGGACTGGACGATCTCGCGAAGCCCGTAGGGCTCCAGCATGCGCAGCAACGCGTCGAGTTTTTCAGACGTGCCGGTGGCCTCGATGGTGACGGCCTCCGGGGAGACGTCGACGACCTTCGCGCGGAAGAGCTGAACGGTCTCGAGGACCTGCGACCGCACTGTCGCGTCCGCGCGAACCTTGATCAACACCAGCTGTCGCTGAACGGAAGCGCTCGGCTCCAGCTCCACGATCTTGATGACGTTGATGAGCTTGTTGAGCTGCTTGGTCACCTGCTCCAGCGGCAGCTCGTCGACCGACACCACGATCGTCATGCGCGAGATGTCGGGGTACTCGGTGCGGCCGACCGCGAGCGACTCGATGTTGAAGCCGCGGCGGGAGAACAGGCCGGCGACGCGTGCGAGCACACCGGGCTTGTCCTCGACCAAAACGCTCAGCGTGTGCCTGGTCATCACAGGTCCTCATCGAACAGGGGGCGGATGCCGCGGGCGGCCATGATCTCGGAGTTGCCGGTGCCCGCCGCGACCATGGGCCACACCTGGGCGTCCTTGCCGACGACGAAGTCGACGACGACCGGGCGGTCGTTGATCTCCAACGCCTTTCCGATCACCTCGTCCACCTCCTCGCGCGACTCGGCGCGCAGGCCCGCACAACCGAGGGCTTCCGCCAGAAGCTTGAAGTCTGGGATGCGGTGCTTGTGCGTCCCCAGATCCGTGTTGGAGTACCGCTCGCCGTAGAACAGCGTCTGCCACTGGCGGACCATGCCCAGGTTGCCGTTGTTGATCACGGCGATCTTCACCGGCAGGCCCTCGATGGCGCAGGTGGCGAGCTCCTGGTTGGTCATCTGGAAGCAGCCGTCGCCGTCGATGGCCCACACCGTGCGGCCCGGCTCACCGGCCTTGATGCCCATCGCGGCGGGAACGGCGAAGCCCATCGTGCCGAGGCCGCCGGAGTTGATCCACGTGCGCGGGTGCTCGTACTTGACGAACTGCGCGGCCCACATCTGGTGCTGGCCGACGCCCGCCGTGTAGATCGTGTCGGCCGGCGAGAGCTTGCCGATCCGCTCGATGACGTACTGCGGCGACAGCGTGCCGTCCTCCGGCCAGTCGTAGCCCAGGGGGAACGTCTCGCGGATCGAGTTCAGCGTCGCCCACCACGGCGCGAGGTCGACCTTCGTCGCGGTCTCGCGCTCGGTGCGCAGCGCGTCGATCAGCTCGGTGATGATCTCCTTGCAGTCGCCCACGATCGGGACGTCCGCGCGGCGGTTCTTGGAGATCTCGGCCGGGTCGATGTCCGCGTGGATGATCTTCGCGTCCGGCGCGAACGAGTTCAGCTGGCCGGTGACGCGGTCGTCGAAGCGGGCGCCCAGCGCGATCAGCAGGTCCGACTTCTGCATCGCCGCGACGGCCGCGACGGTGCCGTGCATGCCGGGCATGCCCATGTGCTGCTCGTGCGAGTCCGGGAACGCGCCGCGCGCCATCAGGGTCGTGACGACCGGGATGCCGCTCTCCTCGGCGAGGCGCAGCAGTTCGGCGTGTGCGTCGGCCTTGATGACACCGCCGCCGACGTACAGAACGGGCTTGTGGGCGGCCACGATCAGCTTGGCGGCTTCGCGGACCTGCTTGCCGTGCGGCCGGGTCGTCGGCCGGTAACCGGGCAGGCGCATCTCGGGCGGCCACGAGAAGCTGGTCTGCTCCTGCAGCACGTCCTTCGGGATGTCGACGAGGACCGGGCCGGGTCGGCCGGTCGACGCGATGTGGAACGCCTCCGCGATCGCCCGCGGGATGTCCGCCGGGTCGGTCACGAGGACGTTGTGCTTGGTGATCGGCATCGTGATGCCGCAGATGTCCGCCTCCTGGAAGGCGTCCGTGCCGATGAGCGGCCGCGACTGCTGGCCGGTGATCGCGACGATGGGGACGGAGTCCATGTTCGCGTCCGCGATGGGGGTGACGAGGTTGGTCGCACCCGGTCCCGAGGTCGCCATGCAGACCCCGACCTTGCCGGTGGCCTGCGCGTATCCGGTCGCCGCGTGCCCTGCGCCCTGCTCGTGGCGGACGAGGATGTGCCGGACCTTCGTGGAGTCGAGCAGCGGGTCGTACGCGGGAAGGATCGTCCCGCCGGGAATGCCGAACACCACTTCACACCCGACCGCCTCAAGCGAGCGGACGAGGGACTGGGCCCCGGTCACTCGAATCGGCGCGCCGGTGGGCGGAGCCGGTTTGGGCCGCGGACCTGGACGTGGCGACGAGGGCTCGGAAGCCTGTCGCGATGGTGCGCTGGTCATTGGTTTGCCTCGTGGGTATCGGGGTCCGGACACGAAAAAACCCTCGACAACCCGAAGTTGGGTCGTGCGAGGGTCGCGCGTCGACGCAGGCTGTTCGGCTCAGGCGTCGACGCGCCTGAGAAGTACGAGAACGAGCGTGCGCTGCATGAAGCGGACGTTATCGCCTGGCGCAAGAGTGCGTCAACTCTGCGAGATGGAATTCCCGGATCGTGGACGTGGAACAATCGTCCGAGTGAAGAAGCTGGTCTTTCGCATCCCGGCAACGGCCCTGCTCGCAGCGGGTTTGATCGCCATCTGCGTCACCCCTGTGGCGTGGCTCGCTCCGGGACTGCAAGCGCTCTACGTTCTCCCGCTCGGCTACGCGTACTGGGTCGTCCGCAACCGCACGACGGTCACCGAGGACGAGCTCGTCGCCCGCGGCGTGTTCGGCACGACGACGCTGAAGTGGTCCGAGGTGAAGTCGATCCGGCTGGTCCAGAAGGGCTGGCTGCGGGCGGTCAAGGAGGACGCGTCCGAGGTGACGCTGCCCGCGGTGCGGTTCATGCACCTGCCGGCGCTGTCGCTGGTCAGCGGTGGCCGCGTGCCCGACCCGACGGTCAAGGAAGAAGTCGTCGAGGAGGAAGTGGCTCCCGAGGAAGTCGCGGATGAGGTCGTAGAGTCGGAGAAGTGATCAAACGAGTTCCGCTGCTGAGCCTGCTGCTGTCCGTCGCGGGCCTGCTGACCTCGGCTTATCTGACGTACACGCACTTCAACGCGAACGCGCTGCTGTGCTCGGCGGACGCGGTCATCGACTGCGAGACCGTGACCACGAGCGAGCAGTCCGAGCTCCTGGGCATCCCCGTGGCGTTCCTCGGCCTGGCCTTCTTCGCGTTCCTGACCGTGATCTGCCTCCCGTTCGCGTGGCGGATCGACGCACTGAAATGGATGCGTCTCGGGGCGGTCGGCGCAGGCGTGCTGATGGTCGTCTACCTGGTGGCGGCCGAGTTCCTGATCATCGGCAAGATCTGCCTGTGGTGCACCGTCGTGCACGTGATCACGCTCGCACTGGCCGCTCTGCTGGTCTCGGCGAGTCTGCGCACAAGTAACCTTTGAGGCACCGCTCCCAGACTGATGGACGCCTCACCCCCGCGTCCCGCGCGCCTTTTTCTTGAACTGAATCTGGAGGAGCAGTGCCTCAGCTCCGCTCTCGCACCACCACGCACGGTCGCAACGCCGCAGGAGCCCGCGCCCTCTGGCGCGCGACCGGCATGACCGACAGCGACTTCGGCAAGCCGATCATCGCGATCGCCAACTCCTACACGCAGTTCGTGCCGGGCCACGTGCACCTGCGCGATCTCGGGGACATCGTGGCCGAGGCGGTGCGCGAGGCGGGCGGTGTCGCACGCGAGTTCCACACCATCGCCGTCGACGACGGCATCGCCATGGGGCACAGCGGGATGCTCTACTCGCTGCCCAGCCGCGAGATCATCGCCGACTCCGTCGAGTACATGGTCAACGCCCACCAGGCCGACGCGATCGTCTGCATCTCCAACTGCGACAAGATCACGCCCGGCATGCTCAACGCGGCGATGCGGCTCAACATCCCCGTCGTGTTCGTGTCCGGCGGCCCGATGGAGGCCGGCAAGGCCGTCGTCGTCGAGGGCGTCGCCGTCGCGCCGACGGACCTGATCACCGCGATCTCCGCGTCCGCCTCCCCCGCCGTGAGCGAGGACGGGCTGTCCGAGGTCGAGCGCTCCGCGTGCCCGACCTGCGGTTCGTGCTCCGGCATGTTCACCGCGAACTCCATGAACTGCCTCACCGAGGCCCTCGGCCTGTCGCTGCCGGGCAACGGTTCGACGCTGGCCACGCACGCCGCGCGCCGCGAGCTGTTCTCCGAGGCCGGTCGCGTGGTCGTGGAGCTGTGCCGTCGCTGGTACGGCGAGGACGACGAGACGGCGCTGCCGCGGACGATCGCGAACCGCAAGGCGTTCGAGAACGCGATGGCGCTCGACATGGCCATGGGCGGCTCGACGAACACCGTGCTGCACATCCTCGCCGCCGCGCAGGAGGGCGAGATCGACTTCACGCTGCAGGACATCGACGACCTGTCCCGCCGCGTGCCGTGCCTGTCGAAGGTGTCACCGAACTCCGACTACCACATGGAGGACGTGCACCGGGCGGGCGGAATCCCCGCGCTGCTGGGCGAGCTCTACCGCGCCGGCCTGCTGAACGACGACGTCACGTCGGTGCACACGCCGACGCTCGCGGAGTGGCTCGGCAAGTGGGACATCCGCGCGGAGAACCCGTCCGCGGAGGCTTTGGAACTGTTCCACGCCGCTCCCGGCGGCGTCCGCACGACCGAGGCGTTCTCGACGTCGAACCGCTGGTCCTCTTTGGACACCGACGCGGCCGGCGGCTGCATCCGGGACGACGAGCACGCCTACACCCGTGACGGCGGCCTGAACGTGCTGCGCGGCAACCTGGCCGAGCGCGGCGCGATCATCAAGTCCGCGGGCATCGACGAGGAGCTGTGGCACTTCGAGGGCCCGGCACGCGTCGTCGAGTCCCAGGAGCAGGCCGTCTCGGCGATCCTGAACAAGGAGATCCAGCCGGGCGAGGTCCTGGTCGTGCGCTACGAGGGCCCCTCCGGCGGCCCCGGCATGCAGGAGATGCTGCACCCGACGGCGTTCCTCAAGGGTTCCGGCCTGGGCAAGAAGTGCGCGCTGATCACGGACGGCCGGTTCTCCGGCGGTTCGTCGGGCCTGTCGATCGGCCACATCTCGCCGGAGGCGGCGGGCGGCGGCACGATCGGTCTCGTCCAGAACGGCGACCGGATCCTGATCGACGTGCACGAGCGGCGCCTCGAACTGCTGGTGGACGCCGACGTGCTGGCCGAGCGCCGCGCCAAGATGGAGGCCTCCGAGCGTCCGTGGCAGCCGGTGGACCGGATCCGTCCGGTGACGGCGGCGCTGCGGGCCTACGCGCGGATGGCGACCGACGCGTCGACCGGTGCCGTGCGCAACCCGGACCTCTAAAGAACGCCTGTGCTGCCCTGACTTCCGGGTCAGGGCAGCACGGTGAAGATCCCGCGCGCCCACTGGCCGCCGTCCTGGCACTGCCCGACCACGTCGTAGTCGTTCGGCCCGGCGCCCTGCGGAATCGTGAACTGCGCGTCGAACGTGCCGTCCGCCTTGATCGACGCGGTGGTGTTGAGCCCCATCGCGCTGATGCTCACGTTCACCGAGCCGCTGCCGTAGTCGGGACATCCGTCGTAGTTGGTGCCGCGCACACTGAGCACCTGACCTGATCGCAGCTTGTTCGGGCTCGCCGTGACGACGAGCGGCGGGGACACGGTGAAGGTCGCCTGCCCGGTCAGAGCCGCGTCGTCGGTGCACTGCCCGGAGAGCTGGTGGTCGCCGGTCGACGAGTTCTCGGGCACCGTGACCCGCACACCGAACCTGCCGTCCTGCTCGATCGGCACGGCGGACTCGACGACACCGCCGTCCCACAGGACGTTGACCGTGCGACGTCCAGGACAAGCGTTGTAACCCGTTCCGTAGAAGTTCACCGACGTGCCTGGAAGTCCGCGAGTCTGGGACATCGTCGCCGCCAGCGGGGACGCGGGTCCCGGCGTCTTCGCCGCCGGCGAGGTGGACGTCCTGGGCGGCAGGGTGAGTGGCGACGAAGGCACGAGAGGCGGCGGCAACAGCTGTGCGTTGCTGCCCGTCGGCACACCAGACTCACTGCTCGGTGACTGCGGTGCGACGGCGGCCGGCTTCGTGCCGTCCGGTCCCCGCCCGGGATCGCGGCCGGGCAGGAGCGTGAACAGGCCGGCGCTCCCGGCCGTGACCAGCACCGCGACGACCACGATCGTCGTCTTCCTCTTGTTGTTCTTGCGCGACTCGCGGAGAACCTCGCGCAGCAGCTCGGTGAACTCCGCGTCCTTCGCGGCGCGCGCGGCCAGCTCGTCCGGACCCGCGTCCTCGCCCACGATCTCGACGAGTCGCCGCAGCCGAGGCGGCACCGGTCCGTCCTTCGCCTCCGCGATGAGTCTGACGACCTCGCCCAGTTCGACCGGGCGTGTCACCTCGATCTTTATGTCGCCGTCCGTCGCCACGGAATCCCCTCGCCTTGCCGTCTTTCACCGAGATGTCGGCGTTCACGACGGGCGGCTTGAAGGAGAAAACGTGCCAATACAAAGTCAAACGGCGAACGACAACGCCAGGCAGGCGCCGAAGACCAGCCAGCCCGTCAGCGGACCGCTGACGGGCTGGTTCGTTCTCTTGACCAGGACACCGCTGACGATGAGGCCCGCGAGCAGCCCCAGCGGCGGTAGCAGGGATTTAGCGGTGAGACCGAACGGGAACGCCACCAGGTAGACGACCGGAATCCCGATCACCAGCAGGGCGATCTGGAGCACAGCTCCCGTCAGGTTCTTCCGCACAGGGCTGTTCTTACCGGAAGACGAAGAACGTGACCGCCGCGCCACCCGCTCCGAGCAGGAGTGCGATGAAACCGGCCGCCAGCGGGTGGCGGAACCAGCTGCGGTTGTAGTCGAGCGCGGCCCGGCCGGGTCCGGCGAACAGTGCCGCGAACGCCATGCCCGCGAGCGCCAGTTCGAGCTCCACGCCGTTGGGGCCGAAGAAGCCGCCCTTGTACTGGAGCGCGATGACGTTGGCCATCACCGCGAGCAGGCCCGCCGCGGCAAGCGGCGTGAAGAGGCCGAGCACGAGCAGGCCACCGCCGGCCAGTTCGGTGACGCCGGTGACCCAGGCGAGGACCACGGACTCGCGGTAGCCCATCTTCTCCAGCGACTGCGCGAAGCCGTTGATGCCGGGGCCGCCGAAGAGCCCGAAGACCTTCTGCAGGCCGTGCAGCACGAAGATGCCGCCGAGCACCGCGCGCAGGCCGAGCAGGCCGATGTCGGGTCCGGCCGTCCAGCCGAACTTCTTGCGGTCGTCGCCGAAGATGTCGTCGTCCCGGTCGTCCACAGTGGACGTCTCCAGCGGCGTGTAGCCCGAGTTGTCGAACGCCTTCGTCGACGAGTCGTACGACTGGACGGTGTCTCCGTCGACTCTGGCCGTCCCGTCGTCGAAGTGGTGCACTCCCCCTCCGCTGCTCGAATAGAACGAGTCGTCGGAGAAAGCGCTCGAACTCGTCGAGCCTTTGTCGTGAGTAGCCACGCCCGCACGCTAGGAGACCTCGTGCGGGCGCGCGAGAGCCGAACGGCAGCTCAGGTTCACCCGGACGGACTAGTGCACTCCTAGTACAAGCCGTTCACGAGGTTGCGAGGGCGCTCTCCTGCACCGTACCTGGAGATTTCCGAGGCGGCGATCGCGTAGGCGCGTTGTGCATGCCCCGTGCAGGATCCGGCCACGTGCGGGGTCAGCAGCAGGCCCGGTGCGGTCCACAGTGGATGATCGGCCGGCAGGGGTTCGGGGTCGGTCACGTCGAGGGCTGCGCGCAGTCGCCCGGAATTCAGTTCGGCGAGCAATGCGTCCGTGTCCACGACGGGGCCGCGCGCGCCGTTGACCAGGATCGCGTTGTCCTTCATCGCGGCCAGGAACTTGGCGTCGACGAGGTGGCGGGTCTCCTCGGTCATCGGCGTGAAGATCACGACCGCGTCGAACTCCGGCAGCAACGACGGCAGCTCGTCCTGACCGTGCACTCCCTCGCGAGCGGTACGGCCGACCATCGTCGCCGTGGCGTCGAACGGTTCGAGCCGCTTCCGAAGCTGCTCACCCAGGTCGCCGGCGCCGACGATCAGGACCTTCTTGTCCTGCAAGGTGTCCGTGAGGTGGTAGTCCCAGCGGCCCTCGGCGCGAGCCCGTTCGAAAACGAGGAAGTCTCGGTATATCGCGAGCAACGCGCCGATGGCCCACTCCGCGGTGCTGCCGCCGTGCGCGCCCCGGCACGTGGAAAGCATCACACCTTCCGGCACCTTGCCGACGAAGTTCTCGGCGCCGGCGCTGAGCAACTGCACGAGTTTGAGGTTCGGCAACTGCGCGAACACCTCGCGCGGGTCGGTGCCCGCGAGGAACCTGGGCACCAGGACCTCGGCGTTCAGCGCGTCGGACGGCAACGGCTCCCCCGGCACGTAACGAACCGGCCGGACACCGTCCACCTGGGACAGCGCTTGAACTCCGAAATCATCTGGCACGAGCACGGTGAGCGTCACCAGAGCAAAGTACGTCAGAATGTCTGTCATGCGGGAGCACGACGTCATCGCGTGGGACGGCACGAAGATCCGAGCGTGGCAGGGACCGGGTGAGGGAACACCGGTGCTGCTGTGCCCCGGCGTGGGCTCCGGACCCGAGTCGTGGCCGTCGCTGACCGACCGCGGCGGCCTGCTCAGCTGGTACATGCGCGGCACGATGGGCTCCGACCGGCCGGTCGACGAGCGCAGCATCTCGCTGGACGACCACGTGTCGGACGCGCTCGCCGTGCTGGACGACGCGGGCATCGAACGGTGCGTCGTCATGGGCTGGTCGATGGGCGTGACGATCGCGGCCGAGCTGGCGTTGCGTCATCCGGAACGCGTGGCGGGCCTGCTGCTCGTCGCGGGCGCGCCGGGCGACTCGTTCGACGCCATGCTGCCGCTGGTCCCCAAGAACGTCCGGCGGCTCGTCGGGCTCACCAGCGCGAAGCTGCTGCAGCAGGCCGGTCCGGTGCTGGACAAGGTGCTGCACCGCCTCCCGGTGACGGACGCGACGACGTTCCTGTTGCGGCACAGCGGCGTGATCAAGCCGAGCAGCGACCCGAAGGCCGTAACGCACGCGGTGAGCCGGTTCCTGCAGCACGACTGGCGCTGGTACTTCACGCTGGCGCTCGCGCTGGGCGAGACACCGCGCCAGGACCTCGCCCCGATCGTGTGCCCCGTCACACTGCTGGCCGGTCGCGACGACCTGCTGGCGACGACGGAGAGCATGTCCGGACCCGTCGGCGCGCTGCCCCAGGCGCGGCTGCGCGTGCTTCCGTGCAGCCATTACCTGCCGCTGGAGGCGCCCGAGGTGGTGGCCGCCGAACTCGATCTCCTGCTCGACCGGGTGCGGTCGGTCGACTTCGCCACTTCCGAGGCGTTCACTTCGGGCTCACGGTCGCGCACCTAACCTGGGAGCCGTGGTTCGTTCCGTCGCGTTGCTGACCGCCGTCTGCCTGCTGGCAGGGGGCTGTGCGAGTTTTCCCGACGAGCCGGCGCCCACCCAGTGGAGCGCCCAGCCACAGCTGACCCCGCAGGCAGGCCCGAAGCCCGAGCTGCCGGGCGAGTACCGCCCGACGCCGGGCGATCCCGGCCGCAACCCGGCGCCGCAGAGCGTGCCGCCGCCGCAGGGCTGCAAGGACTACCACCCCGCCGTCGTGGCCACGTGCCTCAACACCGTCACGGGGGTCGCCCCGATCGGCGCCGACGCCCAGGGCGGCGTCGCGGCGTACGCGACCGAACGTGGCGGGCGCCTGGTCAAGGTCACCAAGGACGTCGACCCCGTCGTGATCGCCCAGCTGGAGGTCGACGCGTCGACCGACGGCGGGCTGACGGGGCTCGCGTTGTCGGCGACGTTCGCCGAGGACCAGCTCGCGTACGTCTACGTGACCACCGCGACGGACAACCGGGTGCTGCGCATCGCGCCCGGCGACACGCCCAAGCCGATCCTCACCGGCATCCCCAAGGGGCCTTCCGGCAACCGCGGTGTGCTGGCGAGCGACCGCAAGGGCGCGATCCTCGTCGCGACCGGTGACGCCGGGAACCCCGCGCTGGCCGCCGACCCGAACTCGCTGGCGGGCAAGGTGCTGCGGATCGACGGCTCCGGCCAGCCGGCCCAGGGCAACCCGACGGCCGGCAGCACGGTCGTCTCGTCCGGGCTGCGGCTGCCCGGCGGTCTGTGCGTCTCGGCCGACACCTCGAAGATCTGGGTGACGGACTGGGCCACCAGCGGCGACGTCGTCTACCGCGTCGTCCCCGGCAAGCTCGGCGAGGTCGCGTGGGCGTGGCCGGACCGGCCCGGTGTGATGGGCTGCTCGTCGTTCTCGGACCAGCTGTCCGTGGCGACGTCCAAGACGCCCGGCTACCAGTCGTTGTCGATGAACTCCGCCGGTGCCTTCACCGGGAAGCCGGAGGTCGCGATGGCGGAGGACGGCTTCGGCCTGCTCGGCCCGATGGAGATGCTGAACGAGTCGGCGTCGCTGGTCGGCACGGTCAACAAGAACGGTGGCCAGCCCGTCTCGTCGGACGACCGGGTCGTCATCATCGTGCGTCCGAACAACGGCGGCGGCACTAAGGACTGAGGGCGAACGCCTCTCCTCCCGCACGCCACCAGCGCGCGTAGACCTCGCTCTCCTCGACCAGCTTCAGATATCCCGTGGCGACCTGTTCGCACAGGTCGTCGATCTCCTCGGCGACCGGCGCGTCCGTGCGCCAGGCCAGCACGACCTCGCGCACCAGCGGGTTCCCGGTGATCGGCAGGCGGGCAACGCCGGGCGGGGTGCCGCCGACCGGGTAGAGCGGGCACACCGCGCCGGACTCCCTGATCAGCGTCAGCACGACGTGCGCCTCGCTGCTGAAGTGCGCGATCCGTTGCTCGAACCCGACGGCCGCGCACTCACGGGCGAAGTGGGCGTTCATGCCGCTGTCGTCGGGCTCGGGCATGACCCACTTGTCGTCGGCCAGCGCCTCGAGTCCGATCTCGGCTTCCTGTGCCCGGGGATGCTGTTCGGGCACGCCGGCGAACAGCGGTTCGCGGGTGAGCAGGCGGTGTCCGACGTTCGGCGGCAGCGTCAACGGGGTACCGGGAAATTGACGCATCACCGCGATGTCGAGTTCGCCGGTGGTGAGCAACGCGGTGAGCGTGCCCGTCTCCTTGATGGTGCGGCTGGTGACGTTGTCCTTTAACGCGCCGACGAGTAGTCCGAAGTGATAGGCGGGGATTCCCGCGAGCCTGGTGGGGGCGCTGGAGCTTTGCGTGTTACGGCGCGTTACGCGTTCGAGCGTGACGAGCTGAGTGAGCATCGAGCGCGCCTCCTGCACGAAATCCTGGCCGGTCGGCGTGAGCTTGACGCCATCGGCCGTGCGCAGGAACAACGTGCCGCCCAGGTGGTCCTCGATGCGTTTGAGCTGCGTCGTCACCGCGGGCTGGGTGAGGTGCAGGCGGGCGGCGGCCTTGCGCAGGCTGCCGCAGTCGGCGATCGCCACGACCAGTTCGAGATGCCGCACTTCCAGACGCATGCGCCCGATGTTATCGCTCAATGTAATAGGGCCAATACCCTTCGCTATCTCGCGTGAGACGTGACGGTCTCGATACGTTCGGTCACGTGATGGAATTGGCCGAGCGCCCGACGCGCACCGACGCGGTGCTGTTTTCGGATCGCGCTGTGAAAACGTTTTTGGAGGCCGCGTCCGCCGAATACTCGTTCATCACCGAGGATGAGCCGAGACCGTGTTTCGCGGTGCTGCTCGGCCGGTCCGCCGGCACCGAGGCCGTGGTGTCGGAGGTGGCGTTCGGCCGCAACGCGCGGCTGACGGACCCCTCGGCACGCGAGGAGTTCGCGTCGACGATCGTGCCGCGGTTCGGCACGGCGTACGAGAACCCGGTGCGCGCCTGGTGGCTGGATCCGGCCGACCTGCTGACGATCACGCGCGCGGCGGACGCCAGGGACCTGGACGTGCTCGGCTCGATCCACCTGCACCCGGACTGGCACCGGCTCGGGCCCGAGTGCGAGCGGAACAAGCCGTTGAGCGACAGCCCGACGCCGATGGACGAGCACATGTTCCGCAACAGCGGGTGGCCCGTGAACGTCGTCTGTTACCTCGAACGCCGCCATGGCGGTCTCTACTACTCGCTTGCCGCATGGGACTCCGAGTGCCTGCGCCTGCCGTTGAGGACGAACCACTCATGACCGAACAGATCTACTCGTTGTGGCAACGCATGGAGCAGGGCTGGGCCGTCGGTGACGGCGCCGCGTTCGCGTCCGTCTTCGCCGAGGACGTCGACTTCGTGACCGTGCGCGGTGAGGAGCTGTTCGGGCGGCGCGCGGTGGCTCTGGGGCACTCCCAGCTCTTCGCGGGGCCGTACCGCGACACCAAGCTGACCGCGGAGATCAGCCTGATCAGGCCGTTGACCGACACGGTCTCGGTCGTGCACGTCACGTCGTCCATCGCCCCGGCGGGCATCACCACCCACGCGCAGGCCGTCGTCGTGCGGCGCGAGGACGGGTGGGAGATCGCCGCGTTCCACAACATGATCCCGAAGGGACTGTCATGACCAGGCCACGGTTGCGGCACATCGCGTTCGTCGTGCAGGACGCGAAGGAGATGGCCGACTTCTACACGTCGAAGTTCGGGATGTCGTTGTTCCACACGGATCCCGACGGCAGCCACTTCGTCACCGACGGGTACCTCAACCTGGCGTTGATCCAGCAGCGGCTCGACGGCGACGTGCCGACCGGCTTCAACCACTTCGGGTTCCAGGTCGAGGACGTGGCTCCGTTCCTGGAGACGCTGGAACCGCGGCCTGCTCTGCGGGGCGGGGACCGGCCGTTCGCGGAGTACCGGGCGATCGACCCCGAGGGCAACTGGTTCGACCTGTCGGCGCACGGCTTCCTGCCGCCCGGGGTGTCCTGACCAGGGGTTTCCGAGATCGCTCACCGGGAACCCTCATGTGGGGTACAGCGAGTGGGGCGGGGAGGTCTTGTCGGGGCTCCCCGCCCCGTTCTCCGCTAGCGCGTGCCCGTCCAGAAGAGGGCCCGCGCGACCTGGGCGTACAGGCCCTTCGGGTGGTTGCGGAACATCGGTTCGGTGCCGAAGAGGACGACCTTCGCCCCGTTGGCCGCCGTGCCCGACACGACTGCCGCCTGACCCGCCGCCGCGTCCTGGCCGCCGGTGCCGTTGTCGCGTGCGTGCCAGTGGCCCGAGGCGATCACCGTGCTGCCGTAGCGCTGTTCGACCGTCACGCCCGTGCCGAGGTTCGTGAACCACTGCGGTGCGTAGACGAACGAGTGCGGCAACGCGTTGGTGCCGATCGGACCCGTGCCGTTGACGACGTTCACCACGCCGTTGGCGTCCTCCCAACCGGCGGTGGGCGTGGCCTGCAGGAGCTTGGCGTCGGTGTTGAACCTGCTGCCCGTCGCGCCGCGCGTGACAACACCACCGCGCTTGAGGAACTCGTCCAGTGAGGCCTTGGCTGTGGGGTTGAGCTGCGTGTAGTTCAAGCCCGCGCCCACGTACAGCGCGTCGATCCGCGACCAGTCGAAGCCCGCGTTCAGCACCGCTGTGGAGATCGTGCGGACGTCGAACCCGGACTCGCGCAGCACCTGCAGTTCGTCGGCGGACACGGCGGCCGCGATCACCTTGCGCTGCAACGCCTGACCACCTGGCTTGGCGGTCGTGAAGCGCACGCCGTAGCGGTCGGCGACCTCCTTCGCGGCGGCCCTTTCGTTCGCCGGGACGACGATCGTGCCGTCGTCCTGGCGGCGCAGGCCGAGACCGCGCGACAGCAGGTCGTTGACGGCGCTGACGTCCTTCTGGTCGGTCAGCGCGAGGGCGAGGTCGGCACCCGGTGCGGCGTCGACGTTCCCGGTCGGCGCGGCGGCCACGACCGGCTTGCCGTCGAAGCGGAACTGGCCGTCCTTGAAGATCTCGACCGACGCGCCCCAGAGCAGGCGGTGGCTCCAGCCGGAGATGTCGTACATGACCGGCGCCTTGTCGGAGATGTCGCTGCCCTGCTCCAGCATCACGTTCGCGAGGCCGCGCTTGGGCTGGTGCATGTCCACGACGTACGACCCGGCCGGATAACGCTTACCGCCCAGGGTGAAGGGCTTTTCCGCCCGTTCGACCCGCACGTCGTGCCGGACCAGCTGGTCGACGAGCCGGGCGGCGGCGGGTGCCGACCGTTCCGCGGTGATCACGTAGGCGCGCGGGAACTCCGTGCTGAAGCGGTCTTCCGGCCCGAAGCCGGGCACGAAGCCGTCCGGGATGTAGCGCTGCTTCTCACCGGCCGCGCCGCGGCGGAACATCTCCGTCTGGTTCGCGATCAGGCCGCGCCGGTTGTCGTCCACGTAGTCGAGCGTGGTCTTGATGGTGGCCTCGACGACGTCGGTGTTGATCTTCGAACGCCGTTGCAACTCCGTCGCGGGCAGGGTCTCGTAGGCCTGCCGGTTGACCTGCTGCGGGATCTCGATCGTGTACGAGACGGCACCGTGGTACATCGAGTACTGCGCGGTGTAGATGGGCGCCCAGCCGTCCCACTCGCCGACCGGGTAGTCGCGGAACGGGATCTCCGGCTTAGCCGTCTCGGGATGCCCGAGCGCCTGCACGGCCTTCTCCATCTGCAGGCCGCCCGCGTAACCGTGCTTGATGTACAGGTCGAAGTCGTAGTTCTGGCCGTGCGGCGGCGTGGTCGGCTCGATCAGCGTGTTCGTCACGTAACCGTGCTCGTCCAGCATCATCAACGGCTGGGTGCGCTCCACCATGTCCTGCATGGCCCGGTTCTCGGGCTGGGAGCTCGTGACGAAGTCGCGGTTGAGGTCGAACCCGGCGTTGTTCACGCGCGTGCCGGCGACGCGGCCGTCCGGGTTCGCCGTGAGGTTGAAGTAGACCCTGCTGCGCTGCAACAGGTTCCTGGTCTCGGCGTCGTTGCTCGTGGCGAGGTGCTCGATGACGCGCAGCGCGCCGTCCGTGCCCTCCCACTCGTCGCCGTGGATGTTGTTGTTGATCCAGATCGGCGCCTTGTACAGCCCCGCAGGAACGTTGCGACCCTCTTCGATGGTGGCGCGGAACCGTTCCTGGATCCGGGTCTCCGTCGCGCTCTCCGGCGCGGTCAGCGTGACCAGGTACAGGTCGCGCCCGAGCCCCGACTGGCCGACGACCTCGACGGAGATCCTGTTGCTCTTCTGCTGCAACGCGTTCAGCTTCGGCGCGAGCGAGTGGTACGGCGCGAGGCCGAGCTTGATGGACTTGTCGGCCGTGTTCTCCGGATACGTCCGCAGCTTCGTCCGGCGCGGATAACCCTGGTGTCTGTCGGCCTGGTTCTCCCCCTGAGCCAGCACGGACCGCGCTTGGAAAGCGTTGTCCAGAGTGGCGATCTCGTTGCGCTCAGGCCCGTTGCCCGGTTCTCGATCGTTGACCGAAGGTGTTGGTGCAGTCGGTTGCGCTGTTCCGGTTGCGGGCGCGGCCACCACCGCGGTCACCGCCAGGAGAACAGCGAGCAGAGTTCTGCGCATGCGGTCGTTTCTCGCACAACGGCCCGCGTATCGACTAGAGCCGATAGGCGGGCCGTTGTATCCCCTCGGTCAAGACCTGTGCCGTCGAGAGTGGCACAGCTCCAGACGTGCGGCGAGAAAAGTTCACCAACCTCACCGGCCAGATGGGGCACAAATAACCGCTGACCAGCGCGTTCATTTCACCGAACGACGCACAACCACTCGAACGGCCTAGCCAGAACCCAGACAGAGGAACGGCCGCCGGAACGGGTCCTTCGCCATCGCCTCGGCCAACGCCACCGCAGGCGCGGCCCCGGCGACCAACGCCCGGTGGTAGTCGGCCATCGCCGCCGCGCTCACCTCGTCCCCGACCTTGCTGGCCGCGGCGATCACCGTGCGGGTACCGCCCGCCAGCATCGCCCCCGCAAAGCCGAGCGCCTCGTCCCCCGGCCGGATCCGGTTCAACGCCAGCGAGCACGCGGCCAGCACGACGTGCGCCGGAGGCGTCCGGAGCCGGCCGAGTTCGTGCGCGAACAACGGGCCGTCCGCCAGTTCGAGCCGCGAGAACAACGCGTTCTCGTTCTCGTGCTCACCATGCGCCGCGACGTGCACGAGGTCTGCGCCGTCGAGGTGCGCGAGAACCTCCGCCGCGGTCGCGTCCTCCCCCGACAGCACGGTCGCCTTGTCGTGGTGCGCCACCAGACGGTCCAACTCCCCGTTCCCGAGCTGCAGACTGGGCCCGCGCACCAGCAACACCTTGTCGGTCTTGGATCTGTCGGACTGTGCCGCCGTCAGCCAGGTCGTGGCACTGGGGGCCGTGACGACGGGCCTGCCGTGCAGACTCGGAATCACACCCCACGGCACCGCGTAGAGCGTGCCCGTCGGCACCACGACCAGCTCGCGTTCGCCGATGAGGCGGACCAACGGCTTGATCAACATGGCGTCGAGGGCATCTGCCTGCTTGCGCGCGGAAGCCCCGATCACCTGTGCCAGAGGCGGCGGCAGGTAGTCCGGCGCCAGCGCGTTGAGGTCGAAGTGCAGCTTCTGCGCGCTCTCCAGGGCTTCCTTGGCGGCGCCGAGCCGGACCATCCGAACCTGGCCGCCCGCGATGACGACGGCGACCATCCCGCCGCCCGACACCACGAAGCTCACCATCGCCCGCTCGCCCAGTTCGGCGATGACCTCACCGAGGCTCGCCATCGGCCGAGGCCTGCCCCAGTGCTGGGCGTTCCACCCCAGCCTGTTCGCTTCCCGCTGGGCCTTCGCGAGTTGCGACCGCAACTCCGCCGTCGGCCGTCCGTCAAGACCCGCCCGCATCAGATCGCGACCGAGGCCTCGGACCTCGGCGATCCGGGCAGCCAGTTCGGAGTTGTCGACGTGCTCCAGCGGTTCGTAGCGATAAGCCTGTGCCCTGGTGCGTTCGAGCCAGACGAACAACTGCCGCGCGTCGTCGCTCTCCAGCACCAAGCGAATCGCCAGCTCCCCGAGCTCACGTCCGTGCACTGCGGCCGCGGACACGAGTTCCAGGCCACCGAGCTGATCCCGCACTTGTCCCAGTTCCTCGAGACCTTTGCGCGTGTGCAGCAGGGCGGAACGGCGATTCCCCTTGGCCAGCGCCAGTTCAGCCAGGACGAGACGGCGCTGCATCCGGTGATCGATCGGGGTGACAGCACGAGGGCCGGGCAACTGCCGCAGCAACGCCTCACCCTCGGCGAGCCTGCGGCGGCGAACCTCGAGGCGTGCGGCCATGAGCTTCGCGAGCCGGGCCTCGTCGACGAGGTGGTTGGCAGCGAGCTGGTCCGACAACGCCAGAGCCTTCTGGACGAGTGCGTTGGTCACGCGTTTGGCGTGCATGGCGTGCGCCCAGAGTTCGATCAGCGCGGCCATCATCCACCAGGTGCTGCCGCGCTTCTCCAGCTTGTGCTGAGATCGCCTCGCCATCCGCCTGGCGAGATCGAACTGCCCGTCCAGCAACGCGGCCGAGGCTCGGAACATCTCGACCTCGGCGACGTCCTGGCGCCGCTTCTCCTTGCGCATCACGGGGAGCGCTTCGTCGAGGTGCCTACCGGCCTCGTCGGACAGTCCGACCATGAGCATCAGCTCTGCCCTGTCGAGTTGCACCCCCGTGAGCAACGAGGTCTGCCCATGAGCGCGGAGGAAGCGTTCCGCCTCCTCGTACCTTCGCAACGCCTCGGCCAGGTCACCGCTTTGCTTGTAGGTGTTCGCCAACGCGTGCAGCGAGTACGGGTAAAGATCGTCGAGCTGGTACTCACGGGCCAGAGAACTCGCCCGCTCCAGATCGGCGATTGCGGTTTCGCGTCGGCGAACCGCCCCGTTGGCGAATGCGCGTGCGATGAGGGACGACGCGAGTCGCCACACGAGCTCGGAAGCGATCTCCGCAGATTCGTCGAGCATCTCCTGCTCGACGAAGGAGATCAGCGGGCCGAACCATCGCACGGCCTGTTCCGGTTGTCCCAGCCGAAGCACGATCATGCCCTGACTGTGGTCGATGCATCCGTTGAGCAGATTGCGAAGCTTCAGATCATTCAGAAGATCGGCTTCACGACGAGCGGCGTCGAACGTCTCGACCGCGACCGTCATGCCGCTCGTCTCACCGAGGCTGCGCCCCAGGTTGTAGAGAACCCGCACCCGCAGCTCTGTCCGTTCGGGACTGTCAGGTGCGCGGTCGGCGTGCACGAGGGCACGGTTGAACAATCGAATCGCGGCGGGAGCCCTATAGCTCTCCTGCTGTGCGAATCCGTTCATGTACAACTCGCGCGCTCTGTCCAGGGCACGAGCGGGCATGTGATCATCACACCACATGCCCCAGAACGGCGCTGTCCGCCAACCAGGCCAAGGCCGGTCGACGGACAACGCGGAGGGTGACTAGCCCACCTTTTCCGTGGTGGCGACGTTGTCCGGGTGGTTCGGGCAGTCCGCCTTGTGCGTCCACGCGACCAAAGGCTGGCCGGGAGGCTGGCCGCAGCACTGCGTCTCCAACGGCGGGTCTTCCGGCTCCGGGGTCTTGTCCTTGCGGTCGTCCCCGTCCAACAGGTCCTTGACCTTGTCGACGATGTTTGTGAACAAACCTTCGTGCTGGCCACTCATGAGGTTTCCCCCCTCGTTTGGACTATTTACTTCTCATCCCCCCAGATGAGTTGCAGCAAGAGAGTGGCACACACGGCTACACACATACGTCTCATTTAGCTAACAGCCACTCAGTCGGCCTAAGATCACAAAGGGCCACCTGCACGAACAGGTGACCCTTTGTGATTTTTATGGCGAATGTGTATCTACGAGCAGCGTGCGAGCACGATCTCGCGCACGCGGGCCGCGTCGGCCTGGCCCTTGGTGGCCTTCATGACCGCGCCGACGATGGCGCCGGCGGCCTGGACCTTGCCGTCGCGGATCTTCTGCGCGATGTCCGGCTGGGCGGCCAGAGCCTCGTCGACGGCCTTCTCCAGCGCCGAGTCGTCCGAGACGACCTTGAGGCCGCGCTTCTCGATGACGTCTTCCGGGGAGCCTTCGCCCTCCAGGACGCCGTTGACGACCTCGCGGGCGAGCTTGTTGGTCAGCGTGCCCGCGTTCACCAGCTCGATCACCTTCGCGACCTGGGCCGGGGTGATGGCGAGGTCGGTGACCTCGACGCCCTTCGAGTTGGCCTGCTGCGCGAGGTACGACACCCACCAGGAGCGGGCCTCGTCCGGCTTCGCGCCCGCCTCGACCGTCGCGATGATGACGTCCAGCGCGTTGGCGTTGACCAGGTCGCGCAGGACCTCGTCGGTGAGGTTCCAGTCCTTCTGGATGCGCGCGCGGCGTTCCCAGGGGAGCTCGGGCAGGGTGAGGCGCAGTTCCTCGACCCACTCGCGCGACGGCGCGATCGGGACCAGGTCGGGCTCCGGGAAGTAGCGGTAGTCCTCCGCCGTCTCCTTCTTGCGGCCCGGTGACGTGGTGCCCGAGGACTCGTCGAAGTGACGGGTCTCCTGGGTGACCTCGCCGCCGGACTCCAGCACCGCGGCCTGACGCGTCATCTCGAAGCGGACAGCGCGTTCGACGCTGCGCAGCGAGTTGACGTTCTTGGTCTCGGTGCGGGTGCCCAGCGCGCCGGTGGTCTTCGGCGAGAGCGAGACGTTCGCGTCGCAGCGCAGCGAGCCCTGGTCCATGCGGACGTCGGACACGTCGAGCGCCTTGAGCAGGTCGCGCAGGGCCGTCACGTACGCACGGGCGACCTCGGGAGCGCGTTCCTTGGTGCCCGGGATCATCTTCGTGACGATCTCGATCAGCGGCACGCCGGCGCGGTTGTAGTCGAGCAGCGAGTGCTCGGCGCCGTGGATGCGACCGGTGGCGCCGCCGACGTGCAGCGACTTGCCGGTGTCCTCCTCCATGTGCGCGCGCTCGATCTCGACGCGGATGACCTCGCCGTCGTCCAGCGTCACGTCGAGCCAGCCGTTGAACGCGATCGGCTCGTCGTACTGCGACGTCTGGAAGTTCTTCGGCATGTCCGGGTAGAAGTAGTTCTTCCGCGCGAACCGGCACCACTCGGCGATCTCGCAGTTGAGCGCGAGGCCGATGCGCATCGCGGACTCGATCGCCTTCGCGTTCACCACCGGAAGCGCGCCCGGCAGGCCGAGGCAGATCGGGCAGGTGTTCGTGTTCGGCTCGCCGCCGAAGACGTTGGCGCAGCCGCAGAACATCTTCGTGTTGGTGTGCAGCTCGACGTGCACTTCCAGGCCCAGGACGGGGTCGTACTTCTCGATGACCTCGTCGTAGTCCATCAGCTCAACCAGAGAGGTCATGCCAAGTCGTCCTTCCGCAGAGCGCGCGCGGCCAGCGCCGCACCGGTGACCGCCACGGCGATGGTGGCGATCGCGTTCGCCAGCATCAGCTTGTCGTTCTTCGCACGGGCGTTCCGGAAGCCGGAGAACGCTCCCACGGCTCCCGCGACGGCACCGGCGAGACCGAGGAGACCCCGTGCCTTCTTGATGTTCACAGCGACGGACCTCCGAACGCGCCGCGCGCGGCCTCGTAGGCCGCGGCCACCCGGTACATGCGGTGGTCCTGCAGCGCCGGAGCCATGATCTGCAGGCCGACCGGCATTCCGTCCTCATCGGACAGACCGCTCGGCACGCTCATGGCGGGGGTGCCCGCGAGGTTCGCGGGAATCGTGCAGAGGTCGGCCTTGTACATGGCCATCGGGTCGTTCGCGCGCTCGCCGATCTTGAACGCCGTGGTCGGCGTGGTCGGGGAGATGAGCACGTCGAACTTCTCGAACGCCTTGGCGAAGTCCTGCGTGATCAGCGTGCGGACCTTCTGGGCCGAGCCGTAGTACGCGTCGTAGTAACCGGACGACAGCGCGTACGTGCCGATCATGATGCGGCGCTTGACCTCGGGGCCGAAGCCGGCCTCGCGGGTCAGCGACATGACCTCCTCGGTGCTGCGCGTGCCGTCGTCGCCGACGCGCAGGCCGTAGCGCATGGCGTCGAACCGGGCGAGGTTCGACGAGCACTCGCTCGGCGCGATGAGGTAGTACGCCGGCAGCGCGTAGTCGAAGCTCGGGCACGACACGTCCGCGATCTCGGCGCCGAGCTCCTTGAGCTGCGACACGGCGGCCTCGAAGCTGCGCGCCACGCCCTGCTGGTAGCCCTCGCCGCTGAACTGCGTGACGACACCGATGCGCAGGCCGGACAGATCACCGTTGAGACCCTCGCGGGCCGCGGCGACGACCGGCGGCACCGGCGCGTTGATGGACGTGGAGTCCATGTGGTCGTAGCCCGCGATGACCTCGTGCAGCAACGCGGCGTCGAGCACCGTGCGCGCGCACGGACCCGCCTGGTCCAACGAGCTGGAGAACGCGACGAGGCCGTAGCGCGACACACCGCCGTAGGTGGGCTTCACGCCCACGGTGCCGGTGACAGCGCCGGGCTGGCGGATCGAGCCACCGGTGTCGGTGCCGATCGCGAGCGGGGCCTGGAACGCCGCGAGCGACGCCGACGAGCCACCGCCGGAGCCGCCGGGGATGCGGTCGAGGTCCCACGGGTTGTGCGTGGGGCCGTACGCCGAGTTCTCGGTGGACGAACCCATGGCGAACTCGTCCATGTTCGTCTTGCCGAGGATGACGACGCCGGCTTCCTTGAGCTTGCGCGTCACCGTGGCGTCGTAGGGCGGGATCCAGCCTTCGAGGATCTTGGAACCGACCGTGGTCGGCACACCCTCGGTCGTCATGACGTCCTTGAGCGCCAACGGCACGCCGGCGAGCGGGGACACCTGCTCACCGGCCTTGACGGCCGCGTCGACCTTGCGGGCCTGCGCGAGCGCGCCCTCGGTGTCGACGTGCAGGAACGCGTGGACCTTCGCGTCGGTCTCGGCGATGCGGTCCAGGTGGGCCTGCGTGACCTCGACACTGGAGATCTCGCCGCTGTGGATCTTCGCGGCGAGTTCGGCCGCGGTGGCGTGGATCAGGTCGTTGGTCATGCTTCCTCACCCAGGATGCGGGGCACGCGGAACCGGCCGTCCTCGGCCTCAGGAGCGCCGGAGAGCGCCTGCTGCTGACCGAGGCTCGGACGGACCACGTCCTCGCGGAAGACGTTGGTCAGCGGAACGGCGTGCGACGTCGGCGGGATGTCGGCCGTGGCGATGTCGCCAACCGAGGCCACCGACTGGAGGATCACGTCGAGCTGTCCGGCGAACAAGTCGAGCTCGTCCTCGGTAACAGCCAGCCTGGCGAGCTTCGCCAGGTGCGCGACCTCGTCGCGGGAGATGCTGGGCACTCCTGTCAACCCCCGTAGGGTCGGGATACGAATCGGGAACCCCGTGAGTCTATGGGCTGGTCAGGCGCGCCTTCGAACGGGTTACCGGGTCTACCGTTGACTGGCACGTCAACTTAACCGTTCCGCAACGCGGACAGCGGGTCATGCGTTGACGATGCGTCTGCGAGAATCACCGACCGGCAACGGCGCAAGACGCGGGGTCTCGCGCACGAGCTATGGAGGCGTTCACCTTGTCGTTCCTGATCCGGGTCCAGCTCCC
Organism: Lentzea sp. NPDC020367; assembly: GCF_044387305.1. Taxonomy (NCBI): domain Bacteria; kingdom Bacillati; phylum Actinomycetota; class Actinomycetes; order Pseudonocardiales; family Pseudonocardiaceae; genus Lentzea; species Lentzea sp. NPDC020367. The sequence continues at coordinate 3,551 of NZ_JBIRVV010000020.1, read as the reverse complement.
GGACCGTCCCGGCACCCTCGGCGCGGTCGCAACGGCTTTGGGCGAGATCGGGGCGGACATACTCAGCGTCGACGTGGTGGAACGCGGTTCCGGCATCGCCATCGACGACCTCGTCGTGGAGCTGCCGTCCGGCCGCCTGCCGGACACGCTGATCACCGCGGCGGAGTCCATCGAGGGCGTCGAGGTCGACGCGGTGCGCCCGTACGCGGGCATCCTCGACACCCACCGCGAACTCGAACTCGTCGAGGAGATCGCCGACGCCCCGCACAAGGGCCTCGAGGTCTTCACCGAGGGCGTCCCGAAGATCATCCGCGCCGGCTGGGCCGTCGTGGTAGGTCCCGAAGGCACCGGCATCAACCGGCTGACCTCGTCGTCCGCCGCTCCGGAGACCCGGATGGCGAACGTGCCGTGGTTCCCGCTGGAGCGCGCGACCGTGCTCGACGGCGAGGAGGACTGGGTACCGGAGACCTGGCGCGAGCTGGGCACCGAACTGGCCGCGACGCCGCTGGGCAAGCCGGACCGCGTGCTCGTCGTGGGACGTCCGGGCGGCCCGATGTTCCGCGCGGCCGAGGTGGCCCGTCTGGCGCACCTGGCCGGCATCGTCGCGGTGGTGCTCCCCGACTAGCTCGGGGCCCTGGACCTCTGCCGCCTGCGGGCCATGGCGATCAGCTCGGCGTTGTTCTTGGCTTGGCGACCGTCCGGCATCTTCAGCGTGTCCTCCAGACCCATGCGCACGTGGTGCTCGAGGAGCGCGCCGTAGTCGAGGACGGACCAAGCCTCGGCGTCGCGGCCGTGCACCAGAACCGGCAGGCCGAGCGATTCCACTTGGGCGAGCAGGCTTTCCGCCGTGTCACGCGTCGCGCTGACCGTGATCCGGCTGACGCCTTCCGGCAGGTCTTGCAGGTCTGCCAGGCTTCCGACGACGAGCTCGACCTGAACGTTGACCCGGTGCAGCGCCTGCGCGAGATCCCGCCAGCCGGGCTGGTCCACGTGCACGCTCGCGATGTCCGGCCGCCCCGCCGCGAGCGGCGCCCAGCTGCCGATCAACGTGGCCTGGTTGCCGGGCACGTTCGTGGACACGCTGATCTCGATGCCCGGCACGGCGGCACGGACGGTGGCGATCGTCGTCGCCACCTCGGGCCCCACGAGCGTGAGCGCGCCGATGACGTCTCTCGGATGGATGTGCACCGACGTGACGCCGAGCGCGGCGACGTCGGCCGCGTCCTCGGCGAGGCGTTCGGGGGACAACGGCAGGGCCGGGTGCTCCTCGGCTGTGCGGGAGCCGTTCAGGCAGGCTTGCAGCACACCTCATACGGTCCCACACAATCCTTCTGGCGGCGTTGCTCCAAGGGTTACCGTGAGGACATGCGACTGGCCCTGGTGATCGCCCAAGGGAACGAGCTGGCGGTGGGCGATCTGGCGCTCGGGGTGGCCGGGTTGCTGGCGGTGGCCGGTGTCATCGTGGTCGCGCTCAAGCGGAAGCGATGACTCGCACTGCGGAATACCGGATCTGACTCCAGAATCTGCCGTGATCGCCCCACCTCTGGAGGTATGAAGATCATGGCCATCACCGTGAACCTCGACTCGCTCCTCGACAAGGCGTACGAGGACAAGCCGCTCACCGACATCCTGGACGCCCCGGTCGACGCGCTGCAGGGCGTGAGCCCCGGCGACGCGGAGAAGCTCAAGGCCGCGTTCAACATCAAGACCGTGCGTGACCTGGGCACCAACAAGTACTTCCGCGCGGCCGTGACGTTGCTCGACCTGGAGGCCACGGCTCGTTAGAGCACGATGCGGTAGTGGACGAACGGCGTCTTCTCCGCGACCTGGTCGTAGAGCTTGCGGGCGGTCTCGTTCCACTCGCTGGTGTGCCAGTAGACGCGGGCGCAATTCTGCTCTTTCGCCCATGCCGTCACCGCCTCGATGAGCGCGCGGCCGACGCCCCGGCCGCGCGCCCCTGGGGCGGTGAAGAGGTCCTGCAGGTAGCAGACGTCCGGGCCGGACGTGCTGGGGTGCTTGAAGAAGTGCGTGATGCCGACGACCTTGTCGTCGTCGCGGGCGCATAGGGCGTGGATGTTTTCGTTGGCTTGGAAGGCTTGCCACTTCTCGTCGTACGTTTCCGCTGGCAGCGTGCGTTCGTAGAACGTGTTGTAGCCCTCGAAGAGCTCCTGCCACGTGGCGCGGTCCGCGGGTTCGAGTGGGCCGATCGCGATCATGTTGATCCTTTCTGTGGTCACCCGGTTGGATGACCCTCGTGTCGACGACCCTCACCACCGAGCTGCTGCTGCACCGCGCGGGCACCAAGTCGTACTGGCGCGGCCTGACCTACCGCGAGTCGGTGCTGTCCCTGCGGGTGCACAGCCGGCACGTGGCGGCGCGGGTGCGAGGCGGTGACGACTCGGCGTACGCGGTGGAGCTGTCGTGGTCGGGGACGCATCTGATGGGGGCGTGCACCTGTCCGCACGGATCTGAGGGGTTCTTCTGCAAGCACTGCGTGGCTGTCGGGCTGGTGCTGCTGGACCGGGGTGAGACGGTGCCGCCACCGGACGCCGAGGACGTGGAGCTCAAGGACGTGCTGAGATCGCTGCCCGCCGAGGTCCTGCGGGAGCTGTTGTACGAGCAGGCGGCGGGCGACCCCCAGCTGCGGTCGCGGATCATCTCAGCACTCTGACGGCCGCTGGGTTTCCGGCAGCAGCGCACAGTGCTTGTAGTGGCCGAGTGCGACGTCGGCGAGCACCCAGCCCTCGCCCGTGCGACGGAAGGTGAGCAGGTGGGGCAGGCCGTAGCCGGTGAACGGCACGGTGCCAGCCTCGGCGAAGTACAGCTCGGCATGTTCGTAGACGTGTGCCACGACTGTCCGGCCAGTCTGGTCGACGTCCCACCGTTCAGCGCGCGTCTCGACCACCGCAGCCCGGTAGCGCGTGCGGGCCGACGCCCTGGCCGCTTCGAGCTTCGTCTCGTGCACGGCCAGTCTCGTGGCCAGCTCCGGGGTGACCGGGACGCCGAAGCCCGGCGTCTGCGACGCCGAAGCCCGGCGTCTGCGGCCCGGTGGTGACCTTCTGCGCCCTGGCGTGCAGGTAGCGCTGGGCGATGCCGAGGAGCTCGCCCTGGTCGGCCTCCGCCAACGCGACCGGCGTGGCCGAGGCACCCAGCAGCGCCGCAGCCACGAGCAGGACAGCCGTTGTTCTCACCAGCGAACCCCATTCGCGTGCTTTCGCAGGGGTACCCCCTGACTGGGAACCCCTACATCTCAACGTACTCAGGGGGTCTGACAGTCCAGGGACACCAGGAACACCAAGTCACACCAACCAAGCGCGAAGCCGAAGGCAAGCCGTCCTCACCGCGAGGCCGAAGGCGAGCCGTCCTTACCAAACGGGCTGGGCGGTGGGGTCCCGTCACGAGTCGCGCCATAGCTCTTGCTGCACCTGAGGAGGGGTGTCAACTCGACACGCTTTTCGTCGAGTTGACACCCCTCCTCAGGTGTGGGCCGCGCGTGGGGGGGCGCGGGTCGGGGCCCCCCCCCCCACCCAACCCACAAAACCACACGCACC